>CACSJR010000003.1 GCA_902706235.1 Citrobacter sp. 18056 | reverse complement strand
TTTTGCCAGTATTTGTAGCTGCTACGATGAACCCCGAACACGTGGCAGAGAGAGGCCACTGGATAACGCGCCCTGAGTTTCCCGATTAACGAGAACTGTTCAGGGAGTCTGACATCAAGAGCGCGGTAGCCTTTTTTAATATTTCGTTTTCCATTTCAATACGTTGCAGCTTTTTCTTTAGCTCACGTATTTCGATTTGTTCCGGGGTTATTGGAGAGGCGTTTGACGTTTTGCCCTGCCGTTCATCACGCAGCTGTTTTACCCATTTCGTCATCGTAGAAAGGCCAACGTCCATGGCCTTCGCTGCCTGAGCGGCAGTGTAATTTTGATCGACAACCAACTGGGCTGACTCACGTCTGAATTCAGGACTAAAATTTTTTCTTTTCATTGGTGCACCTGTGTTGTTCTGAGGTGAGCATATCACCTCTGTTCAGGTGGCCAAATTCAGTGTGCCACTACATTGTACATTGCCCACGCATTCGAAAGGGTTAGCACTTTTTCCGGTTCGGCTGGCGTTTGAGGTTCCACGATTTCAGCAGGAACAATTATCTGCTGTTGGGGTAAAAGCGGATTTCTCGAAGCCTTGCGCTCTGACGCAATGAGATTACACAAGAATGAATCGAACACAGGGATCGGTGTAGCTAATGATTTAACAAAAGGGAGGTGCGGGATGATGTTAATCATCAAAGCAGATGCTTCGCGATAGCTGTCAGTGGACAGTGATTTTTTATACGAACGCCCATCCGATAGACGGATCTGGATGTAGTAGTTACCGTACCTTTTGAAGGTGTACGGAAGTGATTTTAACCTCATAGACAAGCCCTCTTTTTACCTCAAGTGCATACGCACGGACAAAAAAGAGAGTCAACCTAATGATAAGTAGGCCGAATTTCGGCCCCCTACGCTGGCATTATCCAGATCAGGTGGTACGGGTATTTCTCAGCCTTCAACGAAGAAGGGCACCCCGAGTCATTTAAATCAAAATCAATAGGTTGGGATTAATATTTCGTTAATCCCTGGACAGGATAGTAATGCCAGCGGGAAGTCTTGTAAACGGTAAAGCGGCCTTCGTTAAGACACCGATGAAAACCAAGGGCCGAAGAAAATATTTATTGACTGCCTAACAATATTGGAAACGCTTATAAATATTTAGTCCAACTTAAATTATTTGAACTATAAGAGCTTTTCCGAAAAAAGGAATCACGTTAAAGGCTCGATTAATGTCGAAGCTGATCAGATCGCCACGGTAGTAGAGATTTTCGTAATTGACAGGCTAGCGCTCGCCCGATTGTATAAAGCCACCCTATCGTCATGGTTTTATCCATGCGGCGATGCACTCTTTCATCACCCGAAGGCGTTCATCCAGCGCGGCTTTCTCACTGAGATCCTTTTGATACAGGATAGACAGCGTCGACTGGTTGATCAGATAAAAGAAGCCCAGTGCCGAAATGTTGATGTTGAGTTGCATGACGTCGAGATGGGGTCTGACCGTTCCTTCACGGCTCCCGCGTTCCAGAAGACTTTTAGTGATGCTTATCCAGCTTTGGTTGATACCGACAGTCACCGCAGAATCTTTAAGATGCCGGGCTTTTAACTGGTTCTCACTATTCAGCAAGCGAATGAATTCTGGATTTTTGAGATAATATTGCCAGGTAAACTCAACCAGTTTCAGAATCGCTTCATCGGCAGGAAAATCATCCAGTAACAACGCAGCCTCATGCTTACGGATATCCCGGTAGGCATCTTCCAGTACCCGGGTAAACAGCACATCTTTGTTGGTAAAATAGTAATAAATAAGCTGTTTATTGGCATGAGCACGGGCGGCAATACTGTCTACCCGTGCGCCATCAAAACCTTTCTCAGCAAACTCAGCGCGCGCCGCCTGAAGAATACGAATCTGTTTATCGGCAGACGCGTTTTTATCGTTTTCCGTCTTTTTAACCACGCTCCATTCCTCGTCTTTCCCTGCTTTTTTTAACATTATAGTGCCTCAATTTGGCGGTAAAACAAGTCTCAACTCATTTTCAACCAACTAGTTGGTTATGTGAAGTGTGTCAAAGTCAGAATAGGATCGGGATCCTATGATGAAATCATCAACCAGTTAGTTGAATAGTATTAACCCGGTTGGTGACTCCTTCAAGGAGTGCGTCAATCATAAAATTTGATAATGAGGTGAATGAATGTCTCAGATTTCCGTTGGCATTATCATGCATGGCGTAACCGGACGCATGGGGAAGAATCAGCACTTAATCCGTTCGATCGTCAGCATTCGCCAGCAAGGTGGCGTGATGCTGGCAAATGGCGATCGCCTGATGCCGGATCCGATTTTAATTGGTCGCAATGCGGAGAAAATGGCCGCGCTGGCGCAAGAGTTTGGGATCGAACGCTGGGGAACAGACCTTGATGAGGCGCTGAACAATCCCAACGACATTATCTTTTTTGATGCCGCTACCACGCAGGCCCGCCCTGCTCTTCTGAAAAAAGCAATCAGCAAAGGGAAACACGTTTACAGCGAAAAACCGGTGGCGATGAGCCTGGATGAAGCCCTGGATTTATACCATTTCGCCCGTGAGAAAGGCGTTTGTCATGGCGTGGTGCAGGACAAGCTATGGCTCCCGGGTTTGCAGAAACTCAAACTGCTTAATGAATCCGGTTTCTTCGGTAAAGTGCTATCCGTACGCGGTGAGTTCGGCTATTGGGTGTTTGAAGGCAATCTGCAGCCCACCCAGCGTCCATCCTGGAATTATCGCAGTGAAGAGGGCGGCGGCATTATTCTGGATATGATTTGTCACTGGCGGTATGTCATTGACAATTTGTTTGGTGAAATTAAAAGCCTCAGTTGTATTGGCGCCACGCATATCCCTAAGCGCTGGAATGAACAACATCAGCCCTACCCGGCTACCGCAGATGACGCGGTTTACGCCACCTTTGAACTGCATAACGGCACAATTGTGCAAATAAACAGTTCCTGGTGCGTTCGCGTTCGCCGCGATGACCTGGTGACTTTCCAGGTTGACGGTGTGAAAGGCTCCGCCGTTGCCGGGCTGACAGACTGTTTTACTCAGGCCAGCGTCAATACGCCAAAACCAGTGTGGAACCCTGACGTGCGACAGACGCATAACTTCTTCGAAGACTGGGCAACGGTGCCGGACACCCAGATTTACGACAACGCTTTTAAAGTACAGTGGGAACTGTTTCTCCGTCATGTCTTTGGAGAAGGGCAATATCGCTGGGACCTGCTGGAAGGCGCAAAAGGTCTGCAACTGGTCGACCTGGCGCTGAAAAGCTGGAAAGAGCGCCGCTGGATTGATGTCCCTTCCCTGACTCGCTGAGGCCCAGTCTATGTCCAGACCCGATCCGCAAAAACTCTCTCTCAACACCGCAACGGTACGCCAGCAATGGGATCTTAAACAGATCATTGAAGGCTGCGCCCGTCACGGTATTCACGGAATTTCCCCCTGGCGCGATCAGGTGGCGCAACTCGGATTGCAGGAAACCGCCAGGCTGATAAGTGCGCATCAGCTCAGCGTCACCGGCTATTGCCGTGGCGGCATGTTCCCGGCCAACAGCGCCGAAGCACGCCATGACAACCTCATCGATAATTTTCGGGCAGTAGATGAAGCGCTAACGCTTAATGCCGCCTGCCTGGTGCTGGTCGTCGGTGGTTTGCCTGCCGGCTCGAAGGATTTAGCCGGTGCGCGCCAACAGATCTACGACGGACTGAACGCATTACTGGAATATTCGCGACCACGAGGCATGCCATTGGCTATCGAACCGCTTCATCCGATGTATGCCGCCGACCGCGCCTGTGTAAACAGCCTGAAACAAGCGAATGATCTGTGTGACGCACTGGGCGATGACGGGCTGGGCATCGCCGTCGATCTCTATCACACCTGGTGGGATGCCGATTTCCATCAGCAAATCATCCGTGCCGGACAAAAACGTCTGCTGGCCTTCCACATTTGCGACTGGCTCAATCCAACCCAGGATCTGCTGGAAGATCGCGGCATGATGGGAGATGGTGTGATTGATATCCGCGGATGCCGGCAGGCGGTGGAGGCTCAGGGATATCAAGGTTTCCATGAAGTCGAAATCTTCTCCCGCCATCACTGGTGGACAACAGATCCCGACGATGTTCTCGACACCTGCAAAACGCGTCATCAGGAGTACGGTTAAACATCCATTGTATCTGACAGAGCTGAAAAGCTGTTTTCGTCGTTCAACAGACATGTCGAGGAAAATATGAATACAGATACCCGAAAAATGATTCTGGTCACCGTCCTGTGTGGGCTGGGATACATGATGTACTCGGTTGACCGCATGACCGTATCCTCCGCTATCGGCCTGATTGCTGCTGAATTTGGTCTGGGCAAAGGTGAAAGCGGGATTCTGCTCTCTTCCTTCTTTTTTGGTTTTATTGTCTTCCTGTTCATTGCCGGGATCATTGCCGACAAGTTGAGTGGAAAGCCAGTCCTCATTCTCGGCCTGATGCTGTTCTCCTTTGCGACACTCCTGACCGGTGTCGCAGGCAGCCTGACCAGCCTTATTTTTTATCGCGTGATGACCGGCGTCGGGGAAGGTATTTTTTGGCCTGCCGCCTCGCTCGAAGTCGCTAACGTCACCAGCGAGAAACAGCGCACGACGGTGATGTCATTGTACTGGATGGGTTATCCGATCGGCGGTTTTCTTGGCACCTGGATGGGGGCGGTGCTCGGCCCGGTATTTGGCTGGCGGGTAGTGTTTTATGTCGCGGGGGCGATGGGTATTCTGGTGGCCCTGTTATATGCCTTCCTGGTAAAAAACGATCGCAAACCTGCCGATTTAATTGCCCGCCAGGCGGCAGAAAAAGTCCCATTGCGTACCCTGTTTCGGCATGCTCCGGTGATGATGATGGCCCTGTATTACTTCATTTTACTGGCCGGATGGTGGATTGTGCTGCTGTGGGCGCCAAGCTATCTGATGCAGGTTAAAAACCTGACCATTGGCACCGCCGGGACAATAGCCAGTCTGTTAGGACTTACCGGGGCGCTGGGTGGGTTTGTGTTGGGTCGATACTGTGACAAAGGTGATTTTCTTCGCCGTCGTCATATCCTGATGGCTATCACTATCGTCAGCGGTTTCCTGATGGCAGCCATGACCCTCAACCTGTCCGTTCCGTTGGTTATTATGCTGGTGATGCTGCTGGGATTCCTTGGCTATCCCATTACTCCGATTGTCCTCTCTATCACCGCTGAACTGGTGCCGCCTTCCCTGCGAGGTTCCGCTATCGGTTTTGTGATGAATATGGGAATGGCTGCCGGGGGTATCTCACCGATTGTCGCAGGCTATTTCGCCCAGCAATACACGCTGCAACCCGTCTGGCTGGCCGCCGCCGCGGTTATCCTCGCCAGCAGTCTGGTCCTGCCCGTGGTACGCAAACTCGCCGTTACCACAGTAAATAACGCCGATGATCCATTGCCTGTTGGGCAACAACTCAAGCATTAATGACGAGGTATCAACGATGACTGTCAGCAATCATGTGCGCATTCTGGATAACAACGGTCAACCGTACACCTATCGCGTAAAAGGCCAGCGCAGCTGGAGTTTGCCGCCCTCACCAGTGTTCAATCGCCACGTTTTTGCCGCTGCGCATGTCGTGACGGACCCACGGAAAATGCGCGATCCCAGCCACGATATCGCTATCGACTGGGAGGCGACTCTGGAATATCGCCGCTATTTAATGTCGCTCGGTTTTGGGGTGGCAGAAGCCATGGACACGGCCCAGCGCGGAATGGGGTTAGACTGGCCAACCAGCCTTGAGCTTATCCAGCGCAGTGTCGAACAGGCGAAAGACTTCCCTGGCATCGCAGTAGCCAGCGGGGCAGGCACCGATCATTTGAGTGATTTCTCCGCGTTGACGCTTCAGGATGTGATTGATGCCTATGAACAACAGATTTCGGCCATTGAGGCCTTCGGCGGACGCATTATTCTGATGGCCAGCCGGGCGTTAGCCGCGATAGCCAAAGGGCCCGACGATTATATTCGGGTCTATGACACAGTACTCCGGCAAGTACGGGAACCGGTCATTATTCACTGGCTCGGCGATATGTTCGATCCCGCACTGCGTGGTTATTGGGGTAGCGAACACATCCACAACGCAATGGAAATTTGTTTATCGGTTATCCAACGCCATCAGGCAAAAATCGACGGTATCAAGATCTCATTGCTGGATAAAGAGCGTGAGATAGAGATGCGTCGTCAGTTACCGGCCACAGTAAAAATGTATACCGGCGACGATTTTAACTATCCCGAACTGATAGCCGGTGATGCGCAAGGGTACTCACACGCACTGTTGGGGATCCTCGATGCGATTGCCCCTGCAGCAGCAGGAGCATTGCATGCTCTGGCACAAGGCGATCGGCAGCAATATCAGCAGATACTCACGCCCACGCTGCCGCTGGCGCGGCACATTTTTGCCCGTCCAACGCAGTACTATAAAGCGGGCATCGTGTTTCTTGCCTGGCTCAATGGACATCAGCACCATTTCACCCTGCTGGGCGGTATGGAGAGTGCGCGCAGCCTCACCCATTACAGTGAACTGTTCCGGCTGGCCGATGAGGCGGGATTACTCAACGATATTGATGTCGCCACTGAAAGGATGTCATTACTGGCAAAACTGCAGGGAATATAGGTTAAAACTGTCGGAGGATATGATATCGATAATTACCCCTCTGTGTAGAGCTGTCTCTTGCTCAGATCTTTTGATCAAGAGACAGCCGTAAGGGAGCGGGTTACTGACCAGGCTGGTTTAATGCCAGCATGAAAACGCAGGCGTCCCCTCTCAGCCCCAGAAGAGGTGGCCAGACAATCCCGAGGGTTCCGCGTCCTTACTCATCCCTGCCCAAAAATTTTAATCACTGCATCGAGATGGTCTTTCATTGTTTTTTTCGCCGCACGGCTGTCGCGGGCTTCCAGTGCGGTGAGGATCCCAAGGTGCTCTACTTCTGAACGGTGCGGCATATCCTGCGGTGTGTAATGGAGCTGCAGACTGCGGAACATGGTGCCGTAACGGTGGCCGAGCAGGTGTGCAATGATAAAGGCGTACGCCGGATTGCCGCTGGCCTGGGCAATACGGATATGAAATAAACGGTCGCCCGGATGCGTAGCCGAGCCGTTTCGGTTATCGCGACAATTTTGCTCATATGCCTGCCTGATCGCCGCAAGTTCTTCGTCAGTGGCGTTTTTTGCCGCCAGTGCGGCGGTCTCAGGTTCTATCAGACGCCGTGTTTGCAGCAGGGAGAACGGCGGCAGTTCGGCGGTGAAATCCAGCTCGATATTTAACTCATCATCAACATCCGCCCACTGATTTCGCCCTGCCAGCGACATGACCGGCTCCTGCGATAACGTGGCAGGTGCCGCCGGAGGCTGGCAAACAATCACGCCATTACCGACCCGCACGCTCACCAGACCGATCACTTCCAGCGCAATCAGCGCCTCCCGTACGGACGCCCTGCTCACCTGAAACTGACTGGCCAGATCGCGCTCTGCGGGCAGACGGCTACCGGGTGGAAATTCTTTATTATCAATCAGCGTCTTTAGCTGATCAGCTATCTGTCTGTATATTCTAGGATTCTCTAATTTTTTTATCGGCATCTGGCACCTGAGGTCAACGCTTATTAAGTGATTCAGCTAGCATTATTCGGACAAAAATCTTGCTGATTTGTTTTATACATGTAAAAAATTAGTTAACCAAAATGGCGTGTTAAGTGGCAGCTTGCCCGACATCTTAGCAAAAAGCAGCGCTTATCACGCCTTTTTTTCACCCTTAATGGCCTGACCATTAGGCCTTTAAAGCAACATTACCTGGGAGTGGCTATGAACCTGGCAGGGAAAAAAGTGCTGATTACCGCCGCCGGACAAGGCATCGGCTTTAACACCGCCTCACTGTTTGCTCGTGAAGGCGCAGAGGTGATTGCCACCGATATCAACATCGATGCGCTGCTGGATATTCCGGGGATCACCCCACGCCTACTGGATGTTACCGACCCTCAGGCCATTTCCGCCCTGGCGGAAGAGACCGGCGCAATCGACGTGCTGTTTAACTGCGCCGGGGTAGTTCACAGCGGTGACATTCTGAGCTGCACCGAACGTGAATGGCAGTTTGCGCTGGATCTTAACGTGACTGCGATGTTCCGTATGATCCGCGCCTTTTTACCCGCCATGCTCGAAGGCAGCCGCGGCTCGATTATCAATATGTCGTCGGTCGCTTCGAGCGTCAAAGGCGTGCCTAATCGCTTTGCCTACAGCGCATCCAAAGCTGCCGTTATTGGCCTGACGCGCTCCGTCGCGGCGGACTATGTCACCCGCGGTATCCGCTGCAACGCCATTTGTCCGGGCACGGTGGAGTCGCCTTCCCTGCGCCAGCGCATTGCCGCACAGGCCGAGGCCGAAGGCCGCAGCGAAGCCGACGTCTACGCGGCGTTTGTTGCCCGCCAGCCGATCGGACGCATCGGCAAAACCGAGGAAATCGCCCAGCTGGCGCTGTATCTGGCCTCCGACGCCAGTTCATACACCACCGGCACGGTACAAATTATTGACGGCGGCTGGAGCAACTGACGCGCCGGAAGCAGCAAACAGCAGACTTTAGATTCTACTTTCACAGAAGGACACTGCCCCATGAAATTACTTCGTTACGGCAATGCAGGTTCGGAGCGCCCCGGCCTGCTGGACACTAACGGCAAACTGCGCGATCTGAGCGCACATGTCGCTGACATCAGCGGCGAATTTTTACAGCCGGAAACGCTTGAAGCTTTACGCAAGCTCGATCCACAAAGCCTGCCTTTGGTGAGTGGCGAGCCACGCCTCGGCGCGTGTGTCGCCAACGTAGGTAAATTTATCTGTATCGGGCTGAACTACGCAGACCACGCGGCTGAAACCGGTGCAGAAATCCCGAAAGAACCGGTTGTATTTAATAAATGGACCAGCGCCATAGTCGGCCCAAACGATGATGTAGAAATCCCTCGTGATTCGACCAAAACCGACTGGGAAGTGGAGCTTGGCGTGGTCATCGGCACCGGCGGGCGCTATATCAGCGAGGCTGATGCAATGTCGCACGTCGCCGGTTACTGCGTGATCAACGATGTTTCCGAACGGGAATTTCAGATTGAACGTGGCGGCACATGGGACAAAGGCAAAGGTTGCGATACTTTCGGCCCTACCGGGCCGTGGCTGGTCACGGCCGATGAAATCCCTGACCCTCACCGCCTTAATCTGTGGCTGGAGGTAGACGGCCAGCGCTATCAGAACGGCAACACGCGCACCATGATTTTCCAGATCCCCGAAATTATCAGCTACCTCAGCCGTTTCATGAGCCTGCAACCGGGCGACATCATTTCCACCGGCACGCCGCCGGGCGTCGGGCTTGGACAAAAGCCACCGGTATACCTGCAGGCCGGACAGGTGATGTGTCTGGGAATCGAAGGTCTGGGCGAGCAACGTCAGAAGACGGTGCAGGCATAAACAGCGGAAGGAACACTTTGCGATGACAACGATTACGGCTCTACGTGTTGAAGATGTACGCTTCCCCACCTCTCAGGCGCTGGATGGCTCGGATGCGATGAATCCGGACCCGGATTATTCCGCAGCGTACGTGATTCTGGAAACGGATAATCCGACGCTGAGCGGGCACGGCCTGACGTTTACTATCGGGCGCGGCAATGAAATCTGCTGCGCAGCGATTAAAGCGCTGGAACATCTGGTTGTTGGCCGCGTGCTGACTGACATCACCGCCGATATGGGCAAATTCTGGCGTGATTTTACCAGTGACAGCCAGCTGCGCTGGATTGGCCCTGACAAAGGGGCTATTCATCTGGCGACCGGCGCGGTAGTGAATGCGATATGGGATTTATGGGGCAAAGCGGCCGGCAAACCGCTGTGGAAACTGGTCGCCGATATGTCGCCGGAAGAGCTGGTGCGCTGTATCGATTTCCGCTACATCACCGACTGCATTACGCCGCAGGAAGCGCTGGCATTATTGCAGCAGCGAGCCGACAACAAAGCCCAGCGTACGGCGAAGCTGCTGGCGGAAGGTTACCCCTGCTACACCACGTCGGCGGGCTGGTTGGGCTATCCCGACGATAAATTGCGCCGTTTGTGCCAGGAGGCCGTCGATGCCGGTTTCGATTATCTGAAGCTGAAAGTCGGGCGTGATCTGGAAGATGATATTCGCCGCGTGCGCATTGCGCGCGAGGTCATTGGGCCGGATCGCAAACTGATGATCGACGCCAATCAGGTATGGGAAACCAACGAGGCGATACCTTGGGTGAACGCCCTCGCCTTTGCCAGTCCGTGGTTTATTGAAGAGCCGACCAGCCCGGATGACATCGAAGGCCACCGCAAAATCCGCCAGGGCGTTGCGCCGGTTAAAGTCGCCACCGGCGAAATGTGCCAGAACCGCATTATGTTCAAGCAGTTCATCATGCGCGAGGCCATCGACGTGGTGCAGATTGACGCCTGCCGCATGGGTGGCGTGAATGAGGTGCTGGCCGTGATGCTGATGGCGGCCAAATACAATCTGCCGGTCTGTCCTCATGCGGGGGGGGTCGGGCTGTGCGAATACGTGCAGCATCTGTCGATGATTGATTATCTCTGCATTGCCGGCACGTATGAAGGCCGCGTGATCGAATACGTTGACCACCTTCACGAACATTTTGTTCATCCGTGCGATATCCGCGACGCGGCTTATATGCCACCGCGTGCCCCGGGATTTTCAATCGAAATGCATCAGGCCTCGATCGAAAAATATCGCCATCACGACAGGTCTTAATGACCGACGCAGGAGAACGCCGATGATGCGAGTCGACAGTCACCAGCATTTCTGGCGCTACACGCCGCAGGATTATCCGTGGATAAGTGCCGAAATGGGAGTGCTGAAGCAGGACTTATTGCCGGACATGCTGCAGCCAACGTTACAACGTCATGATATGCAGAGTGCGATCCTGGTTCAGGCGCGCTCCTCCGCCGCTGAAACGCGCTGGCTGCTGGAGATAGCAGAACAAACTGACTTCGTGCGCGCCGTAACCGGCTGGCTGGAGCTCTCCTCGCCTGAGCTGCAAAAGGATCTGGAGGCTATCTCTCATCCCCTGCTGCGTGGTTTTCGTCATCAGGTCCAGGACGAGCTTTCCCCTGCGCAGTGGCTGGCGGATACAGCGGTTAATCGCGGACTCCGTCAGCTTCAGCAGCAGGAATACGTCTATGAAATTCTGGTTACGCACCGTCATCTGTCAGAGGCTGTAGAGTTTGCCGGACGTCATGACAGCTATTTTCTGGTGCTCGACCACTGCGGCAAGCCCGATCTCAGCCTGGGTGCCGCGCACTGGAAGAGACAGATTGCGCCCCTGGCGGCGTTAAAACACGTCAGCTGCAAAATCTCCGGACTGCTGACCGAACCTCGACCTGCGGGGATGTCGTCCCGCGACCTGCTGCCCTATTTCGACGCTGCCCTGGAGATTTTTGGCAGTGAGCGGCTGATGTTTGGCTCCGACTGGCCGGTGTGTCTGCTGGCCGGAGCGGATGAAAATCCGTGGGATTTTAGTGAGCGGGCTACGGCAGCGCTGAGTGCCGACGAGCAGGCAGCCATCTATGGCAACACTGCCCGCACGGTTTACCGACTACAGGAAACAAGTTATGAATCTGCATCTGCAAAATAAGATAATAATCGTTACCGGTGGTGGCTCCGGTATCGGTGGCGCAATTTCGCTGACGCTGGCGGAAGAAGGTGCCATTCCGGTGATTATCAGCAATACCGAACCGCCCAATGAGCTGATGCATAAGCTGCAGCAACTTTCGCCCCGGGCCAGTTTTGTGCTGACTGAACTACGGGATGAAGCCAGCTGCAAGGCCTGCGTGGACGATGTCCTCACGCGCTACGGCAGCATCGACGGGTTGGTCAATAACGCCGGAGCTAACGACAACGTCGGACTGGATGCCGGTCGGGAAGCGTTTGTTAAATCGCTCGAACAAAACCTGATTCACTACTACCTGATGGCACATCTGAGCCTGGACGCCCTGCGCGCCAGTCGAGGAGCCATCGTGAATATCAGTTCAAAAACCGCGTTGACCGGTCAAGGTAATACCAGCGGTTATGCCTCCGCGAAAGGCGGCATTCTGGCACTGACACGGGAATGGGCGGCGGCGCTGCTTGGTGATGGTATCCGGGTGAACGCGGTGATCCCGGCGGAGGTGATGACACCGCTGTACGAACGCTGGATAAAAAGCTTCGACCATCCCGAAGAAAAACTGCAGCAAATTACCTCGCATATTCCGCTGGGCCAGCGCATGACCACGCCGCAGGAAATTGCCAATACCGTGGTATTCCTGCTCTCTTCCCGCGCCTCCCACACTACCGGCCAGTGGCTGACCGTGGACGGCGGCTATATGCATCTCGACCGGGCGCTGACATGAAGCGCCGCTATTGTCAGGCTCTGGATCTGGCGGACGATCCAGCGCTTATCGAAGAATATCAGCGCTATCACCGCGAGATCTGGCCGGAAGTCACCGCGCATCTTCGCCGCTATGGCATCGCGGAGATGGAAATTTACCGGCTGGGTAACCGGCTGTTCATGGTGATGGAAACCACAGAAGATTTTGACAGCGGCCTGTTTGAACGCCGCAGTCTTGCCGATCCGAAAATTTGTGAGTGGGAAGCCCTGATGTGGAAATATCAGCGCCCCACGCCGTGGACGCCCGCCGGTGAAAAGTGGGTGGAAATGGAGAGGATTTTTTCGCTTGCCGATCAGCAGTAGATCCGCTCCCTGCAATGAGGGAGTTCATTACGTTTTTCATGTTATCTGACATAAAAAATCAGCCAACTGAGCTGACCCCCTACACGCGTTACCAGATACTGAGGAATCACTATGCTCGCCGACAAAACTGCCGTGCCTGCTTATGCGCAGCGCAAAACGACGTCCGGTTTCCGACTGGCGTTCATTCTTGTCACCACGCTGTTTTTCCTGTGGGGTTTATCCTACGGGCTGCTGGATGTCCTGAATAAGCATTTCCAGGAAGTCTTGCACGTTAACAAAGCCCAGTCAGGCCTGCTACAGGCCGCGTATTTCGGGGCCTATTTTATCATCGCCCTGCCCGCTGGCTTCTTTATGGACAGGTTTGGATACAAGGCCGGGATCCTGGTCGGATTATGTCTGTATGCGTTGGGCGCGCTGCTGTTTGTCCCTGCGGCTTCCGCAGGCAGCTTTGCCATGTTCCTGTTCGCACTGTTTGTCATCGCTCTCGGTCTGGGATGTCTGGAAACCGCAGCTAACCCGTTTGCCACCGTATTGGGCGATCCCGCTGGGGCCGAGCGTCGCCTGAACCTTTCCCAGTCATTCAATGGCTTAGGCCAGTTCATTGGCCCAATCATCGGCGGCTCGCTGTTCTTCTCCGCCACCCAGGGCACCACCGCTGACGGGTTGTCATCGGTAAAAACCACCTACGTCGCTATCGCAGTCCTGGTTCTGCTGATCGCCTTCCTGTTCGGGCGCACAAAATTGCCTGACATTCGCGAGCAAAGCACCACAGAAGATAGCGGCATCGAGAAAGGATTGTGGCAGCACGGACATTTCACCGGCGGCGTGATTGCTCAGTTCTTTTACGTTGCGGCGCAGGTTGGCGTCGGAGCATTCTTCATCAACTACACCACGGAACACTGGCATACGCTGTCGAACCAGAATGCGTCATACCTGCTTTCCGTCGGCATGATAAGCTTCATGGTTGGCCGTTTCTTCAGTACATGGCTGATGGGGTTTGTCCGCCCTGCCACGCTACTGGTGATTTACGCCATTATCAATATTGTGCTGTGCGGCGTAGTCGTTGCCGGGATTGAGAGCGTATCGGTGATTGCACTGGTCGCCATTTTCTTCTTCATGTCGATCATGTTTCCAACCCTGTTCGCCATGGGCGTCAAGAACATGGGTAAACAAACAAAACGCGCCAGTTCAGTCATGATCATGGCGATCGTCGGCGGCGCGATCATGCCGTATCTGATGGGGGCTATTGCCGATCGCTACAGCACCGCGGTGTCCTACGCGCTGCCAATGGTGTGTTTCGCGGTGGTGCTGATTTACGCGCTGAAGCAGCGGGCGAAATAAACAGCCCTGTTGGGACAAAAGCAGCGGCCTCCAATGCATTGCACGCTGCTCAGACTGATGACCATAAAGAAGGAAAAAAACCTTTTTCCTTCTTTATCAGCAATTTCAGCGATGCCGCCACCAGTGCTCCAGGTTACGGTGTCCTCACCACCACCAGGCCCCTGCCAGTAGTTCACGCTTAACCGTTGATCTCCCCCCTGTAAACAGTACCAGTCTAAACTGAAGTCTCCGGTCTTTCTTTCATCTCACAGAGAGGCACATCGCCATGAAAAAGACCCGCTATACCGAGGAACAGGTCGCTTTTGCGCTGAAACCGTCAAACCGGTGGGGCTAGCTCAACCGCTATCTTCTGGCTGGTAAGCTGCTCGACAGAATCGCTTAACCCCTCGTCGCTGATAATAAGATCGAGTTCGGTTAAAGGCATTACGCGGAAATTTGCCATTTTGCCATATTTTGATGAGTCGCTTAATAAAATACATTTCTCGCTAACTCTTGCAACGGCCTGTTTTACAATGGCTTTATTTTCATTTGGCGTTGACAGCCCGCGTAGATTCCAGGACGAAGCAGAGATAAATGCCACATCAATGAACAAGTTTTCCAGCATCACGGCGGTCAGGTGCCCTACCGTGGATTGATTTTCCCGGCAGAGCCTTCCACCGGTATGAATCAATTCACCCTGACCTTGCTCAATCATCAGGTTGGCGATCGCAAAGTCATTCGTCACGATCAACAAATCCTTGTGGTTCACTAATTTTCTGGCCAGAGCCAGCGTTGTGGTTCCTGCATCAAGATAAACCGTACTGTTCCGTGGAATATGGTGCATCGCCGCTAAACTAATGGCTTCCTTTTCCTGAGGAAACATCAGGGTCTTATCCCGATGTGAGGGCTCATTCAGCAACCGCGTCCTTTGTGGCAACGCCACGCCACCAGAAACACTGGCTAAAGCATTGAGCTGCTCCAGTCGCTGAATATCCCGGCGGATCGTCATATGCGACACCCCCAGCGCGTTGACCAACTCCCCGACGCTGACGACCCCCTTATCCTTTATTATTCCGAGTATTTTTTCTTGTCTTTCCAGAGGCAGCATCTTTCTCTCCAGGCATGAACGTCAGGCTCATTTTTTAACATTTTATCACATAACCTTGCTCTGTCCAGCGCCTAAAATCGGCATTAAATGTGAAAATTAGGTAATTAATGTTGTTTATTGTGATTAAAGTCTCTTTTTTCATCCCTACGATCAAGGATATTAACATTTAACACCACAAAATACCGTAAATTAACATTCATCGCCCACACAGGGGATTGTTTATGAAAGCAGGCATCATTGCCGATGACTTTACTGGCGCAACAGATATCGCCAGTTTTCTGGCTAATCACGGAATTGAAACCCGCCTCTTCAGCGGTGTTCCCGATGAGGATGACACCAGTGAGGCAACGGCCCTGGTAATTAGCCTTAAATCACGTGCCGTCACGGCAACTGAGGCCATCAGTTTGTCGCTTGACGCTCTACAATGGCTACAGCGCCAGCAATGTGATCGCTTCTTCTTTAAATATTGTTCGACCTTCGACAGTACTGCGCAAGGCAATATCGGCCCCGTGACCGATGCCCTGATGGCAGCGTTGGATCTTCGCGTGACCGTGGTTTCACCGGCTCTGCCGGTAAACGGGCGCACAGTATATCAAGGTTATCTGTTCGTCGAAGACCGCCTGCTGCAAGACTCTGGAATGCGGAATCATCCGGTGAATCCGATGGAGGATAGCGATCTGCGCCGCCTGATGGAGCAGCAATCCGAGGGAAAATGCGCGCTTATTAACGCACAGTTCCTCGACGCCAATGCCGCGCAACTGACTCAACGCATTGAGGAACTCTCCGCCGCAGGCTATCAATATGTCGTCATTGATGCCCTCAACGACACACATCTTGAGCTCCAGGGGCGCGCCTTGCGCGATATGAAATTGGTGACAGGCGGGTCAGGACTGGCGGCAGGATTAGCCAAAGCCTGGGCACACGATGCCGTCCGGACAACTCCATTTACCGCAGTTCCCGATGCCAGCAATACGGTCATTCTTTCCGGCTCATGCTCCGTAAAAACGCAGGAACAGGTGGCGAATTACATAAAAATTGCCCCATCGATGGCTATTGATGTCGCGGGATTACTGGAGAATGAGTGGGATCTGGCCGATTACGTTTCGAAAATAATCGACTGGCTGCAAACGTTACCACAGGCAACCTGTGCCCCCTTAATTTATGCGACGACATCCGTAGCGGAGTTGAAAAACATCCAGGCACGATACGGTGCCGAAGCCAGCCGCTTACTGATTGAAAACCTTTTCGCTATGCTTGCCCGCCGCCTCGTAACTTCAGGTATTGAATACTTTATCGTAGCCGGAGGCGAAACGTCCGGTGCCGTGACTGAAGCACTCAGGATCCAGCGTTTTACTATTGGCAAGGCCGTTTCTCCTGGCGTGCCGTGGATAAAAGCAGATGACCGGCAACTGTATTTATTACTGAAGTCGGGAAATTTTGGCGATCTGGCGTTTTTTTCCCGCGCGCAGAAATCCGAGGTAACGCAATGACCGAATCTTTACTCCGTGAGCAGATGGTTGCCATCGCTCGATCTTTTTTCCAGCGAGGCTATGCCACCGGCTCAGCTGGAAATCTTTCGCTCCTGATGGACGACGGAACTATTCTCGCGACACCAACCGGCTCCTGTCTGGGCGAGCTCAGTCCTGAGACACTTTCACACGTGGACAGGGATGGCGTATTGCTCTCCGGCGATAAACCGTCCAAAGAGGTCAGTTTTCATCTGGCGCTCTACCGCAATAACCCGCAGTGCCGTGCGGTGGTGCATCTCCATTGCCATTACCTGACCGCGATTTCCTGCCTGCAGAGCATTGATCCGACCAATACGCTCCCGGCATGTACCCCCTACGTCGTGATGCGCGTTGGTGACGTACCACTAGTGCCCTATTTTCGCCCGGGAGACCCGGACATTGGACACTGGCTCGCTCAGCGTGCCACGAAATATAAAGCTTTTTTACTGGCGAATCATGGCCCGGTGGTGATGGGATCATCATTACGTGATGCCGCGGATAATCTGGAAGAGATGGAAGCATCGGCACGCTTATTTTTTACGCTGAAAAACGATGCCGTAAACTATCTGAATCATGAGCAAGTCAGCGTATTAAGAGGAATGTCATGATGGTAAAACTCGTCGCAAATTTATCCATGCTATTTACCGAAAGCCCCTTGCATGAACGCTTTGCACTGGCTGCAAAAGCGGGTTTTAAAGCAGTTGAAGTATGGTTTCCGTATGAATACCCGGTAGACGTCATTGCACACGAACTGAATACCCATGATCTCACGCTAATGGGGATAAATACGCCTGCAGGTGAAATTGCGCACGGAGAATGGGGACTGTCCGCCCTGCCGGGGCGGGAAGAAGAGGCGCGTAAAGCGATTGATTTGGCTCTGAGTTATGCCCGCTCTCTCAACTGCCCGGCCGTACATGTCATGGCGGGCGTCACCCACGGGCTGGATAAATCACAATGCGCTAATACGTTTATTGATAACGTCAGGTATGCAGCGAACCAAGCCAAAAAGTACGGGATAACCATCCTGCTTGAAGGTCTGGCACCGGCCACACGTCCTGGGTATTTGTTTTCCAGCCAATATCACGCGCTGGAATATATTCAAAAAGTGGGTAGGGATAACGTTCTTCTGCAATTTGACGTCTTCCACGCGCAACAGGTCGACGGAAATCTCACTCATTTAATCCACGAATTAAAAGAATATATTGGCCATGTGCAAATTGCCTCCGTACCCGAGCGCCATGAACCCATTGATGGTGAAGTGGATTACACATGGATTTTTTCGACGCTGGAAAAAATAAATTATACCGGCTATGTCGCGGCGGAATATAACCCGAGGGGTGAAACAGTAACCGGTCTTGAATGGGCGCGGCAGTGGCTGAATAAATAAAAATTAATTCCCTACATTATACCTCGATGAAGGAGTGAAACCTTCATCATTCTGGAGATAGAACTATGTCCAATCACTCAGCACTGAGTCTGGAGACACCTACTGGCTCATTAAACGAAGAACTCGTCTGGAAAAAGTCGTCAGGCATACGCTTCCTCTATTAATGATCTGCTATATTCTCGCCTATCTTGACCGGGTGAATGTCAGCATAGCAAAGTTACAGATGTCGATCGACCTCTCCTTCTCAGACACCGTATACGGTATTGGCGCGGGGATTTTCTTTATCGGATTTTTCTTCTTTGAAATCCCAAGTAATATAATCCTCCACCGTTTTGGGGCCCGACGCCTTCTGGGCGGGCTGTTAATTTCATGGTCGCTAATCGCCCCCCTTACGGCATTCGTGACGACGCCATTCGAATTTTATACCGTTCGCTTTTTTTTAGGTGTGGCGGAATCAGGCTTTTATCCTGGCGTCATTTTATACCTGTCTTTTTGGTTTCCAAGCTATCGCCGAGGGAGGATGTTTGCCCTTTTTGCCACCGCAGTTCCATTGTCAGGTATTTTAGGTGCACCGTTATCCGGCTGGATCATGGGACATTTTCATGAATACGGCGGGCTGGCCGGTTGGAAATGGCTGTATATCATCGAAGGGATACCCTCGTTTCTTATCGGTATTCTTGTTATTTTCTTACTGACCGACAGAATATCACAGGCGAAATGGTTAAGCGCCGATGAAAAAGCACTGCTGGAAGAAAGAATTCACGCTGATGGCAGTCTTAAAAGCGATCACCATAGCGGTATGCTGGCTGTTATTTCCAACCCCAAAGTATGGCTCTTAACATTTATCTATTTTTGTTTGATCGCCGGATTTTATACCGTAAGTTTCTGGATGCCGACGCTTATTCATAATGCAGGTGAAGGCGACGTGCTTAAAGTGGGTTTATTGACGGCGATTCCATACGCTGCCGCAATTTTCACCATGATTTTCGTTTCAAGAAGTGCGGATAAACATCGGGAAAGGCGTTGGCACCTGGCTCTCATTGCGGTAATGAGTGGTGCAGGCATGATTATTGCTGCTTTATTCAGCCATGATTTAGTCATCGCCATGATCGGCCTGACGATCGGCGCAGCAGGCGGCTTAAGTACCCTGCCCCTGTTCTGGAGCCTGCCGACGGCATTTCTGGGCGGTGCGTCTGCGGCGGTAGGTATCGCCGTGATCAACTCCTTCGGAAACCTTGCCGGTTTTGTCGCCCCCTGGGTGATGGGGCTCCTGACCGATATGACACATTCAACACTTATCGGAACGCTAATGATTTCGGCAACCTTGTTTATTGGTGCCATCGCGATATTCCGTATACCTGCCCGTATGGTTAACCACTAATTACATTGAGAATGCATGCTATGAACAAAAAACTCACCCTTGTTGTCACCGGCGCCGCGGGTTTTCTGGGAAGTCAGTTGGTTAAAGCGCTTCTGCAACGCGAAACACTGGCCGATAATCACGGTATTCCGCGAGAAATTGGCAAGCTCATTGCCATTGACCGGGTTGCGCTGCAAGGAATAAAGGATAGCCGTCTTGACGTGGTGACCGGCGACATTAGCGACGGAGAATGGCTGAAGTCGATTCTGCCTGCGACAGTGGACAGCGTTTTCCATCTGGCCGCGATCGTTTCAAGCCAGGCCGAACAGGACTTCGATTTAGGGATGCACATTAACGTCGATGCCTTCCGCCAACTGCTTGAGTTGCTGCGTCATCGCGCAGACCCGGTCAAGCTGGTCACCACCAGTTCCGTAGCGGTGTTTGGTGGTTGTCTGCCTGCGAAGGTCACCGATCGGGAAGTCTGGATGCCGCAAAGTTCTTACGGTACGCAAAAGGCTATCTGCGATCTGCTCCTGGCTGACTATAGCCGCAGAGGCTGGGTAAATGGCAGGAGTCTGCGAATGCCGACTATCGTCGTACGCCCAGGTCGCCCCAATATGGCGGCATCAAGCTTCGCCAGCGGGATCATTCGCGAACCCATCCACGGTGAACCCGCAGTTTGCCCGGTATCGCGAGACACCCCCCTGTGGCTCCTCTCACCGCGAAAAGCGATTGAAGCATTAATCCACGGGCATGACATTGAGGACTCAGAGTTCACGCAAGGCCGGGTGATTAATCTGACAGGTTTATCGGTCACCGTGGGACAAATGGTGACCGCGTTAGCCCAGGTTGTCGGTTCCGGAGTCGAGGAAAAGATAGCGTTTGTCCCGGATGCGACGATTGAGCGAATCGTTAATTCTTGGCCTGGTGACTTCGATACGCGCTATGCAAATGAATTAGGGTTTACCGCCAATGACAGCTTTACCCAGATGATTGAGGAGTATCTGGCCGATTACGCGTCCTGACCTGCCCGATGGCTACTGATCCCAGCAATCTAAAATCCACGCAGATGCGTGGATTTTTTCATTTACGTGTATCAGACTAGCGATGACAACCGCCTCCGACCTCGCCTCGCATAAACCCCGGCGCTGTAATTAATGACAAAGCTGGCGATGGCGGCGCTGGCTGCAACAATAAAAATAATCTGCGTTTCTGCAACCTGGAGCAGAAGCGCCATCAGCGTAGGGGCAATGGCTGCCGCTGCCACCTGGGCAATACCGATAAGCGGGGTCAGTTTTCCATTGGGATCGTTCACGGTTATCGACGACATAAAATAGCTCAGCGCCAGCACCCAGCCAAAATTCATGACGAAAATAGCGGCAAACAGCATAGCGGGAGTGTCGACAAACTTCGCCAGCAGGACAATCGACAACAATACTGCCAGCAATCCGACAGCTATCGCCAGATTACGGTTGATGTTCGCGCCCAGCAGACTGGGGATCCCGGCCCCCGGTAGCCCGCCGAGAATACCCAGCCCAAAGGCCCAGCCGATATCCACCGGGCTGATACCACGGTCACGGCCTATCTGATCGATAAATCCCCAGACGGAATAGATAGCCAGCTGCAACAGCACCATGCCAAGCATCGATAACCGCCCCAGTATCACGCTTCCTTGCCCTGCGATAACCTGCGATTGCGTAACGATCTCCGGCGGCTGCGCCGGGTGGCGAGGAATGGTCGGCGCGCCGAGCAACATCAGCATAAACCAGCCGCCGATAGAGGCAATCGCACCGCTGATCCCCACCCATACCGCGATTTGCGGTAATGCCGACGCAAAAAATGCAAAAATCGTGGTTTGCAGCAGCAGCGTCAAACCAAACGAGCGGTCCTGACCGGGTAAGCGTCCGAGGTCGCTTATTGCATGCGTACAGAGCAGGCCGGCACCGATGCCGACCATTACCCGGCAGACCATCAGTCCGATAAGATGTTCTGCACCAGCACACAGCAGGCTGAACAACAACGCACAGCCCGCGGCCGCAACATAAACGTTACGGCGGCTCAGATAACGTGCCGCCAGAGGACTGAGCAACGCCCCCAGCACCGACCCCGCCAGCTCGCCCGCCATAATGCCGCTCTGCTGACTGAGCGACAACGCGACGCGCTGTTCGAGTAAACCGATCAGTATTGGCTGAACGCCGATGCTGATGATGGAGGTGCTGGCAATAAAGATAAACAGGATACGCAGGTAACATGACGAATTGTCATTCATGGTAATGATTCCTGAATGCTTAAGGAGAGGCGCGCAGGTCTCCCCGCGCGCCTGTTGCTCAGTCGTTTTTCCCGGTACGGGCATCATGGGTGATGCGCCCCCCCATCATCGTCAGGGCCACCTCCGTTTTGCCAATCTGGTATTTGTCCTGCTCAAACAGATCATGTTCCATGATGATAATGTCCGCTTTTTTGCCGACGCTTATCGATCCAATCTCCTTTTCAAGACCGAGTTGATATGCGCCATTAATGGTATACGCAGCGAGCAACTGAGGAATACTCAGCTTTTCGTTAATATCGGGCATCACGGGCGCATCCGCTTCGCCAGCCAACTGGCGGGTATGACCGGATTCGATATGTTCCACCGGACGGTGCTGGCAACGGCACTGACAAGCCAGCCCGTCCATGCCGATGGAGACTGTGACCCCCTGCTCGATGAAGGTGCGGAATTTATACATCGAGCTCCAGCGCGGATAGCCATAGGACTTCTGAATCGCCTGGGTATACGCATCCACAACCCCCCATTGCAGTTGAGTATTCGCCATCACGCCAATGCGGCGAAAACGCGGAATATCATCCGGATGAGTCAAAAAGGCATGAGTGATAACGTGGCGACGGTCGCGTGGTGGGTTGTCCTGAACGGTGCGTTCGAACACATCCAGCGCCAGCCGCACTGCGGCATCCCCGACAGCATGGACCATCACGTCGATCCCGTTGGCATCCGCCTTGCTCACATGCCCCTCGAAAACCTCTGCGGGCATTACCGTTGAGCCGCAACTGTGCGGCTTATCGCAATAGGGCTCCAGCAGGTAAGCGGTATGGTTATTCTCGGTACCGTCCAGCATCAGCTTAAGGGCCTGGGCCTTCACTAACGGGGAATGATAGCGTTCACGGAACGCCAGCAAGGTACTCACCGGGTCGCTGTCAGTCCCCATATCGATATAGCTGCCGACTACGCGCAGTTTCAGGCGGTCTTCACGTTCCAGCTGCTGCATGGTTTGATACAGTAATGACTGGTCGCCGCTGGGATCGAGGAATCCGGCATCGAATACCGTGGTGATCCCCGCTGCCACCAGTTTTTCCTGCCACAGGGGAATCGACCGCAGATACAGCGCCATCCCAACCGGGAAATAACCGGCCTCGCTGAGCCGCTGCATCAGCAACGAATAGGCCGCGCCATCGACGATAAGCCCCGTCGGTTCTCCGGTGTGCGGGTCTTTTTCAAACCAGCTGGCCCCTTCTTCCACCGGCGGTGTATCGCGGTCGATACCGGCCAGTGCCAGCGCTTTTGAGTTCACCCACATGGAGTGATAATCGGTT
Source organism: Citrobacter sp. 18056 (assembly GCA_902706235.1). GTDB lineage: Bacteria > Pseudomonadota > Gammaproteobacteria > Enterobacterales > Enterobacteriaceae > Scandinavium > Scandinavium manionii. The sequence continues at coordinate 377,495 of CACSJR010000003.1, read as the reverse complement.
GCCAGCAGGCATACCGGCTTATCCGCACAAATCGCATCAAGCGTCTCCTTACGTAACAGTTCCGGCGGAATGGTGGCCTGTACCCACCCCATGCCGGTAATCGCTTTCTCTTCAGGATGCTCATCAACATAGCGTTTCAGCATCGATAATACCTGCTGCGGATCTTCATGATTAACGAAGGCCTGGAAAGCAAACGCGGTGGTGGAAAAATGCCAGTGCGATTCGACAAACCCCGGTAACACCAGTTTTCCTTCGGCATCAATCATCCGCGTATTGTGGTTGGCCCAGACGCGCACGTCTTTGTCGTTACCGACATACAGGATCCGGTCATCGCGGATAGCCACCGCGCTGGCCCAGGGCAGGTGCGGATCGACGGTGTAAATACGGCCATGATGGATAATCGTGTCGGCATAGCTAGATTCTGTAGTCATTGTCGAGCTCATCGGTAAGTTGTAGGGCGTTCCTTCACGGAGTATCGGAACACGTTGTTGTGTTTTTGTTAAAAACTTTAGTGGGTAAAGAAATTTACTTGTTAAAAGAAATTAAGTAAATAAAATTGCTTTAGTCAATAAAATTTTTATACGATGCAAGTCAGGCCATGCTGAACGCCAGGGCGTCAACTAACGGAGGTGGTGTGTGAGTGGATTACGGGAACAACAGAAAGCGTTACGGCGTCGGACCATTAGCCAGTCGGCGCTCACGCTGTTTGCCCATCAGGGGTTTCAGGCCACGACGATGGAGCAAATCGCCCGTACTGCGGCGGTCTCAGTACCCACGGTATTCGCCTATTTCGGCAGTAAGCAGGAGATACTGTTAGAAAAATTGCATGCCGCAGACCGGCGCGCGATTGCCGAAGCCCGCGAACGTATCGCGCAGTATGCTAACCCGCTTGATGCCATCTGTGATTTTCAGCGACGGCTGACTGAATATGCCTTTGAGGTGATGCCGCCTGCGTTGTGGCGTGAAATATTACCGCCCCTGCTGCCGCTGCTCGGCCCGGATCAAAGCGCTCTGCCGGAAGCCTATAAACGGGTGAACGACGCGCTGGTTCAGGAGCTGACCTTACTGTTGGGCGATCTTTGTTCGGCCGGGCTGCTGCGTGCCACTCTCGACATCGAATACGCCGCGTTTATGCTCAACGACTACGGCCACCTGCAGTTATTGCGCCTGTGTACCCAGTCGGAGCCGGACAAACAAACGTTCTGGGCCGATACCCGTCGTTCAACGGCGTTTATGCTGAGCGGAATGCAATAGCAGGATTGGATTAGTGGCAGGGCCGCAATGCCCTGCCGTGTTAACGTAATATCTGCCGATATCAGGCCCCTGCAATCTGTTGATTGACCTCATAACGCAAGGTTTGCAGGAACTGCGCATTACGCGGATAACGTGCAAACGTAATCTGCATTCCCGCGAGTCGAGTAATAAGCTGCTCCACATGTTCGCGACGGGTCAGTGACTCCAGCAGTTGCAAGGCGCGGAGATCCTGAAATGCTTCGCGCAACACCATCAGGCGCAACGATTCTACTGGCTGAAAATCTTTCCCAGGATACACCACGAACAGGTCACCCGAAGGAAATGCCCCTCGCCCATCGGTCACCGCATACGGATTCAGTTTCTCCAGCGAATGCCCACTGTTATAGAAATTAAATCCCCAGTGCAGAAAGCCGGTGATGCGGTAAAGATAGAGTTGAACACCGAGGATCCGATTACGGTATGAAGGTTGTGCAAAAAAGCGGTTAGCAACATCCCGTTTCTGTACGCAACAATAATAAGTCCATAATCCTGGCACCTGATGAGAGAGGAATGGCTCAATACAATCGCTGGCGGTGACCGGATTCTCCACCAGCCCCTGTTGATAAAATGCGTAATCAGATAAGGCATCCAGAACCGGAAAATCACCAATCAATGGCCGAATCAGATCGCTGGCACGCTGATAAGCCTCGATATCCGTTATTTTGGGTTCATCAGACACATGGAACCATGCATGCTTTCCCAGCCCCTTTGCACGCAGCCAGTCGCAGAGCGCGGGTAAAAAAGCGTGCAAAAAATCACGATATTCCGGGCCATGCGCATCGGTTTGCCAGCCAAAAGCCTGCACACTCTGCCCACCTTTATACACCATGATTTTCGGTGCATGATGCGCGCCCCATTGAGTAAACAGGTGAGAAATCTCAAACGTCGTGATCCCCTCCTGCTGGCACAGCGCCACCCACTGTTGCAGGGCAGAAAAATCAAATTGATACTGCCCCGTCTCCGTTTGCGTGACGCCAACCAGCTGCACCGTGGTGCGCTCACCGCCAATGGCGGTATCAAGTGGAGGGGTGAAGACAGGCGTCAGCATCATGTTCACGCCGTTGTTCACTGCGCAACGTACATAATGTCGTACTGCCAGCCACCAGCTCTCGCTGAAGACTTCAATGTTATAAACATCGGCCAGACAATCGGTATGCAGCCATTCTGTGTGCAGCAAGGTTTGCGGCGGTAAGCTCTTCGCCACGACCTCCATCTCAAGCGTCACGCTCCCCAATATTTCCCCGCTGACAATATCCGATAACTGTAAGCACACTGAACTTTTGCCCGCAGGCAGACTTTCGTTTTGCGGATTCACCGTCAACCATAAACTGCCCGAATACCCTCCGTTCACGAAAAAGGTTTTATCCGGCAGCGGTAGCAAAGGGTCGGGAAAAAGACCTGGTGATGTTGTCAGATAATCGTCGTCGGTAGCGCGGTAACAGGGAAAAAGGCTGGGAACATGCTGCACCTGACGCACAGAAATAAAAGAGGAAAGCTCACCCGTTAATTCATAGCGTAATTGCCTGCGCGGTTCATCATCATTCTGCTGCAAAAAATATCGACACTGAAAAGACAGGCTTTCATTCTTCAATAATGAAAGTCTGGTAATTTCGTGCCCTTCGTTTAATTCACGCTGATGGAATATTTTTTCCAGACTATGTGTAAAGATTAAGGACAGGTGCATGATGGAATACCTGTATGAGGGGCAAATAAAATGAAAATCCATCCTGCCAGTTCTTCTTTAAATAAACAACCCTGTAAACTCCGGTTCCCGAAAGTGGCGACGCATGGCAAATAAGAATGATTCCTGATAGCGTCCAGTCGACACAATTCAGCAGGATGAGTGGTAATCAGGTGATCTTTTTTTGTTTATTTACATCACAAAAATGAAAGATTTATCCGGCTGCACAACAACAGCATTTATGTTCCCCATATTAGTGCAAAGCCTTTCGTGTGTTAACCCATCCTCTCTGGAGTTGATCGTCCGCATCGTCTGGCAGCAACACCACTAAATGTTATAAAAAGGTAACAAAAAAGACCTCTAATCTTTCACTTTAATCCTTTCGATTTTAACAACATCGAAAGGCAAACGCACTATTTTAGAGCATTTGCGGCTGATTGACACACTGAATATTAGGGGATAGAACGTTCAAACGTTACGTAAATGTTGAATTTCGAACGCTCAAGGGGATGTCAATGCCACGCACAAAATGCACCACCTCTTTCTTTGCTCAGGCGTCATTTCGCCGCCATATCATAGCCTCAGCAATCGTATTACCGGCTCTGTTTTCACTCTCTGCACATGCCGCAGACCCGGTGACATTACGTTACGCCGTCTGGGATAAAAACCAATTGGCAGCAGAACAGGAAATTGCCAAAAACTTCGAAAAAGAAAATCCTGATATTAAGATTGATATTGAGCTGACACCATCGGCACAATATTTTGTCAAATTAGATGCAGCATCGGCTGGCGGTGTTTCTCCGGATATATTTTGGATCAACATGCCGTACTTTATTCAGTACGCTAAAAACGGTCTGCTGGCGCCATTAAACGATGACATCAGCAAAAGCAAGCTTGACCTGAATAATATCGTCGCCAGTTCTGTAAAAGCCTATCAATATAATGGACAGCAACTGGCCATTCCCCGTGACGTTGACTCTATCGCCGTCTGGTATAATAAAAAATTGTTTGATGAAGCCAAAGTCAGCTACCCAACCAGCGACTGGACCTGGGATCAGCTGAAAGAAAAAGCCAGCCAACTGAAAGCCGGATTGAAAAGTGATGCCTTCCCGCTGGTGATGGACCTGAGCAATGACGGACAGGACAGCTACCTTAATCTGCTTTATCAGAAAGGGAACAATGTTGTGCCTGTCGATGGCAAACCGACGGATATTGCCAACGACAAATCCATTTGGGTCTATCAGCAACTTCAGGAAATGATGAAATCCGGCCAGTTGCCGACCGCACAGCAAATGAGCGAAGTCAAAACCGAGAACATTTTCCAGTCCAACCGCGCCGCCATGGCGTACGCCGGTTCGTGGCTGGCGGCACCTTTTGCTGCCAATGACCTTATCAACGCTCACATCGGCGTGGTACTGATGCCGAAAATCGATCGCCAGTCTGGCGTGGCTCACAGTATTGGTTTTGCCATGTCGGCCAAAAGCACGCACAAAGCGGAAGCCTGGCGCTATATCCAGTTTATGAGCTCGCAGCCATCGCAGGAGATCCTCGCCAGAGCGGTGATCCCGGCAAATAAGACGGCGGCGAAAGCTTGGGCTGCCAACATCAAAAATGTCGATGTGAGTCCCTATGTTGAGACGCTTGAGTTTACTAAAGCCTATCCAACCGCAGGCACCAATACCCCGAAATGGCAAAACATGTGGATAGCCAGTCTGAAGCGAATCTTTATGGGGGCCGATGCCAAAAAGGAAATGGATAAGTCGGTGAAAAAAATCTCACGTGTGATGGAAAATTAATCGCTTTCGCTCAGGCCTGCCCGGCAGGCTCTGAGCGAATTATTTCCTTATGCAGAGGACTTCCGTTATGTCGCTTGCAGATTCTGTTCCCGTTACGGTAAAGCATAAAAGCCATACCGACGAGGTAAACCTGCCAACGAAAACCCGAACCCGTCCGGCCCTCACCCGCCTTGAGCGCGCCGAACGGTTCTGGGGATGGATTATGGTGCTGCCTTTGCTGGCAGGGCTGGCGGTGTTTTATTTCATCCCTTTCGTGCAAAACATTTTTTACAGCTTTACCGATCTTGACCAGTTCATGAACTGGAGCACCTTCGACATCAATAATTATCTCGACCTGTTCAGTGATGATGATTTTTACGCAGCGGTCTTCAATACGCTGTTTTATGTCGTTGTGTGCGTCCCTGTCAGCCTGGCCCTCTCTCTGCTGCTGGCCATTGGCTTGAATCAAAACATTCGTGGTAAAGCCCTGTTTCGTACTCTGCTGTTTTTGCCCGCGGTGACGATGCCTGCAGCGGTCGCAATGGTCTGGCAATGGTTGTTCAACAAAGATTTCGGCCTTATCAATTACTTGCTGCATTTCTTTGGTGTTTCGGCGGTGGGCTGGCTCTCCGATCCGGATATTGTCCGCATCAGTGTTTCCATCATCATTATCTGGTCTTCACTGGCGTTGAAAATCATTATTTTGCTGGCCGGATTACAAAGTATTCCCCGCTCTCTCTATGAAGCCGCAGACATTGACGGTATCAGCACCTTACGCCGCTTTTTCTGCCTGACGCTGCCGATGATGGTGCCGACGCTGTTCTTTGTTTCGGTGATGAGCTTTATCGAAGTGCTGCAAATTTTCGATGTGGTGTTCCTGATGTTTGACCGTTCGATGGTAGAAAGCGACACCATGACCGTCACTTATCTGTTCTATAAAAATGCGTTTTATCTGCAACAGAAAGGCTATGCCTCCGCCATCACCGTGGTGCTATTTATTGTCACCATGCTGATAACTCTCGTGCAAATGGCCATCGGCAAACGCCTGAAAGTGGCGTAAGGAACTCCTGATGACAATTGACTCCGCAACAACAGACCTCCGCGCGCCCTCTCAGGTGAGGCCGCGCAAGAAAATCGATAGCCAAAAAGCACTGGTGTATCTGTTTATGCTGCTGGCAAGCGTTGCCTCAGTGACCCCCTTTGTCTGGATGCTGATAACCTCGCTAAAAACCCAGGCTGAAAGTATTCAGATCCCATTGCAGTTATTGCCCGCCCATCCTGGTTTTGCCGCTTACGGGCGTATTCTGCATGAGATCCCTTTCACCACTTTTTATCTGAATTCAATCTTCGCCACTTTCTTTACCGTCACGTTACAAATGGTTATCGCCACCATGGCGGCATATAGCTTCGCCCGACTGCATTTTCGTGGCCGCAATATCGTGTTCATGCTCTGCATCTCCATCCTGATGGTGCCCGGTCAGGCATTCTTGATCCCGCAATTTTTAGCGGTACAAAGACTTGGCCTGCTCAACACTTTGTCCGGGTTAATTTTGCCAGGCATCTTCAGCATTTATGCCACCTTCCTACTGCGGCAGTTCTTTATGGCCGTTCCCCGCGAAATGGAAGAAGCCGCGCTGATGGATGGGTACAACCACTTCACCATTTTCTGGCGGATCATGCTGCCCCTGATCCGCCCCGGCATTATCGCCTGCATCATTATCAACGGCTTATGGAGCTGGAATAACCTGATGTGGCCGCTGATCGTCAACACCAGCAGCAGCAAACTGACGCTGCCTGTTGGGCTGGCTTCGCTCTCCAGTCGTGCTGGCGAGGAGTATCCGATGCTCATGGCCGGTGCGCTGATGGCCATTATTCCGATGCTAATGCTGTTTATCGTTTTCCAGCGCTACTTCATTCAAGGCATCGCCGGTGTCGGTGTGAAGAGTTAATCCTGTGAGCTTAAACATTGAGGAAAAAGTGATGACCGGAATACAACTGCACAGCGTGGAAAAAGTGTATCCCAATGGATTCAAAGCCTTGCACGGTATCGATCTTGAAATCCATGAAGGTGAATTTATGGTCTTCGTCGGGCCTTCTGGCTGTGCCAAATCCACCCTGCTGCGAATGATCGCCGGGCTGGAAAGTGTCAGCGAAGGCCAGATTATGATCCATAACCAGTGCGTGAATGACACCATGCCAAAAGATCGCGGTATCGCGATGGTGTTTCAAAACTACGCGCTGTATCCGCACATGACCGTCTACAAAAACATGGCCTTTAGCCTGATGGGCAAAGCCAGTAAGCAAGAGATCGACCGTCGGGTGCGTGAAGCCGCTGAAAAACTTGAGATAACCAACCTGCTGCAACGTAAACCCGGGCAACTGTCCGGCGGACAGTGTCAGCGCGTGGCGGTGGGCCGGGCGATTGTGCGTAAACCCAAAGTCTTTCTATTCGATGAACCGCTCTCCAACCTCGACGCCAAACTGCGCGTGACCATGCGTGTCCAGTTGATTGATTTGCATAACCAGCTCAAGCGCGAAGGCGTTGGCGCCACCATGATTTATGTCACCCACGATCAGGTTGAAGCCATGACCATGGGCGACCGCATCTGTGTGCTCAACCGGGGTGAAATTATGCAGGTTGATAAGCCGGTTAACCTTTACCACCAGCCCGCCAATAAATTTGTCGCCGAGTTTATTGGCAGCCCATCGATGAACCTTCACGATCTGCCCGTTATGCATAACCACAACGTGGTCAGCCTGCGTCTGAGTGAGGATGCCACCCTGAATCTGAGCGCGGAACTCAGTCAACAGATGCTCAGCTACCGCCATGACGTTGTCTGCCTCGGCATCCGTCCAGAGTATCTGCGCATTGTTGCCGGTCCTGAAGAGAATGCCGCCCAGGCGACCATCAAAACCGTGGAACGCATGGGTAACGAAGATCTGCTGCACTGCGATATCGGTGGTTCCCGCTTCATCACCCGGGTTGCCACCTGTCACGACTGGGAACCACTGCCCGGCGAGAAGATCTGGCTCAGTTTCGATCTGCATCACTCGCACCTGTTCGATAAAGAGACAGGGCTGAACTTAAAACAACGCCATTAAGGCCGTATACCTGCTTTGCGCAATGTGGAGAATCACAATGTCATTCGAGTCTGTAAACAAGAGTGGTCGTCATCAACCCGTCACAGTGCTGGTCGTCGGCGCAGGTGCGCGCGGTGAAATTTATTCGCGCTACGCCCTCGCCCACCCTGAACTGATGCGCGTTGTCGCGGTGGCAGAACCCCGCGAAGCCTACCGCCAGCAATTTGTCGCCCAGCATAATATTACCGCTGCCAATGTCTTTCATGACTGGCGTGAAGCTGCCGCCACAGAAAAACTGGCCGATGCAGTGCTTATCTGCACCCAGGACAATCTCCACCTGGAACCGGCACTGGCGTTTGCCGAACAGGGTTACCACATGCTGCTGGAGAAACCCCTTTCGCCTGACAGCCGGGAATGCGAAGCCATCGTTGCTGCGGTAGAGCGTGCTGGCGTCATTTTTTCCGTCGGCCATGTTTTGCGTTATACCCGCTACACCCAAAAACTCAAGCAACTGCTTCGCGACAACGTGATTGGCGACGTCATCAGCATGCAGCACCTCGAACCGGTCGGTTACTGGCATCAAGCCCACTCTTTTGTGCGAGGTAACTGGCGAAACGACAACCTTTCCGCCTCAATGCTGTTGCAAAAGTCCTGTCATGATATCGACTGGATCCGCTACATCATGGACACCTCTTGCGAACAGGTCAGTTCATTCGGCGGGCTACGCCATTTCCGTGCTGAAAATCAGCCGTCGGGTGCGGCTGAGCGCTGCCTCGACTGCGCGGTGGAAGCCACCTGCCCGTATTCTGCGAAAAAAATCTATCTGGGTGAGCAGCATAAATCGACACCCGGTTTCCTGCGCGTGCTGACCCCGGAGGTCAACCAACAAACGCTGACGGCAGCCTTGCGTGACGGGCCTTATGGCCGCTGTGTTTATCGTTGTGACAACAACGTTGTCGATCATCAGGTGGTCAATATTCAGTTTGCCGGCGGCAAAACCGCCTCCTTTACGATGACCGCCTTTACCCGCCACGAAGATCGTAAAACGCAACTGTTTGGCAGCCATGGTCAGCTCGAAGGCGACGGGCGGTATATCCGCATTACTTCGTTTGTTGATGACAGCGAAACGGTTTATGACGTCGAGGATGTGGACGATACCGACCCGGCGCTGAACAGCGCGATGGGGGGACACGGTGGTGGTGACTATTACCTGATGGCGCACTTTATTGATGCCGTTCGCAGCAACGATGCCAGCCAAATCCTCTCCGGCCCGAAAGAAACGCTCGAAAGCCATTTGATGGTTTTTGCCGCCGAACGCGCCCGCCGTGAAGGCGTGGTCGTCAGCGTCCACGACTAACCAGTTTAACGTCGACAACGGGGAAAAGAGTGATGCGATATGGCTTTGATATTGGCGGCACCAAAATTGAAATGGCCGCCTACGATGAGCGGCTAAATCAGGTGTTCTGCCAGCGCGTCAGCACGCCGACGATGGACTACAGCCAGTTTTTAGGTTGTGTGAAAACACTGGTCGCCCAGGCGGATCTGACGCTGCAAACACGCGGCACGATCGGTATTGGCTTACCGGGGATCACCGACCCGAAAAGCCGTAAACAGCTTTCGGTCAACGTGCCCTGTATTACCGGTCACTGCCTGGCCGACGATCTCGCTTGTACGCTCGACCGGCCGGTCGCCATCGAAAATGATTGCCGCTGTTTTGCACTGTCAGAAGCCTGCACCGAGCAAACACAGCGCCACGATATCGTTTTTGGCGCCATTCTTGGCACTGGCGCGGGCGGCGGTCTGGTGCTGAACAAACACCTGCATAAAGGCAAAAATGGCCTGGCCGGAGAATGGGGACATATCCCGATTTCTGCCCAGTTGGTTCAGCGTTACAACCTGCCCTTGTTTACCTGTAGCTGCGGGCTAACGGGTTGCTTTGAGCGTTACGTTTCCGGCAGCGGGTTGATGGCGCTCAGTCGACATTTCCGCCATCAGGCTGCCAGTGTGCCCGAGCTGCTCGGGTTTTATCGTCAGGGAGAGCCGCTGGCCCGGCGGCTGATAGCTATCTATGTCGACATCCTCTCCTGTGCGCTCGCCAGCCTGCAACTGATGCTTGATGTGGATGCGTTTGTACTTGGCGGTGGTGTTTCCAACACGCCTGAACTTTACCTCTTGCTGCCACAGGCAATGCGCAGCTGGCTGTTCCCGGGCAGTGAGCCTGCCGCCATTTTATCGCCGGTATTTGGCGACAGCAGTGGCGTTCGCGGCGCCGCCTTGCTGGAACAGCACACGTACAGAATGCAATAACAGCATAAATATCAAAATAAATGCGGCGTAATAAACGAAGGATAAAAGTCATTGCCTGGCACGACAGCTTTCACTTTAAACAACAAATAAGTGAAAGGAACACTGAAACATAACGATTTTGATACGGAAACGCGTGTCTATTGTCTTTCGATTCCGTTAAAACCGAAAGCAACACTCACACATAACACTATGATATATAAGAATTTATTTGTAATTTAGCGTTGCATTTCGGTTTTCCGTTTGTTGTAATTCAGTTCGCAACACCGAAAGCAGCCCGCTAAGCGACCATGACATGTTCAATGCTGTTTAGGGGAATAAGCGCCAATGATAAATACGCTAAAACGCCGGGAATTGATCATCGACCAGTTATGTCGTGAGGGTTCCGTGCGGGTCGAAGAACTCAGCGGACAATACGACGTATCGAGTGTGACCATCCGTAATGACCTGCGGTATCTGGAAAAAAGCGGTTGCGCTATCCGGGGCTACGGCGGAGCAAAGCTGAACAAGCAATTCGTGTTTGACAGGCCATTGCAGGACAAAGGACGGATCAACCGCGATGTGAAATACACCATCGCGTGTGCCGCCGCAGCGCTGGTGAACGATGGCGATTCATTGATTCTTGATTCAGGTTCGACCATCAGTCAGATGGTGCCGCAATTACAGGGCAAGCAGGAACTGGTGGTGATGACTAACGCCCTCAATATCGCCTTCGATTTGGCCAGTAATGAACAGGTGGATTTGATGGTGATTGGCGGCAACGTACGGCGTAAATCCTGGTCGCTGTACGGCCCGAGCGCCGAACAGCACATTCGCCAGTACCGTTTCGACAAACTGTTTCTCGGCGTTGACGGGTTCGACCTCGTCAGCGGCATTACCACCCCTAACCCTGGTGAAGCCCAGCTTAACCGGGCGATGTGCGAAGTGGCGCGCGAAGTGATTGCCGTCGCTGATGCCAGCAAGTTCGGCCGCACCAGTTTTTGCATGATTTGCGAAATCAGCAAAATTAACAAACTGGTCACTGACAGTCGCATCCCCGACGAATATCGCCGGGCGCTGCATGACGCCGGGGTTGACGTGATTATCGCCGACCGCCTTCCAGCCTCATTCTGATAGGAGTTTTGGTTTATGCAACAACTACTGGAACTGATACAGCGTCACAAAGCCGGTGAACCGGTAGGTGTGTTCTCTGTCTGCTCCGCCCATCCGTGGGTTATCGAAGCGGCGCTGCGTCAGGCTTTAGCGCGCGGCACCGCGGTACTGATTGAGGCAACGTCAAATCAGGTGAATCAGTTCGGCGGGTATACCGGTATGCAGCCGCATCAATTCCGCGATGCGGTGTGGCAGCAGGCGGACGCGATCGGTGTACCTCGTGAACGCGTATGGCTGGGCGGTGACCATCTCGGTCCCAATGCGTGGCAAAGTCAGCCAGCCGAAGAGGCCATGCAATTAGCCGAAACTCTGATAGCGGATTATGTCGCTGCAGGTTTTCGCAAAATTCATCTCGACTGCTCGATGTCCTGTGCGGGTGACCCCTCGCCATTAGGCGATGATGAAGTCGCCCGCCGTGCGGCACGACTGTGTGCCGTGGCGGAAAACAGCTGGCAGCAACACGGTGGCGAAGCGCCGGTTTATGTCATTGGCACCGAAGTTCCGGTGCCCGGTGGGGCCCAGGAAGCGCTGGAAGAAGGGATGCATGTCACCACACCTGACGCCGTCGAAACGACATTGGGCGTCCATCGCAGTGCCTGGATGGCTCACGGTCTGGCTGCCGTCTGGCCACGGGTTATCGCCGTTGTCGTGCAGCCCGGTGTCGAATTCGATAATCACAGCGTTGAACGCTATCAGCCTGAACGCGCCCGCCAGCTGAGCCGTTTTATTGAAAACTGGCCAACGCTGGTTTATGAAGCACACTCCACGGATTATCAGGCACCGCTGGCCTATCGTCAGCTGGTTCGCGGTCACTTTGCGATCCTTAAGGTTGGCCCGGCCCTGACTTTTGCCTTACGTGAAGCGTTATTCGCACTCGACCATATTGAGCGCGAATGGCTGGGTGAACATCAGGCTTCTCATCTGTGTTCGACCCTTGAACAGGTGATGTGTGAACGTCCTGAACAATGGCGTCGTTACTATCCTGGCAAACCCCATCAGCAACATCTTCATCGCCAGTACAGCCTGAGCGATCGGGTTCGCTATTACTGGCCACTCCCGGAAGTGTGCGCTGCCGTCGACAGCATGCTCGACAATTTACGCCGTCATCCGGTACCGCAGGCGTTACTCAGCCAGTATCTGCCCGAACAGGCACGTGCCATCAACGCCGGCCAGCTTTCATCCGATCCGCAGGATTGGGTGTTACACAAAATTAGCGAAGTGCTGGCCGATTACGCCAATGCCTGTCAGCCAGACTCCAGGGAGCTCGTATCATGAATCACTATTTTTCTTACAGCAGTGACTGGCTGGAACAGCACAATGCTCTGCATACCGCACGTGAGATCTGGCAACAGCCCGATTTGTGGTCTGCGCTGCATCTGCAATTACAGCGTTCTCAGGCTCAGTGGCAGCCCTTCCTGCAACCTCTTCTCGACAACCAACGTCTGCAAATTGTGCTGTGCGGCGCCGGAAGCTCTGCGTTTGCCGGGCGTGCGCTGGCACCATGGCTGCGTCAACAAACGGGACGGGATGTGGTGGCTTATGGCACGACGGATATTGTGGCTAACCCGCATCAGTATCTTGACCGGACACGTCCGACGCTGATGGTCTCGTTTGCCCGTTCAGGTAACAGCCCGGAAAGCATCGCCAGCGTGGAACTAGCCGATCAATTGCTACCCGATTGCTATCACCTGATGCTGGTGTGTAATCCTGACAGCCAGCTGGCGAATTATGCCGAAGGCCGCGATAACGTGCTGGCGGTAATGATGCCAGAAGGCTCTAACGACCAGAGCTTCGCCATGACCTCCAGTTTTAGCTGCATGCTACTGAGCGCCGCCTTGCTGCTTGGCCCGCAACCCCTAAATGAGACACGGGAGCCGCTGATGCGTATGGTTGCACGCTGCCGTGAACTGCGCGAAACCCTGCAATCTCAGGTTAAAGCCCTGGCTAACAGCGGTTTTCGCCGCTACATCACCCTCGGCGGCAGTTGCTTTACCGGCCTCGCCGAAGAAGCCTCACTGAAAATGCTGGAACTGACCGCCGGGCGTATCGTCACGCGTTATGACTCATCGCTGGGCCTGCGCCATGGTCCGAAATTTATGGTCGATAACAAAACCCTGGTGGTGCTGATGTTCTCCAGTGACAGCTATGCCCGTCAGTACGATGTGGATTTATGGCATGAGCTTAAACGCGACGGTCTGGCACAACAGATGGTCGGGCTGAGCGGCGAACCTTATGACGCTACGGGAGTGCAAACCATGCACGACGACCCGAACGATTTGTGGCTGATGTTCCCGTACCTGCTGTTTGTACAGATGCTGGCGATGGAAACCTCGTTGGCGCAGGGACTGACACCGGATAACCCCTGCCCGACAGGTGAAGTTAACCGGGTCGTAAAAGGCGTCACTATTTATCGTTATTCCAGAACGAGCGTAGCTGCAAGCGCGGCGGCCCTCCAGCCGTAACCGATAACCCAGAGGTCTTTATGTACTTAGTCTCGAACCGTGAAATGCTAAAAAAAGCCCAGCGCGAAGGTTACGCCGTCCCGGCATTTAATGTGCACAATCTCGAAACCGTCCAGGTCGTGGCTGAAACCGCAGCGGAAATGGGGTCACCGGTGATCATGGCCGGTACGCCCGGCACCTTCTCCTATGCCGGTACTGACTACCTGGTGGAAATTTGCCAGGCGGCCGCCCGTCGCTATAACCTGCCGCTGGCGCTGCATCTGGATCACCATGAAGAGATGGACGATATCGCCGATAAAGTGCGTCAGGGGATCCGCTCAGTGATGATCGACGGCTCTCACCTGCCGTTTCGTCAGAACATAGATATCGTGGTTCAGGCGGTTAAACTCTGTCACCGTTACGGCGCCAGCGTGGAAGCCGAACTGGGGCGACTCGGTGGTCAAGAAGACGATCTGGTGGTCGATTCTGCCGACAGCTTTTTTACCGACCCGCTGGCGGCAAAAGAATTTGCTGAACTTACCGGCATTGATTCACTGGCCGTCGCGATTGGGTCGGCGCACGGGCTATATCAGGGTGAACCGAAGCTGGATTTCGAACGCTTAGAGAAGATCCGTGACTGTGTGGATATTCCACTGGTTCTGCATGGCGCATCAGGCATTCCGGAAGCGATGGTGGCGCGGGCAATCTCGCTGGGCGTCTGTAAAGTCAATGTGGCAACAGAGCTAAAAATTGCGTTTGCCGATGCGGTGAAAAGCTACTTTAGCCAGAACCCTGATGCCAACGACCCACGAAAATACATTGTGCCAGGCAAGCTGGCGATGAAAAAGGTGGTCGCCGAAAAAATACGCATCTGCGGCAGCGCCGGACGGCTTTAGTCTGCTGACCTCCCTATCTCTATCGCAACCCTAACTGTAGTGGCCAGCTTTTGTTGACCACTACATCTCCCCAAAAAACCGGTGTATTTGTGGGGATAGTTTTCTCGTAATCTGAACCAGAGAATGACTCTGAAATAATCGCTTTTTTTACCGACAGCCAAATCATGTCCATCCAAATCTCTCACACTTGCCCATTTAACACAGATTTGCCTGATAGGATTTTCACAAATAACGGGTATGCTTAGCCGATCAGGTCCAGACCCCTTGTTGAGTGAAATTTCAGGTACACCCTTCTATGCGTAAAATGTTAAAAGTGCCGCTGCTACTGGCATTGTTGTCATGTTTGATGATGGCGCCTTTTCTGTCTCTGGCGGATGACAGCCCCGCGCAAACCGACGTGGAGCAACCTGTTAAGGTTAATGCCAACATCGCGTTACCTGCGCTGCAAAAACGTCTGGATGCCCTGAAGCAGCAGGTTTCCGCCGCTAAGGTGGATAAGCAATTTACCGCCCTGAACGATGACGCTCAGCGTCTGGTCAGCGATGCCGATAAGCTCGCCGTGGCGCTGGCTCCGCAGCTGGCACAGGTTCAGGCACAGCTTGATGTCCTCGGCCCGCCGCCTGCGCCTGGCACCCTGACGGAAACCCCGCAGGTCGTTAGCCAGCGTAAACAGCTCAATAATAGCAAGACCCTTCTCACCACTCAGATTGAGCAAACCAAAGCCATCGGCGTGGGGGCGCAAAACCTGTCTGCGCAAATCTTTGGTTTACGCCGCGATGCGCTGAAAACGCAAATTGCGCTGAATACGGGCAGTATTCTGGGCGAAAAGTTCTGGGCTCCGCTTATCAATCCAGCGGAGAAAGATGCCGCGCGCTTTGATGATTTTGGTTCACAGATTAGCGTCGTCTGGGATCAGGCATGGAGCGATGAATGGCGTATCGGCTCCGGCTTCTACTTACTGCTTGCGCTGATTATTGGTCTATTCGGACGCAAAGCGCTGGATAAACCCGTCGGCTGGATCCTCCCCCGCTGGTTGCCTCAGGGGCGTTTTCGTCGCAGCTTTCTCGCCTGTTTCACCACACTCAGCACGATGTTCACGCTGGGTATTAGCATGCAGCTGCTGTGTTATATCTTCACGCGGCTACCGGATACCTCGCAGCCGGTGCTGGAGTTTGCCGATCAGCTGGTTGAGCTAACCTACTTCTCGTCGATCATCGCCGGGCTTGGGATTGCATTACTCTCAAACAACCATCCTTCCTGGCGTTTGCCGGGGATTGCCGATTCGCTGGCAAAAACGCTTGGCTCGTTTCCTGTCCTGCTGGCTACCTTCATCTTTATCTTTGGCACAATCGAGCAGCTCAACGCCCTTGTCGGGACCAGCATTGCCGCCACCCTGTTTGGCAATGGACTGTCGGCCTTGCTGGTCGCGCTGAACTGCCTGATAGCGCCGGTACGGGTTAACCGTATGCGCCGCAAAATGCGGGCCGATGGCGAGCAAACTGAAGCTCGCTCTACGATTGCGGGCTTGATTCATCTGGTAATAAGCCTGACGGCTGTCATCATTCTGGGTGCGCTGCTGATTGGTTATATCCCACTGGCGCGCTTTTTTACCTTCGAGCTGCTGTGGATTGGTCTGGTCGTCAGCTGCTTGTATCTGCTGATTCACTTCGTGGTCGATCTCTGCGAGTGCGTATTCTCACCTTCCACCCAAAGCGGCAAAATCCTCAAAAGCACACTGAGTCTTAACGACCGCCACCTGTCACTCGCCGCAACGTTGTTCTCGGCCGTCGGTAAAACCTCGCTGTTGCTGATGGCAGCCATTGCGCTGCTCAACGGGACTTTCGGCAGCACGACCCCCGTGGAGCTGCTGAAAAAAATCGTGGATATCTGGGGCGGGGAAGGTATCGGTGGGATAAATATTATCCCGGCGCATGCCATGAATGCCTTCCTGTGCCTGGTGGTCGGCTGGTACGTATTGCGCTCAACCCGTCGCTGGCTTGATAACGATTTCCTGCCAAAAACTATGATGGACCGCGGTCTACGGGCTTCGCTTGTCACGCTGTTCACTAACGTCGGCTATGTGCTGATCATCATGCTGACGCTTTCGATGCTCGGCATCGAATGGAACAAGCTGGCGTGGATTGTCAGCGCCCTGTCGGTGGGTATCGGTTTTGGTCTGCAGGAGATTGTGAAGAACTTTATCTCCGGCCTGATCTTGTTGACTGAACGCCCGGTCAAAGTGGGTGATTTGGTGAGTATTAGCGGTGTGGAGGGGGATATTCGTCGAATCAACGTTCGCGCGACGGAAATCCAGTTGAGCGATAAATCGACGGTGATCGTTCCGAACTCGCAGCTCATCTCGCAGAATGTGCGCAACGCCACCATGGGGAACGCACAAGGTGTGGCGACCATCGCCCTGACCTTTCCGCTGGACATCGATCCTGAACAGGTGCGTAACCTGTTGCTGATGGCTTATACCCTGCACGAATCCATTCTGGACGCCCCGGCGCCGTCGGTGAGCTTTAAGGAACTCGGACCGAACGGCATTGTGCTGAGCGTCACGGGTTATGTGAACAGCCCGCGTATGGTCAGCTCAACGCGCAGTGACCTGCTATATGAAATCCTCAAAATGCTTCGCGAGGCGGGTGTCAGCCTGAGTCAGACGCAAACCATGATCCTCGAGCAGCCGCACAAAGCAGTGACAGAGGAATAATAAAATCCGGGAAGTTCTTCACCTAACATGCATGAGGTTGTGGGACTAAGATTTCGGAGTATTGAATGGAATTATGTCAGAGGGAATATTAAATATGATGATGCATGGATGCAGTCAGCAGAGAAAAGTAACAACGACAAATAAAAGGTCATGGCGCTTCTTAGCCCCTCTTAGTCTGAACATTTAATGGCCCTGTTGTCATGTCGTGTCCGCGATTCTCCCGCAGGTTTACACCACCAACCCAGTCATATGAAGTACGCGCGTTAATTCCTCACGTGCATCGCTCCGTAATGTCTGCAACGGCGCGGGTACGCAGCGCTCCCACGCCCGCCATTACCGGAATACCGTCGGCCAGATCGACCGCAATCTGAATCGCCTTTCGCCGATCCCCAATCGAGAGATAGGAATAACAGCCCGTTGAGCCCAGCACGGCAATCAACAAGGGGTTTTACGCGATTTCCACACCCTGGCCATGCCTTCGCTTTCGGGGCGAACGGACTCAAAGCCGAACTTCTCGTAGAGCTCAGGCACGTCGGCCATCAGCGTGACGTAGGCGCCATCGCAGGCATGGTTATCCAGCCAGGCGACGATGTGTTCCATGATGCCGCGGCCCAGGCCTTTGCCCTGGTGATCCGGGTCAACGGCAACGTCGACGATCTCGAGATTCAACGCGCCGTCGCCTACGATGCGCCCCATCCCAACCGGTACACCCTGATAAAGAATATGCACGCCATAACAGCTGTTCGGCAACGCCTTACTGACGGCTTCCGGCGGGCGCGGCGAAAGACCGGCTACCCGGCGTAAACGGCAGAAATCATCCACGGATGGGACGGTGTCAATGAATCTATAAGACTCGGTCATGAGCGAAACTCCGTAAAAACAGGTCTATCATTTTTAGCAGAGTCATGGGGAAAGGGATATTCAGGCGGTAAATAATAAAAAAACGGGGCTGATCGCCCCGTTGGTTAGTCACTGTTTTGGACGGTAATGTCTTCCGTCTCTTCGCGGCCCTGGTAATAGAACTCACCGGCTTCGCAGCGGAAGCTGGAAAACTCTGCCGGACGGCGGAAGTAGTAGCCCTGCGCTTTCTCGCAGCCCAGCGCTTTGAGCTTCAGCATCACGTCTTCATCTTCGATACCTTCGGCGATCAGCGGCACGTTAAAGCCGCTGGCCAGCATGATAAGCGAGCTGATGACCGACTGCGCTTTTTCATCGCCCATTACGCCTTGCACAAAGTTACGGTCAATTTTAATACTGTCGAACGGCAGCGCGTGCAGGTACGAGAGGCTGCTGAAGCCGGAGCCAAAATCGTCCAGCGAGATTGAAATACCGTGACGGCGCAAATAGCTCAACATTTTGCCGATGCGCTGCATGTCCTGCATCAGCACGCTTTCGGTGATTTCAATGCAGATATTGCTGTTCGCGAGGCCATTCTGGCGAATTGAATCCATCAGATGCCAGGCAAAATCCTGCTGGAGCAGCTGGATGGCCGACACGTTAATATGCAGCAGGAAATCCTGCGGCGCCCCACGCGCGATCATTTCCGCCAGTTCGCGACAGGCTTCTTCAATCACCCACTTGCCGAGCGGCACGATCAGGCCGCTCTCTTCCGCCAGCGGAATAAAGCGTGTCGGTGGGATATCGCCAAGCACTTCAGATTGCCAGCGAAGCAGGCACTCACCTTCACGGCAGTGGGCTTCGTTGTTCTGATCGATAATCGGCTGTAGCACCAGATGGAACTCATGCTGATGAATCGCATCGTTGAGATGCGCATGCAGCTTGATGTTGTACAGCTCTTTTTCGTACATTTCCTGCGAGAACAGCATGACCACGCCGTTACCGGTAGCCTCTGCCTGCAACAACGCCATGCCTGCGCTACGGCGGATCGCCGAGAAATTCTCTTCAGTGATCGTATCGATAACCATGCCCACGTTGCCGGTATAGACATATTTATTGTCGTTGGCTCGCTGCTCGCTGTCTTCGCCCATGAACATGGATTCCATCACGCCGCGGTAGCGCAGGTAATCTTTGTGCTGATTCATCCCGGGGAACACCACCAACAGTTTATCGGTGGTATCGCGAGCAATCAGGATATCGGTAGGCAGCAGGTCGCGCAGACGGGAAATAAACTCGTTGATAAACGTATCGGCGAACTCAGTCCCCAGCGCATTCACGATGCTGTACATGTTGTTGATGTGGATGAGTCCGACCATATTGCGCCGTTTATAGAGCCCAGGCTGCTGGCGCAATCCCGCGCGGGTCCACAGCGCGGTACCGTCATCCTCTTCAATCTTTTTACGCTGTAATTCAAAGGTTTCTGCCAGTTTGTGCGACAGGGCCATAAAGGTCGTTTCCAGCGAGGCGATTTCCGGGAAGTGGCGTTTATCTTTGGAAGGTGTCCAGCGGTGCGTCACCAGCTCATCCGCTTTGCGGGCGATCTCATTGAGCGGCCGCGTGGCGCGTGACAGCACAAAACCAACCGCCAGGAAACCGAGACCGCAGGCGATAAACAGCACCAGCATGACCACCTGACCATAATTAAGCATGGTCTGGGTAATCGCCGTTGCCGGGCTCACAATGATCCCTTTCCAGTGCAGTTGGCCTTCCTGATCTGTGACATCAAACGTGTCGGCATAGAAACGCTTGCCGTTGACCTTCACGGACAACATTCCAGGTTCTTTGCGCTTCGCCAGCGCGTTTCCGGCACTCACAATTTCTGGCACGCCGATTTTATCTAACGTTTGCAGCGCCAGTTCGTGGCGCTTCTCTTTGAGCATCGGTTTGGTCAACGACGGCATCGACGAGGCCACCAGCTCATTTTTATCGTTCACGATAAGCAGAATACTTTCCGGGTACGGTTTGAAACGCTCCAGATTATTGTTCAGTTCAGAGAAATGCAGCTCGCTTGCCACCACGCCCATGAACGTACCGTTGCGGTCAAAGCCCGGTGAACTCCAGGCGATACCCGCCGTTCCAGCGGCATCATAATCACGAAAAGCAGGCGTCCAGTGCGATCGGCGATCGGCCGCCGCAGCCTTGTACCAGATGCGCGAGTTGTTATCGTATGCGGAGATCACTTTTTCAACTGACGAATCGAGGCTGTAGTCACTGAGCAACGTGAGCTGATTGCCGGTTAAGGCGTCCTTTATCCCAAGATAGTTCTCTTGCAGCCTGTCGTGCGAGATACCAATGAAATCATTATCAGCACTGCCGAACTCCACCATGTCGAGATAGTCACGCTCGGAAAAAACATTAGTGACGTTGTTAATAAGCAGACCGCTGAGATCCCGCACTGTAAAGGTGCTGGCATCCATTTTGCTCAGGGCGTGAACGACAATCGCGTTCGACTGCTGCGGAACGTTGATATAGTTATTAACCGCTCGCTCGATAGTCTGCTTTTTCGAACTGAGGATTTCCTCACTGATGGTGTCGAGGAACGCGTACCCGACATAGTTAAGGAACGTATACATGGTGGCGAGCACCACGCAAAACGTCAGCAACAGCGTCAATAAAATGGTCTTGGTCAACGACAACGGGTAGGTGTCGACGGAGAACTTTTCCTTCAGGATTTGCATAGCGCGCCTCGGTTTCCGCTCAGGCTGTTATTCAGGCTGTACAACAAACTGACCATTGGCCGTGACAAAATCGGCAAAGGGTTTTGGTCGTGAGTAATAGTATCCCTGCGCCAGATCGCACCCCATTTCGCGCAGCTTGGCGGCCATTTCGGCGGTTTCCACCCCTTCGGCAACCAGCGGCACTTCGAAGCTGCGTGACAGCATCAGCACCGAGGCAATGACCGCTTCACTTTTCTTGTCTTCCAGCACGTTTCTCACAAAACCACGGTCAATTTTCAGGCAGTCGAATGGCAAAGAATGCAGGTAAGACAGGCTCGAATAACCGGAACCGAAATCATCAATAGCCACGGAAATGCCCAGGCGGCGCAGATACGCGAGGATCTCGACGATCCGGTGTGTGTCATGCAACAGCACGCTTTCAGTAATCTCGATACAGATATTGTTGTTGTGCAGTTCATAACGATGAATGCACTCCAGCAGATGGCGTGAAAAATCAGCCTGTTGCAGCTGTACCGCAGAAATATTGATGTGCAGTTTAAAGTCAGACGGTGCGCCTCGAGCGATAAACGTCGCCAGCTCACGGCAGGCGGTATCGATTATCCATTTACCCATCGGCACTATCATGCCGGTGTGTTCGGCCAGCGCGATAAATTTATCCGGCGGCACGAAGCCAAGCACGTTAGACTGCCAGCGAATCAGGCACTCCCCTTCCTTACATTGCACCTGTTCCGCAAATGGCACGATTGGCTGCAGCACGAGGTGGAAACCTTCGGCTTGCAGATCGTTACGCAGTGCCTGGTGCAGACGCAGGTTGTTGACCTCTTCTTCACGCATTTCAGGCGTATAGAGTTCGCACGCACCATTGCGCTGATCCTGAGTGTGCTGTACGGCGAGGCTGACGTTACGCAGGCATTCGCTGAAATTTTCTTTGGTCAGCGGCTCGATAATCATCCCCGCATGGCCGGTAAAGATGTGCGATTCTCCGACAATATCCGCCGACTGTTCGCGAAACACGGAGGTGATCACGCCGCGATACCACGCCACGTCTTTGCTTTCGTACGTCCCGGTAAAAGCGATGATGAACGTGTCTTCACGATCGCGACAGCACAGCGCGCCTTCCGGCAGAATGCTGCGCAGGCGGGCAGCAAAGGACTGAATAAACTCTTTCGCCAGCGCACTGCCGAGTGCATTTTTGACGGAATTGAAGTTACTGACCTTAATCATCGCCAGCAGATTACGGTTGTCATACAGTGCAGGCGTGTGCATCAGGCCGCCGAGCGTCAGTAAGCCAGTTTCCGCATCTTCCTCAAGACTGGTACGGTGCGCACCCGCCGACGGCGTCAGTTCGGACACCCGTTCAAGCTCTTCGTTTAGCGTCGCCAGTTCCGGGAAGGTTCGCTTTTTGGTCTCTTTTTTCCACGGCTTGAGGCCAATCTCTTTGACCTTCTCGACGGTCTCTTTCAGCGAGCCGGTAAAGCGCAGGATAACCAAGCTAAGTGTTGCCATCAGCAGCAGGATGACCATCGCACTGGCGAGCGTAATCATCAAATGCTGCTGCCGGGTGGTCGCCAGTGCCGCCTGACGCGGCGCAACCAGCACGGCGTGCCATTTGAGCAGGTATTCGCTGTCGCGCACGTCAAAGGCCGTCGCCAGGAAGCGTTTCCCGTTGACATGGAATGAAGTCAATTTCTCGCAATTGCAGTCTTCGGCGTCATTAGTCAGCGAAGATGGCAGTTTGTCAGGCGTCATCGCGTTATCGGTGCTGGCTATGATGCGCTTGTTTTCGTCGATAATAAGCAGGGCGTAATCTTTACCCGGCAACAGCTGCGCCAGAAAGCCGCTCATTTTGGCTGGCATCAATCCGCTGGAAATCACACCTGCAAACAGCCCTTCTTTGGTGTACACCGGCAGATGATAGGTGGCGATATGGCCTTTAACGCCGGGTTCGCTTATCCACCAAGGGTTACGCTGGTGCTGCGCGATATGGAACCACGAGAAGCGGTTCACGTTGAAATTGTTGACGGATTTAACGATGTTGCTTTGTTCGCTGATCCCGCTGTAGGTGACGAGCTGTGTCGGATCCTGCGAACTGCTGCGCTCGAGGTAAATACGCCCGGTGGTGCTGTCACGCTTTACGGAGAAATAATTCCCGTTGGCATCGGTCCAAGAGAAACTTTGCATCGCCTGAATATCCGCAAAAGCCCGGGAACCTAAATAGACTAATTCGGGGCGTACCATGCCATCGTTGACGGCGGCCTGGCTTCCCTGGAGGAATTTCTGCATCAACAGGCTGAGCTGGTGCGGGCTGTCGAGAAAATCTCCCAGCTTGAGCTGAACCATCTCACTCTGCGTGTTTAACAATTGCTCATTCATCAGATTTCCCGCTTTACGGGACTGATAGTCGAGCAGACCGGTAGCGCACAGGATCATGACCAGCAGTGCGACCAGCAAAATTATCATCACACTTTTCAGCAAAGTGAATGGGTAGGCTTTCAGGGAAGACTTTTCCATAGCTTGGGTGATTGCGTTAGCTCTAGCGTTAAAAGAGGTAAAAATTACAGTGTGTCATTTGCCTTAAGAGGCAGAAGGCACCAGAAGTTTGTCCATGACCGCAGGTGCGGCAGAGGTGCGGTTACGCCCTGCTTTTTTCGATTGATACAGGTATCGGTCGGCTTCAGAGAGCAGTTTGTCGAAGGCCTCAACCAGCTGTCGCCGTGTGGCCTGGCCGTGGCTCAGCCCGATACTGACGGTCAGAGAAAGCGTGTCTCCTCCCCAATTCACTTCCATCTGTTCAATCTCGGCGCGAATTTCTTCTGCCAGCAGATAGCCGTTATCACCGCAGGCATCCGGCATCACGACGGCAAACTCTTCGCCGCCCATACGCGCCACAATGCCCTTCTCACCCACCACGTCTTTGACCCGGCGAGCGAATTCGGTCAATACGCTGTCGCCGCAGTCGTGGCCGTGCGTATCGTTGATGCTTTTGAAATGGTCGATATCCAGCAGCAAAACGTTCAGTGCGGTATTGACCGTTTTCTCATCCTGCAAACGCAATTTTTCATACAAGCCGAAACGCGAATGCACGCGGGTCAGATAGTCGTAATTGGCGCGAGCCGACAGCTGTTTAACCAGCGTGTTGATGGCCTGTACGCTAACGGCCACTATCACTGGGCTGATAGCGACAGAGGCAATCCCCATGCGCGCAGAAACAATCTGCGTGATATGCCCGTTAATGCCGGAATACACCCAGTGAGAATCGACCATCAAGACCTCGGCGATACCGGTTAGCTGTGTCAGCAAACAGGTCACCTGCAGCGAATAACTGATCGCACACCAAATTAGCGCAGGCAGCGTAACGGCCAGACTGCCAATGCCCCCGCTATGCGCGGAAGCAGTAATAGACAAAATCAGCAGGCCAAGCGGCATCACCCGGCGGATATCAAATTTTTGCGGCAGCAGATTGCCATTCCAGGTCAATAAGAAAGGCAGTACCAGCACGCTGGTAGAAAATTGCTCACTAAACCAGACGGAATAAATATTGAGGAAAGTCTGGTGGGATGTCAGCCCAAAACCGTAACTTCCGAGCAGCGAGGAAATTAACGCGCTAAGCAGGCAATAACTGTAAAGACGCAGGACGTTAATTTTCAGCTGATCTTCCGGCGTTTTCTTCTCATATAAAATGGCTTTCGTCAGAATAACGACGAACGACATATTAGAAATCGTAATCAGCACCGAGCCCGCGTCATTATTACCGGACGCACCGGAACACAGCAGCAATACTAATAAACAGATTAAATAGTTATGCGGCCGATTAAAAAAGGGGAACCGTAAAAACAAACCAACCAATACCGCATTGAGCGGCCAGAACAGAGCCAAATGCCCAGTTTGCTGCATCATGCTGCTGGCAAGAAAAAGGACTAGCGTCGTCACCGTCAGGACGATGGTATTAAATAGCGTATTTTCTTCCTTCAGCATCGTCGAAGGATGAATCGTCAATTTATGCATGGGTCACTAGTTACTCTGGGATATCTGCCTGGTGCAGACAGGTTTGGCATACAGAGAATACGCATCCACGCGTAAGGCGACAAACATAAACCGATTCAAAAATAAACATTAACAATTTTATTGGGGAGCGGGGATTATAATGCCAGACACTCTATTTCCGACAATGCGCGATAATAAAAAAATGAAATCATTGCTTATTATCGCGACAATATGTGGTTAACAATCCGGCATATGTTGCATTATTGTGGCGCACTTTTCCGACACCGCGTCATACAATAAACGCACCGCCGCCGAGAGCTGTTTTCGATGCGGGCAAATCATATTCAGTGGAACTTTATCCCCCTGATAACCGGGAAGAATAATGTTCAATCGCCCTTGGGCAATATCGTCGCTGACGTCGAGCCAGGATTTATTGGCAATCCCCTCGCCCGCGATGGCCAGCCGTCGAATGACCTCGGCGTCGTCGCTCATCACGCTGCTGTTGACCTGAATTTCCTGCCTCTGCCCGTCGCGTAAAAAGGTCCAGCGATCGTAAACGCGCCCACGCAGAATATAGGTCAGCACGTCGTGCTGGCGCAATTCTTCCGGCGTTTTTGGTACATCATTTCGCGCAATCCATTCCGGTGATGCCACCAGCACGCGGCGGTTTTCAGACGCTACCGGTAATGAAATAAAGGACGCATCCTCATTATTTCCATAGCGAAACGCGACATCCACCGGATCCTTGAACACGTCGGTCAAACTGTCGGAAAAGAGAATCCGCAAGCGCAGCGCCGGGTGACGTTGACGAAAAGCCTGAAACACCGACAACAGCAGGTTACGACCAAGATCGGATGGCACGGCAATCTGCAACGTACCGCGGACTTCATCTTCCGGGGCCTGTATTTGTTGCAGCCCGGCATGGAGGGTGTCGAGCATTTGGGTGGCGAACGGCAGCCAGGTTTCCCCTTCCGGCGTCAGGCGCAGGCTACGGGTCGAACGAGCAAATAAGCGGATATTGAGCTGCGTTTCCAGGCGCTTAATCGCCGCGCTCACCTGCGCAGGCGGCATTCCCGCCTCGCGCGCCGCTTCGCTAAAACTGCCCAACGCCGCCGCGCGAACAAACAACGTTAAGTCTTCCAGTCTGAGCATTTCTCTCTCCTGCTGATAACTTTATGCATTGTAAGCACAAAAACCGGAATCGTCTCAAAATGCCTGACAGCCGCGCCAGCGCCTGCCATACGCAGTATTCTTTCGAGGTTTGCTTACACTTTTTTGCCCGTAAAGGGCTTGCCAGCAGGCGGTTTCATCGGGAATGATACGGGGCGGAAAATTTAAGTCCAGGCTGTCTAGTGAATGTATGTGTGGAGAAGGTATGCGTAAAACAAAAATGATGCTTCTGGGCGTACTGCTGGCGACAGCAGGTGCGGTATCAGCTGCACCGGCAACTGTGCCGACTTCTGGGATTCAGAAATACGAGTTAAAAGATTTTATTGCTGATTTCACCCATTTCAACATCGGTGATAGCGTGCCAGCAATGTACCGTTCGCAAGAGTACAATATCAAGCAGTGGCAATTGCGTAACCTGCCAGCCCCGGATGCGGGTAGCCACTGGACTTACATGGGCGGCAACTACGTCCTGATTGGCGACACCGACGGCAAGATTATGAAAGTCTACGATGGTGAAATCTTCTATCATCGTTAATGCTGCAAGCTGTGAGCGTTAGTCATGACGCTCACAGTGTCTTCTGAATTAACCTGGAGAACGTGATGATCATTCGCCCAGGACATCCTTCTGACCGTCCTTTCCTTCGCACCTTATACCTTCACGCACGTAGAATCAGCTGGCCGTGGGCCGACAGCAGCGACTGGCAGCTGGAAGATTTTGATGCCGCCACGCTCGATGAAACCGTGTGGGTTGCTGAAATTGACGGCCATCGCGTCGGGTTTGCTTCCGTCTGGGAGAGCGATAATTTTCTGCATAATCTGTTTGTTGACCCGAACTGGCAGGGTCAGGGCGTGGGTGCCACGCTGCTTGAGCATGTGCAAACAACCTTTACCAGCACCGGCGCGCTGAAATGCCTGGTGCAGAATGAACAGGCGCTGACGTTTTATCATCATCACGGATGGCATACAGAGGCCCGCGGCGCGTCACCTGATGGCGATTACTGGTTATTGCATTACCGTCTCCGCTGACGCCCCATCCGCATACATTTTTATCATTCAATTTTGAGAGCTTCCTTCAGGGATTAGCCCTTGTCAGCGTCACGTCAGAGTTTACAATGCACTGTATATATAACCAGTCACCACTACACTCTGGAGAAGACTATCATGGAAGCGCCCGCCGTCTGGACTCACCCTCTACTCTATGTTGACATAGAACCCCAAACTGACTTTGCCGAAGCCGCCACCCACTGCGAGAAGCTAGCCGCCGGTGCGCTGGATACGGAACACCTGCCAACGCAGCATGAGCTTTACCAACGCCTGCACGAATGCCTGACTCAGTTACAACCGACGCTGCTTGAACCGATTGATGAAAATCAGATGGCGCAGTTTACCGTCAGCACCCTGCCCCGCTCTCGTCCCACCATGGATACCGAAAGTGAACTGCTGTGCGAGTATTGTCTGGCACTGAGCCATCTGCTGTCCGGCAACCCACTGAGCATCAGCGTCGAAGAGACGTTGCAGGGCCTGTTGTATGAGCTGACCGCGTTTATGACCGATACCATGCTGGCCCCGCGCTGGTTATCAACGCCGCAGGGGTTGCGGCCTATTACCTGAAATGGCAGAAAAAAAAGCCACCGACGGTGGCTTTTCTGTTCAGTGCGAACGCGTGCTTACACGGCGCGGAAGGCAATCTCACCTGGGATGACTTCTCCCTGCCAGTAAAGCTGTGCGGCCACGCGGCCTGCCAGCTGGCGATACAGGGTGGTGAATTCACTGTCCGGACGCGCGACAACCGTTGGGGTGCCGCGATCGAGATCTTCACGCAGGCTGATATGCAGCGGCATCTGTCCCAACAGCTGGGTGTGATACTGCTGTGCCAGACGCTCTGCGCCACCGGTGCCAAAAATGGGCTCGTGGTGACCGCAGTTGCTGCACACATGCATGCTCATATTTTCGACGATACCGAGCACCGGCACTTCGACTTTCTCGAACATCACGATGCCTTTTTTGGCGTCGATCAGCGCAATGTCCTGCGGGGTAGTGACCACCAGCGCGCCGGTGACCGGAATGTTCTGTGCCAGCGTCAGCTGAATGTCACCAGTGCCTGGCGGCATATCCAGCACCAGATAATCGAGATCCGGCCACATCGTTTCTTGCAGCATCTGCAACAACGCTTTGCTGGCCATCGGGCCACGCCAGACCATTGCGTTGTCGTCGGTCACCAGATAACCAATCGAGTTGGTGGCCAGATTGAATTTCATGATTGGCGCCATGTGGGTGCCATCAGGGGATGTCGGGCGTTCGCCTTCTGCACCGATCATCATCGGCACGGACGGGCCGTAAATGTCGGCGTCAAGAATGCCGACTTTTGCGCCTTCAGCGGCCAGCGCCAGCGCCAGGTTGACCGCGGTAGACGATTTACCTACACCGCCTTTGCCAGAACTCACGGCAACGATGTTCTTCACGCCGTTAATGCCCGGCTGATTTTTAACGCGTTTCAGCGTGGCAATCGCGTGCGACAGCTTCCAGTCGACCGCTTTCGCACCGGTAATGCGCAGCAGATCGGCACTGCATTGCTCTTTCAGCTCTTCAAACGCGCTCTGCCAGGCGAACGGCATCTGGATTTCAACGTGAATGATGTCATCGAGCCACGCCACATGGTGCAACGCTTTCAGGGCCGTAAGGTTGTGCTTCAGGGTTGGGTGCTGAAAATTGGCCAGCGTACCCGCGACCATCGCACGCAGGCGCTCCGGGGATTTGGCCTGGGATTGTGAATTCATCCCGACTCCTTTGTCGTTATTCTGGAAGAACTAATTGTAACTGCGAGTGCGACGCGGAGGTAACAATTATTCAGATATGGATTAATGTCCCACTCGCGTAGCGGATTATTTGGCGTTTTGGTAATATCGACACCCCCTTCAAAAGCAGGAAGTAATGTTCACTATGACTCAAGTCGCGAAAAAAATTCTGGTAACGTGCGCACTGCCGTACGCCAACGGCTCCATCCACCTCGGTCATATGCTGGAGCATATCCAGGCTGATGTCTGGGTCCGTTACCAGCGAATGCGCGGCCATCAGGTCAATTTCATCTGCGCCGATGACGCCCACGGCACGCCTATCATGCTGAAAGCTCAGCAGCTTGGCATCTCCCCGGAGCAGATGATTGCCGAAATGAGTCAGGAACATCAGACCGATTTCGCCGGCTTTAACATCAGCTATGACAACTACCACTCAACGCACAGCGATGAGAACCGTGAGCTGTCCGAGCTTATCTACGGCCGCCTGAAAGAGAACGGTTTTATCAAAAACCGCACCATCTCTCAGCTTTACGATCCGGAAAAAGGCATGTTCCTGCCGGACCGTTTCGTGAAAGGCACCTGCCCGAAATGTAAATCCCCGGATCAGTACGGCGATAACTGCGAAGTGTGCGGCGCGACCTACAGCCCAACCGAGCTTATCGAGCCGAAATCGGTGGTATCCGGCGCTACGCCGGTGATGCGCGAGTCTGAGCACTTCTTCTTCGACCTGCCATCCTTTAGCGAAATGCTGCAGGCATGGACCCGCAGCGGTGCGCTGCAGGAGCAGGTCGCGAACAAAATGCAGGAGTGGTTCGAGCACGGTCTGCAGCAGTGGGATATCTCCCGCGATGCGCCGTACTTTGGCTTTGAAATCCCCGGCGCACCGGGTAAATACTTCTACGTCTGGCTGGACGCGCCAATTGGCTACATGGGTTCCTTCAAGAACCTGTGCGACAAGCGCGGCGATACCACCAGCTTCGACGAATACTGGAAAAAAGATTCCGACGCCGAGCTGTATCACTTCATCGGTAAAGACATCGTTTATTTCCACAGCCTGTTCTGGCCTGCAATGCTGGAAGGCAGCGGTTTCCGTAAACCGACCAACCTGTTCGTCCACGGTTACGTGACAGTGAACGGTGCGAAGATGTCCAAATCTCGCGGCACCTTCATCAAGGCCAGCACCTGGCTGAACCATTTCGATGCCGACAGCCTGCGCTACTACTACACCGCGAAGCTCTCTTCCCGCATCGACGATATCGACCTTAACCTCGAAGATTTCGTGCAGCGCGTGAACGCCGACATCGTGAATAAAGTGGTGAACCTGGCGTCCCGTAACGCGGGCTTCATCGCCAAACGCTTCGACGGCGTGCTGGCGGCGGAACTGGCTGACCCTGCGCTGTACAAAACCTTCATCGACGCCGCACAGACCATTGGCGACGCGTGGGAAAGCCGTGAATTCGGTAAAGCCGTTCGTGAAATTATGGCGCTGGCTGACCTTGCCAACCGCTATGTTGACGAACAGGCACCGTGGGTGGTGGCGAAACAGGAAGGCCGTGATGCTGACCTGCAGTCCATCTGCTCCATGGGTATCAACCTGTTCCGCGTGCTGATGACCTACCTGAAGCCGGTTCTGCCGATGCTTTCAGAACGTACCGAAGCGTTCCTGAACACCGAACTGAGCTGGGACAGTATTCAGCAGCCGCTGCTTAGCCACAAGGTAAACACCTTCAAGGCGCTGTATAACCGTATCGACATGAAGCAGGTTGAAGCGCTGGTTGACGCGTCTAAAGAAGAAGTGAAAGCCCTGAGCGCGCCGGTGACTGGCCCGCTGGCGGATGACCCGATTCAGGAAACCATCACCTTTGATGATTTCGCCAAAGTCGACATGCGCATTGCGTTGATTGAAAACGCGGAGTTTGTTGACGGTTCTGACAAGCTGCTGCGCCTGACGCTGGATATCGGCGGAGAGAAACGCAACGTCTTCTCCGGGATCCGTTCTGCGTATCCTGATCCACAGGCGCTGATTGGTCGTCTGACAATGATGGTGGCAAACCTTGCGCCGCGTAAAATGCGCTTCGGTATTTCCGAAGGGATGGTGATGGCCGCAGGCCCTGGCGGGAAAGATATTTTCCTGTTAAGCCCGGACAGCGGTGCGCAGCCTGGTCAGCAGGTTAAATAATGAAGAAGGCCGGATGATTATCCGGCCTTTTTTTATGCGTCGTTTAGGCTTTCTTTTCAGGCTTCGGATTAAAACGAGCCGTCAATCCTCGCAGGAAATAGCGCAAGAACTGATCGCCGCATTCGCGGTAATTTTTATGATCCGGCGCGCGCATCATGGCGGTAATTTCCGGCATTGAAACGCGGAACTGCTGCTCGGTCAGAATAGCCAGAATATCATCGGTTTTGAGAGAGAACGCGATACGCAGCTTTTTCAGGACCAGGTTATTGGTCATGCGGCGTTCTGTCACCAGCGCCGGGGCAGAGTCATCTTTCCCGCGCTTGTCATAGATAAGTCCGTTGAGCAACAGCGACAGCATAATGTCCGGGCAGCGCTGAAAACCGGCGTCGTCTTCTTTACGCACCCAGGCATCGATCATCTCTGGGGTGGCAACGGCTTCCGCCAGCGCCCACAGGCGAACCAGCCCGGCATTATTGGTTTTCAGGATGTAGCGCAGGCTACGGATGATATCGTTACTGATCATAGCGTCTTAAACTTGTATTTGGACAAAGGCGAAGTGTACCAGTTTTACAGCCCTAACGCCTCTTTCAGACTCTTTAGATAACGACGGCTCACTGGCACGGTTTGTCCGGCACGCAGCAATAACTCCGCCTGCCCATTCTCTTCCAGGCGAATCTCTTTCAGGTGCGACATATTCACCAGATGCTGACGATGGCAGCGCAGCAGCGGTGTACGGTTTTCCAGGGTGCGCAGCGTCAGCTCGGTGTAACCTTCTTTACCCGCGCCATCGGTGACATACACACCGCTCATGCGGCTGCTGACAAACGCCACATCTTCCATCTGCAATAGCCAAATCCGGCTATGCCCGGTGCAGGGAATGAATTTCAGCGCCTGCTGGCTTTCGCCGAACACCGAGATATCCTGCTGGCAGCGCTCCTGGCGCAGACGCCCGAGGGTTTTATCCAGCCGCTTCTCTTCGATGGGCTTGAGCAGATAATCAAAAGCGTGTTCTTCAAACGCCTTCACCGCGTATTCGTCAAAGGCGGTGAGAAACACCACCCACGGACGGTGCTCCGGGTCGAGCATGCCAATCATTTCCAGGCCGCTGATGCGCGGCATCTGAATATCGAGAAACACCACGTCGGGCCGCAAATGATGCACCGCGCCAATGCCTTCTACCGCGTTGTCGCATTCGCCCACGATTTCAATATCGGCCTGCTTCTCCAGCAAAATGCGCAGATTTTCCCGCGCCAGCGGCTCATCATCGACAATCAATACCTTCAGCATGCATTTTCCTCCACAGGCAGTCGCAGGGTAATACGGGTAAAAATGTCCGGCTCGCAGGTGACGTTTATTCCGCATTCGTCGCCGAAGCGCGCCCGCAGCCGTTTATCCACCAGCGTCATGCCCAGGCCGCTCGCCTGAGCGTCAGGCTGATACAGCCCGGCGTTATCTTCAATATCCAGTTGCAGCCAGCGCTGATGCAGGCTCGCCTGCACCGTGATTTCGCCGATCCCCAGATGCTGCGAGGTGCCATGTTTAATCGCATTTTCCACTATTGGTTGCAGGGTAAACGCCGGTAGCTGGTGATGGGCCAGCGCGGGTGGCACGTTGAGATGCACCTGCAACCGCGCCTGGAAGCGCGCTTTCTCAATTTGCAGATACGCATTCACATGCTCAATTTCATCGGCCAGGGTGACAATTTCCGACGGGCGTTTGAGATTTTTGCGGAAGAAGGTCGACAGATACTGCACCAACTGCCCGGCCTGCTCGCTGTCGCGGCGAATTACCGCTTTCAGGGTATTCAGGGCGTTAAACAGGAAATGCGGATTGACCTGGGCGTGCAGCAGCTTAATTTCTGACTGGGTCAGCAGCGCCTTTTGCCGCTCGTATTGCCCGGCGAGGATCTGCGCCGACAACAGCTGGGCGATGCCCTCGCCCAGCGTGCGATTAATGGAACTGAACAGACGGTTTTTGGCTTCATACAGTTTAATGGTGCCAATCACCCGCTGATTTTCGCCGCGCAGCGGGATAACCAGCGTCGAGCCGAGTTTGCAGTTGGGGTGAATCGAACAGCGGTACGGCACTTCGTTGCCGTCGGCGTACACCACTTCCCCGCTGTCGATGGCTTTCTGGGTATAGCGCGAGGAAATCGGTTTACCGGGCAGGTGGTGATCGTCGCCGATCCCGGTGAACGCCAGAAGCTTTTCTCGATCCGTTATCGCCACCGCGCCGATATCCAGCTCCTGAATCAGCACCTGTGCCACCCGCATGCTGTTTTCTTCGTTAAAACCCTGCCGCAAGATCCCTTCGGTCGAGGCCGCCACTTTCAACGCGGTGGTGGAAAACGCCGAGGTGTATTTCTCAAACATCGCCCGCTTGTCGAGCAGAATACGCATGAACAGTGCGGCGCCCACGGTATTGGTGACCATCATCGGCGCAGCGATGCTTTGCACCAGATGCAGCGCATCACTGAATGGACGCGCGATCAGCAGGATTATCAGCATTTGCACCATTTCGGCGACAAAGGTCACCACGCCCGCGGTGAACGGATTAAAAACCTTATCGCTGCGCCCACGCCGCACCAGTACGCTGTGAACCAGCCCGCCCAGCAGGCCTTCCACAATGGTCGACACCATGCAGCTCAGCGCAGTCATTCCCCCCATCGAATAGCGGTGCAGCCCGCCTGTCAGCCCGACCAGACCACCCACCACCGGGCCGCCGAGCAGGCCGCCCATCACTGCGCCGATGGCTCGGGTATTGGCTATCGAATCTTCGATATGCAGACCGAAATAGGTCCCCAGAATGCAAAAAATGGAGAATGTGACGTAGCACAGCAGCTTGTGGGGCAGACGGACGGTGACCTGCATTAACGGAATGAACAGACGTGTTTTGCTCATCAGCCAGGCGATAACCAGAAACACGCACATCTGCTGAAGCAGCAACAACACCAGATTAAATTCGTACATACCCGCCGACCGCATAAACGTTGAAAGCGCGTAACATACACGTTGTAACCAGCTGTTTCCTTGACCGCCGAGGCAAAACGCGAAATTCCTGCTGTCGCTCACACTTTTCGCTGACCTGATGCGGCTTTTCTGAACAAAAAACGATCAGATTTTCCTGGTTCGTCGAACACCGTCTACAGTTATGATGGGGATGCGCGAGCTGAGGTGATACATGGCGCTTTACACGATAGGTGAAGTGGCTCTGCTTTGTGATATTAATCCGGTGACGCTGCGTGCCTGGCAGCGGCGTTACGGACTGTTAAAGCCCCAGCGAACCGATGGTGGGCATCGGCTGTTCAACGATGGTGACATCGACAGAATTCGCGAGATCAAACGCTGGATAGAAACCGGCGTGCAGGTCAGTAAAGTCAAAACGCTGCTTATTGAGGTCACCGCCGAACAGCAAAGCGGCTGGCGAGAGCATCAGGAAACGCTGCTGCGCTTTTTGCAGGGTGGCAATCTCAACCGTCTGCGACTGTGGATCAAAGAGCGTGGGCGCGATTATCCCGCTCAAACCCTGGTTTCTCATCTGTTCATTCCGCTCAGGCTTCGCCTGCAAAGCTCCCAACCAACACTACAAACGCTGTTAAGCGTGCTGGATGGGGTGCTTATCAATTACATTTCGGTGTGCATGGCCTCGGCGCGAAAACGTCAGGGACGCGATGCGCTGGTGGTCGGCTGGAACATTACCGACACCACCCGGCTATGGCTCGAAGGCTGGGTCGCCTGCGAACAGGGCTGGCGCGTGGACGTGCTGGCACACTCACTACACCAGCTGCGCCCGGAGCTGTTTGACGGTCAGACCCTGCTGGTGTGGTGCGGTGACAGCTCCACCGTTGGGCAACAGGCACAGTTGCAGCAGTGGCACGATCAGGGGCTAAACGTGCTGCGCCTGGGAAATTAAGGGTTCATTAACAAGCGTGCTTCATCATATAATCGGCGGGTTAACATAAGGAGCACATGATGAAACCTGCCAAACTGGCTATGATCACCCTCTTCGTTCTAATGGCCGTGGGCGGCATTGGCGGTGTAATGCTCGCGGGCTACTCCTTTATCGTCCGCGGTGGTGTCGGCTGAGTAACCTCGCCAGACGCTCAAACGCCCGGTCAACCAGAATTGCCGCCAGCGCGACCAGCACCGCTCCCTGAATCACATACGCCGTGTTAAACCCGCTCAAGCCGATGATAATCGGCGTCCCGAGGGTGTTCGCCCCCACCGTTGACGCAATGGTCGCGGTGCCGATATTCACAATGACTGAAATGCGGATCCCGGCGATCATCACCGGCGCGGCCAGCGGCAGTTCCACTTTCAGCAGCCGCTGCCAGCCATTCATCCCCATCCCCTGCGCCACGCTCAATACGCTCGATGGCACCGACGCCAGCCCGGCCAGCGTGCCCTGTAAAACAGGCAAAATGCCGTACAGGATCAGCGCAATAATCGCCGGTTCACGGCCAAAGCCCATCACCGGCACCGCAATCGCCAGCACCGCCACCGGCGGAAACGTCTGCCCCATTGCGGCAATGGTTTCCACCAGCGAGCGAAATTCACGGCCCGCCGGGCGCGTCACCGCTATCCCGGCCCCCACGCCAACGACCGTTGCCACCAGGCTCGAAATGCCCACCAGCGAGAAATGCGCCAGCGTCAGCGACCAGAAACTTTGCTGCTGATAGACCGGGCGCGGCAGCTCAGGGAACATCGCGCTGAACAGCGGCCCGCTGTAGGGCATCAGCGCCAGCAGCGCGATAAACAGCAGTAACAGCCAGACAAGCGGATCACGCACCACCTTCACGGGAGTCCTCCCCACGCAGCAGATCGGCAAAATGCAGCGATCCGCACGGCGTCCCGTCGTCGTTCACCACCGGCAGCACTTCGCTGCGACGCGCCACAAACAATGAGAGCGCCTCACGCAGCGACATCGATGCCCGCAGCGGTTCACCTGTAATGCGCGCGTCGGCGCGGACATAATCCCCGACGCCCCGCAGCGACAGCAATCGCACACCCAGCTCGCTGCGTCCAAAAAATTCGCGCACAAAATCGTTTTCCGGCGCAGTCAGCATCGACAGCGGCGTGCCCTGCTGGACCACTTCGCCGTTATCCATCAACACCAGATGATCAGCCAGGCGCAGCGCTTCATCGATATCGTGCGTCACCAGCACGATGGTGCGCCCGAGTAACTGATGAATGCGGCGCATCTCCTGCTGTAGCGCCCCGCGCGTCACCGGGTCGAGAGCGCCGAAGGGTTCATCCATCAGCAAGACTTCAGGATTGGCCGCCAGCGCACGGGCCACGCCGACACGCTGCTGCTGTCCCCCAGAAAGCTGATGCGGCAGGCGATCGCGCAAAGAGGCATCCAGCCCCAGTAGCGCCATCAGTTCGTCAATGCGCTCATTGATGCGTGCCCGCGTCCATTTTTGCAACTGCGGCACGGTGGCAATGTTTTGCGCCACCGTCCAGTGAGGAAACAGGCCTATCGACTGGATGGCGTATCCCATCCTACGGCGCAGAGCCAGCACCGGCTGCTGGCGAATATCTTCCCCGGCGAAGCGAATGGTGCCGCTGTCATGCTCCTCCAGGCGATTAATCATCTTCAATGTGGTGGATTTTCCGGAACCTGAGGTCCCGATAAGCACCGAAAAAGCGCCCTCTTTCAGATTCAGATTGAGATTTTTCACCGCCGCTTTGCCGTCAAAGATTTTGCTTACCTGCTGAAATTCAATCATGGGCTTCTCCTCCCAGTAAGGCTATCCACAGGCTGAACAGCGCATCCACAACCACCGCCATCGCAATCACCGGAATAACGCCAAGCAACACCAGGTCGAGCGCACTGCTCAACAAGCCCTGAAACACCAATGCACCAAAACCGCCCGCGCCGATCAGCGCCGCCACCACCGCCATACCGACCGTTTGCACGGTGACCACCCGCAGGCTGCGCAGCAGCACCGGCAACGCCAGCGGCAGCTGGACTTTCCAGAAGCGCTGGGCCTGGCTCATGCCCATTGCCGCCGCGCTTTCGAGTACGTCGGCGGCAACCTGCTGCATTCCGGCAACCACGCCGCGCACCAGCGGCAGCAGGGCGTACAGCACCAGCGCAATCAGAGCGGGCGTCAAGCCAGTACCGCCAATGCCCCAGGAAGACAGCCACGGGAATTGTTTCACCAGCCCGGCGAGCGGCGCAATCAGCAGGCCGAACAGGGCTACGGAAGGGATAGTCTGAATAATATTGAGGACGGTGAAGACGCGGGTTTGCCGCCCCTGATGACGCCAGCACCACAGCCCGAGCGGCACCCCAATCAGCAGGCCCGGCAGTAGCGTGCCGAACAGCAAAATCAGATGCTGCTGCAACGCGCTGTCGAACACATCCTGACGGTTGAAATACTCTTTCATCAACGACAGTGAATCGAGCTCACCGGACCACAGCAGCGCCACCGGGATAATCCAGATTTGGGCATTCAGCAGCCAGCGCCAAAGCGATTTCTGAGTAAGCCGTCGGATAGCATCGCTGCACATCAGCAGCGCCACCGCCAGCCAAAGCCACAGCCCACTGCCCGGCGAGGTGCGCGCCAGCGGGCTACCGCTTTGCGCCAAAGTCGTCGCCGCTTTGCCGCTGCTCCAGAGCAGCAGTATAAAGAGGATCTGTGCCAGAATCAGCGTCAATACCAACGCCCCCCGGCCTCTCAGCAGGCTTAAGCCCGCCAGGACCAGCGGCACAATAAGCAACAGTGCAGGCGGAAAAGTCCAGATTTGCCACAACTGGCGGCTTTCGCCCGAGAGCAGCCGGTTGGCGGCATAATTCACGAAGGGTAACGCTGCGGCTGCCAGTGCAATCAGCACCAGCAGCAACAGAACCCGGTTTTGACAGGATATTCGCACGTACTTACTTCACCAGTCCTTGTTGTTTCAGCCAGTCAGCGGCCACTTTCTTCGCATCCAGCCCTTCTACCGCAATACTGGCATTCAGTTTTTGCAGCGTCTTCGCGTCCAGTTTTTCAAATACCGGCTTCAGCCATTCCGGGATTTGCGGATATTCTTTCAGCACCGCCTCACGTATCACCGGTGTCGGCGCATAAATTGGCTGAACGCCTTTCGGGTCAGTCAGCGTTTGCAGACCCAACGCCGCCACCGGGCCATCGGTGCCGTAGGCCATCGCCGCGTTCACGCCAGAGGTTTGCTGCGCCGCCGCTTTGATGGTCACCGCAGTATCACCGCCCGCCAGCGACAACAGCTGACTCTGGTCGAGTTTGAAATCGTAGGCTTTTTCAAAAGCGGGCAGCGCATCCGGACGCTCAATAAACTCTGCCGACGCCGCCAGTTTGAAGGTGCCACCTTTTTTCAGGTACGCGCCCAAATCCTCCAGCGAGATGAGTGTGTTCTTCTGCGCCAAATCCTGACGTACCGCGATGGTCCAGGTATTGTTCGCCGGAGACGGCGTCAGCCAGATAAGCTTGTTCTGTTCGGCGTCGAGTTTTTTCACTTTCTCGTAGCCCTGCTGCGCATTCTTCCACGCCGGATCGTTATCATCCTTAAAGAAGAACGCCCCGTTGCCGGTGTATTCCGGGTAGATATCCAGTTCCCCGGAGGTTATCGCCCCGCGCACAACCGGCGTCGTGCCCAGCTGCACTTTGTTCACGGTTTTCACGCCGTGGTTGTCCAGTACCTGCAAAATAATGTTGCCGAGCAGCGCCCCTTCGGTATCAATCTTCGAACCCACTTTCACTGGTTCTGCAGCCTGAGCGGTCGCCGCAAGCAACAGCGCCCCCGCAATACCCCACGTTTTTATGACCATTCGTATTCCTCGTCTGTTGTGTATTTTCAGGGCGTTAGACTAAAAGATAGTTGAAAAACCGTATTTTCGAAATCTCAAAAGCGTATTTAGATAGATGGATTAAAGCGAAGCGGTGGTGTCGCAGAGTCAAAAAAACAACCAAAAGAAAAGGCCGGTTTCCCGGCCTTTGAAGATTTATTGCAGTTCGAATGCGCCCTGCTTCACGCGGGCAGAATCGACGCCGATAAAGATATTGAATTTGCCTGGCTCTGCGGCGTATTTCATTTGCTGGTTCCAGAACTTCAGCGCGTTGACGTCGATCGGGAAGCTGACGGTCTGGGTTTCACCTGGCTTCAGCGTAACCTTTTCGAAGCCGCGCAGCTGTTTCACCGGACGGCTCATCGACGCGGTGACATCCTGCACGTACATCTGAATAACCGTCGCGCCTTCGCGTTTACCGGTGTTGGTCACGTCAACGCTGGCGGTCACGCTGCCGTCGGCCTTCATGGTCGCGGCAGACATTTTCACGTCAGAAACGTTGAAGGTGGTGTAGCTCAGACCATAACCGAACGGATACAGCGGGCCGTTGGCTTCATCAAAGTAACGGGAGGTGTATTTGTTCGGCTTGTCGGCGTTGTACGGACGACCGGTGTTCAGGTGGCTGTAGTACGTCGGGATTTGACCCACCGAGCGCGGGAAGGACATCGGCAGTTTGCCCGACGGGTTGTAGTCGCCAAACAGCACGTCGGCGATGGCGTTGCCGCCTTCGGTCCCGGCGAACCAGGTTTCCAGCATCGCGTCAGCCTGCTGATCTTCCTGCACCAGCGTTAACGGACGGCCGTTCATCAGCACCAGCACCAGCGGTTTACCGGTGGCTTTCAACGCGGCAATCAAATCTTTCTGACTCTGCGGAATGCTGATTTCGGTACGGCTGGACGCTTCGTGGGCCATGCCCTGCGCTTCACCGACGACCGCAACCACTACGTCAGAC
The DNA here is from genome assembly GCA_902706235.1 of Citrobacter sp. 18056. Taxonomy (GTDB): domain Bacteria; phylum Pseudomonadota; class Gammaproteobacteria; order Enterobacterales; family Enterobacteriaceae; genus Scandinavium; species Scandinavium manionii. The sequence goes on along the minus strand of CACSJR010000003.1, from coordinate 337,695 downwards.
TGCTTGGCGGCAGCAACCGCTTCGTCAATCATCGCCTGCGGTGAACGGGTATCCACTTTCACCGCTTCTTCGTACAGATTGAGGAAGTTGACGATGTCTTTATCGTTGGTGATGTTCGCGCCTTTGGCGTAAATCACTTTGGCGTTATCGCCGACGGCGGTTTTAATCCCGTCGAGAACCGGCACAGACTGATCAGCCACACCCGCAGCGGACCAGCTGCCCATTACGTCACGCTTGCTGTCGGCCAGCGGGCCGACTACGGCAATGGTGCCGGACTTTTTCAGCGGCAGCGTGTTCAGACGGTTTTTCAGCAACACCAGGCTTTCACGCGCCACTTCACGCGCATCGCTGCGGTGCAGACGGCTTTCAGCATTGGTGTCCTGCGGGTCAGACTCTTTCGGCCCCAGGTGGCTGTACGGATCGTTAAACAGACCCATGTCATATTTGACGTTCAGCACGTGGCGCGTGGCGTCATCCACTTCCGCCATCGACACTTTGCCGCTCTTGATAAGCTCCGGCAGATATTTGCTGTAGTACTCGTCGCTCATGCTCATGTCGATCCCGGCTTTCAGCGCCACGCGGACTGCGTCTGACGGATCCGACGCCACACCGTGCTTGATGAGCTCTTTGATCGCACCGTGATCGGAAATGGTGATGCCTTTGAAGCCCCACTCTTTACGCAGAACGTCTTTCAGTAGCCAGGTGTCGGAGGTCGCCGGGGTACCATTCAGGGAGTTCAGCGCCACCATCACGCCGCCGCTGCCCGCATCCAGCCCCGCTTTGTACGGCGGCATGTAATCGTTGAACAGACGCTGCGGGCTCATGTCTACGGTGTTGTACTCTTTCCCGCCTTCCACTGCGCCGTACGCCGCGTAGTGTTTGACGCTGGTCATCACCGCGTAACGTTCAGCCGGGCTTTTGCCCTGCATCGCTTCGACCATGGTTTTACCCATCATCGAGGTTAAATAGGTATCTTCGCCGAAACCTTCAGATGCGCGGCCCCAGCGCGGATCGCGTGAAACGTCGACCATTGGCGCCCAGGTCATGTTCAGGCCATCGTCGGCGGCTTCGTAGGCGGAAATGCGGCCCACGGTACGCACCGCGTCGAGATTAAAGGAAGAGGCAAGGCCGAGGCTAATCGGGAAGACGGTACGCTGACCGTGAACCACGTCGTAGGCGAAGAAGAGAGGAATTTTCAGGCGGCTGAGTTGCATCACCTGATCCTGCATGGCGCGAATGTCTTTGCGCGTCACGGTGTTAAAAATCGCGCCCACCTGACCGTCTTTGATCATCTCGCGGATGGCTTCTTTCGGGTTGTCCGGGCCGACGCTTATCAGACGCAGCTGACCAATTTTTTCATCGACGGTCATTTTCTTGAGCAGAGCGGTGACAAACGCATCGCGCGCCTCAGGCGTCAGCGGGTGGTTACCGAACATTTCGTCGGCCATCGCGGGTTGCAGCGCAAGGCTAACGGCAACGCCAACAGAACAAAGCCATTTCATCTTATATTCTCTCTCTTCAGACCGGGTATCACGGCAAAAGCCTGCCAAAAAACAGCAGTTTGCCATAAGCCCGATAAGGGTGCGAACAGAAAGCAGAGGTTATGCTCTGAATTTTCATTGAATTCCTGCACAAAATGGTCATACAAAGCGCTATCCTTGAGTCACGAAAAAAGCGCCTCACCACACTTTCCTCATCACAAGGAGTGAGAAGATGTCTTCCACGACAACAAATGATAACAACGCTTTTCTGTCTGAACTGACCCGTCTGGTGGGTCATTCACACCTGCTGACTGACCCCGCCAAAACCGCCCGCTATCGCAAGGGCTTCCGTTCTGGCAATGGCGATGCGCTCGCCGTGGTATTCCCCGGCACGCTGCTGGAACTGTGGCGCGTACTGAGTGCCTGCGTCCAGGCGGACAAAATTATTCTGATGCAGGCCGCCAATACCGGTCTGACCGAAGGCTCTACCCCGAGCGGCAACGATTACGACCGCCAGATTGTGATAATCAGCACGCTGCGCCTCGATAAGCTGCACCTGATCGACAACGGCCAGCAGGTGCTGGCCTATCCGGGCACCACGTTATATTCGCTGGAAAAAGCGCTGAAGCCGCTTGGCCGTGAGCCACACTCGGTGATCGGATCGTCTTGCATTGGCGCCTCGGTGATCGGCGGGATCTGCAATAACTCCGGCGGCTCGCTGGTGCAGCGCGGCCCGGCGTATACCGAAATGTCGCTGTTTGCGCGCATTACCGACGATGGCAAACTGCAGCTGGTGAACCATCTGGGCATCGATCTGGGGGAAACGCCGGAGCAGATCCTCAGTAAGCTCGACGACGATCGCCTGAAAGACAGCGACGTGCGACACGATGGCCGTCACGCCCATGATCACGATTACGTGACTCGCGTGCGTGACGTCGATGCCGATACCCCGGCGCGCTATAACGCCGACCCGGATCGCCTGTTTGAATCTTCCGGCTGCGCCGGGAAGCTCGCCGTTTTCGCCGCGCGTCTGGATACGTTCGAAGCCGAAAAACGTCAGCAGGTGTTTTACATCGGCACCAATCAGCCGGAAGTGCTGACCGAAATCCGCCGCCATATGCTGGCCAATTTCGCCAATCTGCCGGTGGCCGGGGAGTATATGCACCGCGACATTTACGACATCGCGGAACAGTACGGCAAAGACACCTTCCTGATGATCGACAAACTCGGCACCGATAAAATGCCGCTGTTTTTCACTTTGAAGGGCCGTACCGACGCGATGCTGGAAAAAGTACCGCTGTTTAAACCGCATTTCACCGACCGCTTTATGCAGAAACTCGGCCATGCGTTCCCGGCACATCTGCCGGATCGCATGAAAAGTTACCGTAACCAGTACGAGCATCATTTAATGCTGAAGATGGCCGGAGACGGCATCGACGAGGCGCAAACCTGGCTGACGGAATTCTTCCAAACCGCCGACGGCGCGTTCTTCGCCTGTACGCCGGAAGAAGGCAGCAAAGCCTTCCTGCACCGCTTTGCTGCGGCGGGCGCGGCAATTCGCTATCAGGCGGTCCATGCGAATGAAGTGGAGGATATTCTGGCGCTGGATATTGCGCTTCGTCGCAACGACACCGACTGGTTCGAGCGCCTGCCGCCGGAAATCGACAGCAAGCTGACTCATAAGCTCTATTACGGTCACTTTATGTGTCACGTTTTCCATCAGGATTACATCGTGAAGAAAGGCGTGGACGCGCACGCGCTGAAGGAACAGATGCTGGCTCTGCTGCGCGAACGCGGCGCACAATATCCTGCGGAACATAACGTGGGCCATCTTTATGAAGCAGCGGATACGTTAAAACAGTTTTATCGCGAAAATGATCCAACCAACAGCATGAACCCCGGCATTGGTAAAACCAGTAAGCAGAAATATTGGGGTGAAAGCCGTACGCCCGAAGATGCTGAAAGCGTAACTGAAGCAACCCCCTCCCAGAATTAAGGGGGAGTAGTGTATTGCTGCTTAACTCCGATTACAGTAGCCGTTAAGGGCCAGAGAAACGTTTCTCTGGCCTGGTCAATTGCTAAACGCAAGGCGTAACTGTTGCAGCCAGTTTGGGTGCGGACAGCGCGGAAAAACCGGAGCGTACACGAAGTACGTGAGGATTTTGAGCACTGCCCAAGCCCAAAATGGCAAATAAAGTAGCCTGATACCGAGGCTCGAGGAGTGATTACTATGTCAGCGGTCGATGTCTTATACGGTGCAGAAGTTGAAATTCGCGAAGCCAGGCCTGACGATGCGCATGCAATTGCTGCCCTGTACGCCTGGCATGTGTTAAACGGTCGCGCCTCTTTTGAGGAAGTTCCCCCGTCTGTCGATGAGATGCGCGAGCGGATGAACGTCGTCGCCGGACAGGATCTTCCCTGGCTGGTGGCGCTCTATCGCGGCATTATCGTCGGCTACTGCTACGTCAGCCCGTACCGCCCTCGCCCGGCCTATCGTTACACCCTCGAAGAATCCATCTACGTTGATGCCAGCATGACCGGGCGCGGCGTCGGCAGTTCATTGCTTAGCCGATTGATCGACGTGTGCGAAAAAGGCCCATGGCGACAGATGGTGGCGGTGATCGGCGATGGCAACAATAATGCCGGCTCGCTGCGGTTGCATAAAAAGCACGGGTTTGAAGTGGCCGGGCAGCTGCGCAGCGTCGGCTATAAGATGGGTGACTGGCGAGATACGTTGATTGTGCAGCGTCCGCTTAACGATGGTGACTGGACGCTGCCGGAGTAGTTTTATTGCCCGGCGGCGCTAGCGCTTTCCGGGCAACGCCTGTCAATCCGCCTGTGCTATCTGCTGCGACGAATTCTGAATGGCACTCGCCATCTGCGCTTCTTTCTGCTTTTTGTAGGCCAGGGCCGCAGGCGGTACCGGCATCACTTTCCCGGTTTCTACCCAGGTACGCAGACGGCTGGCATCCGCAAAGTGCGTATATTTGCCGAATGCATCCATCACTACCATCGCCACCGGACGATTGTTCATCACCGTACGCATCACCAGACAATGGCCCGCCGCGTTGGTAAACCCGGTTTTGGTCAGCTGGATGTTCCAGTTTTCGCGATAAACCAGATGGTTGGTATTGCGGAACGGCAGGGTGTAATTCGGGTTGCTGAAGGTTGCCATGTCTTCTTTGGTGGTGCTCAACTGGCCCATCAGCGGATACTGTTTGGTGGCAATCAGCAATTTAGACAGGTCGCGCGCGGTCGACACGTTGTGAATCGACAGACCCGTTGGCTCCACATAGTGCGTGTGGCTCATGCCCAGGGATTTCGCCTTGGCGTTCATGGCGCGAATAAACGCGTCGTAACCGCCAGGGTAATGATGTGCGAGACTTGCCGCCGCGCGGTTCTCGGAAGACATCAGCGCCAGCAGCATCATGTTTTTGCGGCTGATATGGCTGTTCAGGCGTACGCGTGAGTAAATCCCTTTCATCTCCGGCGTATGGCTGATGTCCACGCTGAGCATTTCATCGAGCGGTAAATGGGCATCCAGCACCACCATCACCGTCATCAGCTTGGTAATCGACGCAATAGGTCGCACCAGGTCTGGCTCGCTGGCGTAAATCACTTTATTGGTGTTTAAATCGACAATCATCGCGCTACCGGAAGCAATGTCCGGCTGCGACGCAACGGCTGCCACGGCAGTTTTAGCACTCGCCTGAGGCGCGAAAGGTACTGCCAGCATCAGCGCGAGGCTGAGCAGAGAAACTCGAAATTTAGGCATCGTGAGGTGTCTGGTAATTATTTACGCAAGTTATGATATCGGGAGGCATTTGTATGCACTTCACAAACGCAAGCCGGGGCATCATACCGCGCCAGAGCTTTCTCGTGCCACAAGTTAATCGTGAATAAATGCTGCATAGCGAGTGATGAAATCATCAACACCCGCTATGCGTTAAGGTCAGAATAGACGATAACCATAACCCCACAGGATGACGGTCGCCGCCAGCAGCACTTCAAGGACCAGAACACCAATCGCCAGGGTCGAACTGGCAAAGCTCATCCCCTCTTCGCGGTTAATGCCGAGGAACGTCGGAATGCCGATGTACAGCAGATAGCCGGTGTAACACAGTGCAACGGTTCCCACCAACGCACACAGCCAGACCAGCGGATAAAGCGCCACGATGCCGCTGAGGAATATCGGCGTCGCCACATATCCGGCAAACACCATACAGCGCTTGAGCGATGGCCGTTGCGGGTAGTTACGCGCCATCCACCAGATGACCCGTCCCATTACCGCGACCCCGGCCAGCATCAGGCCATAAAACAGCACCGCCAGCGCGAATCCCGTGAACAACGAGAGTTTTACGGTGGTGCCATCGCCAAAGTTCCAGCCAATTTGCGTGGTGCCGATAAACGCGCAGATGACCGGTACCGCCGCCATCGCCAGCACATGGTGAGTGTAATGATGCGAGACAGTTTCGTTCTCGCTCTGAATGACATGCATTTCACGGTCAGGATGGGAGAAAAGTCCCCAGACATGATTCATAAAGCCCTCCTTCTCTCGGCTTCACACCGCATGAGTTAAGTATAATGCAGACTGGAGATTATATTTTGTACAACCCAAAAAGAGCGCCACGGCAGAGCGTCCGTTGCCTGGTGATTGTCATTCAGGGGTGTATGCTTAAAGGAATTCGGCGTTTAGGGAGACAATAAAACCCGTATGGATATCAATTCTCTGATTAGCCACTATGGCTATGCCGCATTGGTTATTGGAGCGTTAGCCGAAGGGGAAACCGTCACGCTGCTCGGCGGCGTTGCGGCACACCAGGGTCTGTTGCGCTTCTGGCTGGTGGTGGCGTCGGTAGCGCTCGGCGGGATGATAGGCGATCAGGTGCTGTACCTTCTCGGACGCCATTTCGGTGGCCGCCTGCTTAAGCGCTTTTCCCGCCATCAAAAGAAAATCCAGAAGGCACAGCGGCTGATTCAGAACCGTCCGTGGCTGTTCGTTATCGGCAGCCGTTTTATGTATGGCTTTCGGGTGATTGGCCCGGTGTTAATTGGTGCCAGCCGTCTGCCACCGAAAATCTTCCTGCCGCTCAATATCTTTGGCGCAGTACTGTGGGCGATGCTGTTCACCACGTTGGGGTATCTCGGCGGGGAAGTGATCGGCCCGTGGTTACATCATCTGGATCAGCATATTAAGCACTGGGCATGGCTGATTATCGTGGTGTTCGCGGTCATTGCGGTGCGCCTGTGGTTTTCCTACCGCGACCGCAAAGATGCGCAATCAGGCGACAAAGAATAAGGCGCAGTTCTCCTTAGCCCTGTTTTTGCGTCAGGTACTGTGGATTCACCAGCATAAATCCACCGTCGACAATCATCGATTGCCCGGTCACATACGACGCATCGTCTGAGCACAGCCACGCCACCAGCCCGGCGATCTCCTCGGTTTTCCCCGGCCTTGCCATCGGTACATTGGGCAGTGACCCGGGCTGCACATCATCATCCTTCAAATTATTCATCGCCGTAGCGATGGCCCCTGGCGCAACGGCGTTGACCAGAATATTGTGATCCACCAACTCGAGCGCCAGCGATTTAGTCAGCCCGCCGAGGGCGTGTTTGGCGGCGGTGTAGGCGCTCGCCTGCGGCAACGGCGTGTGCTCGTGCACGGAAGTGATATTAATGATCCGCCCACCTTCACCCTGCTGAATCATGTGTCGGGCCGCAATCTGCGAACACAGCAACGCGCCTTCAACATCCACGCAGAAGGTTTCCCGCCAGTCGTCCAGCGTCACGTCCAATACGGAAGATTTGGTCATTCGTCCAGCATTGTTGACCAGCACGTCAATGCGGCCCAGCCGTTGAATGAGGGTATCCAGCGCCTGCGCGCCCTGAGGAAGATGGCTTAAATCGAGTTGAATGGCCTGAGCCTGGCAGCCCAGAGAGTTAAGCTCTTGCACGGTTTGACGGGCGCCCTGTTCATCAGAGTGCCACGTCACGCCAAGCGTGAAACCTTTGCGCGCCAGTTGCAGCGCGCACTGTTTACCAATCCCGGAATCCGATGCGGTGACGACCGCAACTTTTGTTGTCATGAGAACCTCCTGGCGTTAACCCAGGAGGTAAGTATAGGAAAGTCACACTGCGGGGGATTATTTTCCGGTGTAGTGGTAGCCACCGCCGAGCGCGGAGGTCAGCTGAATGCTGGCGTCAACCCACTGGCCCTGAAGGCGCAGCGAACCGATTTGCTCCTGCAAGGAAGGCAATTTCGCCATGCTGACCTGAGAGCCAGACAGGATCCCGGCCGACAGTCGCGCCTGCGCCTGCTGCACTACGCGGTCAGAGTCTTTCAACACCTGCTGTTGCTGCTGATTTTTCTCCATCAGCGTTTCCAGTTGGCTGGCGGTTTTCGCGACCTGATTGACCGCATCCACCACCGCTTTGTTGTAGTTGGCAACCGACAAATCACGCTGCGCATCGGCAATATCCAGGTTCGCATTCAGGCGACCGCTGTCGAAAATGGGCAGCGTCAGACCGGCGGTAATACCCATCTGGTTTGCAGAATGGCGGAACAGGTCGCTCAGGTGCAACGCATCCTGTTGCAGGAAGCCCATCAGGTTGATGTCCGGATAGAACGCTGCTTTCGCCGCATCCACTTCGCTCATGGATGACTGGATATACCAGTTCGCTTCCTGGAGGTCAGGACGACGCGCCAGCAGGTCGTAGCCCAACGACGCAGGCATCTGAGTTTTCACCGCCGGAAGGGCGACCTGATGCAGCGACAGCGCGCTGCTCTGGCTGTTAGTCAGCGCCATCAAACGGGCTTCGATTTCCTTCATGTTACCGGCAACTTCGGTCAGTTGCTGATCGGTTTTGCTGACGCTGATGTCGTTCTCTGCCCCTTCCACGGAGGAGGTAATGCCCCGGGAATAGAGCGCTTTATCAACGGAGATAATGCTGTTCTGTTCCTGCTTAACCTGTTCGAGCACCTGTTTGATGCCTGCTTCGGTCTGCCACTGCCAGTAGAGACGCGCCACGCTGCTGGCGAGCACCTGGCGAGTTTGCGCCAGCTCTGCGGAGCGGGCTTTGACCATCCCGATACGTGACTGCACCAATGCGCGATTTTTGCCCCACAGGTCGAGATCCCAGCCAGCGGTCAGGCCCAGCGTACCGTTGGTGTACCACGGGCCACCGCTTTCGTGGGTCGCAAACGGCCCCATCAGACCTTCAGCAGACATTTGCTGACGCTCAACGTCAGCGCCGAAATCCACTTCCGGGCCGAGCTGTGATTGCGCCATCTGCGCCTGTGCTTCTGCCAGTTTGATGCGCTGCTGCGCCACCTGCATATCAGGCGCATTGCTTAATGCGCTGTTGATCAAATTGTTGAGCTGAGGATCGTGATAATCCTCCCACCAGGTACTCTGCGGCCAGCCATTTTGCAGGGCGACCGGTAGGGTGTTATCAACATGAGAAGCAGGTAATTGCTGTTTAACAGGGGCGCCCGTGTCATGAGACGGTGCGCAACCGGACAACACAGTAGCCAGCGGCAAACTGAGCATTGCTGCAACAAGAGCAGTACGTTTCATATCGTTATTCTGTTTTCGGAAAGGACGCGCATTTTATTATAAAAATGCAGATTGGTGTTTAGGAAAGCGTGTCAACCTCTAAAAAGCAATAGCCAGACATATCCGGACATTGATCTCCACACTGCCTCCAGAATCTTGGCCCATAAAAAACCGTCTGAATTGACAACGCCTGACGAGAGAAGGTCTTATACTCGCCCGGTCGCACGGTGAATCATCTCAGGGAGGATCTATGACTCAGAACATTTACGACAACCCGCAGTTTTTTGCGGGTTATGCCACCCTCGACCGTTCGGTCAAAGGGCTGGATGGCGCACCCGAATGGCCCGCGCTGCAGGCCCTGCTGCCGATCCTGCAGGGCAAACAAATTATCGATTTAGGCTGCGGCTACGGCTGGTTCTGCCGCTGGGCGCAGGAGCACGGCGCGGCCCACGTGCTGGGCGTGGACGTGTCAGAAATGATGCTCAATCGCGCCCGGGAAATGACCGCTGCGCCGCAGATTGACTATCAGCACGCCGACCTCGAGACGCTGTCGCTGCCCGCAGCGAGCCTCGATGTAGCCTACAGTTCGCTGGCCCTGCACTATTTGCTTGATATCGATGGACTGTTCGCCACGCTGTTTCAGGCGCTGAAACCGGGTGGGCGATTGGTGTTTTCCGCCGAGCACCCGATTTACACGGCGGCGCTACAACCGGTCTGGTGCGTAGATAACGACGGACAGAAATCCTGGCCGGTAAATCATTATCAGCAGGAAGGCGAGCGCATCAGTAACTGGTTTGCCGACGGCGTGAAGAAGCAGCACCGCAAGCTGGCCACCTGGATAAACGCGCTAATTGCCACAGGCTTTGTGATTGAGCATGTCGATGAGTGGGGCCCGAGCGCAGAGCAGATTGCAGCGAATCCGGGGCTTGCGGAAGAGAAAGAGCGCCCGATGCTCTTTCTGCTAAGCGCACGAAAACCGGGCTGATTTCAGCGTTGACGCTGGGCGTATTTCTCAATCGCGTCGGCGATGGAATTCGAATCCTGCAAGGTGCGGATGGTGGTGAACAGCGTGGTGGCCTCGTCATACTCTTTTCGCAGGTAGCCGAGCCATTGTTTGATGCGCGCCACATGGTACAGCCCGGTATCACCCTGCTTTTCAAGGCGGCTGTATTTGCGCAGCAGTTCCGTCACCTCCGGCCACGGCATGCGCGGTGCGTTGAATTTCACCACCCGGCTCAGATTAGGAATGTTTAGCGCTCCGCGGCCAATCATGACCGAATCACAGCCGGTGGTCGCCATGCACTCCTGCGCGCTTTGCCAGTCCCAAATTTCGCCGTTGGCGATAACCGGAATCGACAACCGGCGGCGGATATCGGCAATCGCCTGCCAGTTAATGCGGTCGGCTTTGTAACCATCGTCTTTGGTGCGACCGTGTACAACCAGTTCCGTGGCGCCTGCCTGCTGAACGGCATCGGCAATCTCAAACTGGCGGTCGCTGCTGTCCCATCCGAGGCGTACTTTCACCGTTACCGGCAAATGGGCAGGCACGGCTTCACGCATCGCTTTAGCGCCGCGATAAATGAGATCCGGGTCTTTTAACAGCGTCGCTCCACCGCCGCTGCCGTTCACCACTTTAGATGGACAGGCAAAGTTTATAAAGAGTAAACATTCTGGATGTGAATGAACTCATGCAATCTACTAACATACTAAAACACTTATCGAATACTTTTAAAAAGGATACAATGCCTTACAACAAATAAAAAAGGATGAACACATGGGTATTAAATCAATAAAAATAAAAAATTTACTCTCATATGATGAAATTCACATTTCTGATATTAAAGATATAAACTGCATAATTGGAAGAAATAACACAGGAAAATCCAACCTGTTAAAATTGATAAGATTTTTTTATACAAAATTAGAAAGACGAGATGCACTCCCTCCTAAATTGAATAACAATTACAGTTCCTATGGTGAAATATCAATTGAATATGACATAACCAGAATATCTAAAATAGTGAAAGGACACAAAAACAACAATAATAAATTCTTTAAACAAATTGCAAGCACTCTTTTAAAACAAGCATACTATGAAAGATTGTCATTTTTTCTAACCGAATCAAAAAATGATAAAACCTTCACTTTAAGTCTAAAAATAAAAAATGATGAATCAGTGCAATGGTCGACAAAGGACACTAAAACTCTAAATATAATAAATCATCTATTCCCTTATTTCGACATTGAAACTCGTCATGTTGACTTATATGATTGGGATAAATTGTGGGTATTAATCAGCAAACTGAAATCATTCAACACAGAGAAAATATCTAATGAAGAGATAATTGCTTTTTTTGATAGCAAAATAGGTGAACATAGCAAGTCGTACTCTGATTACATTAATAAAATAAAAGAAATCACTAAAACATCTAAGTATAGGTATAAAGAGAAAGTTCTAAACTATGTTAAAGTAGGATTAGATGGTCAAACATTTCAGATCGATGGTAAAAAACTAGAAATTCAATCAGATGGAACAAATTCTTTCAAATACATTGAAATATTTCTATCCCTATTGATATCCCTTACAAGAAGAGACTATATAACACCAATAGTATTCATTGATGAACCTGAAATAGGGTTGCATCCAAAAAAAAGTGAACAACTAATAGAAAGCCTCTATGAAATATATATGTCATTTAAAAAAAGCAAAGAAGGAATAGAGCAAAACAAATATGCAACACCATATCCAAACATTTTCATGTCTACACATTCGCCTAATATATTAAAATCTGTTGTTAAAGAGTTCGGTATAAACCAGCAGGTATTACATTTTTCTATGTTAAATGAAAATACTAACATAAGGAAAATGAATTCAACATATGATGACCATCGCTTTTTAAATATATTTAATGATAATGAAGCAAGACTATTTTTTAGTGAATTTATATTCTTCGTTGAAGGTGTAACCGAGCAAGAACTTTTCTCTAATAAATTGCTTACTAATAAATTTCAGCATTTAAAAAGTATTGATATATATGCCACAAGCGATGTTGCATTAAAATATATAAATCCTTCCTATTCAAACACGGCAATTCCATATATCGTCTTATACGACGCCGATCATTTATTTGCATTTGATAACCAAAATAAAAAATTAACTTTAAAGACTGGCAAATTAAGTATTGCCCAAGTTAGAAACACATACAAGTATTCATATATAGGTTCTAGCAACTATCAAGCAAAAAGAAACATAGATATTTTCCTTAAAGGATTAAATAACACAACTATTCAGACGGATAGCAATAATATTAACATAACCAACATTGATTGGCTTGGATTAATTAATCGCATTAATAAGTTCATACTTTCAAAAGAAAACTACTGGATCACATCTACAACAATTGAAGGTTGTTTAATAAATGAAAAGAGCTTAATTTTATTTAAAAAATGGATGCTAAGTGAAGTGTTGAAAAACTTAAACTCAAAAAACATTGGAAATATAGAAGAAATAGTAAATTCAGCTCGACTTAGCCCATACATAAATGATACGCAGCTTTTAAAAACCTGTGAATCAATCTTAAGCAACAATGCTACCATTCAAACGCTTAGTGATCAAAATAGACTATTCATAAGAAAGTTGAAAAGTGACTTAGTTAAATTACTTAGTAGACGATTAAATACAGTTTTCCCTGACGAAAAAATTCAATCCATTGTACTCAGGCTATTATTCTGTGGTAAAACTGAAACACTAACAGCCACTTTCAATAAAAATTTCAAAAGAATTGTACCCGCGCATTTTGCGACTGAAATATCAAATTTAAGAAATGACTTTACAATGTTGGGCTATTTGACAGAAAAGACTAGTGGATGGGTTACCAAGTTTGTTGATTTTTCAATCAATGAAATTGAGAAAAACTCAGCAGATAATAAAGGATTTCACGACGAGTTTAGATTGATTTTCTCAGAGTTAAGTAGTATTTTAGATAGACTTCGGTTCCGATAGATAAATGGGCCATAGAAGTTTATGGCGAACGCTTGACGTTCCTATGATCAGATTTGATCTGATCAGCCTATTATTTACTAGCCGGTCTCACTAGTCTCAAGTAGACTTTGTAAGCCACTGAAGTGAAAGTCTGTTCATAGTATCGGAACCGAAGTAATCATGAAGAAGATCACAAGAAAAATCCTCATAGAAAAAATCCTTTTACTAAGGAAAGATGAAATTGATAAATTTCATCAAACTGCAATACCTGATTCCCATGTAGTTGAGAAAAAATATAAAAATAAGTTCATGTATTCACTGAACTACAGTAGCACATTTAGAAAAATACAATCAAATATAAACACTGCATTAAATCCACTATTAGATTTAAATAATTCCGCGATAGCATATAGGACAGGACTCTCATATTTTGATTTTCTAGAACCTCATGCTAAAAACTATCATTTTCTTAGAATGGATATTAGCTCGTTTTTTCATTCCTTAAACGTGGATGACGTTAAAGAAACAATTAGCCAATATATTGATGATGATGTAGTAAATACAAAACACAATCAAAAATTAATAGACGTAATTATAAAATGCATTACCTATACAATCCCTACTAAGTTTGAAAATAAAGATTTTCACGACAAAGTAATTCTTCCAATGGGCTTCAGCACATCCCCTATAATATCTAATATTTCATTCAGAAAAATAGATATTTTAATACAAAAACTATGCGTGAAGCTTGATATTACTTATACTAGATATGCCGATGATATGCTTTTCTCCTCCCCAAGAAACAAAAAAACAATTCATTCAGAATTTTTTCTTAAAGAAATAAAAATATTAGTATCTTTATTAGGATTAAAGATAAACAACAAGAAGACGATAATAAAGTCTCATACAATTTCCTTGAATGGATATATTATACAGAACCAAATCAGACTTACTGGTTTTGCAGGTCTTTTTTCTCCTCTAACCCCATCAGAAATAAGACTATCGAATAAAAAAACAGTCATAATTGACAAACTTTTGCACCATATTCTTGTTAAGAAAAATAGTAATGAAGAAATCCTCAAAAAGCTATTTAAACAAGATGTGAGAAAAATGATGCGTTATGGCAACAGAGAAAAATATGTCAAAGCTTATTCTCTAGACCAAATACTAAACAAACTAACTGGATATCGTTCATTTTTATTATCAATAATCTCTCATAACACAAAATTTAAATCAACTTCCGATGAAACCATAGAAAAATATAAAATACAAATTAATAAAATTGAAAAATGCATTAACATTCTCGACAAGAAAAAAATCCACACCTGAGTATGTACTCTTCCTTAGAAAATAGTTAAAATTTTTTAGGGAGGATATTATGCTTTGTTATTCATATGTTAGATTCAGTACACCAGACCAAGCTAAAGGTGATAGTTATCGCCGCCAAATGGAGTTTGCTAGTAACTATTGCAAGCTCCATAATCTAACTCTAGTTGAAGATCTCAGCTTCAAAGACCTTGGCGTAAGTGCATATAAGGGAAACAATCTTAAAAATGGAGCTCTAGGTAAATTTCTAGAACTTGTAGTAAGTGGACAAATCCCTAGCGGTAGCACATTAGTTATCGAGAGCTTTGACAGATTATCACGACAAACAGCTATTAAAGCTCAAGCTGTTTTTTTTGAAATTATTAGTGCTGGCATTACTATTGTCACAGCGATGGATAACCGCTCTTATAATCTTCAATCTGTAGCAGATAATCCATTTGATCTTATGTATAGCCTAATGATCATGATTAGAGCTAACGAAGAAAGTGAAACAAAGAGTAAACGAGTTAAGGAAGCAATAAAATCCAAAATAGATAATAAAAAAATAATTCCTAGTAAGCTTCCCTATTGGATTAAACATAATAAAAATGAAGATATTTTAGAGTTAATTCCAGAAAGAGCACAAATCATTTCATATATAATTGAAAGATACCTATCTGGATTTGGCATCAATAAATTAACACGCCATCTTAATGAAACAATACCTCCATTTGCAGGAAAATCATGGTATCCACTTTACCTACAAAAACTTCTTCGTTCTGTATCTCTTTATGGAGAACGCCAATTTAATATGAATGATACACTCTATATTATGGATGATTACTATCCCGCTATTATAGATAAATCTAAATTTGCTGTAATTCAAGAAAATTTGGATTCCCGAGCACCAACCCGTGGAGGAAAAATACCCTCAGCGATAACAGGGATTCGTAAAGCTTATTGTGGATATTGTCAAGGTGTTTTAGTATCACAATCGACTAAACGTAATGGTAAAATCGTCGATGGATTGAGACGAGCACGTTGTGGCACAAACAATAATGCCGGGAGTTGTATCACTAGTTCATTCAGAATATCTATTGTAGAAAGTGCAATCGCAGAATATTGTAGTCAGCATTTTGACTTATCATTGCTTGCTCCTGAATCTAATAGTTCAAAGTTAGATTTAGCAAAGTACCGACTTGAGTTAAAAAAATTAGACACGAAAATATCTAATTACGTTAAATTCATATCTGATGGAAATATTAGCCCTGCAATAATTTCTGCTCTTGATGAAACTGAAAAAAACAAAAAAATTTTACAGCAAAAGATACAAAAATCAGAACTAAACACTCTTACAAACAGTAACAGTGAAATTACAGCCAAATGGAAAACAATTAAAACAAACTTGAGTGTGTATGACGAAGAGAACATACTTAAATTACGCGAATTAATTCGCAGTTCGATTAAAAGGATTCTTGTATTTCAATATGGTCCATGGGCCAACACTGGACCAATAACAACACCTTCAGGTAAAATAATCCAACCATATAAAGGAAACTTTAGTATACAAATAACATTTAATAATGGTGTTAGAAAAACTCTCGAACTTGGTGAGAATGTTAAAGACCAAGAAGTGGATACCATCAATAGAACAATTACGAAAAATGGAAATACTTATACTCCAGACGAATACATTTTAATGATTCAAAAGACTTTAACAAAACAAACCCCCTAGTTACTACAAAAGGTTTACCCCTCCTGTAGATAAGATATAATGATCTCAGGAGGATTTATGACTATTTACGCTTATACCCGTGTTTCAAAAGCCGAAAATGAAATCGGCACGACAGATAATCAGATCATAAACATTGAATCACAATTAAAGATAGATAGCGTATATTCTGATGTCAATATTTCTGGCTCAATGCCATTTCAAAAACGACCAGAAGCACAAAAGTTGGTATCTGTACTCAAATCAGGCGATATTGTAGTAATTGCTAAACTTGATCGTGGATTCCGTGATACCGCTGATTGCCTGAATACAGTTAAGTGGCTTCAAAAACGAAATGTCACGTTAAGAATTCTTGATATTGCGCTTGACGTATCTACCCCGATAGGTGAAATGATTTTGACCATAATGGCTTCAGTTGCAACTTTTGAACGCAAGCGGATCGCTGAGCGAATCAAAGATGGGTTTGCCAATGGGCGGAAGCAAGGTAAACGTTATGGGTATAAGCTGGAAGCTGTACACCGCTCGGTAGCGATAAGGTCGTCTAAACGGCGTCAGGAAGCCTTAAAACGCTATGATATGATTCGTACCAACCTGAATGAGTTAATCGCTCAGAACGCTACTGAGGCTCAAATGCTGGCTCATTTGAAAACGTTAGGTCAACCAGTATCTCGCACAACATTGCGTAACGCACTTGGAAAGTAGCTGGTAGCGCTACAGAATTCACTGCTCAAAATACATTCAATTTGTTTTACGAAAACTGTGGTATCGTAAGTATAATGCCTTTACAACCACTACATCTGGTCAGTTAAAAATTGAAGCATTTGTTATTTGCTTTAAAAAATGAGTGGTATAATGGTTCTACAGGTTTTCTACTAGTAATTATCACTAACTAAAACTAAGAAGATAGAATGTGGCTTTGCCACTGCATCGAAGATGCATAGTAGTTATTAATTAAAGCATTTGTTATTTGCTTTAAAATATGAGTGGTATAATGGTTCTACAGGTTTTCTACTAGTAATTATCACTAACTAAAACTAAGAAGATAGAATGTGGCTTTGCCACTGCATCGAAGATGTAATAAGTATACGACCATCAACAATTAATATGAGTGATCGTATACTTATGTAATAAAATAACTAATGAAGTATTTTTATTTACAGTTACTCACTGTTCCACTCGCAATGACTTCCTGTGTATCCATAATTGAAATTTGACCTTTGCCTGAACGGCTATCAAACCAAACAGTTGTGCTTCCAGTTTTATCCTCTTCGTGGTAGGTATGTTCAGTTCCTTTTTGTGTATGCTCACCAATCAACTTCATCCTTGTACGTGTCTGTTTTCCTGTTTTTCCATTAGTCATATTAACCATACAAGTAGGCGCGGAATTAGCTTTTGGTATTCCTTGTGGCATAGAGAAACGATCTCGCATTTGATTTTCAAAGCTGGTAAGCTCTTCAATATTAACGGAATATGCAGAAACGCCAAATGAGAATGCTAGTAGTGAAGCTAAAACTAATTGTTTCATTTACAACTCCCTGTTAGGTAAGATAAAACTTCATTGGTTTTGTTCTCTGTCATTATCATTGTTGCTGACAGTGTTCGGCGATTTACTTCAAGTTTAAATTTATATCCTTTATCATCTGATTCGTAGATGAAGTATTTCCCATCATTAGAAACGATCCGGGTTTTGAACATTTTGGTGTCAGTTACGCCAGAGCCATATTGTTTATAAGAACATTTAAAATCTGGTATTGGCTCTTTATTACAACCAGTGAGCATTACGACGGAAGAAATTAAAGCCAGAGGAAAAATATAGTTTTTTAGCATTTTTAACCTAACTAATGTTTTGCTGATTGGAATCTAGTTTTGACGCTTCGTTAGTCTCACGTTCGTCATCCACGTTTCTGGAAACCTGATCACGTAGATTTGGATGTGTACACTTTTTAGCCTCATGAGTGTGCTGTGTTAAGGATTTGTCTACCGAGTAGCTGGTGGTAGTCGGTAGACGGTTCGTAACTGATGTTTTCGGTATAAATCATATCGATTATATAAATCAGGTTTTTTTTGTACACAAAAATGATGACTATGAGTCACAATAACACATTGCAAATGTGACTTATAGTCCGTGGTCTGATAAGCATCAAAAAGTGATGCTTGTTAGATGAAAAATGAACTGCGTATAAAATTCGGCAAGCGTGTCCGGGAGCTTCGTAAGGAGCGCGGTTGGTCGCAAGAAGAGTTCGCTGATAGGTGTGGCTTGGATCGTACCTACGTGAGTGGGATTGAGCGCGGCGTCAGAAATCCAACGCTGGAAATTATCGGTATGATATCTTCTGGATTAAATGTTGAAATTTGTATTTTATTTCATTCAAGAAATTGAATTTAAAGTATTATTTTTCACAAACAGTAGTATTATTCATGTTGGCAATATAATAATTGATGAACAAAGTTATCACTTGGACTAAACAAGGTTCATCGGATGCTCTTTAGTTGTTTGTTCATGGTCTGACGGTTGGTCACGAGAAAAATGCCCCTAAATCTGACACGAATACCCGCAATGGCTATTCTCCCAAAAGGCTTATGTGCAACGATGGTGAGATTGAACTGAGTGCATTTGCTCAGATTTGACCTGAAGAACTATAGCGCAGGACCTGCCCCTATCTGACAGACCGTTCCGTGCGTGAAGCAGGCGTTGTTCATTCCACACAACATTAATTAGGAGGGAAACAGTTTTGCCAGATTTTATCACTTTGCTGGTTAAGTCTGGTGATTTATAGTGATCAAGTTTACAAGACGTATTTTGTCAGGGACTTCAAGGGGCAGACGGCGATGAGTGGTATCAAAAGAACAACAACTAACACAGGGCAAAGCGTTTTGAGCCAATTGGAGAATCTGGCACCAAATAAGGCGCTTTGTGAATATGTTTGGAATGCCTTTGATGCAGGGGCTAAGAATATCTACATAAACGCTATTCCTAACGGAATGAGTGGACTATCAGAAATCTCCGTTTCTGATGATGGTGTAGGAATTAGATATTCTGATCTCGATAAGACCTTTGATAGATTTCTGGACTCTCAGAAGAAAACATTAAGAACACCTGTTACGAGAGGAAGAAAAGGAAAAGGTCGATTTTCATTTGTAAAATTTGCTGACAGAGCCCGCTGGAAAACTTCCAGTGTAGACGGTGAAGAATTTTCAATCGAGCTAATGTCTAGCCATGTCAATGAGTATATTGTTTCACAGCCGACATCCTCAAGTAAAGATGCTTGTGGAACACTTGTAACTTTTGATCCTATTTCTATAGGGATCGATGCTTTCGAGCAAGACGTTGTCCCTTACGTCCAAAATGATGTGTCTTGGTTGATGTTAGCGCATAAAGACATATCTGTTTATATCAATAATATAAAAATAAAACCAATCGACTATATCAGTCAGATTTACTCCAAATCTATAAACGATCATTCATTTGATATAAAAACAGTACAATGGGCTGATAAACCTGTAGTCGAAAAATCATACATATATTTTTTAAATTCGAATGGGAGAGTTGTGCATAAGGAATTGTCAGAGTTGAATGGTAAACAATTTTATTGTTCTGCTTATGTACAATCAGAGTGGTTTGACTCATTTGATGTTAATAACGATTTGATAAGCGAATCCTCTCACAGTGTTGATGCAAATGAATTTAAATTCATACTTTCTTATGTCAGATCCTGTCTACGAGAGGAATATAGGAAATTCAAAACGAATGTAGCTGACCAACTAATTAGTCAATACTTGTCAGATGGGATATTTCCAGATTATAAAAGCGATAATGTGATGTACAATGAATTTAGACGTTCTCAACTCATTGAAACAGTGAAAGTCATTTATGAGGCTGAACCTGCCCTTTTTTCAAAGAGTCTAAATAAAAAACAGAAAAAAATATTAATTAAATTATTGGACAGAATTGTAGAGACTAATAATCTATCTAACCTTTTTGATATTTTTGAAGGGATAATAGAGTTGTCAGATGCTGAGGTGGATAAGCTTTCCGGGGTGATAAGACGAAGTTCATTATCGAATATCACAAAAACGATTTCATTTATTAATGACCGTTTAGACGTTCTTGACTATTTTAGTAAGTTACTTGAAGATCCTAAGAAGGATACTTATGAAGTTAAGCATATTCAAAAAGTAATTGAAGAAAATCTTTGGCTTTTTGGTGAACAATATACATTGCTAGCTTCTGAGGAAGATAAATTTGACCATGCTTTACGAGTCTTTTTAAAAGATGTTAAAGAGTTTGATGAAGAACATTATAACAAATACGCAATTAATCATCCTGATAAGAATAAGGAAATGGATATCTTCGCTGCGCTAAAGGGAAAACGATGTGATGATAAGGATAATACTTATTTCCATTGTGTTGTAATTGAACTTAAAAGGCCAAGTGTCAAACTCACTGATAAAGAATTTGAACAAGTTAAACGATATAAAAATGTTATAAGCTCACATGCGGAATTTATGGGTGATAATACACGCTGGGATTTTATATTAATTGGAAATGAAATATCTGACAGTAAAATTACATCTGCAAATATTATGGATGAGATTGAAAGTAACAAGCAGCATGGTGAATTTGGTTTAGTGCAAAAAAGTGGGAATAAGAGAATATATATAAAAACATGGAAGCAAATTATAAATGAATTTGAACTACGCTACCATGAACTTACCGACAAACTCAAACTTAAAGAGCTTGAGATCCAGGAAAACACACCAGATGTGCTCACATCAAAAATCCTAGAATTGAATGAAGCCAGTTATAATACAGCGAACTAATAGCCTCTATAGTTGCTCTTTAGGGGACATAATTAGTATATCTGAAGAACTCTAGAGTGAATGGTTATTTTTTTGAGGGGCTGAGATGCCCCTTATCTAACTCCTAATTAACATCTTCAAAAATTAATTTTTGTTTTGTTCTTATGACTTTTCCAATGTGTTTATTTAAATTGCATTGAGTTAATGTGAATAACAAATACGATAAATTGGCTTCCTCTTATTTTTTGAAATCCAATATCCTTTTGAGTACTCTATTTTTAAACTATATCTTTGAATAATTGTTCAATATCAATTTCAGGATCTGGTTTGGAATCGTCTAATTTACCTCTTGTTATTTCTGGTTCCTGATATTCGTCATAATACTCGACCAGTTCATACCCGCCTTCTGGAATTCCATTAATACAGATGCTTTCATATTCTTTCATTTTAGAAATATCAAACCCAAATTTTTCTGCCTGATCTCTTGTTAGTATTGAAATCGTATAAGGTTCTACATGGACTATAACAACATTGTTTTGTTTGATATAAACCATATCGTATCTGTCTTGAGTGATTTTGTTTGAACTCATTAACTATCTCCATCAGTGTTTTGATATAATATTTGAGCTTTGATTCTAATTACTTTCCCAGCTCATTAATTGCAAAAGAAATATCGTCTGAGTGTTTCATTGTACGAATCGTTGTAAAGAGTTCTGTGGCCTCAACATATTCCTTACGCAAATATCCTAGCCATTGTTTGATGCGCGCAACGTGATACAAACCTGTATCGCCCTGTTTTTCAAGTTGACTATATTTTTGCAGAAGCTTCACTACATCCGGCCATGGCATACGGGTGTCGTTATATTTAATTACGCGGCTTAAATTCGGGATATTCAGCGCGCCGCGGCCGACCATTACTGCATCACAGCCCGTTGCCGCCATACAATCTTGCGCACTTTGCCAGTCCCAGATTTCACCGTTAGCAATCACTGGGATCGATAATCTATTACGGATTTCGCCAATCGCCGACCAGTTAATGCATTCAGCTTTATAGCCATCTTCTTTCGTCCGCCCGTGAACAACAAGTTCAGTGGCACCGGCCTGCTGCACAGCATCGGCAATTTCAAACTGCCGCACATCGCTATCCCAACCGAGTCGAATTTTAACGGTTACGGGTAAGTGCGCTGGCACTGCTTCACGCATGGCTTTTGCGCCACGGTAGATCAGTTCTGGATCTTTGAGAAGAGTAGCCCCACCACCACTGCCATTAACAAGCTTTGAAGGACATCCGCAATTAAGGTCGACACCATTTGACCCCAACTCAATAGCACGAACGGCATTCTCCGCAAGCCACCCCGGATGCTGCCCTAGCAGTTGGATCCGGACTAAAGTGCCGGATTTAGTGCGGCTATGATTGTGCAATTCAGGACATAATCGATAAAAGGATTTTTCCGGCAATAACTGGTCGACTACACGTAAAAACTCTGTAATGCAATGATCGTAGTCGTTTACTTCAGTTAAAAGCTCTCGCACTAACGAGTCGAGAACACCTTCCATCGGAGCTAGTAATACTCGCATGTATTTCCTGAAAAATTCAAAATGGACATTATTACTCTAGAAGCTGGTGCTATAATTCCTGATCAGATTTATACCTTCTAAGTACAACATAGCTAAGATCGCCGCACCATAGAATCGGTTTACCAGTTGTTGCATACAAACATTTACCAATAATTAGAGCATGACAGCCATCCAACTCGTCTAGACTGTTGACTACCTTAAACTGTTCTCTGAAAGCACTAGCTATATCTTGCTGAATACAAACACTTAAACCTGATTTAATATTACCCGCGTTTAACCAAATTTTCCCATCATTCGTTTGCCCGACATCACTAATGAACCCCCAAAAAATCCTCCGTGCTCCATCCATCCATGGCTTAACATTTGCAAATTCAACAAATAGTTCAGCACCATTCTCTGGTAAATCACTAAAATCATGACCTTTGAAGCCGATCTTCTTTTCTAAATAACATTGTCCTTTTGATTGTACTAATTTGTAGAGCAATCGTTTCAAAGTAAAATGTGCTGGATATTTTACACTGCCACCGTCGTTAGATTTGTCCCCCGTAAACCTCCGTCCTGCAGGTGTAGCTTCGGAGGTTTGTTCAGCTAGTTTCACGTCAATATCATAGCTTTGAGTTAAATCGAGATCTATAACTAAGCCACTATCAGCATCTGATACTGGTAATGCCTTATCATTGCTACCTTCGCCCACTGCTTCATATGAAGTACCTAATGAGCAGTTTTCTTGGTGATGGGCACAAAAATGCGGTGCATCATTGCCATAACTAGACCGTCTAAACCATGCATCTCCACTACATTCGGTACACAGTAAACTACGTCTTTTTGATTGAATTTCAGCAGTGGGCAGCGCGTAAAATGCCTCAGCCGTCCATTCCTGCTCATCAATAGTACAAAAGGCTTTATCCACCGTGATTCCCTCCACTGAACTTTTTTTCATCATACCATTACGCATATAGAACATTTAGTTAGCGGTCATGATCCAGTTCAAATTATTGGATGAAGCTATTGAACTATGTTGATCCTTCATAAACTTAGTCCAGCCACAGTTGAGATCCACGCCCCATGAGCCGAGTTCCACTGCACGAGCGGCGTTCTCAGCCAGCCATTGTGGATGCTGGCCCAGCAGCTGGACGCGGACCAGCGTGCCGGAATCGGTCCGGCTGTTATTCAGCAGTTCCGGGCACAGGCGATGGAAGGATTTTGCTGGCAGCAGCTGATCCACCACCCGCAGAAATTCGGTGATGCAGAGATCGTAGTCATTGACCTCAGTCAGCAACCCGCGAACCAGTGAATCGAGTACGCCTTCCATCGGCGCCAGCAGAACACGCATATCAGTATCCGGAGAAAAATGGAGCGCTATGGTAGCGTTGTTGCCCTGCGGTTTGAAGCCCCATTTCAACTACACTGTATGCCATAGATTTCTCGCGCTTTTTAGCGCTTTGCCCTGGGTGCCAAAAGAGAATATTTTGTATGCGCATAATTCATGATGTGATCGGTAGCACAGTTCAGGGTTTAATTGTATGATGAATGCGTTTCTTCAAGGGCGATGACCATGAGCAAAACACTGAACATCATCTGGCAATATCTGCGCGCTTTCGTACTGATTTACGCTTGCCTGTATGCGGGTATTTTTATCGCGTCGCTGCTACCCATTACCATTCCTGGCAGCATTATCGGGATGCTTATCCTCTTCGTGCTGCTGGCGCTGCAAATTCTCCCGGCAAAATGGGTGAACCCTGGCTGCTACGTTCTCATCCGCTATATGGCGCTGCTGTTTGTGCCGATTGGCGTGGGCGTGATGCAGTATGTTGATGTGTTACGTGCCCAATTTGGCCCGGTGGTCGTGTCTTGTGCGGTCAGTACGCTGGTGATATTGGTGGTGGTCAGCTGGAGTTCCCATATCGTACACGGCGAACGTAAAGTCGTCGGTCAGAAAGGAGCGGAAAACAAATGATGCATTACATCTGGTGGTCTTTACCGTTAACGCTCATTGTGTATTTTTCCGCTCGCAGACTCGCCGCGCGTTTTAAAATCCCACTTCTGAATCCACTGCTGGTCGCGATGGTGGTGATTATTCCGGTTCTGCTGCTCACTGGTACGCCGTATGACCACTATTTCCAGGGCAGTAAAGTACTCAACGACCTGTTGCAACCTGCTGTTGTCGCATTGGCGTTCCCGCTGTATGAACAGCTGCATCAGATACGTGCTCGCTGGAAATCCATTATTACCATCTGCTTTATTGGCAGTGTTGTGGCGATGATAACCGGGACCTCGGTCGCGTTGCTGATGGGCGCCACACCGCAAATCGCCGCGTCAGTACTACCCAAATCTGTCACCACGCCGATTGCAATGGCGGTCAGTGGTAGTATCGGCGGGATCCCCGCCATTAGCGCCGTGTGCGTCATTTTTGTCGGTATTCTCGGGGCGGTATTTGGGCATACATTGCTAAATCTTATGCGTATCAACACCAAAGCAGCCCGTGGCCTGGCGATGGGTACCGCTTCACATGCCTTGGGGACCTCACGTTGTGCTGAGCTTGATTATCAGGAAGGTGCGTTCAGTTCGCTGGCGTTGGTGATTTGCGGAATAATGACCTCACTGATTGCCCCATTCCTGTTTCCGGTGATTTTAGCCGTGGTCGGTTAATGCGATACATCACACAACTTTCATTCAATTTTCATTAGTTGCATAAAAAATAAGATCCAAGTCACACATTAGCCGTTAACAGGTCCGTACACTGTCATCCCTTAACCTGTAATGAGGCAATTGCCATGCATCCACGTTTTCAATCTGCTTTCCCGCAACTCAGTGCGGAACTGCAGTCAGCCCTCGCTCCGGTGCTCGCTGATGTGCATTTCCCTGCCATGCTGAGCGCTGAGCAGGTCTCTGGGCTGAGATCAGCCACGGGACTGGACGAAGACGCGCTGGCTTTCGCGCTGCTGCCACTGGCGGCTGCCTGCGCCCGGGCTGACCTTTCCCACTTCAACGTTGGCGCTATCGCCCGCGGCGTGAGCGGCACCTGGTATTTCGGCGGCAATATGGAATTTCTTGGCGCCACCATGCAGCAAACCGTTCATGCGGAACAAAGCGCCATCAGCCACGCCTGGCTGCGTGGTGAAAAAGCGCTGAAAGCCATTACTGTGAACTACACACCATGCGGTCATTGCCGTCAGTTCATGAACGAACTGAATAGCGGGCTGGAGCTGCAAATCAATCTACCAGGACGCGAACCGCACACCCTGAAAGACTATCTCCCGGACGCGTTTGGCCCGAAAGATTTGGATATCAAAACCCTGCTGATGGATGCGCAGGACCACGGTTATCCGCTGGATGGCGATGCGCTGACCCAGGCCGCGATCCAGGCTGCCAACCATTGTCATGCGCCGTACAGCAAGTCCCCGTCCGGCGTAGCGCTGGAGCTGCACGACGGTACGATTTTCTCTGGCAGCTACGCCGAGAACGCCGCATTCAACCCGACGCTGCCGCCGTTACAGGGCGCATTGAACCTGCTGAGCCTGAACGGTTACGATTATCCGGACATTCAGCGCGCAATGCTGGCCGAACGCGCCGATGCGCCGTTGATTCAGTGGGATGCTACCGTCGCGACTCTTAAAGCGCTGGGCTGTCAGAATATCGACCGCACGCTACTGGCCTGATACAACAGAGCGGGCGTTTTGCCCGCTCTGTTGAAAATCCCCCCAATTAAACTACTGTTTCTTGCGATTGCCCCGCGGGTACAGTAGCCTGAGTAAATCTTCTTCCACCATTGAGCCAAGTCCATGTTAAAGCGCGCGTTATACAGCCTGTTAGTCCTGTCAGGCCTGCTGCTGTTGACCGCACTGGGTCTCGACCGCTGGATGAGCTGGAAAACCGCCCCTTACATCTACGATGAACTACAGGACCTGCCCTACCGCCAGGTCGGCGTGGTGCTGGGCACCGCCAAGTATTACCGCACCGGGGTTATCAATCAATATTACCGCTACCGCATTCAGGGCGCGCTGAACGCCTACAACAGCGGCAAGGTGAATTACCTGCTGCTGAGCGGCGACAATGCGTTGCAGAGCTACAACGAACCACGGACGATGCGCAAAGATTTGATTGCAGCAGGTGTCGATCCAGCGGATATCGTGCTTGATTACGCAGGCTTCCGCACGCTGGACTCCATCGTCCGCACCCGCAAAGTGTTCGACACCAACGACTTCATCATCATCACCCAGCGTTTCCACTGTGAGCGCGCGCTGTTTATCGCCCTGCATATGGGGATTCAGGCGCAGTGCTATGCCGTGCCGTCGCCGAAAAATATGTGGAGCGTGCGGGTGCGCGAATTTGGCGCCCGTTTTGGCGCGTTAGCCGATCTCTATTTGTTCAAGCGCGAACCGCGTTTCCTGGGGCCGCTGGTGCCGATCCCGGCGCAGCATGAAGTGCCGGAGGATGCGCAGGGCTACCCGGCGGTGACGCCGGATCAGCTTCTGGAATTGCAGGCAGGAAAATAAATGATGACCGCCGGCGCACCGGCGGGCAGGTACAGGCAGGTCAGGCTTTAAACTCCACAACCTTGTTACGGCCGGTGTTTTTCGCTTCGTACAGCGCTTTGTCCGCTTCATCCACCAGTTTTTGGTAATCCGGGTGGCCGCGATAGTGACTGACGCCAAACGAGGCGCTCAGTTGCAGCTTATAGCCGTCAGGCATCTCGCACGGCGAATTGAAAATCTTCTCGCGAATAGACTCAACAAAATTGAGCGTCTGCTGTTTACTGTATTCCAGATACACAATCATGAACTCTTCCCCGCCGTAGCGGAACACGTAGTCGCTGGCGCGGGTATTATCGCTCAGGATCGTCGCCAGATGACGCAATACTTCGTCGCCCGCAGAGTGGCCCCAGGTATCGTTGATTTTCTTGAAGTGATCGATATCCAGCATCACCACCGATAAATTGCGCCCATTCTCCATCACCAGCTTTACTTCATGCTTGAGAATGGTGGACATAAAGCGACGGTTGAGCAGTTTGGTTAACGCATCTTTGCCATTTTCCAGACGCGTGGCATCTTCAAACAGTGATGTGAATAAGTTATTGATGATCATCGTTTTCGCGCGAATATCGCTTAATAACGACTGAATATACTCCAGCGCGCTGCCTTCGGTATTGGCGGTTTTTTGCAGCATGCCGTCAATCTCTTCAATCAGCATCCCAATCTTAGAAATTTCCGGCTTATTGCCAAAATGCTGGCCGCATTTGTGACGAAACCACAGGCCAAACTCCGAGTCGTTCAGCAGATAAGACTGGATATTACTGGTGCGTGATACCAGCGCGTACATCAGCCCGTTTTCCCAGTTAAACAGCGCCGCCTGCTGTTTGCCTTTTTCGAGTTCAGGATTATCAATCAGGTTGGAGATGCGGTAGGACTCTTCGTTCTTCGCTTCGTTGAGCTGATAGTTTTCATAGGCATAGGTCATCAGCTCGCTGGCAATCTGAATCGAGACCGATACATATTTCTGCATCAGCACGCTGGTTTGCGGCTCTAATGCCAGTGACTGAATATAGGTCAGCATTTCCTGAGTAATGATACGCATACCTTTCAGCACCAGGCTTGCCGGAATGCCCACGCGTGAGTGGATATTGCCAATCTCATACTGATGGGCGGCAAACCCGAGCAGTTCTTCCCCTTTCAGAGTCAGCGCGTTGATAATCCACTTTTTCATTGAGTTGCGAAGACGGGACTGCACGACGTCAGAACTGATGTATGCGCTGGCATGCGGATCGGTGAGCATGATGTCGTAAAACGCATCGGCCAATGTGCCCGCTTTTTCTTCCGCGATCGCAGTTAACGTCACCAATGCGGGTTCGGGAAGAACGCCGGAAAACTCCATCCATTCTTGTACAATTTTTTCGCTATAGTTCATGAATTACTCAATGTTGATATCACGGCAGACGTGGCAGTTTTCTTGTTTACGGCAGGAAATACGGTTGCTTAAGGCGGGATATTCCCGTGCGGAAAGCCACAATCAGAAAAGGCATTTGAGGACAAATTCTGCCAAAGGTGAAATAACAACCGGAGTAATAATTTGTTTAAATTTATACAGACACTTATCCCTCTGATGATAAACGAAAAAACCCACCGTTCTCACGGCGGGTTTTTATCGCTGCTACACGAAAGATTACTTCTTACGGGCATACTTCAGTGAATCAAGGGCCACAGCGAAGATGATGATGCCGCCCTTGATAATATATTGCCAGTACGGGTTAACGCCGATATAGGTCAAACCGTAGTTGATGACGGTAAAGATGATGACACCGGTCACTACGCCGATAACCGTGCCGACGCCGCCGCTGAATGACACCCCGCCGACCACGCAGGCGGCAATCGCATCCAGCTCATACATGAAGCCGAGGTTGTTGGTTGCCGAGCCGATACGGCCTGCTTCCAGCATCCCGCCGAAGGCGTAGAACACACCAGACAGCGCGTAAATCATCAGCAGGTTCAGGGCAACGTTAACGCCGGATACGCGTGCTGCATCCGGGTTACCGCCGATGGCGAAAATGTTTTTACCAAAGCGGGTTTTGTTCCACAGCACCCAGACAAACAGCGTCGCAATTAACGCGTAGAAGGTGATGTACGAGAGACGGAATGTCCCGAGCGCAATAAACCCTTGGGTAAACGTCGAGAAGTGCGAGTCAAAGCCCGACACCGGCGACGCGCCAACGAAGTCGTAGTACAGGGAGTTAATCCCGTACACGATGATCATCGTACCCAACGTGGTGATAAACGGCGTCACGTTCAGGTAAGCGATGATAATCCCGTTCACCAGGCCAATCACCGCGCCGATGGCGCAGACAATCAGCAGCACCACTGGAATTGGCAGCGTCGCCAAATCCGGGAACACCTTGTTAGCGTTATCGACGGACTGCAACAGCGTGGCCGCGATAACCGCCGCCAGGCCCACCTGACGACCGGCAGAAAGGTCTGTGCCCTGGGTCACAATCAGCCCGGCGACGCCGAGGGCGATAATAATACGGACAGATGACTGAGTCAGAATGTTACTTAAGTTCAGCAGACTTAAGAACGTGGGGTCCTGGAAAATAATGATGGCCAGTAATACCAAAAGAACAACGTAAATGCCGCCTTCTTTCAGATAAGTGAGAAAACTTTTTTTATTTAACGCACTCATGAGGAGCCCCTGATCTTAAAGGTGCAAAGACGCAAGACGTAATATTTCGTTCTGCGTAGTCGTTTTAGTGTCAACAATGCCGGCAACCATACCATTACTCATTACCAGAATACGGTCAGTAATACCCAGCAGCTCAGGCATTTCAGAAGAGATAATAATTATCCCTTTCTCTTTTTTCGCAAGCTCCGCAATCAGCTGATAAATTTCAAACTTAGCGCCAACGTCAATTCCGCGCGTTGGTTCATCCAGCATTAAAATTTCCGGCTGCGTTAATAACCAGCGTCCAATAATGACTTTCTGCTGGTTACCACCGGAAAGCGAACCGATTTGCGTCCGGTGCCCAGGGGTTTTTACACGCATTGAGTCGATTACCCATTGGGTGTCGCTCTTCATGCGGGAGTTATCCAGCAGGCCCACTTTGCCGCGGTAATTTTTGATATTCGAAATCAGTGAGTTAAAACCGATATCCAGGTATGCGTAAATCCCTGTCGAACGACGCTCTTCCGTCACCAGCGCGAAACCGTGGTTAATGGCTTCGTTCGCGCTATGGTTATTAATTTTCTTACCGTGCAGGGTTATTGTGCCACCTGACTTTTCGCGGATACCAAACAGTGTTTCCACGATGTCGGTACGCTTCGCCCCCACCAGACCCGCGATACCGAGGATTTCCCCTTTACGCAGATCAAAGGAAACGTCACGAATTGACGGCTGGCGTAGCGAGGTGAGGTTACGTACCTCAAGGATCGTTTCACCCGGCGTGTTGTATTTATCCGGGAAGCGCTGGTTCAGTGAACGGCCCACCATCATCGAGATGATCTTGTCCATATCCAGCCCTTCCAGCGGCTGAGTGGTGATCCACTGTCCGTCACGCAGGATGGTGATTTCATCGCATAGCTGGAAAATTTCTTCCATTTTATGCGAGATGTAAACAATACCGCAGCCACGCTCTTTCAGTTTACGGATAATCTTAAACAGATGATTGACTTCTTTTTCCGTTAAGGAAGACGTCGGCTCATCCATAATGACAATTTTGGCGTCATACGAAAACGCTTTAGCAATTTCGATCATCTGCATTTGCGATACGGATAATGTTCCCACGCGAGCGTTAGGATCAATATCAATATCCAGCTCATCGAATATCGCTTTGGTATCACGGTACATTTTGTCCTGGTCGACAAATACACCCTTGGTCGGATAGCGTCCCAACCACATATTATCCGTCACCGAGCGCTGGAGAACCAGATTCAATTCCTGGTGCACCATCGAAACACCGTTTTCAAGTGCTTCTTTCGCGGAATGGAAGTCAATCTCTTTTCCCTGAAAAATAATACTACCGGAATCTTTTTGGTAGATCCCAAACAAACATTTTAATAATGTCGATTTGCCAGCACCGTTCTCTCCCATTAATGCATGAATGGAATGAGGGCGGACTTTTAAATTAACATTATCGAGCGCTTTGACGCCAGGAAATGACTTGTTGATATTGCTCATTTCCAACAAGATTTCACCTGACGATTCTGTTTTATTGCTGACCATAGTTAACCCTGGCTGCGCTAATATTTTCCCGTGCTGACTATCCAGCACGGGAGATATACACTGAAATAAAATTACTTACCGATGAACTGAGCCAGGTTGTCTTTATCGACGCCAACGTAAGGAACGCGAACCACTTTGTTCTCGATTTTCCAGTTGGTACCCGCAGCGGCTTCTTTGCCATCAGCCAGGTTTTTCGCCAGATCGAAGGTTGCTTTCGCCTGGTTGTTTGCATCGTTCAGCACAGTACCGGCCATTGCACCGGATTTCACCAGCGCCAGGGCTTCTGGCAGCGCATCCACACCAAACACAGGAATGCTGGATTTGTTGTGTGCTTTCAGAGCTTCAACTGCGCCCATTGCCATCGCATCGTTGTTGGCGATAACCACTTCGATTTTGTTAGCGTTAGGGCCGGACAGCCATGCGTCCATTTTGTCTTTCGCCTGAGCGGTATCCCACATTGCGGTATCCAACTGCAGCTGCTGGGTTTTCAGGCCCTTCGCGTTCAGCTCTTTGATAACGTAGGTGGTACGCGCTTCAGCATCCGGGTGACCCGGCTCGCCTTTCAGCAGCACGAACTGAACCTGACCATCTTTATTCAGGTCCCAATTTGGGTTAGCCGCCCAGTGTTTAGCAATCAGATCGCCCTGGATCACACCAGACTCTTTAGAGTCAGTACCGACGTAGAAGGCTTTGTCATAGCTGTCCAGCGCTTTGCGGGACGGCTCTTTATTGAAGAACACCACCGGCACGTTCTGACCACGTGCTTTTTCGATTACGGTGCCTGCCGCAGCCGGGTCAACGAGGTTGATGGCCAGCGCTTTCACGCCTTTCGCCAGCAGTACGTCGATCTGGTCGTTCTGTTTTGACTGGTCGTTTTGCGAGTCGTTCATCAGCAGCTGAACGTCTGGCGCTGCTTTGCCGTCTTTCTCAATTGCTTTGCGCACCACAGACATGAAGTTATCGTCATATTTGTAGATGGTTACGCCGATACGGGTATCAGCTGCATGAGCAGCGGCACCGAACAACATGCAAGACATCACAGCGGACAGGGTTAACACCTTCTTATTCATGGTATCTCCGGTTATTTTTATGCAGGGTAGCTTATGTCGGCAGGCACAACGTTAATGAATTGTTACTGACCGCCGAAGTAAAATTAATCCAAAAATCCTCTTCCGTGTTCGGTAACGCTCCAACGTGCGTTTAATTGATTGCTTATCGCTTTATTGCACTACTAAAAGTGATTAATCACCGTTACATAGTGTTTCAGCCTTACAAACGCTGACATCATAGACAGGCAAATGTTAAGATACTGTGAATTTACTCACAAATTGAAAGCGGTTACATCACGGCACTTTATAAGTTAGTGATCGACCCCACAGATTGCTTCAATGCCACCGAATGACGACGCACTAAGGTCGGCATAAAACAGTGAGTTGCCAAAGGATCCAGCTTCCCCGCCGCGCCCATTAATGCCAGTTCCGTCGCCAGTTTTGCCATCGACACAATCGGGTATCGCACCGTCGTCAGCTGCGGATCGGTGTAACGGGCAATCGGAATATCGTCAAAACCAATGAGCGACAGATGCTGCGGCACCGCAATACCGTTATCCTTCAGCGTCGTCAGCGCCCCGGCCGCCATGTTGTCGTTGTAGGCAAACACCGCCGTCAGGCCCTGATTGCGTCCCAACAGCTCGACCATCGCCGCTTCGCCACCCTGCAAATCCGGTGAGCCGGTGCCAATCCAGGATTCCGGCGCAACAATGCCCTGCTCGCTCATCGCGCGCAGCCAGCCTTCCTGACGCATTTGGTTATCTTCAATACCATGACTGGAGGCCAGATAACCCACGCGGGTATGCCCTTGATTAAGCAGCATCCTGGTCGCCATCATTGCGCCGCTGACGTTATCCAGCCCAACGCAGCGATGTTCATAGCCAGGCACAATGCGGTTAATCATCACCATGCCGGGGATGTGCTCGAGGAACTCGCTGATTTCTGCGTCGCTCAATGCTTTAGAATGCACAATTAACGCATTGCAGCGCTGGCGGATCAGCACCTCAATGGCGTTACGTTCCTTTTCCGCTTCGTGATAACTGTTGCCGATCAGCACGTTTTTCTGAAACTGCTGAGCAACGGTATCGACGGCCTTTACCAGTGCCCCGAAAAACGCATCCGACACGTCCATCACCACCACGCCGATGGTGTCGCTGACCTGGGTCGCTAACGCCTGCGCGTTGGCGTTGGGCCGATACCCCAGCTCCGAGACGGCTTTCATTACGATTTCCCGGGTTTCAGGACTGACAAGCGGGCTGTTATTCAGCACGCGGGAAATGGTCGCGACGGAAACACCCGCATGGCGGGCCACATCACGAATGGTGATCATAACCACCGTCCTGTTGAAATTGGCAGCAACTCACAGTCACCCCCTGTGTTGAGCAAGGTGGCTATTCTGGCAGCGAGTGGGCGAGGACTACGTGAAGAAGGTCACACTGATGGAAACGGTTACATCCGTTTTGTTAATGATTGTGATCCAGATCGTTATCTGGATGTTTTAGAAATGGATACCCCTGCGGCACGTGCGGTCAACTGCCGCCACAGCCATTCCACCGGCCCCTGACGGCAATAGCGCAGCCAGATAACGGAGAAAAGGATATTCACCAGCCAAATGGCTGGCACAAAGGTGAGCAGCGTCAATCGGTCAAATTTCATAAACAAATCAAACCGGTAGTACAGCGTGGTGCAGATGAGGGTTTGCAGCAGGTAGTTGGAAAGCGCCATACGCCCGACGCAGGCTATCGCTCCTACCAGGCGTGAAAAACAAATTTGTGGCCAGAAGCCGTACGCTAACGCGGCGTATCCGATAGTTTGAAACGGCGCACTCAGCTCGCGCGGAGCCTGTAACAAGAACGCACACCAGCGATAAGACCAGTCAAAATGCCATTGCGCGATCGTCGCAGGCAGGTTTATCAGCACGCCAAGGGTTATCAACAGCATGCCCACGCGACGGTAATGTGACAGGCTGAACTGGCCTTTCAGCCAGCCGCAGCGCATTAGCGAGGCCCCCATCAGCATCATACCCGCCAGTTGCCAGCCGTACTGTGCACCAAGCGCCAGCAGATTGTCGGACAGCATATCCGTACGATTGCTGATAGCCTCCATTCCGCCTTTCAGCTTCCAGTACTGCTCATATTGCAGGTTGGCCGGGTCCGGGACCCAGGAACGGTTTGGCGTATCGCCGGAGATAAGCCCTAAAAACACCAGGACCGCAATGCCAATCAGGTACAGCACCACGCCGGTGTTAAACATCGATTTAGCGCTTTGCGCTTCACGCACCATCCGCCAGCAGACCAGGCCTACTAGTGCATACGCCAGCAGAATATCGCCGTCCCAGAGCAGCAGCCCATGTGCAAAACCGAGTATTGCTAACAGAGAAAGCCGCGCCTGGATCCAGCGTTTGCCGCGAGGAAGCAGCAACTGCAGGCCAGCGCCAAACAGGAGAGCAAACAGCGTCAGGAATTTAACCTGTGCAAACAGGTCGAGAGCGGCCCACGTCCACGCATCGCGTTGAGTGATATCGCCGTACCAGGCAGGATTGAGATACGCCGCCTTTGGCAAGCCAAAGGCAACGATATTAAGCAGCAGGATCCCGAGAATAGCGACGCCGCGAACAAAATCCAGCGTGACGTTTCGCTCCATTAAGTACCTGCTTTAAGAATTAGTTGTGGTGACGAACGGCGCGCAGAAACTCCTGGCGGGTGTTCTGGCTCGACTTAAACAGTCCACCGAGCGAAGTGGTCGTTGTGGCGCTGGTCGCATCACGAATGCCACGCGCTTTCACGCAGTAATGCACAGCATCAATGGAAACCGCCACGTTATTGGTGCCGAGCAGAGTCTGCAACGCGGTCAGGATTTGCTGCGTCAGACGCTCCTGCACCTGCGGACGCTGGGCAAAGAACTGCACAATGCGGTTAATCTTCGACAGGCCAATCACCGACTCTTTCGGAATGTAGGCCACGGTCGCTTTGCCGTCGATGGTGACAAAGTGATGCTCACAGGTGCTGGTCAAGGTGATATCACGTACGGTCACCATTTCATCGACCTTCATTTTATTCTCAATGACGGTGATTTTCGGGAAGTTGGCGTAATCGAGGCCAGAGAAGATTTCATCGACGTACATCTTGGCGATGCGGTGCGGCGTCTCCGTCAGGCTGTCATCACTGAGATCGAGATTCAGCAGCTGCATAATTTCAGTCATATGACCGGCAATCAGACGCTTGCGTGATTCATTATCCAGTTCAACCGGGGGACGTAGCGGCGTTTCCAGACCACGCGCTAACAGCGCCTCATGAACCAGCGCGGCTTCTTTACTCAATGATGGCATTCTTGTTCTCCTGCAGGTGTGGCGACCTTTGCACTCTGAGGGCAAAGTGAGCACTCATTGTGCGTGAGGCCGCGCACAGAATCCAGTATTCACGGCGATAATTATTGAAATTGGCTTAACCTTTCTTGCGGCGAACGCCAGACCAGCATTCCGCCTATCAACAGCGCGATAGCCGCCACGCCCAGGGCCGGTTCAAGGCGTTGGGTAAGCCAGGTGGAAAGCGCGGAAGTCATCGGCCCGACAAGCTGACCAATGGCATAACCGGTGGTCAGTAAACCCGCCATGTAACGGGTATGCTGCGGTGCGAGTTCCCGTCCGTAGAGTAGTGAAAGCTGCACCGCGCACAGGAAGCCGCCGCCCACCAGCAACGCGCCGATCACCAGACCGCTCATTCCCGGAACCAACCAGGCGGCCAGCACGCCGACGCCCTGTAACCACAACACAATCGCTAGTCGCTGATAGCTGTGGCCAACATCGCGCAGCAAAATACTCAATCCAATCCCAACCAC
This sequence comes from Citrobacter sp. 18056, assembly GCA_902706235.1. Taxonomy (GTDB): domain Bacteria; phylum Pseudomonadota; class Gammaproteobacteria; order Enterobacterales; family Enterobacteriaceae; genus Scandinavium; species Scandinavium manionii. The sequence continues at coordinate 301,669 of CACSJR010000003.1, read as the reverse complement.
CGCCGCCGCGCCAAATACCGGCCACAGAAACTGGGCAAACAGGCTACCGGGAAAACGCGTGGCGGCCATTTGCGATAAAAAGGTGGCGGGCAGAATATAACCAAAGCCCGCCAGGCTGTAGCTCCAGACCAGCCGTTTCAGGCTTGCCGTCAAATGCAAAGGTTCAGGCTGGCCGCCCGGACGATGAAAATCGCCAGGACGCGGTAACCAACGAGAAATAAAGGCAATCAACACCAGCGCCAGCAGACCGTAAAGCAACCAGCCCGCGGCGGCGCTGAGCTGCTGTGCATGGATATAGACTGCCAACAGGCCACTCACCGCAATCCCCGCCCCCGGCCCGGCAAACACCGCGGCGCTCAGGCCGGGACGTCCGGCCTGTGCCAGACGCTCATTGGTCCAGGCTGCGGTCAACACCATCGCCCAGCCGCTCATTGCGCCAATCACCAGTCGCAGAACGGCGTGCAACCAGGCGTTATCGGCCCAGGCAGAGAGAAACGTCAGCCCCACCGCGCCGAGGATCCCAGCGTACAATCGCCCTTCCACGCCGCGATGGGCACGCATTGCATCCCATGCCCCCAGTAAATATCCCAGATAATTCATCGCGGCGACCAGCCCGGCGCTGGTCAGCGTAAGCTGTCCGTCAGCAATCATCAGCGGTACCTGAGGCGTAAAGGCAAAACGCCCAATCCCCATGGCGACCACCAGCATGACAAACCCACTCAGCGCGGTACGTAGCGCCATGTTAGTCTCGCATGTTAATGTAAAGTTATGTTTATGATGCAGCATGTAACTGCAATGCGGAAGCGAAAGTTATTCATCACTGCGCATGATCTGTATGATGAAACAGAACATTTTCAATCACTCACCCGGGGGCCTTGCATGGAATTGCTCGAAGAGCACCGTTGTTTTGAGGGCTGGCAGCAACGCTGGCGGCACGACTCCAGCACGCTGAACTGCGCCATGACGTTCAGTATTTTTCTGCCACCGCCGCGCGATAATACGCCGCCGCCAGTGCTGTACTGGCTGTCAGGCCTGACCTGCAACGACGAGAATTTCGCGACAAAAGCAGGGGCCCAGCGCGTCGCAGCCGAACTCGGTATCGTTCTGGTCATGCCAGACACCAGCCCACGCGGCGAAAACGTAGCGGACAACGAAGGCTACGATCTCGGCAAAGGCGCCGGGTTCTACCTCAACGCGACGCAGGCCCCGTGGGCCGCGCATTACCGGATGTACGATTATCTGCGCGACGAACTCCCCGCGCTGGTTCAGGCACAGTTTAACGTCGCCGAGCGCAGCGCGATTTCCGGCCATTCGATGGGTGGCCACGGCGCGTTGATTCTGGCGTTGAAAAACCCGGGCAAATACACCAGCGTTTCCGCCTTTGCACCAATCGTTAACCCGACCCGCGTGCCGTGGGGCCAGAAGGCGTTTAGTGCTTATCTCGGTGAAGACAAATCCAGCTGGCAAGCGTGGGACAGCTGTGCGCTGATGTTATCGAGTGACGCGGCCAGCGCCATTCCGACGTTAATCGATCAGGGTGATACCGATCAGTTCCTGGCGGATCAACTGCAACCTGCGGTGCTGGCCGAAGCCGCCCGCCAGACCCAGTGGCCGTTAACGCTGCGCATTCAGTCCGGGTTCGATCACAGCTACTGGTTTATTGCGTCTTTTATTGAGGACCATCTGCGCTTCCATGCCCGGCATTTGCTGTCGTCATCACCAGCGTAATGTCTTTTCCAGCGCCGTACTGAAATTCAGTTCGTCAGCCTGCGGCGCTAATGATTTCTTTTTCAGCTCAGCCACTGGCTGTCGGACATGTAGCCGCCCGATCCGCTCGCCCCCTTCATGAGAATCGTGAAAATGACGCATCTCTGATTCAAATAATATCGCATCAAGGTTATGTAATTTATCCAGCGCCCGAAGCACAGAAATAAGCGTGTCAAGATTCAGGCCGCCTCCCTTTTCAATCCGTTTGATCGTCGCAATGCCTACCTGCGCCCGTTCAGCCAGCTGTTGCTGGGTCAGCGCTAATGATATCCGCGTCTCTTTAATGCGGGCGCACAACGATAAAATAATCTCATCGTTATTCATGGTATTAAATTTCACTGGATGCTCCCCTTCTTCTTGGCTGCACTTTGCCAAGGCCGCCATGATAAGTTTCACGGTATTTCGCGCTCATGTCCTTCCCGGTTTCGTACATCGCGGCAATGATCTCATCCAGTGAAACACAAGGCTCGCTTACGCGACTCATCGCCATGGTTGCTGCGTTGATGGCTTTCACTGCTGATATCGCGTTACGCTCTATACACGGTATTTGTACCTGACCGCCAACCGGGTCGCAGGTCAGCCCCAAGTGGTGCTCCATGGCGATTTCCGCCGCACTCAACACCTGTCCGACCGACGCCCCCATCAATTCCGCTAACCCTGCTGCGGCCATTGAACAGGCCACGCCAATCTCTCCCTGGCATCCTACCTCCGACCCTAAAATGGACGCATTACGTTTAAAGAGCATCGCCACAGCAGCTGCGGTCAGAAAAAAACGGCTGACGGATGACGGATTCAGTTCGCCGATAAATTTTTCATACCAGCACAATACCGCCGGAATAATTCCGCTGGCGCCGTTGGTCGGGGCCGTCACCACCACGCCACCCGCCGCATTCTCTTCGCTGACGGCAATGGCAAAAACATTGACCCAGTTCAGCGCGGTCAAAAAATCATTCGCCTCCCCTTTCACCAGTAATAATTTGTGAAGCGCGCAAGCCCGGCGTGGGACCTGCCAGGGGCCCGGGAGCAATCCCTCAGTATTCAAACCGCGCTGAACCGCCTCCTTCATGACGGCCCATTTCCGGTTCAGATCCTCCTGCACGGATAACGCTGAACGTGTTGCAAGTTCATTCTTCATCATCAACGCCGCCACAGATAAGCCGTTTCGCTGGCATAGCAGCGACAGTTCGCAGGCATTTTGAAATTCGAAAGGTGATAGGGTGGCTAACGTAGCAGAGTGATCCTTTGCCTCCCCGGCTTTGCGTGTCTGTCCATCGCCGATGGAAAACCAGGTTTCTTCATAGAGCGTAAACCAATCATCCCTGGCGCGGAATGTCATGGCATAAGGATGGCCCGGATGGGCCTGATGATTGGCAATGATGGTCACGGCCACCGTAACAGAGGGCGAAAATACCCGTATGCCTTCTGTTTCTGCGCGCTTTATTGCACTCAGTTGTCCAGCTAAATCTACGCTGTCCGGCAGATTCCCCAGCAACCCAAGATACAGAGCAATATCGACATTGTGGCAATTCCGGCTTAACGACAAGGCGCCATACAGCTCGACCTCAATTTTTCTGAGCAGTGGGAACGAATTATGCTGCTTTAATTGCGACATAAAGTTAAATGCCGCTCGCATTGGCCCCGCCGTCCGTGAACTGGATGGACCAATCACAATTTTAAATATATTGATAGCGCTTTCCATTTCTGTCTTACCCTCTTCCTGAAAGTTTTAGCCTACATTGTCATCGCTTTTATGATGTGATTAGCGTATCAAAAATGACACCTTTCGCACCGCATGAATTAGCGGTATCAAAAACAATACTTTTTAATTTTTTATACGTATTCACAACTGTGATAGTGAGTGATGCCGGGCAAAACAGCGCTCCATTATAATGCCGCCAGACACAAAGGAGCGGTAAGATGAAAACCCTTTACTTTATTACGCACAATACGTCTGAACCTATTACCTCATGGTTACATCAGCATCTCATGAATAACCCGTCAGGCAACACGCTGTACATGTTAACCAAACATCATTCTCCAATGATAAACAGAGACTACCTCAAACTCGTTATTTCAGGCGATGTCGTCGGGGGCCATTTTTACCAGCCATTACGCCGTGCTGCTCTGGAAATGCAATTTGATTTTTTCTACAAACCCGCCGTCATCCCTGCCAATGGACTTATTGTGTTTGATATGGACTCGACGTTTATCGAAGAGGAAGGCGTGGATGAAATCGCCCGAACACTGGGCATATCTGAGAAAATTACGGCGCTGACTCAGCAAGCGATGGAAGGAAAACTCGATTTCGATACCAGTTTTACCCGGCGTATCGCAATGCTTAGCGGGACACATAACGCGGTACTGGATGATGTCTGCAACCGGATGACCCTGTCGCCAGGGCTTGACATTATCCTCCCCATTCTTAAAGCAAAAGGATTCAAAACCGCGATTATCTCCGGCGGATTAGACCTCTTTGCTCAACGGCTAAAAAAACGATATCAACTCGATTTCGCGTTCTCCAACACCGTTGAAATGAAGAATGGCGTCTTAACCGGAAATATCACGCATCCGATAATCAATGCTGAGAATAAAAAGCAGACGCTGATTAATCTGGCAGCAGATTTGAATATTTCGTTATCGAATGTCATCGCCTGTGGTGATGGCGCTAACGACCTCCCAATGCTACTTCAGGCAGGAACAGGTCTTGCGTGGAAAGCCAAACCCCTGGTGAAAGAACATATTCACCAGCAAATTAATTTTAATGGATTCGAATCGTTACTATTTTTGCTCGAAGACGGTTTATAACTCCCCTGTATTGCTGGAAGAGAAATTCAACATGAGCATAAAAAAATTTATTTTCAGTCAGGAAGACCTTCCCGTTGTCAAAGAAAAGAAAGAGATCGACCCTGTTTATAAAAAATTCAGGGCAGAAATCATTGCATCCGTATTTATCTCTTACGCGGTATTTTATTTAACCCGAAAAAACTTCGCATCGGCGATGCCAGCGATGCTGACGGACACCTCGCTGACAGCAGAAGACTTCGCCATCATGTCTTCGCTTTTTTACATTCTTTATGGCTCAATGAAATTTGTCGGCGGTATGTTGGTCGATAAAATTAACCCCAAAGCGATGACCGGACCGGTGCTTATCGGGGTCGGTATTGTCAATATTCTGTTTGGCTTCTCTGACAGTGTGGCAGCATTTTATGTGCTCTATAGCCTTAACGCGATCCTTCAGGGCACCAGCTTTCCGCCAATGGCGAAAATTATGGCCTGCTGGTTTTCTAAAAATGAACGTGGTCGCTGGTGGGCGATCGTCGAAGCGGCACACAATATTGGCGGTAGTCTTGCCCCACTGATTACCAGCTTCGCCATTGCCTTTAGCGGAAGCTGGAAAATGGGCTTTTATGTTCCCGGCGTGATCTCGCTGTTAATGGGGGTCGTCGCCTTGTATACCATTAAGGATCGTCCAGGCACGTTAGGATTACCCGCCGTCGGCGTGTGGCGAAATGATCCCACGGAACTCGCGCAAGTCAACGCCAGCCCCGTTAATCTGAGCTTTTGGCAGGTTTTCGTAAAATATATTCTCACTAACCCGTTGGTATGGATCATTATCATTGGCGATATGTCAGTCTATGTTGCTCGCACGATCCTCAATGACTGGCCACAGATTTACTATTCTCAGGTTCATGGCTGGAGTCTGATTAAAGCGAACTCCATTATCTCCTGGTTCGAAGGAGGTGGGCTTGCAGGGGGATTGCTGGCGGGATATTTGTCAGATTTCATGTTTAAAAGTAACCGCTGGATGACCGGTCTGATTTTTGCCCTGATGTTATGTGTGTGTATTGCGCTTATCCCTCTGGTGCAGGATACCTCCTACACCATGACCGCCGTCCTCTTCACGATTATGGGATTTGCCCTGTACGGGCCGCACATGCTCTTTGCTGTCGGGTGTCTCGACGTGACACACAAAAATGCCGCGGGTTCTGTCACCGGTTTCAGAGGACTGTTTAGCTACGTCGGCGCCGCAATGGCCGGTGTGCCGGTTATTCTGATTAAAAATAGCTGGGCATGGTCGGGGGTGTATATGTATGCGGTGATCGCCATATTATTAACGACGCTCTCCCTGGCTTTACTCTCCAGACTTCATCGCTTGTAAATCATCATCAGGCAGCCGCTCCCGCCGCTGCCTGACAATGCCCATCAGAAGCGGTAATCCACTGCCATAAAGTAGCGACGTCCGTCCTCGTTGTAACTGTAATCGTCGCGGCTAAGATCTTTATCGGTCAGGTTCAGCACGCCCGCACGCAGCTTAACGTTCTTCGTCGCCTGCCATGCGCCGCCGGTGTTCCAGATGACGTATCCGCCCGGGGTTGCGCCGTTTGTGGTCATGGCGCGTTTCTCGCCGCTGTAGTTCGCCTGCATATAGAATGACCAGTCCTGCGTCGCCTGCCAGTCCACCACACCGTTCGCCGTGTGGTAAGGCAGCTCGGACAGCGGTTTGTTGCCGCCGTTACTCAGGTCTCGACCGTCGTTGTAGGTGTAGTTCAGCGTGACTTTCCAGTCTTCCGCCAGTGGGAATTTCAGCTCGGTTTCTACGCCGCGGATACGCGCTTTGTTGACGTTGTAATAACGGAAAATCGGTTCGCCGTCGGCATTCAGACCCACGTAGTTCGGGTAGTCTTTCGCCTGATCGACGTTAGCGGTACGGCTGATGCTGATGCGGTCATCGACGTCGTTCTGGAAAGTCGTGATGCTGCCCTGTACGCCTTCCAGCCAGCCTTCTTCTCCGGCGTAATAAATACCGAGCTCATAGCTTTCACTTGTTTCCGGTTTCAGGTCCGGGCTACCCACAATCTCACAGGCGCCACGGCAGGAACCGGTGGTCCAGTCCGGGCTGAGCTGCAGTAATGATGGCGCTTTGAAGGCATTTGCCCAGCCGCCTTTCACCGTCACGGTGTCGGTGGCGGTGTACACCAGATACGCACGCGGGCTCCAGTGATCGCCGTAGGTTTCGTGATCGTCCATACGCACGCCGGTGGTCAGCGCCAGCGGCTCGAAAATCCGCCATTCGTCTTCGATAAACAGCGCGTACTGGCTGGCGGATGTGTTGCCGCTGCCCTGTAAATTGACCGGGTCTTTAAGCTTATCGTGACGCCATTCGCCGCCCACCGTCAGCAACTGATTGATGGCGTCCAGTGGCAGCACGTATTTGCCGTCAATCGAATTACTTTCAGAAGTGATAACGCCAGCCGCTTCCGGATTTTTGTTATCCACTTTTTCGCCATAGAATTTCAGTTCACTGTTGCCCACGTCCCAACGGCCGTTGTGGCTTAAGGAATAGTTCTGGCGTTCCAGGCGGTTTTTATCGAGGGAATCAGAATCACGGTCCTGACGGTCGAAGCCGTATCCGGCGGTAAAATCGTGGTTGTCATTTGGCGTCCAGGCAAACTCTACGTTACCGTCACGACTGGTGTAGCCTTCAATGCGCGGGGATTCACCACTGGCCGCCGTCGAGGATTTCTGCTGTTCGTCTTTTTCACGTTTGGACAGGTTGCCGTAGGCTTTCAACCCCAGCACGCCGTCAATTAGCGGGCCGCTGGTAAAGAACTGCCCATTGTAGGTGTCGCCGCGGTCACGATGTTCCTGAATCGTGGTATCGGCGGTCAGCGTACCGTGCCATTTCTGGCCGATTTTTTTGGTGATGATGTTCACCACACCGCCTAACGCATCGGAACCGTACAACGACGACATCGGGCCACGCACCACTTCGATGCGTTCGATGGCGTCCACGGGGATCCAGTTGAGATCAAAATCGTTATGGCGGAACACGGCGTTGCGCGAGTTAACGCGTTTGCCGTCGACCAGAATCAAGGTGTAGCTGCTGTCGAGTCCACGCAAACTGACGCCCTTGCGATTATCCCCTTCGTTGGTGAGCTGCACGCCCGGGACGTCCTGTAATACGTCTTTCAGATTCTGCACCGGACGACGCTGAAGATCCTGCTGGGTAATCACGCTGATGCTGGCTGGCGCATCTTTCACGCTCTGCTCCGTCGCGGAGGCCGTGACCACCAGGGTTTCATCGTCGTTTTCAGCCATTACTGGCATCGCCAGCGCGAATGCGGATGCGCACAACCCGCCCCGAACAAGAGGATTTAACCTGAACATTTCCTTTCTCCATGAGGTAAACAACAACAACCAAAAAAAGTGCAGATGTGGCTGGTCACCCTGGTCCGGTTACGTCCTCGGACAAGATGCGGGGAGTGGCTTCATCCTGAAAGTGCGTAGATGATAAGAAGAATGATAACAATTATCAATTCAATTGTGAGAAATTATGTCTGAAGGATATAGCAAAGGCATCAAGATGCCCGTTGGTGCTACGCTTGCCGTATCTACAAAATCCATAGGCCCACGCAAGCGCAGAGCTGCCTGGCAAAAAAAAACCCTCCGACTGGAGGGCTTTCATAGGGGAATAATCACTTACTGTTTGAAGCGTTCCGGGAATGTCATTTCGCTGTAGCGTACGAAGCGACTGCCCTTCGAGAGCTTGTAGCCAAACCAGATAACCAGGAACAGCGGGATACCGATGTAGGTTGCCGCTACACCGCCCCAGTCAATGGTATCTTTCAGGAAGGCTTCGTAGTTCTGGCCGAGCGTGATAATCAGACACAGGACGAATGCAAAGATTGGCCCAATCGGGAAGAAGCCCGAACGGTACGGCAGATTATTCAGATCATGCCCCTGCATCACGTAACCGCGACGGAAACGGTAATGGCTGATAGCAATCCCGAGCCAGGCGATAAACCCGGTCATTCCTGAAGTATTCAGCAGCCAAAGGTAAACGGTCTGGTTGCCGAACATAGAAGTCAGGAAGCACAGCCCCGCCACCACGGTGGTCGCATACAGTGCGTTACGCGGTACGCCGCCTTTGGAAAGCTTAGAGAAAATACGCGGGGCTTTACCGTCACAGGCCAGGGTGTAAAGCATACGAGTCGAGGCATACATCCCGGAGTTACCGGCAGACAGCACCGCCGTCAGGATAACCGCATTCATTACCGCCGCCGCAGACAGCAGGCCAGCATGCTGGAACACCAGCGTGAACGGGCTGACGGAAATGTCTTTCACGTCGTTACGCAGCAGGCTCGGATCGGTATAAGGAATGATCAAGCTGATAATCAGGATTGCGAACACATAGAACAGCAGGATACGCCAGAACACCTGACGCACCGCGCGTGGAATGTTCTTCTCTGGATCTTCGGATTCACCCGCCGCGATACCGATAAGTTCGGTACCCTGGAAAGAGAAGCCGACAATCATCGCCACGCCAATCATCGCGGCAAAACCGCCAGCAAACGGCGCATCGCCGGTTGTCCAGTTGCTCCAGCCTACCGGTTGCGCGCCTTTAAAGATGCCGAAAATCATCAGCACGCCAACACCGATAAAGATGATGACGGTAGTCACTTTAATCAGCGAGAACCAGTATTCCGCTTCACCGAAACCTTTGACCGAGATCCAGTTCAGCAGGAACATAATGCCGAGGAACAGTGCGCTCCAGATCCAGCCCGGCGTGTCCGGGAACCAATAATTCATGACCAGCTGTGAGGCGACAAGGTCGACGGCGATAGTTACCGCCCAGTTGTACCAGTAGTTCCAGCCCAGCGCGAAGCCGAAACCTTCTTCTACATAGTTCTGACCATAGGTCGCAAACGAGCCTGACACCGGCATAAATGCTGCCAGTTCGCCAAGGCTTGTCATCAGGAAGTACACCATCAGACCAATAAGAATGTAAGAAAGCAGTGCGCCGCCTGGGCCCGCCTGCGAAATGGTTGCCCCTGAGGCAACAAACAACCCTGTACCGATTGAACCACCAATAGCGATCATCGTCAGGTGACGCGCCTTAAGTTCGCGACGGAGCGCGGGCGCTTCTGTGGTTTTAGTTTCGGAAACCATAGGAAAATGCTGTCCTTCCAAAAAATGAGGCGCGATTGTAGCAGACGATCGCTGTTCCTTCCGGCACAAATGCGCACTTATAAGAGAGCTTCATGATGAAGCACAAATTATAAGTAAAGCCCTTATTCTGCCGTTTCGCCATACCATCAAATATCGCAATATCGCAGGAAACGCCGCAGCGCATTTGAAAGGTGTTTTTGCCGGTGATGGATGCGCCAGAGCTTGCGCGTCAGGCGCGGCAGCGGGACGGGAAGTTCGACCAGCGTGCCGCTGTCGAGCTGTTCGGCAATCACGCGCCGTGACAGACAGCTGATGCCCAGGCCGTGGCGCACCGCGTGCTTGATGGCCTCAGAGTTACCAAGCTCCATCCCGAGATGAAATTCCGGCAAATGGGACAACAGCAGGTAATCGACGATTTCACGCGTACCGGAACCGCGCTCGCGAAGGATCCACGGCGCTTCGGCCAGCCTCGCCAGCGTCACCTCCCCTGTCAGTAACGCCGAGCCAGGAGCGGCGAACACCACCAGCTCATCTTCCAGCCAGGGTTCGGCAATAATTTCTGCGGCGTGGCATGGGCCTTCGATGAGTCCGATATCCACGCGGAAATCGCTGACGGCGTTGATCACGTCCTGACTGTTACCGACGCTGAGCTCCAGCGGCAGCGACGGAAAATCACGGCGATAGCGGGCGATGATTTCCGGCAGAATGTAATTACCGATGGTGCTGCTGGCGAAAACACGGATAGCGCCGTTATCTTCACGAAACAGCTGCTCGATTTCGGTTGCCTGTTCCAGCGTCGCCAGCGCGCGCGGATACAACAGACGGCCATGTTCGTTCACCACCAGTCGTTTCCCGACCCGGTCGAACAGCTGCACGCCGAGCTGACCTTCCAGATCGGTAAGCGCCGCGCTGACCGCCGACTGCGATAACGACAGCATTTGCGAGGCCTGGGTTGTCGAACCGCTTTTTAGCACTTCGGCAAACACTTCAAGCTGACGTAAGGTGATATGCATAGAGAACCTTCATTTATATACCCTACATAATTCGAGTTGCAGCCAACGCAACGGTGGCTTGAAGTATGTCGGGCATACCAGTTATTCAGATTGATTATAAACATATAATCAATTTTATTTTTAAGCCAGCGGCACGTAACCTTTAATCCAGATAAAGGAGAAGGTTATGACAACACTCACGCTTAACAAACACCGACATTCGCTCGGGCATTTTGTCCCGGGTCTGGCGCTTACCGCCTTGATTACCGGCGTTGCACTGTGGACCGGAAGCATTCCGGCGATTGCCGGCGCGGGCTTTAGCGCACTGACGATGGCTATTCTGCTTGGGATGGTCGTCGGCAACACGGTTTACCCAAAAATCTGGCAGCGCTGCGACGGCGGTGTGTTGTTCGCCAAGCAGCATTTGCTGCGTCTGGGCATCATTCTTTATGGCTTTCGCCTGACGTTTTCGCAAATTGCTGACGTAGGTTTCAGCGGGATCGCCATCGACGTGCTGACGCTTTCCAGCACTTTTTTACTGGCGTCTTTCCTCGGCCAGAAAGTGTTTGGCCTTGATAAACAGACCAGTTGGTTAATTGGCGCGGGCAGCAGTATCTGTGGCGCGGCGGCCGTACTGGCGACGGAACCGGTACTGAAAGCCGAATCCAGCAAAGTCACCGTGGCGGTTGCGACGGTTGTGATTTTCGGGACCATTGCCATTTTCCTCTACCCGGCGATGTACCCGGTACTGGCCCACTGGTTTACTCCGGAAACCTACGGGATTTACATGGGTTCAACCATGCATGAAGTTGCACAGGTTGTGGCGGCAGGACACGCCGTCAGCCCGGATGCTGAAAACGCTGCTGTGATTGCCAAAATGCTGCGCGTGATGATGCTGGCACCGTTCCTGATTATCCTGGCCGCTCGCGTTAAACAACTGGCACCGGCGGGTAGCGGTGAAAAAAGCAAAATCACCATTCCGTGGTTTGCGATCCTGTTCATCGTGGTGGCGATTTTCAACTCGTTCCACCTGTTACCTAAAGCGGTTGTAGACGTGCTGGTAACCCTCGACACCGTACTGTTAGCGATGGCGATGGCGGCTCTGGGCTTAACCACCCATGTCAGCGCACTGAAAAAAGCCGGAGCGAAACCGCTGCTGATGGCACTGGTGTTGTTCGTCTGGCTCATCATCGGCGGCGGCATGATTAACGTTGCAGTTCATGCCCTGATGGCATAAAGCACTGTATCACTCTCCTGTTAACCCGCTATGATTAGCCTTTGCTATGCATTTCCTTTTAGGCGGGTTTAACAGGAGTTTTTTATGAAATTTATCGGAGCACATGTCAGCGCCTCCGGCGGTGTCGCCAATGCCGCGATTCGCGCTGCGGAACTTGAGGCCACTGCATTCGCCCTGTTCACCAAGAACCAGCGCCAGTGGCGCGCGGCCCCGCTGACCAGCGAGGTCATCGACGATTTCAAAGTCGCCTGCGAAAAATACCATTTCTCTCCTGCGCAAATCCTGCCGCACGACAGCTACCTGATTAACCTCGGCCATCCCGTCACCGATGCGCTGGAAAAATCACGTGAAGCCTTCGTCGACGAACTCACCCGCTGTCAGCAGTTAGGGCTGACGCTGCTGAACTTCCACCCTGGTAGCCACCTGATGCAAATCCCGGTCGATGATTGTCTGGCGCGCATCGCCGAGTCGATCAACATCGCACTGGCACAAACCGAAGGCGTCACCGCGGTTATCGAAAACACCGCAGGTCAAGGCAGCAACCTGGGCTTTGAGTTCGAACACCTGGCGGCCATCATCGACGGCGTGGAAGATAAATCTCGCGTCGGCGTGTGCATCGATACCTGCCACGCCTTCGCCGCAGGCTACGACTTACGCAGCGCTGAAGAGTGTGAAAAAACCTTCGCAGAATTCGAACGTATCGTTGGCTTTAACTACCTGCGCGGAATGCACCTGAACGACGCCAAGAGCGCTTTCGGCAGCCGCGTTGACCGCCATCACAGCCTCGGTGAAGGCAATATCGGCCACGATGCGTTCCGCTGGATAATGCAGGACAACCGCTTCGACGGCATCCCGATGGTGCTGGAAACCGTTAATCCAGATATCTGGGCTGAAGAAATCGCATGGCTGAAAGCGCAGCAGAATGAAGTTGCGGCGGCGTAAAACGAGCACATCCACTGTGCTCATCGGTATCACGCCAGAGCGATAAAGAAACCGGCAATGGTCGCGCTCATCAGATTGGAGAGCGTGGCCGCAAGTAACGCCCGAAAGCCAAGTTGTGCAATCTCCGGCGCACGCTGCGGTGCAATGGCTGAAAATGCCCCGACCACGACGCCAATGGAGCCAAAGTTGGCGAATCCACACAGTGCAAAAGAGATAATGGCGATAGTTTTCACATCCAGGCTGCTGCCTGCTTGCAGATAAGGCGAAAAATGCAGATATGCCACAAACTCGTTGATCGCCAGTTTTTGCCCTATCAAACTCCCCGCAAGGTTAGCATCGCCCCAATCCACCCCCATTAACCATGCCAGTGGCGCAAGCAGATAACCGAAAATACCTTCAAGCGTGGCGTGACCAAAACCAAACCAGTCGCCAACGCCACCAATAATACCGTTCAGTAAGGCAATAATAGCCACGAAAGCCATTACCACCGTCGCGACGCCTGCGGCAATTTTCAGCCCGGTCATTGCGCCTGAGGCCGCCGCCTCAATCACGCTTTTTGCCGGTGTTTCTGTGAAAGACAAATTATTGAACGAGACCTGAGAAGCCTCTGTGGCTGGGCTCAGCATCCGGGCAAACAGAATACCGCCGGGGATTGCCATCAATGAAGCTGCCAGCAGATAATCAATCGGCACGCCAAGCGCTGCATAACCGATCATCGTTGAACCGGCAATGGAGGCCATCCCGCTGCAAATCGCAGTGAACAGTTCGTTGCGATTGAGCTTATCCATAAACGGCTTCACAATTGCCGGGATTTCGTTTTGCCCGAGAAAGATGGTTGTTACGGCAACAAAAGATTCGATCTTGCTGATATCCAGGGCTTTCTGGAAAATCCCCCCCAAAATTCGGATCAAGCTCCCCATTATGCCAATGTAATACAGCAAACTAACTAACGCTGTGATGAAGATAATGGCTGGTAATACGCGAAAAGCAAAAATAAAACCAGCACCATTAAATACCACATCCATTTTTGGCCCGACTAAAGAACCAAAAATAAAAGTACTTCCGGCATCGCTGTATGACATAACTTTATGAATGCCTAAGGCCGCCTGTTCAGCTAGCCATTTTCCCGGAGGGAAATAAAGCACAATACCACCAATAACAATCTGTAATAACAATGCCGCACCAATAGTGCGCAAGCGAATATTTTTCTTATTTACCGACAGTAAAAACGCAATTGCCAGTAAAACTACCATACCCAGAAAACTTCTCATTATATCCATAATGATCATCTCTTGTGCCAGGTCTGATTTTTAAGGGCGACCGCTTGCTGCCCAGGAAGAGTTTCAGGCATGTCAGGTGGAACATGCCTGGATTCAGATGCCGTTATTTAGCCAAACGGTACATGCCCACACACTCTTCCACTAAATCCCAAAATTGATGGGTGTCGATACTCATCCCCACTTTGACATTTGCGGGCTTGCCCAGCACGCCCAACTCATCACAGACGGTACGTCCATAACATGGGCCGCTGTTCACATCGATTTCGACGTACATGTCCTGAGTGTGAATCTGTGAAGGGTTAATGAGATAGCCTATGCAGGTGGCATCGTGTACCGGTCCGCCCGCCAGTCCGTAATTTTCAAACTGAGTTTTGAGCGTGAAATTCATGATATCGCTGAACAATTTTCCAGCCGCGCCCCCGACTTTTTCCATCCGCGCGATCACCTCTGCTGTACAGACAGTCTGGTTAGTTAAGTCGAGTCCCATCATTACCAGCGGCACGCCGGAAGTGAAGACAACCCGGGCAGCTTCTGGATCGGCGAAGATATTGAATTCTGCCGACGGGGTAAAATTACCCGTGCCGTACGCCCCGCCCATCAGAACGATTTCACGTATTTTAGGCAAAATAGCAGGCTGCATGCGCATTGCGACTGCAATATTACTGAGTGGCCCGACGGGCACTAGCGTAATATCACCTTCACTCGCCATCAGGGTATCAATAATATACTTAACAGCATGCGTATTTTCGGCTTTGCGTGTCAGCGGCGCAAAAACAGGACCATCAAGCCCCGATTCCCCATGAATATTATCTGCCACAATTTGCTCACGCATAATCGGCTTTGGCATACCCGCATATACCGGTACATTTATATCCAGATACTGACAAACATTTAGACCATTCACGAGTGTTTTATCCAGCGTCTGATTTCCGGCGACGATAGTAATACCCAACAAATCAATGGCTGGATGTTTCGCCGCCATCATAATCGCAATGGCATCATCGTGACCCGGATCACAATCAAGAATGATTTTTCTCTTTTCCATTTTTATTTCCTCGGTGATTAACGACAGCGTTATTTTCATTTCGATGATGAAATGTAAACCAGAGTGATGATTGAATCGTAACAACGCAAAACGTATGCTGGATATGAGAAATCTCATACCGGGAAAGGGCGATGAAAGAAATCTATAACGAGGATCTCAAAAAGCAGCTGATCCGTGAATCAGGCTACCTCGGGCGGTTTTCCGTGGCCGTTGAGCGAGCGACGCATCTGTTTCACATCGCTGCCGGAGACTACATTGTTGAGGAAGGCGCGCAGCCCGTCTGGTTGTTTTATCTGGTCCGCGGAAGGGCCAAACTTTATGCCACACTGCCTAATGGCCGCGTTTCATTGATCGATTTTTTCGGCGCGCCCTGCTTTATCGGTGAAATCGAGCTGGTGGATACCAGCCACGAGCCACGCGCTGTACAGGCCATTGAGGAGTGCTGGTGCCTCACACTCCCCATGAAATCGTTCCGTCCGCAGTTGCTCAATGATGTGACATTTTTACGCAACCTCTGCATTGCGCTTAGCCGTAAGAACTATCGGAACATTGTCTCTTTGACGCAAAACCAGTCATTTCCGCTGACAAACCGACTGGCGGCGTTTATTTTGCTGACCCAACATGGCGAGCTTTATCAGGAAAAACATACGCAGGCCGCAGAATATATGGGCGTATCGTATCGTCACTTGCTGTACGTAATTGCGCAATTTACCCGGGATGGATTACTGCAAAAAAAGAAAACGGGATATGCCATCAGCAACAAACAGGCATTGTTCACCCTCGCGCTGGCGATGGATCCGGAGAGAAATTTTAGTGGGTTGCTGACATAAAAAAGGCAGAGCGAGCTCTGCCTTTTAGAACGAGACGGTGGTTTACGCTGCTTTAGCAACTGCCTCTGCTTCCGGACGTTTCAACACCGCATAAGAGAGACCCGCAACCAGCGTACCGGCGATAATCGCCATCAGGTAACCCAGAACCGGGGTGATTGCGCCTGGGATAAGCAGGACAAACAGACCGCCGTGCGGCGCCATCAGTTTCGCACCGACCGCCATCGACATTGCGCCTGTTACCGCGCCACCGATGATACAGCAAGGCAGAACGCGCATTGGGTCACGGGCTGCAAACGGAATCGCGCCTTCGGTAATGAAGCACAAACCCAGCACCAGAGCGGCTTTACCCCCTTCCTGCTGCGCTTTATCGAACTTACGACGTGCCACAATCGTTGCCAGACCAAGCCCCAGCGGTGGTACCATGCCTGCCGCCATAATCGCGGCCATCGGCGCATAAGTCTGCGTACTCAGCAACCCGACACCAAACGCATATGCCGCTTTGTTCACCGGGCCACCCATATCGGTACACATCATCGCACCCAGGATGGCGCCGAGCAGAACCGCGTTCGCGGTACCCATGGTTTGCAGCCAGTGCGTCAGACCCGCGAGGATGCCAGAAACCGGTTTACCAATCAGGTAAATCATCGCCAGACCGACAATCAGGCTGGAAAACAGCGGGATTATCAGAATCGGTTTCAGCGCTTCCATGCTAGGTGGGAGCTTCACTTTGGTGCTGATCATTTTCGCGACGTAACCGGCAAGGAAACCCGCAATGATACCGCCGATGAAGCCCGCCCCGGTGCTGACTGCCAGCATACCGCCAATAAGACCTGGGGTCAGGCCCGGACGGTCTGCGATAGAGAAGGCGATATAACCCGCTAACACCGGAACCATCAGCGCGAAGGCTGAGCCGCCGCCGATTTGCATCAGTGCCGCCGCCAGTGTGCCTTCTTCTTTGAACGCGGTAATGCCGAATGCGAAGGAGAGCGCGATACACAGACCGCCCGCTACCACCATCGGCAGCATGTAAGATACGCCGGTCAGCAGGTGGCTGTACGCCCCGCCGCCTTTCTTCTTACCTTCCTGAGCCGACTGTACGTTGCCTTTCGGCAGATACGGTTCAGCTTCAACCACCGCTTTGTCCAGTTCCTGAGCCGTTTTCTTCAGCGCCAGACCGGTAGACGTGCGATACATTGGTTTGCCGGCAAATTTCGCCAGGTCTACTTCGATATCTGCCGCGACGATAACCAGGTCTGCTTCCGCCACTTCTTCTGGGGTAATCGCATTGCCCGCCCCAACGGAACCGCGGGTTTCAACTTTCACCCACCAGCCGCGTTTTTTGGCTTCGGTTTCAATCGCCTCTGCGGCCATAAAGGTGTGAGCCACCCCGGTCGGACAAGCCGTAACGGCCACGATGCGTTTGGCACCACTTTTCGCCACTGGCGCAATCGCCGCAGGCGTCACGTACGGCGCTGCGTGAGATTTAGCTTCGCTCAGGAACAGCTCCGGGTGTGCCACCGCGCGATTCACATCGCCAAGGTAAACCTGTTTGCCGTTCAGCGCGCTATCCGCTGGCAATGCAGAACCCAACACAATAGCCAGCTCAGCGTCGTTCGGGTTGTCGATAATGTCTAAATGGGCTTTTTGGGCCGCCGCGCTCAGAAGGGTTTTCGCCATATAGGCGCGCGCCTGTCCGAGTCCGGAATCGATAATCAGCAGCGTTTTCATTATGCCTCTCCTGCTGTCAATTGAAGGGTTGTAAGTCAACACGCGCCATCATCGCGGCCAACTGGGTACGATCGGTAATCCCTACGTTACTCTGGCTGACGGCCAGTGCAGCAACGGCGGTCGCCAGGCGTAACGTATGTTCACTGGATTCGCGCATCAGAAGGCCGTAAATCAGGCCACCCACCATCGAATCCCCGGCACCAACGGTGCTCACCACCTCTACGGACGGCGGTTTTGCAATC
The DNA here is from genome assembly GCA_902706235.1 of Citrobacter sp. 18056. Taxonomy (GTDB): domain Bacteria; phylum Pseudomonadota; class Gammaproteobacteria; order Enterobacterales; family Enterobacteriaceae; genus Scandinavium; species Scandinavium manionii. The sequence goes on along the minus strand of CACSJR010000003.1, from coordinate 283,656 downwards.
CACTCACCGGATGCGTTGACCCACAGCGCGCCTTCAGCACCCAGTGAAATCACCACATGTGCAATGCCCTGCTCGCGCAATGCGTGCGCAGCTTCAATCACATCTTTCATTTCCGGCAGTTTGCGACCGGCCCAGATTTCCAGCTCGCGACGGTTAGGTTTAACCAGCCACGGTGCAGCTTTCAGACCGGCCACCAGTGCTTCACGGCTGCTGTCGAAAATGATACACGGACACTGGCTGCGCAGGCGCGTCATCCAGTCAGTGAAGGCTTCCGGGCTGACACCCGCAGGCAGACTACCGCTGACGCACACCATATCGAACTGACCCAGCCAGCTCAGGGAATCATTCACAAAACGCTCCCAGTCGCCTGCCGTGACGTCGAAACCGGAGAAGTTAAAGTCGGTCACTTCACCGTCTTTTTCTGTCAGTTTGACGTTAATACGGGTACGGCCCTGAACCACCTGGAAGCGGTTGGCAATACCGAGTTCGCTGAACAGTTGTTGGAAGCCATCCTGGTTGTCTTTACCAAGGAAGCCGCCGACGGTCACATCAATGCCGAGATCTTTCAGGACCTTCGCAACGTTAATGCCCTTACCCGCTGCATGCAGACCGGTGGTACGCACCAGGTTCACTTCGCCGCGTTCAACTTCCGGGGTAAACCCTACGAGATCGTAGGCCGGATTGAGGGTGATTGTGGCAACACGTCTGCTCATTACGCGCCCTCCCCAAGACCGGAAGCGATGGCTTCGCCAATGGCATTCAGTGCCACCTGCGCATCATCACCCTGGGCGGTAAAGCGCAGGCGATGGCCTTTTTTCACGCCAAGCGCTACGACTTTCATCAGGCTGCGACCGTTAGCCGGTTTTCCGCTGCCGTCGAGATTGGTGACGGTAATGTCACTGCTAAATTGTTTGATAGTGTTCACCAGCATGGTTCCTGGACGCGCGTGGAGTCCGTGTTCATTGCGGACAACAAATTCCGCACTCAGTACATCTTCCGCAGGAGAATCGTCGCTGGTCAGCAACGCTAACAACGTTGCTGCATCGGCGTTCAGCAGGCGTTCAGCTTTATTGTCGAGCAGCAATGCACTCAGACGGCTCAGCACCGCAGTTGGCTGTTCATCGGCCATGGCGACGGTCACCAGCAGCGCGGCGGAGTGCCCATCAACGGTAAACGGCGCTTTAGCCCGGCTCACCGCAACGGCGCTTTTCAGGTTGCCTTCAGCACTGTCGTTCAGCCAGATGCCCTGCCCCAGATTCAGCGGCTGGTCATTAATGACATGTGCAACAAACCCGGCATCCGCGGCACCCGCTTCTTTCAGACGCGCAGCATTTAGCGCCTGCAACGTCACCAGACTGCTCGCATCGACGTCCAGCGTGAGGGTGTCGTTATCGAGTTTCAGCGCATCACTCTGTTTTTCGCCCATCAGTAGCGCGCGCAGCTCTTCCGCGGTGGTCGCGGATTTCAGCTGTTCAGCCACGTCATCATCGCTCAGCATGTGCGTCAGCTGACGCAGCAGGCCGAGGTGTTCGTCGGAGCTGGCGGCGATGCCGATCGCGACATACGCGGTCTGCCCTTCGCCCCAGGTAATGCCCTGTGGGAACTGATAAACCTGAACGCCGGTTTTCAGAACCTGATCGCGGGTATCGGTGGTGCCGTGAGGGATGGCGATACCGTTGCCAAGAAACGTCGAGGTCTGCTGCTCGCGAGCCAGCATTCCGTCGACGTAACCGTTCGCAACGTTGCCGGCGCTGACCAGAGCTGACGCAATCTGGCGAATCGCCTCTTCTTTATTACCGGCCTGCTGACCGGGATGAATATCCTGAGCTGATAACTGGAACATGGTTCTCCTCTCTCGCTGAATTGAATCGTTTCAGCTAACTTGAGAAAAAATACGTCACCCTGCTTCTTGTAAGATGAAAAGATGACGCTGAAACGTTTCAATGAGTCTGTGTCAGCCTTGTACAATGCGCAAGAAAAGTTTATTTCTGGATTACAGAATTTAGAGCTACTGCACATTTCGTTATCATTCCTGCCACATTTGCTGACGCTCTCCCGCTTCGTCAGCCACTGCGTTCAGCCGCGTCAGCCAGGAGTGATTCTCATTATGAAATGCCATTTTGATTTTTTGTGCATTCGTTGACGCACCCACTGTTTATTTTCTGACAGCCAGCGTAAACTTCGGCCTCTTCCTGTTTTTTGATAACCCAAAATGTCTAATACGACCGTTGCTACCCCGCGCCGGGGATTTGATCTGACCTCATCCGCCTTCCTTCTGGTCGCGTTTCTGACTGGCATTGCTGGCGCACTGCAGACGCCAACCCTGAGCCTGTTTCTGACCAACGAAGTCCACGTCCGCCCGGCGATGGTCGGCTTCTTCTTTACCGGCAGCGCGGTGATTGGCATCCTGGTGAGTCAATTTCTCGCCGGTCGTTCAGATCGTCAGGGTGATCGTAAGTCACTGATTGTCTTTTGCTGTTTGCTCGGGATGATGGCCTGCGTGCTGTTCGCATGGAACCGCAACTACTTCATCCTGCTGTTTGTTGGCGTCTTCCTTAGCAGCTTCGGCTCGACGTCCAACCCGCAGATGTTTGCCCTTGCGCGTGAACACGCCGATAAAACTGGCCGTGAGGCGGTGATGTTCAGTTCTATTCTCCGGGCGCAGGTTTCACTGGCGTGGGTGATTGGCCCGCCCGTGGCCTATGCGCTGGCGATGGGCTTTGGTTTTACCACCATGTACCTGTCCGCTGCAGTGGCTTATGTGATTTGTGGCGCGGTTGTCTGGATGCTGTTGCCCAGCATGCGCAAAGTGCGCCCGGCCGCAGGCACGCGCATTGAAGCGCCGCGTACCAACCGTCGTGACGCCCTGCTACTGTTCGTCATCTGTACGATGATGTGGGGCACTAACAGCCTGTACATCATTAATATGCCGCTGTTCATTATCGATGAACTGCATCTGCCGGAGAAACTCGCTGGGCTGATGATGGGCACCGCGGCCGGACTGGAAATTCCGACCATGTTGATTGCGGGCTATTACGCCAAACGTTTTGGTAAGCGTTTTCTGATGCGTGTTGCGGTAGTGGCGGGGGTATTTTTCTACATCGGGATGCTGACCGCTCACTCCCCTGTGCTGCTGCTGGCGATGCAACTGTTGAACGCCATTTACATCGGCATTCTCGCAGGGATTGGCATGCTCTATTTTCAGGATTTGATGCCTGGTCAGGCTGGTGCGGCAACGACGCTGTACAGTAACACCACGCGCGTCGGCTGGATTATTGCTGGTTCAATGGCAGGCGTAGTGGCTGAAATCTGGAGTTATCATGCGGTGTTCTGGATTGCGCTGGGGATGTGCATCATCACCACATTTGGGCTGTGGCGGATTAAAGACGTTTAGGGTGCGGTTAACGCTTCCAGATGAATGAGATACCTCATCGCCTGCTGTGACGTTGCGCCACACATTTCTGCGGAAGGTTTAAGCCCGGCGCATACTTTCGGGCGCAGCGGCGAGCCAAAGATTTTGCAGCGCAGTCGCTCATCAAGCTGAATGCAGGGCGTGTTAGCAGGCTTGCCGTGGGGCATTCCCGGGATTGGGCTGGAAATCGAAGGCGCAGTACAACACGCGCCACAGTCCGGTCGGCAATCCATCTTTCACTCTCTCATTTATCTGGAAACGCACCTTATCACCTTTTCACAAAACCAGCGAATTCCACTTGCCTGAAAGCCGCGGCACGAGTACTTTTACGCGATATTTTAGACTTCCCTGAAACAGGATTATTGCAATGCCAAGAGCGAATGAAATCAAAAAAGGTATGGTGCTGAATTACAACGGCAAACTGCTGATTGTAAAAAATATTGATATTCAGTCACCGAGCGCCCGTGGCGCAGCAACGCTGTACAAAATGCGCTTTGCCGATGTGCGTACCGGCACCAAAGTTGAAGAGCGTTTTAAAGGCGACGATATTGTCGATACCGTGACCCTGACCCGCCGTTTCGTTGACTTCTCTTACATCGACGGCAACGAATATGTGTTCATGGATAAAGAAGACTACACGCCGTACACCTTCAATAAAGATCAGATTGAAGAAGAGATTCAGTTTATTCCAGAAGGCGGGATGCCGGACATGCAAGTTCTGCTGTGGGACAGCCAGCTGCTGGGCCTTGAGCTGCCGCAAACCGTTGATCTGGAAATTGTGGAAACCGCACCGGGCATCAAAGGTGCATCCGCCAGCTCCCGTACTAAACCGGCGACGCTGAACACTGGCCTGGTGATTCAGGTGCCTGAATACCTGACGACCGGCGAGAAAATCCGCATTCATATCGAAGAGTGCCGCTATATGGGCCGCGCTGATTAATTTTTTGATGTGAACGCCCGGCGGCGTTGCACTTGCCGGGCTTACGGTTCAGATGTTGTATGCCCGATAAGCGTCAACGCCATCGGGCAAACAGGCTAGCAGTTTAACCGCAATTACAGCAGTTCCGGGTATTTGGTCATTTTCAGCGTCAGCTCTACGCCGCGCACTTCAGCCATCCCTTTCAGACGACCAATTGCCGAATAACCCGGATTGGTTTTCTTCTTCAGATCGTCCAGCATCTGATGCCCGTGGTCCGGACGGAACGGGATAGGACGCAGGTCGCCCGCTTTCTTGCGGCGTAACTCTTCAGACAGAATCGCGTCAACCACCGCCACCATATTCACGTCACCGTTCAGATGCGAACCTTCATGGAACGTTTTCGGATTGGCTTCACGGCACGTTGCGCGCAGGTGAGTGAAGTGAATACGGTCACCGAAGGTTTCAATCATTTTGACCAGGTCGTTGTCGGCGCGAACGCCATACGAACCGGTACACATGGTGAAACCGTTATAGATGCTGTCGACGGTCTCTTTCAGCCACTGCATATCTTCGATGGTCGAAACGATACGCGGCAGGCCGAGAATGGGACGCGGTGGATCGTCCGGGTGTACCGCCAGGCGCACGCCTGCTTCTTCTGCCACCGGAACGATAGCGCGCAGGAACACCGCCATATTTTCACGCAGGTTGTCTTTACTGATGTGATCGTACTCAGACAGACGTTTGCGGAACTGGTCCAGGGTGTACCCCTCTTCCGCGCCCGGCAGTCCAGCAATGATGTTGCGAGTCAGTTTTTCGACTTCTGCCGCGCTCATCGCATGAAAATAGTCTTTCGCCTGCTGCTGCTCTTCCGCGCTGTAATCCGCTTCAGCGCCTGGGCGCTTGAGGATGTGCAGCTCGAACGCCGCAAAGGCGATCTGGTCGAAACGCAGGGCTTTGGAACCGTCCGGCAGGGTGTATTCGAGATCGGTACGGGTCCAGTCGAGAATCGGCATGAAGTTGTAGCAAACGGTATCTATGCCGCAAGCCGCGAGGTTACGGATGCTCTGCTGGTAGTTCGCAATCCAGGTTTTGCATTCACCGGACTGAGTTTTAATGTCTTCGTGAACAGGAATACTTTCCACGACGGACCAGGTCAGCCCTTTTTCAGCTAACAGCGCCTGACGCGCTTTAATTTCATCAACCGGCCAAACCTGACCGTTTGGAATATGGTGCAATGCGGTTACAACGCCGGTGGCGCCAGCCTGGCGCACATCATCAAGAGAAACCGGATCATTCGGTCCATACCAACGCCAGGTTTGTTCCATTGCTTCACCCTCTTAAGTTGTTATACCAATATTAATAATACAGATGACGACTACCATACATGTTTCTCTGGAAGGGTCAATTTCCGCCCCGGCTTTGATTGATTCAGCTCACATTCCCCGGATAAATACGGCACACCAATTCAATTTGCTGTCATATAACTTTACACTGCTCATTGTTAATTAATGGTTAAGTAGGTGTTTATATAATGAAGACGATCGCCACCGCCACGCTGCCCGACAACGTGCAGTTGCCTCAGTATGACCGACAACAGCTCCGTTCGCGGATTGTCCACTTCGGCTTTGGCGCATTTCATCGCGCACACCAGGCGCTGCTAACGGACCGGGTGCTGAACGCGAAAGGCGGTGACTGGGGATTGTGTGAAATAAGCTTATTCAGCGGCGATGTGCTGATGAGCCAGCTGCGCGCCCAGGACCACCTTTATACCGTGCTGGAGAAAGGTGTCGACGGTAATCAGCCGATTATTATCGGCGCGGTGAATGAATGCCTGAACGCTAAACTCGATTCCCTGGCAGCGATTATTGAGAAATTCTGTGAGCCGCAGGTGGCGATTGTTTCCCTGACCATTACCGAAAAAGGTTACTGCATCGACCCGGCCACCGGTCGTCTGGATGTGTCGCAGCCACGGATCGTTCACGATCTGGAGAATCCGTCTGAACCACATTCCGCTCCGGGCATTCTGGTCGAAGCCCTGCACCGTCGCCGCGAGCGCGGGCTGGCGCCGTTCACCGTGCTTTCCTGCGATAATATTCCGGACAACGGCCACGTGGTAAAAAACGCGGTGCTGGGCATGGCCAACAAGCGCTCACCAGAGCTGGCGCAGTGGATAGCGGAACACGTTAGCTTCCCGGGCACTATGGTCGATCGCATCGTTCCGGCGGCGACGGAAGAGTCGTTGGCGGAAATTGAAGCGGCGATTGGCGTTAACGATCCGTGTGCCATCAGTTCTGAACCCTTCATTCAATGGGTGGTAGAAGACCATTTTGTGGCGGGACGTCCTGATTGGGAGATTGCGGGCGTGCAGCTTGTGAGTGACGTGCTGCCGTGGGAACAGATGAAACTGCGGATGCTGAACGGCAGCCACTCCTTCCTCGCCTACCTCGGCTATCTGGCAGGCTACGAGCACATCAGCGATTGTATGCAGGACGCTGATTTTCGCCGTGCAGCGCTGCGTTTGATGATGCAAGAACAGGCTCCTACGCTGCGCATCACCGGCGTGGACTTGCAGGGTTACGCCGACAGCCTGATCGACCGCTTCACCAATCCGGCATTAAAGCACCGCACCTGGCAAATCGCGATGGACGGCAGCCAGAAACTGCCTCAGCGCATGCTGGAAGGTATTCGCCTGCACCTGCAACGTGAAAGTGACTGGCCACTGCTGGCACTCGGCGTAGCAGGCTGGATGCGCTATGTCAGCGGCACAGATGAACGCGGGAATGCCATTGATGTACGTGACCCACTGGTCGAAAAAATTCAGTCTATCGTTGCCAGTAGCAATGAAAATGACCGCGTGACCGCCCTGCTCACGCTGAGCGAAATTTTCGATACCGACCTTCCGCAAAACGCCGCGTTCGTCAGCCAAATCCAGCACGCCTGGCATCGACTGACAACCGAAGGCGCGCGTCAGGCAATCATTTCCACCGTGAATCTTTAACAGATCCTGCTATTTAGCGGACAGATATGTTGTCTGTCCGCCCTAAGTCTTCTCTTTTACGTCATTTTTCGCCAGGATATTGCGCACCTGTGACTTTATTACAGATGTTCATTCTGGAGCCAACGTGACGCTAACGAACCTGATTACCGGCTTTCTCGGCAGCGGTAAAACGACCTCCATTCTCCATTTACTGGCGCATAAACCGGCTGATGAAAAGTGGGCGGTGCTGGTCAATGAATTCGGCGAAGTCGGTATCGACGGAGCGCTGCTGGCTGACAGTGGAGCGCTGCTCAAAGAGATCCCCGGCGGCTGCATGTGTTGCGTCAATGGGTTGCCGATGCAGGTTGGACTCAACACCCTGCTGCGTCAGGGCAAACCGGATCGCCTGTTGATTGAACCAACCGGCCTCGGCCATCCGAAGCAAATACTTGATATCCTCACCGCGCCCGTTTATGAACCGTGGATCGATTTGCGTGCCACGCTGTGCGTGCTCGATCCGCGTCAGCTGCTCGATGAAAAAGCGGTCGCCAATGAGAACTTCCGCGATCAACTCGCGGCGGCCGATATCATTGTGGCGAACAAAAGCGATCGCACAACGCCGGAAAGCCAACAGGCGTTCGATAGCTGGTGGCAAACCTACGGCGGTGATCGCCAATATGTGCAAGCCACTCAGGGTGCAATCGACGGCGCATTGTTAGATTTACCACGCAGGAATCTGGCGGCTCTACCCGAGAGCGTGGCGCATTCGCATAGCCATGCCTCGAACAAAGGTCTGGCGGCGTTGAATTTGCCTGAACATCAGCGCTGGCGTCGCAGCATTAACAGCGGTCAGGGCCATCAGGCCTGTGGCTGGATTTTTGATGCTGACACCCAGTTTGACACCATTGGCCTGCTGGAATGGGCCCGTCTGGCGCCGGTTTCGCGGGTGAAAGGCGTGATGCGTATTGCGGAAGGATTAGTCCGTATTAATCGTCAGGGTGCTGACCTGCAAATTGAAACCCAATCCGTTGCACCGCCCGACAGTCGTATTGAGCTTATCAATGACAGCGAGACTGACTGGAATGCACTACAGTCAACCTTGTTGAAGCTTCGTTTAAGTTAACGTCGGTATGTTGCGCGTGTTTTACCTGCTTTGAAGACTCTATTATGAAAACTCGAATTCCCCTTATATTACTGCTGAACATCGCTGGTCTGGCCCTCTTTATGAGCTGGTTTTTACCCGCTAATCACGGGTTCTGGTTCCCGCTGGACTCCGGTATTTTCCACTTCTTTAATCAGGGTCTTGCCGACAGCCACATTTATGTGTGGTTCCTCGCCATCACCAACAATCGGGCCTTTGATGCCTGCTCGCTATTGGCGATGGGTTGCGTGATGCTCAGCTTCTGGCGGAAAGAAGCGCCACAGGGTCGCCGTAAAATTATTATTATTGGCCTGGTGATGCTGCTGGCGGCAGTCGTGGTTAACCAACTCGCCCAACATATAATGCCGGTCAAACGCGCCAGCCCGTCGCTGTTTTTCCCTGACAGCTATCGGGTCAGCTCCCTGCTGCATATTTCGACTAAGGACGCATCAAAAGACAGCTTCCCTGGCGATCATGGGATGATGCTGCTGATATTCTCCACCTTTATGTGGCGATATTTTGGCCGTAAAGCGGGTGCCGTAGCCCTGATTATTTTTGTGGTTTTTGCATTCCCGCGCGTAATGATTGGCGCTCATTGGTTCACCGATATTGCCGTCGGCTCACTGACAGCGGTCCTGATTGGCATGCCGTGGATCCTGCTCACATCGCTCAGTGATAAAACAATTGCCCTGTTTGATCGCCATTTACCCGGTTCAAATAACAAAAACAAAACAAGTTCCTAACTAAAATTATTCATCATCATCAGGGATCGCTTTGGCTCCCTGATGATGAGTTGAAGAAAAAATATTCAATCTCATCATTTTCCTGTCATCAGATTTTGCTTAAAAATGAGCTAATTGCCTATTTAACATGCAGCTTTTCCGCTATTTTTCGCGTTAGCAGAATCCTCTCTTTGCCTATCACAATTTCTTATTAAAAATCCCGTAAAAGCGCTAGCCAGCCTGGTTTTGATAGGGTAATCTCAATCTCGTTTTGTCTTTCCAGAGATAAATAATTCAGGAAGTGAATAAATTTGTGCAGTACTGCACAGTTTCACACTTCGGGAATTGTCTCATTGATGACAGGTATTTAGTCTCGTCACGGTTGGCATTTTTATAACGGTTTTTATCGTTAAGGACTTCAAGGGAAAATAAATCACATGGTCAAATCTCAACCAATTTTGAGATACATCCTGCGGGCAATACCCGCGGTAGCAGTCGCGGTCCTGCTTTCTGCATGTAGTACGACAAACACCGCAAAGAATATGCATTCTGAGACGCATGCTGTGGGTAACGAAGATCCTTCGTCACTGCAAGCCTCTCAGGATGAATTTGAATCCATGGTGCGTAATCTTGACGTTAAGTCACGCCTGATGGATCAGTACGCCAGCTGGAAAGGCGTACGCTATCGCCTCGGTGGCGAAACGAAACGTGGTATCGATTGTTCCGCTTTCGTCCAGCGTACCTTCCGTGAACAATTTGGTATGGATCTGCCCCGCTCTACTTACGAGCAGCAGGAAATGGGCAAGTCGATTAAACGCACTCAGCTGCGCACTGGTGATTTAGTGCTGTTCCGCGCCGGGTCGACGGGTCGCCATGTAGGCATTTACATTGGCAACAACCAGTTCGTTCATGCATCCACCAGCAGTGGTGTGACGATTTCAAACATGAGTGAGCCCTACTGGAACAAGCGCTATAACGAAGCGCGACGTGTTCTGAGCCGTTCCTGATGTTCTTCTTGCTGTCGGTTTTCCCTTGGCTGACAGCGAGAATCAGAAAAAGCACTGCTTAGCAGTGCTTTTTTTTTCTTCTTCCGTCTCTGCCTGCCAGGATGGCGAAATAGACTATGCTGGAAAGACGCAGCCCTGCGTCACAACGCATTGAATTACCGTTTCAAATATCACGGATAAAGAAAGCTATGTTCACGCGTTACTTCTCGCTCGGCCGCAAGATCCTCTTCTCCAGTCTGTTGCTGGGCGTGGTGATTGCTTTACTGGCCGGCAGTGCGCAGCTAATGATTTTCCATCATAAACGTGCTGAACAATTCGATATCGTCATTCACGATTTGCAGAAATACCTGAACGGCTATTTTGGCGAACTGCTGAATACGGTTGATAAGCTTCAGCCGCTCACCCTGAGCCGCTGCACGGACGTTGCGCCCGAGCTGACGTCCCGAGCCGCCTTTAGCCTCAACGTCCGCGCCTTTCTGTTGGTGAACAACAATAACGCCACCTGCTCTTCGGCCACCGGCGAAATGAACGTGCCGATGAAACAGCTAGTGCCGCAGGTGGATTTCACTAAATCTCTGGATATCGAAATCCTTCCCGGCACGCCGATGCTACCGCAGCGCCCCGCGTTTGCCCTCTGGGTGCGCAGCCCATTGCTGGAGAATCGCGGTGTTTTCACCTCGATTAACGCCAGCCTGATGCCGTGGATCCTCTACTCCTCACGCCAGAATCAGTTCAGTGGCATTTCGATAATCGCCAATAACACCGCTATTTCTACCTTCAGCCCCCATCCGTTGCTGGTCAGCGAGCTGAAAGGCACGCCTATTCGCAGCGCGCAAATCAACAATCTGCCGCTGACGGTAAACGTCTATGGCGATGCGTGGGCCGTCGAGAATCTACAATATTCGCTGCTAATGGGCGTGATGTGCGGCCTGCTTTCTGGCCTGCTTTGCTATTACGTACTCACCATCCGTTTGCGCCCGGGCAGGGAAATTACTACCGCCATTAAGCGCAACCAGTTCTCGGTGGTCTATCAACCCGTGGTGGATGCCCAGGATATGCAGATTCGCGGAGTGGAAGTGTTAATGCGCTGGAAGCACCCTGCTGCGGGTGAAATTCCTCCTGACGCGTTCATCAGCTTCGCCGAAGCCCAGCAGCTCATTGTGCCACTGACCCGTCATCTGTTTGAACTGATAGCCAAAGACGCGCCGATGTTGCAAAGCATACTCCCGCCGGGCGCAAAGCTTGGGATCAACATCGCCCCGGCCCATTTGCTGGCAGATAGTTTCCAGCAGGATCTGCGGGATCTCAGCGCTATGCTGCCACCGAACGACTTCCAGCTGGTGCTGGAAATCACCGAGCGTGACATGCTCAATCAACGCCAGGCAATGAAGCTGTTTGAATGGCTGCATAATGAAGGTTATGAAATTGCGATCGATGATTTCGGTACCGGCCACAGCGCGCTTATCTATCTGGAGCGTTACTCCTTCGACTACCTAAAAATCGATCGCGGCTTTATCAACGCCATCGGCACCGAAACGGTAACCTCTCCGGTTCTGGACGCCGTGTTATCGCTGGCTAAAAAAATGAATCTGGTCACCGTGGCAGAAGGCGTGGAAACCCAGGAACAGGCGAACTGGCTGCGCGAACACGGCGTCAACTTCCTGCAAGGATACTGGGTAAGCCGCCCGCTGACGCTCGAAAAGCTGCTCGAAGCCCATGCAAAACCGGAGAATTATTTCACAACGGTCTGAGCGTCACTTATGATTCAACAAGATGAGTGAATTGCCCGAATGACCGCAGAAGGAATAAATATCAGTGATTGTTGTGCGCATGGGTTTATTGATGCTTACGCTGCTGGCCCTCACGGCGGCGCAGGCGCAAACCATAAAGGAAAGCTACGCGTTCGCCGTGATTGGCGAACCGAAGTACGCTTTTAACTTTAGCCATTACGACTACGTAAATCCGGCGGCACCGAAAGGCGGCGCGGTCACGCTGTCAGCCCTGGGCACCTTCGACAACTTCAACCGTTTTGCGCTACGTGGCAATGCCGCCGAGCGTACCGATGCGCTGTACGACGCCCTGTTTACCACCTCCGACGACGAACCCGGGAGCTATTACCCGCTGATTGCGGATATGGCCCGCTATGCTGGCGACTTTTCCTGGGCCGAAGTGACCATCAATCCCCGCGCCCGCTTTCATGACGGCTGCAAAGTCACCGCAGAAGATGTCGCCTTCACCTTTCACAAGTTTATGACCGAGGGCGTGCCACAGTTTCGGCTAATTTACAAAGGCACCACGGTGAAAGCCATCGCGCCGCTGACCGTACGCATTGAGCTTGCGAAACCAAGCAAAGAGGACATGCTGAGCCTGTTTACGCTGCCGGTGATGCCGGAAAAATTCTGGCGTAACCATAAGCTCAGCGATCCGCTCTCCACTCCGCCGCTGGCCAACGGTCCGTATAAAATTACGGCATGGAAGATGGGCCAGTACGTGGTCTATTCCCGGGTGAAAGACTATTGGGCGGCAGATTTACCGGTGAATCGCGGACGCTGGAATTTCGACACGATTCGCTACGACTATTATCTCGACGATAACGTGGCTTTCGAAGCCTTCAAGGCCGGGGCTTTTGATTTCCGCACCGAAACCAGCCCGAAAAACTGGGCCACGCGCTACATCGGCAAAAACTTCAGCAACCATTTCATCGTCAAAGAAGAAGAGACAAACAACTCCGCGCAGGACACTCGCTGGCTGACGTTCAATACCCAACGTCCGGTGTTTGCCGATCGCACCGTGCGCGAAGCCATTGGCCTGGCGTTTGATTTTGAATGGATGAATAAAGCACTGTTTTATGGGGCCTACAGCCGGACAAACAGCTATTTCCAGAACACCGAGTATGCAGCGCGTGGCTATCCCGACGCCGACGAGTTGGTATTGCTGGCCCCAATGAAAAAAGACTTACCGCCGGAAGTCTTCACCTCAATTTATTCGCCGCCGAAATCCAACGGAAACGGTTTCGACAGAGCTAACTTGCTAAAGGCCGACAAACTGCTGACCGACGCCGGTTGGGTGCTAAAAGGCCAGCAGCGCGTGAATGCCAAAACCGGCAAACCACTGCAATTCGAACTGCTGCTGCCGTCAGCGGGCAACAATCAGTGGGTAATGCCGTTCCAGCACAATTTGAAGCGCCTCGGCGTGACGATGGACGTTCGTCAGGTCGATTTGTCACAACTCACTAACCGGATGCGCACCCGCGATTACGACATGATGCCGCGCCCGTGGCGAGCAATGCCGTGGCCGAGCGGCAGCGACCTGCAAATTTCCTGGTCGTCGGAATACATCAACTCCAGCTATAACGGTCCCGGCGTCAGCAGCCCGGTGATTGATAATCTGATTAAACAGATGATTCACTGGGAAGGTAACAAACAGAAACTTTTGCCACTTGGGCGCGCGCTGGACCGCGTGCTAACCTGGAATTACTACCAGCTGCCGATGTGGTTCATGGCCTCAGACCGTATGGCGTACTGGGATAAATTCTCGCATCCGGCGGTTCGTCCCATCTATTCTCTGGGCTTCGATAACTGGTGGTACGACGTCAATAAAGCGGCAAAACTGCCCGAAGCACGGCGTTAAGGAGCAAAGATGGGCGCTTACCTGATTCGCCGACTGTTGTTGGTTATCCCCACGCTGTGGGCCATCATTACCATCAACTTTTTCATCGTGCAGATTGCCCCCGGCGGCCCTGTCGATCAGGCGATTGCAGCCATTGAATTTGGCACCAAAGGTGGCATGCCGGGCAGCGGCGCAGAAGGTATGGGCGCAACACATGCCCGTACCGGCGTGGGCAATATCAATGAAAGCCAGTATCGTGGCGGGCGTGGTCTAGACCCTGAAGTGATCGCCGAAATAACCCACCGTTATGGTTTCGACAAACCGATGCACGAGCGCTATTTCACCATGCTGTGGAACTACGTGCGTTTCGACTTCGGCGACAGCCTGTTCCGCAGTGCTTCGGTCTTACAGTTGATCAAAGCAAGCCTCCCGGTTTCGATAACGCTGGGGTTATGGAGCACGCTGATAATCTACCTCGTGTCGATTCCGCTGGGCATCCGTAAAGCGGTCCATAACGGCACGCGGTTCGACACCTGGAGCAGCGCTTTCATCATCATCGGCTACGCTATTCCCGCCTTCCTGTTCGCCATCGTGCTGATTGTGCTGTTTGCAGGCGGCAGCTATTACGACCTCTTCCCGCTGCGCGGGCTGGTATCTGCCAATTTCGATACCCTGCCGTGGTATCAAAAAATCACCGATTATCTGTGGCACATTACCCTGCCGGTGCTGGCGACGGTGATTGGCGGCTTTGCGGCGCTGACGATGCTGACCAAAAACTCGTTTATGGATGAGATTCGTAAGCAGTACGTGGTCACCGCCCGCGCCAAAGGGGTTAGCGAGAAAAACATCCTCTGGAAACACATCTTCCGCAATGCCATGCTGCTGGTCATAGCAGGGTTCCCGGCAACGTTTATTAGCATGTTTTTCACCGGATCGCTGCTGATTGAAGTGATGTTCTCGCTCAACGGGCTAGGCCTGCTCGGCTATGAAGCGACCGTTTCCCGCGACTATCCGGTGATGTTTGGCACGCTGTATATTTTCACCCTGATTGGCCTCCTGCTGAATATCATCAGCGATATCAGCTATACGCTGGTCGATCCGCGCATTGATTTTGAGGGCCGCTGATGCCACGTTTAAGCTCCGTCAATCAGGCCCGCTGGGCACGCTTTCGCCATAACCGCCGCGGCTACTGGTCGCTGATGCTGTTCCTGATTATTTTTGCCTGCAGTCTGTGTTCAGAGCTTATCGCCAACGACAGGCCACTCGTGGTGCAGTATCACGGTGACATCTATTTCCCGGCGCTGAAAACCTACAGTGAGAAAGACTTCGGCGGGCAGTTTGCCACCGCCGCCGATTTTCAGGATCCGTGGCTGCAAAAGCAATTGAGCGATCACGGCCGCGTGCTGTGGGCGCCGATTCGCTTTGGCGCTAACTCGATTAACTTTTCCACCGACCGCCCCTTCCCAGCCCCACCGTCGGCACAAAACTGGCTCGGCACTGACGCCAACGGCGGCGACGTGCTGGCGCGCATTCTTTACGGCACCCGTATTTCGCTGCTGTTTGGCCTGATGCTGACACTGTGTTCAAGCGTAATGGGCGTACTGGCGGGTGCGTTGCAGGGCTATTACGGCGGGGAAATCGATTTGTGGGGTCAGCGCTTTATCGAAGTGTGGTCCGGAATGCCGACGCTGTTTTTAATTATCCTGCTTTCCAGCGTCATTCAGCCTAATTTCTGGTGGCTGCTGGCAATAACCGTGCTGTTCGGCTGGATGACGCTGGTCGGCGTGGTTCGCGCTGAGTTTCTGCGTGCGCGTAATTTTGACTATATCCGCGCCGCACAGGCGCTAGGCGTTAGCGACCGCGGCATTATCTTCCGCCATATGCTGCCCAACGCAATGGTCGCGACACTGACCTTCCTGCCGTTTATCTTGTGCAGTTCGATTACCACACTCACCTCACTCGATTTCCTCGGTTTTGGATTGCCGTTGGGTTCGCCTTCGCTGGGCGAACTGCTGCTGCAGGGCAAAAATAACTTACAGGCACCGTGGCTTGGGATCACCGCGTTTTTATCGGTGGCGGTGCTGCTGTCGCTGCTGATTTTCATAGGGGAAGCCGTGCGCGACGCCTTCGACCCCAGCAAGGTGGTATGAGATGACGAAACCATTATTAGAGATCGATAATCTCTCCATCGCATTCAGCGCCAGGGAAGAAATCCGCACGGTGGTGAGTGAGCTGTCGCTGAAGGTGGAAGCCGGGGAAACGCTGGCGCTGGTCGGGGAATCCGGTTCTGGCAAAAGCGTGTCGGCGCTGTCCGTTCTGCGCCTGCTGCCCACGCCGCCGGTGAGTTATCCGGCCGGTGACATCCGCTTTCACGGTGAATCCCTGCTGCATGCCAATGAGCGCGTGCTGCGGGGGATCCGTGGGAATCGCATCGCGATGATTTTCCAGGAACCGATGGTATCGCTCAACCCGCTGCATTCTCTGGAAAAACAGCTGTACGAAGTGCTGTCCCTGCACCGGGGAATGCGTAAAGAAGCGGCGCGCGGGGAGATCCTGACCTGCCTGGATCGCGTCGGGATCCGCAATGCTCGCCAACGGCTGGACAATTATCCGCATCAGCTTTCCGGCGGCGAACGTCAGCGCGTGATGATTGCCATGGCGTTGTTGACGCGCCCGGAACTGTTGATTGCCGACGAACCCACCACCGCGCTGGACGTGTCCGTGCAGGCGCAAATTCTGCAACTGCTGCGCGAGTTGCGCCAGGAACTGAACATGGGCTTGCTGTTTATCACCCATAACCTGAGCATCGTACGTAAGCTGGCGGACAACGTGGCGGTGATGCAGAACGGCCGCTGCGTGGAACAGCGCGGCGCCCTGTCTCTGTTCCGCCAACCTGAGCATCCTTACACCATCAAACTGCTCGACAGCGAACCCGCGGGTGAGCCCGTGCCACTGCCGCCAGAAAGTGCGCCGCTGTTGCAGGTAGAAAACCTGCAGGTCGCATTTCCCGTTCGCAAAGGCGTGTTTCGCCGGGTAGTTGACGAAAACAGAGTGGTCAACAATATCAGTTTTACCCTGAATACCGGTGAAACGCTGGGTCTGGTGGGAGAATCTGGATCGGGGAAAAGCACCACCGGTCTGGCGCTGCTGCGTCTAATCGCCTCGGCGGGCAATATTACGTTTGATGGGCATAAAATTCAGGGCCGTTCGCGCAAGCAGATGCTGCCGCTGCGTCACCGGATCCAGGTGGTTTTTCAGGATCCGAACTCATCGCTGAATCCGCGCCTGAACGTGCTGCAAATTATCGAAGAAGGTTTACGCGTTCATCAGCCCGCGTTGAGCAGTAACGCGCGTGAAAACCAAGTGATTAGCGTGATGAAAGAAGTGGGGCTCGATCCGGAAACCCGCTGGCGTTACCCGGCTGAATTTTCCGGCGGTCAGCGCCAACGCATCGCCATCGCCCGGGCGTTAATCCTCAAACCGCAGCTTATAGTGCTGGACGAACCCACATCATCGCTCGATCGGACCGTACAGGCGCAAATCCTCGCCCTTCTGAAATCACTTCAGCAAAAGCATCAGCTGGCTTATATCTTTATCAGCCATGACCTGCATGTGGTGCGTTCGCTGTGTCATCAGGTGATTGTACTGCGTCAGGGAGAAGTGGTTGAGCAAGGTGACTGTCAGCGCGTGTTTGCCGCACCGGCGCAGGAATATACTCGCCAGCTGATTACGCTAAGCTAACGCTCAGAAAGGGTTGTTACCAGAGAAAGGCTCAGCGATAGCCACGCCGAAATTTTTCAGTCGGCAGGTTGCCGCGAACTCATCTTGCATGTTCACGAACAGGCACGGCTCGCCTTCGCATTCCAGTACGGAGCTTGGCAATTCGATATCGGTTAACGCCTGGCTCAGCTTCTGCATTACGGGCCATGCGGTATCGCCGTCAGGACTCAGTAATTTCAGGGCCACCAGGCAATTATCATCTTCGTAACCATTTTGCGGAATCGGTTCAACTCTTGAACCTGCAAAACCGGCAGACCAGCGATAGCTCTGGGGCAGTCGGTGTACGATAGAAAGCTGTTGTGTATTCACGTCTTTTTCCCCGGAAGCAAAATGCTTCACAAATATTTCACATCCATATTAACACATCGTTGACAAATCGTCCTGCATCCAGCCAAGGGTACGTACGTTTTTATCGTCACTCGTATGCCAAACCGGCATAACGGCGCTATATGTACCCGTTTCTGTGATCTAAAACAACCTTTTTATCTACAGTGATGTGACTTTTTATACCAATTGATTTTACATAAAATAAACATGATCGGGCAGTACAAAACGCTTAGCGGTTGATATGCATCAAAAAGAGGCTGATTTCAGCCCCTTTTTGTTAAACAGATGTGTATTAGCGCGGGTTTTTACGAGGACGGCTGGCGTAGAGAGAGAACAAAATCGAACAACTGGCGCAAAATGCGATGGAAAACAGCATCGGCCACGCGGTGGTAAAGGTCGCCATCGACAGCAACGCCCCCACAATCGCACCAATCCCGAAGCGGAAAGTTCCCGCCAGCGACGACGCCGTGCCCGCCATGTGCGGGAATTCGTCGAGAATAACCGCCATCGCGTTGGAAGAAACCATCGATACGCAGCCCACAAACGCCGCTACACCAAGCACCAGAGACCAGAAGCCCACGCCAAGCAGTGCGCACACCACCATCCAAACGGCCATCGCGAACTGGATCCACAGCCCGGCGCGGAACATGTTCAGCGCACCGACTTTGCGCACAAAGCGGCTGTTGATGATGGTCATGATAAACAGGAATACGATATTCAGCGCGAAGTAATAACCGAAATGCTGCGGTGAAACGTGGTTCAGTTCGATGTAAACAAACGGCCCGGCGCTGAGGAACGAGAACATGCCAGCGAAGCTGAAGCCGCTGGCCAGCATGTAGCTCAGTACGCGCTTATGGCGGAACAGCGAGGCGAAGTTCCCCATCGTGGTGCGGATATGAAACTTCTGACGGCGCTCCGGCGGCAAGGTCTCATCGATAAAGAAGAAGATCATCGTTGAGGCCAGAAGTGCAGCAATAGCGAGGATCCAGAAAATCGCATGCCAGCTAAACCACACCAGCACCGCCCCGCCGACCATGGGCGCCACCAGCGGCGCAATGGTCGTCACCAGCATGACGAACGACATCATGCGGGAGAACTCTTCTTTCGGGTAAATGTCACGCATCAGGGCGTTGATCACCACGCTTGCAGCCGCCGCGGCCAGGCCGTGGAAGAAGCGCATAATGATCAGATGATCGATGGTCTGCGACAGCGCACACGCTACTGCAGCAGCCGCGAACACTAGCGTGCCACCGAGAATAACCGGCTTACGACCAATGCTGTCAGCCATTGGGCCATACAGCAACTGACCGAGGGCAAAGCCCAGAATGTAGGTGCTGAGCGTCATCTGCGCACTGCCCGCCGGGACGCCGAACTGCGCAGAAATGACCGGCAGCGCCGGGAGATACATATCAATTGAAAGCGGCATCAGCATGGCCAGGAGGCCAAGGATGAATACTATACCCAGCGAGGAGTGCTGCCTGGTGGTCACTAATCTACTCCTGAAGTTAGCGCGGCGATAAGCCAACGCTGGCGATTTCGTCTTCCGTCAGCGCCCGGTATTCACCTGGTGCCAAATCGTCATCAAGTTTAATCTCACCAATCCGTTCGCGATGCAGGCCCACAACGTGGTTGCCTACCGCCGCAAACATGCGTTTCACCTGGTGATAGCGCCCTTCACTGATGGTCAAACGGACTTCAGTCGGGGTCAGCACGTCCAGCTGTGCGGGTTTGGTCAGATCTTTTTCATTATGCAGCTGAACGCCTTTGGTGAATTGTTCAGCTGTGTCATCGGACACCGGTGATTCCAGCGTCACCAGATAGGTTTTCTCGCAGTGGTGACGCGGGGAAGTGACGCGGTGCGACCATTGGCCGTCGTCGGTCATCAGTACCAGGCCGGTGGTGTCGATATCGAGACGCCCTGCGGCGTGCAGCTTGTGCGCCAGTGGCTCATCGAGAAAATAAAGCACCGTCGGATGATCCGGGTCATCCGTTGAGCACACATAACCCTGAGGCTTGTTGAGCATGAAGTAGCGTGGGCCAGTCGGTTGAATCAACGGGTTTCCGTCATATTCCACAGTGTGTTCCGGCAGGACCTTAAACGCGCTGAGTTTGACAATCTCGCCATCCACGGTAACGCGGCTGGCGCGAATTTCACGCCCGGCAATGGCACGGCTGACGCCGAGTTGCTGGGCGATAAACTTTTCGAGTCGCATGAAGTATTTTTAGCCTGTAATTGTGCGGGTATCGGGCGTAGCCCGAAAATGAAGCTGTACTAAGGGTCAAGTATAACGGCCCTGCCAAGCCACTCAAGCGAAAAGATTCATGGCATACTATTTGCCTGGAAATAATGACGCTGGAACCATGACCTTTACACTTCGCCCTTATCAGCAGGAAGCGGTGGACGCCACCCTCTCCCACTTTCGTCAACACCAGCAGCCCGCGGTGATTGTGTTGCCCACCGGCGCCGGGAAAAGCCTGGTGATAGCCGAGCTTGCTCGCCTGGCGCGTGGGCGTGTGTTGGTGCTTGCTCACGTCAAAGAACTGGTGGCGCAGAACCACGCGAAGTACCGGGCGTTAGGGCTTGAGGCCGATATTTTTGCCGCCGGACTAAAGCGCAAAGAGAGCCACGGCAAAGTGGTTTTCGGCAGCGTGCAGTCGGTGGCGCGCAACCTTGAGCTGTTTCAGGCCGAGTTTTCGCTGCTGATTGTCGATGAATGCCACCGCATCAGCGATGACGATGACAGCCAGTACCAGCAAATTCTTAATCACCTTAAAAAGGTGAACCCTCACTTACGCCTGCTGGGGCTGACTGCCACGCCGTTCCGTCTGGGAAAAGGCTGGATTTATCGCTTTCATTATCACGGCATGGTACGCGGTGATGAAAAAGCGCTGTTCCGCGACTGCATTTATGAACTGCCGCTGCGCTACATGATTAAGCACGGCTTTTTGACGCCGCCGGAACGACTGGATATGCCGGTGGTTCAATACGATTTCAGCCGCCTGCAGGTGCAAAGCAACGGCCTGTTCAGTGAGGCAGATCTTAACGTTGAGCTGAAAAAACAGCAGCGCGTAACCCCGCACATCATCAGCCAGATTGTTGAATTTGCGCAGAATCGCAAAGGGGTGATGATTTTCGCTTCAACCGTAGAGCACGCCAAAGAAGTCACCGGCCTGCTACCAGCCTCAGAGGCGGCACTGATCACCGGCGATACACCCACGCCGGAACGAGACCGACTGATTGAGGCGTTCAAAGCCCAGCAGTTTCGCTATCTGGTGAACGTCGCGGTGCTGACCACCGGATTTGACGCGCCGCACGTCGACCTGATTGCCATTCTGCGCCCGACGGAATCCGTCAGCCTTTATCAACAAATTGTCGGCCGCGGCCTGCGCCTGTCGCCTGGCAAGACCGATTGCCTGATACTCGACTACGCCGGAAACCCGCATGACCTGTTTGCCCCGGAAGTCGGCGCGCCGAAAGGCAAAAGTGACAACGTACCAGTACAGGTTTTCTGCCCTGCCTGCGGTTTCGCCAATACGTTCTGGGGAAAAACAACTCAGGACGGCACGCTTATCGAACATTTTGGCCGCCGCTGTCAGGGCTGGTTTGAAGATGACGATGGCCATCGCGAGCAGTGTGATTTCCGCTTCCGCTTTAAAAACTGCCCGCAGTGTAATGCGGAAAATGATATCGCGGCGCGGCGTTGCCGCGAATGTGACACGGTGCTGGTTGACCCGGACGATATGCTGAAAGCGGCATTGAAGCTTAAAGATGCGCTGGTGCTGCGCTGTAGCGGCATGACGTTACAGGACGGCGCTGACGAAAAAGGCCCGTGGCTGAAAGTCACCTATCACGACGAAGACGGGGCCGATGTGAGTGAGCGCTTCCGCCTGCAAACGCCCGCACAGAAAACCGCCTTCGAGCAGCTTTTTATGCGCCCTCATACTCGCACGCCCGGCGTGCCGCTGCGCTGGATAACGCCTGCCGATATCCTTGCTCAGCAAGTTTTACTGCGTCATCCGGATTTTGTTGTCGCGCGTAAAAAAGGGCAATTCTGGCAGGTGCGCGAAAAAATCTTTGATTATGAAGGCCGTTTCCGTCGCGCCAATGAGCTGCGCTAGCCCGGCCCCCGCAGTCGATCAACGCAAGCGCCCTTAAGCGCCCCCTAATATTGCGGGAAAAATCCCTCAATTTTCGTGTACCGACCGCCGATTGCCCGTATCAGGTATGTAGTTTCCAATTGCCCCTGTGGGGATTGAAGGCTATAATCCCGCCCGCTTTTGCATGTGCAAAGCAGATCACTTGCCTGTTGCTGGGTCGCCTGTAACAGGATTACATATAGAGAGACATCAATGTTTACTTTAAACGCAGAAGTACGTAAAGAGCAGGGTAAGGGTGCGAGCCGCCGCCTGCGTACCGCTAACCAGTTCCCAGCAATCGTCTACGGTGGCGAAGCTGCTCCAGTAGCTCTGGAACTGGACCACGACAAAGTGTGGAACCTGCAGACTAAAGAAGGTTTCTACACCGAAGTTCTGACCATCGTGGTTGCTGGTGGTAAAGAAGAGAAAGTGAAGGTTCAGGCTGTTCAGCGTCACCCGTTCAAGCCAAAACTGACTCACATCGACTTCGTTCGCGCGTAATCGCTGACAAGTTGTGAAGAACCCCGCCTCGGCGGGGTTTTTTTATCGCTGATTTTAGGTTACTTGCCGCTGGTGCGGCGCTGTAACTGGTCACGCAGGTTGGGTGGCGTGCCTTTGATGGTCAGCGTATCGGTGGCCGGATCCCAGAAAATACGTTCGCCCAGCAGCAGCGCATCAAAATTGATGGTCAGCCCACCGCCGCTTCCGGCGTATTTGGTCAGCTGGCGCAGCGTGCTTCTGTCGGCCGGGAAACTCTCTTCCAGCTCGTAGCCTTTGTCGGCGGTGAATTCGTGGAAACTCATTTCACTGACGCCCGACAACTCTTTGGACAGCGACTCCAGTTCAATCTCTTCCCCGGCCTGCAGCTGTTCGTTGCAATAGGTGTAAACCTGCTGGCGCACGTTCTGACGCTCAGATTTATCGAGCTCCGCTTCGGCAGTAAAATCGTCAACTGCCTGCAGCAAACCCCGGTTCTGCGCTTTGGCGTTCAACCCTTCGCTTGCCCCGAGGAAATCCATAAAGAAATCGGCCACTTTGCGCCCGACTCGCCCTTTCAGGAACGTCAGGTAGCGGCTGGAGTCCGGATTAGTTTCCCATTCGGTCAAATCAATACGCGCCACGATATCGGCATGATTGATATCGAGATAGTGCGTGGAGCTGATATCCAGTTGCTCGTTCACGCGCATGCTGCTCAGATTGTTGAGCACCGCCACCAGCAGATACTCCACCGCCAGATAGCGATAGTGGCAAAACAGTACGATGCCGCCGTCAGCGAACGGGTATTTCGCCAGTTCGTCACGCAGGCGACCGGTCGCTGCGCGGCTAAAGGCCAGGAAATCTTCCTCACCCTGACGATGCAGGCGCAGAGACTGGGCCAGCTCGCTCTCTTCATTGAACATGCCATAGGCTTTGTTCTTTGCGCTATAGACCCGATGCAGCTCAGCCATCATCTCTTCGACCGTTGCCGTCGGCTCCAGCAAAGTATCGCGCAGCACCACTTCAAGGTTCTCTTCATCACGCTTGATCATCTGGTGCAGGGCAATCTGGTTGATATCCAGACTCATGTTAAACTCTCCTTTTAGACCGGACGGTATTCAACCATCGCGGACGCAACTGTGTAAAGGCGAAAAAAAGCGGAAAAAAAGCTGCTGCTACGGTAATATGTTGCCCTTTCATGAACAAACAGATTCTGGATTTATGCCGCAAATCTCCCGCTACAGTGATGAACACGTTGAACAGCTGCTGACTGAGCTTGCCAACGTGCTGGAAAAACACAAGGCACCGACTGACCTTTCACTGATGGTGTTGGGCAATATGGTGACTAACCTGATTAACACAAGCGTCGCGCCAGCACAGCGCCAGGCGATTGTCCGCTCCTTTGCTCAGGCGCTGCAATCCTCGGTTAGCGACGACCCAGCGCACTAAGCGCAAAAGGAAGACGACAAACAGTTTATGGTGACTCATCGTCAGCCCTATCGAGAAAAAGTGTCCCAGATGGTCAGTTGGGGGCACTGGTTTGCCCTGTTCAACATTCTGCTGGCCGCAGTTCTCGGTAGCCGCTATCTGTTTGTCGCCGACTGGCCGACCACGCTGTCCGGTCGCGTGTACTCGTACATCAGCCTCGTCGGGCATTTCAGCTTTCTGGTGTTCGCCACCTACCTGCTGATCCTCTTCCCGCTCACCTTCGTTGTCATGTCCCAGCGCCTGATGCGGTTCTTCTCCGCCATTCTTGCCACTGTGGGCATGACGCTGTTGCTTATCGACAGCGAAGTCTTTACTCGCTTCCACTTGCACCTTAATCCGGTAGTGTGGGAGTTGGTGATTAACCCCGATCAGAACGAAATGGCCCGCGACTGGCAGCTTATGTTTATCAGCGTGCCGGTCATTCTGCTGATTGAGATGCTATTCGCTACCTGGAGCTGGCAAAAGCTGCGTAGCCTTACGCGCCGCCGCCACTATGCTCGCCCGGTCGCCTGGTTTCTGTTTACTGCATTTATCGCCACGCATGTGATGTACATCTGGGCCGATGCGAATTTCTATCGCCCGATAACCATGCAGCGCGCGAATTTGCCACTTTCCTATCCGATGACCGCCCGTCGTTTCCTTGAGAAACACGGCCTGCTGGACGCGCAGGATTATCAGCGCCGTCTGGTGGAGCAAGGCGATCCGGAAGCCGTTTCCGTGCAATATCCGCTGAGCGATTTGCGCTACCGCGATATGGGCACCGGACAGAACGTTCTGCTGATTACGGTCGATAGCCTGAATTATTCCCGTTTTGAGAAGCAGATGCCTGCCCTGGGCAGTTTTGCGCAGCAAAACCTTAACTTTACTCAGCACTTGAGCGCCGGTAATGCCGCCGACAGCGGGATCTTCGGCCTGTTCTACGGGATTTCACCCAGCTATATGGATGGCGTGTTGTCCGCACGCGTTCCGGCGGCGTTGATTTCCGCGCTGAATCAGCAGGGTTATCAGCTTGGGTTGTTCTCCTCTGACGGATTCAGCAGCCCAATGTATCGCCAGGCGCTGCTGTCAGACTTCTCGCTGCCACCGTCCAAATCTCAGAGCGATGCGGATACCGCTTCCCAGTGGATCAACTGGCTGGGGAGCTATGCGCAGGAAGAGAACCGCTGGTTCTCCTGGATTTCGCTCAACGGAACCACCCTTGCCGACACCCAGAAGCAAGGCTTTAACCGCCGTTATTCCCGCGCTGCCGGGGATGTTGATAAGCAGATTGACCGCGTGCTGACCGCACTGAAAGCGTCCGGCAAGTTCGACAAAACCGTGGTGATTATCACGGCAGCGCACGGCGTATCACTGGATAAAAAAGGCGCGAATTTCGACTGGTCTCGCGAGCAGCTTCAGGTTCCACTGGTGGTTCACTGGCCGGGTACGCCAGCGCAGGAAATCACCACTCTGACCAACCATAAAGATGTGATGACCACGCTGATGCAGCGCCTGCTGCACGTCAGCACGCCTGCCAATGAATATTCTCAGGGGCAGGACTTGTTCAGCGCCACGCGCCGCCATAACTGGGTCACCGCCGCGAGCAATACTGACCTGGCGATAACCACGCCGAAGGTGACCGTCGTGCTGAATCACAACGGTAACTACCACACGTGGAATCGCGACGATGAGAAAGTGGAGAACGAGAAGCCACAGCTGAGTCTGCTGCTCCAGGTGCTGACCGAAGAGAAACGTTTCATCGCTAACTGATTGATTATTTTTAAATCAGTTGGCGGAAACCGTCTTGCATCCGGCGTTGAAAAAGGTAGTATTATTTTTCAGCGTCGGCACGTAGCGCAGCCTGGTAGCGCATCGTCATGGGGTGGCGAGGGTCGAGAGTTCAAATCTCTCCGTGCCGACCAAAATCATTTTCCGAAACGATATTACTCGCTCACCACGCTCAATCAATAACCAGCCTCGCTCGACAAAAACACCTAAAATCATAAAGTTAAACGATAACTGCATTTTATAATGAGTAGACATTGTGCAAAAACACAACCGCGCTCATTGTTAGCAATGTGTTATCCTCTTCGCTTCGTGAATTACGCAAATCAGTTCCTGATTAAGGACATCAAGAGGTTTTATGCGCATTGGAATCGCCTTCCCTATCCTGTGTTTTATCGTCGCGGTCGCCTTCCTGGCCTGGTTTATCATCGGTGGCTACGCCACACCGGGTTCCTGAGTTTCACGGGCGATTGGCCTTAGTACATATCACCACACAAAATTAAAATATTGGTAAATAACACTTACCATTAACTGTGGTGATGGTACGATCTGCTTGTTGCTAACTGATCAAAAGGATTAACAGTGAAAAACGCATCCAAACTTGCTGCTGCCGTGCTCTCTCTGGCCTGTGTTTCTGCCAGTGCCTTCGCGGCCAATACGCCGCTTGAAAAAGTGGCCCCTTACCCGCAGGCGGAAAAAGGGATGAAGCGTCAGGTCATTACGCTTCCGCAGCAGAAAGACGAGTCTGGTTACAAAGTGGAGCTGCTGATTGGTCAAACCCTGGAAGTGGACTGCAACCAGCATCGCCTGGGTGGTGAACTGGAAAGCAAAACGCTGAAAGGCTGGGGTTACGACTACTACGTCTTCGATAAAGTGACGTCCCCGGCTTCCACTATGATGGCCTGCCCGGACGGCAAGAAAACACAGAAATTCGTGACCGCGTATCTGGGTGACGACGCGATGGTGCGCTACAACAGTAAGCTCCCAATTGTGGTTTACACGCCAGCTAACATCGACGTGAAATACCGCATCTGGAAAGCCGAAGACAACGTGCAGAACGCCGAAAAGCGCTAATTCAGCGTTAAAAAAAGCCCCGTTAATAGACTGACCCTATACGGTGGGACAGTTCATGTTAAGCGGGGCTTTTTTGTTACAGGGCGATATCTGCCACCGGTTGCAGCTCCACCCGCGGAGGCGTGAACTGCGCCTGCGGTACAGGATCGGCCGGCGTGTCGGCATCATAACGCAGGCCAAGCACTTCGCTGGTGTGCGCCAGCGTCTGCTGAATGGCCTGTGGGTCACCGCTCAGACGGCTGCCGTAAGTCGGCACCACCGAGCGCAGTTTTTCCTGCCATGCAGGCGAATTCACTTTCTCTTTGAATACCTGCTCCATCAAATGCAGCATGATCGGTGCCGCCGTTGAGGCGCCCGGCGAGGCGCCAAGCAGTGCGGCAACCGTACCTTCATCATCGCTGACCACTTCCGTACCTAAGCGCAGTACACCGCCTTTGTCTTCGTCGCGTTTGATGATTTGCACGCGCTGACCCGCCTGCCACAACCGCCAGTCGCTTTTCTTCGCTAACGGATAGTATTCCTGCAGTGCAGCCAGACGGTCTTTATCATTCTGCATCACCTGCCCAACCAGATACTTCACCAGACTAAAGTTATCCAGTCCGACGTTAATCATCGGCAGAATGTTTGATTTATTGGTCGAGCCGAGCAAATCCCACAGCGAACCGTTTTTCAGGAATCGGGTCGAAAACGTCGCGAACGGCCCAAACAGCACCGCGCGCTTACCGTCGATTATGCGGGTGTCAATGTGCGGGACCGACATTGGCGGCGCGCCCACGGAGGCCTGACCATACACTTTCGCCAGATGATGATTCACCACCTCAGGATTTTCGCACACCAGGAACTGGCCACCGACCGGGAAGCCCGCGTACTCTTTCGCCTGTGGAATGCCGGTCTGTTGCAACAGTTTGAGTGCCGCCCCGCCCGCGCCGATAAAGATAAATTTCGCCCGGATGATGCGACGAACTTTAGCGTTATTGGCGTCAGAAACGGTGACCGTCCAGCTGTTATCCGCGTTGCGTTTAAAACGGCGTACCACGGTGTTGAGCTGCAACGAGAAATTGTCATGACGACGCAGGCCGGCAATCAGCTGACGGGTAATTTCACCGTAGTTCACATCGGTGCCGACTTCGGTCCGCGTCGCAGCGACCTTCTGCTGCGGGTCGCGCCCTTCCATCACCAGCGGAGCCCACTTCTTAATCTGTTCGGTATCTTCGGAATAACGCATTCCCTGGAACAGCGAGTTCTGCTGAAGTGCTGCATAACGAGCGCGCAGGAAGTTGACGTTATCTTCGCCCCACACAAAGCTCATGTGCGGTACGGTATTGATGAAGGTCTTCGGCTGTTGCAAAACGCCGCGTGTCACCTGGTGCGCCCAGAACTGGCGCGAGATCTGAAAGGCTTCGTTAATCTCGATGGCTTTGTCGATGCTGACAGAACCATCCGCTTTTTGCGGCGTGTAATTCAGTTCCATCAGGGCGGCATGGCCGGTACCGGCGTTATTCCAGCCGTTGGAGCTCTCCTCGGCGACGCTTTCCATACGTTCAACCATGGTAATAGACCAATCCGGCTCCAGTTCCTGAAGCCAGGTTCCCAGCGTGGCGCTCATGATGCCACCGCCAATCAACAACACATCCGTCTCATGCTCGGTACGGGCGTGGGTCTGGTCTGCCAGAGGTTCGGCATCTAAACCAACTGCCTGTGAGCTGCGTACGGCCATCTTTTTAGTCATCGTAATGAGCCTTACTGTACTCGCGTTTTTTGTTTTAGCGCAGGTGAAACGATTCGGGGAAATCCACGTTAGCACTGACGGTGAAAGATTTAAATATTGTTTAATCTTTAAGTCCTGTTTTGATAACTGTTATAAAAATGTTTAATAAATGCGTCACACGGATGAGTATTGGTACTGGCGAAATGTGACGCAACGCGGTAATATCGCCCGTTTTGTGACATACAGCACATCTCGTGCTTATGATTAACCGGTCATCCATAACCTTAATTTCTCTATGCCTGATACCTCTTCATCGTTAACGACTGCTGAACAAAATGCGCTCGCCACTATCGTGCGCTCTCCTGCCCTGCTGCTGCGCGAGTCGCTGGCCGGGGTGATCACCGCCCTGGCGCTGATTCCGGAAGTGATTTCTTTTTCGGTGATTGCAGGCGTTGACCCGAAAGTGAGCCTGATTGCGTCGGTTGTGCTGTGTCTGGCGATGTCGTTCCTCGGCGGGCGTCCGGCGATGGTTACGGCGGCGGCGGGTTCAGTGGCGCTGGTCATCGGCCCGATGGTGCATCAGCACGGCGTAGCGTACATCCTGCCTGCAGTGGTGATGGCGGGCGTGATTCAAATTTTATTTGGTGTGTTCGGCATGGCGAGGCTGATGCGATTCATCCCGCAGGCGGTAATGACCGGCTTTGTGAATGCGCTCGGTATTCTTATTTTCTTTGCCCAGGTGCCGCATTTTTGGAGCAAAGAGCCGCTGATTCTGGCGCTGTTTGCCGCCACGCTGCTGATTGTACTGTGGGCACCGCGAGTAATTAAAAGCGTGCCTTCGCCGCTGCTCGCTATCGTTATTCTGACGTTGTACACCGTCTATAGCGGCCAGATTCTGCCGACCGTCGGCGATGAAGGCTCGATGTCAGGCGGTTTGCCCGGCCTGAACCAGTTGCTGGTGCCGCTCAATCTGCAAACATTACAAATAATCTGGCCCTGCGCACTAAGTATCGCCTTTGTCGGGCTGATGGAATCGCTGCTAACGGCAAAACTGGTCGATGACTTAACCGCCACGCCGTCAAGCAAAGCGCGTGAAAGCGCCGGGCTTGGTATCGCCAACATTATGGCAGGCTTTTTCGGCGGGATTGCCGGGTGCGCGATGATCGGTCAGACCATCGTCAATGT
Source organism: Citrobacter sp. 18056 (assembly GCA_902706235.1). Taxonomy (GTDB): domain Bacteria; phylum Pseudomonadota; class Gammaproteobacteria; order Enterobacterales; family Enterobacteriaceae; genus Scandinavium; species Scandinavium manionii. The sequence continues at coordinate 253,929 of CACSJR010000003.1, read as the reverse complement.
GGAAATGGGTAAAGGCCGCAGCCGCCTGTCTACCGTGGTGGCAGGCCTGGTGTTGCTGTTACTGGTGACCGGGCTGAGCAATGTAATGGCCAAAATCCCCATGGCGGTGCTCGCCGGAATCATGGCCATTGTGGCGTTCAAAACCTTTAGCTGGCACAGCATCCAGCCAGCCACCCTGAAGCAAACGCCGTGGTCGGTGACGCTGGTGATGCTGGTCACCGTCGCGGCGACCGTCAGCACCGGCAATCTGGCCATTGGTGTGCTGGCCGGAATTGTGGCGCTGGTGTTGATTCCGAAGCGTATCCGCCGCCATCACGCGGCTAAAGCAGAAACACCGTCGCCAGCCCTAGAAAAATAAAGAAGCCGCCAGTGTCGGTGATCGCGGTGATCATCACACTGGAGCCTACCGCCGGATCGCGGCCAAACTTGGTCATGATCATCGGGATCAGTACCCCCATCAACGACGCCACCAGCAGGTTAAGCACCATCGCCAGCATCATCACGCCGCCAAGCTGCGGGTCATCGTACAGCCACCACGTCACTCCGCCCATTATGCCGCCCCACACCAGGCCGTTAATCAAGGCCACGCCCATTTCACGCAGGATCAGGAACGAAAAGTTACCCGGCTGAATATGCTGGAGCGCCAGCGCACGAACGATCATGGTGATGGTCTGGTTGCCGGTATTACCGCCGATCCCCGCCACGATGGGCATCAGCGAGGCCAGCGCCACCAGCTGGGAAATGGTGTGTTCGAAGCTATCAATCACCCTTGAGGCGATAAATGCGGTACACAGATTGACCGCCAACCACGCCCAGCGCGTTTTCACCGCTTTGCTGACCGGGGCGAATACGTCCTGATCGTTACTCAGACCGCTCATCTGGCGAATATCGTTGTCGGTTTCTTCGTACACCACGTCAACAATCTCATCGATGGTCAGACGCCCGAGCAGTTTGCCTTCGGCGTCAATCACGGCGGCACTCAGCAAGTCATCACGTTCAAAGGTACGCGCAACTTTTTCAGCATCTTCTTCAGGATGGAAGGTAACGGGCTCTGCTTCCATCACGTCGTTTACCCGGCGCTGCGCCGGATTGAGCAATATGGTTTGCAGTTCCAGTTCTCCAAGCAGCGTTTTATCGCGCGAGGTGACGAACAGTTTGTCGGTGTTCTCCGGCATTTTTCCCAGTCGGCGCAGGTAGCGCTGCACCGCGCCCAGCGTGACGTCCGGGCGAATGGTGATCACCTCGAATTCCATGATCGCACCCACGCTGTCGTGGGCGTAATTCATCACCTGGCGCACGCGGTCGCGTTCGGCTGGCGCAAGCGTCGCCAACAGACGACCGGTCAGATTGCGCGGAAGGTGCTGAACCAGATAGATTTTTTCATCGATATCGAGAGTTTCCAGCGCATCAAGCAGCGCCTTGTCGCTCATTCCTTCGATCAGGTCTTCATATACGCCTTCGGACGCTTCGAGCAACACGTTGCCGCGCTTGCTGTCTTCCACCAGCCCCCAAAGCGCATGACGTTCATCGGACGGCAGTGCCTCCAGCGTATCCGCCAGATCGGGCGCAGGCAGGTGCGCCACCAGCGCACCCACTTCGGCAATATCATCCGCCAGCTGCCCTTCGTCATACTGTTCTGCCAGCGTCAGTTTGTTAGTTAGCGCGGACGTAATGGCTTTGTCGGTAGTCAGCAGCCAGATAAGTCGGGCACGTTCCTGGTCACGCAGTCGGGCGCTGTTTTTATGAAACACGGACATCGGTTGGCAATCCTTGAGCGGGGGCGGTTTTCCAGCCTCTAAGCATAGCGCGAGTCAATGTAAAAAATAATAAACGAAGGGCCGGAACGGTGAAAAAGAGAGCAAATGCCCCTGAAACAGGGGCATAAAGGGTTACGCGGTGCGGGCAACGGCATCCCGGGAAGCGGCGTCGCGCTCCTCCCCGGTCAGTTCACTGAGTTTACCGTTGCGCATTTCCAGCAGGCGGTCGGCGTGAATGAAGTAGTGATCGTCATGGCTGATAGCAAACACGGTTTTCCCCATCTCTTGCATAAGCGGCAGCAGAACCTGATAAAACTCGCGGCGGAAATGGGGGTCCTGATCGGCGGCCCATTCATCCAGCAGAATGATGTCACGTTCTTCGGCCAGCGCCAGCAGCAGCGCGACGCGCTTTTTCTGCCCTTTGGAGAGTTTCAGGTCAAGAATTTTACCGTTCTCAAGCTTCAGCTTGTGGCCCATTTTTAACTGTTCCAGCCACTTGTCGATTAGCGTCTGATTCGCCTGATGCCCTTCCGGACCGAGCAGCTGATCGAACAGCCACACGTCGGTAAACACCGCCGAGAACAGCTTGCGATAATCTTCCGGTTTATCCACCGCCAGCGGCTGACCATCGAGCAGAATCGTCCCGGAAACCGGTTGATAAAGCCCGGTGAGCAGCATCGCCAGCGTTGATTTCCCGCTACCGTTGCCGCCAATCAGAAACACCAGTTCCCCGCGATTCAGCGTCAGATTAATCGGCCCGACGGCAAAGGTGTTGTCCTGATAATGGAATTCCACGTCACGCAGTTCCAGCGTTTGCCAGTGCGGATGCGCTTCCGGCTTTGGAAATTTGGCGCGATACGGTGCCAGCGAAAAAGTGTTGAGCTTTTTAAACGCCACCTGGGCGCTGAGCAGCGTCGGCAGCGCGCCAACGGCGGAAAGCAACGGCGTGCGCAGGAACAGCAACGTCAATGAATAGGTCGCCGCGACGTTGGTGTCCGCCCAACCGAGGCTGTTCGCCATCCAGAACACCAGGCCAATCGCCCCGAGCATCATAATATTCGACCAGTTCACGGCGCTTAAATGGAAGGTGTCGGCGCGAATAATGTGGTGGCGATACGCTTTGGCGTCAGGAATATACAGGGTGTTGAAGATGTGCTCCGCGCGCTCGCGGTTGAGGGTCAGCTCTTTGCGCCCTTCCAGCACGGTCTGATAATCGTGGTACAGCTTGTCTTCCGTTTCACGCAGGGTCGCCATGTGTTTGTACACTCGCGCCACCAGCACGAAGCCGCCCCAGATGGTCAATGCCATCCACAACGCGGTGATCACTAGCATTTTGCCGGACAGGAAGAACAGATACGCCGCCGAACCAAAGGTCAAAATGATGCCCTGCACCAGCTCCGGTAAACGCACGAAGGCAATGGTAATGGCACGAACATCGCTGGTCAGCCCGGCGAGCAGCGCGGCGCTGCCCAATTTTTCGACCCGCTCAATTTGAGTGTCGAGAATACGTTTGATGAATTCACTGCGCAGGCGATAGACGAAGTGGTGCCCGAGCACAGTTAACGCCAGCTGCGAGCCGAGCGTGACGGCCATCAGCAGCGCCAACAGGCCGAGAAATTCCGGAAGCACCGTCAGTGATGCATCGACGCTTTCGATCAGGCGCAGGTTAATAAACGCAATCAGGCCAATACCGAGCGCAGCGCTCAGCAGGCTCAGCGCCATGACGGCGATGAAAGGCCAGCGGTACTGCCGCCAGACCAGAAGAAGAAGCTGCATAAAAACGATTCCGGACGACCAAAACAGCCAGCAGTTTAAACGGCTTGCGTTCTACATCAAGAATAATTCTTATTTTTATTGCTGTTTCAGGTATGGCGGAAAGTGAGATTGAAACGGAATGCGCCGGTTGCCGGATGATCGCCCTCTTTAAGCGGCTGAATGCCATGATAAAACAGCCTCGATTCGCCTCCCCACACCACTACATCACCGTGCTCAAGCAGCACGCGTTGCAGCGGATCGTTGCGTTTCAGCCCGCCAAACTGGAACACCGCAGGCGAGCCCAGCGAGACCGAGACAATCGGCGCGCGCAGGTCTTTTTCATCTTTATCCTGATGCAGCGAGAGTTTGGCCCCCGGCGAATATCGGTTGATAAGACAGGCGTCCGGCTGAAAATCGGCATAGCCCGCTTCCTGCGCACATGCCTGGGCCAGCGTTAAAAAAGCCACGGGCATGGCGGGCCAGCGCTGCCCGGTTTGCGGATCAAGGCTGGCATACAGATATCCGTGCTGATTTGTCGTCCAGCCGACGTGCCCGCAGTTGGTCATCGCCACCGACATGGTGTAGCCACCGGGTGTGACCATTTGCCGGAAGGGAGACTGGGCCGCCACTCGATTGATTTCGGCGAGCAGTTCTTCGGCATTGGCCAGCGCGCGGCGGCGTAAAATAATCGCCCCCGGCGCGAGCGGCTCCTGCCACGGCGGAGTATCGGCAAACAAATCCAGCATCGTTATCTCTCCTGCCCTGCTTCGCGCAGCAGCAGAGCCGCTTTTAGCGCTTCACCCCAACGATAACCAGACAGCGCCCCGCTCTGTCGCAACACACGATGACAAGGCACGATCAGCGCCAGTTTATTGGCCGCGCAGGCATTCGCCACGGCGCGCACCGCTTTCGGTTTGCCGATGCTGTCTGCTACCTGCTGATAGCTACGGGTTTCACCAGTCGGAATATCACGCAGCGCCTGCCAGACCGACTGCTGAAACGCCGTCCCGCGAATATCCAGCGGCAGCGAAACCGTTGCCCGCTGCCCGTCTAACAAAGCAATCACCTGCGCGACCTGCTGACGGAATCCGTCGTCGGCTTCTTCCCGCTGGGCATGGGGAAACATCTGCTCAAGTTCGGCAATCAGCATTTCATCCTTATCTCCGGGCAAAACGGCACAAATACCGCGAGTACTGGCCGCCACCAGACAACGTCCGAGCAGGCACGGCTGAAGCGTGTAGCGCACACGCAGGTCATCGCCGCCACGACGAAACTGGCGTGCCGTCATGCCGAGCGTGTCGTCTGCATGGCGATAGAAACTGCTGCTGCCAGGAAAACCAGCCGCCAGTACGGCATCGGTGACTGTTGGGCTTTCTTTCAGTGCGTCACGCAATGTTTGCGCTCGCCAGGCCTGCTGCCAGGCGCGGGGCGTCATACCGGTTACGGATTTAAACAGCCGATGGAAATGATACGGACTGACGGCGACTTCCCGTGCCAGTTCGTCAAGCGTCAGGGTGCGCTCTTGCTCCAGCAATCGACAAGCCTGGGCGACTTTATCTATTCGCTGTTGTTGAGGGTCAGCTTTATCAGGCTGGCAACGTTTGCAGGCCCGAAAACCGGCAGCCTCGGCGGCGCTGGTATTCGGGTAGAAACGGACGTTTTGGCGTAGAGCATGGCGCGCGCGACAGGACGGACGGCAGTAGATCCCGGTGGTCAGTACCGCAAAAACAAACTGACCATCGGCGGCCAAATCTCTGTCGAGGACCGCCTGCCAGCGGACCTCATCATTAATAGCAGCATTACGTTTCATACAGTCTCCGGCTCTCTATTCAGGGTAGCCTGAGTCTGGCGCAGAGGGCAGCTAAAAAAACCGCCATTCTTGCTTTTTAATTTTTGCCGCTGACCAGGAAGGTTTCGAACTGCGGAGACATCCACGTTTTGAAGCCGTCTCCATCTTTGATGATCATGTAAACCGCCAGCCCCTGCTCGCGCACAACTTCTTTGGCTTTATCCGGACCGAGCACCATCAGCCCAGTATCCCAGCCGTCGGCTTCCAGCGCAGTCTGTGAAATCACCGTGACCGATACCAGTTTATGCTGGATAGGTGCACCGGTTTGCGGATCGATTACATGGGAGATACGTTTACCGTCAAGCTCGTAGTAGTTACGATAGCTGCCCGAGGTGCTGATGCCGTGGCCGTTGATATCCACAATCGCCTGCACCGCATTTTCTTTATCCGTCGGTTTCTGAATCGCCACCCGCCACGGCTGGCCTTCGGCATTCATACCACGGCTCGACAGCGCGCCGCCCACAGAGACCAGGTAACGGGCAATGCCTTCCTGTTCCATTAAGCGCGCCAGATGATCGGCGGCGTAGCCTTCGCCCACGGTCGAGAGATCAACATACAAGTCGGGAATGTCTTTTTGTAAATACTGGCTGCCAGACTGGTTAATCACCGTCAGATGTTTCAGACCAGTACGCACTTTTGCGGCGTCAATTTGCGCCTGATCCGGCGTTTTTACCGGCTGTTTATCCGGGCCAAAGCCCCACAGATTCACCAGCGGCCCGACGGTAATGTCCATGGCACCCTGGGTTTTCGCACCTATACGCAGTGATTCGGTGACGATATCCGCCATCGCTTCGTTGATCGGCCACGGCGCGGTACTGGTGGAATGGTTGAATCGCATCAGCGCGGAATCGTTTTTCCACGTGGACAATAGCTGATCATCGGCGTCCAGCTGGCTTTGCACCTTCTGTCGCAAGGCCTCTGCTTTGCTGCTGTCGAGATTGATGACGCTGACCCGCCAGAATGTCCCCATCGTCTTGCCTTCAAGGACGGTCGCTGGCGCTTTTTGCGCAGGTGGTGTCGGCGGGCTGTTATCGCAGCCGGAAATAACGAGAGCGACGGCCATCAGTGCCGCGCGGAAATAAGTGAAATCCATACGTAATGCCCCTCATGTTTGCGCGCAAGGGTACACCAATCTGCTTAAACAAAGGATAAAAAAAGGGTCCCGAAGGACCCTTTTTACTGATTAGCAGTCGATTAGAACTGGTAAACCAGACCCAGAGCTACGATGTCATCGGTAGAGATGCCAGCGTCACGGGTGAATTTGTTGTCATCCAGCAGGTTGATTTTGTAGTCAACGTAGGTGGACATGTTTTTGTTGAAGTAGTAAGTCGCACCTACGTCAACATATTTCAGCAGATCCTGGTCGCCGTAACCGTTTTCCAGGTCTTTACCTTTGGACTGCAGGTAAGCCACGGATGGACGCAGACCGAAGTCGAACTGGTACTGAGCAACAACTTCGAAGTTCTGCGCTTTGTTAGCAAAACCGATGCCGCCAGTGCGGGTTGCGTTGTAAGTCTGAGAGTACTGCGTCGCCAGGTAGATATTGTTGGCGTCGTATTTCAGACCACCGGTGTAGGTTTCAGCGTGATCGCCTTCACCCAGAACACCGTATTGAACAGGATTGCCATTAGCGTCTACATTGCCATCGATGGTGTAGGTGGAGGTGTTCTGCTCGTTAGTACGCTTAGAGTTAGAGTACGCGAAACCAGCGCTGATACCTTCCCAGATGTCATAAGTCACGGAGGTGCCGAAGCCTTCGCCGTTCTGTTTCTGGTATCCACGACCGTTGTTGGTGGAATCTTCGCCGCTTACACTACCGTTTTTACCCTGATACTGCAGAGCAAAGTTCAGACCGTCAACCAGGCCGAAGAAGTCGGTGTTACGGTAAGTCGCGTAGCCGTTACCACGCTGCTGCATGAAGTTGTCAGCACCGTAGGTGTCGCCGCCGAATTCTGGCAGGACGTCAGTCCAGGACGTTACGTCATAAACAACACCGTAGTTACGACCGTAGTCGAAAGAACCGGCATCTTTAACACGAATACCTGCGAAACCTACACGAGTCCATGCCTGATCAGCAGAACCTTCGGTGTTATTCGCCTGAACGTTGTATTCCCATTGGCCGTAACCGGTGATCTGGTCGTTAACCTGAGTTTCGCCTTTGAAGCCCATACGGATGTAGGACTGGTCGCCGTCAGCGCCCTTGTCGTCAGAAAAATAGTGCAGGCCGTCTACTTTACCGTACAGATCTAATTTGTTGCCGTCTTTGTTATAAATTTCAGCCGCATTTGCTGCGCCCGCTACCAGCAGTGCTGGTACCAGGAGGGACAGTACTTTAACTTTCATTTTATTAACCCTCTGTTATATGCCTTTTTTATGCCACTGCTTACTGATTAACCCTCTAATCAGTCGGCAAACCCATTGTGCTGCAAAATCCAGAAATATCCAACAAGAAAATGATACGAGAACTTTTAAGGTGTTTCAAATTACCCACCAGATGTTTCAACATGTAAATTTCACGGAACTTTTTCATGCCACGAAAAGCCAAAAAATATAGCATCAAAAATCAAAATAAATAAAAAACTCAATAAAATCAATGCACATAAAGCCATTTCACGTATAGCACTGAATGACAAAACAAATTCATCAACGATCTCTAAAATAATCAACGCTATCATCATTAACTTTATTTATTACCGTCATTCAGTTCTGAATGTCTGTTTACTCATATTTCTACCGGGTGCTTCGCATCCGGTTTTTTTTTACCTTTCTTTACGCAAATTAATAGCCGTGTGCTACCCCCTCGAAATCATAACGACTATTAAGCAATCAACCCCACTGGAAAAATTCCCTTTAGGTACTACGGGTTAAATATTCGCTTGTTATTTAGTGCTATTCTTATGGATCTCAGCGTAAATATTTGTACAAAAAATGTAACTATGTACATCTCTGTGAGGCAACTGTGCAGATTGTTCACAAAGTCAACAACCGACCTGAGAATGTGGAAATTGGCGCATTACCCTTTATACTGCCTGCTGGAGTTGCCGTAACTAAACCCAGCAGAAAACCGGCAACAGCTTTTCACCAAAGGCAGCAAACCCGCTTTCAACGCCTGTTAATTGGTGCAGTCATCATGGATTACACACACGAATGAGTCATTCCGACCCGACTATCTCCAACAAGTTTTCCCTTATTCCAGGGAGCATTAACCGTTTCTTTCTGCTGCTAATTGTCGTGCTGCTGGTGACGATGGGCGTGATTACCCAGAGTGCGGTGAATGCCTGGCTGAAGGATAAAAGCTACCAGATTGTCGATATGACACATTCCATCCATAAACGCATCGATACCTGGCGCTACGCCACCTGGCAGATTTATGACAACATCGCTGCGTCCGCGACGTCAGCCTCTGGCGGCGATGGCCTTCAGGAAACTCGCCTGAAGCAAGACGTGTATTACCTCGAGAAACCGCGTCGAAAAACAGAAGCGCTGATTTTCGGCTCTCACGACGGTGCCACCCTCGACATGACGCAAAAAATGTCGAACTACCTTGATACGCTGTGGGGCGCGGAAACCGTACCCTGGTCGATGTACTATCTCAATGGTCAGGATAACAGCCTGATCCTCATCTCCACCTTGCCATTGAAAGACTTGTCCGCTGGCTTCAAAGAGTCCAGCGTGGGCAGTATCGTCGATTCACGTCGGGCAGAAATGTTGCAGCAAGCCAATACGCTTGATGAGCGCGAAACCTTTTCGGCTCTGCGCCGTCTCGCCTGGCAGAACGGTCACTACTTTACGCTGCGCACGACCTTCAATCAGCCGGGCCATCTGGCCACTGTCGTGGCTTTCGATTTACCGATTAACGATCTTATCCCGCCGGGCATGACGCTGGACAGTTTCCGCCTTGAGCCGGATCCTAAACAGAAAAATCTGCGCAGTCAGGATAAAGAAGCCGTAGACAGCGTGAGCATCAATTTCAACAGTTCGCGCATTGAGATTGCCTCATCGGTCAATTCCACCGGCATGCGCCTTGTGTGGCAGGTGCCATTCGGTACGCTGCTGCTCGATACCTTGCAAAACATTTTGCTGCCGCTGCTGCTGAACATCGGCCTGCTGGCGCTGGCGCTGTTTGGCTATAACACCTTCCGTCATTATTCCGGCCGCCAGCAGACGGATAACGCCACTCCAGGCGCTGCCAGCAATGAGCTGCGGGTGCTGAAAGCTATTAATGAAGAGATTGTCTCGGTGTTACCGCTTGGGCTGCTGGTGCATGACCAGGAGTCCAATCGCACGGTTATCAGCAACAAAATTGCCGATCACCTGCTGCCGCATCTGAATCTGCAAAATATCACCAGCATGGCCGACCAGCATCAGGGCGTCATTCAGGCGACTATCAATAACGAATTGTACGAAATTCGCCAGTTCCGCAGCCAGGTGGCTCCGCGCACGCAAATCTTCATTATTCGCGACCAGGATAAAGAAGTGCTGGTGAACAAAAAGCTTAAACAGGCCCAGCGTCTGTATGAGAAAAACCAGCAAGGCCGCATCGCCTTTATGCAGAACATTGGCGAAGCGTTGAAGCAGCCGGTAAAAACGCTGGCCGAAGACGCCGCAGCACTCAAGGGTGATGAAAATCAGAAACTCGCTCAGCACGCCGATACGCTGGTGCGTCTGGTCGACGAGATCCAACTGGCGAATATGCTGGAAGGCGATGGCTGGAAGGGACAATCCGCACTGTTCTCGATTCAGGATTTGATCGACGAAGTGGTGCCGGAAGTTTTACCGGTGATTAAGCGTAAAGGCCTGCAACTGCTGATCAACAACCATCTGGCGGCTAGCGAACAGCGTCATGGCGATCGTGAAGCGCTCAAACGGATCCTGCTGCTGCTTATCCAGTATGCGGTAACAACCACTCAAATCGGCAAAGTGACGCTTGAAGTCGGGAAAGATGAATCCGCGGAAGACAGACTCACCTTCCGTATTCTGGATACCGGCAACGGCGTCTCGAACAGTGAAATCGACAATCTTCACTTCCCGTTCCTGAACGACACTCAGGAAGACCGGTTCGGTAAAGCCAACGCCCTCACCTTCTGGCTGTGCGATCAGCTGGCGCGTAAACTTGGCGGCCATCTGAATATTAAAGCCCGAGAATCGCTGGGCACGCGTTACTCACTGCACGTCAAAATGGCGCCACGTGAAGAAGAAACCGAATCGCAAGAGAAGCTACTCGACGACGTCATTGCAATGATTGATATTACGTCCAACGAAGTGCGAAGCGTGGTCGTTCGACTGCTGGAAAACTGGGGCGCGAGCTGCATTTCCCCGGATGAGCGCCTGACAAGTCAAGAATATGATCTGTTTTTAACTGATAATCCGTCTAATCTTACTGCGCCTGGCTTGCTTTTAAGCGATGATGAGGCCGGTATTCGTAAGATTGGTCCAGGTCAGCTACGGGTCAACTTCAATATCAGTAATGCCATGCAGGAAGCAGTGCTACAACTTATAGAAGAACAACTGGCACAGGGAGAGTTGCTGGGAACACCCGCGGGTGTAAATGAAAACGCCGAGCTCCATGCCAGCGGTTATTATGCGCTGTTTGTTGATACGGTACCGGAAGATGTTAAGAGGTTGTATACTGAGTCAGCGACAACTGACTTTGCTGCGCTGGCACAGACAGCTCACCGCCTGAAAGGGGTGTTTGCCATGCTCAATCTGGTACCCGGCAAGCAGTTATGTGAAACGCTGGAGCATCTCATTCGTGAGAAGGATGCACCCGGCACAGAAAAATATATCAGCGACATTGACGCCTACGTCAAAAGCTTGATGTAGCAAGGTAGCCTAATACATGAACAATATGAACGTTATTATTGCCGATGATCACCCGATTGTACTGTTCGGTATTCGCAAATCACTTGAGCAAATCGAGTGGGTGAATGTCGTCGGCGAATTTGAAGACTCCACTGCGCTTATCAATAATCTGCCAAAACTTGACGCCCATGTGCTGATTACCGATCTCTCCATGCCTGGAGACAAATACGGTGATGGCATTACGCTTATCAAATACATCAAACGTCATTTCCCGGCTATTTCTATTATTGTTCTGACCATGAACAATAACCCGGCCATTCTGAGTGCCGTTCTGGATCTGGATATTGAAGGGATTGTCCTGAAACAGGGTGCACCAACCGATCTGCCGAAAGCCCTCGCGGCGCTGCAGAAAGGGAAGAAATTTACCCCGGAAAGCGTTTCTCGCCTGCTGGAAAAAATCAGCGCGGGCGGTTATGGCGACAAACGTCTGTCACCGAAAGAAAGTGAAGTGCTGCGTCTGTTCGCAGAAGGTTTCCTGGTTACCGAAATTGCCAAGAAGCTGAACCGCAGCATCAAAACCATCAGTAGCCAGAAGAAGTCGGCGATGATGAAACTGGGCGTGGAAAATGATATCGCCCTGCTGAACTATCTGTCTTCCGTCACGCTGAGCGCGGCCGACAAAGACTAAGCTGTTCATCCCCCGGTGCTCACCGGGGGAATCTTACTCCCTACTCTACTTTCTTGCCTTTCGGACCCGTGCTGCATAGACCGCCAGCGTCTGCTTAATCACATCCAGCGTCACCGGTTTCGACAGGCAGCTATCCATACCTGATTCCAGACAACGCTGCTTCTCTTCCGCCAGCGCATTCGCCGTCACGCCCACAACCGGCAGCGTTAAGCCCAACTGACGGATTCGCTGCGTGAGACGATAACCGTCCATATTTGGCATGTTGACGTCGCTGAGCACGATATCGATATGGTTTTTGCTGAGCACATTCAGCGCATCGACGCCGTCATTGGCGGTTTTGCACTGATAGCCAAGGGATCCGAGCTGATCGGCCAGCAACCGGCGGTTGATAGGATGATCGTCGACGACCAGAATCATCATGTCATCGTTGGCATCGGCGGTGTTTTCCACCGAAGACAGCGCTCCACCGTTTTCAGCAGTTTCGACTTCAATACTGTAAATTCGGCCCAGCAGCGTCAGCAGTTCATGCGGTGATGCCACACTGTGGATCCACTCGCCCGGCGCACGTTCCTGCGGAATACCAATATGGCGACGGCAGAATATAATCGCCCCACGCCCGCCCCATGGCTGGGCCAGCTCGTCGTCGGAAATCAGCATATCGTCAGCCTGTGGCGTCTGGCCCTCGTAGCGCATCACTTCCACGCCGTGGCGCGACAGCAGGGATTCGACAAATTGCGACAGCGACGCATTACGTACCGCCAGCCAGCAGCGCTTGCCGGACAGGCCATCAATGGCGGCAGGATTCAGGTTTTGCGCACCATACAGCGGAATACGAATGGTGAACTGGCTGCCCATGCCCGGCTCGGTATCCACCGAAATGTCGCCGTCCATCATGTTGATGAGCTTCTCACAAATCGCCAGCCCCAGCCCGGTTCCCTGGAAATTACGCTGCACGCCGGTTCCGACCTGGAAGAACGGGTCAAACAGACGGACCACTTCTTTCGCCGGAATCCCCACCCCGGTATCACGCACGCTAATGCTCAGATAGTCCTCATCGCGGCGCAGATGCAGAATAATGCAGCCGACGTCGGTGAACTTAATCGCATTGCTTAGCAAGTTGGAAATCACCTGCTGCAAACGCATTGGGTCACCCGACAACTGCTGTGGCACATCCGGTTCAACGAAGCAGTACAGCCCAAGCTGTTTACGCACCACCAGCGGCAGATAGTTGGCTGTGATGTGGCTCATCACCTCACGCGGCGAAAACTCGCGCGGCTCGATTTTCAGCTGCTCCGATTCAATCTTCGAGAAATCGAGAATGTCGCTGATGATTTTTAGCAGCAGGCTGGAGGAGTTATTCATCGCCGTCACCAGTCGGTCGACACCCTTCGGCAGCTCTTTAGTTTGCAGCAGATCGAGGTTACCGATAATGCCGTACAGCGGGGTGCGCAGCTCGTGGCTTACCGTCGCCAGGAACATCGATTTCGACTGGCTCGCCTGCTCGGCGGCCTGCGCCATTTCCTGCAATGACTCTTCCATCTTCACACGCGACGACACGTCCACCAGGACGCAAATCGCCACGTTTTCATTGCGGTAGCGCGAATGGACAAAGCTGATTTGCAGATTGGTATTGTTGCTGGTGAGCACATCAACAAAGTTGACCTGCTGGCCGCAGATAATCTGTGTCAACCGCTGTCGGTCCTCGTGGGTCAACATATTCAGGTAATTATGCGCCAGCTCGTTACTCAGGATGTTGGTCCCGTCCAGGGTGCGCAGAATACAAATCCCGACCGGGGCAGACGCCACAATTTTACGGTTGAATTGTTCGTGCTCCTCCAGGCGCTGCGCATCAGCTTCGGCAGGCAGGAAAATCCGGCGTTCGTACATTCGCGCCAGGGTAAACAGCGCCACGCCGGTCAGAATATTCAGCAGTAAGGCGTTGAGGATAAGCATTCTTATCCGCTCGAGAACCAAATCCACTGGTACCGAGTAGACAATACTCAGCGAAGACGGCGGTAGGCTTTTCTTCAGCACCAGCTCGCGGAAGCCCGACGTATAGCCAAACCAGGCGCGTTCCTGCATCCAGTGCGGGTCGATTTTCAGTTTACTTTCGCCGCCAGTGAGGGAAATCAACGGCTGGCCGCTTTCATCCAGAATGGTCACGCCCATTGGCATACTGCCCGGCGTGAAGAAGTTTTCCATGCGGATGGTTTGTTCAATGCCGAGCAGCGCCTGTAGGCGGTTGGCGAGATACACCGGCGTCAGCGCATAGAAATAGCCCACGCCCGGACGCGGGCCCTGGCTAATCCAGAACAGGTTATTGCCGCGCTCATCCTGTGGCGCATTGCGGTATTTCATGATCCGCTCATGCAGGATTTTCAGCGCCTGCTCATGTTCCATCGGCATATCGCGCAGGCCAAAGTTCGCCATACAGAGATTGTCGCTGCCAATCAGGAACACGCGATTAAGATCGTAAGCCGCAGAGAAATTGTCGCGCCAGTAGCGCATGAACCACGCCAGCGACTCTAGCGAGCCGCGCCAGCTACTGCTCAGTGCGCCGCAGTCGGAATCCTGGAACAGTGGCTCAAATTCGGGGACTTCGGTATCGTCTTTCGCCGTGCGTGAGGACATCACGCCGTTTTCCACGCTCAGTCGATTTTCCGCAATGTACTTCAGCTCTTTCATCACGTCTGACGTGCGCTGAATGTAGCGCTGGGCCTGATCGTAGCTGAGGTTAAATTCCTGACGTATCTCCGCCTCTTTGGTGTGCAGCGAATTCACAATGTAGAACGCCGAGACGAGGGCAATCAGCAGCCAGAGCAACAGCGCCAGCGCCCGGAAAAGATAGCGGGAAACTTTCAGAGTCGTGCGAAAAGAGACGAGGTATTTCAACGTTTGGCCGTGTACATGCAAAAGATGGGATTAAGGTAGCGGTAAATCTCTACCCTCGCAACGTTCAAAGAAAAAGGGCCAGTTTTCACTGGCCCTTTTCACTGACTTCAGGCGATTATTTCAGACAATTACTCGTCTGCGTCATCGGCTACATCGTCGTCAGATTCCACTTCCGGAGCGATCTCATCGTCACCTTCGGCAACGCTGCCGTCGATAGCGTCGAGTTCTTCTTCGTCAACCGGTTCAGCAACACGCTGCAGACCCACTACGTTTTCATCTTCCGCGGTGCGGATGAGGATAACGCCCTGGGTGTTACGGCCAACCACGCTGACTTCCGAAACGCGGGTACGCACCAGCGTACCGGCATCGGTTATCATCATGATCTGGTCGCTATCCACAACCTGTACTGCGCCTACCACAGAACCATTACGCTCGGTCACTTTGATCGAGATAACGCCCTGCGTGCCGCGAGACTTAGTTGGGTATTCGGTTTCAGAAGTACGCTTACCGTAGCCGTTCTGGGTCACGGTCAGAACCGCCCCTTCACCGCGTGGGATAATCAGCGACACGACTTTGTCTTCACCGGCCAGTTTGATACCGCGAACACCGGTCGCCGTACGGCCCATGGCACGCACTGCACTCTCTTTAAAGCGCACCACTTTACCGGCGGCGGAGAACAGCATCGCTTCATCGTTACCGTTGGTCAGGTCAACGCCAATCAACTCATCGTCTTCTTTCAGGTTCACCGCAATGATACCGGCAGAACGCGGACGGCTGAACTCGGTCAGCGCCGTTTTCTTGACGGTACCGCTGGCGGTCGCCATGAAGACGTTAACGCCCTCTTCGTATTCACGCACCGGCAGAATGGCGGTGATACGTTCGTTCGCTTCCAGCGGCAGCAGGTTGACGATTGGACGTCCACGCGCACCACGGCTTGCTTCTGGCAACTGATAAACCTTCATCCAGTACAGACGACCACGGCTGGAGAACAGCAGAATGGTGTCATGGGTGTTGGCGACCAGCAGGCGGTCGATAAAGTCTTCTTCTTTAATACGGGCGGCTGATTTACCTTTGCCACCGCGGCGCTGAGCTTCGTAATCGGTCAGCGGCTGGTATTTCACGTAGCCCTGGTGAGACAGGGTCACAACAACGTCTTCCTGGTTGATCAGGTCTTCGATGTTGATGTCTGCAGTGTTGGCCGTGATTTCGGTACGACGCTGGTCGCCGAACTGCTCGCGAACAAGTTCCAGCTCTTCACGAATCACTTCCATCAGACGGTCAGCGCTGCCCAGAATGTGCAGCAGCTCCGCTATCTGTTCCAGCAGCTCTTTATACTCGTCGAGCAGTTTTTCATGCTCCAGGCCGGTCAGTTTCTGCAGACGCAGATCCAGAATCGCCTGAGCCTGCTGTTCGGTCAGGAAATACTTACCGTCGTGAATACCGAACTGCGGCTCCAGCCACTCCGGACGTGCAGCGTCATCGCCGGCACGTTCCAGCATCGCGGAAACGTTGCCCAGAGCCCATGGCTGTGCAATCAGCGCAGCTTTTGCTTCCGCAGGCGTTGGCGCACGACGGATCATTTCAATGATCGGTTCGATGTTTGCCAGCGCGATAGCCAACGCTTCAAGGATGTGCGCCCGGTCGCGTGCTTTACGCAATTCGAAGATGGTACGACGGGTGACGACTTCGCGGCGGTGACGCACGAACGCGGAAAGGATGTCTTTCAGGTTCATGATCTTCGGCTGACCATGGTGCAGAGCAACCATGTTGATACCGAAAGAGGTCTGCAGCTGAGTCTGGGAGTAGAGGTTGTTCAGAACCACTTCACCCACCGCGTCACGTTTGATTTCAATCACGATGCGCATACCGTCTTTATCAGACTCGTCACGCAGCGCGCTGATACCCTCCACGCGTTTGTCTTTTACCAGCTCGGCGATTTTCTCGATCAGGCGAGCTTTGTTCACCTGATAAGGAATTTCGTGCACGATGATGGTTTCACGGCCAGTTTTGGCGTCAGCTTCGACTTCCGCACGGGCGCGAATATAGATTTTACCGCGACCGGTACGATAGGCTTCTTCAATGCCACGACGGCCATTGATGATAGCTGCGGTCGGGAAGTCAGGCCCTGGGATGTGTTCCATCAGCCCTTCGACGGTGATGTCTTCATCGTCAATGTAAGCCAGGCAGCCGTTAATGACTTCGGTAATGTTATGTGGCGGAATGTTCGTTGCCATACCCACCGCGATACCGGACGAACCGTTAACTAACAGGTTCGGGATCTTTGTTGGCATAACGTCTGGAATACGTTCGGTGCCGTCGTAGTTATCGACGAAATCAACGGTGTCTTTTTCCAGGTCGGCCATCAGTTCATGCGCGATTTTCGACATACGGATTTCCGTATAACGCATCGCTGCGGCGGAGTCGCCGTCTACTGAACCGAAGTTACCTTGGCCGTCGACCAGCATGTAACGCAGGGAGAATGGTTGCGCCATACGGACGATGGTGTCGTAAACGGCGGTATCACCATGAGGGTGGTATTTACCGATGACGTCACCCACGACGCGGGCAGATTTTTTGTAGGCTTTATTCCAGTCGTTGCCCAATACATTCATGGCGTAAAGTACGCGACGGTGTACCGGCTTGAGTCCATCTCGGACATCTGGCAGTGCGCGGCCGACAATAACGGACATCGCGTAATCCAGATACGAGCTCTTAAGCTCTTCCTCAATGTTGACCGGTGTAATTTCTCTCGCAAGGTCGCTCATCTAACCGCTATCCCTCTACTGTTTCCCGGATTCAAAGGTCGCAAATTATAACACAGCCGACGTGATTGAGGTAAACCTATGTACCAGCACGGCGCTTTATTCGCGCCGGGGTGCTGATATACTCACAGACCTGATAAGAAAAGGAGTCAATGTACCCATGAATGCCGAAAAACAGCCGGTGGCTAACGTCGATCACGACGAAATTGCAAAATTCGAAGCCGTCGCCTCACGCTGGTGGGACCTGGAAGGGGAATTTAAACCACTGCACCGCATTAATCCGCTGCGTCTGGGCTACATCAGCAACCGTTCAGGCGGGTTGTTTGGCAAGAAAGTGCTGGATGTCGGCTGCGGCGGCGGGATCCTCGCCGAAAGCATGGCGCGTGAAGGTGCCACCGTTACCGGGCTGGATATGGGCTTTGAACCGTTGCAGGTCGCGCGTTTGCATGCGCTGGAAACCGGCATTCAAGTGGATTACGTTCAGGAAACCGTGGAAGACCACGCGGCGAAACATGCGCAGCAGTACGACGTCGTGACCTGCATGGAAATGCTTGAACACGTACCGGACCCGCAGTCCGTGGTGAATGCCTGTGCGAAGCTGGTGAAGCCCGGCGGTCAGGTCTTTTTCTCCACCATCAACCGCAACGGCAAAGCGTGGCTGATGGCCGTCGTGGGTGCAGAATATGTCTTAAACATGGTGCCAAAAGGCACCCACGACGTGAAGAAGTTCATCAAACCCGCCGAGCTGCTGGGCTGGGTCGACCAAACCTGTCTGCAAGAACGTCATATCATCGGCCTGCACTACAATCCGGTCACGAATCACTTTACGCTCGCGCCGGGTGTTGATGTTAATTACATGTTGCATACAACGGCAAAAAACGACTGACGTCATCCATTATTCTTATAAAGTTTGCGCAGCATCCTGTTGCGCAATTCACCTTCTCGTTGAAGAAATCAGCACTCGATCAAATTTCTATTTTTTTTCTTCAAATATTGACAATGTCGCCAGGCCTTACAATCCGTGGACTTAGCCTCCGCTACCCTTTTGCAACCTTAAGTTAACGTCAAAATCAACCCTTGTACTCAAATGAATCCTTACTAGAATACTCACCATATAGCGTTTATCTTATCGCACAACCCCTACATATAGTATTTATCCACAGAGTTAGCCACAACGGCATTTTGTGGATAAGCGGGGGATATTTTTCCATTTCACGGACAGGTAAAAAAGCACATGAATCAGCGTCTGATGGTGACTAAGCGTGATGGCGGGACTGAGCAAATCAATCTCGATAAAATTCATCGCGTGCTGGACTGGGCGGCCGAAGGGCTGAACAACGTTTCCATTTCTCAGGTTGAACTGCGCTCTCACATCCAGTTCTATGACGGCATCAAAACCGCCGACATCCATGAGACCATCATCAAGGCCGCTGCGGATCTGATTTCCCGTGATGCCCCTGATTATCAGTACCTGGCCGCGCGCCTGGCGATTTTCCATCTGCGTAAGAAAGCATACGGTCAGTTTGAACCGCCGGCGCTGTACACCCACGTCGTCAACATGGTTGAACTGGGTAAATACGACAGTCATCTGCTGGAAGACTACACGGAAGAAGAGTTCAAGCAGATGGACGGTTTTATCGACCACTGGCGCGACATGAACTTCTCCTACGCTGCGGTGAAACAGCTGGAAGGCAAATACCTGGTCCAGAACCGCGTGACCGGCGAAATCTACGAGAGTGCGCAGTTCCTGTATATCCTGGTCGCCGCGTGCCTGTTCTCCAACTATCCGCGTGAAACCCGTCTGGACTACGTGAAGCGTTTTTATGACGCGGTATCCACCTTCAAGATTTCGCTGCCGACGCCAATTATGTCCGGCGTGCGTACCCCGACGCGCCAGTTCAGCTCTTGCGTGCTGATCGAGTGCGGCGACAGCCTCGACTCCATCAACGCCACCTCCAGCGCCATCGTGAAATATGTTTCTCAGCGCGCCGGTATCGGCATCAACGCCGGTCGCATCCGTGCGCTGGGCAGCCCAATTCGTGGCGGTGAAGCGTTCCATACCGGCTGTATCCCGTTCTACAAACACTTCCAGACTGCGGTAAAATCCTGCTCTCAGGGCGGCGTGCGTGGCGGTGCAGCTACACTGTTCTACCCAATGTGGCACCTGGAAGTTGAAAGCCTGCTGGTGCTGAAAAACAACCGTGGTACCGAAGCGAACCGCGTGCGTCACATGGACTACGGCGTACAGATCAACAAACTGATGTATACCCGTCTGCTGAGAGGTGAAGACATCACCCTGTTCAGCCCGTCCGACGTACCAGGCCTGTACGACGCGTTCTTCGCCAATCAGGACGAGTTTGAACGTCTGTATGTGAAATACGAAAAAGACACCAGCATCCGCAAGCAGCGCATCAAAGCGGTTGAACTGTTCTCTCTGGTGATGCAGGAACGTGCCTCTACTGGCCGTATCTACATCCAGAACGTTGACCACTGCAACACTCACAGCCCGTTTGATCCGGTTATCGCTCCTGTGCGTCAGTCTAACCTGTGCCTGGAAATCGCCCTGCCAACCAAACCGCTGGACGATGTGAACGACGAAAACGGTGAAATTGCCCTGTGTACGCTGTCGGCGTTCAACCTCGGCGCGATTGACAGCCTGGACGATCTGGAAGAGCTGGCGATTCTGGCGGTTCGTGCGCTGGATGCCCTGCTCGATTATCAGGACTACCCAATTCTGGCGGCAAAACGTGGCGCAATGGGCCGTCGTACTCTCGGCATTGGCGTTATCAACTTCGCTTACTACCTGGCGAAAAACGGTAAACGTTACTCCGATGGCAGCGGCAACAACCTGACCCACAAAACGTTTGAAGCCATTCAGTATTACCTGCTGAAAGCCTCAAACGAACTGGCGAAGGAGCAAGGCGCATGCCCGTGGTTTAACGAAACCACTTACGCGAAAGGCATTCTGCCGATCGATACCTACAAGAAAGACCTGGACGCTATCGTTAACGAGCCGCTGCACTACGACTGGGATGGTCTGCGTGAGTCGATCAAAACCCACGGTCTGCGTAACTCCACGCTGTCTGCCCTGATGCCGTCTGAGACCTCTTCGCAGATCTCTAACGCCACTAACGGCATCGAGCCGCCGCGCGGCCACGTCAGCATCAAAGCGTCGAAAGATGGGATCCTGCGCCAGGTTGTTCCGGATTACGAAAAGCTACAGAACAGCTACGAGCTGCTGTGGGAAATGCCAAACAACGACGGTTATCTGCAACTGGTTGGTATCATGCAGAAGTTTATCGACCAGTCGATTTCGGCAAACACCAACTATGACCCGACACGTTTCCCGTCTGGTAAAGTGCCGATGCAGCAACTGCTCAAAGACCTGCTCAATGCCTATAAATTTGGCGTGAAAACCCTGTACTATCACAACACCCGTGATGGCGCAGAAGATGCCCAGGACGACATGGCACCGTCCATTCAGGACGATGGCTGCGAAAGCGGCGCATGTAAAATCTAAGCTATTTGCCGGGTAGCGTTTCGCTTACCCGGCCTACGATTTTGACGGCCCGGCCAACAACGCACCACCGGGCAATAAAATCTCAACAGGACTCATTCATGGCTTATACCACCTTTTCACAGACGAAAAATAACCAGCTGCTGGAGCCTATGTTCTTCGGCCAGCCGGTCAACGTGGCACGCTACGATCAGCAAAAATATGACATCTTCGAAAAGCTGATCGAAAAGCAACTCTCCTTCTTCTGGCGCCCGGAAGAAGTAGACGTCTCACGCGATCGTATTGACTACCAGGCGCTGCCTGACCATGAAAAGCACATTTTCATCAGCAACCTGAAGTACCAGACGCTGCTGGATTCCATTCAGGGCCGTAGCCCGAATGTGGCGCTGCTGCCGCTTATCTCTATTCCTGAACTGGAAACCTGGGTGGAAACCTGGGCGTTTTCAGAAACCATTCACTCGCGCTCTTACACCCATATCATCCGTAACATCGTCAACGATCCGGCGACCGTGTTCGATGATATCGTCACCAACGAGCAGATTCAGAAACGCGCCGAAGGGATTTCCCACTACTACGATTCCCTGATTGAGCTGACCAGTTACTGGCATCTGCTGGGTGAAGGCACGCATAACGTGAACGGCAAAACGGTGACCGTTAACCTGCACGAGCTGAAGAAAAAGCTGTATCTGTGTCTGATGAGCGTCAACGCGCTGGAAGCGATCCGCTTCTACGTCAGCTTTGCCTGCTCCTTCGCGTTCGCAGAACGTAAGCTGATGGAAGGCAACGCCAAAATCATCCGCTTGATTGCGCGTGATGAAGCCCTGCACCTGACCGGTACCCAGCACATGCTGAACCTGCTGCGTTCAGGCCAGGACGACCCGGAAATGGCGCTGATTGCTGAAGAATGCAAACAGGAGTGTTATGACCTGTTTGTGCAGGCTGCACAGCAGGAAAAAGAGTGGGCCGGTTATCTGTTCCGTGACGGCTCCATGATTGGCCTGAACAAAGACATTCTGTGGCAGTACATCGAATACATTACCAACATCCGCATGCAGGCGGTTGGGCTTGATCTGCCGTTCCAGACCCGCTCCAACCCGATCCCGTGGATCAACACCTGGCTGGTGTCCGATAACGTACAGGTTGCGCCGCAGGAAGTGGAAGTCAGCTCTTATCTGGTCGGTCAAATCGACTCCAATGTGGATGCCGACGACCTGAGCAATTTCCAGCTCTGATGAGCCGCGTGACCCTTCGTCTGACTGGCACACAGCTGTTGTGCCAGGAAGAACACCCTTCGTTATTGGTGGCGCTAGAGTCGCACAACGTGGCGGTCGAGTTTCAATGTCGCGAAGGCTATTGCGGCTCCTGCCGCTGTCGTCTGGTTTCCGGCCAAGTTGACTGGCTGACCGAGCCGCTGGCGTTTATTCAGCACGGGGAAATTCTGCCCTGCTGCTGCAAAGCCAACGGCGATATTGAAATCGAGATGTAGCCCCTTTTATCTCAGGTCAATCTGCTCTGTCCGGCTCCGCGCTTATCTGCGGAGCGGGCTTTTAGACAACATTTTCACTGGCTTCCTCAGTGGATCTCTTTTGCGGACACCAGCGTTATGCCCGCCTTTCCCTTCATATACCACGCATAAAACACCCCGGCGACGATTACCAGTACGGCCCCCACCAGATAGATCATGCGGTAACCTGCGTGTTCCACCATCAGCCCCATTATCAGCGCGCCAAGGGCCATCCCCGCATCCATCGCATTAAAGAACAGGGAATTCGCCGTACCGATATTGTGCGGCGCCACTGAGCTGATAATTTGCGTCTGGAATACCGGCGTAACAGAACCGTAGCCAATCCCGATCAACGCCCCAGCGAAAATCATCATCATACTGCCCTGCGTGTAGCCGAGCGCCACCAACCCCAGCGTGAACGCCAGCAAACAAGGGTAAACCACATATTTCGGCCCTTTTCTGTCGCAGACGTTGCCGGTAAACGAACGGCAAATCATCAAAAAAAGGGCATAACAAAGCAGAAAGTGACTGGCCGCCGCCATCAGATTAAGTTCCCGGGCGTAAAGCGCCAGAAACGCGGAGACGCCCGCATAGGCAAAGGTCATTAAGAACGTGATGCCCGCAAACGGCAGCGCTGCACGGTCAAACATGGCGGCAAGCCCCAGGGAAGGCGTTGAACCATCGGCATGACGAAGGACTGGCGGAACGGTAATGATCAGCGCCAGAACGATGCACACCAGAGATACGCCCGTACACAGCCAGAAGGCCGGAGTATACGCGCTCCAGCGCGCCATATTCAGGCCAACCCACGGCCCGACGACCATCGCCAGCCCCATTGCCAAAGAGAAAAAACTGATGCCCTCCCCACGTCGGGAGGCCGGGATCATCCGCGCGGAAATAGTCCCTTTTACCGTGGTGATAACACCAAACGTAATACCATGAAGCACCCGGATAAACAGCAGGGATTCAATGGAATGGCAAACAGGATAGAGCGCAGTGACCACCAAAAAAGCCAGAGAAGAGAGCACCAGAATAGTTTTATTTGAATATTTGCCCACCCACTGCCCGGCAAAAGGGCGAATGACGATCGCCGCAGCTAAAAAGCAGGTGACTAATAAGCCCGCTTTATCGGGTGAAGCATGCAGACGGTCAGAAATATAGAGAGGGAGTAGCGTCAGCAGCACGTAAAAGACAAAGAAAATAATGAAGCTAATGGTGGTGATAGCCCAAAAATCTTTCGTCCATAATTTTTCTTTCATCTTCAACAACCTGTTCAGAAGACGCAGGCAGGCAACGTGCAATATCTATGCGCGCGTCGCGGATGCGGCAAAATGTGATGTAATTAAGAGACTGCGATTATAAATAAAGAGACACTATTAAAGAAATTAATCGTTTTAATCATATTAATTAGAGAATACTAATGACGCTGACACAGGTCCACGCTCTGCTGGCCGTACTGGAATACAATGGATTTACCGAGGCCAGTAAACGCCTCTACATGACGCAGTCCGCCATCAGCCAGGCGATTGCCGCGCTGGAACAAGAGCTCGGGGTAGACATTCTGATCCGTGACCGACGAAAAGCTATTCAACTCACGGCGGCAGGCGATCGGATCGTTGCCCATCTGCGCAACATCACTCGCGAAGTGAATGCCATTAAGGAGATAGCCTGGCAGGAGAAAAAGGACCCGGTGCGTACGTTACGTCTTGGCTGCTTTCCCAGCGTATGCGCCTGTATTTTGCCGGCGGTGATACGCTACTTCGAAAAACATCACCCGACGATCAAAATTATCCCCTATGAAGAGAACAGTGCCGCGATTATTGACTCACTGCGTAGTGAAAATATTGATGCGGGTTTTGTTCATTCTCCGGTAAAGGGAATGCATGCCGTCCCCGTCTATCAGGATAAATTTACCGTCGTGGTACCGGAGAGCCATCCTCTGGCGGCGAATGATATTGTTATGATTGACGCGCTGGCGGGTGAGCCGCTGATCGTCAGCAAAGGAGGTTATGAATTAAGCATCATGGCGTTATTTAAAGAGAGGAACATTGAACCGCTCGTTAAATATGAATTCAGCCATCCGGATACCGCCATCAGCTTTATTCGCCAGGGATTAGGTATTGCACTACTGCCTGAATTGACAATACAGACGATGGGACCCGATTTACGGTCAGTAGCGCTGGCCCCCACCTTTTACCGACAAATTTCGCTTCTGACCCGAGACCCTCCTGTGGAAGGCAGCCCGTCAGGTCTGCTTCAGGCCTGTATGAAAACATTAACGGTAGAAGAAAAAATATAAACACTGCACCCGGCTCCGCTGTCTTCCGCGTTTAAGGTGCAGTGGGTCATCACGCCACAGGTAAGTCGGCATCCACGGCGGCATTATCCGCCGTGACGTTTGTTCAGCAACGCTGCGTGATGACGTTTTTCGCCGACCATCACCACTAGCAGTAAAATCACCGCCAGCACACTGCCGCCAATCATCACCATAAAGCCGCCATCCCAGCCGAAGAAATCGACGGTATAACCGACAATCGCACTCGCCGCCACGGAACCACCGAGATAGCCAAACAGCCCGGTAAAGCCCGCTGCCGTGCCCGCTGCTTTCTTCGGTGCCAGCTCAAGCGCATGCAGACCAATCAGCATCACCGGGCCGTAAATCAGGAAGCCGATGACAATCATACAAGCCATATCCACCCCCGGATTACCCGGCGGGTTGAGCCAGTAAACGATGGTTGCAATGGTCACCAGAATCATAAAGAACACGCCGGTCGCCCCGCGATTGCCACGGAACACTTTGTCCGACATCCAGCCACACAGCAGCGTGCCCGGGATCCCCGCATATTCATACAGGAAATACGCCCACGAGGATTTATCCAGTGCGAAATGCTTCACTTCTTTCAGGTAGGTTGGAGACCAGTCAAGAATGCCGTAGCGCAGCAGATAGACAAACACGTTGGCGACGGCGATGTACCACAACAGCTTGTTCGGCAGCACGTACTGCATGAAAATCTGCTTCGCGGTCAGCTCTTCTTCATTCTTCTCGCTGTAGTCGTCCGGGTAATCGTTTTTATACTCTTCAATAGGCGGTAGCCCGCAGGACTGCGGCGTGTCACGCATCAGCGCAAAGGCAACAATTGCCACCAGGATCGCGCCGAATGCAGGCATATACAGTGCCGCATGCCAGTCGTTAAACCACGCCATCCCCAACAGGAACAGCAGTGGTGGCAGCCCGCCGCCGACGTTATGCGCGCAGTTCCACACTGAGACAATCCCGCCGCGCTCTTTCTGCGACCACCAGTGCACCATCGTGCGCCCGCACGGCGGCCAGCCCATCCCCTGGAACCAACCGCACACGAACAGCAGAACGAACATCACCATAATGCTCGACGTTGCCCACGGCACGAAGCCCATGAACAGCATTACTGCCGCCGCGAGAATCAGTCCTGCAGGCAGGAATACACGCGGATTCGAGCGATCAGAGATCGAGCCCATAATGAATTTCGAAAAGCCATAAGCGATGGAAATTCCTGACAGTGCAAAGCCTAAATCACCGCGCGAAAAACCCTGTTCAATAAGGTAAGGCATTGCTAACGCGAAGTTTTTGCGTACCAGATAGTAGGCGGCATAACCGAAGAAAATCCCGAGGAAAATTTGCCAGCGCAGGCGGCGATAGTGAGCATCTATTTGCGCATCAGGCAATCGCGCGATATGCGCGGCAGGTTTGAAAATACTGAGCATTGTAGCCTCCGTGGCCATCGTTATCAGAAGGACGTCTCCGGCGCGAGCAGCTCGCGGTGCGCCATTGCGGCTGGATGGTAGGAAAAGTGTTGTCTACGTACTGTGAAACGTCGCACAGAATGTTACATATTTATGACAAACATTCCATTATGAGCACGGAATCACGTTTCACTTTCGATTCATGCTCGAATATGCTCGATATCAAACAAACCATATTCTTAATGTGGCTAAATGGAAGAAAACGAACATTGAGGGATCAGTATGAGTTTCTCTACCTCCAGCGAAGCCGATGTCATCATCATCGGCGGCGGGGCCACCGGGGCCGGGATCGCCCGGGACTGCAGCCTGCGCGGACTTAAGGTCATCCTGGTCGAACGGGATGATATCGCCACCGGCGCCACCGGGCGCAATCACGGCCTGCTGCACAGCGGCGCACGATACGCGGTGACGGATGCGGAATCAGCCCGGGAATGCATCGCGGAAAACGCGATTTTGAAACGCATTGCGCGCCACTGTATCGAGGCCACGGAAGGGCTGTTCATCACCCTGCCGGAAGACTCCCTCGATTATCAGCATCAGTTTATTGAAGCCTGCCTCGCGGCGAATATTCCCGCCCAACCGTTAACGCCAGCTCAAGCCCTAACGCTGGAGCCTGCGGTGAATCCCAATCTTATTGGCGCGGTCAGCGTTCCCGATGGCACCGTCGATCCGTTCCGTCTCACCGCAGCCAATATGCTCGATGCACGCGAACACAGGGCGGTCATCCGTACCGGCAGCGAGATCACCGGCCTGATTCGCCGGGGCGATCGCGTATGCGGCGTGACAATATGGGACCGCACGCGTCACGCCAGCGAAAACTTACATGCCCAGGTCGTGGTCAATGCGGGCGGTATCTGGGGCCAGCGCATCGCCGAATATGCCGATTTAAGCGTGCGTATGTTCCCGGCCAAAGGCTCGCTGCTTATCTTCGAAAACCGCATCAACCAGCACGTCATCAACCGCTGCCGCAAACCTGCCGACGCCGACATTCTGGTGCCCGGCGACACCATATCCCTGATTGGCACCACCTCCACACACATTGACTATCGTGACATCGACGACAACCGGGTCACGGCGGCGGAAGTGGACATTCTGCTGCGCGAAGGCGAAAAGCTGGCCCCGTCCATCGCCACCACCCGCATTCTGCGCGCATACTGCGGTGTGCGACCGCTGGTCGCCAGCGACGATGATCCGAGTGGGCGTAATGTCAGTCGCGGCATTGTGCTGCTCGATCACGCCGTGCGTGACGGGCTGGAAGGGTTTATCACTATCACCGGCGGTAAGTTGATGACCTACCGTTTAATGGCGGAAATGGCCACCGATGCGGTCTGTCGCAAGCTGAATCACAACGCCCCCTGTACCACCGCGGATACTCCCCTGCCCGGCTCTCAGGATCCAACCGAGAAAACGCTGCATAAAATTGTCTCGCTACCCGCACCGCTACGCGGTTCAGCGGTATACCGCCATGGTGACCGCACCCCCGCATCGATTGGTGATTCCCGCCTGAAGCGCAGCCTGGTGTGTGAGTGTGAGTCGGTCACCGCCGGCGAGGTGCAGTACGCGGTGGAAAATCTTGGCGTGAAAAACTTGCTCGATTTACGCCGCCGTACCCGCGTGGGCATGGGCACCTGTCAGGGGGAACTGTGCGCCTGTCGCGCCGCCGCGCTATTGCACCGCTATCAGGTCACCACGCCTGCGCAGTCGCTGACTCAACTTTCTGAATTTTTAAACGAGCGCTGGCGTGGCGTGCAACCCATCGCCTGGGGCGATGCATTACGTGAAAGCGAATTTACCCGTTGGGTGTGGCAAGGGCTGTGCGGTCTGGAAAAGGAGCATCACGATGAACGTTGATACCGTCATTATTGGCGGCGGGCTGGCAGGTTTGCTGTGCGGATTGTCGCTCACCCGACAAGGGCTGCGCTGCGCCATTATCAGCCGCGGCCAGAGCGGGCTGCATTTCTCGTCAGGCTCGATGGATTTACTGGCCCATTGTGTAACCCGCACGCCACGAGAAGCGCTGGATGCGCTGCGCCAGAGCGAACCGGGTCATCCTTACAGCCTGATCGGCACCACTCAAGTGCTCGACTATGCGCAGCAAACCGAAACGCTGCTGCGCGACTGCAACATTGCCATGCATGGCTGCGTCGACCAACCGCATCAGCGCATCACGCCCATCGGCACGCTGCGTCAGGCGTGGCTCACACCGCCCGATATCGCACTGGCGCCGCACAAAGGGGAACGCGTCACCGTGGTGGGCATCAGCGGCTTCCTTGATTTTCAGCCGCATCTGGTGGCGGCCTCGCTGGAGAAAATGGGCGTTGAGGCCCGCGTGTGTGAAATTGATCTCCCGCAGCTCGACCTGTTACGTGACAACGCCTCTGAATTTCGCTCGGTGAATCTGGCACGACTGCTTGACGACGACGCACAGTGGCGCAGCCTGCACGATGCCCTACAGCCCCACGCGCAGGTGAGCGACAGACTATTACTGCCTGCCTGTTTTGGTTTGAATGACGATGGCCTCTGGCGCTGGCTGAATGAAACGCTTCCTTGCCCACTTTCGCTGCTGCCAACGCTGCCGCCGTCGGTGCCGGGCATTCGGCTGCATACGGCATTACAGCGCCAGTTCATCAAAAACGGCGGCATGTGGCTGGCGGGCGACGTCGTCACCGATGTGATTCACGACGGCCAAAATATCTCCGCCATCACCACCCGAAACCACGGCGACGTGCCGTTCCGGACGCGCTTTGCCGTACTCGCCAGCGGCAGCTTTTTCAGTAATGGCCTGATTGCCAGCCGCGAAGACGTTATCGAACCGGTACTCGGGCTGGATGTGCAGCAATCCTCGCCGCGAGAAAGCTGGACCCACGGGGATTTCTTTGAACCGCAGCCGTGGCAGCGCTTTGGCGTGCAGGTCGACGCCACGCTGCGCCCGCGGCGCAACGGACAACGCTTCAACAATCTGTTTGCCATTGGTGGCGTGCTCGGGGGCTTTGATGGCATTTCACAGGGCTGCGCAGGCGGCGTCAGCGCCGTCACCGCCCTGCACGCAGCGCGTCAGATTGCCGAACTTGCCGGAGGCTGCTCATGAGCGATACCCGTTTTGACAGCTGTATCAAATGCACGGTCTGCACCACGGCATGCCCGGTGAGTCGTGTGAACCCGCGTTATCCTGGCCCTAAACAGGCCGGGCCGGACGGTGAACGCCTGCGGCTAAAAGACGGCGCGCTGTATGACGACGCGCTGAAATACTGCATCAACTGCAAGCGCTGTGAAGTGGCCTGCCCGTCAGACGTGCAGATTGGCGACATTATTCAGCGCGCGCGGGCTCAGTTCAGCCTGCAAAAACCGACGCTGCGAGATGCTATCCTCAGCCACACCGATTTGATGGGTACGCTTTCAACCCCGTTTGCGCCGATCATTAACGCCACCACCGGGCTGAAACCGGTACGCAGGTTGCTTGATACGGCGCTGAAAATCGATCATCGCCGCACGCTGCCGAAATACGGTTTCGGCACCTTCCGTCGCGGGTATCGCCAGGTGGCGAAACAGCAGGCGCAGTACGACGAACAGGTGGCGTTTTTCCACGGCTGCTACGTCAATTACAACCATCCGCAGCTCGGCAAAGATTTGATCCGCGTGCTGAACGCGATGGGCGTCGGCGTGCAACTGCTGGAAAAAGAGAAGTGCTGCGGCGTGCCGCTGATTGCCAACGGTTTTATCGATAAAGCGCGCAAACAGGCGCAGGTCAACGTCGCTTCGCTGCGTAACGCGGTGCTGGAAAAGCGGCTTCCGGTCATCGCCACCTCGTCGACCTGCACCTTCACCCTGCGCGATGAATACCCGCATCTGCTGGATATCGATAATCACGATGTGCGCGACCATATTGAACTGGCTACCCGTTGGTTGTGGAAACAACTGGATGTCGGGAAACGGTTGCCGTTACGCCAGATGCCGCTGAAAGTGGTGTACCACACGCCGTGTCATATGGAGAAAATGGGCTGGGGAATTTATACCCTCGAACTGCTGCGGCGCATTCCGGAGCTTGAAGTGGTGGTGCTGGATTCACAGTGCTGCGGGATTGCCGGGACGTACGGCTTTAAATCCGAAAACTACAACGCTTCGCAGGCCATTGGCGCCCCGCTGTTCCGCCAGATTGAAGACAGCGGTGCGGATGTCGTGATCACCGACTGCGAGACCTGTAAATGGCAAATCGAGATGTCCACAAGCAAACGTTGTGAACATCCGATTTCATTGCTGGCGCAGGCGCTGTTGTGATTCACGCGCCGGGAAAATCCGGGCACGCATTGAGGCCTCAGACGGGCAGGAACAGATCCTCCACCACGTTGACCCATCCGTGATCGCTGACGATGTCTTTGCCATTCAGCCAGCGGCGCAGAATATTCAGGGCCATCATCGCGCACACTTCCTGGCGCACCGCCACGCTGTGACGCGAAGTGCTGAATTTCACCTGCAGGGCATGCGTGCCCTCCGGGGTGGAAAGCGCAAAATTAATGTGATGCTGTTCCAGGCCGCTAACGGCCAGCGCCAGTCCGGCAAAATGATTCACGCGGCGTTCTGCGGTCCAGTGCGCGGTCTGAGCCAGGGTTTCCTCCTGACACGGCACCACTTCACTCGCCAGCAGCGGC
This sequence comes from Citrobacter sp. 18056, assembly GCA_902706235.1. GTDB lineage: Bacteria > Pseudomonadota > Gammaproteobacteria > Enterobacterales > Enterobacteriaceae > Scandinavium > Scandinavium manionii. Next base: position 222,977 of record CACSJR010000003.1, on the reverse strand, counting down.
GCGGATTCTCGCCCAAGCTGTAACGCGATAAGTCCGGAAGTGAACTGCTCGCTGAGGGTGATGCTCAACTTGCTGTCCTGCAGCGTGCGCGCGATTTGCGCCGCCAGCCCTTCGGTGCCTTCAAAAATCAGACTTTCGCCCGCCACCTTCTGCACTTCCGGCCACAGCTTCAGCATTGCGTCTCGCTCCGAGGCAGGCCCCGTCAGCTTCAGCTCAATAATTGGCATTGATGAGCGATAGCCCATGGTCACGCCCGGCGGCAGGATCAGGTGATCCAGGCTCTGGGCCAGATCGCTTTCGGAACGCCCGAACGTCGTCAGACGCAAGCACAGCGGCGGTTCCGGCAGCGTAAAGCGCTCGCGCAGGCGCGGCACAATCTGGTCGGCAACCATCACTTTAAATTCGGACGGCACGCCCGGCGTGAAGAACATCAGGCAGCGATTAAGCTGTACCGCGAATCCGCAGGCGGTGCCGACCGGATTATCGATAAGTTCGGCGCTGGCGGGAATTTCGGCCTGTTTACGATTGCTCGGGGCCATGATGCGCCCGCGGTCGCTGAAAAATTTCTCCATCTCTGCAAGCCATTCTTCGTGCAGCACCAGCCCTTCACCTTTAGCGGTGGCAGCGGCCAGCGCGCTGAGATCGTCACTGGTCGGCCCCAGCCCGCCATTGACGATCAGAATATCGGCATGCTGACTGCGTTCACGCAGCACGGACACCAGTGCGTCGAGGCTGTCACCAACCGTATTGCGCCGCGTTAACGGCAATCCCTGGGTAAATAAGTAGTCGGCAAGCCACGCCGCATTGGTGTCAATGATTTGACCATGCAGCACTTCGTCACCGGTGGACAGCATCTCCACGTTGATCATCGTTTTCTCCTTAACAAGAGGACGATTCACTATAGCGGAGGCGAGAGGGAAAGGGAAAACAGGCGCGACAGAATGCCGCGCCTGAGGATTAGAACGCTGCGCTTACACCGACGTATGGGCCATCTGCGAGAGTGTTATCGCGATTGCCATCTTTGCCCGCCAGGTTCAGGTAACGGTAACCCGCTTCGATGCTGATTGGACGCATGATAGTCCAGCGACCACCTGCGTTCGCTTCCTGGTAGCTCTCAATACCGCTGGAGAGCGAGTCCGGAGAGTAATAGTACTCGCCGAACAGACGGAAGCTGTCGCCGATTTTCCACTGCAGGCCGCCGCCGACCGCTGCGGCATAACCTTCGTCGCCGTCGTTCGGGTTGGTATATACGCCTTTACCACCGACGGTCGCAATGAAGGGACCCAGCGGAATGTTCAGACCCACGCCGATATTGGCCGCATCGCCATCGTTATCGCTGTGGGTCCAGTTGCCGCTCAGCGCAAGACCCGTAGACTCCGTTCCAAAGCCGACGCCCAGATTGGTGTAGTGTTCACCCGCCTGGCCACTCACGCTAATCGCGTTGGCAGCAGCGGAAACAAACAGCAGTCCGGACAGACCTAACAAAATACCTTTTTTCATTTTTTAACGTTCCAGCAAACACAAATTAATAAAAAGACCCAAAACGGCAGAATTGTACTGCTGAATGCTCAGGAATCAATGCACTATAAAGGAGATTGACAACATGATTGTAAGCAGTTACTACCGGGGATCTGCGTCGCCGTCGTTTATTTTACCCGCGCAAGCCGCACTCTGACACAAAGCCCGCCCAACCCCTCACTGCGCGTCAGTTCAGGCGTTGCCCGATGGAGACGGGCGATATCATTGACCAGCGCCAGCCCGAGGCCCGCCCCGCTGATATCACCGATGTTCTCCAGTCGTTGAAAAGGTTGTAACGCGATATTTATCTGTGTCTCCTCAATACCGGGACCACTGTCTTCAATTTGCAGAATAACCTCATCGTCCTGTCGTTGCAGACTCACCGTCACCGTGCCGGACTCCGGCGTATATTTCAGCGCATTGTCCAGTAAGTTAGCGCACAGCTCGCCGAGCAGAATCGCATCACCCAGCACCCATACCGTCGCTTGCTCGCCTTCATAGCCCAAATCAATCTGTTTGCTACGGGCCTGCACCAGTCGGGAAAAACAGCTTTGCTGCACGATGTCGTGCAAATCGACGGTTTCAAACTGTCGGGTGCCCTGCTCTTTGCCCTTCACGGCGGAAAGCTGCAACAGGCGTTCGGTGAGCGAAATGGTGTTGTCCAGCGTGATGCTCATCGCCTGTAAACTTTCGCGCCATGCCTGCGGCTGCGGGCTGGCCAGCGCCACGGAGACCTGCGTTTTGAGGATAGCCAGCGGCGTTTTAAGCTGATGAGATGCGTCGGCGCTGAAGCGTTCCTGCCGGGAAATCAGGCCCCGGAGGCGGTCGATATAGCGGTTGAAGGCGATAATCAGCAGCCGCGTTTCCGACCACGGCAGCAGCTCTGGCAACGGCGTGAGTAAACCCGGGTCGCGACGCACCATGATCGACGACAGCAGACGCATCGGGCGCAGCACCCGGCGCAGTAACCAGCCCGCCAGCACCAGCGTCAGCAGAACCAACATCCCCTGGGTGGTGAGCGAGGAAAGAAGCAGCTGACGCGCCAGATAGCGCCGGGATTGCAGCGTTTCTGCGACATAGATTTCCGCCATGCCCATCACACCACCTTCGTTCACCGGCTGAAGCAAACGCGCCACGCGAATCGCCTGCCCGCGATACTGGGTGTGATAAAACCACGCCAGCGCCGGATACAGCGTAGTGCGGGAGGTCGACGGCGGCATGGCGGGCAAATCGTCATAGCCCGAAATGACCTTTCCAGCCGGGTCCACCACTTTGTAATACAGGCGGTCATTCATGTTCAGCTCGAAGCTGTCGAGTACCACCCAGGGGACGTTGACCACCAGTTTCTCCGCGTTTACCGCAAGACGCTCGGAGATGGTTCGCGCCGAGGAAAGCAGCGTGCGGTCATAGGCCTGCGTCGCCGCCTGTAACGCGCTGACGTAGCTGTTAAACGCCGACAGCCCCCACAGCAACAGCAGCGGCAAACCGAGAAACAGCAGCAGTTGAGCAAAAAGTGACTGCGGTTTACGCCACGTCATCGCTGCGCTCCAGCAGGTAGCCGAGCCCGCGTAGCGTCACGATGCGCACATTGCTGTCCTGCAGTTTTTTACGCAAGCGATGAATGTAGAGTTCGATACTTTCCGGGCTGACGTCGTCGCTCAGGCTGAACACCTGTTCGAACAGCTGCTGGCGGGATACCGGGCGCTGGCGGCGATACATCAGCACCGTCAGTAGCGCATGTTCCCGGGGCGTGAGCGCCAGCGTTTGCCCATGCAGCAGGAAATAGCCGTCGTCGTGAAACGCCAGGTCACCCAGTTGCTGCGTCTCCTGCACCTGGCCTTCGCTGCGGCGCAGCAGGGCGCGCAGTCGGGCGTCGAGTTCTTCCAGCTCAAACGGCTTGGGCAAATAGTCATCGGCCCCGGCATTGAGACCAATCACTCGTTCCGCCACGGCGCTGCGCGCGGTCAGCAGCAGCACCGGCAAGGTTTGCCCACGCTTGCGCAGGCGCTGTACCACTTCCAGCCCGTCGAGACCGGGCATGCCGATATCCAGCACCGCCAGCGCATATTTTTCACTTTGCAAAAGGTGATCGGCGGCTTTGCCATCAAACACGGTGTCGACGGCAAAACCGCCCTGCACCAGCGCCTTCTCCAGCCAGTGAGCCAGCTCACGGTTATCTTCCGCCAATAAGAGACGCATATCACATCCTGTAAAGTAAGTGGCGCATTGAAAGGGAAATGAAAGGTTACTGTTTTAACAATCACGCAACGGGACCGCTACACGACGGTTCACATAATCAGAAAAAAACCTGTACCCACTAATCCGGTTTACCCGGCGTGAGGATAAAAATGAAAACGCAGATCCTTCGTACCGTTGTTACCTCTGCCCTGCTTCTCGGTAGCGCACATGCGCTGGCCGTGGAAGCCCCGGGGCGCACTGAATGTATCGCGCCAGCCAAGCCCGGCGGCGGTTTTGACCTCACCTGCAAGCTGATTCAGGTCAGTTTGCTGGAAACCAACGCCATCGAAAAACCGATGCGCGTGACCTACATGCCTGGCGGCGTGGGCGCAGTGGCCTATAACGCCATCGTCGCACAGCGCCCTGGCGAACCGGGCACCGTGGTGGCCTTCTCCGGCGGCTCGCTGCTTAACCTTTCTCAAGGAAAATTCGGGCGTTATAACGTCGATGACGTGCGCTGGCTGGCGAGCGTTGGTACCGATTACGGGATGATCGCCGTGCGTAAAGATGCGCCGTGGAAAACGCTGCAAGACCTGCTGACGGCAATGGAAAAAGATCCGAATCAGGTGGTGATTGGCGCAGGCGCGTCGATTGGTAGCCAGGACTGGATGAAAGCCGCAAAGCTGGCGCAGAAAGCCAACGTCGACCCGCACAAGATGCGCTACGTGGCCTTTGAGGGCGGCGGTGAACCGGTCACCGCTCTGATGGGCAACCACGTGCAGGCGGTGTCCGGTGACCTGAGTGAAATGGTGCCGTACCTGCAGGGCGACAAAATCCGCGTGCTGGCGGTGTTCTCAGAAAATCGTCTGCCGGGTCAGTTAGCCGACGTGCCGACAGCCAAAGAACAGGGTTATGACCTGGTGTGGCCGATTATTCGTGGGTTCTACGTGGGGCCGAAAGTGAGCGACGCCGAGTACAACTGGTGGGTCGATACTTTTGCAAAAATGCAGCAGACCGAAGAATTCAAAAAGCAACGCGAATTGCGCGGGCTGTTTGAGTTCAATCTGAACGGCAAAGCGCTCGACAGCTACGTGAAGCAGCAGGTCACGGATTACCGCGAGCAGGCCAAATCGTTTGGTCTGGCGAAATAAGCCGGAGGCGCATATGAGCGATCGTATTTTTGCCGGGATCTGGCTTCTGCTCTGCCTTGGCGGGCTGATGGTCGCCTGGCAGCTTCACAGCGAATACAGCTATGAACCGGTTGGCCCGCGTCCGTTCCCGCTGGGCATTATCGGGTTGATGCTGCTGTGTTCGGTGTCGATGCTGCTACGCCGTCCTGATGTGGTTGAGTGGCCGCATCGCCAGGTGCTTCAGCGCCTGCTGGTGATGGTGATTGTGCTGCTGATGTACGCCTGGGGCTTTGAATCGCTGGGCTTCCCGCTGGCAACCGCCATTCTGACGGCGATTATCGGCATGCTGTTTGGCGCAACGATGCCCGCGGCGGCCATCTCTGGCGTGGTGCTCGGCGTTACGCTGTGGTTCGCCTTTGACCGGCTGCTGGATGTCACCCTGCCGCTTGGCGCCTGGTTAAACTGACGGAGTCTCCTATGGATACCTGGATTTATCTCTCGCAGGGGTTCGCCGTGGCGATGACCCCGGAAAACCTGGTGATTGCGCTGATTGGCTGCTTCGTCGGCACCATCGTTGGGCTGCTGCCCGGCCTTGGACCGATCAACGGCGTGGCTATTTTGCTGCCGCTGGCGTTCGCCCTGCATCTTCCCGCCGAATCGGCGCTGATCCTGCTCGCCACGGTGTATATCGGCTGTGAATACGGCGGGCGTATTTCATCAATTCTGCTCAACGTACCCGGCGACGCGGCGGCCATTATGACCGCGCTCGACGGCTACCCGATGGCACAGCAAGGCCGTGGCGGCGTTGCGTTGTCGATTTCCGCCGTCAGCTCGTTTATGGGATCGATGATCGCCATTTTCGGCATTATTCTGTTCGCTCCGGCGCTGGCGCAGTGGTCGCTGGCATTTGGTCCGGCGGAGTATTTCGCTTTGATGGTATTTGCTATCGCCTGCCTCGGTAGCATGATGGCGCAAAACCCGCTGAAATCTTTCCTCGCGGCGTTGATTGGACTGGGCCTGGCGACGGTGGGCGTGGATGCCAACACCGGGGTATATCGCTTCACCTTCGACAGCGTCCATTTGTCCGACGGCGTGCAGTTCATCGTGGTGGTTATCGGTCTGTTCTCGGTGTCGGAAATTCTGCTGATGCTGGAAAGCACCAGCGGCGGCCAGACGCTGGTCCGCAAAACCGGACGCATGATGTTTAACATGAAGGAAGCCTCGCAGTGCGTAGGCGCCACGCTGCGCTCGTCGGTGGTCGGATTCTTCGTCGGCGTGCTGCCAGGGGCCGGGGCGACCATCGCCAGCGCCATCACTTACATGACCGAGAAGAAAATCAGCGGTAACAGCGACAGCTTCGGCAAGGGCGATATCCGCGGCGTCGCAGCGCCGGAAGCCGCGAATAACGCTTCGGCCTGTGGCTCGTTCATTCCCATGCTGACGTTAGGCGTGCCGGGTTCCGGCACCACGGCGGTAATGATGGGCGCGCTGACGCTGTATAACATCACCCCGGGTCCGGCGATGTTTACTGAACAGCCGGATATCGTTTGGGGACTGATTGCCGCACTGCTGATTGCCAACGTGATGCTGCTTATCATGAACATTCCGCTGATTGGCCTGTTCACCCGCATGTTGACCATTCCGCTGTGGTTCCTGGTTCCGGCGATTGCCGCCGTCTCTGCGGTAGGCGTTTACGCGGTACACAGCACTACGTTTGATTTGGTGCTGATGGTGGGGCTTGGGGTGTTTGGCTACATTCTGCGGAAAATGAATTTCCCGATGTCGCCGCTGATCCTCGGGTTCGTGCTGGGGGAAATGCTGGAGCAAAACCTGCGCCGCGCGCTGTCGATCAGCAACGGCAGCATGAATATTTTGTGGGAAAGCGGCGTGGCGAAAACGCTGCTGGTGCTGGCCTTCGCGGTGATCGTCATTCCACCGGTGCTGCGTCTGGTGCGTAAACGCCAGCGTAAAGCCGCCGCGGAAGCAAACTAACCGCGCAGCGTGGCGTTAACCCACTCCTGTAATGCTCGGCGGGAAATTTTTATCCCGCCGGTTTTCAGGCTGGCGGGCAACATTAACCAGTAAACCGGCTGCTGAAAGCGCGCCAGTTTGTCTGCTGCCCATTGCGGCATTTGCGTAACATCGAACCCGCCATGGCCTTCGACCACCGCCACCGGACGCTGACCAAATTCGGCGTCATCCAGCGGCACAATAAAGATTTGTTCAACCTGTGGATGACGCGCGATCACCCGTTCGACTTCTTCTGGCTGAATGCCTTCCCCGCCGCAGAAAAAGAGGTTATCCATGCGCCCGAGAACGGTCAGGCGATCACCCTGTAATTCACCACGATCGCGAGTCGGGAACCAGCCTTCGGCGTTGGTCAGCGGCGTCAGCACGCCATCCCGCCAGTAGCCAGCGGCCATGCTTTTCGCCCGTAGCCAGATTTCGCCGTCAACGACTTTCACTTCTCGCCCCGGTAATGCCGACCCCACGTCTGCTTCACCGTCGGTTTCTTTTGCGCAGACCGTCGAGGCAAACTCCGTCAGCCCGTAGCCGCAAAAAGTGCGGATGCCGCGTGAACGGGAATGTTCCGCCAGCTCAACGGGGATCGCCGCGCCGCCAAGTAGCACCGTGTTGAGCGTCAGCGCGCCTCCGTCGTTCAGTAAACGCCAAAGCTGCGTCGGCACCAGAGAAGCATGAGTGCAGCCTTCCAGCATTTGCGCCAATGGCACGCGTTCGCGTACCGTTAAGCGTGCGCCACGGTGCAACCAGCGCCAGAGAATGCCCTGCCCGGAGACGTGAAACAGCGGCAGCGACAGCAGCCAGTCGTCGGTTTCGCCGTAGGGCATCATCGCTAATACGCCTTCGGCACTGGCGAGATGTGCGACCAGTGTGTGTACCGCGGCTTTTGGCAGGCCGCTGGAGCCTGACGTCAGCGTCATAGTCGCCAGACGCTCTGCCTGCCAGGCAACGCCCGGCATATCTTCAGCCTGTTGGAGCGCTAGCTCAGTCAGCGCGTCGAACGGCTTTTCGTCGGTGAGCAATAACGCATGATGCAGCGAAAACTGCGGTAAGAGTGCGGCCACCAGCTCGCGCGGAAACTGAGGGTTAACCGGCAAAACGCGCGCACCGCACTGCAACAGCGCCAGCCACGCCAGCAACGTTTGCGGGTTGTTATACGCCCGTAGCAGCACCCCGTCGTCCGGCTGAACATTTTGCGCGGCAAACCCGGCGGCCAGTGCGTCGACCCGTTGACACAGTTGCTGCCAGTTGAGCGTGTCATCGCCCAGACGCAGCGCCTGCGCATGCGGACGCACGGCGCACCAGTGTCGCCACGGGAAGTCATGGAAGATCATAACAGCGAGTCCAGACTGTCGTGGGTCATGCACGGTAATTCATTATTCGGCCAGCGGCGAATCAGCTGCGCCTGCATCAGGTTCAGCGTGTCCAGCCCCGGCAGGGTGCCAGGCGTCAGCCAGGCGGCGATACGCGCCAGCTGCGTCAGGCCAAGACTCGATTCAATCGATGAGCTGATCACTGCGGTCAACCCCTGCTGATGGGCCGCCGCGACCTGTTCGCGGACCTTTTGCAGACTGCCGGTGAGCGTCGGTTTGATAACCACGGCCTTCACGCCCGGCTCCGAGGTAAAGGTAAAATCAGCTTCACGCAGGCTTTCATCCCAAGCGATGGCGATCCCGGTTTCCTGCGCAAAAGCGCGGGAATCGTCGCGGGTTCGACACGGCTCTTCGATAAAGGCGATGCGTGAGCGATAGTCCGGATTAACGTATTTGGCGAACTGCTGCGCTTTTAGCGGCGTCCAGGCACGGTTAGCATCCAGACGAAGCTGTAAATCGGGCACGGCTTCCAGCAGCAGATTGACCACCATGCCGTCGCGAACCGCTTCCCACAGGCCGACTTTCACCTTCGCGATTTTTTCGCCGGGCATCGCCTGAAGGACCGCAAACAGCTCATCCGGATCGCCGGTACACAGCGGCGCAGCGCGGTAATCGGCGGCGTTGGGCAGTTCGTCGTTCAGCTCCGCCAGCGCACAGCTCAGGCCAAACGCGGCTGAGGGCTCTGACGGAAATTCAGGGTCGCTCCCTTTCAGCCACGCATTTACCCAGGCGATGACCGCCGTCTGCGCGTCATCGAGCGTTTCCAGACTGAAGCCCGGCAAAGGCGAAATCTCGCCCCAGCCTTCGGCATCGCCCAGGCAAAGCCTGACCAACAGCCCGTCGCGGGTTTTCAGCCGCCGCTCGCGCAGAACCACTCCCGCGTCCATGGGGATCTGCCAGCGGTACACCTGGGCTTTGCGCATTACGGGTTCCGTTTGAATTTGCTGAAGTCAGGCTGACGTTTCTGGTTGAAGGCGTTGCGGCCTTCCTGACCTTCTTCAGTCATGTAGAACAGCATGGTGGCATTGCCCGCCAGTTCCTGCAGACCGGCCTGACCGTCGCAGTCGGCGTTGAGTGCCGCTTTAAGGCAGCGCAGCGCCATTGGGCTGTTTTGCAGCATTTCACGGCACCAGCGCACGGTCTCTTTTTCCAGGTCCGCCAGCGGAACCACGGTGTTAACCAGCCCCATATCCAGCGCTTCTTTCGCGTCGTACTGACGGCACAGGAACCAGATTTCGCGGGCTTTCTTCTGACCGACGATACGGGCCATGTAAGACGCGCCCCAGCCACCGTCGAAGGAACCGACTTTCGGGCCGGTCTGGCCGAAGATAGCGTTTTCCGCCGCGATGGTCAGGTCACACATCATGTGCAGCACGTGGCCACCACCGATGGAGTAGCCAGCAACCATTGCCACTACAGGTTTCGGACAGGTGCGGATCTGACGCTGGAAGTCGAGCACGTTCAGGTGATGGGTGCCGGAGTCGTCCTGGTATCCGCCGTAGTCGCCGCGAACTTTCTGATCGCCGCCCGCGCAGAACGCTTTGTCGCCTTCGCCGGTCAGGATGATGGTGCCGACGTTATCGTCATAGCGCGCATCGGCCAGCGCCTGGATCATCTCTTTGACGGTCACTGGGCGGAACGCGTTACGCACCTGCGGACGGTTGATGGTGATTTTGGCGATGCCGTCAGCGGATTTCTGGTAACGGATATCGGTGAAACCTTCGGAGCAGTCCTGCCATTCAACCGGGGCGTAGAGCATTTTTTCATCTGGGGAAATCATAATATGTCCTGTCGTCAGTTATTCAGAATCTGTGCCAGACAGTTCGCCACCGCTGCGGGATTTTCCCGATGGGCGTTGTGTCCAGCGTGAGGTATAAGGTGGCATGGCGCAGCCCGTTCTTCCGCCAGTGCACGGAATTTGGCGTCGTGTTCGCCGCATAGATATAAAAATGCGTAGTCACCTGAAGCATAGCCACGGGTGGCGAGCGCCGCGCGTAAATCAGGCTGTACGGCAAGTGAGGTGGCGAGCAGCATGTCGGCCAGCCGCGGGCCATTGTTATCGGCGCGTAACGCCACCAGCGTCTGGCGTTGTGCGTCAGTGAGTGAGGCAAATACCGGCTGGCGATACCAGGCTTCGAAAACGTCGGCCAGCGGTTCGTGGCGAAAGCGCTGCGCCCATTGCGTATCGGACTGCAAACGCGCTTCACGGGCGGTGTCGTCCTGTAAGCCAGGATGCGCACCTTCGACAATCAGCCCTTTCAGACCGGGCAGTTTCGCCTGATTTGCCGCAACCATCGCCACGCGTCCGCCCAACGAGTAGCCAATCAGCCAATAACTTAGGATGTTGTAACTAATCAGCGTTTCCTGCAATTCCCGGCACACATCATCGAAACACGTCACAGAAATTGCCGCTGACCCACCGTGACCGGGCAGGTCGACATACAGCCGGGAAAACCCAGTGAGTTTCTCCCCTACCGCCTGCCATTCACGACGATCGCCGGAAAAGCCGTGCAGGAATACCAGCCACGGCTGGTTCGGCGCGCCTTCTCGGGCAACGGCGTGGAGCGTCATAGCTGGCTGACCTGCGCCAGTAAGTTCTGCAGCGTCTGCGCGCCGTCGGTGTCATTGACCACCAGCTCAATCACCGTGGTCACCGGCTGACGCCACGCGCCGCGTAGCGCATCTTCCAGCGCCGTCCAGTTTTCCGGGCGGTGATAGCGCAGACCGAACATGTTGGCCGCGTGCTCAAAATGGACGTTTTGCGGCATCAGATAGAAGCGTTCACGTTCTTCAGTAGGCGTCGGCAGCAGTGAGAAAATCTGCCCGCCATTGTTGTTCACCACGATCAGCACCAGCGGGGCGGAAACCTGGCGCAATAAGGCCAGGCCGTTGAGATCGTACAGCGCCGAGAGATCGCCCATGATGGCCAGCGTCGATTTGGCGCTCCCGCGCTGCACGCCTGCGGCAGTGGAAATCAGCCCGTCGATGCCGCTCGCGCCGCGGTTGCTGTACACCGGATACCCCGCCGGAAGCTTGCCCAGGGCGTCTATCAGGCGAACCACGAGGCTGTTGCCGACAAAAAGCTGGCCCTGATCGGGCAGATATTCACTGATGCGATGCGCCAGTTGCGCTTCGCCGAACGTTTCTCGCTGGGCAACGACGGCCTGCCACGCCTGCTCTGACAGGCGCGGGATGTCCACCGCCCAGGGCTGGCGCTGCTCAGCCGGATGCTGTTCCAGCCAGGTGCCAACTTTACACACCAGACGACGACCGCGGTGATGCGCCGGGTCGAGCCGACCTTGAAGATTGTCTACCAACCAGTATTCATCCGGTTCGCAGGTAGCCTGCCATTGCAGGAGACGTTTGCCGGTCAGGCTGCTGCCGAGCTGTACCACTATTTGTGCCTGCGCCAGTTCGGTGACGGCGTTGGCGTTTCCGAGCCAGAGATCGGCGCACGGCAGCGGTTGTCCGGTTTGCGACAGTACGTCGCTTATCAGCGGCCAGCCGAGCGTTTTCGCCCATTCAGCCACTTTCTTCCCTTCCGCCGCGCTCATGCGTCCGGCTACCACGACGCCACGCTTCTGTCGCCAGAAAAACCAGTCGCGCTGCTTTTCGCTTTCCAGATGCTGCCCTTCGCGCAGCCAAGGCTTGTCGCTTTGCCACCAGTTACCGAGCGCCTGCTGCCAGTCGAGTCCGGTATCGTCCATTTCGCCGTACAGCGGTTCCGCGAACGGACAGTTGATGTGTACCCCGCCACTATGCAGCTGGCCCAGCGCATTATCAATCGACGAGACCAACCAGCGGGCCGGAATATCGTGGCTCGGGCGTGGCAGAGACAGCGTTTGTGACGGATGCGAACCAAACATACCCGGCTGTCGAATCGCCTGATTGGCGCCGCAGTCGATCAGTTCCGGCGGGCGGTCGGCGGTCAGCAGAATGATTTTCTCGCCGGTCAGCCCCGCTTCAATCAGCGCGGGATACAAATTGGCGACCGCGGTTCCGGACGTGACAATCACCGCCACCGGCTGTTGGCTTACCTTAGCCAGCCCCAGCGCCAGATGGCCGAGGCCACGTTCATCAAAATGGGTGTGGGCTATCAGAGCGCGGTTTTCCGCCGCCGCCAGCGTTAATGGCGTCGAGCGCGAGCCCGGCGCGATGCAAACGTACTGCACGCCGTGGCGGGTCAATGCTTCAAGGATCACCGCCGCCCAGCGTCGGTTAAATGCGCTTACTGACATGAGATTGTCCGGTATCAATTTTGCGTATAATTATAGATGAGTGATAGCGACAGGTTATTGATATGAGTCGGTTATCGGATAAGCAAGGAGCGTAATCCTGCTGCTTTTTGGGTGATCTCCTGCCATTCCTGTTCAGGATCCGAGCCGCGAACAATCCCGGCGCCGGCATATAATCGCGCCACGTCGCCGGTGACTTTCGCCGAACGCAGCGCCACGCAGAATTCGCTTTGTTGCAGGCTGAGATAGCCCGCGGAACCCGCGTACCATTCGCGGGTGAACGGCTCATGGTGCTCGATAAACTGCCGGGCCTGCTCGCGCGGGAGTCCGGCCACCGCTGCCGTCGGCTGAAGCTGAACCAGGCAACGCGTGTCGTCAGGCATTTTCAGTTCAGCCTGAATACAGCGCCTGAGATGCTGCACTTTTCGCAGGCGAATCACCTGCGGCGGCAGCACTTCCAGCGCACTGACGTCCTGCTGCAAACGCTGGCAGATGTCTTCCACCACCAGCAAATTTTCACGCTGATTTTTATCATCGCGCATTAGCCAGTCGGCAAAATGCTGCGCCTGTTTGTCATCAGGATGGCTCGCTACGGTGCCCGCCAGCGCTTCGGTATCGAGCTGTTGACCCTGACGGCGCCAGAGCCGTTCCGGCGTCGAGCCCAGAAACGCACTTTTTGCATCGAAGGCCATCAGAAAATGGGTGCAGTTGAGATTGACGCGACGGCTCGCCGCCATCATGGCACCGGCATGCAGCGGGGCGGCAAATTGCAGATCGGTAGCGCGAGCGAGCACCACTTTATCCAGTTCGCCGGTCGCGATAGTGTCTGTCGCAGCTTCAATCAGGCGCAGCCAACCCGCGTGATCAGGGAAATGGCGTTCGCCTTTCAGCTCGCCGCTTAAAAGGGGCAACGGATGAGCAGGCCGCAAGGCGGTTAAAAATTCCCGCGCCGCACTGGCATCTTCCCGCAACGACGTATCACTGCTTAGCGTCAGGCGTAATAACGCTTTTCCCGCATCGCGCCGCCATTCCAGACGCGGCAAAAACAGTTCACCCGTTTCCGGTTCAAAGGCGTTGAGGCCCCAGATGCGAAACGCGGTTTGCTGCTGCTGAAGAAAGGTATTGGCGTGGGGCAATGAGGTAAAACGACGCACGGCACCGAGAGCGGAAACCTCTTCCTGGCCGCTGCGATGCTGCCAGTAAAACTGCGGGAATATCGGCTGACTGCAAAGCCAGCTCAGGGGATCAAAGGCATCATTGAGAGGAAACGGGGTGTCGAAAATTCGCGAGCCAGGTGCATCAGGCATGTCGTCAGACAGAAAACCCAACAGGTTTTCCAGCGCAGCGGTAATGGAATGCACGCGAACCTCTCTCTGATAAAAACCACGCATTATAAGGGGTACTGCCTGAAAAATGCAGTACCCATGATGAGGGAGTGGATTTTTACCGACGCGCTTAGACGACTATCGACGCGCTAACAACAGCCCCAATACCAGCCCGACGGCGGCACCGACACCAATGCCCTGCCACGGTTTTTCGTGTACGTAGTCATCAGCACGGGTTACGGCATGTTTAGCACGGTAATAATAGGTGTCTGACGCCTGGCTGACGCGGGACTGTACGTCCTGTAAGGCCTGTTCAGCCCGAAGCTTGAGCTCAATATATTTCTGGTCAGCAGGATCGCCCGAAGAACTTAAGACCTCTTCCAGAGTGTCACTCAGCAAAGCCAGATCGTCATCAATACGTGATTCATAAGAATGATAAGCCATCAGTTTTCTCCATGGTTAAACCTGTCCGCTAACTATAGACAATGGTTCAGGAGTTCGCTTCCCGCGCCATGCCGATGTGCGGGATACCGTCTTCGTCATAAATGTCGGTGACCGGGCAGAAACCAAAATGGGCATAGAACGGTTGCAGATGCGCCTGTGCCCCCAGATACAGTGCCTTCTGCGGCCAGTTTTTCTGGCAGCTGGCGAGGGTCTGTTCCATCAGCTTATAGCCCAGTTTTTCACCTCGTACCGCGTGGCTGATAATCACCCGACCAATCACTACTGGCTCAAATTCTTCTTCGCTTTTCAGAATCCTCGCATACGCCACCAGCTCTCCGTCGCGCCAGCCGAGGATATGCCGGTTATCCCCCAGCAGATCGTCGCCGTCGATATCCTGATAAGGACAGGTCTGCTCCACCACGAACACTTCACAGCGCAGCTTGAGCAATGCATACAACTGCGGGACGGTTAACTGGCTGTGGTGAAGATCGTTCCACTGAATCATATTGAGCTCCGTTATACTGTCGTTTTAATTTAACGCGTCGAGGACATTGCGTTATGGAATTGATTTTTCTCGGGACATCCGCAGGCGTACCGACCCGTCACCGTAATATGACGTCGATACTGCTGAATTTGCAACAACCAACGCTGTCGCAAATGTGGCTGTTTGACTGTGGCGAAGGCACGCAACATCAGTTTCTTAAAACCAGCCATCATCCGGGAAAGCTCGATAAAATCTTCATCACTCACCTGCACGGCGACCATTTGTTCGGGCTGCCGGGCCTGTTGTGCAGCCGTTCGATGCAGGGCAATCCCTCGCCACTGACGATTTATGGCCCGAAGGGCATTAAAGAATTTGTCGAAATGGCGCTGCGCCTGAGCGGTTCATGGACCGATTATCCGCTCACCGTTGAAGAAATCAGCTCCGGAGAAGTGTTTGACGATGGTCAGTTCAAGGTCACCGCATATCCGCTCAATCATCCGGTGGAATGTTTTGGCTACCGCATCGAGCAGCACGATAAACCCGGCCCGCTCGACGCCCAGCGCCTGCTGGCCGACGGCATTAAAGCCGGGCCGCTGTTCCAGCAGTTGAAAAAAGGACAGACGGTTGAGATGCCGGATGGGCGCATTGTGAATGGTCAGGATTATTTAGGGGCAAGCACGCCCGGAGTAAAACTGGCTATTTTCGGTGATACCGCCCCCTGCCCGGCCGCGCTGGCGATGGCGAAAGATGTGGATGTGATGGTGCATGAAACCACGCTCGAACACCATATGGCAGAAAAAGCCAACAGCCGTGGGCACTCCTCGTCGATTCAGACCGCCGAACTGGCGCGCGATGCCCACGTCGGCAAGTTGATTATTACGCATGTGAGTTCCCGCTATGACCGGGAAGGCTGTCAGCGCCTGCTGGCCGAGTGTCGAAGCGTGTTTGAGCCATGTGAGCTGGCGGAAGATTTCAGCGTGTTCCCTTTGGTGTAGAACCAATCCCAGCAGGTGTTATTAGCACAGACAGTTTGAACACGGACAGCGCGCAGAAACCGGAGCGTACACGTAGTACGTGAGGATTTCGAGCACTGCCCCTGGTTCAAAATGGCAAGCAAAATAGCCCTGATGGGGTTGGTTCTTAACTTTTATGCCTATTTGCCGATAACAGAGTAAAGGCTCGACCCGACTCTTTACTCTGAGGGCAATATGGATAATTTCCAGAAAGATATCGACGACAGGGCAAATTTGACCCTGTCGAACCGCTTTGAACTGCTGCTGTTCCGCCTTGGCGCATCAGAGGACGGAGGCAAGTCAGAACTGTTTGGCATTAACGTTTTCAAACTGCGTGAAATCGTGCCGATGCCCTCCTTCACTAAACCCGCGGGCATTAAGGCACCGGTGATGGGTATGGTGAATATTCGCGACCAAATTATCCCGGTCATTGACCTGCCGTCGGTACTGGGTTGCAAAGCGGAAAGCGGGTTGAACATTCTGCTTATCACCGAGTATGCCCGCAGCGTGCAGGCGTTTGCCGTGGAGTCGGTGGAAAACATTACGCGTCTCGACTGGACCCAGGTTCATACTGCGGAAAAAGCGGTCAACGGCCAGTACATCACCAGCATTGCCTGCCTCGACAATGAGAGAGACAGCAATAACCTGGCGATGGTTATCGATGTGGAACAAATCCTGTATGACATCGCGCCTGCCGACCACGACCTGCACGCCACACGCCTGACTGCGCCGAAACAGCGCATTAAGCCGGGCGCAGCAGCGATTGTCGCCGAAGACTCGAAAGTGGCGCGGGCGATGCTGGAGAAAGGCCTGCATGCCATGGAGATCCCGGCCAGGATGCACGTTACCGGGCTACAGGCCTGGGAGACTATCGAAAAGCTGGCGAAAGAAGCGCAGGACGAAGGCGTGCCGGTGACCGATAAAATCGCGCTGGTGCTGACCGACCTCGAAATGCCGGAGATGGATGGCTTTACCCTGACGCGTAAAATCAAATCTGACCCGCGCCTGAAAGCGATTCCGGTCGTTATCCACTCGTCGCTGTCGGGCAATGCTAACGAAGACCATATCCGCAAAGTGAAAGCCGACGGCTATGTGGCGAAGTTCGAAATTAATGAGCTGTCATCAGTGATTAAGGAAGTGCTCGAGCGCGCCGAGCGCCGCGAAGAAGGGCCACTGATTAGTCGGCTGCATTCGGCGTGATTAGTTTTCAGGCGTAAAAAAACCCGCCGAAGCGGGTTTTTTATTTTGTAATCAGGAGATTACATCATCGGCATCGCCATCTGGACGATACTGATCAGCGGCTGCGGGTAGATACCAAGGATCAGCACCAGCAGGGCAGAAATCAGTACCACAATACCACCGGCGCTGTACTGCCAGTTCGACGGCGCATCACGGTTCAGTTGCTGTGGCGCTTCCAGATACAGACTCACCGCTACACGCAGGTAGTAGTAGAGACCAATCGCAGAGCCCAGTACCACCGCGGCAGTCAGCCACCACAGGTGCGCCTGAACACCGACGGCAAGCACGTAGAACTTACCGATAAAGCCGAGGGTCATCGGGATACCCGCCAGAGAGAGCATCATCACTGTCATCACCGCTGACAGGATTGGACGGTGCCAGAACAGACCACGGTAGGAGTACAGAGAATCTGCATCCGGGCCACGGTATGGGCTAGACATCAGGCTAACCACGCCGAACGCGCCGAGGCTGCTGAACAGATAACCGGCCAGATACACGCCTACGGCTTCCATGGACATCTGACCGCTGTGTAGCGCAATCAACGCCACCAGCAGATAACCCAGATGCGAGATGGAGGAGTAGCCGAGCAGACGCTTGATGTTGGTCTGGCTCAGCGCCATCAGGTTACCGAAGAGAATGGAGGCGCAGGCAATAATGCCCAGCACCACACGTACCGCTTCGCTGTCACCCACTGGTGCGTACAGGAACAGACGCATCACCACGCCGAAGATAGCGATTTTGCTCGCGGTTGCCAGGAAGGTGGAAACCGGTGCAGGCGCGCCCTGATACACATCTGGCGTCCACAGGTGGAATGGAACCAGAGACAGTTTGAAGCCAAGGCCAACAATCATCAGACCCAGGCCTGCCAGCAGCAGCGGCTCATGCAGCATGTTGTCTGCAAGCGCTTTACCCAGCGCCAGGAACGACAGGCTGCCAGAGTTCGCGTACACCAGCGCCATACCGAACAGCAGGAATGAAGACGCTGCGGCAGACAGAATGGTGTATTTGATACTCGCTTCGAGAGAGCGCTTTTGACGGTACGCGTAGCCAATCAGGCCGAACAGCGGCAGCGAGATAAGCTCGATACCGAGGAACAGCGCCGCCATGTGGTTCGCGTTAGCCAGCAGAATCCCACCCAGTGCGGCAATCAGCACCAGCAGGTAGAACTCTTCTTTGTTGTCGTAATAGCCCTCAAGCCACGGATAGGCAAAAGTACAGGTGGCGAGACTCGCCAGCAGCACCAACCCGGTGTAGAGCATGGCATAACCATCGACGCGCATCAGCGGCGTCACGTCCATTGCGCCAACGTGGCCAACAAACCAGAGCGACAGCAGAGCGACGTTCAGGCCAATGACCGACAGCGTGGCATTGAAGAAATGATTGCGTCGCCACGCAATGGAGAGCATCACAACCACCACCGTCAAGCCGACGATCAGCAGCGGTAGCAGTGCGATCAGTTGTTGTGGAGTTATTGTCATGGCGATTTACGGCCTTGTAGTAGAAACGGAATTAACAAACCACTGCTGAATATTGCCCATCGCAGCATGAGAAGTGTCGAGGATCGGCTGCGGGTAGAACCCGAGCAGAACAAGCAGCACCACTAACAGCAGGACGATAAACAGCTCGCGCAGCGACATCCCTGGCAATTCTTTGGCAGCAATTTCGCTTTTCGCTTTACCGAAGTAAGCGCGATGCAGCATCGCCAGCGAGTAAACAGACGCAAAGACCAGACCGAAGGTGGAAATCACGGTGATACCCGGCACGACGTGGAAGCTGCCGAACAGGATCATGAATTCACCGACGAAGTTACCGGTGCCCGGCATACCCAACGTCGCGACGGCGAAGAACATGGACAGCGCAGGCAGCCATTTAATTTTGCTCCACAGACCGCCCATCATGCGCATGTCACGCGTGTGCAGACGTTCGTACAGCTGACCACACAGAATGAACAGACCCGCCGCGGACAGACCGTGCGCAATCATCTGAATCACTGCACCCTGGTAGGCCAGCTGGCTACCGCTGTAAATCGCAATCAGCACGAAGCCCATGTGCGAGACGGAGGTGTAGGCAATCAGACGTTTGATGTCGTATTGCGTGAAGGCCATCCACGCGCCGTAGAAGATACCGATAACACCCAGCCACATCGCAATAGGAGCGAACTCAGCGGACGCATTCGGGAACAGCGGCAGTGCGAAACGCAGCATACCGTAGGCCGCGGTTTTCAACAGGATGCCCGCGAGGTCAACGGAACCCGCAGTCGGTGCCTGTGAGTGCGCGTCTGGCAGCCAGCCGTGCAGCGGAACCACCGGCATTTTCACCGCAAACGCGATGAAGAAGCCGAGCATCAGCAGATATTCCACGTTGTGGGTCATCGGCGTTTTCAGCAGCTCTTCGTAGCTGAACGTCCAGACGCCCGTTGCGCTGTAATGTACGAATACCAGCGCCAGGATCGAAATCAACATCACCAGACCGCTCGCCTGGGTGTAGATGAAGAACTTGGTCGCCGCCGTGATACGCGTTTTACCGTCAGAAGCTTTGTGGCCCCACAGCGCGATCAGGAAGTACATCGGAACCAGCATCATCTCCCAGAAGAAGAAGAACAGGAACATGTCGATGGCGAGGAACACGCCGATTACGCCGCCCAGGATCCACATCAGGTTGAGGTGGAAGAAGCCCTGGTATTTTTCGATTTCACGCCAGGAACAGAGCACCGCCAGCACGCCGAGCAGGCCGGTCAGCACCACCATCAGCAGCGACAGACCGTCGAGGGCGAGGTGGACATTAATGCCAAAGCGTGGGATCCACGGCAGAATAAATTCAGACTGCCATTGCGGAAGGCCAGCGGCTTGCGTCAGAGAGTAGCCGCCCTGCAACCACAGTTGCAGGGACAGGGCCAGCGTCAGTCCCATTGTAATCAGCGCTATCCAGCGCGGCATCTTCACGCCGAAGCGTTCGGTCTGCCAGCATAAGAAGCCGCCGATAAACGGGATTAGTATCAACCAGGGTAATAACATAGCTAAGTATGTCCCTTATATTTACTCCTGCTCAGGCTATCTCGCTCGCCAGCCCGAATCCCGGCAGTGCTCGCAATCCTCACGTACTTCAGTACGCTCCGGTTGCTGTGCGCTGGCGGTCTCCGGTCTGACTTCGCCGATGACGCCTGTACTTCAGGAACAGATTTTCAACGAATTCTAAAAATAACGTTGGGCCATTATGTCGGATGGCGTTTTGCTAATCCGACCTACGATTCTGTAGGCCCGGTAAGCGCAGCGCCACCGGGCAAAACAACCCCAATCCTCAAACTCAACGCAAAACCATCAGCAACGCGAGAACAACCACCGCGCCAATGCTCATGGATGCCACATACCAGCGCAGATAACCGTTCTCACTGACCAGCAGGCCTTTACCTGCAAAGCGGGAAAGAATGGCCGGGATATTCATCAGACTGTTCAGCGGATCGCGTTTCAGCAGCCACGCAATGCCCAGATACGGTTTGACGAAAATCATGTCATACAGCCAGTCGAAGCCCCACGCGTTGTACCACCAGGTTCCGAGCAGACGGCCCGGCGCACTGTTGGCAATCGCGGTCACCAGCGTACGTTTGCCCAGCCACAGCCATGCGGCGATCAGGATGCCGGCAATCGCAACAATTCCGGAAGTGATTTCCAGCGTCAGTACGTTGCTATGCGCAAGTTCAGTCGTCTGCGGCAGTACACCCTGCAGCGGTGGCACAATCATCGCGCCAACGAAGGTGGACAGAACAAGCAGAACGATCAGCGGCAGGTGATGGGTAATGCCCTTCCCTGCGTGAGCGTGGATCTGCTCTTTGCCGTGGAACACGATGAAGATCATGCGGAAGGTATAGAGCGACGTCATGAACGCACCCACCAGACCCGCCACCATCAGATTGACGTGACCGTTAGCCATCGCACCGGCAAGGATTTCGTCCTTACTGAAGAAGCCTGCAGTAATCAGCGGCAGAGCGGACAACGCCGCGCCACCGACCAGGAAGCAGACGTAAACCAGCGGAATCGACTTACGCAGGCCACCCATCTTGAAGATGTTCTGCTCGTGGTGACACGCCAGGATGACGGAACCAGAAGAGAGGAACAGCAGTGCTTTAAAGAACGCATGCGTCATCAGGTGGAAAATCGCCGCATCCCACGCCTGGACGCCCAGCGCCAGGAACATGTAGCCAATCTGGCTCATGGTGGAGTAAGCGAGTACACGTTTGATGTCGGTTTGCACCAGCGCAGCGAAACCTGCCAGCACCAGCGTAACCGCACCAACGATTCCGACCAGATGCAGAATTTCCGGCGTCATCAGGAACAGACCGTGGGTACGGGCAATCAGGTAGACGCCCGCGGTCACCATGGTCGCGGCGTGGATCAGCGCAGAAACCGGCGTTGGACCGGCCATTGCATCCGCAAGCCAGGTCTGCAACGGCAGCTGTGCAGATTTACCGACCGCACCACCCAGCAGCATCAGCGTCGCCCAGGTCAACATATTGTTGCCCGCTTCGAAGTGCGCAGGTGCCAGTTCAACCATTTCGCGGAAGTTCAGCGTGCCCAGCTCGTTATAGAGAATGAACAGCGCGAACGCGAGGAAGACGTCACCCACACGGGTCACGACGAACGCTTTCATTGCCGCTGCGCCATTCTTCGGATCGGTGTAGTAGAAACCGATCAGCAGATAGGAGCACAGGCCCACGCCTTCCCAGCCGAGATACATCAGCAGCAGGTTATCACCCAACACCAACACCACCATGCTCGCAATGAACAGGTTGGTGTAGGCGAAGAAGCGAGAGTAACCCTCTTCACCGCGCATGTACCAGGAAGCGAACATGTGGATAAGGAAGCCAACACCGGTCACCACGGAGAGCATGGTCAGCGACAGGCCGTCCAGCACCAGGTTGAAACCGATGTTGAAATCACCGACTGACATCCAAGTCCACAGTGGGACGCTGATGGCCTGTTTGCCGTTAGCGAAGAAATCAACGCCAACAAACGCGGTGACCAGCGCCGCCAGGCCGACAGACCCCATACCGATGGTGGCGGAAACGTTTTCCGACCAACGGCCACGGGAGAAGGACAGCAGTAAGAAGCCAATCAATGGCAAAATGATGGTTAAGGCAAGCATGTTCATCCACGCAACTCACTTACTGAATCGATGTTCAGGTTCTGGCGGCGACGGTGGAGCTGCAGCAGCAGCGCCAGGCCAATACTCGCCTCCGCAGCCGCAAGGCTGATAGCGAGGATATACATTACCTGACCGTCGGTCTGGCCCCAGTAGCTGCCGGCGACCACAAAGGCCAGCGCGGCGGCGTTAATCATGATTTCCAGACCAATCAGCATAAACAGCAGATTGCGGCGGATAACCAGACCTGTCAGACCGAGAACGAAGAGGATCGCGGCGAGGATCAGTCCATGTGTTAAGGGGATCATGCGCGCTCCTCCGGTTTTCTTTTCGCGCTATCGTTCGAACGGTTGCTCAGTACTTCACCGGCACGCTCTTCGCGTCCCAGGTGGAAGGCAACAACCAGGCCCGCCAGCAGCAGCATGGAGGCCAGCTCCACCGCCAGTACGTACGGACCAAACAGGGCGATACCGACTTCTTTAGCGCTGATAGCGTTGCCTTCGATGCCCTGGTCGCTCACGCCCAGGATACCGTAAACAATCACCGCCAACAGGATAACGGACAGCACACCAGGCCCAATCCAGACCTGCGGCTTCAGCCACTGGCGTTCCTGTTCGATTTCAGCGCCACCCAGGTTCAGCATCATCACCACGAATACGAACAGAACCATGATGGCCCCGGCGTAGACGATAATCTCCAGCGCACCGGCGAAGTAAGCGCCGAGCGAGAAGAACACCCCGGCAATCGCCAGCAGTGAGATGATCAGGTACAACAACGCATGCACCGGATTGGTGTGCGTGATGACCCGTAGCGTGGCCAGGATGGCGACCAGACCACAAATATAAAATGCGAATTCCATTGCCCCTCTCCTTACGGTAACAGGCCCTTGACGTCGATAGGCTTGGCTTCGTTCTCTGCTTCGCCCTTATCTTTGCCGTCGATTGCCATACCCGCCATCCGGTAGAAGTTATATTCCGGGTATTTGCCCGGACCGGAAATCAGCAGATCCTCTTTCTCGTACACCAGATCCTGACGCTTGTATTCACCCAGTTCGAAATCCGGGGTCAACTGAATCGCCGTGGTTGGGCACGCTTCTTCACACAGACCGCAGAAAATGCAGCGTGAGAAGTTAATACGGAAAAACTCTGGGTACCAGCGGCCGTCTTTGGTCTCTGCTTTTTGCAGAGAGATACAGCCAACCGGACAAGCTACCGCACACAGGTTACAGGCTACACAACGCTCGGAGCCGTCCGGATCGCGCGTCAGCACGATACGGCCACGGTAGCGCGGCGGCAGATAAACCGGCTCTTCCGGATACATCTGCGTTTCGCGTTTGGCGAACGCATGCATCCCGATCATGCAGATACTGCGAACCTGGGTGCCAAAGCCCACTAATAATTCTTTTAAGGTCATGGTCTATTCGCCCCTTATTGCGCCTGCCAGAGAATGACAGCCGCCGTTACCAACAAGTTGATCAGCGTCAGCGGCAGGCAGATTTTCCAGCCGAAGGACATTACCTGGTCATAACGCGGACGCGGCAATGCTGCACGGATCAAAATGAACATCATCATGAAGAACGCGGTTTTCAGCGCGAACCAGATGAATGGTGGTAAGAACGGACCCTGCCAGCCACCGAAGAACAGTGTGACGATCAGCGCTGAAACGGTGACAATACCGATGTATTCGCCGACGAAGAACAGACCGAACTTCATGCCGGAATATTCAATGTGGTAACCGTCGGCCAGTTCCTGCTCCGCTTCCGGCTGGTCAAACGGGTGACGGTGACATACCGCTACGCCCGCGATGGCGAAAGTGATGAAGCCGAAGAACTGTGGAATCACGTTCCACAGGTGCGCCTGGTTATTAACGATATCGGTCATGTTGAAGGAGCCAGCCTGCGCCACAACACCCATCAGCGATAAGCCGAGGAACACTTCGTAGCTCAGGGTCTGCGCCGAAGCACGCATCGCACCGAGCAGCGAGTATTTGTTGTTACTCGACCAGCCCGCGAACAGCACCGCGTAAACCGCCAGGCCTGCCATCATCAGGAAGAACAGGATACCGATGTTGAGGTCAGCAACCACCCAGGTCGGACTGACCGGGACGATAGCGAACGACAGCAGCAAAGAGGTGAACGCGATCACCGGCGCAAGGGTAAAGATAACCTTGTCGGTGAATTTCGGGATCCAGTCCTCTTTGAAGAACATCTTGATCATGTCCGCCACCAGCTGGAGTGAACCCCCCCAGCCTACGCGGTTCGGTCCGTAACGGTTCTGGAACAGACCGAGCAGACGACGTTCACCAAAGCTCATGAACGCACCACAGGTGACGACCACCAGCAGAATGACGACCGCTTTCAGGATGCTTAACAGAATGTCGATAACATCCGGTGTTAACCAACTCATGCTTTCGCCTCCTGCAGATTTTCAATACGCGCACCCGCCAGCACTGGCGCAATACCCGGCATACCCATTGGCAGACCGACCTGCCCTGCTGTCAGTGCATCGGAAAGCACCAGCGGCAGGTTGATGGTCTGACCGTCGTAGCTGATAGCCAGCTGTGCACCCGCGTTGACGCCAAGCTTCGCGGCATCGGCCGGATTGAGCTTGATGTACGGCTGCGGCATACGGCTCTGGAAGACCGGCGAACGCTGTGACATTTCATCACTGCCGAACAGGTGATAGTAAGGCGCGATACGCCATTGACCGTCCTGCGCTTCGAAGCTGGCCGGAACCTGCTCGAAGTAAGCCAGACCGTTTTCAGACGCTTCAATCAGACGCACGCCCGGATCGCCGTTACGCAGATGACCACCCACTTCAGCCTGGAACTTGTTCCATGCCTGCGGGGAGTTCCAGCCTGGTGCCCACGCAAATGGAATTTGCGAACGTGCAGCCGTTGGCTGGTTGTTCCCTTCCATGGAGAAGGCGAACATGGTGTCTTTATCCTGCGGCTGACGTGGCTCGTGCACGCTGATATCCGCGCGCATCGCGGTACGACCGCTGGAGCGAATCGGCGAACGAGACAATTTCTGACCACGAATACGGAACGATGCATCAGGCGCAGCATCTTTGATGCCTGCCAGCTGCGGCATTGCAGCCACGGCGGCGTCAATAACGTGATCCAGTTGGGTCCAGTCAACTTCACGGCTTTCTAAGGTGCTGTGCAGCGAATGCAGCCAGCGCCAGCTTTCCAGCATGATGATGTTGCTGTCGTAATAAGACGGATCGTAAACCTGGAAGAAACGCTGAGCGCGGCCTTCGTTGTTGATGACCGTTCCGTCGCTTTCTGCGAAGCTCGCCGCGGACAGCACCAGATGGGCTTTGTCCATAATCGCGGTGCGCTGATGGTCAATCACCATCACCAGCGGTGCTTTGGACAGTGCAGCATCAACGCGGGCAGCAGAAGCGTGACGGTGCAGATCGTTTTCCAGCACCACAACGGCATCAGCAGAACCGGATTCCAGCTCGTCTAAGGCTTCTTCAAGCGATCCGCCGCCAATCATGCCGAGTCCAACGCTGTTCACCGCACGGGCAATCATGGTCACACCGACGTCTGAACCGCGGCCTTTCAGGGCTTTAGCGACGTTAGCCGCTGCCTGAATCACTTCGGCGCTGCCGGAGTTGGTCCCGGAGACAATCAGAGGTTTTTTCGCACCGGCCAGCGCCTGTACGATGACGTCCACTTTGCCTTTAAGATCGTTGCTCAGGCCTTCAACCGCTGGCGCACTGTTATCCAGCGCGTGGGCGATAGCGAAACCTAAACGCGCCTGGTCTTCAACCGGTGCGCAGTAGGTCCACGCTGCGATGTCGTCCAGACGGGTGTTGTCGACGTTGGTCACGAACAGCGGGTGTTTCGCACGCTGACCGATGTTGAGGATCGCCGCAATCTGCCAGTCAGCCACTTTCTGGGCCGCTGCCATTTCGCGTGCTTTGCCTTTCACCGCCTGACGAACCGCCAGGGCAACACGAGCGCCGGTCTGGGTGATATCTTCACCGAGCACCAGAACTGCGTCGTAAGATTCGATGTCACGCAGCGCAGGCGTATGGATGCCGCCTTCGCGCAGCACTTTCAGTGCCAGCTGCAGACGTTCCTGTTCACCTTTGGCGATACCGGTGTAGAAGTTATCCGCCCCGACCAGTTCACGCAGCGCGAAGTTGCTCTCTACGCTTGCGCGTGGGGAACCGATGCCGATGACTTTCTTCGACTGACGCAGAATATCTGCGGCGCCCTGCATCGCCTGCTCGGCGTTAAGGGTGATGAAGTCGTCACCGCGACGCTGGACCGGCTGACGCGGACGGTCTTTCAGGTTCACGTAGCCATAACCGAAACGACCGCGGTCGCACAGGAAGTAATGGTTTACGGTACCGTTATAACGGTTTTCGATACGACGCAGTTCGCCGTAGCGCTCACCCGGGCTGGTGTTACAACCCAGAGAACACTGCTGGCAGATGCTTGGCGCAAACTGCATGTCCCATTTACGGTTGTAGCGTTCGGAGTGTGTTTTGTCGGTGAAAACGCCGGTCGGGCAGATTTCAACGAGGTTACCGGAGAATTCGCTCTCCAGCGTGCCATCTTCCGGACGTCCGAAATAGACGTTGTCATGCGCGCCATAAACACCCAGATCCGGGCCGTCGGCGTAATCTTTGTAATAACGCACACAGCGGTAACAGGCGATGCAGCGGTTCATTTCGTGAGAGATGAACGGCCCCAGGTCCTGGTTACGATGGGTACGTTTGGTGAAACGATAACGACGGAAGCTATGACCGGTCATGACGGTCATATCCTGCAGGTGACAGTTGCCGCCCTCTTCACAGACCGGACAGTCGTGCGGGTGGTTGGTCATCAACCACTCGACAACGCTTTCGCGGAACTGCTTCGCTTCTTCGTCATCAATAGAAATAAAGGTGCCGTCGGATGCCGGTGTCATACAGGACATCACCAGGCGGCCACGCGTGTCTTCCGCGTTTTGATATTGCTTCACCGCACACTGGCGGCAGGCGCCAACGCTTCCCAGCGCCGGATGCCAGCAAAAATAGGGAATATCAAGGCCGTGAGAGAGGCAAGCCTGTAACAGGTTGTCCGCTCCGTTGACCTCGTATTCTTTGCCGTCTACATGAATCGTAGCCATTAGCGTGCTTCCAGTTGGCCCGGTCGAAACCAGGCGTTAATCAAAAAACTCAGATCGTTACCAACGCGTCTTCAGCAGGTTTGGCTGGATCCCACCAATCGCATGGGTATTGCTGAACTGCTGCTTGATGCCTGCTTCGAATTCATCGCGGAAATATTTAATCGCACTCTGCAGCGGTTCAACCGCGCCAGGTGCGTGCGCGCAGAAGGTTTTGCCCGGACCGAGGGATCGACACAGTTGCTCAAGTGTCTCGATGTCGCCCGGCTGGCCTTCGCCCCGCTCGATAGCACGCAGAATTTTCACGCTCCACGGCAGACCATCACGGCATGGCGTACACCAGCCGCAGGATTCGCGGGCGAAGAACTCTTCCAGGTTACGCACCAGCCCGACCATGCCAATTTCATGGTCAACGGCCATCGCCAGCGCCGTACCTAAACGGCTGCCCGCTTTACCGATGCTTTCAAACTCCATCGGCAAATCGAGGTGCGATTCGGTCAGGAAGTCGGTTCCCGCGCCGCCTGGCTGCCAGGCTTTGAATTTCAGGCCATCACGCATACCGCCCGCGTAGTCTTCAAGAATTTCACGCGCAGTGGTGCCAAACGGCAGCTCCCATACGCCTGGATTCTTCACGCGACCGGAGAAGCCCATCAGCTTGGTACCCGCATCTTTGCTTTTCGAGATGTTCTGGTACCACTCCACGCCGTTCGCGAGAATGGCCGGGACGTTGCAGAGGGTTTCTACGTTGTTCACACAGGTCGGTTTACCCCAGACGCCGGAGCTCGCCGGGAATGGCGGCTTGGAACGTGGGTTGGCACGACGACCTTCGAGGGAGTTAATCAACGCGGTTTCTTCACCACAGATATAACGCCCTGCCCCGGTGTGAACGATCAGTTCGAAATCGAAACCGGAACCGAGGATGTTTTTCCCGAGCAGACCGGCTTCGGTCGCTTCGGCAATCGCACGACGCAGGTGAACAGCGGCTTCGATGTATTCGCCACGCAGGAAGATGTAGCCGCGATACGCTTTCAGCGCAAACGCGGAAATCAGCATGCCTTCCACCAACAGGTGCGGCAGCTGCTCCATCAACAGGCGGTCTTTATAGGTGCCCGGCTCCATTTCATCAGCGTTACACAGCAGGTAACGGATGTTCATGGATTCGTCTTTCGGCATCAGGCTCCACTTCAGACCAGTGGAAAAGCCCGCGCCGCCGCGCCCTTTCAGGCCCGCGTCTTTAACCTGATTGACGATTTCATCAGGTGCCAGGCTGCTCAGGGCTTTACGCGCCCCGGCATAGCCGTTTTTGCTCTCATATTCTTCGAGCCAAACCGGCTGTTTGTCTTCACGCAGGCGCCATGTCAGCGGGTGCGTTTCAGGAGTCATGGTAATGTTTTTCATTTATACCGCTCCAGCAGATCAGGGATCGCCTCCGGCGTCAGATGGCTGTGAGTATCCTCATCAATCATCATGTTCGGCCCTTTGTCACAGTTGCCGAGACAACAGGTTGGCAGGAGGGTGAAACGTCCATCAAAGGTGGTCTGGCCCGGCTTGATGTTGAGCTTTTGCTCAAGTGCCGCCTGAATACCCTGATAGCCCGTGATATGACAAACCACGCTGTCGCAGTAGCGAATCACGTGGCGGCCAACCGGCTGGCGGAAAATTTGGCTGTAGAACGTCGCCACACCTTCGACGTCACTTGCCGGGATACCCAGCACGTCGGCGATGGCGTAAATGGCCCCATCCGGCACCCAGCCACGCTGCTTCTGAACGATCTTCAGCGCTTCAATGGACGCCGCACGCGGATCTTCGTAGTGATGCTTTTCGTGCTCGATAGCGTCACGCTCAGCCGCACTCAGCTCAAAAGCCTCGGTTTGTGGTTGTTGATTCTCGTGCATAATTAGCGGTCCACATCTGACATAACAAAATCGATACTACCCAGATAAACGATCAGGTCCGAAACCAGGCTTCCGCGGATCGCGGCCGGGATCTGCTGCAAGTGCGCATAGCTCGGCGTACGAATACGGGTACGGTAGCTCATGGTGCTGCCGTCGCTTGTCAGGTAGTAACTGTTGATGCCCTTAGTCGCCTCAACCATCTGGAAGGATTCGTTGGCCGGCATGACCGGACCCCAGGAAACCTGCAGGAAGTGAGTGATCAGGGTTTCGATATGCTGCAGCGTGCGCTCTTTCGGTGGCGGCGTCGTCAGCGGGTGATCCGCTTTGAACGGGCCTTCCGGCATGTTCTTGTAACACTGTTCAAGAATGCGCAGGCTCTGGCGCAGCTCTTCCACTTTCAGCATCACGCGGGTGTAGCAGTCGGATACGCCGCCGCCAACCGGGATGTCGAAGTCGAAGTTTTCATATCCAGAGTACGGACGCGCCTTACGCACGTCGAAGTCGATCCCGGTAGCACGCAGGCCAGCACCGGTGGTGCCCCACTCCAGCGCTTCTTTCGCGGTGTACGCGGCAACGCCCTGAGAACGGCCTTTCAGAATGGAGTTGCGCAGCGCGGCTTTCTCGTAAGAAGCCAGACGCTTCGGCATCCAGTCGAGGAACTCACGCAGCAGACGCTCCCAGCCACGCGGCAGGTCGTGTGCAACGCCGCCGATACGGAACCAGGCCGGGTGCATACGGAAACCGGTGATCGCTTCGACCAGATCGTAGATTTTTTGACGGTCGGTGAAGGCGAAGAACACCGGCGTCATGGCACCGACGTCCTGAATGAAGGTGGAGATATACAGCAGGTGGCTGTTGATACGGAACAGTTCAGAGAGCATGACGCGGATAACATCAACGCGCTCAGGCACTTTGATCCCGGCCAGTTTTTCAACGGCCAGCACGTATGGCATTTCGTTCACGCAGCCGCCGAGGTACTCGATACGGTCGGTGTACGGAATGTAACTGTGCCAGGACTGACGCTCGCCCATTTTCTCAGCACCACGGTGGTGGTAACCGATATCCGGAACACAGTCGACAATCTCTTCGCCATCCAGCTGCAGAATGATACGGAACGCACCGTGCGCAGACGGGTGGTTAGGGCCGAGGTTGAGGAACATGAAGTCCTCGTTTTCGGTACTGCGTTTCATGCCCCAGTCTTCAGGCTTGAAGGTCAGCGCTTCCATCTCCAGATCCTGCTTGGCTTTGGTCAGCTCAAACGGATCGAATTCGGTGGCGCGAGCCGGGTAGTCTTTACGCAGCGGGTGCCCTTCCCAGGTATCCGGCATCATGATGCGACGCAGATTCGGGTGGCCCTCGATGTTAATTCCGAACATTTCCCAGGTTTCACGCTCATACCAGTTGGCGTTAGGGAAAAGTTTGGTCACCGTCGGCACATTCAGGTCGTTCTCAGACAGCGCAACCTTGAGCATGATGTCGCGGTTGCGGTCGATAGACATGAGATGGTAGAAAACGGAAAAATCCGCGGCGGGTAACCCGTCACGGTGTGTGCGCAGACGCTCGTCCATGCCGTGTAAATCAAACAGCATGACGTAAGGCTTTGGCAATCTCTTGAGGAAATCGACCACTTCCAGTAACTGTTCGCGCTTAACCCAAACAACGGGTACCCCGGTGCGGGTCGGCTGAACGGTAAAGGCATCCGGCCCAAAACGGTTGCGCAGTTCGCCAATCACCGGGTCATCGAGATGATCCCGGGTCTGCCATTCGGCAGCTTCGTGCGCGGTTAAATCGGTCATATTGTTCACCATTGCAAAAGTTCCGTGGTGACTGTTGGGCGTGGCTCCGCGCTATTAATTTTGATATGCGAAGGCTTTGTCCACTGCCCACAGGCGCAAAGTTAAATCTCGTCGGGTGTCCGCAGATTCGTCACAGCAATACGTTCGCCGCGTTTACGCTCGCGCTCAGATTGCATATTGGCGCGATACACGCCCTGATCGCCAACCACCCACGAGAGCGGACGACGTTCTTTGCCGATGGATTCCTGCAGCAGCATCAGAGCCTGCATGTAGGCTTCCGGACGCGGCGGGCAGCCAGGGATGTAAACATCGACCGGGATAAACTTATCGACGCCCTGTACAACAGAGTAAATGTCGTACATGCCGCCTGAGTTTGCACAGGCGCCCATGGAAATAACCCACTTTGGCTCAAGCATCTGATCGTACAGACGCTGAATGACCGGGGCCATTTTGGTGAAACAGGTACCGGCAACTACCATCAGGTCAGCCTGACGTGGGGAAGCACGCAGTACTTCTGCCCCAAAACGCGCAACGTCATGCACCGCAGTGAATGACGTCACCATTTCAACGTAGCAGCAGGAAAGGCCAAAGTTGTATGGCCAGATTGAGTTCTTGCGACCCCAGTTGACCATATCGTGCAGGGCATTTTCGAGCTTGCCCATGTACACACTTTTGTTTACTTCCTGCTCAAGAGGGTCGGTTACGATCTCCTGTTTTTGCAGGGGGTAACGGTCGTTCTCACCGTTAGGATCTATGCGGGTGAGCGTATAATCCATCTTATTGCCTCGCTTTTACTGCGTATGACGATTAGTAGTACTGTCGGTTTCCGGGTTAACCAGCGTGCGACGGGAGCGCGACGGCGTCCAGTCCAGCGCACCGATGCGGACGAGGTAAACCAGGCCTGCCAGTAACACTAAAATGAAAATTGCGGCTTCCACAAAGCCCACCCAACCGCTTTCGCGGATAGACGTAGACCATGCGTAAAGGTAAAGGGCTTCCACGTCAAAGATGACGAAGAACATGGCGACCAGGTAGAACTTCGCCGAGAGACGTAAGCGAGCGGAGCCCACAGAGTCGATACCCGACTCGAACGGGGTGTTCTTGCTACGCGCGCGCGCGCGACCGCCGAGATACCAACCGCCAACAAGCATCAGACAGCAGAGGCCTATGGCAATGATGAGAAATATAGCGAATGCCCAGTGATGAGCGATGACTTCAGTGGATGTTGACATACGCATTGCTTAACCAAAATAAGTAGCGCTGAAACTCTGCTCTGGCTGGCAGATGAACGCCACATGATTCATGGGGAGGAATGAAAAAACCACAAAATGTGTGCCACTAATGGCTTAAACATCAAAATGATGTGGTTTTTTACTCCTTTCTATAACCTTTTGTCAACTTTAACAAAAGTTTCCTCACATTAATTTACACCGGACACCTTTCATTAACATTAAATGCCCTTTAGCCTTTTCGCGATGAAATGACCGAAGGAATTTACGGTTGGTGAATCGTGTCCGTCTGAGGCTTAAACACTAATTACCCTTCTATTTTGACAGGAATCTCCGGTGATTCCTCCCCCTATTGGGGAGTATTTTCTTGATCTGAGACACGCTTCTGTTAATTCGCACTGTAAAACGGCAACAATCCGGCCGTTTTTTTAACATTAGCAGGAAGTGGGAAGTTGGGTTTGTAAAGAGTGGCAAATGGTGCGTGGCATTTAACAACCCAATGAAAAATAAGTATAAATAAACGAAACGGCACACATCCGTTCACTCTTTCCCCAATAAAAAGGCCGCTGAACATAATTTACGCTTCAGCGGCCTTTTTTTACACTTACAAATTGTTACCAGATAGAACGGGACTCGTTACTCTAAATCCTTCTCAGTAACAAGGTTATCGTCTCCCCCTTCGGAGGTATATGTCCCGTGCTGATACCAGGGATTATTGTAGCTATCCAGCGACTGGAAAATGGCCTGCACCAACTCGTTCGGGCTGTGGGTGTTACAGCTCAGCAGATACTCGGTGTCGGGCAATTGCGGTAATCCGTCACTTTTACCCAGTACGCGCAGTTCCGGGCTCATCATCTCCACCGGACGCGCAGTTACGCCTAATCCAGCCTTCACCGCTGCCCGTACGGCAGACAGCGTAGAGGCGACGTACGCCAGACGCCACGGAATGCGTGCGGCATTCAGGGTATCAATAATCATATCGCGGAACGGACTTGGATCGTCGAGCAACACCAACGGTACGGGTTCGCCAGGCGGAAGCATGTAATCCGCGGCGCAATACCAGAGCGTTGGTGAAGTACGCAATGAAATCGCGTCATACTGCTCCAGACGATGGGTGGTTAACACCAGATCGACTTCGCTGGCCTGCAACATGTTGCCCATTTCTCCATGACGCTTAACGCGCACATCCAGTGACAGCTTCGGGTAGACCGAACTGATACGGTTGAGCAAGAAAGGCAGAATGGTGTCCGCTGATTCATCAGAAGAACCGATGGTTAACATCCCTTGCAGGGAACTAAACATCAGCGACGTACAGGCTTCATCGTTAAAGCGCAGAATTTTGCGCGCATAGCCCAGCAGCTGTATGCCATGTTCCGTCAGCAGCTTATTTCGACCATGACGGGCGAACAGCTCTTTACCAACCAGCTGCTCAAGGCGCTGCATCTGCTGGCTGACAGCAGACTGGGTACGACACACAGCAGCCGCAGCTGCAGCAAAGGTGTTCAGATCAGCGACCGCAACAAACGTTCTCAGCAGATCGAGATCGAGATTCAATATCGGACGATTTGCGTTAATCATATTTCTTCACTTACAGGTTGCTTGTGCTGACCTGCCTGGTTGATGCTGTGCTCTAAGAAAATCAGGTAATTCCTTTTGAATCATATCTCACGGCCCGGCAAGCCGGACGAATGCCTGAAAGAGCGTTATTGCATTATAATTGCCTGCCTGCTTCTCTTTAAGCAGACCCCTTAGCTATATTTTCGTTTACACCTGAATGATGATTTAATTATTTCTGACACTTTTACGTGAGGATTTTCAAAAAAGTTGTTACTTTAACTTTAAAGTTTTAAAGAACACTCAACAATAACGTCAAAAATTACAGACACATAAAACACCACAAAAATATGAGCAATAACATCAAGTTATATTATACCAGCAAACACGGATATCACCTGGACGCTGATAATCGGAGCCTGCTTACCACGGTATCCTACCGCAAAACCTTTATATTTATAAGTGTTATTAGGTATTATCTTACATGAATTTTTAAATGATGATCATGATTTCTAAATAAATTAACAAACCGCAGAGACAACTTTGCAATTAATGAAAAACATTAATTATTTAAATATTCTTTCATTAACAACGCTTAACAATGTATTCACAGACAGAGATATTAATCCTCATCCATAGGGTAGCAAACCGTCAGCTTTTAGTGGTTAAAATTTCGCCTGATATCAAAATGAACCCGGCAGGATAGTCGGCTGCACCCCAGATAAAATTAGTTAAAAATCCACACGCAAAGACAAGTGACAACATTAATCACTATGGACAATACTAAACATGGTGATTTAGGCAGACGAAGCGGCCAAATAGCAGACAAACAAATCACACAGGCATCACGTAATGTGCAAAATATTGTCCTGCCAACCCTTCAAAACACCCGTGATGGGGAGTACCTTATTCCGTGCAGACTTCCACGGCAGGGAGTGGCAAAACTAGCGAAAAGGTCAAGATTCATGTCCCCCATCGAAAAATCCAGCAAATTAGATAATGTCTGTTATGACATCCGCGGTCCGGTACTAAAAGAAGCTAAACGTCTTGAAGAAGAAGGCAACAAGGTTCTTAAACTGAATATCGGCAACCCGGCCCCGTTCGGCTTCGACGCCCCTGACGAAATCCTCGTCGATGTGATCCGTAATCTTCCAACGGCGCAGGGCTATTGCGATTCCAAGGGCCTCTATTCGGCCCGTAAGGCCATCATGCAGCACTACCAGGCACGCGATATGCGTGACGTTACGGTAGAAGATATCTACATCGGTAACGGTGTGTCTGAGCTTATCGTTCAGGCGATGCAGGCGCTGCTCAACAGCGGTGATGAAATGCTGGTTCCGGCCCCGGATTATCCGTTATGGACGGCGGCAGTGTCGCTCTCCAGCGGTAAAGCGGTGCATTATCTGTGTGATGAATCTGCAGGCTGGTTCCCGGACCTTGACGACATTCGCGCCAAGATAACCCCGCGAACCCGTGGGATCGTGATTATTAACCCGAACAACCCAACCGGCGCGGTGTACTCCAAAGAGCTACTGCTGGAGATCGTGGAAATCGCGCGTCAAAACAATCTGATTATTTTCGCCGACGAAATCTACGACAAGATCCTCTACGACGAAGCCCAGCACCATTCGATTGCCGCCCTGGCGCCGGATCTGCTGACCGTCACTTTCAACGGCCTGTCAAAAACCTACCGCGTAGCGGGTTTCCGCCAGGGATGGATGGTTCTGAACGGGCCGAAGAAACACGCCAAAGGCTACATCGAAGGTCTGGAAATGCTGGCCTCGATGCGGTTATGCGCCAACGTTCCGGCACAGCACGCTATTCAGACGGCGCTGGGCGGTTATCAGAGCATCAGCGAATTTATCGTGCCGGGCGGTCGTCTGTATGAGCAGCGTAAGCGTGCGTGGGAATTGATCAACGACATCCCGGGCGTCAGTTGCGTGAAGCCAAACGGCGCGCTGTATATGTTCCCGAAAATCGACAGCAAGCGTTTTAATATTCACGACGACCAGAAAATGGTGCTCGATTTCCTGCTGCAGGAAAAAGTGCTGCTGGTTCAGGGCTCTGCCTTCAACTGGCCGTGGCCGGATCATGTGCGTATCGTGACGCTACCGCGCATGGATGACCTGGAAATGTCTATCTCGCGTTTCAGCCGCTTCCTGTCCGGCTACCGTCAGGCATAACGCCGTCGACCGCCGGGGTTTGCATCCGGCGGTCAACTCAGCGCACAATGGGTAACCTGCTGTTACGCATTGAGGCCCCCCATGAGCCAGAGTCATTTCTTTGCCCATCTTTCCCGTCTGAAGTTGATCAACCGCTGGCCGCTGATGCGCAACGTGCGCACCGAAAACGTCTCCGAGCACAGTTTGCAAGTTGCGATGGTGGCCCACGCGCTGGCAGCGATTAAAAACCGCAAATTTAACGGTTCGGTGAACGCCGAGCGCATCGCTTTGCTGGCGATGTATCACGACGCGTCCGAAGTGCTGACCGGCGACCTGCCGACCCCGGTAAAATACTTCAACTCGCAAATCGCGCAGGAATATAAAGCGATTGAGAAGATCGCCCAGCAGAAACTGGTCGACATGGTGCCGGAAGAACTGCGCGATATCTTCGCGCCGCTGATTGATGAGCATCAGTGCAGCGAAGAAGAAAGACTGCTGGTTAAGCAGGCCGATGCGCTGTGTGCGTACCTGAAATGTCTGGAAGAACTTTCCGCAGGAAATAACGAATTTTTGCTGGCGAAAAGCCGTCTGGAAAAAACGCTGGAATCGCGCCGCAGCCCCGAAATGGACTATTTCATGCGGGTCTTTGTGCCGAGTTTTCAGCTATCGCTGGATGAAATCAGTCAGGATTCCCCACTTTAACTCGCTCTGCCCGGCAGCGTGTAGCTGGTTGGGCCTACAAACCGGGCTTTATGTCGCCCCGGTAAGCACTTACGCCGCCGGGGAATAGAATTAAAATGGAAACAGCACCGGAATCAGCACCACGCACACCACCATCACTAACACCGTGAACGGCACGCCAATCTTCACAAAATCACTGAAGCCGTATTTCCCCGGCCCCAGTACCAGCGTGTTAACCGGTGAGGATACTGGCGTCATAAATGCCGCAGAGGCCGCCATCGCCACCATCATTGCAAACGGATAAGGCGACACGCCCATCGATTTTGCCGCAGCCAGCGCAATCGGCGCCATCAGCACCGCGGTGGCGGTGTTGGATATAAACAAACCAATCGTGGCGCACATCACGAACAGACAGATCAGCATCAGATACGGCCCCTGCCCGCCGCCGACGTCCATCAGCCCTTTCACCACTAAATCTACGCCGCCGGTTTTTTGCAGGGCGAGCGCAAACGGCATCATCCCGACAATCAAAATAATGCTCGGCCAGTGAATGGCTTTATAAGCGCTTTCGGCGTTGATGCAGCGGAATTTGCCCATCAGCAAACAAGAAATTATTGCGGCTATCGGGTTAGGGATTTCGTCCGTCAGCATCAGCGCAACCATCAACACCAGGCAGAAAATGGCATGTGGCGCCTGGCTGTGCGCCGGGGAGGCATCGTTAACTTCTATTGGCATGTTATGCACCACAAAATCACGCCCACGCTGTGAGAGCTGTGCTATCTGTTTCCAGTTGCCTACCACCAGCAGAATGTCGCCCAGCGCTATGGTTTCATCCACCACTGCGCCATCGACGGCTTTACCGTCGCGTTTCATGCCCACCACATTCAGCCCAAAGCGGGTACGAAATTCCATTTCCCGCACCGTTTTGCCTGCCCGTTCTGAATCCGGGATCAACGATACTTCGGCCATGCCGACGTCCAGCGCCTGGTCGGAAAAATACTCGCCACGCAGCACCATCGGCTCCAGCTGCTGCTCCGTGCAAAACTGTCGCAGGTCGACGTCTGCCGCTGACATATCAATGAGCAGGACGTCACGCGCATGAAACTCCGACACGCCGTTAACGTTGACAATCACACGACGGAAACGTCGCCAGCGCTCTACGCCGATCACGTTTGCACCGTAGCGCTCACGCAATTTGAGGTCATCCAGACGCTGCCCGACCAGCGGTGAGCCCGGACGGATAGCCAATCGGCGCGCACGGCCGTTCAGGCGATACTCTTTGATTAAATCGCGAAACGTGCGGCGTTTATCATTCTTTGGGTTTCCATCGTCGCCGGGAAGCATAAAACGCACCAGCAGCATATACACAATACCGAGCAGAAGTACCACCAGCCCAATCGGCGTCACGCTAAAGAAACTGAAACCTTGCAAACCTTCGCGGAGCAGCTCGCTGTTAATCACCAGGTTTGGCGGTGTAGCGACCAGCGTCATCATGCCGCTGATAAGCCCGGCAAAACTCAACGGCATCATTAAGCGCGACGGCGAGGTGTTCATGCGCATGCAGACGCTAAGCACGACGGGAATGAAGATGGCTACCACGCCGGTGGAGCTCATAAACGCGCCAAGCCCGGCCACCGTCAGCATCAGGAACACCAGCATTTTGATTTCGCTGTTGCCCGCCACTTTCACCAGCCATGAGCCCATACTGGTAGCAACGCCGGTGCGCACGAGTCCGTCGCCGATGATAAACAGCGCGGCAATAAGGATGACGTTAGGATCGCTGAAGCCGGAAAAGGCTTCGCTGAGGGTGAGCGTTCCGCTCAGAACAAAGGCAACAATAACCAGCAGGGCGACGGCATCCATGCGCACTTTACCGGTGGCGAAAAGCAGTACCGCTACCGCCAGCAGGCACAACACCCAAATCAGTTCACCGTTCACAACATGTCCTTGTCAGAAGAGAGTCTTGTCAGAAAAGAGAGCGATCATTGTGGCATAAAAAAGCCCCGCCGAAGCGAGGCCAGATCATACGTTTAGTCTTTCAGATGCACATCTACCGTGCCATCGGGCTGCCGGTTAATGCTTAACGCTTCGAGCGTGGTCAGCACGAAATCCGCTTCGTTTAACCGAGGTGCATCGCCGGGCACGTTCACGGCAATGACGCGACAGCCTGCCGCGAGACCAGAAAGCATCCCCGCCGCCGCGTCTTCCACTACTGCGCATTCAGCCGGGGCAAAGCCCAGCAGCTCTGCGCCGAGCAGATAGGCATCCGGCTCGGGCTTACCGCGTTTTACCTGCTCAGCGGTGACAAACACTTTTGCATCAGGCAGGCCCGCGGCGCGATGACGCGCATGTGCCACCGGAACGGAACCAGAGGTGACTATCGCCCATGGAATGCCGGCTTCATCCAGATGATTCAGCAGCGCCAGCGAACCCGGCAGCGCGGTGATCCCGGCGGTGTCCTCGGACTCCATTCGCTCGAGCCAGCTGAACTCCACCTGAATTTCCGCTTCGGTACGGCCAGGCAGGAAGTGGCGCAGAGAAGTCATCGCCTGCTTGCCGTGAATAAAACTCAGGACTTCACTGTGGCTCAGACCGTGACGATCAGCCCAGTGGCACCACGAACGTTCCACAACTGGCAGTGAATCCACCAGCGTACCGTCGAGATCAAACAAAAAACCTTTGCACTGCACGGCGACCTCCATCAGGCATTGATAATCTGATTAATTTCGTTGCTGCTCAGGTGATACTGGCGTGGACACGCGTGCCATGCGCTCAGCATACGCTGGTATTTTTCCCACATTGGGGTCTGGGCGTTGAAGCCGTGAGTACCGGCATCGAAATGCGTGTAACGGCCTTCGGTGTTGACCATAAAGCGCACGTAGCCAAGATAGCGGGCTTCGGTCGCGGCATCGAAGCCAAGGAAAGTCACGCGGCGTTCGTCCACGCTGTCAGCGTCTTTGAGGTTGGTCCAGGAAACGTGCAGCGCGTGGTACATCTCCATGATGTCGATGATCACCCGGCAGGTTTCTTCGGTTAGTTGGCCAAATTCACGATCCAGTTCGCGCATTTGCAGACCGTAGCCGCGCTCGATGATCGTCTGCAGGCGGCGGTAACGCTCGGCGTTGTCGGGATCCATCATGGTCATCATTTTGTACTGATTCGACAAAATCAGACGTTGAGCGTTGGTCATTTCCATTTTCGACTCCTGTTGCGCTTACGCATGAAAAAAGAGGGCTTACAAAGTGTATGCCCTCTTTTATATGCGTTTTTGATAGTTAATTACAAATCATCAAGGAAAGTTTTATCCAGTTGCTTGAATGCGCGCTTAAGCGTGTCAGCTAACGCCTGGTAATCTGGCTTACCTTCAAAAGGGGCCAGCACCTGGCCTGACTCCTGCAATTTTCCGCGCACTTCATAGAACCAGCTCAAAATGGTTGGCGGCAGCGGAGTGGCGGAACGCTTGCCCAGCCACCATAATCCTTGCATCGGCAGGCTCAGCGCAAACAATGCGGTCGCAATGGCCGGGCCAAGTTGGCCGCCGAGAGCGATTTGCCAGCACAGCGTAAACACCGCTACCGGCGGCATGAAGCGTATAGCGTGGCGGGTGGCACGGATGACGCGGTTTTCAACAAACACCGGTGCCAGGCGTTTTTCCATCGGCCACGTCTTCGCGTAGTGCTGCCCACGGCGGAACGAACTGAAAAAGTTTACCGGGCGGTTCTCGGGTGTCGACATGGCGTTACCTCAACTTCACAGATAAAAAATCAAAATTTCGTGCAAAACAACAACTATGCATGACAACGTTCAAAACATTTTGGCAATAAAGGCGGCATTCAGGTATTCTGTGCGGCCTGAGATGGGCGTAGACCCACTCTCGCGATTCGTCAAATTATTGCACATTCTGCCATCGGTTGAAAATTGTGCAAAACTGAAGGATGAATCACCCGAATTCCTTTCATCATGCCTGCTAAAAGTATTGAGCATGATGTTAATCATAAATGTCAGCGTCATCATGCGCTACGCTCTTTGACTCACTGACGTTTTTTTAGCCACATAAGATTAATAGGTACTTCCATGTCGAGTAAGTTAGTACTGGTTCTGAACTGCGGTAGCTCTTCACTGAAATTCGCTGTCATCGACGCAATCAATGGTGAAGAATACCTCTCTGGTTTGGCCGAATGTTTCCATCTCCCTGAAGCACGCCTGAAATGGAAAATGGACGGCGCCAAACAAGAAGCGGCTTTAGGTGCAGGCGCCGCTCACAGTGAAGCGCTTAACTTTATCGTTAATACTATTCTGGCACAAAAACCAGAACTGTCTGCTCAGCTGGCGGCTATCGGTCATCGCGTTGTTCACGGCGGTGAAAAGTACACCGGTTCTGTGGTTATCGACGATTCCGTTATTCAGGGTATCAAAGATGCAGCCTCTTTTGCACCGCTGCACAACCCTGCACACCTGATCGGCATCGCGGAAGCGCTGAAATCCTTCCCGAACCTGAAAGACAAAAACGTTGCTGTCTTCGATACCGCGTTCCATCAGACCATGCCGGAAGAGTCTTACCTGTATGCTCTGCCGTACAGCCTGTACAAAGAACACGGCGTTCGTCGCTATGGCGCACACGGCACCAGCCACTTCTTCGTGACTCAGGAAGCCGCTAAAATTCTGAACAAACCAGTTGAAGAACTGAACATCATCACTTGCCACCTGGGCAACGGTGGTTCTGTTTCTGCTATCCGTAACGGCGAATGTGTTGATACTTCCATGGGTCTGACCCCGCTGGAAGGCCTGGTCATGGGCACCCGTTCTGGTGACATCGACCCGGCTATCATCTTCCATCTGCACGACACCCTGGGCATGAGCGTTGATGCAATCAACAAAATGCTGACCAAAGAGTCCGGCCTCCTGGGTCTGACCGAAGTCACCAGTGACTGCCGTTATGTTGAAGACAACTACGAAACCAAAGCAGACGCTAAACGTGCAATGGACGTTTACTGCCACCGCCTGGCGAAATACATCGGTTCTTACACCGCGCTGATGGACGGTCGTCTGGACGCCGTTGTCTTCACCGGTGGTATCGGCGAGAACGCCGCGATGGTTCGCGAACTGTCCCTGGGTAAACTGGGCGTTCTGGGCTTCGACGTTGATCACGAACGCAACCTGGCTGCCCGCTTCGGCAAGTCTGGCTTCATCAACAAAGAAGGCACCCGCCCTGCCGTGGTCATCCCGACCAACGAAGAATTGGTCATCGCACAAGACGCAGCTCGTCTGACTGCCTGATTCCACACCGCCAGCCTAGCTGGCGGTGCTGTTTTGGATCCCGCCAACCCTGGCGGTAACGAAAGAGGATAAATCGTGTCCCGTACAATTATGCTGATCCCTACCGGAACCAGCGTCGGTCTGACCAGCGTCAGCCTTGGCGTTATCCGCGCTATGGAACGCAAAGGCGTTCGTCTGAGCGTCTTTAAGCCAATCGCTCAGCCGCGTGCTGGTGGCGATGCGCCAGACCAGACCACGGCTATCGTGCGTGCTAACTCCAATCTGCCAGCTGCTGAACCGCTGAAGATGAGCCACGT
Source organism: Citrobacter sp. 18056 (assembly GCA_902706235.1). Classification (GTDB taxonomy): domain Bacteria; phylum Pseudomonadota; class Gammaproteobacteria; order Enterobacterales; family Enterobacteriaceae; genus Scandinavium; species Scandinavium manionii. The sequence continues at coordinate 180,865 of CACSJR010000003.1, read as the reverse complement.
TGAATCTCTGCTCTCCAGCAACCAGAATGACGTGCTGATGGAAGAGATCATCGCTAACTACCACGCGAACACCCAGGATGCTGAAGTGGTGCTGGTTGAAGGCCTGGTCCCGACTCGTAAACACCAGTTCGCACAGTCCCTGAACTACGAGATTGCTAAGACGCTGAACGCGGAAATCGTGTTCGTGATGTCTCAGGGCACCGATACTCAGGAAGGCCTGAAAGAGCGTATCGAACTGACCCGTAGCAGCTTCGGCGGCACGAAAAACACCAACATCACCGGCGTTATCGTTAACAAACTGAACGCACCGGTTGATGATCAGGGCCGTACTCGTCCTGACCTGTCTGAAATTTTCGACGACTCTTCCACTGCGAAAGTTGTGAAAATTAATCCGACAGATCTGGCAGCGACTAGCCCGCTTCCGATGCTGGGCGCGGTGCCATGGAGCTTTGATCTGATTGCTACCCGTGCAATCGATATGGCTCGTCACCTGAACGCGACCATCGTGAACGAAGGCGACATCAACACCCGCCGCGTGAAGTCCGTGACCTTCTGTGCGCGCAGCATTCCACACATGCTGGAACACTTCCGCGCAGGCTCCCTGCTGGTGACCTCCGCAGACCGTCCAGACGTGCTGGTTGCAGCGTGTCTGGCAGCAATGAATGGCGTTGAAATCGGTGCCATCCTGCTGACCGGTGCATACGAAATGGATGCGCGAGTGAGCAAGCTGTGTGAACGAGCGTTCGCCACTGGCCTGCCAGTATTCATGGTCAACACCAACACCTGGCAGACTTCCCTGAGCCTGCAGAGCTTCAACCTCGAAGTGCCGGTTGATGACCATGCACGTATCGAAAAAGTGCAGGAATATGTGGCTAGCCACATCGATGCCAACTGGATCGAATCGCTGACTGCAACGTCTGAGCGTAGCCGTCGTCTGTCTCCGCCAGCGTTCCGCTACCAGCTGACCGAGCTGGCGCGTAAAGCAGGCAAACGCGTTGTTCTGCCAGAAGGCGACGAACCACGTACCGTGAAAGCGGCTGCTATCTGTGCAGAGCGCGGTATCGCGACCTGTGTGCTGCTCGGCAACCCGGAAGAAATCAACCGCGTTGCAGCTGACCAGGGTGTTGAACTGGGCGCGGGCATCGAAATCGTCGATCCGGAAGTGGTACGTGAAAGCTACGTCGCACGCCTGGTCGAGCTGCGTAAGAGCAAAGGCATGACTGAAGCCGTGGCTCGCGAGCAGCTGGAAGACAACGTTGTGCTCGGCACCATGATGCTGGAGCAGGACGAAGTTGACGGTCTGGTTTCTGGCGCGGTTCACACCACTGCCAATACCATCCGTCCACCGCTGCAGCTGATCAAAACTGCGCCGAACAGCTCACTGGTTTCTTCTGTGTTCTTCATGCTGCTGCCTGAACAGGTTTATGTTTACGGTGACTGCGCGATTAACCCGGATCCAACCGCTGAGCAGCTGGCCGAAATCGCTATCCAGTCTGCGGATTCCGCAGCTGCATTCGGTATCGACCCGCGCGTAGCCATGCTCTCTTACTCCACCGGGACTTCCGGCCAGGGTAGCGACGTTGAGAAAGTGCGTGAAGCCACTCGCATCGCACAGGAAAAACGTCCGGACCTGGTTATCGACGGCCCGCTGCAGTATGACGCCGCCGTAATGGCAGACGTTGCGAAATCCAAAGCGCCGAACTCTCCGGTTGCAGGTCGCGCTACCGTGTTCATCTTCCCAGACCTGAACACCGGTAACACCACCTACAAAGCGGTACAGCGTTCAGCCGACCTGATCTCCATCGGGCCGATGCTGCAGGGTATGCGCAAACCAGTCAATGACCTTTCTCGTGGCGCGCTGGTAGACGATATCGTCTACACCATCGCACTGACCGCGATTCAGTCGTCTCAGCAGGACTAATCCTCCGCTGAAATGCAAAAGGCAGCCAAATGGCTGCCTTTTTTATTGCTTCAATTTGGCTACAGCAGTTCCTTCGCCGCCTTCACTATCTCATCCGCCGTCAGGCCATATTCCTGTTGCAGGAAATCCTGCGTTCCGACCTGACCATACCGCTCTTTCACGCCCACGCGACGCATCGGCACCGGACAGGTTTCGACCAGCACTTCTGCCACCGCCGACCCCAGACCATTATGAATACTGTGATTTTCACAGGTCACAATACGCCCGGTTTTTTCGGCGTAGTTTTTCACCAGCATCCGGTCGATAGGCTTTAACGTAAACATATCGATGACCGCCGCACTCACGCCTTCGCGCTCCAGGCGACGAGCGGCTTCCAGCGCTTCTGCCACCATAATGCCGTTCGCGATGAGCGTGATGTCGTCGCCCTCACGCAGCACGTTGCCTTTGCCGATGGTGAACGTTGAGCCTTCCTGATACACAGACGGGGCCTGCTTGCGGATGGTGCGCACCCAGTAAAAGCCCTCCAGATCAATCAGCTGATTTAGGATGTCCTTAAACATGGCGGCATCGGTCACTTCCATCACCACCGAGTTCGCCAGCCCGCGAACGATGCCCATATCTTCAAATGACATGTGCGTCCCGCCGTTATGACAGGCGGTGACCCCCGCATCGGAGGCGATGACTTTGACGTTATTACGCTGGTAGTCGAGCGACATAAACAACTGATCGAAGCAGCGGCGGCTGGCGAACGCGGTGAACGTATGCACGAACGGCTTACGACCGGTCAGCGATAATCCTGCCGCGGTGCCGATCACGTTCGCTTCCATAATCCCGCAGTTAATCACCTGCTGCGGGTATTTTTTATGGACGCTATCCATCGCCATCGAGCTCATCAGGTCGGCTTCAAGCGCGATGATTTCGCTGCCCGCTTCAATCTGATCCGCCACAAATCCGGCATAGACTTTACGCATCTCAATCGCGTCTTTTTCTCCCGCAGGTGCAACCTTAATCATGCGCGGCCTCCAGTTGGGCAATGGTGTCGTTCAGGGTTTTTCTCATGTCGTCGGTCAGGCGCAGGTGGTGCGAGTTACCCAGGTTTTCCAGATACGGCACGCCCTGCCCTTTGATGCTGTCGAGGATAATCAGCCGTGGTCGGGCATCCGCTTCGGGCACCGGTTTTACCGCGTCTATCAGGCCTGGAATGTCATCCCCTTTCACCGTGACTACGTCATAACCAAAGGCGGTGAATTTTTCGTGCAGGTCGAACGCACAGATGATTTCATCCAGCTCGCCGTCGAGCTGCTGCTTGTTCCAGTCGATAAACACCATCAGGTTATTGAGTTTGTGATGTGCGATGAACTGGAACGCTTCCCAGCACTGGCCCTCGTTCAGTTCGCCGTCGCCGACGATGCAGAACACGCGGTTACTGCGCCCTGCCAGTTTGTGCGAGAGCGCCATGCCTCCGGCAATGGAAATGCCCTGACCCAGCGAACCGGTCGTGGCATCCACGCCGCGCGTTTTCAGCCTGTCCGGATGGCTCGGCAGTTTGGTGCCGTTCTGGTTCAGGGTGCTCAGTTCTTCCTGTGGAAAATAGCCTTTGATGGCGAGCGTGCTGTACAGCGCAGGGCCCGCGTGACCTTTCGACAGCACGAAATAGTCGCGCCCTTTCCAGTCCGGGTCGCCCGGGTCGATGCGCATTACGTCGCCGTAGAGCACCGCCAGGGTTTCCACCACCGACATGCTGCCGCCGTAATGACCAAACCCAAGGTCCGTCAGCGATTTCAGGGTGGCAACACGGATATCGCGCGCCAGTTGAGTGACTTCTGCAACCGTACTCATCATTTGGCTCCTGTATTTTGCGGGGAATCGTTGCCAGCGACTTTGCCTTTGGCCAGATAGTTGAACAGCACCAACAGCGCGAAGATAACCACCACCAGCCCGGTTATCGCCATTGGCGACAGATAACGCGCGAGGTTGCCCAGCACGATGCCCACCGCACCGAAATCGGCATCAGAGAACGTGGTGTTGGCAAAGCCCAGCGCGCCGAGAACCGGCAGCAGTAATACCGGCAGGAAAGTGATCAGCAGGCCGTTTGCGAACGCGCCAATCATTGCTCCGCGACGTCCGCCGGTGGCGTTACCGAACACGCCCGCGGTGGCGCCAGTGAAGAAGTGAGGCACGACGCCTGGCAGGATAAGCACCCATTTGAACTGTCCGCAGAGGAACAGGCCCACCAGGCCACCGAGGAAGCTGAACAGGAAGCCAATCAGCACCGCATTTGGGGCGTACGGATACACCACCGGGCAATCGAGCGCCGGACGCGCATTCGGGACCAGTTTTTCCGAGAAGCCGGTAAATGCCGGAACGATTTCCGCCAAAATCAGTCGCACGCCCTGCAGGATGATGAACACGCCGGCCGCGAAGGTGATCGCCATGATGATGGCGTAGACGAGATAGTTCTGACCGCCGCTGAACTGCGCCTCAACGTACTCACGCCCGGCGCAAACCGCCATAATCAGATAAATGATCATCATGGTCAGTGAAATGGAAATGGAGCTGTCGCGCAGGAAACTGAGGTTTTTCGGCAGGTTCATCTCCTCGGTTGAGCGAGAACCTTTGCCCACTTTGCTGCCAATCCAGCCAGAAAGCACATAGCCGAGCGTCCCGAAGTGACCAAACGCGATGTCGTCATTACCGGTTATGCGTTTCATATAACGTTGTGCAATGGCCGGGAAAAACGCCATGATCAGGCCCAGGATCAGCGAGCCGGTAAACACCAGGCCGATGCCTTCAAAACCTGCGACGGTGAGGATGACCCCAATCATGCAGGCCATGTAGAAGGTGTGGTGCCCGGTCAGGAAAATGTATTTCAGGCGGGTGAAGCGAGCTACCACAATGTTCGCTACCATGCCGAAGGCCATGATCAGCGCCGTCGCTGCACCATATTTCTCCAGCGCGATAGACACAATCGCTTCGTTATTCGGAATAATCCCTTGAATACTGAACGCGTGTTCAAACATTCCACCCAGTGGGTTTAGCGAGCCCACTAAAACACCCGCGCCACCGCCCAGTACAATAAAGCCCAGAATGGTTTTTACCGTGCCTTTAACAACATCTGAAAATGATTTCTTCTGCGCCACCAAACCAATCAGCGCAATTAAACCCACCAGTACTGATGGAACCTTAAGAATATCCACCACAAAATTAAGCGTCTCGAGGATAAACATATCTGCCCCTCACTCATTGCGGGTTAACGGCTGGCGAAATAAGCACTGAGCTTATTTTCCAGTTCATTGATGTCGATAATATTATTAATAACCACCAGTTGGTTATCCGGCACGCTGGCGCTTTCGGCGATGTCTTTTGCCATCACAAAGAGATCGGCCGCACCCGGCGTGGCTGATGAAAGGTCTGAATGCTCCACCTCTGCTTCGATATTCAGTTTCTTGAGGACTTTTTTAATATTCATCTCGACCATAAAACTACTGCCAAGACCGGATCCGCAAATCGCCATAATTTTCATTATTGCCACCTTTTTTCGTAGAGTCAGCCCGCACTTTACCTGTAAGTAAAATGTTGGATGTCAGGGTTAGAAATTAAAACAATCAGAAACGTGAGATTATATTTTTTATCTCCTCAAGGGATTTCGCCTGGTGTAGCGACAGTAATTCCTCTTCGCTGGAAAATAATTCTGCCAGCGCGGAGATCATTTCAATGTGGCTGTGTTTATCCGGGGCCGCCAGCATAATAATCAAATCCACCGGGTCATGCTCGCTCGAACCAAAATTGACGCCGTGTTGCAGTTTCAGTAACGAAAGCCCTAAACCTTGTGCCCCCTCTTCCGGGCGAGCATGCGGCATCGCAAGGCCAGGAGCCAACACATAATACGGCCCAAGTTTTTGGTGCTGTTCGATAATGGCGGTGACGTACTCCGGTATTATCACACGCGCTTCCAGCAGCGGCTCGGCGCAAATCTCCAGTGCCTGCGGCCAGTTTTCGACGCTTTCCTGTAGCCGGATCGTTCCTTCGTGGAGCCATTGACTGAGCATTCGTATTCTCCAGCATTCGGTAAGTGGACAAACTTTATGCAAGGTCCCGAATACTGACTGTGATAATGGTCACAAAGATAGCGCTACCAAATTAGCAGGTTTGTAATTTGTGATAGCGCTATCAAAAATATGGACATGGCGTAATAACTCAGCAAAAAGAGGGATTTCCGGCGTATACTGCATACACTTTCAAAACGAGATTTCAATCAGGAAGAAGCATGTCTCTGACCCGAAAACGTCGCAGTACTGGCAAAGTCACGCTGGCAGATGTGGCACAGCTGGCGGGCGTGGGAACGATGACCGTTTCCCGTGCGCTGCGTACGCCGGAACAGGTCTCCGATAAACTCCGGGAAAAGATTGAAGCGGCGGTTCAGGCGCTGGGATATATGCCCAACCTGGCGGCAAGCGCGCTGGCATCCGCGTCATCATGGACGATTGGCATGGTCGTTCCGAGCCTGGCCCAGGTCGGCTGCTCAGAAATGTTCGCCGGACTGCAGCAAATTTTGCAGCCTGCGGGCTACCAAATCATGCTCGCGGAATCGCGTCATCATCTCGACCAGGAAGAAAAGCTGCTCGAAACGCTGCTGGCGTCTAACATCGCCGCCGCCATTCTGCTTAGCGTCGAGCACAGTGATACCTCGCGTCAGTGGCTGGAAAACAGCGGTATTCCGGTAATGGAAATTGGCGCCAAACGTACCGACCCGCTGGACATGAATATCGGTATCGATAACGTCGCGGCCATGTTTGAACTGACGCAAACGCTGATTCAGCGCGGCTATCAGAATATCGGCCTACTGTGCGCGAATCAGGAACAGTGGATTTTTCAGCAGCATTTACAGGGTTGGTACAAAGCGATGCTACGCCATCATATGTCACCCAATCGCGTCATAAATGCCGCCGAACCGCCTACGTTTACAACGGGTGCGGCACAGTTGCCTGAATTTTTACTGGCGTGGCCTGAGCTGGATGCGTTGGTGTGTGTGTCGGATGAAATGGCCTGTGGCGCGCTGTATGAGTGCCAGCGTCGGCGTATCAAAGTGCCAGACGATCTGGCGATTGTGGGCTTCGGTGACAGCGACGTGAGCCGAGTCTGTCAACCGCCGCTGACTACGATTTCGGTGCCACACAAGCAGATAGGAATCGAGGCTGGACGCGCCCTGCTGGCGCGTCTCAATGATGAAGAGTGGGATGATGACCCCGCCATCGCCGCAAAACTGTGTTTACGGGACAGCTGCTAAAACGTTACTCGGTCTCTTCTTCTTTCGGTGCGTCTTTTGACGCGTCTTTCGCGGCTTCGTTCTTGGCATTGCGGGTCATCCACAGCGCAAGCGCCTTCAGTGAATCAGCTGTAAACTCATCGCAACGGGCGGTTATCTCTTCCGGTGTTAGCCAGCAGACTTCGCTCACTTCTTCTTCCTGCAACGCAAACGGGCCGTGAGATACACAGCTGAAAAGGCTGCCCCACACGCGGCAGTGTTTGTCTTCGAAGTAGAATTGTCCGTGATCTGCAAACGGCACGCCTGCAATTCCAAGCTCTTCTTCTGCTTCGCGACGCGCTGAGTCGAGCAGCTGCTCGTCAGACTGCACCACGCCGCCAGCGGTGGCATCCAGCATACCCGGCATAAAATCTTTGGTTTCAGTCCGGCGCTGTACGAGAATTTTTCCCATGCCGTCATGAACCACAATATAGGTCGCGCGATGACGCAGACACTGCGCACGCATTTGTTCACGGCTGGACTGTGCGATGACCTCGTTGTCTTCGTTGACGATATCCACCCATTCTGTGCTTGCCAAATTCTGCTCCACCATCGGAAAACCTTCTCTTTATTACGCTCTCGCGGCGCGTTTACGGTTGTCGGGTAAATTACGGATTAATTGCTACCTCTGCAATAACCCGTTGATCATTGAGTGCTAAAACCCGCAATTTATTGCCCTCCATCATACCGTAGCTGGCGCTAAAGCCGCCTTTCGGAATGCTGATGGAACCCGGGTTGAAGTGGAAGATGTCACCTCTACGTTCAGCAACCGGAATATGAGTATGACCATAAACCAGCACATCGCCAGCCGCGAGGGACGGCAGATTGTCCGGACCAAACAAATGTCCGTGCGTCAAAAACAGACGCTGTTCGGCGGTCAACACCTGCTGCCATGGCGCAGTGATGGGAAAATGCAGCAGCATCTGGTCCACTTCACTGTCGCAGTTCCCGCGCACGGCAATAATCCGTTCTGCCTGCGTGTTTAAGCATTCAGCAACATCAGCAGGCGCATAACCTTCAGGTAACGCATTACGCGGGCCATGATTTAACACATCGCCCAAAATGACCAAATATCTGGCATCACTCTGTATAAACAGAGACAGCACGCGTTCAGCGGCGGGTAAAGACCCGTGAATATCTGATGCAAACATCAGCTTCATCAATCATTCCTCCACAAAAAACCGCACTATCATAACGGATTATTGCGGCCGGTTCAGCCTGCGTATTTCGCCGAGAGCGCAAGGAAACGCTGGACAGATGCTCGCTGCCACTGGAAAGAGGCATAATCGGCCAGCTGTTCCGGGACATCATCCCCGTTCAGCACCAGACGATTAATCATCAACGCCAGGTCGGTATCCGCGACTGACCATTCACCAAACAGATTTGGCTTCCCGTGAGACAGCAGCGCGCTTGCGGTGTCATACAGTTTCGCAGCTGCTTTTTCCCCTGCGCTACTGAGAGCCGGTTTCTTCACCCCGCCAAAGACAACGTCCGTGGACCGTTCTTCTCGGATGGGTGTTAAATCGCTGCGTATCCAGGCCTGAATCTGCCGGGCGCGGGCACGCTTTTCGATATCATGCGGATAAAGACGCTCCCACTGCGGCGGGGCAAAACGCTCATCAAGATATTCGGTAATGGCAGAAGACTCGGTCAGTTCAAAGGTATCCACCTCCAGCAGCGGCACCCGGCGGGTTAAACCGTACCCCTTCCAGCCCGATTGCAGATGTTCACCCTTTGCCAAATCGACGGTTTTCAGACTGAACGCCAGTCCCTTTTCCTGCAAAGCGACATAAACGGACATCACATACGGCGAGTAAAAATGGTTATCGGACCACAGCGTAATTACGGGACGAGTCATAGCTTCCTCAACGGTTTGCGGGTGAAAACGTCAACATATCGCGTCTTTGACAGGCTGTCACTTGATGAAAACTCACACAATTGACTTAACCACCTATACTCGAAAAGTCATGAAAATACCCCAGGTCCAGGAGTTAAAATGATTGACCTCTATTACGCCCCTACCCCTAACGGCCATAAAATCACGCTTTTTCTGGAAGAGGCACAGCTCGCGTACCGGCAGATCCGCGTGGATATCAGCAAGGGCGATCAGTTTCGTCCGGAATTTCTGACAGTGTCGCCCAATAATAAGATCCCGGCCATTGTCGACCACGTTCCTGCCGACGGTGGAGCCCCTTTCAGCCTGTTTGAATCCGGTGAAATTTTGCTGTACCTGGCTGAAAAATCAGGAAAACTGCTCAGCGGTGAACTGCGAGAGCGTCATGTCACGCTGCAGTGGCTGTTCTGGCAGGTCGGCGGTCTGGGGCCAATGCTTGGGCAGAATCATCATTTCAACCACTTTGCGCCTCAGCCGGTGCCTTACGCCATTGAGCGTTATCAGGTTGAAACCCTGCGACTCTACAACGTGTTAAACAAGCGACTGAGCACCTCCCCCTGGCTCGGCGGCGAGCATTACAGCATTGCTGATATCGCGTGCTGGCCGTGGGTTAACGCGCATCTGCGGCAGCGCATCGACCTGCAAAATTTCCCGGCGGTGAACAACTGGTTTGAACGGATACGCCTGCGTCCGGCTACAGCGCGCGCGATGCAGAAGGCCCAGGCGAATTAACGGCGCTTTGTTGTATTATGATTGGGATAATAACCAGGAGGAAGCCTGCAATGTCCCAACCAGACGCCATTATTCGAATCAAGAACCTGCGCCTGCGTACCTATATCGGTATCAAAGAAGAAGAGATAGCGAACCGTCAGGATATCGTCATCAACGTGTCTATCCATTATCCTGCGGAAAACGCACGCAATAGCGAAGATATCAACGATGCGCTGAACTACCGCACCATCACTAAGTGCATTATTCAGCATGTAGAGAATAACCGTTTCTCTTTGCTGGAAAAATTAACTCAGGATGTGCTCAATATCGCATGCGAGCATCACTGGGTCACTTATGCTGAAGTGGAAATCGACAAACTTCACGCGCTGCGCTATGCCGATTCTGTCTCCATGACCATGAGCTGGCGAGGCTAAGCGCAATCCGGAGGTGGCATGAAGATCCTGATTACCGGCGGTACTGGCCTGATTGGCCGTCATTTGATCCCACGCTTGCTGGAACTCGGTCACGACGTCATTGTGGTGACGCGTAGCCCAGAGAAAGCACGCCAGCAACTGGATGCCCGCGTTGAACTCTGGAAGGGACTCAACGAACACAGCACGCTTGACGGTATCGACGCGGTAATCAATCTTGCAGGCGAACCTATCGCCGACAAACGCTGGACCGAAGAGCAGAAACAGCGGTTGTGCAGCAGCCGCTGGCACATCACCCAAAAGCTGGTTGAGCTGTTTACCGCAAGCGCTCAGCCACCGAGAGTGCTGATTTCCGGTTCTGCCGCGGGATACTACGGCGACCTCGGTGAAGTGGTGGTGACAGAAGAAGAACCTCCGCATAACGAATTCACCCATAAACTCTGCGCTCGCTGGGAGCAAATTGCCTGCGATGCGCAAAGCGAGAACACCCGCGTTTGCTTGCTGCGTACCGGTGTCGTTCTGGCGCCTAAAGGTGGGATCCTCGGCAAAATGGTCCCGCCTTTCAAACTCGGCCTTGGCGGCCCTATCGGCACGGGTCGTCAATACCTCGCGTGGATCCATATCGACGATATGGTTAACGGCATTATTTGGCTGCTGGATAATGACCTGCGCGGCCCGTTCAACATGGTTTCGCCTTATCCTGTTCGCAACGAACAATTCGCGCATGCGCTTGGCCATGCGCTACATCGTCCGGCGGTGCTGAGAGCCCCTGCAACCGCCGTCAGATTGCTCATGGGGGAATCTTCTGTGCTGGTCTTAGGTGGACAACGCGCGCTGCCTAAGCGTCTTGAAGAGTCTGGTTTCGGCTTCCGTTGGTACGATCTTGAGGAAGCGTTGGGTGACGTCCTGCCTTAATTCCCTTCCCCCGCATTTATCATCTTCATTTGTACGTTCCGGCGTGACGGTTTCAGTCGCGCTGGAAGCGTGCTCGCATCCTTGAAATATTCTCATCCATTTGCCCTCTCCTTTCAGCATGAATTATCTGCGGTTACCGTATTCTCTGCACGAGAGCACCAGGTTGATTTTCAGCCAAACAAACCGTTGACACCTGTCAACAGACTATTCATACTGCACAGGACAACAAATGATGAAGGAACATCCTGACAAGCATATACGGGCCGCAATCCGTTATGCCGAGTTAAAAGGTTGGGTATTTACACCGGGTGGTAACAGCTCGCACTGTTATGGTCGGTTGAAATGCGGAATACCCGAGCACCGACAACATATGATGAGCATCTGGTCGACGCCCGGCAGCCCGCAAAATCATGCCAGGCAAATCGTCAGAAAAGTGGATAGCTGTACTCCACTGACTGCGTGAGGGATGACTGGATTATCTGGAACAAGGAGTCACCATGTCACTTTTCAATTTTACCCTGACGCTGTCAGGCGTCACATCAGATACCACCGCGCTGGAAGACCGCCTTTTTACTGCGGGCTGCAATGATGCCCTGGTCTGTTTTTACGGCACCGCCGTGTATCTTGAATTCGATCGCGATGCACCAAGCCTGGCGCAGGCCGTACTTTCCGCAGTCAATGATATCGAATCAGCAGGAATTGGCGCACGAGTCGAATCCGTCGACTCTACGCTGGTCGGATTAAGCGATATCGCTGAACTGACCGGCCTCACTCGCCAGGCCATCGCTTTGCTCAAAGATGGCGCCAGAGGCTCACGTCAGTTTCCTGGCCCGGTACAGCGTGTTAAGGGTAACTCCCCGCTCTGGCACTGGCGCACAGTTGTTGACTGGCTGGCGAGTGAAGGACGCATTCCGCCGGACTCACCGCTTATTGCCAATGCACACATTCTCGATAGTATGAACCTGGCCTTACAGCTTCGTTCTTCACTCGAAAAAGGCACGGTGATGCATTATCTGCACCAGCTGGAACACAAAAGTACCGCATCAACACCTCAATAATCAGGAGACACCATGCCAGCATTGCTTACTTCGCGCCTGAGACTTTCCCCGCTGTCTGAAAATGACTGGCCCTGTTTTCTGGCTCTGCGCACTAACCCGCAGGTAATGCGCTTTATGGGAGTGCCGCTCTCAGAAGCAGAACTGCGTCTGAAATTCAGTTCACGGCTTTCAGGTAATGTATTCGCGATATATGAACGCGAAGGAGAATGCGTGGGTGATATCGGGCTGCAGGTTAGCACGCATAACGCTCTGGAAGCGGATATCGGTTACGCATTGCTGCCTCAGGCACAGGGCAAAGGATACGCCCAGGAGGTCCTGACGGCCATTTGCGAATATGGTTTTTCCACGCTCGGTCTGCAGGCGATTAACGCCTGGGTGCTGGCAGATAACGCCGGGTCGATGCGGTTGCTGGAAAAGCTTGGGTTTCTACGCACGCAGGTACTGGAAAAGGCCTTCGAGATTAACGGCGAGCTGTACGACGATTGGGTGTATCGGCTAGAGCGGTGAGTATTCCCCTCGTCGCACTGGACGAGGGGAAATAGTTTATTTTAACGAACCTTTCAGAAACTGCTGCAGGCGTGGGCTTTTCGGGCTTCCGAAGACATCATCCGGATGGCCTTCTTCTTCAATCAGGCCCTGATGCAGGAAAATCACGTGGGAAGACACATCGCGGGCAAAGCCCATTTCATGCGTCACCACCACCATGGTTTTCCCCTCTTCCGCCAGTTTCTGCATGATGCGCAGCACTTCGCCGACAAGTTCCGGGTCAAGGGCTGACGTCGGTTCATCAAACAACAGCACTTCTGGTTCCATCGCCAGCGCACGGGCAATAGACACACGCTGCTGCTGACCGCCGGAAAGGTGAACCGGATATTTAATCTGCTGGCGCTCGTCGATTCCCACTTTCGCGAGATATTTCACCGCACGTTCGCGCGCTTCCTGCTTGCTGAGACCGAGAACCTGAATCGGTGCTTCCATGACGTTTTCCAGCACCGTCATGTGGCTCCACAAGTTGAAGTGCTGGAACACCATAGTCAAACGCGTACGCAGCAGGCGTAGCTGGTTTTTATCCGCCACTTTCAGCTGACCGTCTTTATCACGCACCAGACCGATATTCTGCCCGCTGACCACAATATTCCCTTCGCTTGGCTTTTCGAGGAAGTTAATGCAACGCAGGAAGGTACTTTTCCCGGAGCCAGACGAGCCAATAATACTGATAACATCACCGGCGTTGGCCTTCAGTGATACCCCTTTCAGCACTTCATGTTCGCCGTAGCGCTTGTGCAGGTCGATAACGTTTAATTTATTGTCAGGCATGATGTTCTCAGTGTGTCGAAGAGGGTTTCACATGTTGCAGCCAGCGTTTTTCCGCCTTGCGGAACAGGCTAATCAGCACATAAGAGATAATCAGATACAGCACCGCCGCAATCCCAAACGCGGTAAACGGCTGGTAAGTGGCAGAGTTAATATCACGGGCGATTTTCAGCAAATCCGGCACCGTGGCCGTAAACGCCAGCGCCGTGGAGTGCAGCATCAAAATCACTTCGTTGCTGTAGGCCGGGAGCGCGATACGCAGCGCCGACGGTAAAATGATGCAGCGATAAAGCTTCACGCCGGAAAAACCGTAGGCGCGCGCGGCTTCCACTTCTCCCGCTGGCACAGAGCGAATGGCCCCGGCAAAAATTTCCGTGGTGTACGCACAGGTGTTGAGCGTCAGCGCCAGTACCGTACAGTTCAGTCCGCTGCGGAAAAAGGCGTTCAGTAGTTCGGTGCCTTTAACAATCTCGAGTGTGTACATCCCGGAGTAAAACACCAGTAGCTGCACATACAGCGGTGTACCGCGGAAAATGTAAGTGAACAGCCAAATTGGAAACTGAACGAATTTATTGCTGGATACGCGACCGATCGCCAAAAACACCGCCAGAATGCCGCCCATCAGCACTGAAGAGATCAGCAGCCAAAGGGTGATCGCTACGCCGGTAAGGCGATAGCCGTCGGTCCACAGCAGGGACTTCCAGTATTCGTGAATAATATCAATCACAGGTCAGCCCTCTTCACACCCACGGAATAACGACGCTCGAGCAGAAGCAGCACTCCATTGGATACCGTCGTGAATACCAGATAAATCAGTCCGCAGACAATGGCGAAGTAGAACGGCTCCCAGGTACTTTTCCCGGCAAGCTGCGTCGCTTTCACCACATCTTCCAGACCTAGCAAGGACACCAGGGCTGTCGCTTTGAGGATAACCTGCCAGTTGTTGCCAATCCCCGGTAGTGCAAACCGCATCATTGCCGGAAACAGAATACGCACAAACGTCTGACGGCTGGTAAAGCCGAAGGCGGTCGCCGCTTCAATATGGCCTCTGGGTACAGCCAGAAACGCGCCGCGGAAAGTTTCGGTGAAGTAGGCTCCGTAGATAAAACCAAGGGTAATGATACCGGCAATCATCGGGTCGATATCAAACTGTGCCACGCCCAGCGCATCGGTAATGCTGTTGAGTACAATTTGCAGACCGTAGAAAATCAGCAGCATCAGCACCAGATCCGGCACGCCACGAATTAACGTGGTATAGCCTTCAAAAATCAGCGCCACTGCACGATTGCCGGAAAGTTTGCCCGCAGCGCCTGCCAGACCGATAAGCACGGCCAGCACTACGGAGCTGAGGGCCAGCTCAAGGGTGACCAGGGCCCCCTGAAATATCACTTGTGAAAACCCGTACAGCATTGAGCCTGTCCTGTCAGTCCTGCGCCGCTGGCCCCGGGAACGTCGGGGTCAGCGGCGCAAACAGCGATTATTCGCCGTATACGTTAAAATCGAAATACTTCTTCGCCAGCTTGTCGTAGGTGCCGTCAGCGCGCATCTCAGCAAAGGCTTTATTCAGGGCAACACGGAGTTCGTTATCCTCTTTACGCAGGCCCATACCGGTACCGACGCCGAACAGTTTTTCATCCTTAATGGACGGGCCGCCAAACTGATAATCTTTACCGACAGGCTGCTTGAGGAAGCCTTCGCTTGCCGCCACTTCATCCTGGAATGCGGCATCAATACGTCCGGCCGTCAGGTCAGAATAGATATTATCCTGGCCCTGGTAGGAGACGATTTCGATGCCTTTTGGTGCCCAGTGCTCATTACCGTATGTTTCCTGCGTGGTGCCTTGCAGGACGCCCACACGCTTGCCTTTCAGGGTATTCAGATCCGGCGTAACCGGGCTGCCTTTTTTAACCACCAGGCGGGAATCTGCGGCATAGAGTTTGTCCGTGAAGGCAATCTGCTGCTGGCGTTTTTCCGTAATGGACAGTGAGGACATAATGGCGTCGATTTTCTTCGCCTGCAGAGACGGAATCAGTGCATCCAGCGGGTTTTCAACGAAGGTACATTGCGCTTTAATTCGCTTACACAGCTCTTTTGCCAGATCGATGTCAAAACCAACTAACTCCCCCTGCGCATTCTTGGATTCGAAGGGGGCATAAGTCGGATCTGTGCCAATACGAACTTTCGACGGAATGGCTGCGAAAACCGTAGAAACGCTGGAAAGTGCCAACGCAAGAGAAAGAGACAACGCCAGTTTTTTCATAACTATCCTCAACAGACTGTCATTTAACGGGTAATCAGAAGTATCAAGAACAGTTATCGTGCCACCTTTTATGCGGATAAGGCAAAAGGTTATCGGGGCATATACGCAATTTTTTGCATCAATATTGCTTAACTATGCAATTGCGCACCATTTTGGTGCACTTCTTGCACCAGCAATAAGCATTATGTCGTTATGCCACACATGTATAGATAACTGTTCAGCCCGAAAGGCCCGGTTTCCCAGGCCAATGCAGTCTTAGTCACCGTAGACGTTGAAGTCGAAATACTTCTTCGCCATCTTGTCGTAGGTACCATCTTTACGCAGTCCGTCGAGTGCTTTGTCGAAGGCCGCTTTCAGCTCGGTATCGTCTTTACGCAGACCCACGCCGGTGCCATCGCCAAAGTATTTCTTATCTTTAACTGACGGGCCCGCAAAGGCGTAATCTTTACCGGCTGGCTGTTTCAGGAAGCCTTCGCTGGCGGCGACTTCGTCCTGGAAGGCAGCGTCGAGGCGTCCTGCGGAGAGGTCAGAATAGATAAGATCCTGGTTCTGATAGGCCACCACATCGATGCCTTTGCTACGCCAGTTTTCATTGGCATAGGTTTCCTGAGTAGAGCCTTGCAGCACACCCACGTGTTTGCCTTTCAGTGAATCAAGCGTTGGGACAATCGGAGAACCTTTGGCGGCGATCAGGCGAGAGTCAGCGGCGTACAACTTGTCAGAGAAACCGATTTCCTGCTGGCGCTTATCGGTGATCGACAAAGAGGAGATGATGGCGTCGATTTTCTTCGCCTTCAGGGACGGGATCAGGGAGTCAAAATCGATGCCAACCCAGGTACATTTCACCTGCATGCGCTTGCACATTTCGTTACCCAAATCGATATCAAAGCCGACGAAATCCCCTTTCGCATCCTTGGATGAGAACGGCGCGTAAGTGGCGTCAGTACCGATACGAACAGTCTGCGGCAGCGCGGCAAATACGCTGGAAGCACTGCTGATCCCCAGCATTAAAGAGAGAGCCAGAACCGTCTTCTTCATACATTACCCTTAAGTGTCGTGATGCAGTTGCGTGTTATGTAATCAATCGTGTTGTGTGTTGCCAGACTGCCCTGCACGTTTTATGCCACCTAAACATCTGCTCAAAAAAACAGCGTTAAATGTGTTAATGAATAGTTGCAGAGTTGTCTTGGAATTGAAAGATAACAGCTCTAACGGATAAACCGCAGCGCTAAACAGCGAAAAGTGGGATTAAATGTTGAGGATTTGATCGGGATTGCAAAATCGTCGGACGACCACGCATGCACCAAAAAGATGCACTATCGTAGTGCGCCTATTCCGCGCCCTGCCAGCGGGTGAAAAGCTCTTTTGGCAAGGTGATATCAAACTGATCCAATACGCGATTAACCGTTTGATCAATCACGTCATCCAGCGTTTGCGGCCGGTGATAAAACGCCGGAACCGGCGGCATAATGATCGCGCCAATTTCCGCCGCCTGCGTCATCAGTCGTAAATGTCCCAGATGCAGCGGTGTTTCACGTACGCAAAGCACCAGGCGACGGCGCTCTTTTAGCACCACATCAGCAGCGCGGGTCAGTAAACCATCGGTGTAGCTGTGGACGATGCCTGAGAGCGTTTTGATGGAGCATGGCAGGATAACCATTCCGTCGGTTTTAAACGAACCCGAAGAGATGCTGGCGGCGATATCACGCGCATCGTGAACGACATTGGCGAGCGCCTGAACTTCACGTAAAGAGAAATCGGTTTCGAGGGACAGCGTCTGTCGCGCGGCCTGACTCATCACCAAATGGGTTTCCACTTCTGCGACATCGTGCAGCACCTGCAACAGCCGAACGCCATAGATAGCGCCGCTGGCACCGGAAATTCCAATAATGAGTCGTTTCATGATTCCGCCCTGTCTTCGTACTGGGCCTGACTTTGCCGGAATTCAGAGGGAGTTGCAAGGAAAGACGCCCTCTCAGCACGAGAGGGCGTGGAGAAGATTAACCTTCGTTATGCATCTCAAGGCTTTCGACTTCGTTCTGACGCGCAAGTGCTTTGCTGTCGTCATTACGCAGGGAGTCGAGATAATCGAGATATTGCTGGTTCACGTCTTTGGTGACGTACACGCCGTTGAATACCGAGCATTCAAACTGCTGAATATCCGGGTTCTCAGCGCGAACCGCTTCAATCAGATCGTTCAGATCCTGGAAAATCAAACCGTCGGCGCCGATAATCTGGCGGATCTCATCCACTTCCCGACCGTGAGCAATCAGCTCCGTGGCGCTCGGCATATCGATTCCGTAGACATTCGGGAAACGAATTTCCGGTGCGGCAGAGGCCAGGTATACTTTCTTCGCACCAGCTTCGCGCGCCATTTCGATGATCTGCTCTGACGTGGTACCACGCACGATGGAGTCATCCACCAGCAGCACGTTCTTATCACGGAACTCTGCGCGGTTGGCGTTCAGTTTACGGCGCACCGATTTACGGCGCAGCTGCTGGCCTGGCATGATGAACGTACGACCCACGTAGCGGTTTTTCACAAAACCCTGGCGGTACGGTTTATTCAGAATGCGGGCAATTTCCAGCGCGATATCGCAAGAGGTTTCCGGAATCGGGATAACCACGTCGATATCCAGATCTTCCCACTCGCGGGCAATTTTCTCACCGAGCTTAGTGCCCATGTTCACGCGCGCACTGTAGACGGAAATCTTGTCGATGAACGAGTCCGGACGAGCAAAGTAAACATATTCGAACAGGCACGGATTGCTCACCGGGTTGTCAGCACACTGACGGGTGAACAGCTGGCCTTTTTCGGTGATGTAAATTGCTTCACCCGGCGCCACGTCACGCAGGAATTCAAAGCCCAGCGTATCGAGCGCGACGCTTTCGGACGCCACCATGTATTCGGTGCGACCATCGCCGATATCGCGCTTGCCGAGCACCAGCGGGCGAATGCCGTTAGGGTCGCGGAAAGCCACCATGCCATGCCCGATAATCATCGCCACACAGGCATACGCCCCGCGAATCTGACGATTTGTCGCGGCAATCGCAGCGAAAATGTTGTCAGCTTCCAGCGGATAGTGGCGGAAGTTGTCCAGCTCACTGGCGAAGATGTTCAGCAGAATTTCAGAATCGGAGGTGGTGTTGATATGGCGGCGCTTTTCTTCGAACAGCTTTTTGCGCAGCTCGTGAGCGTTGGTCAAGTTGCCGTTGTGCGCAAGGGTGATGCCATAAGGTGAGTTAACGTAGAAAGGTTGAGCCTCAGACGCGCTGGAGCTGCCGGCGGTTGGGTAACGGACGTGGCCGATACCCATATTGCCCTGCAGGCGCTGCATATGCACGGCGCCAAACACATCGCTCACCAGGCCGTTGGCTTTACGCAAACGGAAGCAGTTGTTTGCATCAATGGTGATGATGCCCGCGGCATCCTGCCCACGGTGCTGAAGCACCGTTAACGCGTCATAAATCGACTGGTTTACCGGCATAACACCGGCGATACCGACAATACCGCACATACGTCATTTTCCTCGTTCAGAACTCCCCAAAGCTTATGCTTTGGGCAAGAAACTTGACGAGCTTTGCAGATAGTCAAAGAACATTCTGATGACGACGCTGAACTGAGGGATCAGCTGAGACTTTTGCCAGTCGTCGCTTTTTGAAAAGCCGGTGAAGGTATCGAGGAAAAACAGTATGGCGGCGACGATCAATACTCCACGCAGCGCACCAAAACAGATCCCAAGCACCCTGTCGGTTCCCGACAGGCCCGTCTTCTCTACCAGCGTACCGATAACATAGTTAACGATAGCACCGACGATAAGCGTCGCGACAAAGAGCAGCGCGATAGCAATCCCGTTTCGAACCAGTTCGTCTTCAAAGCCCGTAAACCAGACAGACAGATAAGTGTAGTAATGACTGGCAACAAAGAAAGCACAACCCCACGTTACCAGTGACAATGCTTCACGAACAAAGCCGCGGATGAGGCTTACCAAACAGGAAAAACCAATCACCGCAATAATGGCGTAATCAATCCAGACCATAGTTGTCCCACGATTTTACGCCCTGTCGTCCAGTTCGGGGCGCATTCTAACAGAAAAAGAAAACGTTTGCGTAGGGAATTCCTTTCCCCGCCCAAATAAAAATGGCGCTGAAAAAACGTTCAACGCCGCATGAGCTTTTGGCCTCTGAGGGCACTTTCAGCCCAGTCGATTTTCATCGATTTGGTTATCCGCCCGACGTTGCGCCGGGCATTTTACTCTCAGTTCGGGGTATACCCCATCACCACACCGTTCAGACCTGACAGCTGTTTCAGCTCGCCAAGCGAACCTTTCATCTTGTCTTTCGACGCGTCCGGTCCCACCAGAATGCGGGTGATTTTCCCCTGCACTGGCGTAGACGGCGCGGTAAAGACGCGATATCCGGCGCCGCGCAGTTTGCTGACAATCTCATTGACCTTGTCGGCATTCTTCAAGGCACCGAGCTGTACGACGTAGGCTTTGCCCGTCGGGGCTGGTTTGTCTTCGGCAACAGGCTTCGGCTGAGCAGGAGGCGCTTGCGTCTCTGCTGCTGACTGTGCGTTTGTAGTATCACGTTGTGGTCTGGTTTGCGTCTGAACCTGAGGCTTCGGTGCTACCGGTTTTGGTGCCGGCTGCGCAGTATCATCTATTTCATTCGCACCGCTGTTCGCCGCATATCGCGACGTATCAAGCGATGGTGCTGCTGCATCACCTGCCCTGACCTCTTCCGCCGCCCCTTCCGGAGGCTGAGAAGGCAGTGCCTGCGTAACCGCTGGCAGCATATCCGGCTCTTCTTTATCGCCCGGTTTAGGCACCAGGGGAATTGCCGCGAACTCATCCTGATAATGCTTCTTCTGACCATCCAGCAGGCCTGGAAGCACAATAACCCCGAGTGCCACCAGCGCAATGGTTCCGACTAAACGATTCTGAAACTTACTCGCCACCGGTTCTCCCCGCGTCCATCTCTTCCATTACATGAGCCACCGTGTGGAACGAACCACACACCAGCACCGTATCTTGTGGGCCAGCATCCGCCATCGCGGCATGCCAGGCCTGCGCTACAGTGGCATAGACTGCGCCATCGCGCAAATGTTCCACCAGCTGTTCCGCCGTTGCCCCACGAGGGCCTTCCAGCGGGGCGCAATACCAGCTGTCGACGACATCCGACAGACAGGCCAGCGTCCCGGCAATATCTTTATCATGAAGCATACCAATCACCGCCAGCGTACGCCCGGCTGCAGGCTGCATTTTCAGACGTTCCGCCAGATACGCCGCCGCATGAGGGTTGTGCGCCACGTCGAGGATCAGACGCGGTGATTCGCTCACGATGTGGAAACGGCCCGGCAGCATCGCGTTCTGAATGCCTTCACGCAATGCCTGCTCACTGATAGCCAGCCCGCTCGCCCGCAACGCCGCCAGTGCCGTCGCGGCATTGGGCTGTGGCACCTGCGGTAACGGCAGCGTACTCAGTTCGCCCTGCGCATCGCTGAACGTCCAGCTGTCGCCCGTGACCTGATAACGCCAGTCAGCCCCGCGTCGCAGCAACACAGCGCCTTTTTCAGCGGCGACATCGGCAATGGTCTGCGGCATATCCGGTTCGCCGACAACCGCCGGTTTACCGCCGCGGAACACGCCAGCTTTTTCACGTCCGATGCTTTCGCGGTCCGGCCCCAGCCAGTCGGTGTGGTCGAGTGCAATGCTGGTGACAACCGCTACGTCGGCATCAACGATATTGGTCGCATCCAGCCGCCCGCCGAGTCCCACTTCCAGAATGACCACGTCCAGTTGCGCCTGCTTAAACAGCCACAGCGCCGACAGCGTGCCAAATTCAAAGTAAGTCAGGGAGATTTCGCCCCGTGCCTTTTCGATTTCAGCAAACGACGCGGTATGCGCAGATTCAGCCAGCTCGCCACCCTGCACGCGCACGCGTTCGGTGTAGCGAACCAGATGGGGAGAGCTGTACACACCGACCTTAAAGCCTGCGGCCATCAGCACCGATTCCAGCATGCGGCAGGTCGTACCTTTGCCGTTAGTGCCCGCGACGGTGAAGACGAACGGCGCTGGTTTCAGCACGCCCATTCGGCCCGCAACCTCGCTGACGCGTGCCAGTCCCAGGTCGATGGTTTTGCTGTGCAGGTGTTCCAGATAAGAAAGCCACGCGGCGAGGGGCGACGTGGCGAGTGGAGTGATGTCTTTTTCCATGATACCCGCGATAGTTAACGGTTAGCACAAGCAAAAAGGGCAGCGCCGTCTGGCCCTGCCCTTTGCATTTATCAGGCCTCTGGTTCCTGATCCGGTACCGGCGGTACCACCACGTCTTCAAGCGGTGCATCCGGGTTCGGTGCCGGGAGATTCATCAGCTTCGCCAGCACGCTGGCAATCTTGAAGCGCATCTCAGGACGACGGACGATCATGTCGATCGCACCCTTCTCGATAAGGAATTCACTGCGCTGGAAGCCCGGCGGCAGTTTTTCACGTACGGTCTGCTCGATAACGCGTGGGCCGGCAAAGCCGATCAGCGCTTTCGGCTCAGCGATGTTGAGGTCACCCAGCATGGCGAAGCTTGCGGAAACGCCACCCATGGTTGGGTCGGTCAGCACAGAAATGTACGGCAGACCACGTTCCTGCATTTTTGCCAGCGCTGCAGAGGTTTTCGCCATCTGCATCAGTGACATCAGCGCTTCCTGCATACGCGCACCACCGGAGGCTGAGAAGCACACCATCGGGCAATTGTTTTCCAGCGCATACTCAACGGCACGCACGAAACGAGCGCCGACCACAGAACCCATCGAGCCCCCCATAAAGGAAAACTCAAAGGCAGCGGCAACGACAGGTGCACCAAACAAGGTCCCCTTCATTACTACCAGCGCGTCTTTCTCACCGGTTTCTTTCTGAGCAGAGGCCAGACGATCTTTGTATTTCTTAGAGTCGCGGAACTTCAGCAGATCTTTCGGCTCAAGCTCGCTACCCAGCTCCACCAGAGTACCTTCATCCATCAGGCTATGCAGGCGGTTACGCGCTGACATACGCATGTGGTGATCGCACTTCGGACA
Organism: Citrobacter sp. 18056; assembly: GCA_902706235.1. Lineage (GTDB taxonomy): Bacteria > Pseudomonadota > Gammaproteobacteria > Enterobacterales > Enterobacteriaceae > Scandinavium > Scandinavium manionii. The sequence continues at coordinate 157,987 of CACSJR010000003.1, read as the reverse complement.
AACCTCCAGGTTACGCTCCAGCTCTGCGCGGTACAGTACCTGTCCGCAGCTGTCACATTTGGTCCATACCCCTTCCGGAATACTCGCCTTGCGCGTGGGGGTTATGTTGCTTTTAATTCGTTCAATCCAGCTCATTGATAACCTTTCTGCCTGAACCTGGTCGATGCCAGTTTTTGCTGTAAGCGGCGAATAATGCCATTTTTAGGGCTTACAGACCATGAAATGTTGCACATTAAAACATAAGAGCCCAGAACATGGGACAAAAAAGTGGTCTAACCGGTGCCACTTTGCGCCACTTTCCGGGCTCTGTAATTATTTAGCCTGCTTTGCTGCGGCACGCTTGTGACGGATTATCTCGATAACACCTGGCAGGACCGACAGCACGATGATGGCCACGATCAGCAGTTTCAGGTTTTCCTGCACAATAGGCAGGTCACCGAACAGATAACCCGCGTAGGTAAACAGCAGCACCCACAGCAGCGCGCCAATCACGTTATACGCAGCAAAATGACGATAGGACATGTGCCCCATTCCTGCCACAAACGGCGCGAAGGTTCTGACGATCGGCACAAAACGGGCGAGGATGATGGTCTTCCCGCCGTGCTTTTCATAGAACTGGTGCGTTTTATCGAGATAGCTACGACGGAAAATTTTCGAATTCGGATTGCTGAACAACCGTTCGCCAAACACGCGACCAATGGTGTAGTTCAGGGCATCACCGACTATCGCCGCAATCACCATCAATACCACCATCAAATGCACGTTCAGATCGTTTGTTGGCAGCGCAGAAAGCGCACCGGCGACAAACAGCAGCGAATCGCCTGGCAGGAACGGTGTCACCACCAGCCCTGTTTCACAGAACAAAATCAGGAACAAAATAGCGTAGACCCAGACGCCGTACTGCGCGACCAGCTCAGCCAGATGCACATCAATATGCAAAATAAAATCAATCAGAAAGCGAATCAGATCCATAGTGACTTAACCTTAAGTGACTGCATTCAGTCCGCTAAAAATAGCGGGCCCATAGGCGGCTCAGGAAGGTCGAACCGTTCCGGGTAATCCACCGAAACGAGATACAGCCCTTCAGCTTTGGCCGTCGCTGCCGCAAGCGTTCTGTCCTTCGCTTCCAGCAGCTCTGCAATCCAGCTCTCCGGCTGGTTTCCGGCACCCACTTCCATCAGGCTGCCCACAATATTCCGCACCATATGATGTACAAAAGCATTCGCTTTGATATCCACCACCACATAGGCACCGTAACGTTCAACGTTAATGTGCATCACGTTTCGCCACGGCGTGCGCGACTGACACTGCACCGCACGAAACGAGGTAAAGTCATTCTCACCGAGCAGACTTTGCGCCGCACGCTGCATGCGTTCGGCATCCAGCGCCTGGTGACAATGCGTCACGCCATGGCTTAAGACCGCCGGGCGAAGACGATGATTGTAGATAATGTAACGATACCGACGTGCGGTGGCGCTGAAACGCGCGTGGAAATCGTCGGGCACAGCTTTCACCCAACGCACCGCAATGTCTTTAGGTAAATTCGCATTTACCCCCAGCGTCCAGGCCGCGTCTTTGCGCTGCGCCCGCGTTTCAAAATGAACAACCTGACCCGTGCCGTGCACGCCGGCGTCGGTTCGACCCGCGCAATACACGCTAATCGATTCATTCGCGACCTGCGACAGCGCTTTTTCCAGTTTTTCCTGCACGCTGCGCACGTCGTTCTGCCGTTGCCAGCCGTAGTATTTGCTGCCGTCGTACTCGATGCCGAGCGCGACTTTAATGACAGGCAGCGCTTCCACTTCAGACATCAGTACATATACTCCTGAACCAGTTTCTCAGCGATTTTCACCGCCATCAGCGCGCCGCCAAAACGGACGTTATCGGCTACCGACCAGAACTGAATCTGCTCCGGCATACCGTAATCGTTACGCACACAGCCCACGGAAAGATGCGCGCTGCCGGAGGCATCAGCGACCTGAGTCGGGAAATCAGTATCCGCAGACAGGGCGATATCCTCAGTCCGTTCGAACGCGTCACGCGCTTCTTCTGCTGCCAGCGGACGCAGCGCTTCGAAGCTGACCATTTGCGCCAGACCGTAAAACACCGGCGCACGTACGCACTGAGCAGAAATCATCAGGCCGTCGTCCTGCATGATTTTGCGGGCCTGGTCGACAATACGACGTTCTTCCGCAATACCACCTTCACGGTCAACCAGTAGAGGCAGCATATTGAAGGCTAACTGACGGCCAAAGAAATCATCTTCATCAATCGGAATGCCGTTCAGCAGCTTGGCGCTCTGCCCTGCCAGCGCGTCGACGGCCTTCTTGCCCTGTGAGGACGCTGACATCAGGCTGGTAACCGCGATACGCGACAGACCACCGTCGTCGATCAGCGGCTTCAACGCAGTCAGAAGCTGGCTGGTCAAGCTGTCCGGCACAGCCACGATATTGCGGTTGCGGTAATCCGCCAGCACAAACGGGTTCACATCCGGCACAACCAGTGGTACATCCGGCTCAAGCGCGAACAGACCGCTTAAATCAATGACCAGACAGCCTGCATTGGCGGCTTCGTCAGCCCAGGCCGCAGAGGCTTCCACGCCCGCGGCAAAAAAGGCCAGCTGAACCTGAGTCCAGTCAAACTCGGCAACGTCCTGCACGCGCACGGTTTTACCTTCGTAGCGCAGGGATTCTCCGGCGCTTTCGCTACGCGCCAGACCGTAAATCTCTCCCACCGGGAACTGACGCTCTGCAAGAGTTTCAAGCAGGGCAACACCTACGGCACCCGTTGCGCCCAGTACGGCAATATTCCAGCCTTCAGACATGGTGGTTTACTCCAGAAATAAAAATAGCCGCCCCGCCAGAGGATCTGGCCGGGCGTATTAAGAAGACATTAACGCGCTGCGTGATGAACGGCGTTGAATCCCAGATTTTTGAGCATAACGGCAGCCTGCTCATCGTCACACAGGACGTTCAGCGAAGACCACTCACGGCGTTCAGAATAGTTTTTACGCAGTTTGTCGAACTCACCCGGAATACCCGCCACTTTCCGCAGCGGCGCATCATCGCGGCGCACATCATACACCAAATGCACCAGCCTTTTTAGCGTCGCCTGATCGAGCGGACCGTGCAGCGTGATACGGCCAAATTCCGGCGCAGGCAGCAGCGTATCCAGCGATACCAGGTGGCGATTGCCGATAAACTCGCTGTAGGCCTCAAACACCTGAGTGGTGCCGCGCGCTTTGCCTTCCAGCGTATAGCCCGCAATGTGTGCGGTGCCAATATCGACAAGAGACAGCAGTTCGGTATTGAGTTCCGGCTCCGGTTCCCAGACGTCCAGTACGACGCTTAAATCCTGTCCTGCTTGTAAGCATTTGAGCAGTGCGGCGTTATCCACCACCGGTCCACGGCAGGCGTTTATCAGAATAGTGCCAGGCTTCAGACGTGAAATCAGCGCTTCATCTGCCAGGTGCAGCGACTTATACGGCCCGTCTTTAAACAACGGCGTGTGGAACGTCAGAATGTCGGCATTTTGCGCCAGGTCGTCGAGGCTGCGGAAATCACCTTCGTCGCCGCGATCGGCACGCGGTGGATCGCATAACAAGGTGCGGATCCCCAGCGCTTCGAGACGTTTTTGCAAACGCCCACCGACGTTACCCACCCCGACGATCCCGACGGTGCGATCGGCCAGCGCGAAACCATCACGCTCAGCCAGCATCAGCAGCGATGAAAAGACGTATTCCACCACCGCGATGGCGTTGCAGCCGGGGGCGGCAGAAAAACCGATTCCAGCCTGCGCCAGCCATTTCTCATCGACATGGTCGGTACCTGCGGTTGCGGTACCCACGAATTTAATCCCCTTCCCTGCCAACAGCGCCTCATTCACTTTGGTGACTGAGCGCACCATTAACGCATCGGCATCATCCAGCTCATGCTGGGGAATTGGACGGCCAGGGACCGCCTTTACATCACCCAAACGGCTGAACAGCTCGCGGGCGTAGGGCATATTTTCATCAACAAGGATTTTCACGGTACAGTACCTGTCTGGAACGAGAGTTAACCGGGGAAGTGTGCCATAATCTCGCGGCCAGGAACACTGAGCCTTGAGAACACCGACGGACATTCAGGATTTATCATGACGCAACCTATTTCAGGCGTGCCCGCTCGCCCTCCGGGGGAAGCAACAACGACGAGTCACATCGGCGAGCAACCGCTCTCCACCCAGCAGCGCACGGTGCTCGAACGGCTGATCACGCGTCTTGTCGCGCTGACGTCGCAGCAAAGCGCCGGGGTATGGGCCGGGATGAAACATGATTTGGGTCTGAGGAATGATGCTCAGCTACTCTCAAGGCACTTCCCTGCGGCGGAACAGAATCTCAATCAGCGTCTGGTCAGCGCTCAGCAGACTCACGAAGTGCGTCAGATTGTGGCGCAGTTGACCGAGCTGCTGAGTCAGGGCAATAACCGTCAGGCGGTGAGCGATTTTATTCGCCAGCAATATGGCCACACAACGTTAAGCCAGCTGACGCCCGATCAGCTTAAAAATGTCCTGCAGCTTCTGCAAAACAACGAACTGGCCATTCCACAACCGCAACAGCGCCCGGCAACGGACAGGTCATTATTGCCTGCCGAGCACAACACACTGAATCAGATGGTGACCAAGGTGGCCGCGGCGACCGGAGAATCCAGCAAGATGATTTGGCAGTCGATGCTTGAGCTTTCAGGGGTGAAAACCGGCGATCTTATCCCGGCGAAACACTTCAATCAGCTGATGACCTGGCTGCAGGCGCGCCAGACGCTGAGCGACCAGAAAGCACCGACGCTTAACACGCTGCAGGCGGCGCTGAAACAACCGATGGAAACGCAGGAGTTTAACGCTCTGCGCGACTATGCCCAGCAAACCTGGCAGGCGACGCCGCAAACGGTGTTAACCCAGGCGCAGGTGCAGGATCTGCTGAATCAGGTATTCCTCAAGCGCGTCGAACGCGCTCAGGACACCGTCGACACCCGTTATATTCAGCCGATCTTTAACCCGTTCACACCGTTCATCGAAAACATGAAGGCGATGTCAGCCCGCCCAGGTCTGATGCTGGTTGGGCTGCTGGTGATAATCTTCCTGCTATGGATCCTGTTCTAAGCCCGACGAAAAGACACCAGGGTGACCACAATCCCGACGACTGCGGAAATCGCGCCAGCCAGGAACACCGACGAGTAACCAAACGAGGTCGCAAGCAACCCAGCGAGCGGCCCGGTAACGCCGTATGAGATATCCTGGAAAGCAGCATAGCCGCCAAGCGCCGTACCGCGCACCTGCTGCGGTACACGCTTAACCACCTCAACGCCAAGCGCCGGGAAGATAAGCGAACAACCGGCCCCGGTTAATGCCGCACCCGCCAGCGCAACCCAGGCATTTGGCGCCTGCCACAGCAGGAGCAGACCCACGGTTTCCACCAGCAGTGAAACCGTCGCCACTTTCACTCCGCCGAAACGGTCCGGCATCCAGCCAAACAGAATGCGCATCAGCACGAACGCGCCGCCAAAAGCGGTCAGCGTAAAGCCCGCCATTGCCCAGCCGTGACTCATAAAATAGAGCGAAATAAAGGTGCCGATCACCGCAAAGCCCACGCCCTGTAAGGCCAGCCCCATACCCGGCTTCCAGATAAGACCGACCACGCTCCACAGCGACGGACGCTCACCGGCATGAGCAGGGACTTTCCGCACCGAGCCGTTAAACGCCCAGGCCAGCAGCGGCAGCACCATGGTGGTACCCGCCAGTGCGGCATAGCCGAAATGGCTGTGAATGAGTAAGCCCAGCGGTGCGCCGGCCGCCAGCGCGCCGTAAATCGCCATCCCGTTCCATGACATCACTTTGCCGGAACGCGTTGGCCCCACCAGCCCCATGCCCCAGGTCAGCGTCCCGGTCAGCAGTTGGCTTTCACCAAAACCGAGGATCAGACGCCCAACGACCAGCAGTGCAAACTTACCTTCAGCGCTAATCGGTAGCAGGGCCGCCAGCAGCCATGCTCCGCCCGCCAGACCACAGGCGAACATTCCCTGCAACGCTGAGCGTTTAGCCCCGCGCTGATCTGCCAGTCGCCCGGCATAGCCGCGCGTTAACACGGTGGCAAGGAATTGAATACCGACGGCAAAACCGACCATCATGTTGCCGTAGCCGAGTTCGTTATGCACAAACAGTGGAATAACCGGTAAAGGCAGGCCCACGGTCATATAGGTGAGGAATACCGCAAAGGCGATGCGAAACAGCGAAATATTCGCTGAAGAGGATTTTACAGATTTTGTTACTGCAGACATGCATTACTCCATAACGCAGAGTAAGGCGGGGAAATGCCACGCCCCCTCTACCTGAACATCAGGATTAAGGTGCGTTGGATGACGTTAAACGCTTACGCATTATCGCGATGACAATGTTAGGGCTGAAGTTTGCCTGCGAATCGCAGTGACTGTCAATGCTGAATCACAGGCGTAAAAAAGGAGCCTTTCGGCTCCTTTCATTCATCTGGCGTAGTAATTACGCTTTCAGCTTACGCATAACCAGAGTGGCATTGGTGCCACCGAAGCCAAAGCTGTTGGACATCACGGTGTTCAGCTGACGCTCTGTCGGCTGAGTCACGATGTTCAGGCCTTCAGCCTTTTCGTCCATCTCGTCGATGTTGATGCTTGGGGCAACGAAGCCGTGTTCCAGCATCAGCAGGGAGTAGATTGCTTCCTGAACGCCTGCGGCACCCAGAGAGTGACCGGTCATAGCTTTGGTCGCAGAAATCGCTGGCGTGTTGTCACCGAAGACTTCACGGATTGCGCCCAGTTCTTTCACGTCGCCAACTGGCGTAGACGTACCGTGGGAGTTCAGATAGTCGATTGGAGAATCAACACCGTCCATCGCCAGCTTCATGCAGCGTACTGCGCCTTCGCCAGACGGAGCAACCATGTCTGCGCCATCAGAGGTTGCGCCGTAACCAACCACTTCTGCGTAGATATGTGCGCCACGCGCCAGAGCGTGTTCCAGTTCTTCAACCACAACCATACCGCCGCCGCCTGCGATAACGAAACCGTCACGGCTCGCATCATAGGTACGGGAGGCTTTGTCAGGGCTTTCATTGTATTTGGTGGACAGTGCGCCCATCGCATCGAACTCACAGGCCATTTCCCAGCACAGCTCTTCACCGCCGCCAGCAAATACTATGTCCTGTTTGCCCAGCTGAATTTGCTCAACCGCACTGCCGATGCAGTGTGCGGAAGTCGCACAAGCGGAGCTGATGGAGTAGTTCACACCGTGAATTTTGAATGGGGTGGCGAGGCACGCGGAAACCGCAGAAGCCATCGCTTTGGTCACAACGTAAGGACCGACCGCTTTCAGGCCACGCGGGCTACGCATTGCGTCTGCGCCGAAGACCTGAGATTTAGAAGAACCACCGGAACCTGCAATCAGGCCCACGCGTGGGTTGTTCTGATAAACATCTTCTTTCAATCCAGCATCTTCAACAGCCTGCTGCATTGAGAGGTAAGCATAGATAGAGGCATCGTTCATGAAACGGACCACTTTGCGGTCGATAAGACCCGTGGTGTCCAGTTTGACGTTACCCCACACGTGGCTACGCATACCAGAATCTTTGAATTCTTGAGAGAAAGTGATCCCCGAGCGTCCTTCACGCAGAGATTCCAGGACTTCCTGCTGGTTGTTACCGATGCTGGAAACGATGCCCAGGCCAGTAATCACTGCACGTTTCATTCAATACCTCTGTAAGTCATATACTATTTTAAGTTTCGAGTGGCACAATAGCGTACACTTGTACGCTGAACAAGTCCGATCAGACAAATTAAGTATAAATTTGCGCCACCCGGCACACATCGCTAAGATCGCCGGACGCCTTGCACTGCGAGTAACTTACGTGAAACAAAACGCCATACAACCTGCCAACCTCGAATTTAACAGTGAGGGTACACCTGTTTCCCGAGATTTTGATGACGTCTACTTTTCTAATGATAACGGACTGGAAGAGACCCGATACGTTTTTCTTGGGGGAAACCGACTAACGGAGCGCTTTACGTCTCACGATCGTTCCCACCTGGTGGTTGCCGAGAGTGGATTTGGTACCGGATTGAATTTCCTCACTCTCTGGCAGGCATTTAAGATTTTTCGCGGCTCGCAGCCTGACGCTACGCTACAAAGATTACATTTCATCAGTTTCGAAAAATTCCCGCTGCGTCTGAACGACCTGAAACTTGCTCATCAACACTGGCCTGAACTGGCTGATTTTGCCGCGCAGTTACAGGCGCAATGGCCCCTGCCCTTTTCTGGCTGTCACCGCTTAGTGCTGGATGAAGGTAAGGTCACGCTGGATCTGTGGTTTGGCGACATTAATGAACTGGTCGACACGCTGGATGACTCCCTGAATCAGCAGGTCGATGCGTGGTTCCTTGACGGTTTTGCGCCCGCCAAAAACCCGGATATGTGGACGCCAACGCTGTTTAACGCGATGGCAAAACTGGCGCGTCCCGGCGCCACGGTGGCGACGTTTACCTCAGCGGGCTTTGTGCGTCGCGGCTTAAACGACGCCGGTTTTTGCATGAAAAAGAGCAAAGGCTTTGGGCGCAAGCGAGAAATGCTGACCGGGTATCGGGATGATTCGCAACCAGCAACTGCCACCGCGCCGTGGTTTGCCCGCTCCGGAAGTGAAACCCGAGAAACGGCGATTATCGGCGGCGGTATTGCCAGTGCACTGCTGTCTCTGGCGCTGCTGCGCCGCGGCTGGCAGGTGACACTGTATTGCGAAGATGACGCTCCGGCACAGGGTGCCTCCGGCAACCGCCAGGGCGCGCTCTACCCGCTGCTGAGCGCCCACGATCCGGCGATGGAAACCTTCTTCCCGGCGGCGTTTACCTTTGCGCGCCGTCTGTACGACTCCCTGCCCGTTGCTTTTGATCATGACTGGTGCGGCGTGACGCAGCTTGGCTGGGATGAAAAAAGCAGTCACAAAATTGCTCAGATGCTGAAGCTGGCGCTGCCACCAGAAATTGCTGTTGAAGTGGATGCGGCCGAAGTGCAGCGCACGCTTGGTGTCGAAACGGGCTGTGCGGGCATTCAGTACCCGCTCGGCGGCTGGCTGTGTCCGGCACAGCTCACGGCGGCGGTTATCGAACTGGCCTGTCAGAATGGACTGAACGTTCTCTGGAATCATCGTTGTGAAACCCTCGACGCGCAGGCCAGCGGCTGGGCGCTGCACTTTGCAAACAGCGAAACACAACATCACGCCAGCGTGGTGCTCGCCAACGGTCATCAGATTAATCAGTTCTCGCAAACGGCGGAGCTGCCGGTATCTGCGGTGGGCGGTCAGGTCAGCCATATTCCGACCACGCCGGAGCTGGCGAAGTTACGTCAGGTGCTGTGTTACGACGGCTATCTCACGCCGCAAAATCCGCACAACCAGCAGCATTGCATCGGTGCCAGCTACCATCGCGGGCAAACGGAAATGGCCTACAGCGAGGACGATCAACAGCATAATCGGCAGCGTTTGCTCGACTGTTTCCCGGATGCTACGTGGGCACAGGAAGTCGACGTCAGCGACGGTGAAGCCCGCTGTGGCGTGCGCTGCGCCACACGCGATCATTTACCGATGATGGGCAACGTGCCAGATTATCCGCAAACGCTGGACACCTACGCCACGCTGGCTGAAAAGCGCGACAATGCCCAATCAGCGCCTGTTCACAACAACCTGTTCATGCTCGGCGGCCTGGGTTCACGTGGCCTGTGCTCTGCCCCGCTGGCGGCAGAAATTTTGGCTTCACAGATGAGTGACGAACCATTACCACTGGATGCCAGAACCCTGGCAGCGCTGAATCCGAACCGGCTGTGGGTGCGTAAACTGCTGAAAGGCAAAGCGGTTATCAAAGCAGATTAATGCGCTGCTGCGCCTGTTTGCGATACTGCAACGGCGTCTGATGCATCATCCGTTTAAAGCAGGTGATGAAGTAGGTCACCTCCTGAAAGCCAACTTTCGCCGCAATCGCATCGACGCTCATTTCACTGGTGCGCAGCAAATCACAGCTGCGCTTCAGCCGCCGGGTGAGCAAATACTCGTGAATACTTCCGCCTGTCTGTTGGCGGAAAATGCGTGACGTATAGCTGCGGGAAAGCCCAATAGCCCGCGCCAAATCCTCCAGCGAAAACTTCTCGCCGTAATGCGCTTCCAGCCACTGCATGATTTGCGCCGACGCGGTTTGCTGCTGCGGTGTGCTGGCCTGTGGTAACGCGGGCAGGAGCGACATTATCTGCATCACCAAAAAAGCCACTTCATCTGCCGGATAATGCTCTCTGGACGCAAGTGCCGCAAACTGCGCCAGAACGGTTTCCATATATTCGGCATGCTCGCTGAGATCGTAGGCCTGAGCTGGCGCGTTGCTGGCGGCCAGGCGGGAAAACTGCGCCTGAAAGCGTGGAAACTGTTGCAGATTGCTCTCTACCGCTGACTGCTCGATATGCATGGCGGAACGGTGGTAATGGTTATTATCGCTATCATCGACATGTACTTTGTGCAGGCGAAACGGTGGGAAGATAAACAGCCTGCCGGGGCGTGCGGTATAGTGCTGATTATCCACCACCACAATGCCATAGCCTTGTGAAATATAGAGAAACTCAACGCACTGATGCCAGTGATAATAGACCGCGCTGGATCCCCACATCCGGTTAAAAGAAATCGCCTGCTTTTCTAAGGTTATTCTTTCCAGTAACTGTACATCGCTCATTCCGTCACCATGACAACAAAATTAAATTTTTAGCCTACGGTTTGCAATTTATTGCCCTCTCAGCGGGGAAAATCCAGCGAATTTAAAATAGCGGTTCATTTTTGTGAACCTGCTCACTCAGCCATTGAAAGAAAAGCGGCTAGGCTTGGTTTCGCCGACTGATTCGGTCGCGGTAAAAGTCCAATAACAATAATGTTTAATTTTCTCGTGTCTGACGGGAGGGCCTCGTGCAACCTGAACACATTACCTTTGAAAATCCTTTACAACAGCGCAGTGACCTCACCCAATGGGTGAATGAAATATTGAATGCGGTCACCCCCTTTTTTAAAAATAACGCCAGCGGTGTGGATCTGGCAAATTTCACCACCCATTACGGCCAGCGCATCGCCAATATGGAAGCGTTCTCCCGTTTATTATGGGGCGTCACGCCGTTACTGGCAGGCGGACAGGAACCTGAACAGCTTTCTCTGTACATTCAGGCTATTAAAAACGGCACCCATCCGGCGCATCCGGAATACTGGGGAGAAATTGGCCATAGCGATCAGCGGGTAGTGGAAATGGCCGCCTACGGTCTGCTGCTGGCGCTGGCACATCAGCCGCTGCTGGCGCACTTCAACGAGCAGGAAAAACAGCATCTGTGGCAATGGCTGAAGCAAAGCGAAACCGCCACTATTCCTGACAATAACTGGCACTTCTTTCCCATTCTGGTGCAGGTCGGTTTTCATCACGCAGGAATGCCCGTCAACCACGAAGTCATTGAGCGCCATTTTGCGGCGATGGAACATTACTGGCTTGGCGACGGCTGGTACAGCGACGGCCCGGATCGTCCGCGCGATTACTACATTTCGATGGGGTTCCACTTCTACGGCCTGATTTATTCCAGGCTGATGAAAGAGGTCGATCCGCAGCGCTGTGCCACGTTGCGCGAACGCGCCACCGTCTTTGCCGATGACTTTATCCATTTCTTTGACGAAGACGGTGCAGCGATTCCGTTTGGTCGCAGCCTGACCTATCGCTTTGCGCAGGCCGCATTCTGGAGCGCCGCCGCCTTTACCGGACTGGAGGTGTATTCGCCGGGCATTCTTAAAGGCCTGGTGTTGCGCCATCTGCGTTGGTGGCAACAACAGCAGCCGTTCGACCGCGACGGCGTGCTGAGCGTCGGCTACAGCTATCCAAACCTGATCATGGCCGAAGACTATAACGCGCCAGGCTCGCCGTACTGGGCGCTGAAAACCGTGCTGGTACTGGCGTTGGGCGAAAACAGCGACTTCTGGCAGACCAAAGAAGAACCGCTGCCGCCACGCCAAACGCCGCACGCCATCCCGAAAGCTGCACAGATCCTGGTCCACCAACTGAATCATTTATGGATGCTGACGTCTGGCCAGCTGGAGCGGAACAATTTCGTCAACACCGAAGCAAAGTACTGCAAATTTGCCTACTCGACGCGCTATGCCTTTAACGTCGAACGCGGGCGCTTTGGCCTGGCGCACGCCTCGCCGGACTCGATGCTGTTGCTCAGTGAAAAGGACAACTACTGGCGCGGACGCCGCGAATGCCAGCGGGTCAGCGTGCATGAAAATTACATCTACAGCCGCTGGCTGCCGTGGAATGACGTCACCGTCGACAGCTGGCTGGTCGCGCACGGCGACTGGCAGGTTCGCGTTCACCGGCTGAAAACTGCCCGCGAACTGGACTGCGCCGAAGGTGGCTTCAGCATCAATTCCCGCCCGCTGCCGCAACAACAATTGGAAGCCGGAACCAGCCGTCTGACCGGCGAGCATGACACCAGCGCCATTATGTGTCTGAGTAAAAAACGCCGTCAGGGGGAGGTGGTATTAACCCCACCAAACAGCAACCTGCTGTTTGCCGACCGCGCCGCCGTGCCGATACTTCGCGGTGAATTATCACGCGGTACGCATTTGCTGATAAGCGCCGTCTGGGCCGGAGATCCGCAGGATTTCGGCGTCACCAGTGCCCCCGAAGTCAGTGTTGTGCAAGGCGTTATTCATTTGACGTCGGCCACGCAGAAAACGCATTTTCCCCTGACCGAACTGCCGTGAGACTGAGGAGACAATCATGACCGCGACAACCTCGCGCACTGCGCAAATTAAGATGAGCAGCTTTATCTTTCTCTACTTCTTTACCTGGTCCTCAAGTTTTGGGCTTTATGCCCTGTGGTTAAGCCAGAAAGTCGGTCTGGACAGCATCACCATCGGCAGCGTTTTCGCCATCAACGGCGTGTTTGCGGTGATCATGAAGCCAGTATACGGCTACATCATGGACAAAATCGGCATGAGCAAATGGCTGCTCTATTTTGTCTGTGCCGTGTCTGCGCTGATGGCGCCATTTTTTATCTTCGTCTATCAACCGTTACTGCTGAGCCATACCCTCGTTGGGATTATTATCGGCGCGCTGTATCTTAGCCTCGGCTGGTACGCTGGCGTGGCGGCATCGGAATCTTATGCAGACCGCTTCAGCCGTTTGTATAACCTCGAATTTGGCCGCATTCGTATGTGGGGATCACTTGGCTGGGCGCTGGCGGCATCGCTTTCTGGCGTACTGTTCAACCTCACGCCGCTGGCAAATTTCCTCGTCAGTAGCGGCACCTCGGTGTTGATGCTGCTGGTGTTGATCAGCCTGAAAATCGGCGATGAGCAACTGCGCAGTAATAACGTTATCTCTGACAACAAAATCGTCTTTGGCGATGTCATCTTACTGCTGAAAAACCGCAAATTCTGGATGTTCAGCCTGTATGTCGCCGGTGTGGCCTGGATGATGTTTGTCGCCGAGCAGCAGTTTCCGCGCTACTTCGTCTCGTTTTTTAGCACCAAAGAACAGGGCAACGCCTGGTACGGCTATCTGAGCATGATCCAGTCCGGCACTGAGTTTGTGATGATGATGTTTGTCCCGATGCTGGTGAACAAGTACGGCGCCAAAAAAGGATTATTACTCTGCGGCCTGGTGGTCGGTTCACGTCTGATCGCCTCCGGCCTGACGACCGATCCGCTGGCTATCTCGATAATCAAACCGTTATATGGCGTGGAGATCGCCCTGCTGCTGATTTCGGTGTTCAAATATATCGCTGAGCATTTCCACAAGAAGGTCAATGCCACCATGTACCTGCTCGGCTATCAGGCGATGATCTATGTCGGTTCCGTCGTTGTCGCACCGCCTGCGGGCTATCTATACGCCAAAATCGGTTTCGAGCAGACCTACCTGATGATGGGCTGCTGCGCCCTGCTCTTTACGCTGATTTCCACCCTTACTCTTTCACGCTGCCGCTCAGAGCGCGACCCTCATCCCGAGGACGCACAGACGCCGGACGCGGTAATCATTGCCCCTGCAAAAAGTCATTAAGGAGATGTTATGACCCATTCCGTTGTTACTGAACCGTTGTGCCCTATTGAGCTGTATGCCATCGACCGGCCGGCACTGCGCCAAAGTCTGGAAATGGCCCTGCAACGCATCAGCCGTAAACTTGACCATAATATCGTGGCCTTTGGCGACTACTTCCCCGGTGAAGCCTGTGAAAACGGAATCTGGCCACGCAGCAAAAATGTGGAGTGGACCACCAGTTTCTGGCCCGGGCAACTCTGGCTGATGTGGGAAATGACCGGCAAAGCACACTACCGGGAAGCCGCAGAGCGCTACATCCCTTCCTTTGTCGCGCGTATTGAGCAACGCATTGAGACCGCGACCCATGACCTGGGCTTTTTATACTCGCTCTCCTGCGTCAGCGCCTGGCGTCTGACTGGCAATGTCGTTGCCAGACGCACCGCATTACAGGCCGCCGATACGCTGATGGAGCGCTTTAACCCGACAGCCAAAATCATTCAGGCCTGGGGCGACCTGAACGACCCAGAACAGCAGGGCCGGATGATTATCGACTGCAACATGAACCTGCCGCTGTTGTACTGGGCCAGCGAGCAAACCGGCGACCCAAGTTATGCCGAAGCCGCGACGGCTCACGTTGAACAAGCCGCGCGGTATATCGTACGCCCGGATGCCTCGACATATCACACTTACTACATGGATGTGGTGACCGGTGAACCGCGCTTTGGTAACACCCATCAGGGTTATAGCGATACCTCCTGCTGGTCACGCGGCCAGGCATGGGGAATTTACGGCTTTATGCTGAGCTACCTGCACACCGGTGACAGCAGCATGGTCGAACTCACGCGCAGTCTGGCGCACTACTTTATCAACCGGTTGCCGGAAGATTCAGTCTGTCATTGGGATCTGGCGCTGCTGGGCACAGATGCCGTACGCGACAGTTCAGCCGCCGCGATCGCTGTCTGTGGATTGCTGGAACTGGTGAAGGCCCTGCCGACGCTGGATCCGCATCGCGCGCATTACGAAGAAATGGCGCTGCGCATCATGAAATCTCTCACCGATAACTATCTCGCCCGTGATGACGAAGCCTGCGAAGGTCTGCTCAAACATTCGGTGTATCACATGGCGAGCGGCAAAGGCGTGGATCAGTGCTGTAGCTGGGGCGACTATTTCTATCTCGAAGCGATGGCGCGCCTGCGTCAGGTTTGGCCGCTGTACTGGTAAACCCTCAACCATAAAAAAGCCCCCAATTTTGTAATCGGGGGCTTTTATTTCGCCGGGTGGCGCTACGCTTACCCGGCCTACAATGTCCTGTAGGCCCGTGCAAACGCAGTGCCGCCGGGCATTTTCATCTCAAACTTATTTAAATTTTGCCTTCTGGAACAACGTATCCCACATACCGAGCACCAGCGCCTGATCGCGCGGGTTCAGTTCACCAGCGTGAATCGCTTTTTCCAGGCTCTGGGTCACTTTTTCGTACACCGCTTCCGGAGAGTGATCATCACCCGCTTCCAGGTCTGCGACCGCAAGCGTCAGGTGGCCGCGGAGGTAGCCGCTGGCAAACAGTTCATCGTCGCTGGCGTGCTCTACCATGTCATCAATTAACGCCAGAATGCGCGATTCAAATTCTGCGATCATCTTCTTTCCTCAATTTAGATCTTCCGGCCAGGGGAAGTGTTCCGCCGTTAACGTCGGCGTTTGATAATATTTTTGCAATGCCGCGATGAAGCGCGCCGGACGCGCCGGGATCCCTTCCGCGAGATACGTCATCACCTGTGCATGAACCCGACGCTGGAATACGATGCGGTCAGGCTCAACATCCCCTTCGAGATTGTCGCAGCTCACGTTGAACGGAAAACCTGCGGCGACGCAAAACAGCCAGTCGAACGCCTGTGGCTTAACTTCCACATCTTCGAACTGACCCTGCGTTTTCGCATCGCGTCCATCCGGGCAGTACCAGTAACCGAAATCCACCCGCTTGCGGCGCTCGGCACCGGCAATACACCAGTGCGAAATCTCGTGCAGGGCGCTGGCATAAAAGCCGTGCGCAAAGACGATGCGGTTGTACGGCGCATCGTCATCAGCAGGAAGATAAATCGGTTCGTCTTCGCCTGAAATCAGACGGGTATTAAAATCATCAGCAAAACAGCTATCGAATATGTCGATCAGCTGCTGAAAATGGTGTTGTTGCATTAATGAATTCCCAACCACTGGAGGATCTCCGCCCCGTGACTGTCATAGAGAAGTTTAGCGCTCATCACCGCCGAAACGATGACGATCATCGGCCGGATCAGCGTTTGTCCTTTGCTGAGCACCAGTCGCGATCCCATTCGCGCCCCTAAAAATTGTCCTGCCATCATCACAAAACCGGTTCCCCAAATCACCTTACCGCCAATGATAAACAGCAACAAACCGCCAACGTTTGAGGTGGCGTTCAGCACTTTTGCGTGCGCGGTAGATTTGGCGAGATTAAAACCAGCCAGCGTCACAAACGCCAGCGCATAAAATGAACCCGCTCCGGGGCCGAAAAAGCCGTCATAGAAACCGACACAGCCACCGGCGACCAGTGCAAACGGCAGCCCGTGCAGGCGACGCTGGCGGTCTTCTTCACCGAGCCTGGGCATCAACAGGAAATACAGGCCGATGCCAATCACCAGCAGCGGCAAGATCTGACGCAGAACGTCGGACTGCACGTGCTGAACCAGCAGCGCCCCGCTCATTGAGCCAATAAAGGTCATCAGAATATTGAGTTTTTGGTCCGCCAGGCTGACAACTTTGCGGCGAACAAAATAGAGCGAAGATGACAGTGACCCGCCGCAAGCCTGCAGTTTGTTGGTTGCCAGGGCGTTTGCCGGAGACATACCTACCGCCAACAATGCCGGAATGGTCAGCAGACCGCCGCCGCCTGCCAGAGAGTCAATAAATCCGGCCAGTAGCGCGATAAAGAAAAGTGCCACCAGCAACAGCGGTGACACCATAAAGATCTCAGTGAAATGTTCCATTAAAGGACATGCTCATCCAGTAGCGCCTGGCAAGAACGCGGCAACGGTGGCGGCGTTTTCTTCACAGGTTTGGTTGTTCCCGGTTTCGGTGGCTCGAACCAGCTTTGCAGTTCTGCACCACAGCCATCCCCCGGTGGAGGTGGCGCCTGATCTTCACACTCAAGGCTCCCCGCCGGACAGCGTAAACGCACGTGCATGTGGGCACGATGCTGGAACCACGGACGCACTTTACGCAGCCAGTCGCGATCGGTACCCGCATCCAGACACAGTTGCTGTTTGATAGCCGGGTTGACGAAAATGCGCGTCACATCGTTATCTTTGGCCGCCAGTTTGATAAGCGCACTGATTTGCGGCGACCACAGCGACGGCACCACGTGTTTGCCATTTGCCGCCACTAAATCAAGCGCCTGCGGCTTTAACAACTGCGCGGAGGTCCAGCGGGTTTGTGGAAGTTGCAGGAAAATGTCGACATCCAGCCCCGACTGATGACTGGCGTGACCGCCATTGAAACGCCCACCCGCCGGCATGCCCATATCGCCAATCAGCATCGTGCCCAGTCTCAGGTTGTGCACCTGATTGCTGAGCCGCTGAATGAACAGAATCAAATCCGGATGACCAAAGTAGCGACGCTGATCGGTACGCATCACCTGATAGTTATCGGAGCGCAGCGGCAAACCTTCCGCGCCGACGATACAACCATTGGCAAAAGCCCCAATCGACTGGGCAGTGCCCGGAATTGGCTGGGTGATTTTTTGCCACGGCGTGGCGGCGAACCCCGCGTGGCTTACCAGTAAAGTCAGCAGCGCAATGACGATTTTTTTCATTTTCCCGCAATCCCTGGAGAACGTTACCAGCGAGGCAGCGTGGTGGTGACATCCGCATTTTGCGCACGCTGGCGCAGCAGATGATCCATCAGCACAATAGCTAACATCGCTTCGGCAATCGGCACTGCGCGGATCCCCACACAAGGATCGTGACGGCCTTTGGTTACCATCTCGACTTCTTCGCCAAAACGATTGATGGTATGGCCCGGCACGGTGATGCTCGACGTTGGTTTTAGCGCCATGTGGGCGATGATTTGCTGCCCGCTGCTGATCCCGCCGAGTACACCGCCAGCGTGGTTACTCTGGAAACCGTCTTTAGTGATTTCATCACGGTTTTGGCTACCGCGCAGGCTGACAACATCAAAACCGTCGCCAATTTCAACGCCTTTCACCGCATTGATGCTCATCAGCGCATGCGCGATATCGGCATCCAGGCGGTCAAAGACCGGCTCACCGAGACCCGGCGGCACGCCGTCAGCGACCACAGTGATTTTCGCCCCAATCGAGTCGCCTTCTTTTTTCAGGCCGCGCATCAGTTCATCAAGCGCATCGATTTTATCCGGATCCGGGCAGAAGAACGGATTCTGTTCCACCTGGCTCCAGTCTTTAATTTCCAGCGGAATATCACCCATTTGGGTCATACAGCCGCGGATAACCACGCCGAATTTCTCAGCGAGGTATTTTTTAGCGATAGCCCCTGCCGCTACGCGCATCGCAGTTTCGCGAGCGGAAGAACGGCCACCGCCGCGATAGTCGCGCAGGCCGTACTTTTGTTCGTAGGTGTAATCAGCGTGGCCCGGGCGGAATACATCTTTGATGGCACTGTAATCCTGGGAGCGCTGATCGGTGTTCTCAATCAGCAGCCCAATACTGGTGCCGGTGGTTACGCCTTCAAACACGCCAGACAGGATTTTCACCTGGTCCGGTTCGCGACGCTGGGTGGTGTAACGCGAGGTTCCCGGACGACGTCTGTCGAGATCGTGCTGCAGATCAGCTTCCGTCAGAGGAATGCCCGGCGGCACGCCGTCGACGATGCAGCCAAGAGCCACACCGTGAGATTCGCCAAAGGTGGTTACGCGAAAGAGTTGTCCAATTGTATTTCCTGCCATCACAGCCCCGTCGAATTTTAATTAATCTTTATAGATGCTGAAGTGTTCATGGGCAGCCAGAAGCTGCGCTTTGGTGAGCATGAAGACGCCGTCGCCGCCGTTATCAAACTCAAGCCAGGTGAACGGAACGTCAGGATACTGCTCTATCAGATGTACCATGCTGTTACCGACTTCACAAATCAGAATACCGTCGTCAGTCAGGTAATCAGGCGCATTGCCAAGAATACGTCGCGTCAGCTTCAGGCCATCAGAGCCGGATGCCAGGCCGAGTTCAGGCTCGTGGCGATATTCGTTCGGCAGGTCGGCCATGTCTTCCGCATCAACATACGGCGGATTGGTGACAATCAGGTCGTACTGCACTTTCGGCAGGTCACGGAACAGGTCAGAACGGATTGGCGTGACGTGATGGATGAGGCCGTGATCTTCGATATTTTGCTCAGCCACCGCCAGCGCATCCGGGGAGATATCGACGCCGTCGACTTCCGCTTCCGGGAAAGCGTACGCACAGGCGATAGCGATGCAGCCACTGCCGGTACACATATCCAGAATATGCTCAGGCTGATGCGCAATCAGGCCGGTAAAACGGTTGTTGATGAGCTCACCGATCGGCGAGCGTGGCACCAGCACGCGTTCATCCACGTAGAATTCGTGGCCGCAGAACCAGGCTTTGTTGGTCAGATAGGAGACGGGAATGCGCTCGTTGACGCGGCGAATCACGCGCTCAACGATACGGTGTTTTTCACTGGAGGTCAGACGCGCAGTATGCATGTCTTCCGGAATATCCAGCGGTAAATAGAGTGACGGCAGCACCAGCTGAACCGCCTCATCCCACGGGTTGTCCGTGCCATGACCGTACCAGATACCCGCGGCGCTAAAGCGGCTCACCGACCAACGCAACATATCCTGAATGGTATGCAGCTCATTGACTGCTTCATCGACAAAAATTTTATCCACTTTCCCCTCCAGGGCCCATCGCTGAAATTCGGCGGCTAGTTTGCCATGAAGACGCCGATAAATCAGCATTCTTGCGTCATGAGAGCGGGGAAAAATGCGTTTTCACTGCCCGTAAGCGAAGAGAGTCGGGTAAACTGTCGCAAAGCGAAAATGAGATGAAAGAATGAAAAAGAAAACCTCACTGAGCGAAGAGGATCAGGCGCTGTTCCGTCAACTGATGACCGGCACCCGCAAGATTAAGCAGGACACTATTGTCCATCGCCCGGCGCGTAAGAAAATCACTGAAGTGCCGGTGAAGCGTTTGCTTCAGGAACAGGCCGATAACAGCCACTATTTTTCCGATGAGTTTCAGCCGCTGCTGAACACCGAAGGCGCGATGAAATACGTGCGCGCGGACGTGAGCCATTTTGAGGCAAAGAAACTGCGCCGTGGGGATTATTCCCCGGAGCTGTATCTTGATTTGCACGGGTTGACCCAGATGCAGGCCAAACAGGAATTAGGTGCGTTGATTGCGGCTTGTCGTCGTGAACATGTGTTTTGTGCCTGCGTGATGCACGGACACGGGAAACATATTCTGAAGCAGCAGACGCCGCTGTGGCTGGCACAGCACCCGCACGTGATGGCGTTTCATCAGGCACCAAAAGAGTATGGCGGAGACGCCGCATTGGTGGTGTTGATTGAAGTGGAAGAGTGGCAGCCACCAGAATTACCGTAGGAAAACGACGCGGGGAGAAGTGACAGGTAAAAATGGCGGGAAGCGCACGGCTCACCCGCCTTTTACTCAGATGGCTTTAGCCATCTTCAAATTGCACGGGCTCATCTGCCAGTTAAACTGGCCTTGCCCATTAGCATCAAGCGTGACGTTCGCAATGGCGGATGTCGAGAACATCGGCGGAGCTTCACTCGGGCAGAGCTCAGACACCAGGTAGCCGACCAGCGGCAGGTGGGAAACCACCAACGCAGAGGCAACACCTTCGTTCGCCAGCGCCTGCAAATAGGCGCTTACCAGCCCCACATCGCCGCAAGGCGTGAGTTCCGGCAGGACATCGATCTCTTTTGGCAGGTTCATGCACTCCCCCACCACATCCAGCGTTTGCTCTGCTCGTAAGAACGGGCTGACCAGAACGCGCTCAATATCCACTTTTTGACCTTTCAGCCAGTTCGCCATCTGACGGGATTCATCGCAACCACAAGTGGTAAGGGGACGAACCGAGTCGCTGGCTGCATCGAGGGCAGCGTCGCCGTGACGCATAATAAAAACTTGCATATTGCACCGCTTTTGTTAACCAGAAGCACCGGGGAAAAACACACGTACAAAGTACGCTGTCTATTCGGTGGTCGGGCATTGTGCCTGATCCATTCGATGAATGAAACGCTGTTTTTTACCTTAATGGCGTAAGTATAGTCAATCTCTGTTTACAAAATAACCATACAACAGCGTTATGCCTCTCTTGGATTTACCTTTATTTGACCTCAACTTAACGTCTCAGTTTCATTTACGGGCCAAAAGGCCAGGCCCTGTTCTGCCATCCTGATTAATGCGTCGCACGGCGTGAACCGTGGTCCATACTGCGTCGTCAGGCGTTGCAGAATCGCCACGACCTCCCCCGCACCAAGGCTGTCCATATAGCGGAACGGGCCGCCCAAAAAGGGGGGGAAACCAATACCAAACACCGCACCGATGTCACCATCGCGTGCGCTACGCACCACCTGCTCATCAAAGCAACGTGCGGCTTCGTTGAGCATCATCATCACGCAACGCTCAGCAATCTGTTGCCCAGAGAGCGTTCCCTTCTGCCCACCGCCAATAAGCGTATAAATTGCAGGGTCAGGCTGTTTTTTGCTTTTACGCCCTTTTGCGCCGTAAAGATAGAAACCGCGACCATTTTTTCTGCCTTTGCGATCGTCGTTCAAAATTGCGCTAATGATATTTGCAGGTGCGCTGAAACGTTCCCCGTAAGCGCTTTCCAGTACTGGAATAATTTTAGTTCCAGTATCGATTCCGACCTCATCCAAAAGTTGGATTGGGCCTACCGGGAAGCCATATTTCGTCAGCGCGCCATCAATTTTTTCGATGGATTCGCCCTCTGTCAGCAGCCGCATCGCCTCATTGATATACGGTGCCAGAATGCGATTGACGTAAAAACCGGCTTTATCCGCTACCACCACCGGTGTTTTACCGAGCTGTTTCGCCAGCTTCACAGTGGTGGCAATCGTGGTTTCCGATGTGCCCACATGGGGAATCACTTCAACCAGCGGCATTTTCTCTACCGGGCTGAAGAAATGCAGACCAATCACCTGTTCCGGGCGCTGCGCCTGCGCGGCAATATCGCCAATCGGCAGCGACGAGGTGTTAGAGGCAAAAATAGTGTGTGGCGCAAAGTTAGCCTCCACCTCTGCCACCATTTGTTGTTTCAAGGATAAATCCTCGAACACCGCTTCAATCACGACGTCACGATGGGCAAAACCGCTGTAATCAGTGGTGCCAGAAATCAGCGCCAGCTGGCTGTCACGCTCACTGGATCTGATATGGCGGCGACGCACCTTCTTATCAAGCAGCTCCCAGCTGTACTTCAGCGCATGGTTGATGCCGTTGGCATTGATATCCTTTATACGGACCGGCAATTTCGCTTTGCTGGCGGTGACAAACGCAATACCGCCGCCCATCAGGCCCCCACCCAGAACCGCCACCGAATGCAGTGGTTGCGGCTCGGCGTTAGCCGCCGGATCTTTTTTCACGTCGGTGCTGGCAAAGAAGACAGAGCGCAGTGCTTTTGACTGTGGCGTCATCGCCAACTCGCCAAACGCCAGGGCTTCCTCGGCATACCCGCTGCTGCTGCCCTGCGCCAGACCCGTTTCGAGCACCTTCAAAATGCGCCCGGTGGCAGGATAATTCCCCTGCGTTTTCTGTTCTGTTTTTTTCGCCGCCAGGCTGAACACCAGACTGCATCCCAGCGGACCGGCCAGAATGCGTTCCCGGACCGGCAGACGTCGGCTGGTCGGGCGTTCCTGTTTAGCCAGCTCTATTGCCGCTTCGAGAAGGATAGCGTGCGGTACTACGTCATCCACCAGACCGACTTTTAATGCCTGCCGGGCGCGAAGCTGTTTCCCGGTGAGGATCATGTCCAGCGCGGTGCTGATGCCAACCAGCCGCGGCAGACGCTGCGTGCCGCCTGAACCCGGCAGCAGGCCTAATTGGACTTCCGGCAAGCCCAGCACCGTTTTCGCATCATCGGTGCAAATGCGGCTGTGACAGGCTAACGCCAGCTCGAGACCGCCCCCGAGACAGGCGCCGTGAATCGCGGCAATGACCGTGATTGGCAAAGCATGAATCTCCGCCATGATCTGCTGTCCCTGTCGCGCCAGCGCTTCAGCTTCCTGCGCCGACGTACAGTTGCCAATCATGTTGATGTCGGCCCCGGCAATGAAGTTATCCGGTTTGGCGGAGATGAACACCACGCCACGCAGGGCTTTGTTGTCGCGGATTTGCTTGAGGATAGCCCGCACCTGAACGCCAAATTCGGCCTTCAGGGTATTCATTTTTTCGCCAGGAACGTCGATGGTAATGACCGCCACGTTATCGAGGCGTTCGGTCAGAGTAAATGCGGATGTCGTTTCCATTATTCGGCCTCCAGAACCATGGCTGCGCCTAAACCACCGGCCGCACAGGCGGTCACCAGACCAAAGCCACCGCCGCGACGGCGCAGCTCATTGAGAGTTTGGGTGATCATGCGCGCACCTGTTGCTGCAAAAGGGTGTCCGTAAGCAATGGATCCGCCCAGCACGTTGAATTTACTGTCGTCCACTTCACCGGTCGCATGGCTGCGGCCCAGCACGTCGCGCGCAAAGCGCTCGCTCGCCATCAGTTGCAGGTTCGCCAGCGTCTGGGCGGCGAAGGCTTCATGCATATCAAACAGGGTTAAATCGGCCATCGTCAGCCCGGCACGTTCCAGCGCCAGCGGCGTGGACCACGCGGGCCCCAGCAGCATATCCTGCATGACATCAATCGCGGTAAACGCGTAGCTTCGCAGATAGCCGAGCGGCTTCAGACCCAGCTCTTTTGCGCGAGATTCCGTCATCAAAATAACCGCCGCCGCGCCGTCGGTCAGCGGGGTGCTGTTGGCAGCAGTCACCGTGCCATGTTTGCGGTCAAAGGCCGGACGCAGCTTTGCGTAGTCTGCCAGAGAAGAATGGGTCCGCACATTGTTGTCCTGCGCGAATGGCTCACGGAACGGCGGCGAGTAGGCCGTCATTACTTCGTTTGCCAGCTTGCCGTCGGCCCAGGCTTTGGCTGCATGAAGATGCGAGCGATGCGCCAGCGCATCCTGTTGCTCACGGGTAATGCCCCAGCTTTTAGCCATTTGTTCGGCGGTGTCGCCCATGCGTAAACCGGTGGAGTACTCCGCCACGGCAGGCGGCACGGGGGCCAAATCTTTGAGGCGCAGACGAGAAAAGAGTTTGAGTTTCTGCCCCAGCGTGCGGGCTTTGTTAGCATCTACCAGCGTGCGGGCCAGCGCTTTACTCACGCCAATCGGCAAGACAGAGGAGGAATCAGCCCCACCGGCGATCCCGGCACGAATGGTGCCTGCCATCAGGCTTTCCGCGACGTTGGCGACGGCCTGGAAGCTGGTTGCGCAGGCGCGGCTGACGCTGTAGGCGTCGGTATGAACGCTCATGCCGGTGCCGAGCACAATTTCGCGAGCGATGTTTGGCGCTTCCGGCATTTGTACGACCTGACCGAAAACTAACTGCTCGATGACTTCAGGAGGAATTTCGCTGCGAGCCAGCAGTTCACCGACAACCATTTTTCCCAGTTCAATCGCGGGAATGCCGTGAAAAGCCGTCGCCTGGCGGGCAAAAGGCGTGCGTAACCCGCTGACAATGGCAATGCGATCGCCCTGGCGGGTGATAAGCGGTAATGCCTGACTCATAACTGTCCCCTGGTAAACGTAAAAAAGTGGTCTGACCTGATAACAGTCTTAACTAATTTTTTACATCCAGCCAATCAGGGAAGCATAAAAGTGAGAGCCAAAACACACTGAGATAAAAAAGAAAACGCCCCTGTTGAGCAGAGGCGTTTTAGAGAAGGGATTAACGCAGTCCGAGCTGGAAAATCAGGGTTTCAGCTTCGCAGCAGAACACAAAATCGATATCCAGCTGCACACCACCGTCGACCTCTTTATAGGTCGGGATGATTTTGCATGGGTCGGACTCAACACCACGGGCTCTTTCGCTCAGTGCAGCCAGCGTTTCGTCAGCTTCAGCACGGGTCGCAAAGACGCGACTGTAGGACGCGGTGCAATCGGTGTTGTCCATAATGGTACCAACATCCATACAGCAGCAAACCGGGGTTTCATCAGCACTGCATTTACTCATTGTAGATTTCCTCTGTATTCGCACCCAGGGTGCCAGATAAACAATGCCTTTATTTTACGCCCCTGCCCTGACCGTCTCCAGTTGATATTTCGTTCAGCCGCCATAAGTGAGCTAAATCACAATTAAAAATGATCTAAAACAAAAATCGCCCTTTCAAGGGAACTTTCATGACCCGAATTTTGCCAGCTGGATCGCGTTTCTTAGATCACAATTGAAAAAACTTATAAACATACTTGCAACATTCCATCTGGTCAGACCTATACTCTCGGCACTGGTCTGATTTCTCTGACGTAACACAGACCCTACACTTCGCGCTTCTGTTACGGCATGTAACAATTTTTGCATAAAAATAACTCGATTGAGGTTATGGTCATGAGCCAAAAAACCCGTTTTACAAAATCCGCTCTCGCAGTTGCAGTGGCACTCGTTTCCTCTCAGGCCTGGTCAGCAGGCTTTCAATTAAATGAATTTTCTGCCTCAGGCTTAGGGCGTGCTTATTCCGGTGAAGGCGCTATTGCCGACGATCCGGGTAACGCCAGCCGTAACCCAGCGTTAATTATGATGTATGACCGCCCGCAATTTTCTGCTGGTGCAGTCTATATCGATCCGGACGTGAATATATCTGGTAAATCCCCAACAGGTAAAAGCACCGATGCCGATAATATCGCTCCGGTAGCATGGGTACCGAACTTACATTTTGTCATGCCTCTTAACGAACAATTTGGTTGGGGCGCTTCCGTCACCTCCAATTATGGCCTGGCAACAGAATTTAATGACAACTACGCCGCAGGTAGCATGGGGGGAAAAACTGACCTCACCACCGTTAACCTGAACCTGAGCGGTGCGTATCGTCTGAACAGCAACTGGAGCTTCGGTGTTGGTTTTGATGCGGTCTACGCGAAAGCGAAAATCGAGCGCTACGCCGGTGACTTAGGTCAGATCATTGCGGGTTCTGGCGCACTGCCGCCTGCACTGGCAGGCCAGGTTGGGCAACTCCCTGCTGACACCCAAATTGCCCATTTGAAGGGTGATGAGTGGGGCTTCGGCTGGAACGCCGGTATCTTGTATGAACTGGATAAAAACAACCGTTACGGCTTTACCTACCGCTCTGAAGTCAAAATCGACTTCGACGGTGATTATAAGAGCAACATGCCGTCGGCCTACAACCAGATCCTGGGCAACTTCGGTTTGCCGTTGGGCACCGATGGCAATACCACCAACGGTTCTCTGACACTGAACCTGCCGGAAATGTGGGAACTGTCAGGCTACAACCGTGTCGCGCCGCAGTGGGCTATCCACTATAGCGCCACCTACACCAGCTGGAGCCAGTTCCAGGAGCTGAAAGCAACGGGTAACAGCGGCGAAACTCTGTTCTATAAAGACGAAAGCTTTAAAGATGCATGGCGTCTGGCGCTCGGTACGACCTATTACTACGACGACAACTGGACATTCCGTACCGGTATCGCGTTTGATGATAGCCCGGTACCAGCCGATCACCGCTCTATCTCCATCCCGGATCAGGACCGTCTGTGGCTGAGCGCGGGTGCAACCTACGCGCTTAACAAAGATGCTTCTGTCGACGTGGGCGCGTCCTACATGCATGGTCAGAACGTAACTATCGAAGAAGGTCCTTACACCTTCCGTTCTGCAGGTAAAGCCTGGCTGTTCGGTTCTAACTTCAACTATCGCTTCTGATAGTTCGGGTTCAGGCATAAAAAAAGGTGAGCGCGATGCTCACCTTTTTTATTTTCGACGTCGCTTACTGCGAATCGATATCTTTCAGATCGCCTTCAATTGCTTTGGCGTTCGGGTTGTCTTCCGTACTGAGTTTACCGCCATTAGCAATGAAATCATGCTGCTGGAAGTACGCTTCACGCACCGTGATGTACGGGTCAGTCGATTGACGCAGCAGACCGTCGGAATCCAGCAGTTGCGCACGGGTTTCAACCCCTTCTATCACCCACTTGCCGATAGACATCGGCCAGGTCAGCCATGAAAGCGCCGGATACAAGTCGTCAGCCATATCGCCGACATCATCACGCACGGTAAAGCTTCCGTAAAATGGTAACTGCAGATACGGGCCATAGCCCACACCATAATGCCCCATGGTGCTACCGAAACGGTGTGGCTGAACGCGCTGCAGTTTCTGATTCGCCATTCCCGCGACATCAATGAAACCGCCCATTCCTAAAAGGGTATTCAGGAAGAAACGCGTGAAGTGGACCATACCCTGATACGGGTCGCCCTGCAGGAACATGTTCACCATGATCGCTGGCTCTTCGATGTTGCTGGTGAAGTTGCCGATACCGTTACGCGCAGGCTGCGGGACATAGTCTCGCCATGCGACAGCAACCGGGCGGACCAGATAAGGGTCCAGCACGTTAAAGTTGAAGTCGTACATGGTGCGGTTGAATCCTTCGAACGGATCTGAACGCCCCTGCTGCTGGTCACCGGTACTGGCGCAGCCCACCAACAGCGTCGCGCTCAGCGCAAGCGCAGACAGGCGAAAATTCATAAATATCTCCCTGTAAAGAAATCACTGCTCTTACTGATTTTATACATATTTTGAAACAGACGTATCGCTATTCATGGCATAACACCAAAATTAAGTGTCTGACCCGGGGAGACTGTCAGCAAAACCCGCTACGCTTTACCAAGGTTCCGTTGACGAAGGTAACACCCTATGGACCGTATCGAAAAAGAGAAAATTGACCGCCATACGGAAGAACTGGAAGTCGAAAGCGATGAAAAAAACCGGGGGGAAGAGATAGAAGTCGATGAACAGCGGCTTCCTTCGCGGGCAATGGCCATCCACGAGCACATTCGTCAGGACGGTGAAAAAGAACTCGAACGCGATGCCATGGCGCTGCTGTGGTCGGCAATCGCAGCCGGGCTGTCTATGGGAGCATCGCTACTGGCGAAAGGGATTTTTCACGTGCAGCTCGAAGGTGTTCCTGGCGGTTTCCTGCTGGAAAACCTGGGCTATACCTTCGGCTTCGTCATCGTGATCATGGCCCGCCAACAGTTGTTTACAGAGAACACCGTTACCGCCGTTTTGCCCGTTATGCAAAGTCCAACGATGGGCAATTTTGGCCTGCTAATGCGACTCTGGGGCGTGGTGTTACTGGGAAATCTCATCGGTACCGGCGTCGCCGCCTGGGCGTTCGAATACATGCCGATTTTTGATGAGCCTACGCGTGATGCCTTCACCAAAATCGGTATGGACGTCATGAAAAACACACCGGGAGAAATGTTCGCCAATGCCATTATTTCAGGCTGGCTAATCGCAACCATGGTGTGGATGTTCCCCTCTGCAGGCGCCGCGAAAATTGTCGTCATTATTCTCATGACCTGGCTGATCGCCCTGGGCGATACTACACATATCGTGGTCGGAACAGTCGAGATTCTGTATCTGGTTTTCAGTGGTACCCTGCACTGGCATGATTTCTTCTGGCCTTTTGCACTGCCGACGCTCGCCGGGAATATTTGCGGTGGCACCTTTATTTTCGCCCTGATGAGCCACGCGCAAATTCGCAACGACATGAGCAATAAACGGAAAGCTGAGGAGAAAGCAAAAGCCCAGCAACGCGAAAAATCACAACAGAAATGAAGGACGATGGCGACACTTTGAGCAGTCAGATTGCTATGTGCTTAACGCGCCTGCTAAAAAACGCTATACTCGTGCCGCTTCGTCCCCTTAGTTAAATGGATATAACGAGCCCCTCCTAAGGGCTAGTTGCAGGTTCGATTCCTGCAGGGGACACCATATACTCCCCCTGTTTCATCTCATCACCCAATACATGCCCGCTATCACGACCATCAGATTCACTATCACGCTAATGGCAAAGTAGGTTTTGAACGGCTGCTTTTGTGTTTTATGCCGAAATATTTGCTGCCCCAGAATGGCGCCAAACCACCCACCCACCACACCAAAAATCAGCAAAGTGAACTCAGGTACACGGTACCCATTCTTTCGCGCTGCTAATTTGTCCGCCCCATAAAGCAGCAGCGTGAGCACATTTACGGAAATAATCCACACCTGCAGCGGGTCAGGAAAGAATGCACTTATGGTGGCCACCGCTGCTAAAAGTAGATAACAAAGTCGATTAAATATCATCACTTATCATAACCTTATCGAATACTTTCCCGCTATCGCTTCGTCCGAAAAAATTGCAGATGTGCATTCCACAAGGAGGATTTGGATGTAAACGGATCATCCGCGCAGGATATCCCAGGAATGAAGTGATTTTACGCGGCGCGACCGAGCACGAGCTCATCGGCAGCGAGCTTCCCAAAGAGATGTTTCAGGCATTACAGAATAAAAAACGGAAAAAGATCCTCTTCACACCCACCTGGCAGCGGGGTGCAACGCAACTATTAACCGGTTCATCTGGATTTTTGGGCCAGTTAGCACTGGCATGTCAGAAAAACAATGCCGACCTTTATCTTAAGACCCATCCAACTCTTCTTCAGGATAAAAGCAGCGGCAAACTTAGCGGAAATGTGTACTACATTAATCCAACAATTGATATTTATCCGTACCTCAATAAGTTTGATGCCCTCGTTACCGATTATTCATCAATAATGTTTGATTTTCTGTTGACTCAAAAACCTATTTTACGTTTGGACATACAAGAGGGAACACACACCTCTTTTGAACCCGACTTTGGTCTGGTGCCTGATATAGCATTTGCCTATTTATTTACGGATAAAACGCTTCCAGTTGTACTGTCTCAAGCATTGAGTCACGATTGTAAGCAAGATAAAAGGCAGAAAATGGCTGATGCGCTTTTTGAGACCGACCCGTTACAAGCAACCTCTGCCTTGGTTAAATTTCTGCATAACGAGGTCGACGCATGTGTTGCTAGCAGTCATAAATTTAATGTAGAGCATTATTGATTAAATCTAAATGGGATAGGCATTTCCCTGCAGAATATTTATACATTTAGAATTAATCGCTTCCGGACTATAAACGAAGCGCAGAGGGATGACTCAGTTGCCTTCTTTGTCGCAATTCATCTATGGTCCGCTCTCGAAAATATAGAACTGCAGAACATTTAAATTAACATACCGAGCTCAGCGACAAAGTTCAAAATTAAACCATTTTTTAAATCTAAATATGCGAGTCCCCAGCCCATCCAATGTAGGATCGTGGGCTTTCGCTTATTTTCAGCCCTTTATATACTTCGGACCATACATGCATAGCAGAACACGTTCATTGTTCCTCTTCACTCTGGGGCTCCTCCCGGCACTCGCGTTTGCGCAATCCGGTATCGTTAAAACCAACAAAGAAAAATCGGATGATGACCCAACCAGAGTCACCACAAAAGTGGGCGTTGCATGGTCTGATAACTACGATATGAATGACAGCGATGTACAATTTTCAGGCTCGCTGGCGCTGGACGAAGCGCGCAAAATTAACGTTAAAATCAATACCGATGCTTCTGAGTGGCGTGTCGGGGGGTCATGGCTCTTCCCGATCGGGATTTTCAACTTCAACTTCGGTAAGAATGAATTTCCGAATGGCGCTTCCCAGACCAACTACTCAATCGGGACATTTCTCCCCCTGAGCTATTTTGGTTTTGAACCCGCTGGTTTCCAGTTTTTCCCAATGGCAGGCTACTCCTACAACACAGGTGACACCTTTGGCTGCGATAAAGACAAGCATAAAGCTTGCTCTCAACCAGGTTTTAGCGGCGATCTTTCCGAAGAAAACGGCTTCGGTCTGGTAGACAGTTCAGGTAGCAGCGGGTATCTGGGTGTCTTTATGATCAAGCCTTTGACAGCCAATCTGCGCTTACTGAGCGTTGCTGGCGGCTCGTACGGCTCGAAAAACGATGATGGGGATAACTACAAAGGCTACTTTGCCGGCGTGGGACTGGGCTACTCATTCGACAAGCACAACTCTGTCAGCGCGTTTACCTACGTTCAGGACAACAATACCTATATTGATGACGCCGAGAAAAAAATAAAAGTCTCGTATAAGTATCAATTCTAATAGGCCAGCCTGAGACCGTTGTTAAGATATCACTCTACGCTGTAATTTCTCAGGTGAGCCACAGTGTCGCACTGTCCCCTGAGAACTCACTTGGTAAAACCCCTATAATTTCAATGCGGTACTACCCCCTCATTCGACGATGGTTTTGCCGTCGCTGTGCAGGCATTTATTGCGTACTGAAATCATTGTGTCGCCGTTTCACGACACCCGTAAGTAACTAAAAATTAATAAAAAAATCAGGCTTGTCACCCTCCTTTTTTAAGCGTACATTAGCGCCGTCTGGAGCACAAGAAGCACAGAATTTTGAGGTTGTGCCGAAGGGTAAAAAGGGACAAATCCCAATTTTTATTCGAGGCGGTGTCAGCTCTCTATACTCAGTCAGGATTGTTTTCATTTGGGCGTATCGAGCTATACGCGGAGTGATGTGACGTGAAATATTTTATTATGGGCATCTCCTTTATGGTCATCGTCTGGGCCGGCACTTTCGCCCTGATGGTTTAAACCTGAGCATGCAAAAAACAGGAGCCATTTGGCTCCTGTTTGCATTTCTAAAGCGTGACGACCAGAGAATTACTCGGTACTTTCCGTCGCGGACTTGCCGGAAACCGGCAGCAGACCGTCGGCGCGGAACATCGCTTTAATTCCACGAACGGCCTGACGGATTCGGTCCCGGTTTTCAATCAACGCAAAGCGCACGTGCGTGTCGCCGTAGTCGCCAAAACCAACCCCCGGTGAAACGCAGACTTTCGCGTCCTGCAGCATCTTTTTCGCAAACTCCAGCGAGCCCATTGCGGCGTACTGTTCCGGTATTTTCGCCCAGACGTACATCGACGCCTTCGGCATGTCGACCATCCATCCGGCCTCATGCAAGCCTTTAACCAGCACGTCACGACGGCGACGGTACTGCTCAGCGATATCCAGCACGCACTGCTGATCGCCTTCCAGTGCAGCAATCGCCGCCACCTGCAGCGGCGTAAAGGTACCGTAATCATGATAGCTTTTGATACGGGCCAGTGCGTTAACCAGCTCTTTGTTGCCGACCATGAAACCGATGCGCCAGCCTGCCATGTTGTAGCTTTTCGACAGCGTGAAGAACTCCACAGCGACATCACGTGCGCCAGGAACCTCCATGATCGACGGCGCTTTCCAGCCGTCGTAAACGATATCGGCGTAGGCTAAATCATGCACCACCAGCACGTTGTAGCGCTTCGCCAGCGCGACTACTTTCTCGAAGAAATCCAGCTCAACGCACTGCGCGGTCGGGTTCGACGGGAAGCCGAGGATCATCATCTTCGGTTTCGGGTAACTTTCACGAATGGCGCGTTCGAGTTCGTTAAAGAAGTCGACGCCTTCCACCAACGGCACGGAACGCACCTGCGCCCCGGCAATCACAGCGCCATAAATATGAATCGGATAGCTTGGGTTCGGCACCAGCACGGTATCACCGTGATCCAGCGTCGCCAGCATCAGGTGCGCCAGCCCCTCTTTCGAACCGATGGTGACGATAGCTTCGCTTTCGGGGTCAATTTCAACGTCATAACGGTCTTTATACCAGCGCGAAATCGCCCGGCGCAGGCGTGGGATCCCGCGAGACGTGGAGTAGCCATGGGTATCCGGGCGCTGAGCCACGGTACAGAGTTTTTCGACAATATGCGGCGGCGTAGCCCCGTCGGGATTACCCATGCTGAAGTCGATAATGTCTTCGCCGCGCCGACGCGCAGCCATTTTCAGCTCAGCTGTGATATTGAATACGTAAGGGGGAAGCCTGTCGATACGGGTAAAACGACGTTCAGGACTGGAGTCAGCCATAATTTCCTCGGATAACGTGAGCGCCCGGACCGTCCGAGCGACGCTGCCACCTGTGTGGCATGAATGAAAATAACCCGAAGTTTTTCCTGCTGTCGAGAGGGTTTGGGAAAAATAATTCATGCAGCTAAAATGAGGAAGTGATATCCGATAAGGGGCAATGCCCGCTGCCTGATATCTGCTTTACAGCAAAATACTATTTACACAGTGATATCAATTGGTTTACTTCAAAGCGCGCACTTGCCCCGTATTTCCCCCTGTGCTGAGACCGAAACAACAATCCCCTTTTAAAAGTGAGTCTTTTCCCCGTTCCCTAATCCACGTGATTGCTGGCTATCCCTCGCCAGGTTTTTTATCATATTACTTTCAGTGATACATACGGCGCACTCATGCACGAAATCTTTACTATGCTGCTGGCGGTCTTTGACAGAGCCGCCCTGATGCTGATTTGCCTGTTTTTCCTTATCCGCATCCGCCTGTTCCGCGAGCTGCTGCATAAATCTGCCCATACGCCGAAGGAGCTGCTCGCCGTCACTGCCATCTTCTCGCTGTTCGCGCTATTCAGCACATGGTCTGGCGTGCATGTGGAAGGCTCGCTGGTGAATGTGCGCGTCATTGCGGTGATGTCCGGCGGCATTCTGTTTGGCCCGTGGGTCGGCGCCATTACCGGCCTTATCGCCGGTACGCACCGCTATCTGATAGATATCGGCGGCGTCACCGCCGTGCCCTGCTTTATAACCAGCATTATCGCCGGTCTGCTCTCCGGCTGGATACACTGCAAAGTCCCCAAGGTGCAACACTGGCGCGTCGGGATCCTCGCCGGGATGCTGTGCGAAACGCTGACCATGATCCTCGTTATCGTCTGGGCGCCGACGATGCAACTCGGGTTCGATATCGTTTCAAAAATTGGCGTGCCGATGATCCTCGGCAGCGTGTGTATCGGTTTTATCGTACTGCTGGTACGCAGCGTTGAAGGGGAAAAAGAGGCCATCGCCGCAAGGCAGGCCAAGCTCGCTCTGGAAATAGCCAACAAAACGCTTCCGCTGTTTCGTAACGTGAATAGCGAATCCCTGCGCCAGGTCTGCGACATTATTCGCCGGGATATTGACGCAGATGCGGTGGCGATTACCGATAATGAGAAAGTGTTGGCCTACGTCGGCCTCGGAGAAACTAATTACAAAAAGAATGATTTGGGGATAAGCCCGCGAACCCGCCAGGCGCTGAGCGACGGAAAAATCATTATCCGCAATGACGACGTGGCCTACCGCACACCGGAGATCCATTCAATCATGATCATCCCGCTGTGGGAAAAAGGCGTGGTCACCGGCACGCTAAAAATCTATTACCGCCCCGCGCACCAGATAACGTCCTCGCTACAGGAAATGGCGGTGGGCCTGTCACAGATAATCTCGACTCAGCTCGAAGTGTCCCGCACCGAGCAATTACGTGAAATGGCAAATAAGGCAGAGCTGCGGGCGCTGCAAAGTAAAATTAATCCTCATTTCCTGTTTAACGCGCTGAACGCCATTTCGTCGTCGATTCGCCTCAATCCAGACACCGCCCGGCAGCTGATTTTCAATCTGTCGCGTTATCTGCGCTATAACATTGAGTTGAAGGACGACGAGCAGATCGATATTCGCAAAGAGCTGTACCAAATTAAGGATTACATCGCCATCGAACAGGCGCGCTTTGGTGACAAGCTGACGGTGATTTACGACATCGACGATGAAGTAAACTGCATGATCCCAAGCCTGCTGATCCAGCCGCTGGTCGAAAACGCGATTGTGCACGGCATCCAGCCCTGCAAAGGGAAAGGCGTGGTGACCATCAGCATCAGTGAAAGCGGGAACCGCGTGCGAATCAGCGTGCGGGATACCGGGCACGGCATCGACCCGGCGGTGATTGCCCGCGTTGAGGCGAACGAGATGCCAGGCAATAAAATTGGCCTGCTCAATGTGCATCACCGCGTGACGCTGCTGTATGGCGAAGGTCTGCATATTCGCCGTCTTGAGCCCGGCACCGAGATTGCGTTTTATGTGCCAAACCAGCGCACGCCGTCCCCCTCCACTGCAAGCCTGCTGTCATAAGGACGGAATATGAAAGTCATCATTGTTGAAGATGAAGTGCTTGCTCAGCAGGAGCTGACCTGGCTGGTTAAAGAACACAGCCAGATGGAGATTGTCGGCACGTTTGATGATGGGCTGGACGTGCTGAAATTTTTGCAGCACAACAAGGTCGATGCCATTTTTCTCGACATCAATATACCCTCGCTCGACGGCGTGCTGCTGGCGCAGAACATCAGCCAGTTCGCCCATAAGCCTTTTATCGTGTTTATCACCGCGTGGAAAGAACATGCGGTGGAAGCGTTTGAACTGGAAGCCTTCGATTACATTCTCAAGCCGTATCAGGAATCGCGCATCGTCACGATGCTGCAAAAGCTGGAAAACGCCTGGCAACAGCAGTCGGGGAGCAATAGCAGCGCAGCGAGTCCTCAGCGAGAAAACGACACCATCAACCTGATCCGTGATGAGAAGATTTTCGTGACCTCTATCCACGATATCTATTACGCCGAAGCGCACGAGAAAATGACCTTCGTGTATAGCCGACGCGAGTCGTGGGTGATGCCGATGAACATTACCGAGTTTTGCAGCAAGCTTCCGGCGGCGCATTTCTTCCGCTGCCATCGCTCGTACTGCGTTAATCTGAATAAAATCCGAGAAATCGAGCCGTGGTTTAATAACACCTACATTCTCAGATTACGCGATCTCGATTTTCAGGTGCCGGTCAGTCGCAGCAAAGTGAAAGAGTTTCGCCAGCTGATGCATTTGTAAAAAAAGGCGCCGATGGCGCCTTATTCATCTCAGGAAAATCCACTCAGAGAATTTGCCCCAGCGACTGGCGCAGGTGCGCCCCGGAACCAATCAGACCGGGATTGTCGTGCACGATCAGGAACACAGGAATGTCCTGCACGTAAGATTTGAAACGCCCTTTGTCCTCAAACCCACCGCGGAAACCGGACGATTTAAAGAATTCGAGGAAACGCGGCACGATGCCCCCGGCGATATACACGCCGCCAAAGGTGCCGAGCGTCAACGCCAGGTTGCCGCCAAAGCGGCCGAGGATCACGCAGAACAGCGACAGCGCTCGACGGCAGTCGATGCAGGAAGCATCCAGCGCGCGTTCGGTGACGTCTTTCGGCTGTAGATTTTCCGGCAAACGACCGTCTGATTTAACAATCGCACGGTACAGATACACCAGCCCTGGGCCAGACAGCACGCGCTCGGCGGAAACATGCCCCAGCTCGGCGCGCAGCTCTTCCAGAATGATGCCCTCTTCTTCGCTGTTCGGCGCGTAGTCTACGTGGCCGCCTTCGCCCGGCAGGCTCACCCAGCGTTTGTCCACGTGAACCAGGTGCGCAACGCCCAAACCCGTTCCCGCGCCGTACACGGCAATCGGCTTACCTTCCACCGGCTCTTTACCGCCGAACTGAATCAGGTGCTCTTTTTTCAGCATCGGAATCGCCATGGAAACAGCGGTAAAGTCGTTAATAATTTCCAGATGCGTAAAGCCCAGATTGTTCTTCATCTCTTCGATGGAGAACGCCCAGGTGTGGTTGGTCATTGCCACCCAGTCGCCGGTAATTGGACAGGCTATCGCGATGCAGCCCTCTTTTA
Organism: Citrobacter sp. 18056; assembly: GCA_902706235.1. Lineage (GTDB taxonomy): Bacteria > Pseudomonadota > Gammaproteobacteria > Enterobacterales > Enterobacteriaceae > Scandinavium > Scandinavium manionii. Next base: position 121,151 of record CACSJR010000003.1, on the reverse strand, counting down.
CGTCAACCTTTTGTTCATCAAGGTAAACCCGCACTACCGCTTCAAGGCTTGGATAATCCAGCCCGGAATAGGTTTTCGCTTGTGTAATCTCGCCGTTGGCCAGATTGCACAGTGCCAGTCGGGCATTCGTCCCGCCGACATCACCCGTTAACGCAAACTTTGTCATTCTGTTACTGCTCCGCTAAAGTCTGAATAAGTCTTTGGCACACTGTAAATTCATGGCGACATAACAACAACGATCAACACAGTAGTGCCCACGATTTATCGATCCCGGTCACACAATAACTTTACCGTTTCAGCACCAATTGCAATGAAGGTTTCATCATTTGGCGGCAAAGTGTTGCGCGCTCAGAGTTAAAAGGAAATCACTATGCTCCACCCGCGAGCCAGAACCATGCTGCTGTTATCGGTTCCCGCCTTGATAATTGGTATTGCCTCCAGTCTGATTCTGGTGGTTATCATGAAAATTGCTGCCGTATTGCAACGGCTGTTGTGGTCCACGCTTCCCACGAGTTTCGGCGTGAACGTCGATTCCACGACCTGGATAATTTTCATGCTGACCGCCACCGGTATCGCCGTTGGATTAGTGATTCGTTATAGCCCGGGTCACGCAGGCCCTGACCCGGCAACCGAGCCGTTAATTGGCGCCCCGGTGCTGCCATCGGCGCTGCCTGGCCTTATTCTCGCGCTGATCCTCGGCCTGGCAGGCGGCGTGAGCCTCGGCCCGGAACACCCGATTATGTCGGTGAACGTAGCGCTCGCCGTCGCCCTCGGCGCCCGCTTTTTCCCACGCGTTGGGGCCATGGACTGGACCATTCTGGCCGCCTCCGGCACTATCGGCGCCCTGTTCGGCACGCCTATCGCTGCCGCACTCATTTTCTCGCAGATGCTGAGCGGCAACGACGAAATCCCCCTCTGGGACCGACTGTTCGCCCCGCTGATTGCCGCCGCGTCCGGTGCACTGACCACCAGCCTGTTCTTCCATCCGCAATTTTCCTTACCGGTGGCCCATTACAGCCAGATGCGCCTGGTGGACATTTTCAGCGGCGCTGTCGTCGCGGCCATCGCCATTGCCGTCGGCATGGTGGCGGTCTGGTGCCTGCCACGCCTGCATACCCTTTTGCACAAACTCAAACATCCGGTGCTGATCCTCGGAATGGGCGGCTTTCTGCTGGGGGTGATCGGTGCCTTTGGCGGGCCGATTACCCTGTTTAAAGGGCTGGATGAAATGCAACAGCTGGCCTTTAGTCAGACGCTTACGTCGACCGATTTCATGCTGATTGCGGTGATGAAACTGGCGGCGCTGGTGGTTGCTGCCGCCAGCGGTTTCCGTGGTGGGCGTATTTTCCCGGCAGTGTTTGTCGCCGTGGCGCTTGGCCTGATGCTGCATGCGCACGTTGAGGCGGTTCCGGCGGCGATCACCATTTCCTGTGCCATCCTTGGCCTGGTTCTGGTGGTGACCCGCGATGGCTGGCTGAGCCTGTTTATGGCCGCCGTGGTTGTGCCGGACACGACCCTACTGCCGCTGCTGTGCATTGTGATGCTGCCCGCCTGGCTACTGCTGGCGGGCAAACCGATTATGATCGCCAAGCCGCCGCGTTAATCTCCGTCACTGCGTATTGTTGCGGGCCTCCAGCGCCTGGGTTACGGCCCGCAGCAGTTCAGGAATTTCGAGTTTCGGCAGCACCACTTCGACAAACGTCAGCCGCTGGCAACGAGAAGCCAACTCCAGCACTTCACGGAGCTGCACGGTCTCCGTCACACGCCAGCTTTGTGCCTGACAATTCAGGCTCAGCGCCTGCGGAATTTGGGTCCAGTTCCACAGAGCGATATCGTTGTAACGCTGTCCCGGCCCGTGAATCGCCCGCTCCACCGTGTAGCCTTCGTTGTTCAATAGCAAAATCAGCGGCTTCTGCCCGTCGCGCAGCATCGACCCAATTTCCTGCACCGTCAGCTGCGCCGCACCATCGCCCACGACCAGCACCACGCGCCGTGACGGAGCCGCTGTTTGCGCGCCAAACGCGGCGGGCAGCGTGAATCCAATTGAACCCCATAGCGGCTGCACAATCAGCGTGGCATCAGCAGGCAACGTGAGCGAAGCCGCGCCAAAAGCCGCTGTGCCCTGATCCGCCAGAATGATGTCCCCCGGCTGCAGCGCATCTTGTAACGCCTGCCAGAAACTGTTTTGACTCAGCGCTCCGCTGTATTTTCCCGTCGCAGGTTTCTTCTGCGAAGCCGGTGCCGTCCAGCCTGATGAGAGTTCCTCGCACAGCGATTGCAGTGCCTGAACGGCCTGTTCCATCGGTAAACTACTGAACCAGCGCTTACCTACGCGGGCCGAAAACGGCTGCAGTTCGATAGTTTTCTCTGCCGGAAGACGTTGCGTAAACCCGGCGGTGATGGTGTCGGTGAAGCGAGTACCGATGCACAAAATCGCGTCGGCATCTTCAATCGCCGCGCGGGTGTCATCGGCGCTGGCGGCTCCACTGTAGGTGCCGACGTAGCCTGCCTGATACTCGTCAAACAGCCCTTTCCCCATCAGCAGCGTGGCATGTGCCAGCGGCTGCGACGCCACCCAGTTTCTGAGCATTGATTGCAGGCCATAACGCTGGGCCAAAAAATCAGCCAGCATCGCAACCCGCTTCGCGGGCATGAGCATCTGCCGGGCCGCCGTCGTAAACACCTCGAGCGCGTTGTTATCCGCCTTCATAGGCGCTAGAGTGAGAACGTTTACAGGCGCAGTAGCCGGGGCTTTGGCGACGTCCGCCGGTAACATCAGGTACGCAGGACGGCGTTCGGTGAGCATTTCCCGCAGCACGCGGTCGATTTCATGGCAGGCGTTGCTGGCGGTCAGTTTCGCTCTGGCGACGCTTAGCGGAATGCTCATTTCGAAAAAATGGCCGAAATTACCATCGCCCAGGGTGTGGTGCAGCAGTTCGCCCTTCTGTTGGCTACCCGTACCCGGCGCGCCAACGATATGTAAAACAGGCACGTATTCGGCAAAACTCCCGGCAATGCCGTTCAGCGCGCTGAGCTCCCCGACACCGTAGGTTGTGAGCAGGACGCCCGCGCCGTGTATCCGGGCATAACCATCTACGGCATAGGCCGCGTTAAGCTCGTTCGCACAACCTACCCAGCACAGCTTTGGGTGATCGATGACATGGTCGAGAAACTGCAAATTATAATCGCCCGGCACGCCGAACATATGGTCAATACCGCATTCGGCAAGACGATCCACCAAATAATCCGCGATTGTGTAATTCGATTGCATAGCCATCTTCCTTTTGCCGCGTAGATATTCTGAGTATTAGAGATGCGCGAAGTCTGTCCAGAAGGATAAGAATTTGTTAGTGGAAAGTTAAATTTACAGATTTTAAGGGTGTACCTTCGTAGCAACATTGATTAGTGTAAACGTATACACACCCTTTCCTCATTGGAGGTTTTAATGGTTTATCAGGCAAATGCGGCACGCTATCAGGCCATGGAATATCACCGCTGCGGCCGGAGCGGGCTGAAGTTACCGGCGATTTCGCTGGGCTTGTGGCATAACTTTGGCGATGAAACATTACTGGAAACCAGCCGTCAGCTGTTGCGCCATGCGTTCGATCTCGGGATCACCCATTTTGACCTCGCTAACAACTACGGCCCACCACCGGGATCTGCCGAAAGCAATTTCGGTCGCATCCTGCGCGAAGATTTTCTGCCTTATCGCGATGAGCTGATTATTTCCAGTAAAGCCGGTTACACCATGTGGGATGGCCCGTATGGCGACTGGGGTTCGCGCAAATACCTGATTTCAAGCCTCGACCAGAGCCTGAAGCGCATGGGTCTGGAATACGTGGATATTTTCTATCACCACCGTCCTGACCCGGAAACGCCGCTGGAAGAAACCATGCGCGCACTGGACCACGTGGTACGTCAGGGTAAAGCGCTGTACGTCGGCCTTTCCAATTACCCGGCAGACCGCGCCCGCGAGGCGTTTGCAATTTTGCAGGATCTCGGCACGCCGTGTCTTATACACCAGCCGAAATACTCAATGTTCGAGCGCTGGGTAGAAGACGGCCTGACGGATCTACTTGAAGAACAGGGCGTCGGCTCGATTGCTTTTTCCCCGCTGGCCGGCGGGCAGCTGACGGACCGCTATCTGAACGGCATTCCGGCGGATTCCCGCGCCGCCAGCGGGAGTAAGTTCCTGAGCGCGGATAGCATTACCGACGAGAAAGTCGATAAGGCCCGCAAGCTGAATGAAATCGCGCAGCATCGTGGGCAGAAATTGTCGCAGATGGCACTGGCCTGGGTGCTGCGTGATGACAAAATCACGTCGGTGCTGATCGGGGCCAGCAAGACAGCGCAGCTTGATGACGCGGTGGGTATGCTCAATAGCCGCCAGTTTTCGGCGCAGGAAATTGCGGCTATCGACGCCATTTTGAACGGAACAAAATAACGCCACTTTTAGCAAATAGTGCTGTGATCTGGGATTTAGGAGTTGCTCCAATGCTGCGAGGTTGTAACACCTCGTAAGATTGCGTTAACAGGCCCAATTAGGCCCCGATCGTAAGGAGAGATTCATGTTCAGGTCACTGATTCTGGCTGCAGTTTTACTGGCGAGCGCCCCGATAGTGGCGAATGCAGGCGAACTCACCCTGATCCCATCGGTAAAATTACAAATTGGCGATCAGGATAATTACGGTAATCACTGGGACGGAGACCGCTGGCGCGACCGTGACTACTGGCGCCGTAATTACGAGTGGCGCAACGCGCGCTGGCATCGACATGACAACGGCTGGCATCGCGGTTGGGACAAACGTAACGCCTACGAACGCGGCTACCGTGAAGGCTGGCACGACAGGAATGACCATCGTGGCGGCAGGGGTCGCGGTCCGGGTCGTGGCGGTCACGGTCACGGCGGCGGGCATCACCATTAAAAAAAGCAGCCTGCGGGCTGCTTTTTTATCGTCTGCTTCATCGCTAAATTACAGGTCAAGCAGTGTGCCTACCAGTAGCCAGCCATTCAACGCAACCACCAGCGCCACAATCACCCAGCCAGTCCGTTTTACCCAGAGCGTGTTGACCAGATCGCCCATCAGTTTCGCATCACTGGTAAACCGCAGCAGCGGCACCAGTGCCAGGGCGATACCGAAGCTCAGCAGCACCTGACTCATCACCAGAATACGTGTCGGGTCCAGCCCCAGAAAGATGACCACAAACGACGGCAGCATGGTGACCGCGCGTCGGAACCAGAGCGGAATGTGAAAGCGAATAAAACCCTGCATGACAACCTGCCCGGCCAGCGTGCCGACCACGGTGGATGACAGCCCGGCGGCAATTAAACTCAGACCGAAAATAGTCGCTGCCGCGTGGCTGAGCAGTGGTTCAAGCGTCAGGTACGCCTGATCCAAATCGGTAATGCCGGTGTGACCGCGGAAGTGAAACGCCGCCGCTGCCGTGGCCATCATCGCCAGATTCACAAACCCGGCAATGGTCATAGCGATCGCCACATCCCATCGCGTCGCGCTGTAGCGCTCCTGCCGCGAACCGCCGTGCGAGTGCTGCGTTAACGAAGAGTGCAGGTAAATTACGTGCGGCATGATGGTTGCACCCAGCACGCCCGCCGCGAGAAACACCGCTTCAGATGTCGGTAACGATGGGATAATCATCCCTTTCGCCAGCGGTGCCAGCGCGGGCTGCGAGAAAATCAGCTCGACGATGTACGCGGCCGCCACAAACAGCAGCAGCCCGCCGATGACTTTTTCCAGCGGTTTTTGACCACGCCGTTGCAGCATTAAAATCAGGAAGGTCGCAATCCCTGTCAGGACCGCGCCCTGGAATAACGAGATGCCGAGGATCAGCTTGAAACCAATCGCCGCACCAATGAATTCCGCCAGATCGGTTGCCATGGCGATAATTTCCGCCTGCACCCAGTAGAACCACACCAGCGGACGCGGGTAGTGGTCACGAATTTGTTCCGCCAGGTTTTTACCGGTGGCAATCCCGAGTTTGGCCGACAGCACCTGAATCAGCATCGCCATCAGGTTTGCCCACACCACCACCCACAGCAGCTGATAGCCGTAGCTGGCCCCTGCCTGAATGTTGGTGGCGAAGTTCCCTGGATCGATATAGCCGATGGCAGCAATGAACGCAGGCCCCATTAATGCAAACCGCATCTTGCGCGCTGCGCGACTGCTGCTACTCTCAACGCGACTGTTTGTCATTTTCTGCCTCAGAAATATAGCCTTTGCTATGTTTCATGCTATCAAAATGAGAATGATTATCAAGTTCATTTAGCAAGGTGATAATAATTTCTTTGATAGACAGGAACGATAGCCGGGGGAACAAATATCAGCCATGTTATCGGGTAGAGTAACGTCAGGATGATTCAATCGTCAGATTAGTACATTAACTCAACTTTTAACACCTTTACATAACATAACAGTTTTGTATGGTTGATCACCTTTTTTGAGTTTGCTCACAGGATTCACTGATAGTGCGGTGTAGATCTCGTTTTCTTTTATCTTGTTGCATAGAATGTGCACGGAAATTTAACCTGCCTCATATTTGGAGCAAATATGGACCGCGTTCTACACTTTGTCCTCGCGCTTGCTGTGGTTGCGATTTTGGCTTTGCTGGTCAGCCACGATCGTAAAAAAATTCGCATTCGCTATGTTATTCAATTGCTTGTCATTGAAGTTCTGTTGGCCTGGTTCTTCCTGAACTCTGATGTCGGCCTGGGATTTGTGAAAGGATTCTCCGAGATGTTCGAAAAACTTCTCGGATTCGCTAATGAAGGGACAAATTTCGTCTTCGGTAAAATGAACGATGAAGGCCTCGCATTCTTCTTCCTGAAGGTGCTTTGTCCGATTGTATTCATTTCCGCACTGATTGGTATTTTGCAGCACATCCGTGTTCTGCCGATTGTTATTCGCGCTATCGGTACCGTGCTGTCTAAAATCAACGGTATGGGGAAACTGGAGTCATTCAACGCGGTTAGCTCCCTGATCCTCGGTCAGTCCGAAAACTTCATCGCTTATAAAGACATTCTCGGCAAGATGTCACGCAACCGCATGTACACCATGGCGGCGACCGCAATGTCTACCGTTTCGATGTCCATCGTCGGCGCGTACATGACCATGCTCGACCCGAAATTTGTGGTTGCAGCACTGGTGCTGAACATGTTCAGTACCTTCATCGTTCTGTCGCTCATCAACCCGTATCAGGTTGATAAGAGTGAAGAGAACCTGCAGATGTCCAATCTGCACGAAGGCCAGAGCTTTTTCGAAATGCTGGGCGAGTACATTCTGGCTGGCTTCAAAGTGGCGATCATCGTTTCCGCTATGCTGATTGGCTTTATCGCTCTGATTGCTGCGCTGAATGCGCTGTTCTTCACCGTGACCAGCTGGTTTGGCCACGGTATCTCCTTCCAGGGCATTCTGGGCTATATCTTCTGGCCTGTTGCGTGGGTGATGGGCGTTCCTGCTCATGAAGCTCTGCAAGTCGGCAGCATCATGGCAACCAAAATGGTGTCTAACGAATTCGTTGCAATGATGGATCTGCAGAAAATTGCCAGCACGCTCTCTCCGCGCGCGGAAGGCATTCTGTCCATCTTCCTGGTTTCCTTCGCCAACTTCTCTTCCATCGGCATCATCGCCGGTGCGATTAAAGGCCTGAACGAAGAACAGGGTAATGTGGTTTCACGCTTCGGCCTGAAACTGGTTTACGGTTCTACACTGGTGAGCGTGCTGTCTGCATCCATCGCCGCACTGGTTCTGTAAGTCATCAGGTATACATAAAGGCCGGGAAATGCCTAATACAGGTCGTTTAATGTGACCAGCATTAGAGAAATTCCCGGCTTTTTTATGCCTGTAGTTCCGCAAGAGGACGGGGTTTGCCGATGAAATACCCCTGCAGATAATCCACGCCCATTTCATACAACAGCGTTCGCTGTGCCTCGGTTTCAACATATTCCGCCACCAGCGTCAGGTTTTTCACCCGCGCCAGTTCACAAATAGATTTGACGATCATCGTGTCCACCGGGTCGGTGAGAATGTCACGCACGAAGCAGCCATCAATCTTAACGATATCCGCCTCCAGTCGCTTAAGACGCTCATAGTTCGCATAGCCGGTACCGAAGTCATCAATCGCTATCAAACAGCCGTAATCGCGCAGACGCTGAATATTCAGCACGCTGATTTCAGAACTGGAAAACGCCTGCTGTTCGGTGATTTCAATAGTGACCAATTCCGGGGAAACGTCGTACTGCTTAAACAGCGCGAGAATTTTAGTGGCGATCTCCTTTTGCATCAGCGTGAACGGCATCAGATTGACGGAGAAACGCTCGCCCGGCAGCGCCTTCATCGCTTTGAACAGCGTCTCTACCACCAGCAAATCAAAGCGCTTGCTGAGGTTGAACTGCGCAATAACCGGGATGAACTGATCGGGGGGGATAATTTGCCCATTACAGCTCATTCGCGCCAGAATCTCGTGATAGCGGTCGCCGGACTGGCTAACAATCGGCTGCGCGTAAAGCGTTAAACCGCCTTCAGCCAGCGCTTTCTTCACACGGTTCAGCTGTATCACACGTTCCGTGGTGTTGTCAGAGACCGTCGCCAGACTGTTATCAAGCGCCAGTACCCGCCGTGCTGCGCAGGCCTGCTCTGATAGCCAGCTCAATTGACCAAGCGTGTGGTGCAGATTTTCTCCCTCCCCTTCAATCACGCCCCAGGCCGCGCCAAACTCCAGATCCAACGCATCGCCCTGCCAGTTAAACGTCTGGCTGTTGAGAAAATCGACGATATACGCGAGCCTCCCGGCGGTTTCAGAGCCGTGCAGTACCAGCAGCAGTTCACTCCCCGGCAACTGGAAAAGCTGTTCTTCCCGGCCAAGCAGCGGCTGCAAAGTCCGGGCGACCATCCGCTTACAGTTCACACGCATCATCATCCCGTAGTGGCGGCTTAAGAACTCCATATTATCCATCCGCAGGCAGCATACGCTGGCCTGAGGATGATTCTCCAGATAGCTTTCAAACGCGCGCAGATTTGGCAGACCGGTCAGCGGATCCTGCCACGCCTGGTTGTGCCATTTGCGCCGGAGAGCGTTGCTGCGGGCCTGTAATTGCGACATGTAAAGCATGCATATGGTGAATGAGATAAGCACTGACATCACAAACGAAAGCGCATATTCGGTGTTCACGCCCTGCAAGAAGTTGTCGTTGTAGACCACCAGGAAAAAAGTGCTGATGCCCCACAATAAGCAGATCAGCGGATAGTTAAAGCGGTTAATAACGAGGAAGAACAGGATGAAAATAACAGGCACCAGATAGCCAGCGATATAGTCCGACTCAAATGGCACGCAGAGAATCAGCAGAAATGCGGTCAGCGCCACCAGCCAGTTCACCGTAAACAGCCACTGCTGGCGGCTCAGCGCAGGCCGGATGTTACGCAGCCAGAACTTCCGCGCGTACTGTGGGTTGATGATCATCCGTAGCGGGTAATAAAACAGCATGGTGAAAATGAGCCCGGCGCAAATCAGACTCTGAATATCGACGAGGCTGTAGATAACCGAGGCGGAAACAAAATAACCGGAAACCGATATCGGGAAGTCCAGCCACAATCCCGCCAGATGCATCGACCCTTTTAGCATCAACGGCGCAAAGAAACAGGCCCAGAAAATACGTTGCCCCATGTAACGGTTAGGCAGCCCGAAGCGCCAGCGCTTACCTATTAGCATGCGCAAAATGCCGCAGGAAAATATCGGAGAAAACAGCTGGCAGAACACCAGCACCATGTTTTGCCCAAAGGGCAACGACATAAACCAGGGATTTGTTACGGTAAACGCCAGAATCAGCGGCAGCACCGCGTGGCGCCCAAACAGCAGAAGCACCGACAAAATGACGCACAGCGGTAGCCAGGCAAGGTAAATGGCGTTGCCATCTATTACGGTTTCCGGCGCCAGAAAACGGGCCACTGGGATCGAGAATATACTTAAGATCAGCGCCAGCAAAAATTTTTTGGCAGAAGCGTTATTTTTCAACATCATATTGGTTTGGGGAGGATTCCGGCTGGGCATATAACTGCAACAGGGAAATATTATGTTTAGTAATTGAGCGAATCAAGTTCCCGCCGCAAGAAAAATCCCATTGTTTATATGGAATTTAACATCCAGATGCGTTTTAACATCAGCAGGTCGCTTTCTTAAGTTTCACGGGCGCAGAAAAGCAAAAACCCCCGCCGAGGCGAGGGTTTGAATTTTGGTGGAGCTAAGCGGGATCGAACCGCTGACCTCTTGCATGCCATGCAAGCGCTCTCCCAGCTGAGCTATAGCCCCACAATTTTTACTTCACGTTCCAAATCTGTTGGGTGCAGAATTTGGTGGAGCTAAGCGGGATCGAACCGCTGACCTCTTGCATGCCATGCAAGCGCTCTCCCAGCTGAGCTATAGCCCCGTAACATAAAGCGTGTCGTGTTGACGGGCGGCATAATATGAATTCCCTTGCCAGGTGTCAACGGCAAAATGTTCACCTCTATTTCAATCGATGAAAAAGCATGCAACTAAATGACATTGCGTACGTTCTCGCAATCAGGAGTTAAACGCGTCACGGTTTCACGTTAAAGGATGCTATAACATGAACCTTTAATTCCCACACAGGCACTCAGGAAATAGCATGCTCAAGGAACGAATGACACCGGAGGAACTTGCCCATCTAACCGGTTATAGCCGACAAACAATCAATAAATGGGTACGCAAAGAAGGATGGCAAACGTCACCTCGTCCGGGTGTTCAGGGCGGCAAAGCACGTCTTGTGCACGTCAGTGATGACGTCCGTGAATTTATACGCAGCGCCCAGCGCGCCGCTGATTACCCGGCCGCAGTACATTATCCCGCGGAAGACAGCTTTGATTCCCTTCTGCTGTCGCTCGCAAAAGAAATGTCAGACCACGAGCAAAAAGAGCTAACCAGCCTGCTACTGCGTGAAGGCATCACCGGTCTGCTTCTCCGCCTGGGTATCCGTACGCAAGGACAGTGATGAACATACTTCACAGCAAAATGACTACGCAGGAGCTGGCGAACTGTGTGGGTGTGGCCAAACAGACAATCAATCGTTGGATCCGGGAACAAAACTGGATTACGGAGTCGATCCCTGGCGTGAAGGGCGGCAGAGCGCGTCTGATTCATATCACGCCAGAGGTCAGAGATTTTCTCGCCACCACGCCAAAACTGCGTCACCTCAAGCTTTCCTTGCAGGCAGCCGAACCCGATTACATCTACCACACGCAGGACAATGATCCCGTCTGGCGGAAAATACAGGATGTATTAGTAATGATGGAGCCTGATGAGAAACAGCGTTTGCAAACGCTGCTGGTTCGGGAAGGGTTAAGCGGTTTTCTACAACGACTTAGCATAGCGGACGAAAGCGCATAAAGAAACGGCAGGCCTGAGCCTGCCGTTTCTTATTCCAGCCTGTTACTGCTGGCTTTCACGCTCAGCAATAAACGCCAGCGCTTTGTTGATACGCGCTACGCTACGGCTCTTACCAATCGCATGAACGGTGACATCCAGGCCCGGAGACTGACCGGCGCCGGTGACGGCCACACGCAGCGGCATCCCGACTTTACCCATGCCCACTTCCAGCTCATCAGCGGTTGCCTGAATCGCGTGATGCACGTTTTCTGCGGTCCACTCAGTGATGGCTTCCAGTTTATCGCGCACCACTTCCAGCGGCTGACGTGCCACCGGACGCAAGTGTTTCTTCGCCGCATCGGCATCGAACGCATCAAACTCTTCATAGAAGTAATGGCAGCTCGCCGCCATTTCTTTCAGCGTTTTGCAACGCTCGCCCAGCAGAGTCACCAACTCAGACAGCTGCGGGCCATTGCGGGTATCGATGTTTTCCTGCTCGATGTGCCACTGCAGATGGGTCGCAACATATTCCGGCGCCATCGAATTAATGTAGTGGTGGTTCAGCCACTGCAGTTTTTCGGTATTGAATGCACTGGCAGATTTGCTTACTGCACCCAGAGAGAACAGTTTGATCATCTCTTCACGGGTGAAGATTTCCTGATCGCCGCTGGACCAGCCCAGACGCACCAGGTAGTTCAGCAGTGCTTCCGGCAAATAACCGTCATCGCGATACTGCATTACGCTCACCGCGCCGTGACGCTTGGAAAGCTTTTTGCCGTCGTCGCCGTTAATCATCGACACGTGCGCATACACCGGTACCGGCGCGTTCAACGCTTTCAGAATGTTAATCTGACGCGGGGTGTTGTTGATATGATCTTCACCACGGATAACGTGGGTGATTTCCATATCCCAGTCATCAACCACAACGCAGAAGTTGTAAGTCGGGGAACCGTCGGTGCGGCGGATGATCAGGTCATCCAGCTCCTGGTTGCTGAATTCGATTGGGCCACGGATTTGGTCGTCAAAAATGACGGAGCCATCCTGCGGGTTAGCAAAACGCACCACGCACGGCTCATCATCAGCATGATGCTCATGACCGTGGCGGCAGCGGCCGTCGTAACGTGGCTTCTCGCCATTAGCCATTTGTTCTTCACGCAGGGCTTCCAGACGCTCTTTCGAGCAATAGCATTTATATGCAGTGCCCGCGACCAGCATCTCGTCAATAGCCGCGTTATAGCGATCGAAACGTTTGGTCTGGAAATACGGGCCTTCGTCCCACTCCAGGCTCAGCCAGTTCATGCCATCCATAATTGCTTCGATGGCTTCCGGCGTAGAGCGCTCGAGATCGGTGTCTTCAATACGCAGCACGAACTCACCGCCGTGGTTGCGAGCAAAAAGCCAGGAGTAAAGAGCAGTACGCGCACCGCCGACGTGCAGATAGCCTGTCGGGCTTGGCGCGAAGCGAGTTTTGATTTTCATGAAATGGCCTTACGTTTAGGACGTTGCCGACAGCCGGCGGATCCTCAATAAAAATAATGCTGATATTCTATCACTCCCGCCTGAATCCTCAACGTTCATCCCTGTGAATCACTGCGCTTAGCTGATTTTGTTTATAAATCATGCGCCACGGAACGATTCGCGATCGTTTTGTTTAATTTTACGACGAACGAAAAAAATCTTTGGAAAAGGCGTTGACTCATTTTCAACTCTCCCTATAATGCGACTCCAACACAGCGGGGGTGATTAGCTCAGCTGGGAGAGCACCTCCCTTACAAGGAGGGGGTCGGCGGTTCGAACCCGTCATCACCCACCACTACTTTTGTAGTCTCCGCCGTGTGAAGCAGTAAATGTAAGAAATTGAGAAGTGGGTGATTAGCTCAGCTGGGAGAGCACCTCCCTTACAAGGAGGGGGTCGGCGGTTCGATCCCGTCATCACCCACCAATTTCTCGCCAGCGCGTTTCTTACATGAAGTACCGAAGTGGGTGATTAGCTCAGCTGGGAGAGCACCTCCCTTACAAGGAGGGGGTCGGCGGTTCGATCCCGTCATCACCCACCACTTCGGGTCGTTAGCTCAGTTGGTAGAGCAGTTGACTTTTAATCAATTGGTCGCAGGTTCGAATCCTGCACGACCCACCAATGTAAAAAGGCGCCCTAAAGGCGCCTTTTTGCTATGCGCGATTCATGTAGGAAGAGAACCTGCTGCAGGTTCGACAAAATCGTCGGGAACGATTTTGCATCACCGCTAGCGGTGACCCGCAGGGCGAGTCTCAGGATGAGACGAGTGATATCCTGCACGTCTCTCCAGACTTCCCCTCTCAATTCTTTTTCCTCAAGCCCAACACCATTCTGCCGATAACTCTGTTTTCCGTATTGAAAGGAACGCATGATGGCGGCAATTTCGTTACCCTCTTCTTCTGCACCCGGTCTGCAAACGACAACCGTTACCGCCAGTCCGCAGGGCACTGACGCGTCTTCTCAAATCACTCGTATCACTCAGCAAATAACCAAACTGACCCAACAGCTGAAAACCATTGCTGACGGCAGCGGTGATGCGGATGAAAAACAGAAGCAGGCGGAGATGATTCAGGAACAAATCACGATGCTTGAAGCGCAGCTGGCGCAGATCCAACGCCAGCAGGCCGAAAAAGAGCAGCTGCAAGCGACGCCTTCAACTCCAGCCACCGGAGTAAACAACCCGTCGGATGACCATCAGATTGATATTTATGTCTGATACAGCGGGTCGTGGGCACGGGCAGCAGTAAGCGCCTGGGCCTGTTGTCCGACGACATCCCACAAAGCTTGTGCCGCGGTCGAAAGCGAACGGTTTTTACGTCTCGCCAGCATCAATTGCCGATCAACAACTGGTGTCAGGCGTTTAACCATCAGCTGACTGCCCTGCGGCAACGGCAGCGCCAGCGCGGGTAAAATGCTGATCCCAATTCCGGCTTCGACCATCGGGAAAAGCGTCGCCGGATGCCCAATCTCCTGCACAATATTGGCCTCGATGGCATGATACGCGAGTGCGGCGTCGATCAGAGGTCGGCTGCCTGACGCATAATCCTGCAACACCATCCTGGTCCCCTGCAACGCCTGCCACTCAACGCTTTGAAGCCCGGAAAAAGGATGATCGCCCCGGCACAACACAAAAAACGGCTCTGACAGAATCGGCTCACACTGCAAGTCCCCCACTGCACCCGGGTCTATCACAATCCCAAAATCCACTTCACCCTGACGAATACTCTCCAGCACCCACCGCTGCGGTCGGTCGTGAAGCACAAAATCAATTTCAGGATAACGCTGATTACTGGCCGCAATGCATTGCGGGATCAGATGTGCCGAAATGGTTTGGCTCGCCGCCACCCGCACGGTGCCCGCGAGCTGCTGGCCGACGCGCCCGGCTTCAAGCAGAGTACTGTTCAGTTCGTCAAGCAAACGCTCAAGCCGAATTGCCAGTTGCTGCCCGGCTTCGGTCAGCACCACTTCTCGCGTGGTGCGGTCGAGCAGCTTCACGCCGGTCTGATGCTCCAGCTCTTTCACACTGTGACTCACCGCCGACTGGCTCAGGCCAATCATCTCCCCTGCCCGGCTAAAGCTTTTGGCCCGGGCAACGGTAATAAACACTTTCAGCTGACGCAGGGAATAATTCATCTATTTAATTCATCAATGGATGCAATAAATCAATTTTATTTCTCAAAGCAGAGAAAGCACAATAGCGGCATCGACTTTCAGGAGCGTTTATGAAACTTTTCCGCATTCTCGACCCTTTTACACTGACGCTGATTAGCGTCGTTCTGCTGGCTTCCCTGTTTCCCGCTCGCGGCGGATACGTGCCTTTCTTTGAAGGCCTGACCACCGCCGCCATTGCACTGCTGTTCTTTATGCACGGTGCCAAACTCTCTCGCGAAGCGATTATCGCTGGGGGCAGCCATTGGCGACTGCATCTCTGGGTAATGTGCAGCACCTTCGTGGTGTTCCCCGTACTCGGTGTGCTTTTTGCTCTCTGGGCGCCGGTCAATGTCGATCCGACACTCTATAACGGCTTCATTTATCTGTGCATTCTGCCCGCTACCGTGCAGTCTGCCATTGCGTTTACGTCGATGGCGGGCGGTAACGTCGCGGCGGCGGTGTGTTCCGCGTCGGCATCCAGCCTGCTAGGGATTTTCGTTTCGCCGCTGTTGGTTGGGCTGCTGATGAATCTGCACGGGGCGGAAGGCAGTCTGGAGCAGGTCGGCAAAATCATGCTGCAACTTCTGCTGCCGTTCGTGTTGGGCCATCTGTCCCGGCCGTGGACCGCCGCCTGGGTGTCGCGTAACAAGAAGTGGATTTCCAAAACGGACCAGACATCGATTCTGCTGGTCGTTTACTCCGCCTTCAGTGAAGCGGTGGTCAACGGAATCTGGCACAAGGTTGGCGTCGGGTCGCTGCTGTTTATCGTGGTGGTGAGCATTGTGCTGCTGGCGATTGTGATTGTCGTGAACACGTTTGTGGCACGTAAATGCGGTTTTAACAAAGCCGATGAGATTACGATTGTATTCTGTGGTTCGAAAAAGAGCCTGGCCAACGGTATTCCGATGGCCAATATTCTCTTCCCGACCGCAATGATCGGAATGATGGTGCTGCCGCTGATGATTTTCCATCAGATCCAGCTGATGGTCTGTGCGGTGTTGGCGCGTCGCTATAAACGCCAGACGGATGAACTGCTGGCCAAAAACGCCGTTGACGAGGCGAAAGCTTAACGGCTGCGCTTGAGGGGCTGAACCAGATGGGTCAGCCCCTCCGTTTTAATCAGCAGCGTGATGGCCATCAGTTCCCCGAGCCGCCCGGCGGGAAATTCATCCTTACGGGCAAACCACAGCAAATATTCCTCCGGCACATCAATCAGCATCCGGCCTTTGTATTTACCAAACGGCATCTCAGTGTTGGCGATTTCAATCAGCTGCTCTTTTTCCACGTTACACTCCTAACAGGCGCAGCATTTCCGCTTCGTCGATAACGTCAATGCCTAGCTCTTGAGCTTTCGCAAGCTTCGAGCCCGCGGCCTCACCGGCAATCACCAAATCTGTTTTCTTCGATACGCTGCCCGCCACTTTCGCCCCGAGTTCAACCAGACGCGCTTTGGCATCGTCACGTGACATCTGACTCAGGCTGCCGGTCAGCACTACAGTTTTCCCGGCGAACGGGCTGTCAATCTCTTCGGCATTGATGACCACCGGCGCAGGCCAGTGAACGCCTTCAGCCTGAAGCTGTTGAATCACGTCGCGGTTGCTCTCTTCAGCAAAAAAGTTGAACACATGGGTAGCGACGACAATCCCGACGTCCTGCACCTTTTGCAGATCCTCGATGGAGGCGGCAATCAGTGCATCCAGCGTGCCGAAATGCGCCGCCAGGCCTGCGGCTGTCGCTTCACCCACTTCACGGATACCGAGCGCATACAGGAAACGCGCGAAAGTCGTTTCTTTCGATTTTTCCAGCGCGCTGACCACATTCTGCGCCGATTTCGGCCCCATGCGATCGAGTCCGGTTAGCTTGCCTGCGGTTAAACGGAACAGATCCGCCGGGGTCTGGACGTACTCTTTCTCGACCAGCTGATCGATAATTTTGTCGCCCATGCCGTCGACATCCAGAGCCCGACGCGAGACAAAGTGCTTTAACGCTTCTTTACGCTGTGCCCCGCAAATCAAACCGCCGGTGCAGCGAGTAACGACTTCACCGTCCACACGCTCGACGTCAGACCCGCAGACCGGGCAATGTGCTGGAAACTCAACGGCACGCGTATCATCCGGGCGCTCTGACAGCACCACGTTGACCACCTGCGGGATGACATCCCCGGCGCGGCGGATAACGACCTTATCGCCAATACGCAGGCCCAGACGTTCAATTTCGTCGGCGTTATGCAGCGTGGCATTGCTCACCAGTACGCCAGCAACCTGCACCGGCTCCAGACGCGCCACGGGCGTTATAGCCCCGGTGCGTCCGACCTGAAATTCCACATCGCGTACGAAGGTCATTTGCTCCTGCGCAGGGAATTTAAACGCCACCGCCCAGCGCGGCGCACGCGCCACAAAGCCCAGCTGTTCCTGAAGCTCCAGCGAATCAACCTTGATAACCACGCCGTCGATATCAAACCCGAGCGTTGGGCGGTCTTCTTCAACCTTATGGTAGTAAGCGAGTACTTCCTCCGGAGAGCTGCACAGCTTAACGCGGTTGCTGACCGGCAGGCCCCAGGCTTTAAACTGCTGCAAGCGGCCAAGATGGCTGCCCGGCAGTTCGCCGCCTTCCAGAACGCCCACGCCGTAGCAGAAGAAAGTAAGCGGTCGCTTCGCGGTGACGCGTGGGTCAAGCTGGCGCAGAGAACCTGCCGCTGCATTACGCGGGTTAGCAAACAGTTTGCCGCCGGTCCGACGCGCGTCTTCGTTGATTTTCTCAAAGCCCGCTTGCGGTAGGAACACTTCGCCACGCACTTCCAGACGCGCAGGAATATTGTCGCCACGCAGCTTCAGCGGAATCGCACGGATGGTGCGCACGTTGGCCGTAATATCTTCGCCGGTAGTACCATCGCCGCGCGTTGCCGCCTGAATCAGTACGCCGTTTTCATACAGGATGCTGACGGCCAGGCCATCGAGCTTCAGTTCGCAGCAGTAGGTCAACGCATCAGTGCTTTTCAGTCGGTCCTGCACGCGCTTGTTAAAGGCGACAAAACTCTCTTCGTCGAAGACGTTATCCAGCGACAGCATAGGCACTTCATGCCGAATCTGGCTGAACGAAGTCAGCGGCGCGGCGCCTACGCGCTGCGTTGGTGAATCAGGGGTAATCAGCTCGGGGTGTTGCTGTTCCAGCTCGCGCAGTTCGCGCATCAAGCGGTCGTATTCGACGTCCGGCACTTCCGGCGCATCCATTACGTGATAGAGGTATTCGTGATGGCGAAGCGTGGTTCGCAGTTCAGTAAGTTGTTGTTCGATTGGTTCCATATCCCACCATCAATGATAAAAAACCCCCGACAGGCGGGGGTTCAGGAAGGGGTGTGATACGCCGGGCGTTTATGCGTTGGCGTCTTTCACTTCGCGGATACGATCCTGATACTCACGCACCTTCTGCGGGGTGATCATTCGGCGCTGATCGTCCAGCACCACACCACCGACTTCATCCGCGATGTACTGCGCAGATTGCAGCATCAACTTGAAGTTTTGTAGCTCGTCACCGTAAGACGGCACCTGCATGAAGATGGTCACGCCAGGCGTTTGCATGTCGACCATGTTTTCCGGGTCGAATGTCCCCGGCTTCACCATGTTCGCGAGGCTGAACAGCGCCGGGCCACCGCCGCCAGGATTCAGATGGCGATGGTAAATATTCATGTCGCCGAAGACGAAACCGGTCTGCTCAACGCTGTTACGCAGCAGTTCGCCATTGATATGCGACCCTTGATGCGCGGCAACACTCAAGACGATAACCGTCTCTTTGCGCTCCTGTTTCACCGGCTGCGGTTCTACAACAGGCTGAGCAATTGACTGCTGAGCGACAGGCTGCTCTACCGGCGCAGGCTGATGGGCATGCGGCTGCGGTAGAGGCTGCTGTGGCACCTGAGGCTGCTCCGGCTGCTGATACTGAGGCACAATCGTCTGTTGTGCAACAGGCTGCTGCGCGGCAACAGGCTGCTGCTGCTCCGGTGCCTGATGAACCGGCGGCTGTTGACGCACTGGCTGTTGCTGCGGCTGAGGTGGCTGACGTAACGGCTCTTCCTGGCTAACGGGCTGCTGCGGTACCTGACGCTCGTAAGGCGGCTGGTACTGATGCTGCGGCGCCTGGCGGTTAGCGTCTTGCTCACCGGCATGTACGTTTTGGGCAGGGTTCACCCGGTGAACACGAACTTCACCTACGCCTTCAACCTCGTCATCGAAGCTGTCGTCATCCGACTCATCGTCGTTACGCGATTTCATGCGTTTCATTGGGCGATCGCGGAACATAGAAGAACGTTCTTTGCGACTGGTCCAGAAACCGTGAACCAGCAATGCAATTATGGCGATCGCGCCAACAATGATTAATATCAGACGCAAATCCTGCATCATTATATTCTCTGTTGTTCTAACACCTTGCCACCACGGCAAACATTTACTCACTAAGAGTATTTGCCCATTACGTCAAGTGCAAGTGCGTACCAGGAATTCGGAGCATAAAGATGAACCAAATCGTGCTTTTTGCTGTTTTTTCGAACATTTCCTAACTGGATATCGTCTGGCAAGCCGATAATATAGGCGCGCAATGACCAGGACTTTTCTAAAAGGAGTATCACCTGACCATGGTTTCAACCTCTGCACCCCGTAGTGGGGTTTACTACTTTTCACAGGGCTGGAAACTGATCACCCTGCCGGGCATTCGCCGTTTCGTGATCCTGCCTTTGCTGGTGAACATCGTGCTGATGGGCGGCGCGTTCTGGTGGCTGTTTAGCGAACTCGGTAACTGGATCCCGGCGTTAATGGGCCACGTTCCTGACTGGCTGCAGTGGCTAAGCTATTTGCTGTGGCCGATTGTGGTGCTTTCCGTTCTGCTTGTTTTTGGCTACTTATTCTCAACCATCACCAACTGGATTGCCGCCCCGTTCAGCGGCCTGCTGGCTGAACAGCTCGAAGCGCGTCTGACGGGAGCCACTCCGCCCGATACCGGCGTGCTGGGCGTGATGAAAGACGTGCCGCGCATCATGAAGCGCGAATGGCAAAAACTGGCATGGTATTTACCGCGAGCGTTGATTCTGCTGGTGCTGTACTTCATTCCGGGCATCGGCCAGACCGTCGCTCCGGTACTGTGGTTCCTGTTCAGCGCCTGGATGATGGCCATTCAGTACTGCGATTATCCATTCGATAACCACAAAGTACCATTCAAAACGATGCGTGAAGCACTGCGCGCACGCAAAGTCACCAATATGCAATTTGGTGCGCTGACCAGCCTGTTCACGATGATCCCGGTGCTAAACCTGGTTATTCTGCCCGTCGCCATTTGCGGGGCCACCGCCATGTGGGTGGATTGCTATCGCGACAAGCACGCCGTCTGGAAATGATTGTCATCTGTATATAAAAGTAAAAAAGGGGTGGCGTATGCCATCCCTTATTCCATACTGATAACCTTTATTTCACATCAGCATATCGATATACGAAAACTTTCCTTCCGCATCATGACCATCCGCGTATGCTGGTGTCGTTCCCAAATTTCATACAGTTAAGGACGGGCTATGAGTAAGATTTTTGAAGATAACTCGCTGACAATCGGTCATACGCCGCTGGTTCGACTGAACCGAATCGGTAATGGACGCATCCTCGCGAAGGTGGAGTCACGCAACCCGAGCTTCAGCGTCAAATGCCGAATCGGGGCCAACATGATTTGGGATGCCGAAAAACGTGGCGTGCTGAAACCGGGTATCGAACTGGTTGAACCGACCAGCGGTAACACCGGGATTGCGCTCGCTTACGTTGCCGCTGCGCGTGGCTACAAGCTGACGCTGACCATGCCAGAAACCATGAGCGTTGAACGCCGCAAGCTGCTGAAAGCGCTGGGGGCGAATCTGGTTCTGACCGAAGGTGCGAAAGGCATGAAAGGTGCCATTCAGAAAGCTGAAGAAATTGTGGCGGACAATCCTGAAAAATTCCTGTTGCTGCAGCAATTCAGCAACCCGGCCAACCCGGAAATCCACGAAAAAACGACCGGCCCAGAAATCTGGGAAGACACCGACGGTCAGGTCGATGTCTTTATCTCGGGTGTGGGCACCGGCGGCACCCTGACAGGCGTCACGCGCTACATCAAGGGCACCAAAGGCAAAACCGACTTGATTAGCGTCGCGGTTGAACCGACCGACTCACCGGTTATCACCCAGGCGCTGGCGGGCGAAGAGATCAAACCAGGCCCGCACAAAATTCAGGGTATCGGCGCGGGCTTCATTCCGGGCAACCTTGACCTGAAACTTATCGATCGTGTCGTCACCATCACCAACGAAGAAGCCATCTCTACCGCACGTCGCTTGATGGAAGAAGAAGGCATTCTGGCAGGCATATCTTCAGGTGCAGCGGTCGCAGCAGCGCTGAAACTGCAGGAAGATGAAACCTTTACCAATAAGAACATTGTGGTTATCCTACCGTCCTCAGGTGAGCGTTATTTAAGTACCGCATTGTTTGCAGATCTCTTTACGGATAAAGAATTGCAACAGTAATGCCAAATGTAAAAATATGACGAAAAAAGCACCCGATAGGGTGCTTTTTTGTGGCACAGGTCATACTTTTGGTCCGCCCGGCATTGCTTCCCCCCGTCGGGTCTGGTATTTAACCATCACAATTATTTTGATGCGCGAAATTATTCAATTCAGGATTTCCGCTTGCTGAATCGATTTTATGATTTGGTTCAAATCTTGCTTTCGCGGCATAATGTTTAATGACGAGCTAAACGTCACCGGCCAGAAGTGCCTGCCAGGATCGCGTCAGACCTTCTGTATCGCTTTCGTATCCGCCGGCGCTAATCTATACAGGCTAAAGTGTAGCCGCCAGGCTAGACTTTAGTTCCACAACACTAAACCTATAAGTTGGGGAAATATAATGTTCCAGCAAGAAGTTACCATTACCGCTCCGAACGGTCTGCACACTCGCCCTGCCGCTCAGTTTGTTAAAGAAGCTAAAGGCTTCGCTTCTGAGATCACCGTGACCTCCAACGGCAAAAGCGCTAGCGCTAAGAGCCTGTTCAAACTGCAGACTTTGGGTCTGACCCAGGGCACCGTAGTGACCCTCTCTGCAGAAGGCGAAGACGAGCAGAAAGCAGTTGAGCATTTAGTTAAGCTGATGGCTGAACTCGAGTAAGTTCAAGAGTTCTTTTTAAAATCAGTCACAAGTAAGGTAGGGTTATGATTTCAGGCATTTTAGCATCCCCGGGTATCGCTTTCGGCAAGGCATTGTTGTTGAAAGAAGATGAAATTGTCATCGACCGGAAGAAAATTTCTGCCGATAGCGTCGACCAGGAAGTTGAACGCTTTCTGAGTGGTCGCGCTAAGGCGTCCGCGCAGCTGGAAGCGATTAAAACGAAGGCTGGCGAAACGTTCGGCGAAGAAAAAGAAGCCATCTTCGAAGGCCACATTATGTTGCTGGAAGATGAGGAGCTGGAGCAGGAAATCATAGCCCTGATTAAAGATAAGCACATGACTGCTGATGCAGCAGCGCATGAGATTATCGAAGGTCAGGCGACTGCTCTGGAAGAGCTTGATGATGAATACCTGAAAGAACGTGCGGCAGACGTACGTGACATCGGTAAGCGCCTGATGCGCAACATCCTCGGTCTGGCAATTATCGATTTAAGCGCTATTCAGGACGAAGTTATCCTGGTCGCGAAAGATCTGACGCCTTCTGAAACCGCACAGCTGAACCTGAACAAGGTGCTGGGTTTCATCACCGATATCGGTGGCCGTACTTCCCACACCTCAATCATGGCGCGTTCCCTTGAACTGCCAGCGATCGTGGGCACCGGCAGCGTCACCACTGACGTGAAAACCGGCGACTATCTGATCCTCGATGCGGTTAACAACAAAGTTTACGTTAACCCGACTAACGACGAGATCGAAGCGCTGCGTAAAATTCAGACTCAGGTTGCTGAAGAGAAAGCTGAACTGGCAAAACTGAAAGACCTGCCAGCAATCACTCTCGATGGCCACCAGGTTGAAGTCTGTGCCAACATCGGTACCGTTCGTGATGTCGACGGTGCAGAGCGCAATGGCGCTGAAGGTGTCGGCCTGTACCGTACAGAATTCCTGTTCATGGACCGTGACTCGCTGCCAACTGAAGAAGAACAGTTCGCTGCATATAAAGCCGTAGCTGAAGCCTGTGGCTCTCAGGCGGTCATCGTCCGTACCATGGACATCGGCGGCGACAAAGAGCTGCCGTACATGAACTTCCCGAAAGAAGAGAACCCATTCCTGGGCTGGCGTGCAATCCGTATCGCTATGGATCGTAAAGAGATCCTGCGTGATCAGCTTCGTGCCATCCTGCGTGCTTCCGCTTTCGGTAAACTGCGCATCATGTTCCCGATGATCATCTCTGTTGAAGAAGTACGTGCACTGAACAAAGAGATCGAAATCTTCAAACAGGAACTGCGTGACGAAGGTAAGGCATTTGACGAAACAATCGAAGTTGGCGTGATGGTGGAAACACCTGCGGCGGCGACTATTGCCCGTCATCTGGCCAAAGAAGTTGACTTCTTTAGTATCGGAACCAATGATTTAACACAGTACACCCTGGCGGTTGACCGTGGTAATGATATGATTTCGCATCTCTACCAGCCAATGTCTCCTTCTGTCCTGACGCTTATCAAGCAAGTTATTGATGCTTCTCATGCTGAAGGCAAGTGGACTGGCATGTGTGGTGAGCTTGCAGGCGATGAACGTGCTACACTTCTGTTGCTGGGTATGGGTCTGGACGAATTCTCTATGAGCGCCATTTCCATCCCGCGCATTAAGAAGATTATCCGTAACACGAACTTCGAAGATGCGAAGGTTTTAGCAGAGCAGGCTCTTGCTCAACCGACAACGGACGAGTTAATGACGCTGGTTAACAAGTTCATTGAAGAAAAAACAATCTGCTAATCCACGAGATGCGGCCCAAATTACTGCTTAGGAGAAGATCATGGGTTTGTTCGATAAACTGAAATCTCTGGTTTCTGATGATAAGAAAGACACCGGAACTATTGAGATTGTTGCCCCGCTCTCTGGCGAGATCGTCAATATCGAAGACGTGCCGGATGTTGTTTTTGCTGAGAAAATCGTGGGCGATGGCATTGCTATCAAACCGACCGGCAACAAAATGGTTGCGCCGGTTGATGGTACTATCGGTAAAATCTTTGAAACCAACCACGCGTTCTCAATCGAGTCCGACAGTGGCATTGAGCTGTTCGTTCACTTCGGTATCGATACCGTTGAACTGAAAGGCGAAGGTTTCAAACGTATCGCGGAAGAAGGCCAGCGTGTCAAAGTTGGCGATCCGGTCATCGAGTTCGATCTGGCACTGCTGGAAGAGAAAGCCAAGTCTACCCTGACTCCGGTTGTTATCTCCAACATGGACGAGATCAAAGAGCTTATCAAACTGTCCGGTAGCGTGACCGTGGGTGAAACTCCGGTTATCCGCATCAAAAAATAATTGATGCCGCATGGATAGAAAAATGGCGCCTTCGGGCGCCATTTTTGTTTCTGTCGTGGAGAATTATCGCGGCGGAAGAATCAGTTCGTCATACCCTTTCTCAAGGGTGTAAGCCATCACCTCAACGACACGACTGCCCGCTAAATGCACTGCCTCCTGCAACGTTTTCCCCTGCACTACCGCGCTGATTAACTCCGAGCAGAACAAATCGCCCGTTCCTTTCAAATCAGTCGCCACGCGGGGCCAGCCGCTGATATCTACGCTGTCTGCGGTCACCAGCACCACGTGAATGTCATTATCGTCCGCGACCGGTGCGCTGGTAATGGCCACCCATTTCAGCGTCTCTGACAGCAGGCTTTTAGCTGCGATAATCGCCTCGTCCAGCGTCTCGCACGGTTTGCCACTCAGCACGCCAAGCTCGAACACGTTTGGCGTAATGCCCTGCGCCAGCGGCAGCAAATGTTCGCAGTACGCTGCCGGAATTTCTGGCTTCACGTACACGCCACTGTCGGTATCGCCGATCACCGGGTCCACCAGAATCATCATTTGTGGATGCTTTGCGCGCATCGCTTTCAGCCACTGGGCCAGAATCGCAATTTGGCTGGCGCTGCCCATGTAACCTGTGGTCACCGCTTTCAGTTCACGCAGCGCATCACGCTCTTCGAGCGCCCGCAAATAACCGCTGAACCATTCATCAGGTATCACGCCACCGTAAAAGGTATCGTAATGCGGCGTATTGCTGAACAGTACCGTTGGCACCGCCAGTACGTTCAGATGGTGCTGTTTGATATTCGGTACCGCTACGCTGTTACCAACACTGCCGTACACGACCTGAGACTGCACGGCCACAATATCGGCCTGCTGCGCCCGGGTTTTATCCCGGAATAGAATCATTTCCATGACCGTTAAATCCCCGCCCCCTGACTGTAACTCTCTTCACCGAACACACCGGTCGATAAATACCGATCGCCGCGATCGCAGATAATCGCCACCACCACCGCGCCCGGATTGGCTTTCGCCACCCGCAGCGCACCGGCAACCGCGCCACCGGAACTCACACCGCAGAAAATACCTTCCCGCACCGCCAGTTCACGCATGGTATTTTCCGCATCACGCTGATGAATATCCATGACCTCATCCACCAGAGAAGCATTAAAAATTCCCGGCATGTATTCCGCAGGCCAGCGGCGAATGCCCGGAATGCTGCTGCCCTCTTCCGGCTGTAGCCCCACAATAGTCACGCTTTTATCCTGCTCGCGCAGAAAACGCGACACCCCGGTAATGGTGCCGGTGGTGCCCATGCTGGACACGAAATGCGTCATCCGTTGCTCAGTTTGCTGCCAGATTTCCGGCCCGGTGGTGGTGTAATGCGCGAAGGGGTTATCCGGATTATTAAACTGGTCGAGCAATTTGCCTTCGCCGCGAGTAGCCATTTCCAGCGCTAAATCGCGTGCGCCTTCCATGCCCTGCTCTTTGCTGACCAGAATCAGCTCAGCCCCGTAGGCGCGCATCGCGGCCCGGCGCTCCTGGCTCATGTTGTCGGGCATCAGCAGTTTCATGCGATAACCCTTCAGCGCGGCGATCATCGCCAGCGCAATACCGGTGTTGCCACTGGTGGCTTCAATCAGCACGTCGCCCGGTTTGATTTCCCCGCGTTTTTCCGCCTGCACAATCATGGATAGCGCGGCACGGTCTTTCACCGACCCCGCCGGATTGTTGCCTTCCAGTTTGACCCAGATTTCACTGCCGTTATCAGGCGTGAGGCGCTGGAGTTTAACTAATGGTGTATTGCCGATGGTTTGTTCTAATGTATTCACGTTCCGGTCCAGACTTGCAAAGAAAAAGCGGCCACGCGGGCCGCTTGCTCAGTGGGATGCCGTTAAGCTATCAGTCTGTGTAAGTCAGGTCTACCGATTCATCAGGCAAATACTCAACGCGATATTCTCCTGATCCGCAGTGCGCCGACCATTCACCGTTATCATGAGCAAAATTCAACGAGCCGCCGGTGATAATTTCCCTGGCCGCAGGGAGCTTAACGGTCGCCGTGGTGTTCGCCGGAATGCGGAATGTCAGCACCACACGCCCCTTTTGCGCCTGCCAGTTCACCGCGATATCGCCATAAATCGACTGATAGCGCGCGTCCATCCAGCTCAGGCCACCACCGGGTAGGGGTGAAATAACGATATGCTTAAACCCTGGAGCCATTTCGTCCGCCTCAATGCCTGCCACGGTGCGATACAGCCATTCACCCACAGCACCGTAAGCATAGTGGTTGAACGAATTCATGTCCGGGCTCCACATCGAACCATCGGGTTTGATGCCGTCCCAGTGCTCCCAGATAGTAGTGGCCCCGGCTTTTACCTGATATAGCCACGACGGGAAATCGTCCTTCAGCAACAGCGACCAGGCTTCTTTTGGATGTTGATTCTGGCTCAACGCGTGGCAGAAATACGGCGTGCCGAGGAAACCGGTAACCAGATGCCCGTCATGTTGGTGAAGCAGTTCCACTAGCGTATTTGCCGTGCGCTCACGCAACGCGTCCGGCACCAGGTTGAAACAGAGCGCGAGAATATGCGCCGTCTGGGTCCGGGCAGTCATATCCCCATCGGCGGTAAAGAATCGCTGGCGGAAGCGTTCCACAATCCGTTCATGCAAAGCATCGTAATAACGATGATCGTCTGTGCGTTCGAGTACCTTTGCCGTTTTCGCCAACAGCTGGGTGGAATTGGCGTACCAGGCCGTACAAATCAGATCTTCCGGCGTGGCGCCGAAATAGCTGCCCTCTTGCGCATCCAGCGCCACCCAGTCGCCAAACTGTAGCTTGTAGCGCCAGATATCGTTATCCGAATGGGTCTGCATAAAATCGACCCAGCCTTTCATGCTGGCATACTGATTTTCCAGCACCCGTTTATCGCCGTACATCAGGTACATCGTCCACGGATTGACCACTGCAGCATCGGCCCAGCCCGTCGCGGAATGCGTGCCCCCTTCCGCGAGAAACTTATCCTGGTCACAGTGTCCGGTGAGAATGTCCGGAATGACGTGCGGCACACCGCCTTCCGGTGTTTGATCGGCTTTCAGATCAACCAGCCACTTGGCAAAGAAAGTTTGGGTTTGCATCAGATAGCTCGCCGTCCGGCAAAATATCTGCGCATCACCGGTCCAGCCCAGGCGTTCATCACGCTGAGGGCAATCAGTCGGCACATCAACAAAGTTACTTTTCAGTCCCCAGAGGATGTTGTGGTGTAGCTGATTTAACTCCGGATTTGAACAGGAAAAATGCCCAGTGGCGGCCATATTGGAATGGATAACAATGGCGGTAAACTGGCTCAGGTCCAGCTCGCCCGGAAATTCTTCCACCTTCACATAGCGGAAGCCCTGCCAGCTAAAGCGCGGGTGCCAGGTTTCATCCCCTTCGCCTTTCAGAAAATATTCCGTTGTCTGTCTGGCGGTGCGCAGGTTATCGAGGTACACGTTGCCGTTGGCATCCAGCGTTTCAAAGTGGCGCAGCACCACTTTATCGCCCGCTTTGCCACGCACGCGAAACTCCACCCAACCACTCATGTTCTGACCGAAATCGAGAACCTTATCGCCTTGCGGGGTAATTATCAGCGCCTTCGCCGCCAGCCGTTCCATCTGGCGAACCGTCCCCGCCCCCTGTGCCTTCAGCGTATTATTATCCCAATCGACGATGCTGACCGCCCGCCATGACCCATCGCTAAAACCAGCCTGACTCCAGCCCGCCTGAACCCGACGGGCATCGAACCGCTCACCGTCGTATATCTCAGCAAACTCACGCGCGGAATCGCTACCTCGCCATGAACGATCGGACCCGACGACCTGCCGCGAACCGTCGTCATACTGAATCACCAGTTGGCACAGCAGCGCGGTTTGTTCGCCATAGTAATTACGATGGCGGCTAAAACCCATATCGCCTTTGAACCAACCCGCGCCCAGCTCCGCGCCGATAACGTTCTCACCCTGATTCAACATACCGGTGACATCATAGGTTTGGTACAGCAAATGATGACGATAGCTGGTCCATCCCGGCGTCAGTTCATCGTTGCCGACGCGTGCACCGTTCAGGAATAACTGATAGATACCAAGCGCTGTCGCGTGTACCCAGGCAGCGGCAATCGCTTTGGTCGGCGACAGTGAAAACGCGTTTCGCAGCAATGTGGCTTTCGACTCCGCCTTGTCACTGAGCGACTCAGCAGAGATGAATTCCGCCCGCCACGGCGTGTCGAGCAGGCCCGTGACCAGCTCCGAGGAAGGGCTCCAGCCGCTGGACTCGCCCTGATTATCGCTAATGCGAACCCGCAGATAATAGCGGGTGGAAGACAACAGCGGCGTAACCTCCAGCTCGAGGTTACTGGACTGCGCGCTGATAACCTCCCCGCTGTCAAAAATCAGCGCTGAAAAATCAGCCGACGTACTGCACTGCAGATGCCATGAACGTTGCAGAACATCGCGTCTGTCGCTGTCAATTTTCCAGCCGACAACGGGAAAGCGATCGACGCCGCATAATGTGGCTTCACCGTCCAGCGTGATATGACTGACTGAAAGCATAATCAAAGACTCCTGAGGTAAGTGAGATTAATTCGTCGTTGAGCTTTGCGCCGCAGCGGACAAGGCGTCAGGCTGCCGGGAAGCGACAATGTCGGCCTCGCTGGAAAACTCATTGCGCGGCTTACCGTGGAAGCACAGCCAGCCGATAAACATGCCCGATGCCACGATGGCAGTCAGAAGGGTGTAGAGAACGGTCGGTCCGGCATCGAGCAGAACCGGTGTAACAAACGCCAGAATGCCGCAGGTTAAACGAGCAATCCCAACAATCGCGCCCTGCGCCGTGGCTCGCAACATGGTCGGGAAGGACTCCTGCGACCAGACTTTCATCATCCCTTCAAAGGCCATCCCGCTGCCAATGGCGGTAAACAGTAAAAAGCACAGCCAGGAAGCAGGAGAAAAGTGCAACAGCACCGGCATAAGGAATCCGCCGGCGAAAAAGCAGGCTCCGATGATAAACACCGGCATTCGATTTTTGGTGTCCACCATCTTCATAAACAGCAGGCCTGAAAGCACGCCCACCGGCATAACCAGCAGGTTCCACAGCGCATTTTTTTCAACGCTGATCCCCACCACGTTCACCGCGACATATGCCCCGAACTGCCCGCCGGTATTGGCCGCCAGATTGGTGAACATGTAAAACAGGCATAGCGCGATAAAGGGCCACAGATATTTGCCGCGAAACAAGTCGGCGTAAGAATTTTTTTGCGCACGCACGGTGGCTTTTCCGCCAAGGCGTTCTTTATGAGCCACGAGCCACATCGGTGATTCCGGCAGCGACCAGCGTAATATCAGCAGCACTCCGGCCACGAGGCCGACATGTAAATAGAGAATTTGCGCCCCGGTTTTACCCCAGCCACCCGCCACGGCTGAAATCGCCATGGTGGTGCAAATACCCGCAAACCACAGCAAATTCGACAGGCCGATAATTTTGCCGCGATTTTTATCCGTCGCAGCCTCTGAAATCGTCGCCAGGGAAACGGGAAGATCAGCCCCTGTTGCTAACCCGACAAAAATCGTGCCGATAAGTAATGCGGAAAAAGACGAACTGAAAGCCAAAAGCAATGTGCCAATCGCCACCATTGCCATCGTAATAATAAACACCCTGCGCCTGCCGTAATAATCGCCAAGGCGACCGCCAAAAAATGCGCCCAGCGCAATACACAGAGTCAGCACCCCGGAAAGCACGCCAATTTCTGCGGCAGTTGTTCCGAGCGTTTTTTGATAAATAACCAGCGCAGTGCCATTAGAAACAATCGCTGCCGAATCAATATAAGAAGCCATACCGGAAACCACCCCGACATACCAGGGGTTCGGTTGTTTAATATCAGGCATAACAGACACTCCATTTATGTTATTGGAATAATGCACGGATTCCTGAATTAAAAATATTGGACATCAGTTTTTTAAAAATAAAAAATCGCCAGCCAGATAGCGTAACAATGGCTGAATTAAATTCATGCGATACAATTACAACCAATAAACCTTATTCACTCTCCTGTTGAATAGAGGTGCTTCGTTGACGCTCTTGCGAAGGCGTGCGTGAAAAATGACGACGATAGGCTTCAGTTAATCTCGGAGGATTCATAAACCCACAGGTCGTGGCAATTCGACTCACGGGAATATCTGTCGTTCGCAACAACTCCTGCGCTTTTAGCAGACGATATAATTGCTGAAACTTCTCCGGCGTTTTTCCTGTCATCTCATGGAAGAAGCGGTACAGTGTGCGCAGCGCAATGCCCCCCTCTTCGCAAACCCCTTTCCAGTTAATCTCCTGAGCATAATTCTGTCGAATATGATCCAACAGATACACTTTGCCTTTTGCTTCTGCGGCTGGCATTTTACTGGCATGATTTCCCTCACACAAAACCGTCAGGATCTGCAAAAGTGACGACTCGGTACTGGAAAAATAGCAGCTATCAAAAACATCATCCCGCCGACTGCTGATATTTTCAGCCAGTGTAATAATCTTGTTTAACGATGATTCTGACAGTGACTGATAGCGAATAGTGAACGGACGGGTATCATCGCTGATCGACTGAATCATCCCCTCAATATTCTTAATATAATTAAATGAGCGCTCCCGATGAATTAACACATTAATCAGGGATAGTTCACTGGTGGCTTCATAATAGTGAATATCATTCGCGGTGACGTAAAAGAAATCACCTCGACGGATCATTTCCGCGTGGTCATTCACGATATGAAAACCGCTACCGCTGCGCACAATCACCAGTTCATCAAATTCATGCCCATGAAGATCGGCCATCGCCTGATTGTTCAGCATAAACACACAAAACGCATGGGCATCGGAGGGGAAGAAATCTTCACACTGCTTAATATCGACCATGCCTACCTCACGAGAATGTGGTTATATCCTTACGTTTAATATGACTTAAATTTCCTGTGCCGCATTTCCATTAAACAGCAACAAGGGTGACAAGTCATTACGCTAGAATGGCAGCCACACGTAATTCTCTGTGACCTTCCCGTCACTTTTATTCATTACTGTCGCAGACGATTAAATCAGCAGAAATAAAAAAGGCCTATGTTATCCATAGGCCTTTTTCGAATGGTCAGATAAGGTCAGGCCGTTTCGGCCAGCACCAGCGACGAGACCTCATCGATCCCTTCGATGCGTTCGTTGCCGTTATAAAGGCGCGCATGCTGAAGCCCGACAAACAGGCGGTCTCCGCGCTGCGGTACTTCGTCGCGCATCACCACGGTCAGCGGTTCGTCATACCAGCCGAGTGGCTGCACCACCAACTGGGTGTAGTGCCCTTTCGGGCTCGCTTCCAGCACCTGTACCGGCAGCGGAGAATCGAGGCTGGTGCGACGGCTGACGTCGACTTCCCACGGGCGCAGGAACAAATCGACCGGCCCCTGATACGCAGGCGTATAGCCGAGCGGCCAACGGTGCGCGCCGACGTGGAACTGCCCGCCGCGGAGGGTGCCTTTCAGACGATTCACTTCGCCCATAAATTCAAGTACGAAACGGGTCGCAGGCTCGCGCCACACCTGTTCCGGCGCATCAACCTGCTCGATATTACCCTGGCTCATCACCACCACGCGGTCCGCGACTTCCATCGCTTCTTCCTGATCGTGGGTCACGAACACGCTGGTGAATTTCAGCTCTTCGTGGAGCTGACGCAGCCAACGACGTAGCTCTTTACGCACCTGTGCGTCCAGCGCGCCAAACGGTTCATCGAGCAGCAGAATTTGTGGTTCAACCGCCAGCGCACGGGCCAGCGCCACGCGCTGCTTTTGCCCGCCGGAGAGCTGCGCCGGGAAACGGTCGGCCAGATGCGCCAGCTGTACCATTTCCAGCAATTTAGTCACTTTGGCTTTGATTTGCGCCGCATTCGGACGTTCACGACGGGGAAGCACCGTCAGGCCAAACGCAATGTTGTCGAACACGGTCATGTGACGGAACAGCGCGTAGTGCTGGAACACGAAACCGACCTTACGGTCACGGGCATGAAGACGGCTCACGTCCGTGCCCTGGAAGCGAATCTGCCCGCTGGTCTGATGTTCGAGCCCGGCAATAATCCGCAACAGCGTCGTTTTACCCGAACCGGACGGCCCCAGCAGCGCGACCATCTGTCCGGACGGAATATCCAGGGAGATATCATTCAGCACCTGAGTGCGTCCAAACGATTTCTTAATGCTGGCAATTTCAATGCTCATGATGCGTCTCCTGATGCGCGCGTTTTTCCTGATTCTCCAGGCGCCACTGCACCACACTCTTCAAAAACAGGGTCACGATAGCCATTAACGTCAGCAGGGCCGCGGCGGTGAACGAGCCGACGGTATTGTAATCCTGCTGGAGTAATTCAATTTGCAGCGGCAGCGACAGCGTTTCACCGCGGATAGAACCGGACACCACTGACACCGCGCCAAACTCGCCAATCGCGCGGGCGTTGGTCAGCACCACGCCGTACAGCAGCGCCCAACGGATGTTCGGCAGCGTAACGCGGCGGAACATCTGCCAGCCTGACGCGCCGAGCAGGATCGCCGCCTCGTCTTCGTGGCTGCCCTGACTCAGCATGACTGGCACCAGCTCGCGCACCACGAAAGGACAGGTCACGAAAATCGTCGCCAGCACCATGCCCGGCCAGGCAAACATCACCTGTAAATTATGTTCATCGAGCCAGCCGCCAAGCGGACCATTCGAGCCGTAAAACAGCAGATACACCAGGCCTGCAACCACCGGCGACACCGCAAACGGAATATCCAGCAGAGTCAGTAGCAACTGGCGGCCCGGGAAGTTAAAGCGTGTCACCAGCCAGGCCAGCAGCGTGCCGAACACCAGGTTTACCGGCACGGTTATCAGCGCAATCATCACCGTCAACCAGATGGCGTGCAGCATGTCCGGGTCCGCCAGGTTGTGCAGTACGGGCATCAACCCTTTGCTGAACGCCTCGACGAAGATATAAATCATCGGCACCAGCAGAATGAAGGCTGACACCAGAATGCCGGTTCCGATCAGAAACCATTTTCCCCAGTTGATGCGGGGTGCGTCATAGCGTTTCAATTGCGTAACTTCCGCCATTAGTGACCTACCACACGTCGACCAAAGCGACTCTGCAAGGTGTTGATGGAGAACAGCAGCAGCAGCGACGCGCCGAGAATAACGGACGCAATCGCGCTCGCCGCCGGATAATCAAACTCCTGTAGGCGTACAAAAATCATCAGCGACGTCACTTCCGTTTTCCAGGCGATGTTCCCGGCGATGAAAATCACCGCGCCGAACTCGCCCAGGCTGCGGGTAAATGACAGCGCCACGCCCGCCAGCAGCGCCGGAGAAAGCTCTGGCAACACCACTTTGCAGAAGCTCTGAATGCGTGTTGCGCCGAGCGTTTCTGCCGCTTCTTCGTATTCCGGCCCCAGTTCCTCCAGCACCGGCTGAACGGTGCGCACCACAAACGGAATGCTGGTGAACGCCATCGCCACGGCAATGCCGAGCCAAGTATAGGTCACTTTGATATCAAATTTCGCCAGCCACTCACCGTAGAAACCGTTGACAGAAAACAGCGATGCAAGGGTTAAACCCGCCACCGCCGTCGGCAGTGCGAACGGTAAATCCATCAGCGCATCGAGCAACGTGCGGCCCGGGAAACGATAGCGTGTGAGGATCCATGCCATCAGCAGGCCGAACACGCCGTTAAAAATCGAGGCCACAAATGCTGACAGCAGCGTCACTTTATAGGCCGCCACCACCTGAGGATTGGTGATGACTTCCCAGTATTGCGCCCAGCTCATTTGCGCCAGCTGCATCACCAGCGCGCTGAGTGGCAGCAGCAAAATCAGGCATACAAACAGCAGACTGGTGCCGAGACTTAAGGTAAAGCCCGGCAGCACGCGTCTGGAAGAAACAGCAAACATTACTTGTGCCCCGCCGCTAACAGCTTATCCAGCTCGCCACCGCTGGCGAAGTGGGTTTTCATCGCGTCCGGCCAGGAGCCGAACTGGTCTTCCACGCGGAACAGCTCAGTCTGCGGGAATTTGTCTTTCAGTTTCTCCATCACCGCCGGATTGTTCACACGGTAGTAGTAATCGGTAATGATGGTTTGCGCCTGCGGACTGTAGAGCCAGGTCAGATACGCCTTCGCCGCTTTTTCCGTGCCGTTGGCTTTCACATTTTTGTCGACCCACGTCACCGGGAATTCGGCCAGAATATTGGTTTTCGGTACCACGACTTCGAAGCCCTGGTCCGCGTACTGTTTACGGATGTTGTTCACTTCGGATTCGAAGGTGATCAACACGTCGCCCAACCCGCGTTCAACGAAGGTGGTCGTCGCGCCGCGCCCGCCGGTATCAAACACCTGAACGTTTTTCAGGAACTGAGTCATGAACTGTTCGGTTTTGGCGTTATCATTTCCGTCGGCTTTGGCCGCTGCACCCCAGGCGGCCAGATAGGTATAACGCCCATTGCCGGAGGTTTTCGGATTCGGGAATACCAGCTGTACGTCCGGGCGCACCAGGTCGTTCCAGCTGTGAATATTCTTCGGGTTGCCCTTACGCACCAGGAACGCCATGGTCGAATAGAATGGAGAACTGTTATTCGGCAAACGGCTCTGCCAGTTCGCCGGGATCAAATTGCCTTTGTCATGCAGGATCTGCACGTCCGTCACCTGGTTGTAGGTCACCACATCGGCCTTCAGACCCTGCAAAATCGCCAGCGCCTGTTTGGAAGAACCGGCGTGGGATTGCTTAATGTTGAGCTTGTCACCGCCATTGTCCTTCGCCCACTGTTGTTCAAACGGGGGATTCAGGGCAGCAAACAGCTCGCGGGAAACATCATAGGAACTGTTCAGCAACTCGGTTGCCTGTGCCTGAGCCGCCAGCAGCAAGGCTCCCAGCACCAGCGTTCCTTTTTTCAGTGATTTAACGGCCATTGCGCACCCTTATAAATGTGATGACTATCGACTGTCATAATATTTATAACGAGGATGAAAGCAGTAACGGTTTTATATACCGTTTGGTGCTTTGGAAGTTGAAAACAGAATAAGGGTTTTTCGGCGTTCATCAGCCAGCCAATTTGGTACACTCGACGAAACCCGCAATGAGGATGAACTGATGCGCCAAAGGACGATTGTCTGCCCGATTATTCAGAATAACGGTGAGTATCTGCTGTGCAAAATGGCCGATGACCGCGGTGTATTTCCTGGCCAGTGGGCGCTTTCGGGCGGAGGTATGGAGCCCGGTGAAACAATGGAACAGGCGCTACTGCGCGAAATAGGCGAAGAGCTGGGTGAAGCGCTGCGCATCGAGAAAATCACCCCGTGGCATTTCCGTGACGACACCCGCATCAAAACCTACGCCGACGGCAGCAAAGAACAGATTTACATGATTTACCTGATGTTTGACTGCATCAGTGCCAATCGTGAAGTGACGTTTAACGAGGAGTTTCAGGAAATTGCGTGGGTCAGCCCGGACAAGCTCGGCGAGTATGATTTAAACGTGGCCACGCGCCAGACGTTTATCGATAAGGGATTGTTGTAATCATTGTCGATGGCGTCTGTAGGCCCGGTAAGCGCAGCGCCACCGGGCACTCAAACATTACAACGTCAGTAATTTATCCAACGACGGCGCGAAGTAGTAGCCCCCAGTCACCGGCTTAGTAAAACGTAACATTGCATCACGTTTACCGTCAGTGTCGCCGAACATGCTCAGCAATTGCTGTTCGATGTTATACAACCGCGCGCAGTAAGCGTTGAAGTAGAGACCGTGCGTGCCGCTGGCGGTGCCATACGGCAGGCTCTGGCGCACAATCTTCAGCCCTTTACCGTTTTCTTTCAGATCGACGCGGGTCAGGTGTGACGTTTCCGGACGCTCATCACCATCGATCTCTTCGTTAGCTTCTTTGGTGCGACCCATCATCATTTCCTGATCCGGGATACTCATCCGGTTCAGTTGCTTGAGATTATGTTCCCAGCGTTGGACAAACACATAGCTGCCGCCGGCATCCACGCCGTCAGCAATCACCGCCACTTCACGACGCGTCTCAACGCCTGCCGGGTTTTCAGTCCCGTCAACGAAACCGCTGAGATCACGCTCTTCCACCCAACGGAAACCGTGGGTTTCTTCTTTGACGTCGATAGCCCCACCAAACGCTTCCAGTGCGGCCTGAGCGACAGAGAAATTCACATCATGGCGCAGGGAGAGAATGTGGATCAGCACATCATGTTGGGTGGATGGTGCAAGGCCTTTGCCGTAAAGGGGAAAATCTTTCAGCTCTTCCGCGCCCACACCGCCGCTCAGGCTGCGCCAGGTGTCATGACCAAACGCCACCACAGCGCCGAGATGGGCGTCGGGGAATTTAGCTTCAAAGGTTGCCAGCTTATCGGCAAAAACCCGGCTGCATTCACGCAGGGCGTTGACGTCCCCTTTGACATTGGCTTCAATCCAAATCGCCGCCCGGCAATGTTCCGGCAAAATGCCGCTCTGAACCTGAGACATCGCTGCTTCTCCTGAAAAGCTGAAAAAAGATGCCACGAACTCGTGGCATTATTGATGGCGGGCATTATACCCGCATTTTTCAGGCGGCGGCTTGTTCAGACGCAAATTAACGGCGCCAGATAATCTTGCTGACTTTCCAGAATTTCAGGGAGTCATCCGGCGGCATCAGTTCCTGCGGGCCACCCCAGCTACCGCTAAATATATAGCTGATATGCTGGCTATCTTTGACTTTACACTCAACGTTGGCGCTGTCCTCACCGCTGGCTTTTTCACAGTTGCCAAACGCTTTGCTGTACACCTCGCTGAACGGCGTACCGACTTTCGCACCATCGGCTACCGGGACGTCACTGTCCATGACGTCAATCCGGCTGATACTTCCGCCCTCGCCATTCACCACCAGTGCGACCTTGTCGTCTTTCAGTGCTTCGAAATATTTAACGATGGTGCCCTTATCGGTTTTCATGCCGCTACGCACGCGGTAATCACCGTCGAGCGCATCGTTGATGGCCTCTTCATTCAGCGGTGTGGAGGCGGTCAAATCACCGACGCCCTGCTCCGTCACTTCCGTTGAGGAACCAAACCAGTTCCACGGATACGCCGCCGACCAGTGCACAGAATTAAAGCCATTACTGACGGTGGCACAGCCGGTTAAGGCCAGGGGCAGCGCGCAGAGCAATAAACGCATTGATTTCATTCGAGGATCCTTTGTATGTCAACACAACGCCTGTTGGAGTCCAGAATGGCAAAAAAGTGCCATTAATCCTCGTGCGGGGAAAAACAGGCGCGTAAACGGCGGTTGCTAAGCAGCCACCAGAGAGCAAAACCGTCCACAATAACCAGCGCCAGACCAATACCGCTCAGCGGCTCGCCCTGCCACCACAGCAGTGGCTGCCAGAATAACAGCCCCAGCTGCGCGAGAATAAGTATCCAGCGCATCAGCGGCCACAAACGTGGAAGCTGGTGTCGTCGGCCGCTCAGGAGAAAGGCGAGTACCGCAGGTACGCCGGGCAGCAGGCCAATCCAGAAATTATCGTGATCGGGATAAAACAGATCCAGCAGCGTCCCACCCTGCTGACGCGATGCCCCGGCCATCACAAACACCACCCAGGTTCGCGCCTGTAATAGCAGGACACACCAAAATACAAAAGGCAGCCGGAGCCGCCCATGACCATCGTATGCCGACGGCAAAAAATCAGTATTCTTCATCTTCTATCAAACGCTTCCCGAGCACGACCACATCCGCATGCTCATAACCCAGGCGCTCGTACATGCCCTGCACCATATCGTTATCTTCACGGACCATTATCTGTAACTTCGGGCAGCCGCGGGCAATCAGTTTTTTCTCGAGACGATTTAGCAGCGCATTGGCAATGCCGCGTCCGCGATATTCCGGATGCACGCCGAGATAATATGCCGAACCGCGGTGGCCGTCGTAGCCCCCCATTACGGTGCCGACCACTTCGCCATTCACTTCCGCCACCAAAAACAGGCTAACGTCATGGTTTAGCTTACGTTCGATATCCATTTCCGGGTCATTCCATGGGCGTAGCAGGTCACAGCGCTCCCAGAGCGTAATGACCTCTTCGAAATCGGACTGGCGAAAAACGCGTATCTCCATGGTATTGCCCATTTTTTCAGGTTTAAAAACAGTGATTATGGCGTGAACGTCTTAATTATCCAATAACTTGCCGATAACGGTCAAAAAAATGGCATAATGTTGCATTGTCACGTATTGAAATGAAAAGTAAAACAATTCTCATCCCAGATTGTCGTAACGGAAAACACGATACGATATAACACATGGAATATTTATTTTTACAAATCGGGCCGCATGAGCACTTTTAAACCCCTAAAGACACTCGCATCTCGCCGCCAGGTGCTAAAAGCTGGACTGGCCGCGCTGACGCTATCCGGCATGTCAAACGCTATTGCCAAAGATGGAACGCTGAAAACCAGCAATGGTCACAGTAAACCTGCGACTAAAAAATCCGGCGCGCGTCGCGTCGTGATGCTCGATCCGGGTCACGGTGGCATTGACACCGGCGCCATCGGTCACGGCGGTTCGAAAGAAAAACACGTGGTGCTGGCGATAGCCAAAAACGTACGCTCCATTCTGCGCAGTCACGGCATTGATGCCTACCTGACGCGCACTGGCGACACCTTTATTCCCCTCTATGACCGCGTGGAAATCGCGCACAAACACGGGGCGGATCTGTTTATGTCGATCCACGCTGACGGCTTCACCAACCCGAGTGCCGCCGGAGCATCGGTGTTTGCCCTGTCCAATCGCGGAGCCAGTAGCGCCATGGCGAAATACCTTTCCGATAAGGAAAACGCCGCCGATGAGCTGGCAGGTAAAAAAGCGATGGATAAAGATCACCTGTTACAGCAGGTGCTGTTCGATCTGGTGCAAACTGACACGATTAAGAACAGTTTGACGCTCGGCTCGCACATTTTGAAGCAGATTAAACCGGTGCATCGCCTGCACAGCCGCAGCACTGAACAGGCCGCATTTGTGGTGCTGAAGTCACCGTCAATTCCGTCCGTGCTGGTCGAGACCTCGTTTATCACCAACCCGGGTGAAGAGAAGCTGCTGGGCACCACCGCGTTTCGTCAGAAAATTGCCAACGCGATTGCTTCGGGCATCATCAGTTATTTCAGCTGGTTCGATAACCAGAAAGCACACGTGAAGAGACGTTAATGAAACCGGATGCCGCACAGGTAAAAGCTTTTTTACTGACGCTCCAGGACCGCATCTGCCAGCAGCTTGCGGCGGTCGATGGCAGCGTGTTTGTTGAAGATAACTGGCAGCGCGATGCTGGCGGCGGCGGGCGTAGCCGCGTGCTACGAGACGGCGGCGTGTTCGAGCAAGCCGGCGTGAATTTCTCTCACGTTTACGGCGACGCCATGCCTGCGTCAGCGACGGCGCACCGCCCGGAGCTGGCGGGTCGTCGTTTTGAAGCGATGGGCGTTTCGCTGGTAGTTCATCCCCGCAATCCTTTTGTGCCCACCAGCCACGCCAACGTGCGGTTCTTCATTGCTGAAAAACCGGACGCCGATCCGGTGTGGTGGTTTGGCGGCGGTTTTGATTTAACGCCGTACTACGGTTTTGACGAAGACGCCGTACACTGGCACACCGTCGCCCGGGATCTCTGTCAGCCGTTCGGCGACGACGTCTATCCGCGCTACAAAAAATGGTGCGACGAGTACTTCTTCCTCAAGCACCGCAACGAACAGCGTGGCATCGGCGGCCTGTTCTTTGACGACCTGAATACGCCTGATTTCGACCAGTGTTTTGCGTTTATGCAAGCCGTGGGCGACGGGTATACCGAAGCCTATCTGCCGATTGTCGAACGCCGCAAAGCGCTGGCTTACGGCGAGCGCGAGCGCGACTTCCAGCTTTATCGCCGGGGCCGGTACGTGGAATTCAATCTGGTGTGGGATCGCGGTACGCTGTTTGGTTTGCAGACCGGCGGGCGTACGGAGTCGATTTTAATGTCGATGCCGCCGCTGGTGCGCTGGGAGTATAACTACCAGACAGAAGAAGGCAGCCCTGAGGCTGCCTTGAATGAGTTTATAAAAGTCAGAGACTGGATTTAGTTCCCCTCACCCCACCTAACCGGGCCTACGCAAAGTGAAATCACAGCGGCTCGGTCTGGGCCTCAACCACCGCCAGCGCGACCATATTGACGATACGACGCACCGACGCGATCGGCGTCAGAATATGCACCGGTTTCGCCACGCCCATCAGTACCGGCCCGACGGTCACCCCTTCCGAGCACGACACGCGCAGCAGGTTGTAGCTGATACGCGCCGCTTCCATATTCGGCATCACCAGAATATTCGCGGCGCCTTTCAGTGGGCTGTCCGGCATACGATCGTGGCGGATGCTTTCCACCAGCGCGGCGTCACCGTGCATTTCACCGTCGATCATCAGCTCTGGCGCACTGGCGCGCACCAGGTCGAGGGTCTGGCGCATTTTGGTCGCCGCCACACAGTTGGACGAACCAAAGTTCGAATGCGACAACAGCGCCACACGCGGTTCAATCCCAAAACGACGCACGGTTTCAGCCGCCATCAA
Organism: Citrobacter sp. 18056; assembly: GCA_902706235.1. GTDB lineage: Bacteria > Pseudomonadota > Gammaproteobacteria > Enterobacterales > Enterobacteriaceae > Scandinavium > Scandinavium manionii. The sequence continues at coordinate 79,996 of CACSJR010000003.1, read as the reverse complement.
CGTGATTTCCGCCAGCTGTTCCGGCGTCGGATCGTCGTTTACGTAGGTATCAGCGATAAAGGTGTTGCCGCTCGGCAGCAGCAGCGCGTTCATCGCCCCGGCGGTATGTACGCCGTCACGATAGCCGAACAGTTGCTGAATCACGCTAAAGTGCTCGTGATAATCACCGATAGTCCCGCAAATCAGCGCATCCGCTTCGCCGCGCTGAACCATGATCGCACCAATCACCGTGGTGTTGCTGATGACATGACGCTGCGCCTGCTCCTGGGTAATCCCGCGGCGCTTCATGATGTTGTAGTACTCCATCCAGTACTCTTTAAAGCGCGGATCGGATTCGTTATTCACAATATCGAAATCGACGCCCGGCTTCATTTGCAGCCCCAATTTCTGCAGGCGCATTTCAATCACGTTCGGACGACCAATCAGAATCGGCTTCGCGAGACCCAGCGTGATTAACTCCTGAGTCGCATGCAGTACACGAGTGTCTTCCCCTTCCGCCAGCACAACGCGTTTCGGCTCTTTTCGCGCCTGAGAGAAAATTGGCTTCATGAACAGGTTGGTTTTGTAGACGAACTCGCTCAGCTTCTCTTCGTAAGCGGCAAAATCTGCAATCGGACGCGTCGCCACGCCGGAATCCATCGCCGCTTTGGCCACCGCAGGTGCTATCTTGACGATCAGCCGTGGGTCGAACGGTTTTGGAATGATGTATTCCGGGCCGAAGCTCAGATCCTGATCACCATACGCCGACGCCACCACTTCACTCTGCTCGGCGTGCGCCAGTTCGGCAATGGCGTGAACCGCTGCCAGCTTCATCTCTTCGTTAATTGCGGTAGCACCCACGTCCAGCGCGCCGCGGAAGATGAACGGGAAGCACAACACGTTGTTCACCTGGTTCGGGTAATCGGAACGGCCGGTGCAGATGATAGCGTCCGGGCGCACTTCTTTCGCCAGCGGCGGCAGAATCTCCGGCTCCGGGTTTGCCAGGGCAAGGATCATCGGCGCCCGCGCCATTTTCTTGACCATTTCCTGAGTCAGCACTTTCGGGCCAGAACAGCCGAGGAAGATATCTGCGCCGTCAATTACGTCATCCAGCGTGCGCTTGCCGTCGTCATCCACCGCATATGCAGCTTTGGTTTCCGCCATATTGGGTTCGCGGTCTTTGTAGATAACGCCTTTGGAATCGCAAACCACGATATTGTGCTTCTGCATCCCCAGCACCACCAGCAGGTTCATGCAGGCGATTGCCGCCGCACCCGCACCGGACACCACCATCCGCACGTCGGAGAGATTTTTCTCAACCACGCGCAAACCGTTGAGAATGGCGGCAGTGCTGATAATCGCCGTGCCGTGCTGGTCATCGTGGAAGACCGGGATTTTCATCCGCTCGCGCAGCTTTTGCTCGATGTAGAAGCACTCTGGTGCTTTGATGTCTTCAAGGTTGATGCCGCCGAACGTTGGCTCCAGCGCGGCGACCACGTCAATCAGCTTGTCTGGATCAAGCTCGTCGATTTCGATATCGAAGACGTCAATCCCGGCAAATTTTTTGAACAGAACCCCTTTTCCTTCCATGACGGGCTTACCGGCCAGCGCACCGATATTGCCGAGGCCCAGTACCGCGGTGCCGTTCGAGACTACCGCCACCAGGTTGCCACGGGCGGTGTATTTAAATGCCGCCAGCGGGTCTTTTTCGATTTCGAGGCACGGGGCGGCCACGCCCGGTGAATAGGCCAGGGCCAGATCGCGCTGCGTAGCGAGTGGCTTGGTCGGAGAGACCTGAATTTTGCCTGGCGTTGGGAATTCGTGGAAATCGAGGGCGCTTTGTTTTAACTGGTCATCCATTTTAGATTCCTTTTACGTCACAGAATTAGGAGATATGTGTTCCCGGTGCTAACCCGTGAGTATCCCCTTTCACGGTCTCGTAAACTTTGAAGGCTGCCATACTCTCGTCATCAAAAACGCAATTTTGTTATTAATTTTTAACACTCCCGTTAAGCAGTGTCGTAAACCAAGGCGAGCCCGTCTGCTATGCTTTTGAGTTAGGCATGACCTGAATTCCCCCGAAGTGCGAGCGAGAGCCTTCGTATAACACTTTGCTTTTTAAGGAGTCTCTTTTCATGAACCAGCTAGACGGTATCAAGAAGTTCACCACGGTGGTCGCCGACAGCGGCGATATCGAATCCATCCGCCATTATCAGCCGGAAGATGCCACCACTAACCCTTCCCTGTTGCTGAAAGCCGCAGGCCTCGAACACTACACACATCTGATTGACGACGCGGTGGCGTTTGCCAAAAAGCAGGGCAGCAGCCGCGAACAGCAGGTTATCGATGCCTGCGACAAACTGGCGGTTAATTTCGGTGCAGAAATTCTGAAAAGCATCCCCGGACGCGTTTCCACCGAAGTGGACGCCCGGCTATCGTTTGATAAAGACAAAAGCATCGCCAAAGCGCGACATTTGGTGCAGCTGTATGCCGATCAGGGTGTGGATAAATCCCGAATTCTGATCAAACTGGCTTCGACCTGGGAAGGCATCCGCGCCGCCGAGGTGCTGGAGAAAGAAGGTATTCACTGCAATCTGACGCTGCTATTTTCCTTCGCTCAGGCCCGCGCCTGCGCCGAAGCGGGCGTGTTCCTGATTTCTCCGTTCGTCGGGCGCATTTACGACTGGTATCAGCAACGCGAGCCAATGGACCCGTACGTCGTGGAAGAAGATCCGGGCGTGAAGTCGGTGCGTAATATCTACGATTACTTCAAACAGCACCGCTACAACACGGTAGTGATGGGTGCAAGTTTCCGCCGCACGGAGCAAATTCTGGCGCTGGCTGGCTGCGACCGCTTGACCATCGCCCCGCCACTGCTGAAGGAGCTGCAGGAAAAAGACGAAGCGGTTACCCGCAAACTCATTCCGGCCGCACAATTCTTCAACCGCCCGGCCCCGCTCACCGAAGCGCAGTTCCGCTGGGAGCATAATCAGGACCCGATGGCGGTGGACAAACTGGCGGAAGGTATTCGACTGTTCGCCGTTGATCAGCGCAAGCTGGAAGATTTACTCGCCGCCAAACTGTAACTTTTGCCACGGAGAATGCTATGTCCCGAAGAGAGCTAGCCAACGCAATCCGCGCCCTGAGTATGGACGCTGTGCAGAAAGCCAATTCCGGCCACCCGGGTGCCCCAATGGGGATGGCGGATATTGCCGAAGTTCTGTGGAATGATTTCCTCAAGCACAACCCGACCGACCCGCACTGGTACGATCGAGACCGTTTTATTTTATCCAACGGTCACGCCTCGATGCTGCAATACAGCCTGCTGCACCTGACCGGTTACGACCTGCCGATGGATGAGCTGAAAAACTTCCGTCAGCTGCATTCCAAAACGCCGGGACACCCGGAACTGGGCTACACACCGGGCATCGAAACCACCACCGGCCCGCTCGGTCAGGGGCTGGCGAACGCCGTCGGGATGGCGATTTCCGAGCGCACGCTGGCGGCGCAGTTTAACCAGCCGGACCACGACATCGTCGATCACTATACCTATGTGTTTATGGGCGATGGCTGTCTGATGGAAGGTATTTCGCACGAAGCGTGCTCGCTGGCCGGAACACTGGGCCTCGGAAAACTAATTGGCTTTTACGATCACAACGGCATCTCGATTGACGGTCATACCGAAGGCTGGTTTACCGATGATACCGCCAAACGTTTCGAGGCATATCACTGGCACGTGGTGCATGAAATCGATGGGCACGACCCGGAGGCGGTGAAAAAAGCGATCATCGAAGCGCAAAGCGTGAAGGACAAACCGTCGCTGATTATCTGTAAGACGGTGATTGGTTTTGGCTCGCCAAATAAAGCCGGGAAAGAGGAGTCGCACGGCTCGGCGCTCGGAGAAGAAGAAGTGGCGCTGGCGCGCAAACAGTTAGGCTGGAAGTACCCGGCGTTTGACATTCCGAAAGAGATTTATCAGGGCTGGGACGCACGCGAGAAAGGTGAAAAAGCCCAGCGCAGCTGGAATGATAAACTTGCGGCGTATAAAAAGGCACACCCAGATCTGGCGGCAGAATTCGAGCGCCGCATGAGTGGCAAACTGCCGGATAACTGGCAGAACGTGACTCAAAAGTATATTGAGAAATTGCAGTCGGAACCGGCGAAGATAGCCACCCGTAAGGCATCGCAAAATACGCTTAACGTTTATGGCCCATATCTGAAAGAGCTGTTAGGCGGTTCGGCTGACCTTGCGCCGAGTAACCTGACTATCTGGAAAGAATCGGTTTCACTAAAAGAGGATCCGGCCGGGAATTACATTCACTACGGCGTGCGCGAATTCGGTATGACCGCCATCGCCAACGGTATCGCCCATCATGGCGGCTTTTTGCCCTACACCGCGACCTTCCTGATGTTCGTGGAATACGCCCGCAACGCTGCGCGTATGGCGGCGCTGATGAAGGCGCGACAAATTATGGTGTACACCCATGACTCGATCGGCCTTGGGGAAGACGGCCCGACGCACCAGGCGGTTGAACAGCTTGCCAGCCTGCGCCTGACGCCAAACTTCAGCACCTGGCGTCCTTGCGATCAGGTAGAAACGGCAGTGGCGTGGAAAGCCGCCATTGAACGCCACGACGGCCCAACGGCGTTGATCTTGTCCCGACAGAATCTGGCACAAATCGAACGCTCGCCGGACCAGGTGAAAGCCATTGCCCGCGGCGGCTATGTGCTGAAAGACTCGGGCGGCAAGCCGGACCTTATCCTGATTGCGACGGGGTCAGAACTGGAAATCACCGTGCTGGCAGCGGAAAAACTGGTGGCTGATGGGCATAGCGTGCGGGTGGTTTCCCTGCCCTCTACCGATGTGTTTGATATGCAGGATGAGACGTATCGTGAATCCGTATTGCCGTCGGACGTCTCCGCTCGCGTGGCGGTCGAAGCCGGGATTGCGGATTACTGGTACAAATACGTGGGCCTGAAAGGGGCGATTGTCGGCATGACTACCTATGGCGAATCAGCGCCCGCCGAGAAGCTGTTCCCGTTCTTTGGCTTTACGGTGGAGAACGTTGTCGAGAAAGCGAAGAAGGTTATGCATAAGTAGAGAGAAATGCCCGATGACGCGTGCTTATCAGGCCTACCAAAGTGTAGACCTGATAAGGCGCACAGCGTCGCCATCAGGCGATAAGACTATCTTGTTATCCACAACGTGGGCCAGGCATCTGGCCCCTGCCAGTTATCGCAGGCCGGTTGTCCGGCATAGCGAACCAGACGAAAGCGCTGGCCGTCATAACGCCAACGCGTTTGTACGCCGCAGTCGCCCTGACCGCGCCCCTTATCGAGCGTCTCCAGCTCACGCGTTTTATCATTAAAGGTCAGATTGACCAGTTCGATTTCACGCTCGTCACTTTCCTGCGGCAAAAACGGCAGGCGCAGCCTTATGGGCTGTGCGACAAAAGGCTTCTGTCGCGAGACAAGCCACGCACGATAAATGGTGTTGTAGGCCCCCGATTCACAGGTCAGCATCAGCAGCGCTTTATCGTCGGTGAGCGGCGTAACCCACACTTCGCGCCGTAGGGGATCCAGCGAGCACTGGCTGTTATTCATGCGCCAGGTACCATAATCGAGCAGATCGTTAAACTCTTCGCGGCTGAACGGTGTCGGCGTCGGATTCACTTTTTTCACCGTTTTCAGTGCCGGAGCGGGCGGCACACTCAGCGGTGGCTCATCGCCTTTGCCAATCCACGCAGTTTCACTGCCGACGCGCTTTTGCTGATCGTCAATAAACAGCAGCGCCGCTTTCAGTCCCTGCAAAGAGATGCTCTGCGTGCCTTTTTCAAGCGTTAGCGCCTGTCCATCCTGAATATGCTGGAGGAAAGTGTTGATGGCTGGACTGTCGCCAGTGCTGAGATGCCACGGCGTAATCTGCCAGCGTTCACCGGCCAGTTTTAACGGCGAGCCGTCCAGCAGCAAACGTGGGGCGATAGGGGGAATTTTGGGCAGTTGGTTTTCCGGGCCACCCAGCTCGATGCGCAGGGTCGAATCATTGTGCGCACCCGCGCTGCGCGTCAGCGACATCACCAGCCCGTGGTGTAAGCCAATATTACGCGTTATGCAGAAATTCTGATTATTGCAGGTCACCTGCCAGTCGCTGAATTCCTGTTGCACAGGCGCCGCCCACGTCAGCGTCGACGGTAACCCGGCCAGCAACAAAAGAAAAAGCAGACGAAAAGACACGAGATGACCCCAGAAGAAAAAAACGTCGATTAGTGCCGCGTATCCTCCCCTGGCGACCACCTTTTACTCAATCAGATTAGTCCATTAAACCGGCGTTTTGCAGATATTGAAGCAGGATAACCGCTTTGCCGTCACGAATTTCACCGCTTTTGACCATCGCCAGCGCGCGTTCGAAAGGCATTTCCAGCACGTCGATGTCTTCATCTTCCACACCGCCTCCCGCGTTAGCACGCAGGTTGTCGTGGTATTCGGCGATAAAGAAATGGACCAGTTCGGTTACACCGCCCGGCGACATGTACAGTTCGAAGACTTTGCGGACCTCGCCCACCTGGTAGCCGGTTTCCTCTACCGCTTCTTTACGGATACAGGTTTCCGGATCATCGTCATCAAGCAACCCGGCGCAGGTTTCAATCAGCCTGCCGTCGGCATTGCCATTGACCCATGTCGCGACACGGAACTGGCGCACCAGCACCACGGTTTGCTTAGGCGGGCTATAAAGCAGAATGGTGGCTCCGTTACCGCGATCGTAGACTTCGCGTTTATGGCGCACCACTTCCCCATCCTTGCGCGTCAAATCGTAGGTGATATTGCGCAATACGAAGTAATTTTCCGACAGGACTTTGTCTTTGATGATTTCGATATTGAATGACATTACGGCTCCACAGCGTCAGAATTCGTTTTCAAGTCTACCCGTCGTGGCGCGGTTTGTCGTTACGCATGTTTACATGGAGTTATGTATGATTATGCATGAAAGCGGCATGATAATTTACACTATCTCCTTAATTTCTCCACGTTTCGTTCAGGCCTTGCCGCTACAGTGTTCAAAGCCTGTAATAACAAAAAAATACGTGTAATGAGGTCCTGATTCCGATGGCGAATTTCTTTATTGATCGCCCCATTTTTGCCTGGGTACTGGCTATCCTGTTGTGTCTGACAGGGACGCTGGCGATTTTATCACTGCCTGTTGAGCAATATCCCGATTTAGCACCACCTAACGTGCGTATCACCGCCAACTATCCGGGAGCATCAGCGCAAACCCTGGAGAATACTGTCACCCAGGTTATCGAGCAGAACATGACCGGGCTCGACAACATGATGTACATGTCCTCCCAGAGCAGTGCTGCCGGGCAAGCGACCGTCACCATCACATTTACCGCCGGAACCGATCCGAACGAAGCGATGCAGCAGGTGCAAAACCAGCTGCAGTCGGCGCTGAAAAAACTGCCGCAGGCGGTGCAGGATCAGGGCGTGACCGTGCGTAAAACCGGGGATACTAACATTCTGACCATCGCCTTCGTCTCGACGGACGGCAGCATGGATAAACAGGATATCGCCGACTATGTCGCCAGTAACGTTCAGGAGCCTCTAAGCCGTGTGAACGGTGTGGGGAACATTTCTGCCTATGGCTCACAGTATTCTATGCGCATCTGGCTTGATCCGGCGAAGCTCAACAGCTACCAGTTGACGACTCAGGATGTGACCGACGCGGTCAGTTCGCAGAACGCCCAGGTGGCGGTCGGCCAGTTAGGCGGTACACCGTCGGTCAATAAGCAGGCCCTGAACGCGACGGTTAATGCCCAATCGCTATTGCAAACACCGCAGCAGTTCCGCGATATCACGTTACGGGTCAATAAAGATGGCTCGCTGGTCACCCTTGGCGACGTGGCGAAAGTCGAACTCGGCGCGGAAAACTACGATTATCTGAGCCGCTACAACCGCAAACCGGCGTCCGGTTTAGGTATTCAGCTGGCATCCGGCGCCAACGAAATGCAGACCGCCGAAGCCACGCTGGCTCGCCTCGATGAGCTGTCGCACTACTTCCCGCACGGGCTGGAATATAAGATTGCCTACGAGACCACGTCGTTCGTTAAAGCCTCAATTCACGATGTCGTGAAAACTCTGCTGGAAGCGATCGCCCTGGTGTTCCTGGTGATGTACCTGTTCCTGCAAAACTTCCGTGCCACGCTTATTCCGACCATTGCCGTGCCCGTCGTCCTGATGGGAACCTTCGCTATCCTGTACTCGTTTGGCTATTCGATAAACACGCTAACGATGTTCGCCATGGTGTTGGCCATCGGCCTGCTGGTGGATGACGCCATCGTGGTGGTGGAAAACGTCGAACGAATCATGAGCTCCGAAGGGCTTTCGCCCCGGGAAGCGACGCGAAAATCGATGGGACAAATTCAGGGTGCGCTGGTCGGCATCGCGATGGTGCTGTCGGCGGTGTTTATCCCGATGGCCTTCTTCGGCGGGACCACCGGCGCGATTTATCGTCAGTTCTCGATAACGATTGTATCGGCGATGGTGCTGTCGGTGCTGGTAGCGATGATCCTCACCCCGGCCCTATGCGCCACGCTGCTCAAACCGCTGCACAAAGGCGAACATCACGGGCAAAGGGGCTTCTTCGGCTGGTTTAACCGGATGTTCGATAAGAGCGCACAGCGCTATGAAACTCGCGTCGGCAAAATTCTGCACCGCAGCCTGCGCTGGATCCTGATTTACGTGCTGCTGCTCGGCGGCATGGTGTTCCTGTTCCTCAAACTCCCGACCTCCTTCCTGCCGCAGGAAGACCGCGGCATGTTCCTGACTTCCATCCAGTTGCCAAGCGGCTCCACGCAGCAGCAGACGCTGAAAGTAGTGGAAAAGGTTGAAGATTACTTCTTCAAAAATGAGCAGACCAACATCGCGTCGATTTTTGCCACCATTGGTTCCGGCCCGGGCGGCAACGGGCAGAACGTCGCGCGTATGTTTATCCGTCTGAAAGACTGGGACGATCGTGACACCAAAACCGGCACCTCGTTTGCCATTATCGAACGTGCCACTAAAGCGTTTAATAAAATTAACGAAGCACGGGTGTTTGCCAACAGCCCGGCGGCAATCAGCGGTCTCGGCAGCTCGGCGGGCTTCGATATGGAGCTTCAGGACCACGCAGGCCTCGGGCATGATGCCTTGATGGCGGCGCGCGATAAGCTGCTGGATTTAGCCAGTAATGAACCGGACTTAACCCGCGTGCGCCACAACGGTCTCGACGACAGCCCGCAGCTGCAAATCGATATCGATCAGCGTAAAGCGCAGGCGCTTGGGGTGTCGATAGATGACATTAACGACACCATGCAAACCGCGTGGGGGTCAGATTACGTCAACGACTTTATGGACCGTGGCCGTACCAAGAAGGTGTACGTCCAGTCCGCCGCACCGTATCGTATGTTGCCGGACGACATTAATTACTGGTATGTGCGCAACAGCGAGGGCGGCATGGTGCCGTTCTCGGCCTTCGCCACCTCGCGCTGGGAAACAGGCTCTCCGCGCCTGGAGCGTTACAACGGTTATTCCGCGCTGGAAATCGTCGGTGAAGCCGCACCGGGTGTCAGTACCGGTACCGCGATGGACGTGATGGAAAAACTGGTGAGTCAGCTTCCGACGGGCTTTGGCCTGGAGTGGACGGCAATGTCCTATCAGGAGCGTCTCTCCGGTGCGCAGGCCCCTGCCCTGTATGCGATTTCGCTGCTGGTGGTGTTCCTGTGTCTGGCGGCGCTGTATGAGAGCTGGTCGGTGCCGTTCTCGGTAATGCTGGTGGTGCCACTCGGGGTGATCGGCGCTCTACTCGCTACCTGGATGCGCGGGCTTGAAAACGACGTGTACTTCCAGGTCGGCCTGTTGACGGTTATCGGGCTGTCGGCGAAGAACGCCATTCTTATCGTCGAGTTTGCCAACGAGATGAATGAGAAAGGGCAGGATTTGCTGGAAGCCACGCTGCATGCCTGTCGCCAGCGTCTGCGCCCCATTCTGATGACCTCGCTGGCCTTCATCTTTGGCGTACTGCCGATGGCAACCAGCACTGGCGCAGGCTCTGGTAGCCAGCACGCGGTCGGTACTGGCGTGATGGGCGGGATGATCTCCGCAACCATACTGGCCATCTTCTTTGTACCGCTGTTCTTCGTGCTGGTGCGTCGCCGCTTCCCGCTGAAAGAGAAGCCGCAATAAACTGAACAACCCACAAAAAAGGCGACCGTATCGGGTCGCCTTTTTTATCATTTCTGCGGTGTGGCACAACGGACAAACAGTTAGCGCATTACCCACAACGGAATTATTTACGAAGCATATCTTCGATAAAATCTTTCCAGTTTCCCAGTTCATGTTCGATCATAACAACCTCTCTTATTATTATCGTTAGTGTACGAAAATAGCCTGGAGTTGTGAAGATGGGATACCCCATCGCTGCGATAACTGCCCTAAGCCTCCGTATTACGGGGCTTAACAATACTATGACTGATACCCATTTATTTAATGTGACTTACTGCAATATTTTGAAACAACACGACTTCCGCATGATTTCACAATATTATGCGCTTCCGGTGAAAATCTATTCAATTATTCCGGGTTGATATTTAGCTTAGGGATAAGTAGGGTCGTATAAATATTTCACGTATGATCCACAACCGATTTTCATTATTCGAAAAATCTGAGCGATTTACCTGTTTCAACGCAAAAGGATTAAACATGATAACGATGTACGGGATAAAAAACTGCGACACTATCAAGAAGGCACGCCGTTGGCTGGATGACCACCAGCTCGAATACCGTTTTCACGACTACCGGGCGGACGGTCTTGACCGCGCGTTACTCGACAAATTTATCGCCGAACTGGGCTGGGAAGCGCTGCTGAATACCCGTGGCACCACCTGGCGCAAGCTGGATGAATCTGTTCGCGCCAGTATCACAAATGCGGATTCTGCCGCCGCGTTGATGCTGGAAATGCCAGCAATCATCAAACGCCCATTGCTCTGCGCGCCCGGTCAGCCTATGCTGCTGGGTTTTAGTGATTCCAGTTACCAGACGTATAACGAGGTGTAGTGTATGTCATGCCCGGTCATTGAGCTGGCTCAGCAGCTTATTCGCCGCCCTTCCCTTAGCCCCGATGATGCGGGTTGCCAGGCGCTGATGATTGAGCGCCTGCGCGCGATTGGTTTTACCGTTGAAGCGATGGACTTCGGCGACACGCAGAATTTCTGGGCGTGGCGCGGGAAAGGTGAAACCCTCGCCTTTGCCGGTCACACCGACGTGGTGCCTGCGGGCGATGCCGATCGCTGGATTAATCCACCGTTCGAGCCGACTATCCGTGACGGAATGCTGTTCGGTCGCGGTGCGGCTGATATGAAAGGCTCGCTCGCGGCGATGGTTGTCGCTGCCGAGCGTTTTGTCGCCCAGCATCCGAACCACAAAGGTCGTCTGGCGTTCCTGATAACGTCCGATGAGGAAGCCAGCGCAACGCACGGTACCGTCAAAGTGGTTGAAGCGCTGATGGCGCGTAACGAACGTCTCGATTACTGTCTGGTCGGCGAACCATCCAGTACCGAAGTCGTGGGCGACGTGGTAAAAAATGGCCGTCGCGGCTCGCTCACCTGCAACCTGACCATTCATGGCGTACAGGGTCACGTGGCGTATCCGCATCTGGCCGATAACCCGGTCCATCGCGCAGCACCGATGCTCAATGAGCTGGTGCAGATCGAGTGGGATCAGGGCAACGAATACTTCCCACAGACCAGCATGCAGATTGCGAATATTAATGCCGGAACCGGCAGCAATAACGTGATCCCTGGCGATCTGGTGGTGCAGTTCAATTTCCGCTTCAGCACCGAACTGACCGACACGATGATCAAAGAGCGCGTTATCGCTCTGCTGGAAAAACACCAACTGCGCTACAGCGTGGACTGGTGGCTCTCCGGACAGCCGTTCCTCACCGGTCGCGGAAAGTTGGTCGATGCGGTAGTGAACGCCATTGAGCACTATAATGAAATTAAACCACAGCTGCTGACCACAGGCGGTACCTCAGACGGACGCTTTATCGCCCGGATGGGCGCTCAGGTCGTGGAGCTGGGGCCGGTAAATGCCACTATTCATAAAATCAATGAATGCGTTAACGCCGCCGACCTGCAGCTTCTCGCCCGAATGTATCAGCGGATCATGGAACAACTTGTCGCGTAGCGGCATTACTCAAAGAGGTATCAGGCATGGACTGGCTGGCTAAATATTGGTGGATCCTGGTGCTGGTGTTTTTGTTGGGCGTGATTCTTAACGTCATCAAAGATCTCAAGCGCGTCGACCCGAAGAAGTATATGGCGAACAAGCCGGACCTTCCCCCGCATCGTGATTTCAACGATAAGTGGGACGACGATGATGAGTGGCCGAAGAAAAAACCTTAAACAAGAAAAGCGCCCGATGGGCGCTTTTTTATTGAGCTGAATATTGTGCCTGCTGGCGCTGCGCTTAGCAGGCCTACAATCCCTGCAGACCCGCCAGACATGCAAATTACTACCCGAAATTCAGGCAATAAAAAACCCGCACTCGGCGGGTTTATTCTTTATCAGTAGCTCTTAATTAACTGCTCAGACAATTGTCTTCATCGCTGTTGTAATGGCTACTGATAATCAGCAAGACTTACAGCGGGGAAACGTTACCAGCTGCTGGGCCTTTAGCGCCGTTCTCGATGGTGAAGGATACTTTCTGGCCTTCATCAAGAGTTTTGAAGTTATCGCTCTGGATTGCAGAGAAATGTACGAATACATCTTTGCTGCCGTCGTCAGGAGTGATGAAGCCGAAACCTTTATCAGCGTTGAACCATTTTACTAAACCAGTCATTTTATTAGACATAGATATTTCCTTAATTATTGAGCCACTAAATGCGGCGATGATGGCCTGTAATGAGAGAGCTACTTACTTAGCACTTAGGAGGCGGCTCATGAAGGGCAATATCTATTGATAACACCTGAACTGAGGACTGCTTTACTAAAACTGCTTTCATAAGGTCTGTGTTCCAAACCAAGGACGCCATTAAGACACAGGGAAATTAATATAGCAACTTTTATGTCTTTTTATTTTAACCGCTTAAATAGCCAGATGGCTGTATGGCTGCTCATTTCCGGTTCAAAACAGAGGGATGCGCTCCAGTTATACACTGGAGCATCAAGGGCTTAAGCGCGGAGATTACAGCAATTCGATGATGTCGTCGTCCTGCGGTTTACCGCCGCTGAGCGCTTCGTCAAAATAGTGTTTCGGCACAGTGTAGCGCAGATGATCAAGCGCAAACTGGATGCTGCGATCGTCAATGGCGTGCCCCAGGTCGTCCACAATATCCAGTGTGACGTCCCCACCCGCTTCAATCAAGGCTTCCTGAGCCGCCACCGCATGGGCCATATCAATTACCCTGTCTTCACCGCCGTGAATCAAATGCACTGTGGTCGCGGTGCTGGCGCTGGTCGGCAGCGTGGCAAATCGTCCGTTGAAAGCGATGACGCGTGATGCCAGACCCGGTGCAGCTTTGGTGCTTTCGAGCGACATTATCGTGCCCTGGGAGAAACCGATCAGCGCCGTGGCCAGCGGGCCAACGCCGCTCTCTTTCTGCCAGTGGCGCACAATGTCGATGAAGGTCGGCATAATGGCATCAATGCGCTGCTGACGGTTTTCTTCCGTCACGCCCTGTACGGAAAACCACTGGCGACCGTTTGGGCCACAAGGCTCAACGCCACCGACGCTGACAATCAGTGCGTCTGGAAACAGCGGCGCAAACCAGCGGCCAATCTGCCCCATCGATACCGGATTATCGCCCACGCCATGAAACAACAGCAGCAGCTGTTTGGCTGGGGCTGATGGACTTTGCACAACAAAATGGTCATGTTTCATGGCTTTCTCCTTGGTCTGTTGCTGGGGAGTCTACGCCGTTAGGCGTGAATGACCATGACATTTAACTGAATGAGTTTGTTAAAAAAACTGCAGGTTTTTCACCTGTTCCGCCAGCATCTCACTGCGATGCACGTCGAGACATTTCAGCGCATCTGCCGCCTCATGACGCTGCTTCGCCAATAGCGCTTTGCGCCCACTCTGAACCGGTGTGGCGTCGCTTTGTTGTGCCAACGAGCTTCGTAATGCAGGCAAGGGTTGCGTGGCCACCGCGAGCAGGCGCTGAAGACTACCGACCGCTGCCATTAAAGGACGATGCGCCCAGGCAAAACCGGCCAGTTCCTGCCAGTCATCATCTGTAAGAATAGCCTCTGACGGCTGATTTGCGGCCTGACCACCATCATCACGCCATTGCGCCAGCCAGTATGCATCGCGTGCGAAGCGGCTCTGCTCACGCTCTACAAGCTGATGGCCTGCCGCACTCAGCGGGTAAATGGCCATCGCGGTGTAACAACCGCTGCTGGCTTCCCGATGCGTACCCAATCGCACCAGCAGAAAACCGCAGCGCTGCCAGAAGCGCCAAAGTTCATCGGTAAAACCGAAGCTTACAGAGAGATAATCGCAGTTGTTGATCTGCGCGATGACGCCCGCAATCATCCGCTGGCCCATACCCTGCCGTTGCCGTTGCGGATGAATGGCGATGCGACTGATACGCTGACTCCTGAGCGTTGCGGCCTGCGGGCTACCGCCGTGTGCCGCCAGTGATTGCGCCACCAAATTACCGCGCGGGCGACGAAAACCGGCCCACACCGCCTGACTCAGTTCCGGGCTCAATCCGCCCTCCTCCACCAGCCACAGCGCACCGGTCAGCGTTTCGCCTTCACGTGCGGCAATAAAATGCTGCCCGGGGGCATCCATCATGCGGCGTAAATCGAGGGGAGATGTCCGATAATGCGCGGCAGAAAGCAGCCGGTACATGGCGGAAAGCTGTTCCGACTCACTTTCCCACGCCGTTTGTTCAACGCGTTGAAGCTGGACGGTGTCTGGCGCGAGCAGCGCGGGAAGCGAATCATCAAAAAGCAGTGCGTCGATGATGAAGGCTTCCAGCGGACAGCCACTTGCCCAACGCACCGGCTGATTCAGTGTGAATGCGGCCAGATGCGGGAAACGAGCGCAAAACTTAAGCATAAAACCACGCCCGGTGCCTTCGTAGCCCTGCACGGTTGTAGTCAACAATGTATGTGGATAATGGCTCACCAGCCGCTCTAACAGCGGGCCAGGAATGGCGGCAGCCTCATCGACAATCAGCCATTGTGCCTGTTCATCTGAGGCCAGCAGCGCGTCAGGCGCCATAAACCGGAAATGTTCTCCGGCGAAATACGCCAGCACGTCGGTGGCCGATTTGGCAGGAGCCGTTACGATGGCGGCGCGCGCGGGCAGCGTTTTCAGCAGCATTCCAGCCAAGGCTGATTTCCCACGACCGCGTTCGGCGGTCACTGCCGCTACGCCCGGCGGCAAGGTTTTCAGCGCGGTGAGGATCTCCGCCTGCTCAGCCTGCGGTTCGCCATTCGCGGCATGCCATTGCGGGCGCGGGCGATAATCGGGCAGTGTAAACGGGAGATGTTGTTGCCAGAGCAGTGCTTCTGCGTCGCGTTGCAACACGCGGCAAAAATGGCCGACGAAATGCGGCGTAGAGATGGGCTCGGAGCTGTCGCTCCAGCGCACGGAGTCGTCGTCCGTCAGTGTCGGCCAGTGCTGGAGTGTTGGAACAAGAAGCACCAGCCAGCTTCCGGCTTTTAGCGTGCCTGCCAGCGCCGCGAAAGCGGCGACGTCAAAACCACGGCGGGCATCAAAAAAGGCGTGTTCGAACTCCCGCCCGAGCAGAGTTTTCAGCGCCGAGGGCGCGCAGTACGGTTCCGGTTGAAGCTGAGGTGAGATAAACACCCCGTCACCGCCCAACCGTTCACGCAGACGCAAAGCCTGCTGGTAGATCCAGTCGGCCTCGCCGCTCAGGACCAGCAGGCGGCGAATGCCTTGCGCTTTCATGTTTGCGCACTGCGCAAGAATGGCGTCCATGTCAGACATGCGTTAGTTAAGCGTGGTTTTACCGAAGGTGTTGCACTGGGCCGGATCGCCGCTGTCAAAGCCGCGTTTGAACCAGCTATAGCGCTGCTGCGATGTCCCGTGAGTGAAGCTGTCCGGGACCACCCGGCCCTGGCTTTGCTGTTGCAGACGATCATCGCCAATCGCTTCGGCAGCGTTCAGCGCTTCCTGAACATCTCCTGATTCCAGTACGCCCTGCTGCTGCATGCTGTGACCCCAGACACCCGCGAAGCAGTCTGCCTGCAATTCCATTTTCACCGACAAACGGTTTACCTCAGCTTTGGACGCATTCTGCTGCATCTGGCGCACTTGCGGCTCGATGCCGAGCAGTTTCTGTACGTGGTGTCCGACTTCATGCGCTATCACGTAGCCCTGGGCAAAATCGCCATCAGCGCCGAGCTTGTTTTTCATGTCATCGTAGAAAGAGAGATCGATATAAACAGTACTGTCTGCCGGGCAGTAAAACGGCCCCATCACTGACTGACCGGTACCGCAACCGGTACGCGTCGCACCACGGTACATCACCAGTTTAGGCTGCTGATATTGATTGCCCATTTTCTGGAAAATCTGTCCCCAGGTGTCTTCGGTAGTGGCGAGAATAACGGAGGTAAATTTGGCCGCTTCGTCGTCATTTGGGCTGATAGAACGCTGTGCTGATTGCTGTTGAACCATCGGCTGGCCGGTGAGCATCCCGGTAAGGTCAACGCCGTAATAGCCCGCGACCACCACGACAATCAGCAGAATGATGCCGCCTTTGCCTCTCGGGAGACGAAAACCACCACGACCGCCGATTGGGGACATTCCGCCGGAATCGTTTCGCCTGTCTTCCACATTATCGCTCTCGCGACGACCTTGCCAACGCATAACAACCTCTGTATTTCATGTTCCTGATACAGTGATCGTAGGCGGTTAAAGGCAGGATTACCATAGTTAACAAAGCAGATATCAAAAGAGGATGACAAGCATCCTCTTAGTTTCAGGCCCGGAAAGCATAAGCGACACCGGGCAATCTATTCGCATCTCGGGTTAGTCGAGCTGAACCCCTAAACGACGCGCCACTTCTTCGTAGGCTTCAATCAGGCCGCCGAGGCTTTGGCGGAAACGGTCTTTATCCATTTTATCCATGGTGTTTTTATCCCACAGACGGCTACCGTCTGGCGAGAATTCATCGCCCAGCACCACTTTGCCATTGAACAAACCGAACTCAAGTTTGAAATCGACCAGGATAAGACCCGCGTCATCAAACAACTTTGTCAGTACGTCGTTCGCTTTGTAGGTCAGCTCACGCATGGTGGCCAGATTTTCGCGGTTCACCCACCCGAAGGTTTCGCAGTAGGATTCGTTAATCATCGGGTCGTGCATTTCGTCGTTTTTCAGGAACAGATCGAACAACGGCGGATTCAGTTCGATGCCTTCTTCAATGCCCAAACGCTTCACCAGCGAACCCGCTGCGCGGTTACGAATAACGCATTCTACCGGCACCATATCGAGTTTTTTGACCAGACACTCGGTATCGGACAGCAGCTGCTCCATCTGGGTCGGAATGCCCGCTTCTTCAAGTTTACTCATAATGAAATGGTTAAACTTGTTGTTCACCATTCCCTTACGATCGAACTGTTCGATACGCGCTCCATCACCTGCTGACGTATCGTTGCGGAATTCGAGCACCAACAGGTCCGGGTTTTCCGTGCTGTAAACGGTTTTCGCTTTGCCGCGATACAACTCAGCTTGCTTTTGCATCTTTCAATACTCCGGGTAGGAAATTAGACATTAAAATCGGGCTTTTCTGCCGACGCACACGTTTGCGTATAATAACAGAAAAAAGGGCTGGATTGCTCCAGCCCTTTTATTTCTTACTTAAATGCTGCCTGGAATACGGCTACCAGCGCGTCGTTCTGCGACTGGGTCAGCGTATGTCCTTTCGGATCGATGAACTGCATGCTGCTGCGGTTATCGAGGTCGCCAACCTGGAGCTTGTAGTCACCAGAACTCAAGCCCGGGTCACTTGCGCCAAGATCACGCCAGCTGCTGTCAGAAAGCGGTTTGTAGGTGACATTGATGCTGCCCTGCGAACGGGTGCTGTCAGTCACTTTCATGCCTGCTTTTTCCAGCGCGGCCGGGAGTTTCTGCCACACCTGGTTGAACGGACCACGTACGACCAGCATTGGCAGGCCAGTATCATCTGCCGCGCTCTGTACGTCGAAGGTTGCACCGTCGCGGCTCTGCGCGGCGTTTTGTGCACTGATCGCGTTCTTATCCAGACCTGCAGAAATCACATTCAGCATTTCAGCGCTGTAACGCTGCATGGATGCAGCATCAGCAACCGGTTTGCCTGCCTGTTCCAGGTTCAGCAGTTTCACCACCACGGCTTGTTGATAGCCCTGCGGTTTAACAGAGACCTGATAGCGGCCACGGTACTGCTGATCTTCGTCCAGACGGTTCCATTGGACCCAATCTGTGGTCAGCGTCTGCGTCGCATCATCGCGCTTGTCGATGGTATAGTTTTTATCCTGAACGATGCTCACAACCTGCGGCCACAGATTTCCGCTACGGCCACTTTCGACCATCAGCGTGGCGGTGTCACCCGTAAACTGGGTGCGCGCACCTGAAACCAGAGCTAACGGCTGTGCAGGCGGACGAATGTCCAGTGCTTTACCCGTAGCGCCGTCACCGCGGGCCACAGGGATGTTATATTCGCCATTTTCGACCGGCAGGATCATACCGGCCGGTGCATGAAGTTCAGAAAGCGGCGGCGCTTCCAGATAGGCTTCATCACCGCTCACCTGGCGCTTGTAGCGCGAATCTGAGCTACAGGCTGCGAGGAGCAGAACAAGCGAAACACCCGCAACTTTCGCCAGCTGCGACTTCTGTACTGAGTAAGCCATCAAATCTCCCTAAACTTTACAGCAAACCGGCATGCTTCAGCGCGGATGCCACCTCGTCACGGCCATGGGCAGTGATCGGGGTCATTGGCAAGCGCAGCGTATCGGTCGCCACAAGACCCAATTCCTTACAAGCCCATTTAACCGGGATAGGATTGGGTTCGACAAATAATTTAT
The DNA here is from genome assembly GCA_902706235.1 of Citrobacter sp. 18056. GTDB lineage: Bacteria > Pseudomonadota > Gammaproteobacteria > Enterobacterales > Enterobacteriaceae > Scandinavium > Scandinavium manionii. The sequence goes on along the minus strand of CACSJR010000003.1, from coordinate 60,944 downwards.
AGTGCAACGGCATCAGACGCTGGTTAATCGCACGGGCTTGTGCAAAGCACCCGTCGGCGGCCAGTTTACACATTTCTGCCATTTCGCGCGCGGCTACGTTAGTCGTCACGGAAATCACACCGTGACCACCGAGCTGCATGAAGTCGAGCGCAGTGGCGTCATCACCACTCAGCAGAATAAAGTCATCAGAAACCAGCTCTTTGATCTGGTGAACGCGACTTAAGTTCCCTGTGGCTTCCTTAATAGCGATAATATTTTTGATTTCTGCCAGGCGTCCCACGGTTTCCGGCAGCATATCGCAACCGGTACGGGACGGCACATTATACAGAATTTGTGGCAAATCAGTATGTTCGGCAATCGCTTTGAAATGCTGGAACAGACCTTCCTGAGTCGGACGGTTGTAGTACGGCGTGACCGTCAGGCAACCGACGATACCGCTGTTATTGAAGCGCTGGGTCAGGCTGATGGCCTCTGCGGTGGCATTTGCCCCCGTGCCTGCAATCACCGGGATACGGCCATCGGCGAGTTCGACAGTCATCATCACCACATCGCCGTGCTCATCGTGGCTCAGGGTGGCAGACTCACCGGTAGTTCCTACCGAAACAATCGCCGAGGTTCCGCTGGCGACATGGTAATCAATCAGTTTTTTCAGGCTGGAGCGGTCGACCTGACCGTTTTCATCCATCGGCGTGACAAGCGCTACAATACTTCCCGTGAACATGGGCCATCCTCAGTGCTGATGTGCGGACAAGAGCCTCAATGGTACGTTTGGTCCTGTTATAAAAGCAAGAGACCGAAGGCACTCAGGATGTTGTATGCCGGTTTTTTTTATGCTTTCCTAGTCACAACCTCCCCTTTTCACAGGAAGAACAGGTTTGACAGCCTCCCTACATCACTATTTGGTGATTACTGCTCTGGGTGCCGATCGCCCTGGCATCGTAAACACCATCACGCGTCACGTCAGTAGCTGTGGCTGTAATATTGAGGACAGCCGTCTGGCGATGCTCGGCGATGAATTTACATTTATTATGCTGCTCTCCGGCACCTGGAATGCCATTACCCTGATTGAATCGACGTTGCCATTAAAAGGGGCGGAACTGGACTTACTGATTGTGATGAAGCGCACCTCGGCGCAGCCGCGTCGGGCGCAGCCTTTGACCGTGGTGGTACAGGTTGAAGTGTCTGATTCACCACATATCATTGAGCGGTTTACCGGGCTATTAGACTCGCACGGCATGAATATCGCCGAGCTGGTTTCCCGTACTCAGCCCGGTGACAATGCGGCTTCTCCGCTGCTGTTTATTCAGGTGACGGCTCACAGTCCGGCATCGCAAAATGTGGCAAAGATCGAACAAGCGTTTAAAGACCTGTGTACAGAACTGAAAGCGCAAGGCAGTATAAACATCGTCAATTATTCACAGCATGATGAACAAGATGGAGTTTCGTAATGACCCCACTGAAAGCCGGTGACATCGCACCGAAATTTAGCTTGCCCGATCAAGACGGTGAGCAAGTAAATTTAACCGACTTCCAGGGACAGCGTGTTCTGGTTTATTTCTATCCGAAAGCCATGACGCCTGGCTGCACCGTGCAGGCCTGCGGCTTACGCGACAATATGGACGAGTTAAAAAAAGCGGGTGTCGACGTGCTGGGTATCAGTACGGATAAACCGGAAAAGCTCTCCCGTTTCGCTGAAAAAGAACTGCTGAATTTTACCCTGCTCTCTGACGAAGACCATCAGGTCTGCGAACAGTTTGGTATCTGGGGCGAGAAAACCTTCATGGGCAAAACCTACGACGGCATTCACCGCATCAGCTTCCTGATCGACGGCGACGGCAAAGTCCAGCACGTGTTCGACGACTTCAAAACCAGCAATCACCACGACGTGGTGCTGAACTGGCTGAAAGAGAACGCCTGATAACAATGTGTCCGATGCACTGACGCTTATCGGGCCTACAGATCTGAAAAAGAACGCGTAAGACATTGCGTTATAAAGTGCCCGGCTGACTCACGTTACCGGGCACTCTTTTCTTAGCTTCCCTTCTGCGCCATTTTCCACACCGACGCCACGTTGCGCGCCGTTACCCGCAAGTTTTCTTCCGCCGCATCCAGTGCTTCCGGCAGCGTCACCACCTGAGTCAGAATCGAAAACGCCGCATCAATTCCGTGTTCGTACACCACCTCGTGACAGCTTTTCAGCCCCCCCGCCAGCGCGATAACCGGTTTATGGTGCAGCTTTGCCACCCGCGCCACACCAATCGGTGTTTTACCAAAGATACTCTGGCTGTCGAGTCGCCCTTCCCCGGTAATCACCAGATCCGCGTCTTTCACCGTCTGCTCGAGTTTGAGCGCCTCTACCACGATGTCCACACCCGCGCGCAATTGGGCATTTAGCAGCCCCAGCAGCGCACTACCCATGCCACCTGCCGCACCGGCGCCTGCCGCATTGAGCACCTCGCGCCCGGTCAGCTGTTGGATAAGTGCGCCCCAGTGAGCCAGCGCAGCGTCCAGCGTTTCAATTATTTCCGGCGTCGCCCCTTTTTGCGGGCCAAAAATCGCCGACGCGCCCTGCGGACCACAGAGTGGATTATTCACATCGCAAGCAACGGTGATGGTCACCTCTTTTAGTTTTGGATGGCAGCCGCTCAGGTCGATGCTGGCAAGCTCGCTTAGCGCGCCGCCGCGGTGCGCCAGATCATGGCCTTGAGCATCACGCAAGCGGGCACCTAACGCCTGCATCATCCCTGCGCCGCCATCGTTGGTGGCACTGCCGCCAATCCCCAGAATAATGCGCGCTACGCCGCACTCCAGCGCCGCAAGAATCAGCTCCCCGGTGCCATAGCTGGTGGTCTGTAACGGATTACGCTGCGCCGCAGGCACATGATGCAGGCCCGACGCTGACGCCATTTCAACGATCGCCGTTTCGCCATCACCCATCAGGCCCCAGCGCGCCAGCACCGGCTGGCCCAATGGCCCGATAACCTGCTGAGTCTGGTAGCTGCCGCCGCTCGCTTCCACCATCGATTCCACCGTGCCTTCTCCGCCATCGGCCATCGGCACTTTGACGTATTGTGCATCTGGGTAAATCTGGCGAAATCCCTGTTCAATGGCGGTCGCTACCGCCATCGCTGACAAACTTTCCTTGAATGAATCAGGTGCAATTACGATTTTCATACGGATTATCCTGCGAGTCCAAATACGCCAAACATCAGGGTCGAGACAACAGTGATGGCCAGACCGACCAGCGTTTCATACGGCATCAGCTTTAAACGTTCGCGAATGATCATGCTGACACTGCCGCCAGTGGCATGGAAGAAACTGCCATGCGGAAGGTGATCGAGTACCGTGGCACCGGCGTGAATCATCGCCGCACCGGCCAGAGCGGAAACGCCCAGCTCCAGCAGCGTCGGCGCAAACACGCCTGAGGCCACCGCGGTGCCGGCCGTCGTCGAGGCGGTCGCCATTGACATTATGGACCCGGAAATCGGTGCCAGTAGATAGGCCGGCAGACCCGACGCCGTCAGGCCATGAATCAGCACATCTTTCAGTTCAGAATTGGCGATTATTCCCGCTAGCGTCCCGGTGCCCAGCAGCATGATGGCGACAGGCGCCATCCGCGTCAGTCCGGCTGTCATAAAGTGATTGCTCTCTTTAATGCGGCCCATCAACAGCGCGCCCACCAGCCCACCGAGAGGTAAGGCAATCAGTGGGTCGATAGCAATCCCGGCAATCGGTCTCAGCGACAGCAGCACAATCGCCACCAGCGGGGCGCTGATTGACACCATGAATCCTGGCTGCCCGGTAGTATCGCCATGGGAAATCACTTCCTCTTCCGTGACCGGACTGCCCTTTTTGCTCAAACGTTTTGCCAGGAAATACGCCAGCGCCAGGCCAAACAGACCGGGGATCACGCCAGCGAGCATCACCGACGTCAGTGGAACGTGGAAGTTATCAGCAGCGGCAATGGCGTTCGGGTTCGGCGACATTACGTTACCGGCCTTACCGCCGCCGATCATTGCCAGCAAAATCGCGGTCTTCGAAAGCTTTGCGCGACGGGCAATCGACAAGGCAATCGGTGCCACGGTGATCACCGCCACGTCAACGAATACGCCGACCGCCGTCAGGCACATCGTGGCAATCGCCAGCGCCAGCAGCGCCCGGGTTTCGCCGACCTTTTTCACCACCGTTTCTGCGATGGTGTTCGCCGCGCCGGATTCAATCAGCACACCCGCCAGCACCCCGGCGGCCAGAATACGCAGCACGGCGTTGGTAATGCCCTGCGCGCCGGTGACCATCAGGGTCACCGTTTGCAGCAAATCTGCACCGCCCACCAGGCCACCGATCAACGCCCCGACCATCATTCCGTAGGCGGGGGAAACTTTTTTAAGAATCAAAATGATGGCCACAACCAGTGCGGCTATGGCTCCTAATGCGGATATCGACGTCATACGTTGCGCTCCATTAAGTGACGACGCAGTATGGAAAATTACGTCGCCATTTGGACTGGAGGTTCTAACAAACTTTCGCCCCTGTCGCGGGGGTTAAATTGTGGGATCCAACAGATTCACGCTGCAGCTCCATGCCGATATACAGCCAGAGCATATTTTTCAACTCATTGATTTTTATATGCGTAATATCCTCACAGCGCTGAAGGCGATAGCGCAGCGTATTGACGTGAATGTGCAGAGTATTGGCGGTTTGAGTAAGGTCACAGTTCTGTTCAAACCATGTGCGAAGGGTGTGCTGCAAAACGCCTTTGGCATCGTTTTCAACCAGATGCAGCCACAGGCGTGACAACTCCTGCACCTGCCAGCTTTCCGACACGCCGCCCAGCAGCGCAGGCAGCGCGTAATCGTGATAGAAAACATACTGGCTTTTTAGCTTCTGTCGCTTCACCAGCGCCTGAGTCGCCCGGGCCGACTGCAGCGAGCGATGCAGTCCGGTTTCTCCAGGGAAATAACCACCGATGATAATGCGGCTAAAACCAGACGATGTGGCCCAGGATTTAAAGCGTTGCAGCGCACTCATCTCCTGGCGCACATCCCATTCACCGCCCTTCAGCACAATCGGCTTGATGATGATAAGTTCATTGAAACTGGTGAAGGTCACCAGATGGTCGCGGGCGCTGTTTTCGAAATAGTCCATCAGATTGCGCAGCGCCTCGCGGTCTGGTTGGCGCAGTTCGATAACCATCACCACCCGTGGCTGGGCCAGGTCGATCCCCAGATAGGAGGCCATCGAGTGCAGAGATTCCGGCGAATTTTCCGCCTGGATCAGTTTGTTGATCAACTCTTCACGATAGCGCTTATCCCACTGTTTCTGCTCAATCAGCGCCATGTGCTCAATGATAAGCTCAGAGGCCATTTTCACCAGTTCGGCGTAGGCCCGGACCTTATTCGGCTCGCCGGTGATACCGAGCACGCCAATCAGCTGCCCGTTGAACGAAATAGGGAGATTAATGCCTGGCCGTACGCCCTTGAGCTGGTTGGCGGTGGCAGAATCAATCTCCACCACCCGATTCTCTTTCAGCGCCAGGATCGCCCCTTCATGGCGCTGATGAATACGCGCAGGCTCTCCGGATGCGATAATCACCCCCTGCTCGTCCATCACATTGACCGAGTAAGGGATGATTTTCATCGCGCGCTGGACTATCTGCTGCGCGGTGTAATCCTTTAAATAATGGTTTCTCAACATTGTGATAGCCCGCTCCCTGATGGTTGCGAATGCTGCCTCTTGATATTCACTCCGCTTCGTCAACTATTGCCGGACTGTCCGGCCAGGCATGGACCACCGCTTTGATCAGCGTCGCCAGCGGAATCGCGAAGAACACGCCCCAGAATCCCCACAGGCCGCCGAAAATCACCACCGACAGAATGATCACCAGCGGATGCAGATTCACCGCTTCGGAGAACAGCACCGGCACCAGTAAATTGCCATCCAGCCCCTGAATAATCAGGTACACAGCGAACAGACTCCAGAACTCCGTCCCCAACCCAAACTGGAACAACGCCACACACACTACCGGAATGGTCACCACAAATGCGCCGATATACGGAATCAGCACCGACACGCCAACCAGCACCGCCAACAGCAGTGAATAGTTGAGCCCGAACAGCAGGAAGCCAATCCAGGTAGCGACGCCGACAACAATCATCTCCAGCACTTTGCCGCGAATGTAATTGGTGATTTGCTGATTCATCTCCATCCACACCTGGCCTGCCAGCCCGCGATTGCGTGGCAGCACGCGGCGAACGGCGTTGAGCATTTGCTCTTTATCCTTAACGAGGAAAAAGACCATCAGCGGCACCAGCACCAGATACACCGCCAGCGTCAGCAGCCCCACCAGCGAGGCCAGCGAATATTTCACCACTGAGTCGCCCATCCCTGACATCCGGGTGCGCAGGTTTTCCGCCATCGCATCAATGATCCCGGCATCCACCAGCGCCGGATAGCGGCGTGGCAAGGTGGCGGCATAATCCGACAGTTTATTGAGCATGCCTGGCATATCGCGGATCAGGTTGATTCCCTGCTGCCAGGCGACCGGCATCACCACAAAGGCCATCAGCAGCAAAATACCGACGAACAGAATCAGTACAATCGACGTTGCCCAGCGCCGCGAGCAACCAATACGCTCCAGGCGAACGGTAGGCCATTCGAGCAGATACGCGAGGACAATCGCGACCAGAAGCGGCGCCAGCAGCCCGCTGAAGAAAAAGAGAATGCCGAACCCGGCAAGCAGAATGACCAGCAGCGCTATCGCTTCCGGGTCGCTGAAACGACGACGATACCACTGCATTAACATTTCGAGCATAACTACACCGTTCCCTGAATGGCGGGCAAAAGGCCCGCGTGAATTGTATCGAAATGTCACAAAATTGCCTGTGCTTTTTGCGCGGCACCGCACCCAGTAGCAAAAGTCACGCAAGGGTATATTCAGGCGTCTCACAGCCAGCTAAACTGCCAGTGCAGCCGACAGTGGAACGTTACGCCGCGTTGTCGGTCAAACTGGCACACCCTACATACAGGACCGAGTTATGTTCAGGCAGTTAAAAAAAACGCTGGTTGCGACTCTCATCGCGTCGTTGACCCTAAGCCAGGCCTTGCCTGCCTTTGCGGACTCCGCAGATTCACTGCCGGATATGGGCACCACCGCAGGAAGCACGCTCTCCATCGGACAAGAGATGCAGATGGGCGACTTTTACGTGCGCCAACTCCGCGGCAGTGCGCCGCTGATTAACGATCCGCTGCTGGTTCAGTACATTAACGGCCTCGGGATGCGCCTGGTGTCTCATGCCAACTCGGTGCGTACACCGTTCCACTTTTTCTTAATTAACAACGACGAGCTGAACGCCTTCGCCTTCTTCGGCGGAAACGTGGTCCTGCACTCGGCGCTGTTCCGCTATGCCGACACCGAAAGCCAGCTGGCTTCCGTGATGGCGCACGAAATTTCGCACGTTACTCAACGCCATCTGGCGCGCGCAATGGAAGACCAAAAGCGTAACGCGCCGCTGACCTGGGTCGGTGCGCTGGGGTCGATTCTGCTGGCAATGGCCAGCCCGCAGGCCGGTATGGCGGCGTTAACCGGTACGCTGGCGGGCACGCAGCAGGGGCTAATTAGCTTTACCCGCCAGAACGAAGAAGAAGCTGACCGCATCGGCATTCAGGTGTTGCAGCGTTCCGGTTTCGACCCGCAGGGTATGCCGCAGTTTATGGACAAGCTGATGGATCAGTCGCGCTACTCTTCCAGACCACCCGAAATGCTGCTGACGCACCCCCTGCCAGAAAGCCGTCTGTCGGATGCACGTAACCGCGCCAACCAGATGCGTCCAGTAGTGGTGCAGTCTTCCGAAGATTTCTACATGGCGAAGGCGCGTACGCTTGGCATGTATAACAACGGTCAGAACCAGCTCAGCAGCGACCTGCTCGACAGCTGGTCCAAAGGCAATATTCGCGAGCAGCACGCCGCGCAGTATGGCCGCGCCCTTCAGGCGATGGAGGCCAATAACTATGTTGAGGCCAGCAAGCAATTGCAGCCACTGTTAACCGCCAATCCACAAAATGTCTGGTATCTCGATCTCGCAACGGACATTTCGCTGGGCCAGAACAAAAACGCTGAAGCCGTTAACCGTCTGAAAGCGGCGAAAGAGTTACGCAACAGTCCGGTGCTTCAGTTGAACCTGGCTAACGCCCTGCTCCAGTCCGGAAATCCGGCGGAAGCGGGCACGCTGCTTAATCGCTACACCTTTGCCTATAAAGACGATGTTAACGGTTGGGATTTACTGGCGCAGGCAGAAGGCAAGCTCGGCAATCGCGATCAGGAGCTGGCTGCGCGGGCAGAAGGTATGGCGCTGGTCGGTCGACTCGATCAGTCTATTTCCCTGCTCAGCAGTGCCAGCGCCCAGGTCAAACTCGGCAGTCTGCAGCAGGCACGTTATGACGCACGCATTGACCAGTTCCGTCAGCTGCAGGAAACGTTTAAACCCTATTCAAAAATGTAAGGACACCCAATGACTCAAGCGGTCCAGATTTACCACAACCCACGCTGTTCCAAGAGCCGTGAAACCTTAGCGCTGCTGAAAGACAACGGCGTGGAGCCGGACGTGGTGCTGTATCTCGACACGCCGCCCGATGCGGCGACGCTGAAAAACCTGCTGAAAATGCTCGGCATGACCAGCGCCCGTGAGCTGATGCGTCAGAAAGAAGACTTATATAAAGAACTGAATCTGGCAGACAGCGCGCTCAGTGAAAACGCACTGATTGAAGCGATGATTGCCCATCCGAAGCTGATTGAACGCCCAATCGTGGTGAAAAACGGTCAGGCGCGAATTGGGCGCCCGCCGGAACAGGTGCTGGAAATTATCTAGGTTTTGATGCCGCAGCGTAAGCTTCTAAAAAGCCCTGCGGCGTATTCTCTCCCAATTTCTTCTGCGTTTTCCCGGTATTCCATAAGACACTCAACTGCTGCACCAGCGCATCCGGCTCCTTCGCGACAGGAACCAGCGTACGCAGGGCTTCCGTAAAGGTAATCGTGCTCGCTGTGGGCTGCGGCAGATGGGAAACTTTCACGCCCGGCGCGTCAATATCAAGCCACCTTACCTGCTCAGTCTCAAGACATTGAATATCAGCCGGACAGCGCGACAGCGTTTCCTGCAGCCAGTTTTCAACCAACGGTAATGAGATGCCGGAATAGACCCGGGCGTGGCACCAGCCACTCAGCGGTTCGCGCGCCCACAGCAAATGGTGATCGCCACCATCGTCCATGGTCATCGACAGTCGCCGATAATGAAGCGTTAGCGTATTCGGTACCGCACCCGCCTTTAGCGCTTTTTTCCCCTGCGGTGCGGCCTTTTTCCGCTGATGCGCAGGCCGCAAATAGCGGTTCAACGTGGCGCGAGAAATCGGAATACCCAAGCCTTCATTAACCATAAACAGCAGTTCATCAAGCGGGGCATGCAGGGTATCACGCAGCGCATTCACCAGCGCCACCTGTTCAAGTCTCATTACTTTGTGTACCACATGCGGCGTGGTGTGCCTGTCACCCGTTTGCTCGCGATTGCGCCAGCGCCGGACGGTAGTAACTGAAATGCCGAGCTCTTTCGCCAGTTCACGGTCGCTTTTATCAGACTGCTGAAGGTAACGACGCACGCGCGGCGTGGTAGTGGCATTCGCATGCAGCTTAATTTCCATCGTCAATTCCTGATGAACATTCAAAACTAATCATATGAGATTTATATCAGTCACGCGCTGGCATTGTGACCGGATTCACCTTTCACCGCCTGCCTTTCACTGATAATCCGCATACATAACACACAAACAAACAGTCAGTCTCGTGCGGAGCTCACAATGAACAATGTTCTGGGATTTTTAGAAGCCAAACTGATGCCGTTGGCGGCGAAAGCCGCGCAGCAACGCCATCTGTGCGCCATACGCGGTGCCTATGTTTCATTCATGCCGTTTATCATTGTCGGATCGATCCTGCTGGTGATTTCGTCGTTCCCCAATCAGGGCTATCAGCAGTTTATGTCTCACACCTTTGGTGAGAGCTGGAGCAGCATTGTCGAGATCCCGTTTAATGCGGTGTTCTCCACCATGTCGCTGTTTATCAGTTTCCTGGTGGCCTATCGCCTGGCGGAGCATTACAAAGAAGACCGCGTGTCGTGCGGCATTCTGGCGCTGGTGAGCTTCCTTATCCTGACCCCGTTTATTAAAGTCGCGGAAAACGGCGGTATCACCGTCATGCCGGTGGAGTGGATCGGCAGCAAAGGCCTGTTTGTGGCAATGATCGGTTCACTGCTGTGGACCGAGCTGTTTTGCTGGCTGAAGCGTAAAAAGCTGGTTATCAAAATGCCCGACGGCGTGCCACCTGCGGTGCAGGAATCGTTCGCGGCGCTGATCCCGGCGCTGCTGGTGATGATCCTGGTGCTGATCATTCGCATCGGCTTTGAAAACACCCACTACAACACCATTCACCAGTTCATTTATGAAGTGGTCGCCACCCCGGTTCGCCACTACGGCACCTCGTATTTCGGCGCGCTAATGACCGTGTTTAGCATCACCATTTTGTGGTCTGTGGGCATTAACTCCGGCTCGATGATCAACGGCATTATTCGTCCGCTGTGGATGGAAAATCAGACGGACAACATCGCCGCCATTCAGGCGGGCGTGACGCCTCCGCACATCATTACCGAGCAGTTCTTCGACATGATCTGGATGGGTGGGGCGGGTGCTACGCTGTCGCTGGTTATTGCGATGCTGATTTTCGCACGCAGCAAAAACATGCGCGAAGTGGCCCGCCTCGGCGCTGGTGCGTCGATATTCAACATCAATGAACCGGTGCTGTTCGGTCTGCCGGTCATCATGAACCCGATCATGCTCATCCCGTTCAACCTCGTGCCGCTGGTACTGGTCACCATCCAGTACGTAGCGATGAAAATTGGCGCAGTGGCGGTCACCACCGGGGTGTTCATTCCGTGGACGCTGCCGCCGGTGCTGAGCGGATTTATCGTCACCGGGCACCTTTCCGGCAGCGTGATGCAAATATTGAATTTACTGATTGGCGCGATGCTTTACCTGCCTTTCATGCGCATTCTCGATAAGCAGTATCGGGCCGCAGAAATCTTGACTGAAAATGAAACTCGCCAGATGGCAAAACAGGAGTCGTAACGATGTGGGGAATTATTGCAACCTGGCGAATGGCGCTGGAAGGTGTGACTGAATCAGCGTCGGCGCTGGCCGCAGGGAGAGCCGCCTCCTCCGCGGTGGTGGATGCCGTTGTAGCCGTCGAAGACTTTCCGCTCTACAAATCCGTCGGCTACGGCGGGCTTCCGACCGAAAACGGCGAGGTTGAACTGGACGCTGCCTTTATGGACGGTGACACCCTGGCGTTTGGTGCCGTCGGCAATCTGATTGATATCGCCAATCCGGTTCGCGTGGCGCAGGCGCTCAGCCGCCAGCGCTATAACTCGCTGCTGGTCGGCCAGGGCGCCCGCGAATGGGCGCTGGAACAGGGCTTTGCCGAGAAAACCATGCTGACCGATCGCGCAATGCAGCACTACCGCAAGCGCTGTCGCGAAACGCTCGATAAAGGCCTCAGCCCGTATGATGGGCACGACACGGTCGGCATTATCGGGCTCGATCAGCAAGGTTCAATGAGCGTCGCCACCTCCACCAGCGGCCTGTTTATGAAAAAACGCGGGCGTATTGGCGATTCGCCGATCATGGGCTCCGGCTTTTACTGCGACAGTGAAACAGGCGCGGCAACGGCTACCGGCGTTGGCGAAGATCTGATGAAAGGCTGCACCAGCTATGAAATCGTGCGTCGGATGGCGGGCGGCATGTCACCGCAGGACGCCGCGGATTCGGTGGTGTTTGAGCTGGAAGACAAGCTGATGTCGCGCTTTGGCCGCGCGGGTGACCTGTCGGTGGTGTGTATGAATCGCCGCGGGGAGTTTGGCGCCGCCACCAATATCAAAACGTTTTCGTTTGTGGTCGCCACGGAAAATCAGCCGCTGACCGTGTATCGCGCCGAGCGCCGTCAGGAGAAAACCCATTACCAGCCGGTGGATGACGAATGGATGCAGGCTTACGCCGCGCGTATTCGCGCCCCGATTGAGGAGTAAATCATGGAATTTCGTTTAGTCACCGAACCTTCAGCCGTACCGCGCGGCAGTCATTTGATTACCTCACCTGGCAGCCCGCTGCTGGAAGCGTTCGACATTCCGCTGCTGGACGAAATGGTCGCCCAGGCCCGAAAGGGTCAGCTGGCAGACTGTCAATTTGGCTGTCTGCCGTTTGCCCGCATTACAATGATTCCTGACGCCGCGTGGCAGGATATGCAGACCGAAGAACTGCTTACCTCTCTGCGCCCGTTATTCAAAAAGCCCGTCAGCGAAAACGTGGTACTGGATTGTACCTTGCTCACTGAAAGCGGCGTGCGTGATCCTGTTCTGCGTTGGGTTTTCAATCTCGATCACAGCCTGGACGATCTCGGCCTGAAAAGCGGTAAAACGGCGCGCAAGCGGATCAAATGCCTGACCGGGTTCTGTCTGTCATCGCAGCAGGAAACGCTGCATGAGACATTTTGTCAGCAGCACGCGATCGCCTACGGGATGCTGGCGGCACGTCGCCTGGCGGATATCCCTTCGGAAACCTGTACCCCGCAGTTTGTGGTGGAGGAAGCTCAGCGCCTGTGTGCGCATTTTTCTACGCTGCATTGCGAAGTGCTGGACGAACACGCCATTCAGACGCAAGGCCTGGGGCTGCTGCACGCCGTTGGGAAAGGCTCAACTCGCCCTCCCCGCCTGCTGGCGATTCATTATGACGGGGCGAAAGACGGCCCGGTGCGCAGCTACGTTGGGAAAGGCATTACGTTTGATACCGGCGGCCTGTGGCTGAAAGAAGGCGCCGGCATGTACACCATGAAATACGACATGTGCGGCGCGGCAAACGTACTCGGCCTGATGCTGAGTATCGCGGAACTGGCCCTGCCGGTGCGGGTGATGGGTGTATTGGCGCTAGCCGAAAACGCCATCGGGCCGGACGCGATGCAGCCCGGCAGCGTCGCGCGGGCCTGTAATGGGATGACGGTGGAAATCAATAACACCGATGCTGAGGGGCGTCTGGTTCTAGCCGATGCGATTGCCTGGGCCAGCCAGCGTCATCCGCAGACCCATTTCATTATCGATATGGCGACGTTGACCGGTGCAGTGGTTAAAGCACTGGGCTATGAGCTGAATGGGTTAATGACGCAAAACGAGATGTTGCGCGAGCAACTGGTTCAGGCCGGGAAAAAAAGCGGCGACGAGGTATGGTCGCTGCCGCTCGACGGACGAATGAAAAAACAGACCGAAAGCGCGATTGCCGATTTGTGTAATACGCCGACGAATAATGCGGCGATCAGCGCGTCGGCCGCGTGGTTGCTACATCATTTCTGCCCACCGGAAATTCCGTGGGCGCATCTGGATGTCAGCGGTACGGCATTGTGGCGTGAGAGTGGTAAAAGCGTTGCATCAGGCCGACCAATTCCGCTGTTGATGCAGCATCTATTGGATGATTTGAAGTGATGTCGTGCCCGGCGGCGCGTTGCTTGCCGGGCCTACAGTTTCAGGATCTCTTTTACAAACGGGATGGTCAGTTTGCGTTGAGCGGTAATCGACGCGCGATCGAGCTGATCGAGCGTCATAAACAGGGTGCGGGTTTCGCGATCGAGGCGCTTCATCAGGAAGCGGCAGACGTCTTCCGGCATCTCAAACCCACGCATTTTGGCGCGCAACTGTAACGCCTGAAGTTTGTCTTCATCGGACAGCGGTTGCAGCTTGTAGATTTGCCCCCAGTCGAGACGAGACGCGAGATCCGGCAGAGCAACATTCAGCTGGCGTGGTGGACGATCGCCGGTGATCAGCAGACGCGTTTTGCCCGATTCGAGAATGCGGTTGTACAGATTAAAAATCGCCATTTCCCACGGTTCATCCCCTGCCACACATTCGATATTATCGATGCACACCAGCGCCAGATGCTCCATGCCTTCCAGCACCTCCGGGACGAACCAGGTACGTTTATCCAGCGGAACATAGCCGACGGCGTCGCCACGCTGTGAAAGCTCGGCGCACGCTGCGTGCAGCAAATGACTGCGGCCAGCACCTTCGCGCGACCAGACGTAAATGTATCCGCTGTGATCCTGACGCAGCATGGTTTGCACTGCGGCAAGTAAAGAAGAGTTATCACCCGCCCAGAAACTCGCAAAGGTTTCGTCGTCGGGAAGATAGAGTGGCAAAGAGAGCTGAGCCGGAGCGTTCAGAGTGACCTCAACATGGAACTGCTAAAAACGCGGTGAGTGTAACACAAGATCCGCGAATGAGAGAACCGGGCGGGAAGTCCCGCCCGGTTGATCGATCGTTACGCTGTTTTATCGCTATCCGCCGGATCAAGCACCACTTCTTCCGGGCGCAGAACGCTTATCAGTTTGAAGATAAGGCTCAGGGCCACACCCACGATAGTCGCCAGCGCCATGCCTTTCAGCTCTGCTGCACCGATGTGGACAGTCGCCCCGCTGACGCCGATGATCAGAATAACGGCGGTCAGCATCAGGTTTTGCGTCTTGTTGTAATCGACTTTTGATTCAATCAGAACGCGAATACCCGATGCGCCAATCACCCCGTACAGCAGCAGTGACACACCGCCGATAACCGGGACCGGAATGATTTGAATCGCCGCAGCCAGTTTACCGACGCAGGACAGCAGGATGGCGATAATCGCCGCGCCACCAATAACCCAGGTGCTGTACACGCGGGTGATGGCCATAACGCCAATGTTTTCACCGTAAGTGGTATTTGGCGTGGAACCAAAGAAACCGGAAATGATGGTCGACAGGCCGTTGGCAAACATCGAACGATGCAGGCCCGGGTCGCGGATCAGATCTTTTTTGACGATGTTTGCGGTCACCACCAGGTGGCCGACGTGCTCAGCGATAACCACCAGGGCAGCAGGCAGAATAGTGAAGATAGCAAACCACTCAAAGCGCGGAGTGTAGAAGGTTGGCAACGCAAACCACGGAGCCTGTGCAATTGCGGAAGTGTCTACGATACCGACCGCAAACGACAGCGCGTAACCGGTCAGCACGCCAATCAGAATTGGGATGATCGCCAGGAAACCGCGGAACAGCACGGAGCTGAACACCGTTACGCCCAACGTTATCAGTGAAATCATGATGCTGGTGGTATTTGGTGCCGTACCCGCCGCTGGAAGCAGGCCAGCCATGTCAGCCGCCACATGCGCCAGTTCCAGGCCGATAACTGCGACAATCGCCCCCATCGCGGCCGGAGGGAACATCACGTCCAGCCATCCGGTGCCCGCTTTTTTGACGATGAACGACACCAGGCAGAACAGCACGCCGCACATAATGAAGCCGCCGAGCGCCACTTCATAGCCCAAAGGTAACAGCAGCAGCACCGGGGAAATAAACGCAAAGCTTGAACCGAGATAGGCCGGGATTTTGCCCTTGCAGATGAACAGATACATCAGCGTGCCGATACCGTTGAACAGCAGAACCGTTGCCGGGTTGATGTGAAACAGGAAAGGTACCAGCACCGTCGCGCCAAACATGGCGAACAGATGCTGCAAACTAAGCGGGATGGTCTGCAAAAGTGGCGGTCTTTCACTTACCCCGATAGCGCGGCGCGTCATAGGTTTATCCTCTGTCTGAGTGTTGTTGTTTGTATTGGTGTGTTTTAGTCAAAAAAAAGCCGACTCTCAAAGTCGGCTATTTTTAATGAATCTTTTATTTGGTACCAAAAATCTTGTCACCGGCATCGCCGAGGCCAGGAATAATGTATCCGTGCTCGTTAAGGCCCTGGTCAATGGACGCGGTGTAGAGTTCTACATCCGGGTGCGCTTTCTCCAGCGCTGCAATACCTTCCGGAGCCGCAACCAGAACCAGCACCTTAATGCTGGTGCAGCCTGCGTTTTTCAGCAGGTCGATAGTGGCGATCATAGAGCCGCCGGTTGCCAGCATCGGGTCAACCACCAGCGCCATACGTTCGTCGATGTTTGACACCAGCTTCTGGAAGTACGGTACCGGCTCGAGGGTTTCTTCATTACGGTAGATGCCGACCACACTGATACGCGCACTCGGAACGTGCTCCAGTACGCCTTCCATCATGCCCAGGCCTGCACGCAGGATTGGCACAACGGTAATTTTCTTGCCTTTGATCTGCTCGACCTGCACCGGGCCGTTCCAGCCTTCAATGGTGACAGTTTCAGTTTCCAGGTCAGACGTTGCTTCATAAGTCAGCAAGCTGCCCACTTCTGAGGCGAGTTCACGGAAGCGTTTGGTGCTGATGTCATGCTCACGCATCAGGCCCAGCTTGTGTTTTACGAGCGGGTGTTTCACTTCCACAATCTTCATTCTCTTTCTCCTCTGAGGGGCAACCACAAAAAAATCGCCGGATTATACCGCTTTTTGCAGGCAGCGCCATACCCGTTCTCATTGACGGGGATCAAGCAAAGTGATTAACACATTGTTACTCATTATAAAGTAAGGATAAAAATAAACCCCGCCGAAGCGAGGTTTTATCTTTCAGTGAATCAATCGCGCAAAATTAGAGCGATTCGCCGTTGCTGCTGATAACCTTTTGATACCACGCAAAAGATTTTTTGCGGCTACGTTCCAGGGTGCCGTTGCCTTCATTATCTTTATCGACATAGATAAATCCGTAACGTTTTTTCATCTCACCGGTTCCGGCAGAGACGAGGTCGATACAGCCCCATGGGGTATAACCCATCAGGTCCACGCCGTCTTCCACCACTGCTTTTTTCATTTCGGCGATGTGGGCGGAGAGATAATCAATGCGGTACTGATCGTTTACGCTGCCGTCGTTTTCACGCACGTCGATGGCGCCGAAGCCGTTTTCCACAATGAACAGCGGAAGCTGATAGTGATCCCAGAACCAGTTCAGTGAATAACGCAGGCCAACCGGATCAATCTGCCAGCCCCAGTCCGATTTTTTCACGTACGGGTTGGAAACCAGGCTGGTGGTTTCATCGTAGTCGAGCTGCGGGTTGTCAGCCGTCGCCTTGGTGGCGAAAGACATGTAGTAGCTGAAGCCGATGTAATCGACACAGCCCTGTTTCAGCGCGGCGTTGTCTTCTGCGGTGATATCAAGCTCAAAACCACGACGCTCGAAGTAGTTCAGCAGATGCTGCGGATATTTGCCGCGCACATGCACATCGGTGAACCAGTAACGACGATGCATCGCGTTCATTGCCATCATCATGTCGTCCGGCGCGCAGGTCAGTGGGTAAATCGGGCACATCGCAATCATGCAACCGACTTGCAGCGATGGGTTAATCTCACGCGCCACTTTCACCGCCAGCGCACTGGCGACCAGCTCATAGTGCGCCGCCTGATACATAATCGGCTCGCGATCCTCACCCTCTTCGTACTTGATGCCGGAGTTGGTAAACGGCGCGAAATCTTCGTGGAAATTTGCCTGGTTGTTGATTTCGTTGAAGGTCATCCAGTACTTCACTTTGTGCTGATAGCGCTCGAACGCCACTTTCGCAAAGCGCACAAAGAAGTCGATGACTTTACGGTTACGCCAGCCGCCGTACTCTTTCACCAGGTGATACGGCATTTCGAAGTGCGACAGCGTAATCACCGGCTCGATGCCGTATTTCAGGCATTCGTCGAACAGGTCGTCGTAGAATTTCAGGCCCGCTTCGTTCGGCTCCAGCTCGTCACCTTTCGGGAACAGACGCGTCCAGGCAATCGAGGTGCGGAAACATTTGAAGCCCATTTCGGCAAACAGTTTGATGTCGTCTTTATAGCGGTGATAGAAATCGATCGCGTCATGGTTCGGGTAGTTTTTTCCAGGCAGCACGCCGTCGGTAATTTCACGCGCTACGCCGTGGGCCCCGGCGGTCATCACATCGGCAACGCTCGGGCCTTTTCCGCCCTCTTTCCAGCCGCCTTCCAGCTGATGCGCCGCAACAGCACCGCCCCACAGAAAATCGCTTTTAAATCCGGACATAACAACTCCCTCTTTAACATTCAGACTGCTGATTAAAATGGTAAACCGCGCCGAGTAAACCGGCGTCGTTGCCGTGGCTGACGGTATCAACGTATTCATCAATACCGAACCAGGCGAGATGCTGTTTCAGTTGTTGCAGGAAGCCCGGGCGTTCGGTGATACCGCCGCCGAGCAGAATAGTTTGCGGGTCGAACAGATTGACCAGGTTGTACAGGCCGCTGGCGATGCCGTTGAAAAAATCGTTCACCAGCCGCTGGCAAACCGCGTCTCCCGCATCGCAGGCGTCGAATATCTCTTCGCCACTGACCTCATCGAGCGGTTTTCCGATATGGTTCGCATAGCGGTTGCGCAGAACGCGCAGCGTGCAGGTGGCATTCATGGTGTAGTGCGTCGGCTGCCGACTGCCGGGGCGGTCGGTAAACATGTAGCCAAATTCACCGCCGCGAAAACGCGCGCCGCGTACCAGCTGGTTATTGCAGAAAATCGCGCCGCCGATGCCGGTGCCAATCGTCAGCACCAGAAAGTCACTCATCTCTGCCGCTTTGCCCTGCCAGCGTTCGGCGAGCAGCACGCAGTTGGCGTCGTTTTCAATGGCGACCGGCAGACGGGTGCGTTCTTCGAGCCACGCTTTAATGCCGAACTGGTCGAATTTGCGAATAGCCCCGCCCATTTCAATGAAACCGGTGTGAGGATTGACGTAGCCAGGCGCGCTGATGGCGATGCCTTCACATTCCGGATGCGCCTCCAGCCAGCTGAGAATGCCTTGCAGAATAGCCTCACCGTCGCTGTCTTTGATGGTCACTTTCCCTTTCGCGACGATCGCCCCTTCGACGGTCACTACGCCCATTTTGAGCGCCGTGCCACCAATATCAAACGCGGCAATGTGCATGTGCTTTACTCCTCCTGACGGCAATTTCAGAAACCGGTTTCAGTGGAATATTGTGTGCTGTAGCAATAACCTGCAAGCATTAAAATGTACCCGGTTTCATTTTCGTGAACGGGTTCAAATTTGACTGAACGAATGCTGAAAGTGTGTAAAAAAACGTCAACAAAAGATATCCCGCGCCCAGGCTCGCAAACGTTTGCTTAGACTGTTAGAATAGCGCCGATTTTATTTGCTAACGCCATTCGTGGAGACTTGCAGTGACCGACAAAACCTCTCTCAGCTATAAAGATGCCGGTGTTGATATTGACGCGGGTAATGCTCTGGTTGACCGAATCAAAGGTGTGGTGAAGAAAACCCGCCGCCCGGAAGTAATGGGTGGCCTGGGTGGATTTGGCGCACTGTGCGCACTGCCGCAAAAATATCGTGAGCCGGTGCTGGTTTCCGGTACGGATGGCGTTGGCACTAAGCTGCGCCTGGCAATGGATCTTAAGCGTCACGACACCATCGGCATCGATCTGGTGGCAATGTGCGTGAACGACCTGGTGGTACAGGGCGCTGAGCCGCTGTTCTTCCTTGATTACTACGCGACCGGCAAGCTGGACGTGGACGTTGCATCCAGCGTTATCACCGGCATCGCCGAAGGCTGCCTGCAGTCCGGCTGTGCGCTGGTGGGCGGGGAAACTGCTGAAATGCCGGGTATGTATCACGGCGAAGATTACGACGTGGCCGGTTTCTGCGTGGGCGTGGTTGAGAAATCCGAAATCATCGACGGCAGCAAAGTGGCCGATGGCGACGTGCTGGTGGCTCTCGGCTCCAGCGGTCCACACTCCAACGGCTATTCGCTGGTGCGTAAAATCCTTGAAGTCAGCGACACCAATCCAGAAACCACGGAACTCGACGGCAAACCCCTGGCCGATCACCTGCTGGCACCCACCCGTATCTACGTGAAAAATATTCTGGAACTGATTGCCAGCGTCGACGTGCACGCCATCGCGCACCTCACCGGCGGCGGCTTCTGGGAGAACATTCCGCGCGTGCTGCCGGACAACACTCAGGCCGTGATCGACGAATCCTCGTGGCAATGGCCGTCCGTATTTAACTGGCTGCAAACCGCCGGTAACGTTAGCCAACATGAGATGTATCGCACCTTCAACTGTGGCGTGGGCATGTTGATTGCGCTGCCAGCCGCAGAAGCCGATAACGCTATCGCGCTGATGAATGAGAAAGGTGAAAACGCGTGGAAAATCGGCTATATCAAAGCATCCGATTCTGAACAGCGTGTGGTCATCGAGTAATGAAAAATATTGTGGTGCTGATTTCTGGTAACGGAAGCAATTTGCAGGCGATTATCGACGCCTGCAAGCAGAAGAAAATCAATGGCACCCTGCGGGCTGTTTTCAGCAATAAGGCCGACGCGTTCGGCCTTGAGCGCGCCCGTGAAGCAACGATCCCGGCGCATGCGCTGAGCGCCAGTCAGTTTCCCAACCGCGAAGCATTTGACCGCGAGCTGATTCAGGAAATTGACGCCTACGCCCCTGATGTTGTGGTGCTGGCAGGCTACATGCGCATTCTGAGTCCGGCGTTCGTGGCGCATTATCATGGGCGTCTGCTGAATATCCACCCTTCCCTGCTGCCGAAATACCCCGGCCTGAATACCCATCGTCAGGTGCTGGAAAACGGCGACGAAGAGCACGGCACCTCCGTGCACTTCGTGACGGACGAACTCGACGGCGGCCCGGTTATTTTACAGGCCAACGTGCCGGTGTTCGCCGGTGACACGGAAGATGACATTACCGCTCGCGTTCAGCACCAGGAGCACGCCATTTACCCGCTGGTGGTGAGCTGGTTTGTCGACGGACGTCTGGCAATGAAAGACAACAGCGCATGGCTGGACGGTGTTCAGCTCCCCGCGCAAGGCTACGCCTCCGAAGCGTAGTTGCAGGCCGCCTGTCCATCGCGACAGGCGCTTTTCCCCTCTCCCATACCGCTGAATAATAAAAAAACGTTATCGCAGGTTCACGACAAACAGATTATTGTCATACTTACCTGGCACAGTTGGACATCACTGGTCAAAGCTCGCCATAATGTGAGGGCTGTCCGCGTCAATCAACCGGAGTGTGAGTAGTAATGGGTCAGGATAAGCTTTATATCGAAAAAGAACTGAGCTGGTTATCCTTTAACGAGCGCGTTCTCCAGGAAGCAGCGGATAAAAGCAACCCGTTGATAGAACGCATGCGTTTTTTGGGGATCTACTCCAATAACCTTGATGAGTTCTATAAAGTGCGTTTTGCCGAACTCAAACGCCGCATTATCATCAGTGAAGAACAAGGCCTCACCGCCCATTCCCGCCATCTTCTGGGAAAAATTCAGGCCCGCGTGCTGAAAGCCGACCAGGAATTTGACAGTCTTTATAACGAGCTGTTGCTCGAAATGGCGCGCAATCAAATTTTCCTGATTAACGAGCGTCAGTTATCGGTCAATCAGCAAAGCTGGTTACGCCACTACTTCAAACATTACCTGCGCCAGCACATCACGCCGATTCTGATTAATCGCGAAACGGATTTAGTCCAGTTCTTGAAAGATGATTACACCTATCTGGCAGTAGAAATTATTCGCGGGGAAGAAATTAGCTACGCCCTGCTGGAAATCCCGTCTGATAAAGTGCCGCGCTTCGTTAATTTGCCGCCGGAAACGCCGCGTCGCCGCAAGCCGATGATCCTGCTCGACAACATTCTGCGCTACTGCCTGGACGATATCTTCCAGGGCTTCTTCGATTACGACGCCCTGAATGCCTACTCGATGAAAATGACCCGTGATGCCGAGTACGACCTGGTGCACGAGATGGAATCGAGCCTGATGGAGTTGATGTCCTCGAGCCTGAAACAGCGCCTGACGGCGGAGCCGGTGCGCTTTGTGTATCAGCGCGACATGCCTGATGCAATGGTCGAGATGCTGCGTAAGAAATTCGCCATCACCCGCTATGACTCCATCGTGCCGGGCGGCCGCTACCATAACTTTAAAGATTTCATTAGCTTCCCGAACGTCGGTAAAGCCAACCTGGTTAACAAACCGCTGCCGCGCCTGCGCCATATCTGGTTCGATAAATTCCGCAACGGTTTCGACGCCATTCGTCAGCGCGATGTGCTGCTTTATTACCCGTATCACACCTTTGAGCACGTGCTGGAACTGCTGCGTCAGGCCTCGTTTGACCCGAGCGTGCTGGCCATCAAAATCAATATTTACCGCGTGGCAAAAGACTCGCGCATTATTGACTCGATGATCCACGCGGCGCACAACGGTAAAAAAGTGACGGTCGTGGTTGAGCTACAGGCGCGCTTTGACGAAGAAGCCAACATCCATTGGGCGAAGCGCCTGACGGAAGCCGGTGTACACGTTATCTTCTCTGCGCCAGGCCTGAAAATTCACGCCAAACTGTTCCTTATCTCCCGTAAGGAAGGCGACGACGTGGTGCGCTATGCGCATATCGGCACCGGTAACTTCAACGAAAAAACCGCCCGAATTTATACCGACTATTCGCTGCTGACCGCCGATGCGCGGATCACCAACGAAGTCCGCCGGGTATTTAACTTCATTGAGAACCCGTACCGTCCGGTGAATTTCGATTATCTGATGGTCTCGCCGCAGAACTCACGTCGCCTGTTGTACGACATGATCGACAACGAAATTGCCCACGCTCAGAACGGTCGCCCATCGGGGATCACCCTGAAGCTGAACAACCTGGTCGACAAAGGCCTGGTCGATCGTCTGTATGCGGCGTCCAGCTCCGGCGTGCCGGTGAACCTGCTGATCCGCGGCATGTGTTCGCTTATTCCGCAGCTGGAAGGGATTAGCGAAAATATTAACGTCATCAGTATCGTTGACCGTTATCTTGAGCACGACAGGCTCTATATTTTTGAAGATGGCGGCACGAAAAAAGTGTGGCTCTCTTCCGCTGACTGGATGACACGCAATATCGATTACCGAATTGAAGTCGCTACGCCGATCCTCGATCCACGCCTGAAACAACAGGTGCTGGATATCGTCGATCTGCAATTTAGCGATACTGTGAAAGCCCGTTTTATCGACAAAGAACTGAGTAATCGTTACGTGCCCCGCGGCAACCGCCGCAAAGTCCGGTCACAGCTGGCGATCTACGACTACATTAAATCACTTGAGCAGCCCGATTAATTTATGCCCATAAAAACCAAAACGTCACGACCGCAGGAGATTGCTGCGGTTGACCTGGGATCGAACAGTTTTCATATGGTTATCGCGCGCGTCGTTGACGGTGCGCTGCAAATCATTGGCCGCCTGAAACAGCGCGTCCATCTGGCCGATGGCCTGAATGAAGACAATATGCTCAGTGAAGAAGCGATAGAGCGCGGCCTGACCTGTCTGTCACTGTTTGCGGAACGCCTGCAAGGTTTTCCTCCGTCCAGCGTCTGCATTGTCGGCACGCATACGCTTCGCCAGGCGCTGAACGCGCCGGAGTTTTTGAAGCGTGCGGAAAAAGTGATCCCTTACCCGATTGAAATCATTTCCGGAAATGAAGAAGCGCGTCTGATTTTTATGGGCGTGGAGCATACGCAGCCGGAAAAAGGCCGCAAGCTGGTTATCGACATCGGCGGCGGTTCGACGGAGCTGGTCATCGGCGAAGACTTTACACCGCAGCTGGTTGAAAGCCGTCGTATGGGCTGCGTGAGCTTTGCCCAAATGTTCTTCCCTGGTGGTCTTATCAGCAAAGAGAACTTCCAGCGTGCGCGCCTTGCGGCGGTGCAGAAACTGGAAACGCTCTCCTGGCAATACCGTATTCAGGGCTGGAACGTGGCCATGGGCGCGTCCGGCACCATTAAAGCAGTGCATGAAGTGCTGGTCGAAATGGGCGAGAAAGATGGCATCATCACGCCGGAACGCCTGGAGATGCTGGTTGAAGAAGCGCTGAAGTTCAAAAACTTCAGCGCCCTCAGTCTGCCTGGGCTTTCAGAAGACCGTCAGGCAGTCTTTATGCCGGGCCTGGCGATTCTGTGCGGCGTGTTTGATTCACTCGCTATCAAAGAGCTGCGCCTGTCTGACGGCGCGCTGCGCGAAGGCGTGCTGTATGAGATGGAAGGCCGCTTCCGCCATGACGATATCCGCAGCCGAACCGCGGAAAGTCTGGCCAGTCAGTATCATATCGACCGCGAACAGGCGCGTCGCGTGCTGGAAACCACCCATCAGATGTATGAGCAGTGGGTGCAACAGAACGCGAAACAGGCGCACCCACAGCTGGCTGCCCTGCTGAAATGGGCCGCGATGCTGCATGAGGTGGGACTGAATATCAATCACAGCGGGATGCATCGCCATTCGGCGTACATTTTGCAAAACAGTGATTTACCAGGCTTCAACCAGGAGCAGCAGATGCTGATGGCAACCCTGGTGCGTTACCACCGCAAAGGGGTGAAGCTGGACGATTTACCGCGCTTTACGCTGTTTAAGAAGAAGCAATTCCTGCCGATGATCCAGCTGCTACGCCTCGGCGTATTGCTGAATAACCAGCGTCAGGCCACGACTACGCCACCGACGTTAACACTGACCACCGAAGCGAATCACTGGACACTGTGCTTCCCTCACAACTGGTTTAGTCAAAACGCGCTGGTACTGCTCGATCTGGAAAAAGAGCAGCAGTACTGGCAAGGCGTGACCGGCTGGATGCTGAAAATTACCGAAGAAGAATCACCAGATATCGCCGCCTGATGTAACAGGCTCGATATTCCCGGCAGCCAGACCTTCTAAAGGTTCTGGCTTGCCGAGATAAAAGCCCTGCAGATAATCAATTCCCAGGCTCAGCGCCGCCTCACGGATTTCATCCGTTTCAACGTACTCAGCCACCACCTGCATGTTCTTCATTCGTGCCAGCTGGCAAATTGACGAAACAATTTGGTAATCCAGAGTGCTCGACAGCAGATTCTGGATAAAGCTGCCGTCGATTTTCAGGATATCGGCACTGACGTTTTTCAGTCGCGCGTAGCTGGCATAGCCCGTGCCGAAATCATCAATGGCAATGCGGCATCCCAGAGCTTGAAGCTGCGCCATGTTGAGCATGGCCTGGTCCGGGTGACTCAGCGAGTGATTTTCAGTGATTTCAAAAATAAGCTGCCAGCCCTGAATGTTATAGCGCTTTAGCAGGTCGGATACCGTCTTCGGAAACTGTGATCCGCAGGCCGATGAGGGCGAAATATTCACCGACAATCGCAGACCAGGCAGCGTTTCACGACGGCTATCCATAAATTTCAGCGTATTTTCCAGCACCCACAGGTCGATCCGCGATGAAAGCCCAAACTCGTGGGCCACCGGCAGAAACACTTCCGGGGAAATCAGCTGGTCGTTATCGCCATTCAGACGCAGCAATACTTCGTGATAGCTGTCGCCGCGCATGCCGACAATCGGCTGCGCCATCAGGCTGAAATTACCGTGCTCCAGCGCCAGCTGTAGCCGGTTCATCATGGTGATTTTATCTTTCAGGCCCTGCTGCAAATGTGAGGCGTTGCGATGCTGAAGGTTTTCAGGTGAACCGGTCACCAGCGAGGTGTTAGCGATCGTACTCAGCTCACCTAACAGCATCGGCAGCTGCATCACCGGGGAACGCACATGGCAGTAACTCACCCCCACGTTCGGCTGCAGCGGCATTCCATCCCAAACAAAACGGAATCTTTTAATCCGCGCATCAATGGCGGCAATCCGCTCTTCATAAGCTTCCGTATTCAGTCGAATAACGAGGTCGTGGCCGGAAAGCTGGTAAGTGCACTCCCCGTCGTGGAGCTCCGGCTCAAGCCATTTCCCCAGCGTTTGTTTGTACTGGATACGCACCATCATCCCGTAATGACGCCCCAGCACTTCGAGTTCAGGAATGCGTAAGAAGCACAGCACTGACCACGGTGTGCTCGAGAGCTTGCGGCTCAGCGCCCACAAATTCGGCATCTGAACCACGGGATCGATAAACGCCATCCGTTTCACGCGGGCGTGGATGTAGCGCTGTTGGGTCGACAGCATCGCCATGTACACCACGATAAACGAGAACACAAGATAGCTGGATGAGGTAATCGCCAGCTGGTTGCTGTAGCTCGGATAAGACGGCATGTAACGGTAGTAGAAGTGAATACTAACTATCAGCACCACCGTCCAGACGATAGACATCAGCCGATAGCCGAAACGCATCGAGCCCCACAGCATCACCGGCAGCAGCAGTGAGAGGGTATAATTGGTGGTGAAAATAGAGGCTGCATTTGCGGCAGGAATAAAAAGCAGGCCCATGATAATCAATAAGATAAGTGACCAGGCGATCATCTCGCCCGTACTCACTTTGGCGTCAATTTGTTGACGCATCTGGGAGATGAACGCGCGCAAATACATCGGATTTCGGATGATCCGAATAACCAGATAACTGAGCGGAACCCCGGTTAAACAGCCCACTAACACCGACTGATAGTTAATCAGGCTGTGCAGCGTCAGTGGCCCGGTTCCGGCCAGCGAAATACGCGCGGGAAGGATGTTAAAAAAGACGCAGGCCAGCAGCAACAGTTGAAAAAGAGTCGCAGGGAAAAACATCTGCCAGAACAGACGTTGCGGCATCAAACGTGTGCTGCCATAGGAAATGAAATGCCGCCTCGGTACGAATACCCGATACCCGCCCCAACTGAGGATAATAGGGATTAAAAAATGGAAGATGATGCCAATAGTTTCAGGGACAGTCATGCCTTGCGCCACCACTAGCCAAATCCCTGACACTATGCCGGGCAACGCTTTCCAGCCAAAAAAGAGCATCAGGGACAGCAGCAATGCCAACGGCAAATAATAGAGCGAGACGATACCGCCATCTATGTGGGTAAAGGTATTGGCAGTGCGGGCAACAGGTAAAAGCAGCAATGGCAGGATGAGCGGTAATCCCCACCATTTATCACGATTGTTTTTATAGAACTCAGTAAGATGCATAGTGACTCAAAAGAGACCCAATTCCTGATGGGCAGTTTCAGACAGGCATCCAACCTGATTATCGACGTCCGCAAACTGGCACTTTGTCAGAGCGGAATGGGGCAAGAGATTATAAGTAGCACCAGACTGAGCGATTTGACTTAAATCAACAAATAACAGCGCGGTTATGATTAATGCGTAATTCCGTTCATGCGATTGCTGGTTTTGTTCTCCCACTCTTTTTTGCGCAATTTTTATGCAATCGTTAATTGACCCTGCTGCGTTGCTGTGCCTTAATAGGCCCCATCGCCCATCATGGGTATTATTAAAGGACCCCTCAGTGAGCCAGGCAACCCCTATGCGAAAACGACACCAGTTTAACAGTCGCATGACCCGGATCATTTTACTTATCAGCTTCCTCTTCTTCTTTGGCCGCTTCGTCTATTCCTCAATCGGCGCCTGGCAGCATCATCAGGACAAGAAAGCCGCGCAGCAGTCCAGTCAGGTCACTGAACCTCAGGTGCGCACCGAGCAAAATTAGTTCCTCTCAGGCCAGGACAATTCCCGGCAAAAGTCCCTGCATTTGCATCCTACGGTAAAACCAAGCACGATGCTGGTGAACCCGTAACGAACAGCCAATACAGGGAACGTATGAAAAACATCCTGAATACCTTTCTGCCGCTGTACACCACCACCCTGCTGATGCTACTCGGTTCCGGGCTGTTGACGACCTATATTTCATTGCGCCTTGCGCACGAAGAAGTCAGCGGTACGGTTATTGGTGCAATAACCGCAGCGAACTATCTCGGTCTGGTGATTGGCGGCAAAGTGGGCCACAACCTGATTGCCCGCGTCGGGCATATTCGCGCGTACGTCTCCTGTGCGGGGATCATCACCGCCTCGGTCGTCGGCCACGGACTCAGCGACTTTATCCCCCTGTGGATTTTCCTGCGCATGGTTATCGGCCTGTGCATGATGTGCCAGTACATGGTGCTGGAAAGCTGGCTTAATGACCGGGCGGAATCCTCGCAGCGCGGCGCCATCTTTGGGCTGTATATGGTCGCGACCTATCTCGGCCTGTGTGGTGGGCAGATTATCCTGATGGCGGCAGCCGGAACCGGGCCGTCGATGCTGCTTATTGTCGCTCTCTGCTTCGCCCTGTGCCTGGTGCCGATCGCGCTCACCACCCGCACCACTGCGCAACCAATGTCGCCCGCGCCGATGGAGCTCGGCTACTTCTTTAAAGCTATCCCCAAACTGCTGGCGGCAACGCTGGTGATGGGCATGGCCGCCGGGGCGTTTTACGGTCTGGCACCGGTGTATGCCATCTCGCAAGGCTTAACCACCCGGCAAACTGGCCTGTTCATGGGCGTGACCATTTTCGCCGGGATGGTGTCGCAGTTCCCGCTGAGCTGGCTCTCGGACCGCTATGACCGTCAGCATCTTCTGTTTTATACCGCGGTGCTGTTTGCACTGGCCTCTCTGCCGCTGTCCGTTCTGCCTCACCTTGGCTTTTACTGGCTGTTGGGTATGGCTTTTATTTCCAGCATGGCGATGTTCTCGCTTTACCCGCTCGGCGTGGCGATTGCCAACGATCGCGTGGAGCCAGAACGCCGCGTATCGCTGACGGCCTGTCTGCTGATGGCTTTCGGCATCGGGGCCTGTATCGGGCCGCTGATAACCGGTGCAATCATGCAACCCTTCGGTGGTAACGTGCTTTATTTCTGCTTCACGCTGTGCGGCGCGACTATCGGGGCCATCAGCTGGATCAGAAAACGTCAGCCGGAGATCATTGTCGATGCGCCATTGCCACACGTGGTGATGCCCGACAGCCTGATGTCTTCGCCGCTGGCGGTGGCGCTGAACCCGTCAATGGATGAAGACGTCATTCAGGAGGCGATGGTCGATACACCGGCAGAAGAGGCCACGCCTGAGGATACTGACACGGTGGAAGAAACAAATACCAGACCATAACGCAATCAGGGCGACCTGCGTCGCCCTGAAATTCATGATTTTTTTGCCCGATGGCGCTGACGCTTATCCGCCCGCCGGGCACACTCAGCGAGCCGGTTTTTCATCCGCCGCATAAGTGCTGTTAATCCACGCGTGATCATCCTCCCACGTAAACATCCATTTCCGTACCGGGCCGGCCAT
Organism: Citrobacter sp. 18056; assembly: GCA_902706235.1. Taxonomy (GTDB): domain Bacteria; phylum Pseudomonadota; class Gammaproteobacteria; order Enterobacterales; family Enterobacteriaceae; genus Scandinavium; species Scandinavium manionii. The sequence continues at coordinate 31,931 of CACSJR010000003.1, read as the reverse complement.
GACATTCAGATAGTAACTGTCGTACCCGGCCATGGTCGCCACCGGGTGGTAGCCTTTCGGCACCATCACCACATCACGATTGTAGACAGCCATGCACTCATCGAGCGACCGGTCATCGGTGTAGACCCGCTGCATGCAAAAGCCTTGCTCCGGGTTCAGACGATGGTAATAGGTCTCCTCAAGATAGGTCTCCTGCGGCGGATTATCGGTATCGTGCTTGTGGCTCGGATACGAACTGGTGCACCCTTCGTTGGTCCACACCTCTACCACCAGCAGACTATCTGCAGGTTGGTCTTCCGGCAGAATATTGTGCACATAGCGCTGATTATGCCCCTTGCCTCTCGCCTCACCGTTGATATCCTGCGGCGCAATCAGACGCGTTGGCCAGTTTCCCTTACCCGGCGCGCTACAGACAGCCAGTTCCAGCGTCGTCACGGCCTGAATCTGTACCGTTTCCCCCGGCGTGACGTAGACCGCCCACGGTTTTATGCGCTCAAAAGGGCTCATGCGTTCGCCAATATCTGAAAACTGCTCAGTCGGGGTGGTCACCGAGGCCCGCCCGGCCACCAGCACCAGACAACGCTCTTCAGCGACCGCCGGAAGAGTCAGTGTCTGCCCCTCTTCAAGCTCGTAGGCGTCAAAACCGACATGACCCCAGCCCGCACGCTCCGGGGTCACTGATTGGGTGCGCCGCTGCGCATCAGGCTGTTGCCAGCGTGACAGTAAACGTGACATAGCGCCTCCTCAGATAAGCCCGGCATCTCGTGCCAGACGGCTCAGATTGTCATACCCCAGGCGGGCATAAGTCAGCGGATGAGCGATAGTCGGGTCCTGTTCCGCTTCAACCACCAGCCAGCCCTGATAATCGTGTTTTTTCAGCAATTGCATTATCGGCGCATAATCGACACAACCGTCGCCTGGCACCGTAAAGACACCGCTCAGTACCGCATCCAGGAAGCTGGTTTTACGGTTTTTCACATCAGCCAGCACCCCGGCACGCACATCTTTACAGTGCACATGATTGATACGCTGGATCCAGCGTTGCGCCACCGCCAGCGGGTTTTCGCCTGCAAAGGTTAAATGCCCGGTATCGAGTAACAAGCCCACTTCATCGCCAGTATGTTTCATCAGATTGTCCACATCCTCGGCGGACTCAATAATCGTCCCCATGTGGTGATGATAGGCAATCTGCACGCCCTGTTGCTGGGTGTAGCGGGCAAACTCCGTGAGTTTCTCGCCATACTCTGCCCAGCGCGCCTGCGGGAAGCGCGGACGCAGATGAACCGGCGTCTGCTGCTCGCCGTGTATGCAACCGCTCACTTCGGCAAAAACCATCACGTTGGCCCCGAGTTCACGCAGCAAGGTCAGGTGCGCTTGTGCCGCCACAATTTCCTCTTCTACGCTACGTTCCAGCAGGCGCCCCGAGTACCAGCCAGATACCAGTTGCAGGTCGTGACGCTGAAGTATCGGCCCCAGTACGTGGGCCTCGCGCGGAAATTTATTGCCCAGTTCAAAACCGGCGAAACCGGCCTCTTTGCCTTCGCTCAGGCAGGTTTCCAGCGGCGTTTCCGCCCCGAGTGAAGGTAAGTCATCGTTGGTCCATGTCAGCGGATTAATGCCTAATTGCACAGCCATAATAGTCTCCAGAGTTATGCCTGCTCGCGCTCACGCCACCAGGCGATCAGCTGCAGATAGTTGTCCCGAATGCGCGTCACCAGTTGCGTATCGTCGATATCATGTTTGAGCCACGCGCGCGACGCCTCGCCAAACAGCGTGCGCCCCACCGCAAAGCCTTTCACCAGCTCATGACCGGCAGCGGCTTTAAAGTCTGCGCGCAGCTGTTCGGCTGGAGCATCGAGGCCGAGGATAACGACACCACGGCAATGTGGATCACGGTGTTCAATAATCGAGCTCAGCGCCGTCCAGCCATCAGATGACAGCGGCGGCAGCTTCCACCAGTCGGGATAAATTCCGAGGTTGTAGAAGCGGGAAATGGCCCGCAGATAAAGTTCATCGCTGCGCGGCATATCGGCAGGTAAAATCACCTCCAGCAGCAGCTCATGCCCCGACTGACAGCAGGCGTGATACACCTCGGCAATTTTCTGCTCCTGCTCCAGTCGTAAATCATGCGCATCTTCCGGATGGAAAAAGACCAGGCACTTGACGATATGCTCCTGCGGCCAGCTGATAAGCTGAGTACCAATATTGCCGTGCTCCATCGCCAGAGGGCGTGAGCCTGGCAGTTCTATCGGCCGGCCAATCCACCACCCTTCGCCGGTAATGGCACACAACGCATCCTGACCAAAGGTGCCATCACACAGCAGACCCGCTTTCCCCTCAAGCCCGGCCTGCTGCGCCGCATCTCGACTGGCTTGCAGAATAAGCGTTTTCAGGGTCGGAATGCGCTTAAGGCTCGCCCCGCACTGGAGCGCCATCTCTTCAAGCTGGCTACGGTGATCAAAAGCCATCACACACAGTTCCGGCCATTCACGCCGACGGGTGGTAACACGGTGCAAATGATTAAGCCGTGGGTCGAGATCCGGACGCGGCACCAGATGTTCACGAGCAAGGTAATCATCAAGCTCGACTTTACTCGGCATGGCGGGCGCGCAACCATGGCGCGAGACCACCAATGCGCCACAGGCGTTGGCGTAACGACAGGCCTGCTCCCACCCCTCATCATTGAGATACCCGCGCAACAGGCCCGACATAAACGCATCGCCCGCCCCCAGGACATTGAGCACCTCAACCCGCACACCAGATACCGTCAGCCCGTCGTCCAGCGTTGCCGGTATGTTTTCTGGATAGACTGAACAGCCCAGCGCGCCTCGCTTGCATACCAACGTCGCCGCACTGACTTCACGCACCTGCGCCAGCGCCTGCAAGGTATCGGTGGTGCCGCCTGCGATATGAAATTCTTCTTCGGTGCCCACAATGACATCAAACAGATGCAATACTGCTTGTAACTGGCGGGTCACCTGCTCTGCGGCAATAAAACGCGTTTCGCCGTCGCCCAGTGACGTGAGCCCCCACAACACCGGCCGGTAGTCGATATCCAGCACCGTGCGGACGCCGTGACGGCGTGCGTAGTTCAGCGCCGTCAGCACCGCCTCTCGTGTGTGAGGATGAGAAAGGTGGGTTCCGGTGATCGCCAGACAACGGGATGACGCAATATAATGTTCATCCACATCGCTGGCGGTAATCGCCATATCCGCACAGTTATCACGATAAAAAATCAGCGGAAAGGTATCCCGGTCTTTAATGCCGAGCAGCACCAGCGCTGTCAGGCGATCTTTATCGGTTATCAGATGGCGGGTATCACAGCCCACGTGGTTAAGCTCTTCGCGCACAAAGCGCCCCATATGCTCATCGCCAACCCGCGCCAGCATTGACGAACGTAATCCCTGGCGCGCGGTGCCGTAAGCCACGTTCCCTGACGAGCCGCCGAGATATTTGGCAAAACTCGACACATCCTCCAGCCGCGCACCAATCTGCTGGCTGTAGAGATCAACCGCCACGCGGCCCATGCATATCACATCAAACTGCTTTTCCACGTTGATACCTCGTCAGACAAAATCGTTCACATTCAACCAGCGGCCTTGCTGATGCGAGAGCGCAATCGCGTCCAGCACGCGCGAAACTTTCCAGCCCTCTGTAAAATCTGGCCACATCGGAGTATCCGCCGCGACGCCGTTGACCAGGTCGCGAATTTCTACCGTTTTTTGATCGTTAAAACCGATGCCGTGCCCTGCGCCCATACAGAATGCGGCATAGTCCGGGTGTGCAGGCCCCACCAGCAACGTGCGGAATCCCTGGCGGTTGACCGGGTCGTCATGCAGATAGAGTTTCAGTTCCGCCATCCGCTCCTGGGTAAAACTGATGGCGCCTTTGGTGCCGGTAATGACGTATGACAGCCCCATCTTGCGTCCGCAGGCCACGCGGGAGGTTTCGATAACACCCTGCGCGCCGTTAGCAAATCGCACCATCGCATGCGCCTGGTCTTCATTTTCGACGGTTATCATCTGCGTCGAGCCAACGCTTGCCGGACGCTGTGGCACCACAATTTTCAGGTCGCCGCAGACTTCATCAATTTCACCGACCAGGTAGTGGGCCATATTGACGATATGCGCCGCCAAATCTCCCAGCGCCCCTAATCCGGCGGTCTCTTTGAAGCAGTGCCAGTGAATCGGTGACTGAGGATCGGCCATATAATCTTCATTGTGGGTGCCGTAGAAATGGATAACGTCGCCGATTTCACCACGCGCAATAATCTCTTTCGCCAGCGCCGCCGTTGGGTTCTTCATGTAATTGAAGCCCACCAGCGTTTTCACCCCGGCCTGCTGCGCGGCTTCGACCATTTCGCGGGCGTCATGGGCGTTCAGCGCCAGCGGCTTTTCCGAATAGACGTGCTTACCGTGATGAATGGCGGCTAGCGCCATCTCTTTGTGCAAATGATTGGGTGAACAGATATCCACGACATCAATATTCGGATCCGCCACCAGCTCACGCCAGTCGCCGGTCGAATGACGAAAACCAAAGGCCTGCGCCCGTTCTGCTGCCAGCTCTGGCGTGACTTCCGCCACCATTTCCCGCACCAGTTCGCCTTGCAGGCTGAACACCGTCGGCGCCTGGGCGTAGGCAATGGCGTGTGCCTTGCCGATGTACCCGGTGCCGATTAGTCCGATTCGCACTTGTTTCATTGTTTATCCCTCACAGCGCGCCACGACGGCTCTTCGCATAGGTATCAAACGCCACCGCCAGCACGATAATCAACCCGGTAATAATCTGTTGGTAGTACGCGGAGACGTTCATCAGCACCAGTCCGTTTATCAAAACCCCCATAATTATCGAGCCGATAACCGTGCCGCCAATACGACCGTAGCCGCCCATCAGCGAGGTGCCACCGATAACCACCGAGGCGATCACGCGCAGCTCAAATGAAATCCCGGCAACGGCCTCCGCACTGCCCAGACGGGCGCTCAATACAAAGCCTGCCAGCCCGGCAAGACAGCCAATCAGCACATACACACTGACCAGCACCCGCTTCACATTCACCCCGGCCAGGCGTGCGGCTTCCGGGTTACCGCCAATGGCATAGACAAAGCGGCCCCATCGCGTTTTGTGCAGCGCCAGATATCCCAGCAGCGCCACCAGGGCAAAAATCCAGATAGGTATTGAGATACCGAGCATTTCGCCGCGTCCCCACCAGCGGTATCCTGGGTCAAAACCGGCAATCGGTGCACCATCATTAATTACCAGCGTCAGGCCGCGCCAGATGGTCATCCCGCCAAGCGTGACGATAAACGGCGGCAGACGCAGCCGGGTCACACCCAGGCCATGCAGGAAGCCGATTGCGGTCCCCATCGCCAGGCAGATGCCCAGCCCCACCAGCCAGCTCATGCCGCCCCAGGCGTTTGGATCCACCGTGGTGAAGTTATCGCCTTTAATGACATACGCCGCGGTCATGGCACAGACCGCGAGGATAGAGCCGACAGAGAGATCAATGCCGGCGGTCAGAATGACAAACGTCATCCCCACGGCCATGATCCCGTAGATCGACACCTCGGTAAGAATGTTGAAAACATTGCGTTCTGACAGGAAGTTACTGTTCTGCGTCTGGAAAAAAATCAGCAGCAGGATCATGAAAATCAGCACCCCGAAGCGCTCAAAAAAAGCGATTGGGTCGATACGTCCGCTACGTTTAGCAGGCGCGGGGGTTTTGGTGATTATCTGCGTCATGTGAAACTCCGTTATGCCGCGTTCAGTGCGTTGTGGTTGATGGCCATCATCATCATGAGCCGCTCTTCGCTGGCCTCATCGCCGTGGATTTCACCGGTTACCCGGCCTTCGCTTAAGGTGATTATCCGGTCAGACACCGCCATCACTTCGGGCAAATCGGAAGAGATAACAATCACCGCCACGCCCTGTTTCGCCATATCAAACAGCACCTGATGGACTTCCGATTTAGTGCCCACATCAATGCCGCGCGTCGGTTCATCGACGATCAACACCCGTGGATTAAGCGCCATACAGCGCGCGAGGATCACTTTTTGCTGATTGCCGCCGGAGAGCTTGCGCACTTCCTGCTCGCTGTTGACCATCTTGATTTGCAGCGCCTGACGGTAGGACTCGATCAGGTCGTCCTCTTTGCGGGTATTGATGAAGAAGCGCCAGCGCAGCAGCGACGAGAGGCTGGAGAGCGACAGGTTGTCGCGAATAGAAAGCCCCAGCACTGCCCCCTCTTTTTTGCGATCTTCCGGCACCAGCGCCACGCCCTGATCCAGCGCGTACATGGGATCACGCGGATGATATGCCGCGCCGTCGAGCACAAACTCACCGGAAGTAAAACCATCCGCACCGAACAGACAGCGCGCCACTTCCGTTCGTCCGGCCCCCACCAGGCCTGCTATTCCCAGCACTTCACCAACATGCACCTGGTAGCTGATGTCATGCAGGGCGATACCGTGTGGATCCAGCGGTGGTTTTTCGCGACACAACCCCTTCACCGCAAGGTGAACCGGTTTATCCTGATGATGGGTTTCGCTGGCCGGACGACGATTAAAGGCCACGTCGCGTCCCACCATCAGACGAATCAGCTGCTCCACATTGGTTTCCGCAACCGCGCCAGTGCCGGTAAAACGGCCATCCTGAAACACGGTAAAACGGTCGCAGAGCTGGAAAACTTCATGCAGGCGATGGGTGACATAAATAATGCTTACCCCACGGCTTTTCAGTTCCCGCACCACGCGGTGCAGGCTTTCGACTTCGCTGTCGCTCAGCGCGGCGGAAGGTTCATCCATAATGATGAGTTTTGCGTTCAGGGTCAGCGCCCGGGCAATTTCCACCATTTGCTGCTGCGCCACACTCAGGCGGGCGACCGGCGTCGTCGGGGCCACGTTGAGGTGCAGATAGTCCAGAATGACCTGCGCCTCCTGATTGACGGCTTTCGCATTGACGATCAAATTACGCTTCCGCGGCTCACGCCCGAGAAACATATTTTCCGCGACAGTCATATTCGGGAGCAGATTGAATTCCTGATAAATCGTGATGATGCCGTTGTTCTGTCGCTCGACCGGTGAATCCTCCAGCGGCAGCGTTTCGCCATTGAACCAGATATCGCCGCGCGTCTGCGGCTGTGCGCCTGCCAGCGCCTTGAGCAGCGTCGATTTCCCCGCGCCGTTCTCACCGAGCAGTGCATGAATTTCGCCTTTCCCGACGGTCAACTGAACGTTGCTTAACGCCCAGATGCCGGAAAAGCTCTTTGCCAGATCGGTAACTTTCAGTAAGGGTTGCACCATCGCTCAGCGCCTCCTGTCATGCGAGCCGCCACAACGGTGGCGGCTGCGGATAAATCAGTTACCGGCTTCGCCGATACGCTCGGCCTGTTGCAGGTTCTCTTTGGTGATAAGCGTCGGCGGGTAATCCGCACCGGTGATCGCTTTTTTCTCACGTACGTTGGCGACCAGCTGACTCATCGCCGTCTGTACCGCAAATCCCGGACGCTGATCCGCCGTCGCCGCCATCCAGCCGTCGCGCACCCGCGCCAGCGCTTCCGGTACCGCGTCGAATCCTGTCACCAGAATTTCACCCGGCTTCACACCCTGCCCCTGCAACGCTTCAATCGCACCGAGCGCCATATCGTCGTTAGCGGAAAGGATCACTTGCGGACGTTTTTTCAGCGATGGCAGTACGCTTTCGACAATGCGCATCCCTTCCGAACGCATCCAGTTGCCAGTCTGATCGGCCACAATGTGGTATTTCTCGCCACCCGCTTTCAGGCTGTCGCGGATCCCTTTGGTGCGTTCGATATTGGAAGACGAACCCGGCTGGCCGGTCAGCAGGATAATGTCCGCGCCGTCAGGAAACTTGTTTTTGACAAAGTCGCCAATGGTCTGGCCGCCTTTGTAGTTGTTCGCCCCAAAGTGCGGCACTTTCTTCTGGCTATCAACAGAGCGGTCAAGAGTGACAATTGGCAGCTTCGCATCCTGAATTTCTTCTACCGCACTCGACACCGCGGTGACATCATTCGGGGAGACGATAAAACCTTGCGCGCCGCGAGTAATGGCGTTTTCCAGGTCGGCAACCTGTTTCGGCGAACTGCCCTGCCCGTCGAGGACCTGCAGGTTAACGCCCATCTCTTTGGCGGCTTTCACCGCCGTACGTTGCATGTGAACTTCAAACGGCATCGCCAGGTTTGGCGTACTGAAGACAATTTGTTCGTTCTCGGCCATGGCCGCCCCAGCAGTCATGGCGATGAGGGCGGCTAAGATCAGCTTTTTCATTGTTATGTCTCTCTGTGTAGGGTGTGTAGTTATGGAATATCAGAGGAGAACTTCACGCCGGGTTTGTAAAGATTCCAGCGCTTTATCAGCCAGATACAGCGCGCGTTCACCGTCATCACCGCTGCACTCCGGCACCGCCTCTCCGCGTAAAATGACAACAAAGTGTTCCCATTCGGCGGCATAGGCAGATTTATAACGCTGCAGGAAGAAATGCTCAGGCAGCGCGCTGGTGCAGCCATTTTGGCCAAAATGCTGCACCTGGTTTTCGAGGATATTGCCCGCGGTCAACAGGCCTTCGGAGCCGTGCAGTTCCAGACGCTGGTCATAGCCATATGATGAACGGCGGCTGTTAACGATGGTCGCCAACGCGCCGGAGGCGTACTTCAGTACGATGAAGGCGGTGTCGATGTCCCCGGCTTCACCAATGGCTGGATCGACCAGGTTGCTCCCCTGCGCGTACACCGAAACCGGCTCTTCGCCCATGATGAAGCGGGCCATATCAAAATCATGAATGGTCATATCGCGGAACATCCCGCCCGAGACGCGCACATATTCCGCAGGCGGCGGTGACGGGTCACGGGAGATAATCAGTAATGATTCCGGCTTACCAATGCGCCCACTCAGGGTTTCGGTTTTGACGCGGCGGAACTGCGGATCAAAGCGGCGGTTGAAACCGATAAACAGTGGCACGTTGTACTCTTTGACCACTTTCAGACAGTCGCGCACACGGGCCAGATCAAGATGGACAGGTTTTTCACAGAAAATGGCTTTGCCGTGACGGGCAGCCAGTTCGATTAAATCGGCATGGGTATCGGTGGCTGAGGCAATCAGCACCGCATGAACATTGGGATCGGTCATCGCCTCATCAAGACTTTGCTGGCGCGCCTGATACTGCGTGGCCAGGCGGGAGGCAAAGGCCTCATTCGGATCAACAACGGACCAGAGCGTTGTTTCCTTGTGGGTTGCGATGTTAGCGGCATGTACCTGGCCAATTCGGCCAGCGCCCAGTAAAGCAATGTTAAACATAACGGCTCCTGGTATGGATGAATGCGATGAACTAACGACACCATAAATAAAACATTTATTTCATTTTTATAAATAGTGAAAATTCTATTTTTGCGCGTCAGTTAACATTATGGCAATAGTTGCGATACATTTTGTTATCAGTGTCACAGCGTGCACTCTGATTTTTGCGAGGGAAAGATGAAATGAAAATTTCGTTACGGTGAAATAAGAAGAGATAAACGCGCCGCCGACACCGTGCCGGAGACGCGCTGAAAGGTTAATACTGACGGGCGTTTTGCAGTTGCAGCCGGGTCTGTTCCGCTGCTTGTTGCACGCTGTCTGACGCAGAAACCTGGGCATCCCCCGTGCGCCACCAGGCTGCGTAATCGTGGGTCATGGTTTTGGGCAACACTTTAATGTCCAGCAACGTCGGCCCAGGATGGGCACGCGCCGCCTCCAGGGCCGCCAACAGACTCTGTTCGTCATTCACCCGCCACGCCCGACAACCATAACTTTCGGCATTTTGAGCAAAATCGACCTGTACCAACGGGCCATCAAGGCGTCCACTCTGCGGATTGCGGGCGCGGTTTTCAGTGCCAAAACTGCCCATCCCGTGCCCCATTTGCAGGTTGTTAATACAACCGAATCCGGCGTTATCAAACAGCAGCACGGTCATTTTTATCCCTTCCTGAACGGCCGTTTGCAGCTCAGAATGCAGCATCATGTACGAGCCGTCGCCAACCATCGCATACACAGGCTGCTGTGGTTTCGCGAGCTTCGCCCCAATCGCCGCCGCGATTTCATAGCCCATGCAGGAGTAGCCATACTCCAGGTGATAGCTGTCGGGGGTCTTCACCTGCCATAGCCGCTGTAAATCGCCGGGGAGCGAACCTGCGGCCCCAACCACAATCGCATCATCCTCAATGTGCTGATTAATCAGCCCCAGCACGCGTGTTTGCGTCAGCCGCGTTTTCAGCGCTTCGCTGTATTCCTGCAATTGAGTATCGAGGTGGCCAGCAACTTCTGGTGCGTCATCGGGCTGCCACTGGCGAGACCACAACCGACGGCACTCCTCGTGCCAGGCCGATTTCGCCTGCGCCACCTCGCTTCCCCAGTCGCTGCGATACTCCACAAGCCCTTCCGTCAGTGCTGACAGACCGGCGTGGGCATCGGCCACCAGTGCCGTGGCATCCAGCTTCAGGGCATCGAACTCCGCCACATTCAACAGCAGGAACTCGACGTCCGGGTGGGCAAACAGTGCTTTTGAACCGGTGGTAAAATCGGTCAAACGCGTGCCGACACCAATCACCAGATCCGCCTGTGGCGCAAGCCGGTTCGCGGCCAGTCCACCGGTGACGCCAATACCGCCCAGATTGAGTGGATGGTCACTTACCAGCGCCCCTTTTCCGGCCTGCGTTTCGGCAAATGGCAACTGCAAGGTTTCGACAAACTGACGAAACGCGTCGTGCGCCCCGGCGTAACGCACGCCACCGCCACAAACCACCAGCGGACGACGTTTACGGGCAATCAGCGCTCGCGCCTGTTCCAGCCGATGCGGATCTGGTGGGCGTCGTTCAATATGATGAACACGTCGGGCAAAGAAACTCTGTGGGTAATCCCAGGCTTCGCCCTGAACATCCTGCGGCAAACAAATCGTCACTGCGCCCGTATCTGCCGGATCGGTCAGGGTTCGCATCGCATTCAGCATGGCGCTCATCAGCTGTTCCGGACGGTTGATACGGTCCCAGTAACGCGAGACCGGACGAAAACAGTCGTTGGTGCTGATACTCAGGCCGTGATATTGCTCTATCTGCTGCAGTACCGGGTCCGGCTGACGGCTGGCGTAGATATCCCCCGGCAGCAGCAGCAGCGGAATACGGTTAGCCGTGGCTGTCGCCGCCGCAGTTACCATGTTGGCAGCCCCAGGGCCAACCGACGAGGTCACCGCATAAATGCGCCGACGGAGGTGCTGTTTGGCAAAACCTGTCGCCATGTGCGCGATGCCCTGTTCGTTGCAGCCTTGATGCACCCGCAAGTGCCCGGGGTCCTGCTCCAGCGCCTGACCGATACCGAGCACATTACCGTGACCGAAGATAGTCGCCACGCCTTCGATGAACGGCGTTTCCTGCCCGTCAACGTCGACATACTGTTGGTTGAGAAATTTGACCAGCGCCTGGGCCATGGTCATACGTTCAGTTTTCATCAATCCCTCCGTCAGCCCAGGGTTGGCATGGAGAACGCGGCACCGTTATCCTGCTGCATTTCCGGCCAGCGAGCAGTCACGGTTTTCATGCGGGTATAAAAACGCACGCCGTCATTACCATGTACGTTCAGCGGACCAAAGATAGACCGTTTCCAGCCGCCGAAGCTATGGAACGCCATTGGCACGGGAATCGGTACGTTAACGCCGACCATCCCGGCCTGTACCTCTTCGCAGAAGCGTCGCGCGCAACCGCCGTCACGGGTAAAAATAGCGGTCCCGTTACCGTATTCATGGTGGTTAATCAGCGCCACCGCGCTGGCGTAATCCTTCACCCGCACCACGCTAAGTACCGGGCCAAAAATTTCTTCTTTGTAGATGGTCATCTCAGGCGTGACATTATCGAATAATGTCGGCCCGACAAAAAAGCCCTGCTCATGATGCTTCACGCTGAAACCCCGGCCATCCACGCGCAGCGTGGCGCCCTGAGCTTCGCCGCTGTCGATATAGCCCAGCACTTTGCTGCGGTGCGCCGCGGAGATCAGTGGCCCCATCTCATTTTCCGGCGTTTGCTCAAGCCCCGGCCCCACGCGTAATACCGCTATCTGTTTTTCCAGTTGCGCACACAACGCTTCCGCTGTGTCATCACCCACCGCCACGACCACCGACAGCGCCATGCAACGCTCACCCGCCGCACCATACGCCGCGCCCATGATGGCATTCGTCGCCATCGCCATATCGGCGTCCGGCATCAGGATGCAGTGATTTTTCGCCCCGCCCAGCGCCTGACAACGTTTGCCGTGCGCTGACGCGGTCTGATAAATGTATTCCGCAATCGGCGTCGAGCCAACAAAACTGACCGCCTGAACGCGCGGGTCGGTCAGCAGCACATCGACCGCTTCTTTATCACCCTGCACCACGTTGAAGACGCCGTCCGGCAGACCCGCTTCTTTCAGCAGTTTTGCCAGCGCGAGCGGCAGAGAAGGATCTTTTTCCGACGGTTTGAGCACAAACGTATTGCCCGTCGCCAGCGAGATTGGGAACATCCACATCGGCACCATCGCAGGGAAGTTGAACGGGGTAATGCCGACGCACACGCCCAGCGGCTGCATCAGCGAATGGCTATCGACGCCAGTGCCCACATTTGCCGAGTGCTCACCTTTTTGCAGATGCGGAATGCCGCAGGCAAATTCCACCACTTCCAGACCGCGTGTCAGCTCCCCCACCGCATCAGAGTACACTTTGCCGTGCTCTTCGCTGATAATCCGCGCAAGCGAGTCCATGTTTTGCTCAAGCAGCGCTTTAAAGCGGAACAATACGCGGGCGCGTTTCAGCGGGGCCTGCCGTGACCATCCGTTAAAAGCCAGCTGCGCGGCGGCGATGGCACGCTCTGTTTCCTGCGCCGTGCTCATCACCACCTGACGAATTTGCTCGCCCGTGGCGGGGTTGAAGATCGCCTGAACGCGCTGGCCTGAACCTGTGACACACTCGCCGTGAATAAAATTCGCTACCGTCTCCATCCTGAACCTCTCGCTGTTAAATCGTGACTGTTACCCGAACACTGTATATGAAACAAACATTCCATTTTAAGTTGAAATAAAATAAATATTGATTATTGTGATCAGGAATGGATTTTTATGTTAACAGTCGACATTGGCAGTGCGGATGTGTCGTTACGATTTAAAAATAACGATTTTGCGTTTAGAATCAGAAAACTAAGTATAGGGGATAACATGACGACAGCATCCAGCCTGAGCGAGCTGCAGCAGCAAATTCGCGAGCGTTACGATAGTCTGAGTAAACGACTGCAGCAGGTGTCCCGCTATGTGCTGGATAATACTAACAGCGTGGCGTTCGACACTGTCGCCGTCATTGCTGAACAGGCCGATGTACCGCCGTCCACGCTCATCCGCTTTGCCAACGCGTTCGACTTCACCGGTTTCAACGAAATGAAACAACTATTTCGTATGAACCTGGTGGAAGAGACCGCCAGCTACAGTGACCGTGCAAGGTTGTTCCGGGAGATGGAAAGCGAATCGGTACCGGAAGCCCCGATAGAGATCCTGCGAGAATTTGCCCGTTCAAATGCCCAGGCCTTGCAGCAGCTGGCGTCGCGTACCGATCCCGACATGCTACAACGCGCGGTACACTTACTGGCGGAAGCCGACACCATTTATATCGCGGGCCTGCGTCGTTCGTTCAGCGTCGCTACTTATCTGACCTATGCACTCAGTCATCTCGACTGTCGGCCAATCCTGCTGGACGGGATGGGCGGCATGTTGCGTGAGCAAATCAGCCGCATTAAAGGCCGTGATATCGTTATCTCAATTAGCTTCTCCCCGTACGCCGAAGAAACGGTCATGGTCAGCGAAACCGCGGCCAAAGCTGGGGCAAAACAAATTGTCATCACCGACAGCCAGCTCAGCCCACTGGCGACCTTCAGCGATCTGTGCTTTGTGGTGAAAGAAGCACAGGTCGATGCCTTCCGTTCTCAGTCCGCCACGCTGTGTCTGTTGCAGTCTCTCGTTGTCGCCCTGGCGTACCAACAGGGAAATGGTCACACATAATTAGTGAAGACAGTGATGTTGTAAGTAAGCTACTGAGTCTCACCATTAAGAATGGATGATGTCATCATCGTCTATCGCGACGAATACTTTTATAGATCGGTAAAATCTGGCGCGGCACTAGCGGCACTAAAGGGAACGGTCAGAAAATCACAGTCAGGGGAATGGGCCGGTTAAGCGGGATGCTTACAAGGAGGCTAATCCAGCCACCTGATTTTGCAGATGCCGGGCGACAATACTGCGGGAGGTTGAGGCAAATAAGTCTTTATCCGGCGTTTAGGGGAGAGTCTGACGGTCTGCTTTGCTTGAATACTTCAGTCGTCACCACGGGAAAGCTCATCTAATGTTTGACCAAAAACCCGATGGTAATTAACACTTTTGATAACCTGAGCACCGAGAGACTCATAAAACTTCTGTGCCAATGGATCTGCTGCCACCGATAACCAATCGAGTTGAAAGCACCCCCGCTCTTGAGCACGGCTTGCTATAAAACCCATCAGCTTTCTGCCAATTCCTGCCCTTCTGAAAGGTGCAGAAACAAAAAGCTCTTTGATAAACATTTGTCCACTGAAACGTGGTGAGGGGTACATCACTGAAACACATGAAAACGCAGCTATGACGCCATCACAAACCACTTTGTGAACTTCAGTACTGGAGTTGGCTGCAAAGACCTTATCCTTCAGATAAGCGGACATGTCACTCCTCGACAGGCAAACTCTTTGGTTATAGTAGGTTTCCATTTCGATAAAAATATCAACCAACTCATCATATTCGTATGGTTCGCAGATGGTGATGTCCATGTATGCTCCATTAAGCAAAATGTAATGATTTATCATAGCCTAACGACAAGTCAAAGCGGTGGAGCTATCACCAAAGATCTCTACAGCACACCTTTTAACGTTGTTTTCGTTCGTGCTCAATAAGCCATTCTTTGCGCGCAATGCCACCACCGTAGCCGGTCATCGCACCATCTTTACCGATTACTCTGTGGCATGGAATGACGATAGCTATTCGGTTTGCTCCATTTGCTGCGGCCACCGCACGTACTGCCTTGGTATTTCCAATCTGCTCAGATAGTGCCTGGTAGTGCGACGTTTGGCCATAAGGAACCGTACGTAGACTTTGCCAGACGGAACGTTGAAAATCGCTACCAGGGGCATCAATAAGTAGATCAAATTGCTGGCGAATTCCTGAAAAATACTCGCTAATCTCTTTTTCTGCCTGGCGCGTATGATTATTTTCCCCGGATATAATTCGCGCTTTAAGCAAACGTTGAAGATCGCGTAATTCAGTCTCCAGCATCCGACGGTCCGTAAATTCCAGCAGGCAAACTCCACGTTCCGTGGCACAGACAAACATGGGACCGAGCGGTGTGGTAAAACGGTGGATCATAATCACCTGGCTCTGTTGAGTTGGAGCAACACCCGTGACCCGTTTATAGGTATAACCAAAACCGCTCAATGACTCGTAGCCGTTATCCAAAGCAACATCAGTGGCAGTTCGCCCACCTTTTAGCTCCTGAAGCGCGATATTTACTCGTTGCATTCTTTGAAATGCATGGAAGGTAATTCCGTGATTTTGTCGAAACCAGCGCCGTACTCGCTCTGGGCTGATACCATGCTTCCGTAATTCCGCATCGTTTATTCTTGTTTTAGGATTAGCGCGCACGAGTTCAAGCGCTTGTTCGATTAACAACGGCGCGCTGTGTGCATTTTCAGTGGGTCGGCACACTTTGCAAGGGCGAAAACCTGCATCCAGAGCAGCTTTGAAGTCTTTATAAAATTCGACATTTTCACGCTTCGGTTTCCGTGCCCGACATACCGATATACAAAATACCCCTGTTGTTTTGACACCAACAAAAAACACCCCCGTATACTCTGAAGCGCGCTCAAGTAAGGCCTGATACCAGACATCGCACTGTTCATTATCGAGCACTTTCATCAACAAAAACTCCAGCAAAGGTCTGTTGTGAATGGATAATTTGCATTAAATCTTTAAGCTTCGATTGAATGGCTGAATGAACGAGATTACCCATAGAAATACGCTTCACGCCGAGTTTTACTAATCTGTCGAATGCGGGGAGATCTGGCATACACATTACATTTAATGGCAGATTTATCTCTTTGGTAATGGTTTCAATATCTTTTTCTGACGTGAGGCAAGGGACAAAAAGCCCGTCAGCACCCGCTGCTTCATAAAGTCGGCCGCGTAACAGCGTTTCCTGCAAAGCCTGCTCATGATTAAGCAGGTATGTATCAGTACGGATATTAAGAAATAATTGATGATTCTCTACGTTCAACGTCTTGCGAATCTCTTTTAATGTACGGGTAAATGCCAGGGCATCATCAAGTTGCCTGACACCGTTAATCACCCTGCTGTCCTCGAGATTTATACCAACCACCCCAAGTTGTACGAGGCGTTTAAGATGAGTCGTAATCTCTTCAGATGTTCCACCAAATCCTGCTTCTACATCAACACTTAATGGCAGGTTACTGACGGATTTGATGCGAGTGACGAAATAGAACAATTCGTCAAAAGACATGGCTTCTCCATCTTCGTAGCCTAACGTAGCGGCAATCGCTGCACTTGAAGTACCAAGGGCCTGATAGCCCGCCTGCTGCGCCGCAATAGCACTTCCAGCATCCCAGACATTCGCGATGAGTAACGGTTTGTTTTGATTATGAAGCTCAATGAAATTCATGATTATCTCCTTTTAGAATGAAGATAAATCTAGAACATCCGACGAAACTCTCACAACCGAAAAACGGACGACCATTTTTTGCATGCTTTCTAAGCCAACTGCTACAGGGTTGACCTGACCCGTTGAACTCACAGCACTGAACAGACGATAGAACCCATTATTTCACAAACCCGACCTGCCCTCAGTTGAGTAAACCGTAAATGCGCCTCAAATTTTAGCGGCTAAAATACCCGACACAAAAACAAAAAAGCCCGCAGTTACGCGGGCTGAGAAGCGAGAGCTGACCGGGGATTTATTCCCACTCGATTATAAACACAACAAAAATATCAATATAAATCAAAAATATAAATATAAAACAATTGCAAAGACCATGAAAAATACCATACTCAAAATGGCTCAAGGGGATTGCACCACTCGATTTTAACTAATTATCCTTTTTTCTTAACAACGTAACGCAAGGGTCTACTCTGCTTCTCCAAAACGCCCTCATCAATCAGACGTTGTAACCATGCCTTTGCCTGTAAGTTCGACACATTCAACGCAACCGCTACTTCGGCGTCATTCATCGGAGTGCTCAAAAGTTGCTGGATCGCTGCGCGTACAGCTGTGAAGAGCACCTCGGCCGGCGTTGCTTCAGCATGCTCAAATTTTTTAATATCCTTTGTGGATGCTAAAGACTCTTTTGTTAATGGGGATAATTCTTCCGATGCCTCAGCTGTTGGCTGTTCTTCAAGAAGAATGTCAGCAGGTTCTGACAGCTCAATCTCGGTCTGCGAATCCGTTCTGCATGAGACTTGCTCTGCTGTTTTGACGTCAGCCAACAACGTGCCCTCTTTCGACGACAGAGAAAGATCTAACTGTGGAGAGGCTGCAGGCATTGGCATCGCTATACTGAATACGTCTTTGAAGGATTCAACGCTTTGCGGGTTGGGCCAAGGAAGTGCGCCTTTTTTTTGTAATCCGGTTAAACCTTCGGAAGCTTCGCCCGTCGATCGAATAAAAACAGGGACGAACCTTAGTGTCTCCAATTGTTCAATGGCACCAGCCCATGTCCCCCCTTTATTAAGGTCGGAATTCACCACCAACGATGTATCCGCCAATGCATAAATCAACTTATTGCGCTGCATAGCATGCCCAATGTTGAAACCAGCGTTTGGATCGTAGGCAGAAACTAGTGTGAGGTTACCGTCACGTAAACGATTTCTTTCTTCACGATTCATTACGGCCTTTTCAAGGTGTTCAGCAAGCACACCAATACTCTTTCCGCCTGACTCCAATGCACCACGCATGGCAGCTTGATCAATGCCTCTTGCCCCCCCAGACACAATGGCCCGTCCAGCACAGGCGGCTAACCGTCCAATGGACATGGTATAGTCAATTAATGGCTCACTCACATTGCGCGATCCAACAACTGCTAGCCCACCTGCGTCAAGTAGCCTAATATCGCCACAGCCATAAAGTATTGCTGGAGCGTCTTCACGCAGCCGAGCTTTAAGGCGGCGTGGATATCCAGGATCTGCACGACTTACAACCCAAATAGCTCTCGCTTGCCAGCGTTCCAGCACCTGACTTAATAGAAAACCACGAGCCAATAGACGTTGCATACGACTCTGATCAATCACTGTTTGACAAGCACGTAAAATCTCATCAGCGTCTGGGGTTAAAAGGTCTGCTGGTTGACGGTGAATCTCACGCAAATGACGAGCAAGACGCTTGTATTCTCCCGGAGTTAAAAGCTCAGCTGACGGCATCCCACGTCCTGCAATCAGTGGTGCCGTCAGTAGCAGAATCGCTTGAGTATTAGGTGAAATCTTTTGCATCAGTCCTCGTGCCCAGTTTGTGAAAGAGCTATTGGCCAAACCTCACCGCTCCCAGCCTTTCGGAGGAGCCATGCTGCCACTGTTAGCGTCCATCGAGAATTAACAATGTCATCAACAAGTAACACTGGTCCACTAGGAATAGGCTCATTGGCTAATGCAAGAGAGCCATCAAGGTTACGTGCCTGCTGAGAGGAGTTCGCCATAGTCTTTTGCTCTGGCCTATCTTCAGTTTTTACAAGCACTTGATGAAAAGGTAGCCCTACGGCAGCGGCAAGTCTTTTAGCAAAATTCGGAACAATATCTGGATGCTTCAAAGATGGGATAGCTGTGACCCATTCAGGGGCTGGTGTGGGCCCCCATTGATGAAACATCTCAGCACATGCCTGAACCAATTGTTCAGAAAAATATCCATCTTTATAGCGATTTTCTCTTACAATACGTCCCCAACCAGCATCCCCCCATACACAAAGTGCTTTACCCGAATTAGCTCGATATGCAGGAGCGATGACTCCTCTAACGTCATACTTAGGCATTCCGCCATCAGGCCACTTCTTGCGGGGTTCAATAGGCAAGCTAGTGCGACAAAGAAATTCTATGGCTGCTTTGACCAGTGCTTCATTAACGGTTGAGGGCAGTGGGGGTAAGGTAGGTGCTGTAACACTAGATGGATCGCCATCTAGAGCTCCAATTAGGAATCCCATATGATCACCGTACTGTAGGCTCGCGTAATGCTGCATCTGTTGATGCTCTTCCTGACGGAGCGCTGTGAGGCGTTCAGCCCGCTCCCAGAACGATTCGCTCAGCGTTGCAACGGTGAGCTGCCATTTACTGCCATGTTTTGCAATGGGGGCCGGTGACTCAAGAGAAAGAAGTGCAATCGTCTTATCTACACGCCCTTTACTGAGATTGATACGGTTCAACAACTCGGGAACTGATAACCCCTCGGGATCGTCTTCAAGCGCTTCCAATACGTCTCTAACCTCATGCCGTGTCGGGAAGGCGCTACGGATAAACCAGTCAGTGATATCTGACTCTTCCTGACCACTTAGGAGGATACCATAAGCGGACTCCATTGCTCGCCCTGCACGCCCCACTTGCTGATAGTAGGCGACAACCGAGCCCGGCATCTGGAAGTGAATAACAAACGCCAAATCTGGTTTGTCATAACCCATACCTAATGCAGTTGTTGCAACCAGAGCTTTGACTTCATTGTTGAGCAACGCCTCTTCCAACTGCTCGCGCTGAGCACCGGTTTCACCTGTATAGGCTTCAACATTGTAGCCTTGAGCTTTCAACCATTGCGCCACTTGATTAGCATCACGTACAGTCAACGTATAAATGATGCCATTACCTTTTAGCGTACCTAGCTGTTCTGCCAGCCAAGCTAGACGCTCGGCCTGACTTGGTAAGCGGATAGTTTGCAGGGAGAGGGAGGTCCTGTTTAAGTCTCCACGTGAAACATGGAGATTCGGACCTAGGACAGAAGCAAGATCTTCCATCACTCGGTTGTTCGCCGTCGCAGTGGTGGCGAGCAACCGCAGGTTTGGCGGGAGAGTTTTGACGATTCTCTCAAGCAGGCGATAGTGTGGCCGAAAGTCGTGGCCCCAGTCTGAAATGCAATGTGCTTCATCAATGACCAGCATCGAAATTTGTGCTGCGATACTGGACAGAACCTGTGTTCTGAAGCGCTCATTCGCCAAACGCTCAGGTGAGATCAGTAGTATATCGATTTTACCCTTGGCCAATTCACCTTCAATTACAGCCCATTCATCCATATTATCAGAGTTTATTGTCGCGGCACGAACACCCATCCGCTGTGCAGCAGCTATCTGGTTTCGCATGAGAGCCAACAGCGGAGAAATCAATAACGCAGGGCCATTTCCATTTTCTCGCAATATTTTAGTCGCGATAAAGTAGACAAAGCTCTTACCCCAACCAGTCTTTTGCACGACCAGCAAACGACCCTTGCCTTCGACAATATGACGTATGGCATCTTCTTGGCCATCACGAAAACTTGCATCCCCGCGTCCGGAGCCGATTTGAAGAAGTTGTAACGCGCGTTTTGGATCAAAGACCATTAAAAACCCCCAGCCTACCACTGGCATCAATATATTTTTTACTGCGCAACTTCTGTTGCTAGTATGTTTGGTAAATTTTTGGCATATAGGGCGAAACTATAACCCAAGTCTCAGGCTTTGATTCTGCCAAAAATTTATTCGTCCTTAATTACCAAGCCCTCATTTTGAAGATTCGACCTTTCTCTCCCTCATCGTGTAACGTAATCACAATCTCATCAGACGAGAATACTGGCTGATCACCAGCACGCACAGGCAAGTCCGAATCTATAAGAGTAATGATTGGCTGTAGCCCCAACTCCGCATAACGACGAATGATAGCCAAAAGGTTTTCTTTCTTACGATCATCCAAAGACTCAAACACACCATCATGATAAACAAAACGAGGATATTTTTCGTCCAAGTGAGCACGCAATACAGCCAAATCGAAGGCAATACAAAGCAGTTTGCGGTATGTATGCCCAAGATCGGCACTAGTAGCATTACCTGACTCGTCAAGTATTTCTGCCTTAAACTCTAGATGTCCTAGTTGATTGGGCGATACGCTCAGCAGAGCTTTGCGATCAATGACCTCTTCAACTATTTCGTTAAAGAACACTCTTATTGCAGAAAATAAGCTGTCCTGATCAGAGTTTTGCTTCTCGACATTAGCTTCAATCTGGGCCTGTAGATTTCCACGCTCTTCTGTCAAAGCCCTAATTTCTTTTCGAAGTTCCTGCAAACGATGTAAGAAGCCTCGCTGACGCTCTAACGACGTAATATCAGCACGCAATATCACCATCTCGTCCGAGACTTGTTTATATTTACCAAAAATGTCAGTTTCACTTAGAAATGAAAGCATCTCCGAGCGTTTTTTTCCTAGGAAATTCAATTCTGCATTGATGCGTTTTAGCTCAGCTTCGACTTCTTCCCGCTCTTCCTGCAGATAGCCACGACGCTCATCTGTAATAGCCCGATTGAAGTCGATTAGCTGTTGGAAATCCTTTTTAATCTGTCCTTTAAACAGGACTCCAGCCTCCTCAAATAGACGCTGCGCCTCATCGGGATTAAAGAGAATCTGATCTTCTTCCAACGAGGATATTATTTTCTTTTTGGTCTGATTGTATGAGTAACGTTCAGCATTTAAAGACGCAATTTTTACGTCGATGTCATCGACCAACTGCTTAGTACTATCCTTATCCTGAGTACGGAAATCAAAGGCATCGAGCAATGTCTGCTTTTTCTCAGCCTCTTTCTGCTTAAGTAACAGAATGCCCTCGATCTTGCTGATATCCTCAATAGAGCCACCCAATTCATTTTTGATAGTCTGTGCAATGGCTTGTTTCTTGGAGAGTTGCTCTTCTTTTTCATAATGTTCAACGATGAGTTGAGCGTCAAAACCAAGGACGTGAGCCAAGAAAGGCTTCCAATCTGAATGTGCTGCCGCAAATTTGCGTAGATGGAATACATCTCGGAAATCGTCCTGCGAGCGTAGTAGATATCCTAAGCCTTTGCGATATGCCCAAGGTTTGATTGCTCGCCAATCCAATACCCCATCCAACAACTCACGTGCACGCTCGAAAGGCATGTTCACATGATCCCACTCAGTCAGTGCTAACCCCGACAAGTCTTGATGGCCTGCTTGATGACGCTTAAAACTAATTTTAGTGGCTTCTTTAACACTACGCCGAATCGTTACGAACGATGCATCTTCCAACTCAATCTCAAGGAAGAATATAAATTCTTTGAACAAATCGGAGTGCTTGAAAAGAAAGAACTTAGGGTCACGTTTGGCTAAGAAACCAAAGTCGAGCAAGCGCCCTAGCGTAGTCTTGCCGAGATTATGCGTGTCCTTACTTCTGTTCTCCGGCAAGCGGATTTCAGCCATAACGACATTCATGCCTTGGACAAACTCCACGGGATCGAACAAGTCAGGCTTGTTAGAATAGAGTCTAGATAACTTCATTTGGCCCCACATATTCTAGAGCATCGGTTTTGGGGCGATACTCAATCAATCCCATGAGATAAAGAAAATTAAGAGCAGGTAAGAACAGCACTTCTCCACCGATAACGCTTTTTTTCGCAAATTTACGTAGAGCGTCATAATCATCAATACGCCGAGTTTTCAAGCGAGCCAATAGTAACAGTGAGACATTGATGACTGTTCGATCAGGATGAGAGTGCTTCGTTGGCCGTAGCATCGTCTACCTCCCCAATATCACAATTCCAGTACATGTAAAACAGTACAGCACGCGTCAAGCGCTTGTGAGCGTGCTGCCGCAAGATAGGATCACGGCTGAACAACATGTCAACCAGATATTCCATTACCTCATCAAAAGTTTGATAGTCCTTACGCTTTGCAATGATCTTGAGTTGGAACTCATCGACTACCGACTCGTACATACGTAATAATTCGAGGTTTTCCGGAGCAGCCAAGAAAGCCCGAATTTGAGCCGTTTCCTTCAAGTATCTCTTCCGCTGTGCCCTGGCATACTCAACACTCATATTGTTGAGTGTATTTTTTTGCTCGTATGTCACTCGCGCAGTCGGCGGATCATCAAGCATTTCGACCAAGCTCTCTTTATTTTGAGCCAGAGCCTGTACAACATCAGACAAGTCATCGGGACTAACAATCAGCGGCGAATCAACTGGATCAAGGTCTGCTTCCCTCGCTACATCGGGGAAACGCTTAAGCCAGATCTCCAGTTGTTCTAGCCCACAAAGATAAAGTGATGAACTGGAAATGTTACATTGAGACGAGAGGTAATCACGTATCTCCGTTTCAGCATTACCAGATAGGCGACGATTAGCGAATAGCATGTAATGATCTAACTGCTTGGCATCACGAAGTTTTTTTATACGAGGAATTTCTTTACCCAGCACGGTGTTCGCAGACGTAACACTGAAGAAGTCAGATTCGGAGAAATTTCGGTTATACCCATTGGTGTGCTTTGCCTGAACTATGGTTGTACCTACCCATGGCGCGTTCTTACTTGGGTGCAGTTCAGCTGTTCCCATAAACTTGGCATCGCGCCCACCATCAGGGCCCTTTGCAAATCCCTGTACGGCGGCTCCAAGCAACCGCTGGCACAGAAGAACGATCAAGGTCTCGAACTGACCATCGCTTAGATCTTCGTATGCAAATTTCATTTAATCCCCATCAATAACAACGACTTATTGTACATCATTGCTAAATTGTCGTTTGCGAAACCCCATAGTTGCGTATCAAGCTTGTGGATTCATTTATCCAATCAAAACAATGAAAACTTGACGCAAATATTAACATCCACAGCTAGCATAGACGAGCAAAAAGCGCAGTATCTAGGAGTATCTGGTAACTCACCGTTTTGTGAATAGATTTTGGAGAACCAAGCTGAGGGGAAGCATTCGCGAGTTGGTCGAATATCATGGCACTTGAGGGACTGCTGGTATGATAAATTATGAGATAGCAATGTTTTTAATTACTTATGCTGTTGCTCTCGGTGAACTTGCATCTCCTGCAGGTTACTCCAAAAGTCTTCATCAGTCCCAAATATGGCAGCAAGAATGCGAGCATCGTCATTTGTAAGACGACGCAAGCCGCAGAGAATATCGTCAATATACTGCTTGCAGCTACCCATAGCTTCCGCCAGTTCATCATTAGACATGTTCAGCGGTTTCAAAAATTCTTCTGTCAGAATTTCTCCCACGGTCACAGACCCTGAGATATCTGATTTTGTGTAGTATGCATAAATCTCAGACCGCCCCTGCTCATACGTCAGCTCGCCTGAAATAATACGAGCCTTAACGGACTCGTACAGTGGCGTACCACTGGGGTCCATTCCTTCAAGTCTCAGGGAAGCCTCTGCTTTGCGGAAGCCCTCAATGCGTAACCGTGTATAGGGAGTCCTAGACATGTTTTTCCTTTGAGTTGCAGGAGTGAGGTTCGCTCAGTGAAAGCGTCAGCTCACGCAACCTCGTAAACTGACGCGCGTGATTCAAGATTTATTATTACCCGATAAGCTATCACCGGCAAAATCATCATGTTCGCGGTTATCCCGACGAGTAGCTGTTTGTTTACTTATCTGAGTCGCCAACTCCCCTCCAATAGTTTGTTGGGCACGAGAAGAACTGCTACTTCGCTTCATTTTCTGGTACTCAGCAGCTCCGTTAGCCATGCTGCTTCCCATATGGCTTGCCATGCGGCCAGCACGCGAGAATGAAGCAAACCCCTGACTTCCTCCGCTGGCGCTACCTGAACTGCTCCCTGCAGACGAACCACTGTAACCGCCTGAGGGTTGGCCTCCAGAAGTATCTACAGAACCGGTATCTTCCCCGCCGCCAAATCCTCCACCGGAACCGCCTCCGCCGCCTGAACCAGATTCTTCGGCCATGGCAGCTTGCGCAGACTCGAATGCTGCCTTTAATGCTGAGGCTCCGCCGCTGACTTGAGCTGATGCCCCCATTGCCATTGCTCCAGCACCGCTGATAGCAGTAGCGGCTGCGCCGGTAATCATACCCGCCCCAAATCCACCAATCCCTTGTAAAGAAGCCCCTCCTACAACACCTGACAACAACAGTGGTAGCTTATTAGTTAATACTAACAGGATAATTGACGCCAGAAGCAAAACGATAAGACTATTAAGATCAGGAACATCATCTTTAATAAGAGAAAAATATTGATCTATAAATGATTGTCCAATCCCAACAATTAATGTCATCGTGAATAATTGAATGCCAATCGATAAAACAGTTCGTAAGTAATTAATTGCTATATCAGAGGTCCATTTCGAACCACCAAACCCAAGCAATATAATTCCTGCATAACATAATACCCATGCAGAAACCAACATGATTAGCATATTTATCGCTATAAGGGACATCACTACCAAAACGATTATCGAGACTGTTATCATAATGGTGGATATCATTGGCGACCAAATTGATGCGGCTGAACTGACCTTTGTTAATATCGCAAACGCCATATCAACTATGCTTGAGGGAGAAATACCAGTACTTATTCCTAACGCGTTTGCTGCAAGTTGTCTCATTGAATTAATTATGGATTGCGATATGGATGGGCCGTTGATTAAAAAATAATAAAAAAAACCAATGACGGCAAAAAAGCGAACTATTTCAGCAAGTACGCCTGTCAACCCTTCCCCTTGCATCGCCATCATACCAAATGTCCAAACCATACTTATTAATACCATCCCCCAGAAGAGCCAATTTGCATAGTCAGCAATTACTGCTGTCCATGTACTGGCTACTTGTTGAAACTTATCTAATAAAGTATCAAGTAGCCCGCTACTATCTAATTGACCAGCATAGGCATTTATAGAAAAGAAAAGTATGATACCTAAAAAGGTGAGCTTACTTACTATTTTCATGATTACCATTCTCGTTTAGGGCTTGGTTTATTATTACTCCGTAGAGCACATTTATCGTATTTATGTTCATCAAATTTATTATCTGACGTCGATAAACAATCTTTATCATTTTTATCGCAAGAACATATGGCCAATAAACTGATCAGAATAAATACAATCAAAAGATTATCTTTCATTCTGCGTTTCCTCACCAAATTCGCTTCGGGCTTGGTGTATTTTCTCCAGCTAACGCTTTTTCATCAGCGGCTATCTGTTGTGACTCTTTATCTGCCTGAGCCTGTGCCAGTGTTGCTGCAGCGTTTTGTTGGGCTACCAGAAGTGAGCGGATTTGCAGTAACTGATTTGTCTGTGCACTGGCAAGCTGGTTTGCCGCCTGAATAGCTTCCATTTGCCCTTGTGCGCCGCTTGCCTGAGTTTGTAATTCGGCAAGATTATCAGCATCGCTCTGCAGGGTGTTCTGCTGCTCGTCAATTACCTTAAATACTGCGTCATTGGCCTTTTTACGCGCCCCTGAGCTGTTCTGTTCAGCTTCACGCAATGCACTAATTTCAGACGCGGTACATTCAACATTGCTGTTAAAGCAAGGCGATGTCCTGTAGTAGTTAACATCCTGATATCGTTTCAGGTACGCATCGAGACTCCCGGCCTGATTCTTGTAGTAATTAAGGGTATCCTGCGCCTGCAACAATTTATTAATTGTTGAATTTGCCTGGTCCCAGATATAGGCCGCAGGAGCTACGGTGTTCTGCAGCATGTTTTCATACTGCTGCAGCTGCGTCTGGTACTGCTGGATTTGTTTAGTCACAGCCTGAACGTTGTTAACTGCGCTGATTGTGGTCTGAACCACATTAGTGCCATCAATAACGGGAATTCCGGCCTTCACCGGTAATGCCATGACGGACGCCACGAAAGAAACTATTAAAGCTTTTTTAGCGGCTAAAATCCCTCTTTTTGATGAAACCACTCGGAACATTGAATTCATTTGCTCACCTCTTTTTCAACAGATTAGTAATATTTAACACTCTGTCTGTTAACAGACGCAGGTATATAGGAAACCACACATTTATTTATCCAAGATTTTATCCATAATGTTCCTTAGTTCTTGCCGAGTTGATTCTATTTTCGCAAGCAAGGTTCTTATCAGTGTGGGTGAAAAATCAACTGTTCGAGGATCATTTGCGAGCCATAATTTAAGTAATCCGCCAAGTCTTCCAAGATCAGCGTTTACTCGGCTAAGTTCATTAACCTGTTTTATATCTACGATAGAATCAACCTGATAACCCATTGCAACTCTACGAACAAAACAGGCAACACTTAATCCAGATGCTTCTGCATTTTCTTGGATGAGAATTTTTTCTTCGGGTAAACAATAAACTTTTATTGGCGTACTATTTTTTCTAGTCTGAGTAACTTTCATATAGCTCTCCATACAGGCGGTAGCCTGGCAGCCTCGCAGAGCAGGACGCCCTTGAGCCGCGATGCGGCGAATAGGGAGTGGTAAAGTTGGAACACCGTAGCGGTGGGCCTACTTTACATGTCCTGCCCTCCAGTAGCCGTAGTATATCTGTGCATATCAATGTGTATTTCAGTGTACAGGATGTGTTTTCTTAGCGTATTAATGCAGGATTACTCGGGTAAAATTCTTCGGTATATCGTGAGTCCCGATCCCGTCTCACTGGTGATAAACTCAGCCATAATTGATTTCATCGCACCTAACTCACAGGGAAATTTATCGGATTTTAGCGGCTAAAATTTTTAAAGCCTCCCAATCACAGCTAACCAATTATTTTATATGCTAAAAAAATAATCTACCTCATGTGTCAACAATACAAATACAAGCTATGAATGCTTACAGAACCAATCGTATCCAAAAGAAACAGATAACATTTAAAAATGTATGTTTAGCTAAACAAATCTCAATAAAAAATTAATATCAAAAAATCGAATAGTGATAATCAGGAATGTAATTTGACCCCATCGAGCTTATCCACAGTATCTATCCTTTAACTACAGGTTAATTTTTATATAGGTTAAACCTACAGGAAAACACTACAGGGTACTCTATAACCCTTTGTTATAAATTGACTTTACGGCGTTCCAAGAGACAGAACATGCGCATACCGAGACAAAACATGCGTAAACTGAGACAGAACATGCGCAGAATACTTTCTTTAAAGCGTGACAGAATATGCGTGGATAACTTTCTTCATCCCCAAGCTTATACACACTGGTAAAGTGTAAGTTGATAGAGGTTCATCACGCTTCAATATCCCTCAGTTCTGTATTTTTTCCTTCGAGGTACTTGAGGAGCACCTGGTTTTATAAGAAGTCCTTTGTCGGTTGGTGTAGCGTCTAGCCCTGGCCATGCCCGCTGTACCTTTTCAAGCCCATCGTTAAACCGTCGTCTAAAGTCTTTGACATCGGCATAATTTGATCCCATTTGCTCCATCAAACCTAGCCAAGGGATAATTGTGACTCGCTTTAAATAACTCACACGATACGTCGCCCAGCAATATATATCTAAGGCCATCGGAGAGCGCTTAATCAAACGCAATACTCTCATATCCAATGGGACAGGTTTATCTGTTATCAGTTGAAAAAATTTAGGTGACAACTCAACCCAAGATTCCCATAAAAAATCTTGTTCTGGTTGTTTTGCACTCCATAAAATATGGGAAATATCAGCTACTCTGGCTCCCATTTCATCCTCACAAATATATCCACTTTCCTCATTTAACTCTGCAAACGTAACACTAATCGTAGTTTTAAATAATCGCCGCATCTGTTCTCGAAATGGGTTTATAGAACCATTTTTTCCACCGGTTGAGCGAAGACCTAAGTCCTCCATGAAACGCCGTTGGGAGCGACCCAATTCAAGCTTACGTGCTTCCTGTTCTGTAATAAATCCTTTATCCAGCTTTGACTTATTTCTAACCGCTTGAGAACTCACCCAAACTAATAGTAATCGAGCATAGCAACCGAAAGGCAAACCTACTGCTGATGGTGCCATCATATGCATGGTTAAATTACCATTTTTACGGCACCACTCATTCAATCCTGGATTGCTGTGTGGTAGGGTTGCTTGAATTAAGAACCGAGCAATAAAACCTATTTCATTGGCCTCCAGAGCACTACACTCCTGGATTGCCAAAAGTTTATCTATATATCTCGTATTTCTCTTAACTTTCACGGCCCCTTTTTTGTTTTGAGTCGGTTCCCTAGATGGAACATCCATTACATATTTAATCGTCATGATGACTCGTACTTACCAAAAAAAACCAGGTCTTGCTGCCTTTAAAGCAGATCTGCGTTTTTCTTCAATCCAGTTTTCAACCTCAGCTAAATCCCAAGCAACACTTCGGCTAGTCAAGACAATACGCTTAGGAAACTCACCACGCTGTTCCAAGTTATAGATTGTTCGATCAGACAAAGGAATCATCTTGAGTAATGTTCTGCGATTAATCAGCATTTTATTAGTCATTGACGAATTCATACCATATCTCCTTATCAACACTGTTTAGTGGATATTGCCTGAAGTTTCTTGTATCTTAGAGGTATCAATTGGACAAATAGGTTGGACATGAAAATATTTGAAACGGAAGAAAATGCGCAAAAAAGACTAGGGCTGTATTACATCCCTGTTTGGGAACATACTGATGAAACGATAGTGCATGCCATCCGCATCTTTAGGGAAAAATGGCATTCATATTCTGATAAATCTAAACGGTACAACATCATAAAATTGATCAAAGAGTTGATTGATCCATCTGTATCGGAATATTTAAGTCGACTTCCAAATCATTATTTATCTTTTTGCCCTGCCTCAATAAAAAATTGTAACTATAGCGATCTTGTTAAACTCAGAGGCTTTTCTTATACGGCCGATCAAATTCACTTTCATCTGAGAAATTTTGTTAACCATAGTTCTCATACAGAGCAAGACATGTTTTTCATATCCACTCAGGACATGCTCAAATCATTTTTTATGTATTGTGAAGGAAACAGCCCAAAAAATTCAAAGCTAGCCCCAGATCTATATGTAAACATGGAAAGAAAAACGCGAATTTGTGCCTTATGTGGAAACCCGACTGAATTTTCATCATTTATTAGATCATGGAAAGAGAATGGAGTTATTGAAGGTGAAGAAAACGAAGATAATGAGAAATTTGGAAAAAAAAAGAGACCAGACTTCAGTCAAACATACTGTCTAAATCACCGACCGAAACTGCACGATGGTTCTTGGAACGCGACCTATAAACAGGCAAAACGTTCTACAAAGCAATTTGAGCAAGAAGTCTTGAGGCTACGGAGACAAATTGCCCATCCAGATCGCTACAATGCAAAATCTGGAGATAATTTAGTTGATAAGTACTTTTATCATTACCTCTTTGATTCTTCACTGGATCCAACTAATGTGCCTGAACTGCGCAACTTAGCACGCAGAATGGTAGATTCGCGACTGACTGACAACAAAAAGCGAATACTGGTTCTTCATAAGCAAGGGCTTTCCAATCGCGAAATTGGTATAAAATTAGGGGGCTTAACAGGTAGTGTGCTAACAAATCAAGCTATTTCTAAAGCCTTAGGAACGATTCGTGATGAGTTCATCTTATAAAATTCCATTTCTGGCAAAATTTTAGCGGCTAAAATCTTCCACGATTAAACGGTATTAGATGATGGCTCATGGTGTTATGATTTATCATTTGCAACGCAGCTGTAAACGATTATACAAAATGGACCACTGTGATGTTGCCTCACCAGTTAATCACAAAAGTCAGTCTGTAATGATATAGAATGAATTAGTTTTATGGTTATGCAATGGCTAATCACCTTACTTGTCTCTGACCGTAAGAAGCATTCATTTTCCTGTAAGCAAGTCTAAGCCAAGGGGCGTTTACAGTTGTCTTCTCTTTGCTCATTAGGTCCCTCTAAAACATCCGTAGGATGTAGTGGTTCTACGAAGGTATACTGACAGCTTATTGCCAAGTTAAGAATTACAGAGGACATAATCATGAATCTGGATTTATCTCATCTGGCCGAGATGACCGCAGCTGATGAAGCAAGGTTCTTTACAAGTTTTGATCGACAACTTGAATATGATTCAGGTGAAGAGGCCCGATCCAATCTTCTAAGTGGAGTACACATTTATTACGCTGAACGAAATACACCAGAAGGATGTGTTATTAAAGAATATCCCGATGGCCGTAAGGAGCTGGTCAGTTTTATGACAGGTACTGAAAAAATAGTCAAGGCTAGAGCCTAATGCACCTTCTGTTATGGGTTATTGCCGGACCTAATGGAACTACCAACAGGAAAAAACATTCTGCTTGACCTGTAGCAGAACAAAGCTTTATACATTAAAGAATATAGTTCCATGATACGAAAAATGTAATCAACAAGGCAAAGTATATTAATTCTTATGTATAAGGATATAGCACTAAAATGAAACGAAAACTGATTGTAACTTCAGGACTGCTCACCGCATTGCTTCTGGTTGGATGTGATGAAGAAACCCATAGCATTGAATGGTACAAGCAACACGATACTGAACGCCAAGCCATGTATGACAAATGTGTAAAGGAAACAACCCCAAGGGGTACCGAGAACTGCCGTAATGCTATAGATGCAGTTGTTCATGGCGGTAATATAACTACAAGTAAACCGAAAAGTTGGTAGTTCTGCCATGCTAAATTATTACCTTAAATTTCAGGTAATTAATTTAAAGGTTAATATACGCTTCTAGCGTCAGACTATCAGTCTTTGATAAATGTAGTGGTCAACAAAAACTGGCCACCACTTTAGAGTTTTCCCAGTATCGATTTTCCGATTCGTTGGGGGGTAACCCGCCGTTATATTCATGCGGCCTGAGCGCGCTGTAATACCCAACGATATAATCTGTTATTTCATGGGCAGCATCGCTGAAGCTTACGTAACCA
>CACSJR010000002.1 GCA_902706235.1 Citrobacter sp. 18056 | reverse complement strand
TGGCCTGGGCAGTCTACGTGTGCGTAGTGGCGAGTCGGGGTGTCATATTCAACGTGGGAAGTGTTGATGGTGATACCACGAGCTTTTTCTTCTGGTGCGTTATCGATCTGGTCGAATGCGCGAGCAGCGCCGCCGTAGGTCTTAGCCAGTACGGAGGTGATTGCTGCAGTCAGAGTAGTTTTACCATGGTCGACGTGGCCGATAGTACCAACGTTGACGTGCGGTTTTGTACGTTCAAATTTTTCTTTAGACACGGCTATATTCCTTACTATAGTGCTCTCCCCTCAAGGAGAGAGCACGGGACATTAGTTTTAACCTTGCGGCTTATTTGCCACGAGCTTCGATAACGGCCTGAGCAACGTTGTTCGGCGCGTCGTCGTACTTCAGGAACTCCATGGAGTAAGAAGCACGACCTTTGGTCAGAGAACGCAGCTGAGTTGCATATCCGAACATTTCAGACAGCGGAACTTCAGCGTGAATCTGAACGCCAGTAGCGTTAGATTCCTGACCTTTCAGCTGACCACGACGACGGCTAAGGTCACCGATAACATCACCGGTGTTCTCTTCTGGAGTTTCAACTTCAACCTTCATGATAGGCTCAAGCAGAACTGGTTTTGCTTTCTTAAAGCCATCTTTGAAGGCGATAGAAGCAGCCAGTTTAAACGCCAGCTCAGAGGAGTCAACGTCATGGTATGAACCGAAGTGCAGACGCACGCCGAGATCAACAACCGGGTAACCAGCCAGTGGACCAGCTTTCAGCTGCTCCTGGATGCCTTTATCAACGGCAGGGATGAATTCACCAGGAATTACACCACCTTTGATGTCGTTAATGAACTCGTAACCTTTCGGATTTGAGCCCGGCTCCAGTGGGTACATGTCGATAACAACATGACCGTACTGACCACGACCACCAGACTGCTTGGCGTGTTTACCTTCGATATCGGTAACTTTCGCACGAATCGCTTCGCGGTAAGCAACCTGAGGTTTACCGACGTTCGCTTCAACGTTGAATTCACGCTTCATGCGGTCAACGATGATGTCGAGGTGCAGTTCACCCATACCAGCGATGATGGTCTGGTTAGACTCTTCGTCAGTCCATACGCGGAATGACGGGTCTTCTTTAGCCAGACGCCCCAGAGCCAGACCCATTTTTTCCTGGTCGGCTTTGGTTTTCGGCTCAACGGCGATGGAGATTACCGGTTCTGGGAATTCCATACGCTCCAGAATGATCACGTTGTCCGGATCACAGATGGTATCACCTGTGGTCACGTCTTTCAGACCGATTGCTGCAGCGATGTCGCCTGCGCGAACTTCTTTGATCTCTTCACGTTTGTTAGCGTGCATCTGAACGATACGACCGAAACGCTCACGAGCCGATTTCACTGGGTTATAAACAGTGTCACCGGAGTTAACCACGCCAGAATACACGCGGAAGAACGTCAGGTTACCCACAAATGGGTCGGTTGCGATTTTGAACGCCAGAGCAGAGAACGGCTCTTCATCACTTGCGTGACGCTCAGCCGGGGTATCTTTACCGTCGTCCAGCAGACCGTTGATCGCAGGTACGTCAACTGGGGATGGCAGGTAATCAATTACCGCATCCAGCATCGCCTGAACACCTTTGTTCTTAAATGCAGAACCACAGGTAACAAGGATGATTTCGTTGTTCAGAACGCGCTGACGCAGAGCAATCTTGATTTCTTCCTCGGTCAGCTCTTCGCCGCCCAGGTATTTTTCCATCAGCTCTTCGGAAGCTTCCGCAGCGGCTTCAACCAGGTTCTGGTGCCATTCGTCAGCCAGATCCTGCATTTCTGCTGGGATATCTTCGTAGGTGAAAGTTACACCCGCGTCTTCTTCGTTCCAGTTGATGGCTTTCATTTTCACCAGGTCAACAACACCGGTGAAACCTTCTTCAGCACCAATCGCCAGCTGCAGCGGAACAGGGTTCGCGCCCAGACGGGATTTGATCTGACCAACAACTTTCAGGAAGTTAGCACCCATACGGTCCATTTTGTTAACGAACGCGATGCGTGGAACTTTGTATTTGTTCGCCTGACGCCATACGGTTTCAGACTGCGGCTGAACACCACCAACTGCGCAGTAAACCATTACCGCACCGTCAAGAACACGCATGGAACGTTCAACTTCGATGGTGAAGTCAACGTGGCCCGGGGTGTCGATGATGTTTACGCGATGCGGTTCATACTGCTTCGCCATACCAGACCAGAATGCAGTAGTTGCTGCGGAGGTAATGGTAATACCACGCTCCTGCTCCTGCTCCATCCAGTCCATGGTTGCGGCGCCGTCGTGTACTTCACCGATTTTATGGTTTACACCGGTGTAGAACAGGATACGTTCGGTAGTAGTGGTTTTACCGGCGTCGATGTGCGCACTGATACCAATGTTACGGTAGCGTGCGATGGGTGTTGTACGAGCCATTTGATTCCTCGTTTATTTCTTTAGACGTTCTGATTAAGTAACCCAAAGCGAGCAACTTATCTGAAGCGCTCGCCTGGGGACTAACACTCCGAAGGGATTACCAACGGTAGTGAGCGAACGCCTTGTTGGCTTCTGCCATACGGTGAACGTCTTCACGTTTCTTAACTGCAGTACCTTTGTTGTCTGCAGCATCAGTGAGTTCGTTCGCCAGACGCAGGGCCATTGATTTATCACCGCGTTTACGAGCAGCTTCTACGATCCAACGCATTGCCAGGGCATTACGACGAACCGGACGAACTTCAACTGGAACCTGATAAGTAGAACCACCAACGCGGCGAGACTTAACTTCTACAGTCGGGCGCACGTTGTCGAGAGCGACTTCGAAAGCTTCCAGTTCATTTTTTCCAGAACGCTGAGCCAGGGTCTCCAGCGCGCTGTATACGATTGATTCTGCAGTGGATTTTTTACCATCTACCATCAGGATGTTGACAAATTTAGCCAGCAGTTCTGATCCGAACTTAGGATCCGGCAGGATTTTACGCTGACCAATGACGCGACGACGTGGCATGGGAATACTCCGTTGTTAATTCAGGATTGTCCAAAACTCAAAGAGTTTAGTTTTGACATTAATATAAAACGTTTGGCCTTACTTAACGGAATCCATTAAGCCTTAGGACGCTTCACACCATACTTGGAACGAGCTTGCTTACGGTCTTTAACACCGGAGCAGTCAAGCGCACCACGAACGGTATGGTAACGAACACCCGGAAGGTCTTTTACACGACCGCCACGGATCAGGATCACGGAGTGTTCCTGCAGGTTGTGACCTTCACCGCCGATGTAGGAGGTGACTTCGAAACCGTTAGTCAGACGCACACGGCAAACTTTACGCAGTGCGGAGTTAGGTTTCTTAGGAGTGGTGGTATATACACGAGTACATACGCCACGTTTCTGCGGGCAGGCTTCCAGCGCAGGCACGTTGCTTTTAGCAACTTTGCGAGTGCGTGGTTTGCGAACCAGCTGATTTACTGTTGCCATTAAATAGCTCCTGGTTTTAGCTTTTGCTTCGTAAACACGTAATAAATCGCCTCATATAATATGAGGACGCGAAATTTTAGGGCCACGCCGAAAAGGTGTCAAGAAATATACAACGATCTCTGTTACCAGGTGAGTTGTCCCGGATGCTGGATCGTGAGTCTGACGAAGTCATTATAGCTAACCCTGACGACAGCGCTCGAAATTTGACCAGCGAGGCCGCGGGCCTCAATGTCCTCATCTAACGCATACAGAGATATGGGGGCGGCGCGGAGAATATCAAGGAAGCGGCAACCGTCCAGGGCAGCAATGACGCCGTCTGACAGTAGCAGCAGGTCATCGCCCGGGCTGACTAAACGAAGCTGGGCGCTGATATCATGTTGCCAGGGAGAGTGGCTAAGGGTATGCAGCATCGTTACCTCAGAATCGCAAAATCACATCGTAATCATCGAGCCGCTGACGGAGCAAAACAGGCTCCAGAATTTCTGACTCAATAATAAAAGAAGATTCAC
This sequence comes from Citrobacter sp. 18056, assembly GCA_902706235.1. Lineage (GTDB taxonomy): Bacteria > Pseudomonadota > Gammaproteobacteria > Enterobacterales > Enterobacteriaceae > Scandinavium > Scandinavium manionii. The sequence goes on along the minus strand of CACSJR010000002.1, from coordinate 420,092 downwards.
TCAAACCACGCTCGCGCAGCGAAGCGGCGCATAGCCAGCAGTTTTCGATGTCATAGAGCGCCATCAGCTTAAAAGTAGGAATGTAGTCGCGAGCCAGAATGTTTGCAGGATGTTGGTTACTGAGAAGCTGGAACACACCGTCACCGACAAAAAAGACGCCAATCTCTTCTGTTAGCGCCGAAGTTGCCAGCAACGCATCAAGCCCTTCCCTTCCGGCACTGCTACCGTGCGGGGCGGTCATAAAGACATAGGCTACGCGTTTCATCAGAATTGCACCATTCGATCGCAGGTCAGGGAGGCCTCAGCCAGCGCACCCAGCCCACTTAACGTGAAGCCAGGCTGCAGATTGAAACCAGCCAAACCGAGCTGTTTCGCTTCGTTTTCATCGGTCACCCCACGACGTAACGCCGCGGCGACACAGATATGCAGCGCCACACCATGTTTTTCATGCAGAGACTGCCAGGCCCGTACCACATCAAACTCATCATTTGCCGGCGCGGTAAGCTGGTTGGCGTTATAAACCCCTTCACGATAGAAGAACACGCTCACGAGTTCATGCCCTTCAGCCAGCACTGCGTTCGCAAACTGCCATGCACTGCTGGACTGCTGGGTGCCGTAGGCTGGGCCCGTCACCATCAGGGCAAAACGCATTACTTATCTTGCCCCTGGAAATCGCCACTTTTGAACTGGCGGATGTAGAGATAGACGGTGTGTTTGGAAATATTCAAACGATCGGCGACTTGGTTGATAGCGTCTTTGATATCGAAAATTCCTTTCTCGTAGAGGTTAAGCACGATCTGGCGATTTTTGGCATTGTTAGAAACGTTGCGATCGGCGTTGACCTCTTCGATGGTGAATTCCAGCGTCTGAGTCACAAGGTCTTCCACGGAGGAAGCAAAGTTAACCTGGGAGTTCACTTCCGGGATTTCCGGCGGAATAAAGGTGCCCATGATTTGCGAGAACGGGACATCAAGATTCATGTTGATACACAGCAGCCCAATCACACGCTGTTCACGATTGCGGATAGCGATCGTGACAGACTTCATCAGCACGCCGCTTTTCGCGCGAGTGAAATAGCATTTGGATACGCTACTGTCTGCGCCGGTCATGTCATGAAGCATGCGTAGCGCTAAATCAGTAATAGGAGAGCCGATTTTACGGCCGGTGTGTTCACCGTTGGCAATACGGATGGCGGAACATTTGAGATCCTGCAAAGAGTGCAGCACGATTTCGCAATGGGAGCCAATGAGCATCGCTAACCCGTCCACAACCGCTTCGTAAGATTTCAAAATATCAAAATCGGTCTGGTCGAAAGGACGTTGATCCAGTAAATCGAGCTCACTGGTTTCGTTGGTTAAAAGCGACCTGGACATGAAAAAAAGCACTCCTTTTCAGGAGCCTGTCGTTTGTTGTCAGGGCAGGCTCATTATCATCATCAAAATTGAGGCATCTAAAGTAATACGCACACCAGGCACTTTCCAGTCTTAATTATACTCGTCATACTTCAAGTTGCATGTACGTTGGCTTCACCTGCTCGCCTCAGCCACTTACTTGAGTAAGCTCTTGAGGACGCTCAGGCTTGCCGCCTTCCTGCAACTCGAATTATTTAGAGTCATTATTGCGCCCAATAAAAAACCGCCGCCCTTTCGGACGGCGGCTTTCAAACGCTTATTTCTTACTGGTGTCAGCTGCAGCTTTGTCGTCTGCGGCAGCAGCCGGAGCGGCTTCTGCTTTCGGTGCTGGTTTGATATCAAGCAGCTCAACATCGAAGACCAGAGTGGAGTTAGCCGGAATACCCGGAACGCCAGTTTTGCCATAAGCCAGTGCCGGTGGAATGACCAGCTTGATCTTGCCGCCTTTCTTGATGTTTTTCAGGCCTTCAGTCCAGCCAGGGATAACACCGTCCAGACGGAATGACAGCGGTTCACCGCGGGTGTAAGAGTTATCAAACTCTTTACCGTCGATAAGCGTACCTTTGTAGTTCACCACTACGGTGTCGCTGTCTTTCGGCGCGTCGCCGGTCCCTTCTTTCTCTACTTTATACATCAGACCCGTAGAAGAGATTTTCACGCCTTTTTCTTTAGCGAAGGTGTCGCGGAAGGTTTTACCTTTCGCTTCGTTATCAGTCGCGTCTTTTTCCATTTTCTGCTGTGCAGCAGTTTTTACGCGAGTCTCGAAAGTCTGCAGAGTCTGCTCGATTTCCTGATCGGACAGTTTGCTCTTATCTGCAAACGCATCCTGAACACCCGCGATCAGCTGAGCTTTATCCAGTTTGATGCCCAGTTTTTCCTGTTCTTTCAGAGAATTTTCCATGTAACGACCGAGCGATGCACCCAGTGCATATGCGGATTGCTGGTCGTCGTTTTTGAATGCAGCGTTGAGGGCAGCCGGTGCGGCTTTAGCGGCGTCAGCAGCTGGAGCTGTTTTTGCAGCGGCAGCATCTGCGGCAAAAGTCAGCGGTGCATTCAGGGCAACGGCCATCGTTGTCGCCAGAAGCGTTACTTTAAACAGTGATTTCATCCATTTCTCCAGGGCCGGGGCATCTCACCCCAGGGTTTATTAAATGAGTAGCGTACTATAAATCGTTGTCGAACAAATCTACATACGAACGCTCTGTAATCTCGAATCTTTTAAGACTATTTTTGTGTAAATAAGTTTCGTTAGACTCGTTATGTGGCTGCACGTGCAGGAAAAGTCCAGTAGAATCCGCCGCAGAATGACATATGAGGTGAATCATGAGCGAGATAACATTAGAAGCGCGTCTGGCAGAGCTTGAGAGCCGAGTGGCGTTTCAGGAAATCACCATTGAAGACCTCAACCAGACGGTGACCTCCCACGAGATGGAAATGGCCAAAATGCGTGACAACATGCGCCTTATGGTTGAAAAACTGAAGTCCAGCCAACCGTCACACATGGCGTCACAGACCGAAGAAACTCCACCGCCACATTACTGATATAAAACATCAGGATGAAAAAAAAGCGTGCCATGCACGCTTTTTTATTATCACCCTAAGTGGATGATCAGTGGCAACCGCAGCCGCCGTTACCGCCACAACCGCCTTTACCCTGTTCCTGGTCGCCGTGATCGTGACCGTGGCCGCCGCAGCAACCGCCTTCATGGTCGTGATCGTGGTGATGGTCGTGCGCACCGTGAACGTGGCCATGAGCCAGTTCTTCTTCAGTTGCTTCACGCAGCGCAATGACTTCAACATGGAATTTCAGATTCTGGCCAGCCAGCATGTGGTTACCGTCGACAACGACATGGTCGTCTTCAACTTCGGTGATTTCAACCGGAACCGGGCCCTGGTCTGTTTCAGCCAGGAAACGCATGCCAACCTGCAGCTCTTCAACGCCCATGAAGACGTCTTTCGGTACACGCTGTACCAGGTTTTCATCATACTGACCGTAAGCGTCGTTCGCGCCAACTTCAACGTCAAACTTATCGCCTACTTCGTGATCTTCCAGCGCTTTTTCCAGGCCAGAGATCAGGGAACCGTGACCATGCAGGTAGTCGAGCGGCGCACTTACCGGAGACTCATCAACCAATACACCGTCTTCTGTACGTACCTGATAGGCCAGGCTAACCACCAGGTCTTTTGCTACTTTCATGATATCTCCTGAGCATGGGAAGAATAGTGGCGCAGATTGTAGCGGAATTCTGCACCCGTGTACCCCTTAGCTTAAAAAAAGACAGCGGAGATCGCTACTCTGGATGAAAAATACCAATCACCTGTTCGTCTTTGCGAACGTGCTCGCGCGCTTGCTTGTCCGCCTCTCGCATTTGGTGACCGCACTTAACACATTCAACAATATCGACATTGTTCTCGCGCCAGATGGCCAGTGAATCCTGCGCCTGACATGCCGGACATTTTGCCCCGGCGATAAAACGTTTACGGACTGCCATTTTTCACCTTCTATTCAAATTCGTCCCAGCCATCCAGCTGGCGTCGTTCCTGCTGCATTTCGCGTTGGAAAATCTCTTCCAGCTCGCGCCGGGCTTCCCGCACACGGGAAATTTGCTGGATATCGCTATGGACCGGCATCAGTTCGCGCAGCATGCGCATGTCCAGACGTCGGAAGTGAAGCTGTGCACGATGCGCCTGATGCGGATGCATCCCGAGTGTAATAAGCGCTTTGCGCCCCAGTTCCAGCGCACTGGAAAACGTCTCACGGGAGAACTGTTTCACGCCCACCTGTAAAAGTTCATGCGCTTCCACACGGCCACGAGCACGGGCCAAAATATGCAGATGCGGGAAGTGCTGCTGGCAAATTTCCACCAGCTTCATGGTGTCTTCAGGTCCGTTACAGGTGATAACGATAGACTCCGCCTCTTCCGCGCCTGCCGAACGCAGAAGCTCAATCTGAGTGGCATCGCCGTAATACACTTTATACCCGTATTTGCGCATCAGATTAACCGCACTGATGTCGCGCTCCAGCACGGTGATACGCATCTTATTGGCCATCAACAAACGGCCAATAACCTGACCAAAACGGCCAAAGCCAACCACAATTACCTGCGGTTTATCATCTTCCACCCACGGCGTTTCGTCTTCTTCTTCCGGACTATTGATGCGGCGAGAAAGCACCTTATCGACGATTTTCATCAGCAGCGGCGTGGTCATCATCGACATCGTCACCGTCACCAACAGCAGTGCCATCTGGTCATGGTGGAACAACCGCTGCGACGACGCAGCAGAGAACAGCACAAAGGCAAATTCCCCGCCCTGACTCAGCACCACGGCAAACTGCATGCGCTCGGAACTGCGCAGGCCGTAGATCCGAGCCAGCACGTAAAGCACCAGTGACTTCACCGCCACCAGCACAATCACACCCACCAGCACCAGCAAGATATGGGTATACAAAATCCCAATATTCAACGCCATGCCGACGGAGATAAAGAACAGTCCCAGCAGCAGGCCCTTGAACGGCTCAATGGCGATTTCCAGCTCGTGACGGTACTCACTTTCCGCCAACAGAACACCCGCGAGAAACGTACCGAGCGCCATCGACAGACCCAGGGCATCCATAAACAGGGCCGAGCCAAGCACCAGCAGCAGCGTAGCCGCGGTAAACACTTCACGCACGCCGGAGCCTGCGATATAGCGGAACACCGGGCGAAGCAAGTAGCGTCCGCCAATTAACACGCCGACAAACGCCAGCACCTTCATGCCGATTTTGATCCAGTCCGGATGTTCGTCACCAGCCCCCGCCAACAGCGGCACCAGCGCCAACGCTGGGATCACCGCTAAGTCCTGGAAAAGCAGCACCGAGAAGCCTAGTTGACCCGCCTCGTTGCGGTTCATGCCTTTCTCGCGCATTAGCTGCAACGCCATCGCCGTCGAAGACATCGCCAGCCCGATCCCGCCGATCACCGCAGCCTGCCAGGAGAAGTTGGTCAGCATCAGCAAGCCGGTGAGGATCGCCGCACTTAAAAGAACCTGCGCCGCGCCCACGCCAAAAATGGATTGTCGCAACTGCCAAAGCTTAGACGGATTCAGCTCCAGCCCAATGATAAACATCAGGAATACCACGCCGAGTTCGGAGAAGTGCAGAATTTCATCCACATCGCTGATGAAGCCCAAGCCCCACGGGCCGATGGCGATCCCCGCCAACAGATAGCCCAGGACCGGACCAATACCTAAACGTGAGGCCAGTGGCACCGCGGCAACTGCGGCGAACAGGAACAGCACGCCTGCCAGCAGCAAATCCGTTCCTTCCATTAGCGACCTCCCGGCGTGACAGGATTCGCCAGCCAGTCACCGTAAGCTCTGGCATGGCTCGCCAATGCTTCCGGCGGCTGCCGACGCGCCCAGTAAACAATAATCGGATTCATCCAGTGCATACGACACATCGCGGCCGTCAGCTCAAAAGGACGCAAAACGTCGCTCATCGAATAGCGATTGAGGGAGTCGTGGCGATACGCACTTTCCGGTTCGCCGGTGGTTATCACGCTACGCCAGTACTTTCCCGCCAGTTGATTCCCTCCAGGGCCACTGGCGAAACCGCGGCTAAGAACGCGATCGAGCCACTCTTTCAACAGAGCCGGACAGCTATAGGTATAAAGCGGGTGCTGGAACACGATAACGTCATGCTCCTGGAGCAGCTTTTGCTCGCGCGGTATGTCGATAAAAAAATCAGGGTAGTGCGCGTACAAATCATGTACGGTCACGTTTTCAAGCTGTTGAGCCGGCTTAAGCAAAACCCGGTTGGCCACCGAGTCCTGAGATTCCGGATGGGCATACAGCAGCAAAACTTTTGCTGTCTCTGACATCATTCCCCTCCCGGTCAATGAGCAGACAGGTCTTTTCGCACCCCATGTTACGAGATGCGCCTGAATGCTTTTGTCTATCGTTGTTGTTTTGGGCTACCATTGCCGCCCGATGTAGCGTTGGGTTCACCACACTACATTATCATAATGACAATTTAACATAGTCTGAACATACGGCGCCTTATGATTGTTTTCTCCTCGTTACAAATTCGTCGCGGCGTGCGTGTCCTGTTGGATAACGCCACAGCCACTATTAACCCTGGGCAAAAAGTTGGTCTGGTGGGGAAAAACGGCTGCGGCAAATCCACGCTGCTGTCGCTGCTAAAAAACGAGATCAGCGCCGATGGCGGCAGTTTCACCTATCCGGGAAACTGGCAGCTGGCGTGGGTGAATCAGGAAACACCTGCCCTCCCTCAGCCCGCTCTCGACTATGTGATTGATGGCGACCGCGAATATCGGCAACTTGAAGCCGAACTGAATGCCGCCAACGAGCGCAACGACGGTCACGCCATCGCCACCGTACACGGCAAACTGGATGCCATTGATGCGTGGACTATACGCGCCCGCGCCTCCAGCCTGTTGCACGGTCTGGGCTTCAGCAATGAACAGCTCGAGCGTCCAACCAGCTCCTTCTCCGGCGGCTGGCGTATGCGCCTCAACCTGGCGCAGGCGCTGATTTGTCGTTCTGATCTGCTCCTGCTCGATGAACCGACTAACCACCTCGATCTCGACGCTGTAATCTGGCTGGAAAAATGGCTGAAAAGCTATCAGGGCACGCTAATCCTGATTTCCCATGACCGCGATTTCCTCGACCCGGTGGTCGGCAAAATCATTCATATCGAACAACAGGCGATGTTTGAGTACACCGGCAACTACTCCTCGTTTGAGATCCAGCGCGCAACTCGCCTGTCTCAGCAGCAGTCTATGTACGAAAGCCAACAGCAAAAAGTGGCGCACCTGCAGAGCTTTATTGACCGCTTTAAAGCGAAAGCGTCTAAAGCTAAACAGGCGCAAAGCCGCGTGAAGATGCTGGAACGCATGGAGCTGATTGCTCCGGCGCACGTCGATAACCCGTTCCAGTTCAGCTTCCGCGAACCGGAAAGCCTGCCCAATCCATTACTGAAAATGGAAAAAGTCAGCGCGGGCTATGGCGATCGCACCATTCTGGATTCGATTAAACTCAATCTCGTACCCGGCTCACGCATAGGCCTTTTAGGTCGCAACGGCGCGGGTAAATCGACGCTGATTAAACTTCTGGCCGGTGAGCTGGAAGCCCAGAGCGGAGAGATGGGTCTGGCGAAGGGTATAAAACTCGGCTACTTCGCCCAGCATCAGCTGGAATTTTTACGCGCCGACGAATCGCCGCTGCAGCATCTGGTGCGTCTGGCGCCGCAAGTGCTGGAACAACAGCTGCGCGATTATCTCGGCGGCTTTGGTTTCCAGGGCGATAAAGTCAGCGAAGAAACGCGTCGCTTCTCCGGCGGTGAAAAAGCCCGTCTGGTGCTGGCGCTGGTCGTCTGGCAGCGCCCGAACCTGCTGCTGCTCGATGAACCGACGAACCACCTGGATCTCGACATGCGTCAGGCGCTGACTGAAGCGCTGATTGAATTCGAAGGCGCGCTGGTTGTGGTCTCGCACGACCGTCACCTGTTGCGCTCCACCACCGACGATCTGTATCTGGTTCACGATGCGAAAGTGGAACCTTTCGATGGCGATCTTGAAGATTATCAGCAGTGGCTGAGCGATGTTCAAAAGCAGGAAAGTCAGTCTGATGACGCGCCAAAAGACAACGCCAACAGCGCTCAGGCACGTAAAGATCAGAAACGTCGTGATGCGGAACTGCGCACCCTGACGCAGCCGCTGCGTAAAGAGATTACCCGTCTGGAAAAAGAGATGGAAAAGCTCAATACCAGACTTGCGGCGGCAGAAGAAAAACTCGGCGACAGCGGGCTGTATGATCAGGCACGCAAAGCGGAGCTCACCGAGTGTCTGCAACAGCAGGCCACGGCGAAATCAGGGCTGGAAGAGTGCGAAATGGCGTGGCTGGATGCACACGAGCAGCTGGAACAGATGCTTCAGGAAGAGTGATTTAACTCAACGAAAGCGCACTGCGGCTCATTTTCACAAACACATATCCGTCATGACGGTATAGTAGAGCGTTTTTTCACGATAGCAGCGTAAAGGTATGGCTCAGGTAACCCCCGTAGACTTTGAAGTACCTCCAGAAGAGAACGACACCTTTGTGCCGATGAAAGGCGTGCGCAACTGCCATTTGCAGACCATGCTGCCGCGTCTCATCCGTCGTAAAGTGTTGTTCACCCCGCACTGGCAGCGTCTTGAGCTTCCTGACGGGGATTTTGTCGATCTGGCATGGAGTGAAGATCCGAATCAGGCACGGCATAAACCTCGCCTGGTGGTGTTTCACGGCCTGGAAGGCAGCCTGTACAGCCCTTACGCTCACGGTCTGATTCACGCAGCGCAGCAGCGCGGCTGGCTTGGGGTGGTGATGCATTTCCGCGGCTGTAGCGGTGAACCGAACCGCGCTCAGCGCATCTACCATTCGGGTGAAACCGAAGACGGCACCTGGTTCCTCTCCTGGCTGCGCCGTGAATTTGGTGACGTCCCAACGGCCGCAGTGGGCTATTCGCTGGGTGGCAACATGCTGGGCTGTCTGCTGGCAAAAGAAGGCGACAATACGCCACTTGATGCCGCGGTTATCGTCTCCGCGCCATTCATGCTGGAAGCCTGTAGCTATCATATGGATAAAGGTTTCTCCCGCGTGTATCAGCGCTATCTGCTGAACCTGCTGAAAGCCAATGCGTCTCGCAAACTGAAGGCTTATCCTGGAACGTTGCCGGTGGATTTGAAACGTCTGAAAAGCGTGCGCCGTATTCGCGAATTTGATGATCTGATTACCTCAAAAATTCACGGTTATGCTGACGCGATTGATTACTACCGCCAATGCAGTGCGATGCCGGTGCTGAGTCAGATAACCAAACCGACGTTAATCATTCACGCCAAAGATGACCCGTTTATGGATCATCACTCGATTCCGTCTCAGGAAGAGCTTCCGGCCAATATTCAGTACCAGCTGACGGAGTATGGCGGTCACGTTGGATTTGTCGGCGGTACGCTGCGCCATCCTGAAATGTGGCTGGAGAAACGCATTCCCGCCTGGCTCACTCGTTGGTTAGGAACCCCGTTATGATTATTCCCTGGCAAGATCTGGCTCCCGAAACGCTCGATAGCCTGATTGAAAGCTTTGTATTGCGCGAGGGCACCGATTATGGTGAACATGAACGTTCGCTTGAAGACAAGGTCGCCGACGTAAAACAACAATTGAAAAGCGGGGATGTCGTTCTGGTGTGGTCCGAACTGCACGAGACGGTCAACATCATGCCTCGTACCCAATTCCACGGCTGACTATCATAAAAACCATTGCTTATGCAGGGAGTTGTTAGCTATGTCTGCCAAACATCCGGTGATCGCCGTAACCGGCTCCAGCGGGGCGGGAACCACCACCACCAGTCTCGCCTTCCGTAAAATCTTTGCTCAGCTCAATCTCACTGCCGCCGAAGTAGAAGGCGACAGCTTCCACCGTTACACGCGTCCTGAAATGGACATGGCTATCCGCAAAGCGCGCGATATGGGCCGTCACATCAGCTATTTTGGGCCTGATGCCAACGACTTTGGCCTGCTGGAAAATACGTTTATGACCTACGGTCAGAACGGAACCGGACAATCGCGCAAGTATTTGCACACCTACGATGAAGCCGTTCCGTGGAATCAGGTGCCGGGAACCTTCACGCCGTGGCAGCCGTTGCCTGAACCAACCGACGTGCTGTTTTATGAAGGCCTGCACGGCGGCGTCGTGACCCCGCAAAATGACGTCGCGAAACACGTCGATTTACTGGTGGGCGTGGTGCCAATTGTTAACCTTGAGTGGATCCAGAAGCTGACCCGCGATACCAGCGAGCGCGGTCACTCACGCGAAGCGGTGATGGATTCAGTGGTGCGTTCGATGGAAGATTACATTAACTACATTACGCCGCAATTCTCCCGGACGCATATCAACTTCCAGCGTGTGCCGACCGTCGACACCTCCAACCCGTTTGCGGCAAAGGGCATTCCGTCACTGGATGAGAGCTTTGTGGTTATCCATTTCCAGAATCTGGGCGATATTGATTTCCCCTGGCTGTTGGCGATGTTGCAGGGTTCTTTCATTTCTCACATGAACACGTTGGTGGTACCAGGCGGGAAAATGGGGCTGGCGATGGAATTGATTATGTCACCGCTGGTCGAGCGGTTGATGGAAGGCAAAAAGATCGGTTAACGTTTTTGCCGGATGGCGCGTTGCTTATCCGGCCTTACGCCCGGTCAGCACAGCGCCACCGGGGAGTACTCTTACCCTTCGATCACTTCAAACGAATGGGTAATCTTCGCCGCTTTTTCCAGCATCAACGCTACAGAGCAGTATTTCTCCGCAGACAAATCTACCGCACGCGACACTGCAGCGTCTTTAAGGTCTTTACCGGTCACAATGAAGTGCAAATTGATGTGGGTGAACAAGCGTGGCGCTTCTTCGCGACGCTCGGAAGTCAGCTTCACTTCGCAGTCGGTCACGTCATGACGGCCTTTTTGCAGAATAGACACCACGTCAATCGCGCTGCAACCACCCGCGGCCATCAGTACCATTTCCATCGGGCTTGGGGCTTTATCGCCAGAGTTACCATCCATCATAATCTGGTGGCCAGAAGCTGACTCACCCAGGAAGGTTAACCCCTCAACCCATTTCACACGCGCTTGCATATTTGTTAACTCCAGAGTAGCAATTTTCCTGACAGATTACGCGCACATAACAATTCTCGCAACGGAAGGCGACGCGCATCATGCTGAAGCGAGACACCAGGAGACAGGCGACAAAAGCTATGCTAAAACAGTCGGGCTGCTACAGTAATACATTGAAGTAATGCGTGTATGCAGAGAACATCACATTACAGGCTGCAGTAAAATCCGACAGCCGACTTCCCAGGCACAGGGAAGGATACGATTGCAAAGCCAGTGGCAGTGTCGTGTCTGCCATTGGAGACAGCTTATAACAGAGGATAACCGCGCATGGTGCTTGGCAAACCGCAAACAGACCCTACCCTTGAATGGTTCTTGTCTCATTGCCATATTCATAAGTACCCATCGAAGAGCACGCTGATTCACCAGGGTGAAAAAGCAGAAACGCTGTACTACATCGTGAAAGGTTCTGTTGCAGTACTCATCAAGGATGAAGAAGGTAAAGAGATGATCCTCTCTTACCTCAACCAGGGCGATTTCATCGGTGAGCTTGGCCTGTTCGAAGAAGGTCAGGAGCGTAGTGCCTGGGTTCGGGCGAAAACCGCTTGTGAAGTGGCAGAAATTTCTTATAAAAAATTCCGTCAGCTTATCCAGGTGAACCCGGATATCCTGATGCGCCTCTCTTCTCAGATGGCAAATCGTCTGCAGGTCACCTCTGAAAAAGTAGGCAACCTGGCATTCCTCGACGTCACCGGCCGTATCGCGCAGACGCTGCTGAATCTGGCGAAACAGCCTGATGCAATGACCCACCCGGACGGTATGCAAATTAAAATTACCCGTCAGGAAATCGGTCAGATCGTCGGCTGCTCCCGCGAAACCGTTGGCCGCATTCTAAAAATGCTCGAAGATCAGAACCTGATCTCCGCCCACGGTAAAACTATCGTGGTTTACGGTACCCGCTAAGCTAGCTGAACGGCGTATTGCCCCTGCAGTACGCCGTTTTTGTCTCTTCCCCGATGTGGCGCAGGCTGATTTATCACCCGGAAATTAACTATGCACTGCGGCAAACGCTGGTGTTATGTACCCCCGTGGCTATCGGTCTGGTGCTCGGTTACCTCAAGTACGGTCTGCTGTTCTCGTTAGTCCCCGCCTGCTGCAACATTGCCGGGCTGGACACACCGCATAAACGTTTCTTCAAACGCCTGATTATCGGCGGCTCGCTGTTTGCGGGCTGTAGCCTCGCAGTTCAACTGCTGCTGGCGCACACCGTGCCTTTACCGCTGATCCTGACCGGGCTGGCGCTGCTGCTCGGCGTCACCGCAGAAATCAGTTCGCTTCACGCCCGATTACTGCCCGCCTCGCTCATTGCGGCCATCTTTACGCTCAGCCTTGCGGGGAATATGCCGGTCTGGGAACCGCTGCTCATCTACGCCCTCGGCACACTATGGTATGGCTTGTTCAACTGGTTCTGGTTCTGGATGTGGCGCGAACAGCCGCTACGTGAATCCCTGAGCCTGCTGTATCGGCAGCTGGCCGATTACTGTGAAGCCAAATACAGCCTGCTGACTCAACACACCGATCCGGAAAAAGCACTGCCGCCGTTGCTCAGCCGCCAGCAGAAAGCAGTCGACCTGATTACCCAGTGCTATCAACAAATGCACATGCTGGCCGCCAATCAGAATCACGAATATAAGCGCCTGCTGCGCGCCTTCCAGATTGGCCTCGATTTGCAGGAGCACATTTCCGTCAGCCTGCACCAACCCGCCGAAGTCCAAAAACTGGTTGAACGCAGCCACGCCGAAGCGGTGATCCGCTGGAATGCACAGACCATTGCGGCGCGCCTGCGTGTGATGGCGGATGACATTCTCTACCACCGATTTCCACAGCGTTTCAACATGGACAAGCAGATTGGCGCGCTGGAAAAAATTGCACGTCAGCATCCGGATAATCCGGTCGGGCAGTTCTGTGCCTGGCACTTCAGCCGAATCGCTCGCGTGCTGCGCCTTCAGCGACCGCTCTATCCACGCAACCTGATGGCCGATAACGAACGTCGCCTGCCGCTGTTTGCCGCGCTGAAAAGCTATCTGTCGCTAAAATCCCCGGCGTTGCGCAGTGCGGCGCGAATCAGCGTCATGCTGAGTATCGCCAGCCTGATGGGCGCGGCGCTGCATCTGCCGAAACCGTACTGGATCCTGATGACCGTTCTGCTGGTGACGCAAAACGGCTACGGCGCAACGCGGGTCAGGATTTTCCACCGCGCAGCGGGCACGCTTGCCGGGTTGGTGATAGCCGCAGGCACGCTGCACTTTCACGTGCCGGAAGGCTACACGCTGGCATCAATGTTAGTCATCACCCTGGCGAGCTACCTGATCATTCGCAAGAGCTACGGCTGGGCAACGGTCGGCTTTACGGTCACTGCGGTGTACACCATTCAGCTGCTGACCCTGAACGGTGAACATTTCATTCTGGCCCGTTTTGTCGACACGGTGATTGGCTGTCTGATTGCCTTCGGCGGGATGGTCTGGCTTTGGCCACAGTGGCAAAGCGGGCTGTTACGCAAAAACGCACAGCAGGCGCTGGAAGCGGATCAGGAGGCTATCCGACTGATTCTCAGCAACGATCCTCAGGCTCCAACGCTGGCCTATCAGCGGATGCGGGTGAATCAGGCGCACAACGCGCTGTTCAACTCGCTGAACCAGGCGATGCAGGAGCCCGGCTTTAACTCGCATTATCTGGCAGACATGAAGCTGTGGGTCACGCACAGCCAGTTTATCGTCGAACACATCAACGCGATGACGACGCTGGCGCGCGAGCACAACATGCTGACTGAAGATTTGGCCGAACGCTATTTGCAGTCCTGCGAGATTGCTCTGCAGCGCTGCCAGCAGCGACTGGAGTATGACGAGCCGGGGGGAAGTGGCGATGCGAATATCATGGAATCGCCGGAGGCGCTCTCCCACGGACCGTTAAGCACCGTGGAACAGCATTTACAACGCATTCTGGGCCATCTGAATTCGATGCACACCATCTCGTCAGTGGCCTGGCGCCAGCGTCCACATCACGGTAGCTGGCTTAAACGTCAGGCATAAACCGTCAGCCGACTATCTTCTTCACGGCTGCCGCAAAGCGCACCATCCCTTCATCGATATCCGCGTCTTCCACCACCAGCGACGGCGCAAAGCGCATTACGTCAGGCCCGGCATTCAACACCATCACGCCCTCATGAGCAGCAGCGTGCAGGAAATCACGAGCGCGACCTTTGTACTGTGGTTTCAGCTCGGCACCAATCAGCAACCCCATACCGCGAACATCGCCGAACACGTCAAATTCCGCATCAATTTTCTGCAAATGCTTCACAAAACGTTCGCGTTTGGCGTTCACGCCGCCCAGTACTTCCGGCGTATTGATGATATCAAACGCCGCTCCGGCTACCGCACATGCCAGCGGATTCCCGCCGTAGGTAGAGCCGTGAGAACCAACATGGAACGCGCTGGCAATCTCTTCCGTGGTCAGCACCACGCTTACCGGGAAACCGCCACCCAGCGCTTTAGCACTGGTCAGGATATCCGGCGTCACGCCATAATACTGGTAGGCGAACAGCGAACCGGTACGCCCCATGCCACTCTGCACTTCGTCAAAGACCAGCAGCGCCTGGTGTTCATCACACAGTTCACGTAGCCCTTTGAGGAATTCCGGGGTCGCCGCCAGCACGCCGCCTTCACCCTGGATGGGCTCAACCACTACCGCACAGGTGTGATCGTCCATCACGGCTTTCACCGCATGCAGATCGTTAAACGGAACGTGGATGATATCCGCTGGCTTTGGCCCAAAGCCGTCGGAGTATTTTGCCTGTCCGCCCACGGAAACCGTGAAGAATGAGCGGCCGTGGAACGCATTATTGAAAGCAATGATTTTGCTTTTATACGGGCTGTGGCGCGTGGAAGCGTAATGACGCGCCAGTTTGAACGCGGTTTCGTTGGCTTCGGTACCGGAGTTCATGAACACCACACGCTCGGCAAACGTCGAGGCCACCAGCTTACGCCCCAGCTTCAACGCCGGTTCGTTGGTAAACACATTGCTGGTGTGCCACAGGGTTTCGCCCTGGCTTTTCAGCGCCTCAACCAGTGCCGGGTGGCAATGCCCCAGCGCCGTCACCGCAATACCGCCCGCAAAATCAACGTACTCTTTACCTTGCTGATCCCACACGCGACTGCCCTTGCCTTTCACCGGAATAAAATCCGCCGGGGCATAAATGGGCAGGATCACTTCATCAAATGTGGCACGGGTAATTGCAGCCTGTTCAGTCGCCATGATAATCCTCTTACGCAGCAATAATTATGAAATAATAATCACAAAATATGCATAATAAATCACTTCATGGCAAGATGAATTATCGCTTGAGGAAGTTTTTTAGAAGTTGATGCCCCTGCTCGCTAAGGATACTTTCCGGGTGAAACTGCACCCCTTCCAGGTCCCATTCGCGATGGAGAATCCCCATAATTTCGCCCGTTTCGCTCAGCGCAGTGATGTCAAATTCCGCAGGCAACGTGGGCGGGTCAATGACCAGAGAGTGATAGCGCGTAACGGTGAGAGGATTATTCAGTCCGCCGAATACGCCTGCGCCGGTATGCGTCACCGGGGAAGTTTTGCCATGCATGACTTTTGCCGCCCGCACGATAGTGGCGCCAAAAACCTGGGCGATGGCCTGATGGCCGAGGCAAACGCCGAGGATTGGGATTTTGCCCGCGTAAAGACGAATCACATCGAGTGAAATCCTGGACTCATCTGGCGTGCAGGGGCCGGGGGAAATCACGATTTTATCAGGAGACAACCGGGCGACTTCATCCAGCGTGATTTCATCGTTTCGCCTGACCTGCACCTCGGCACCCAGCTCGCAAAAGTACTGGTAAAGATTCCAGGTGAACGAATCGTAGTTATCAATAAGCAGGATCATAGCGGCTCCGGTGACAGCAAACCGCGCTATTCTACTCAGTTTCCTGCGCTTCGCTCACCACTTTAGTGAACAGCGTCATCAACGGCTGTAAATCACCCATCGTCCCGCTCTGGTTCGCCTGACTCCACGTTTGCGGGTCGACTACGCTCCAGTCCAGCACGTAGCCCGCGTGGATCGCCAGCTGCTCGAAGAACACGCGCTGCGCCCGGCCACTGCCGACAAAGAACGGATGCAACACATTAATTTCACAGTAATAGTGCGCCAGGCGCTTAATGAACTCTTCTTTGGGAAGTGCGACGAGGTAATGCTCATCTTCCAGCGCCTGCATCAGGTCGTTGCCTTCGTTTTCGATGTATTCGAAATGGCAGAAACGGGTATCACCCTTGGAAATATCAACCTCACGCAGTTCTCCTGCCCAATCCCAGGCATCCTAGAAAAGCTGCTGGTGAATAGCGCATAACCACGGCAAACCGCGATGCAGTGGACCAAGCTCAAGCGTGGCGACTCGCTGTGCAAAGAGCGCGTCCTGTGCGTGAGGTTCGGGCACGTCCAGCCGACAACTGGCCTCAAACGAGCGACCACGCCGCTGTTCCCATAGACGAATTTTTTGCTTATCGGTGAGCTTTTTCATCTGGACCTCCCTGACAGTTCCGCTTTTGCCACAAGTATAAGCAGCAATTTCGGGTTATGCAGGAAGGCCCGAGTCAGAAAGGATTACGGCAGGACTTTCGCAGAGAGGATAACGACCGGTTTTGTCGGCACATTCTGGTAAGGGCCGACGTCATGGGAAGCCACCTGGGAAATTTTGTCGGCAACGTCCATGCCTTTCACAACTTTACCAAACACCGCATATCCAAAATCACGCTGGCCGTGGTCGAGGAACGCATTGTCTGCGACGTTGATGAAGAACTGGCTGGTTGCGCTGTCTTTGTCGGCAGTACGCGCCATGGAAACGGTGCCGCGGGTGTTACGCAGGCCATTGTCGCCTTCATTTTTGATAGGTGGATTAGGCTGTTTCTGCTGCATCTGCTCGGTGAAACCGCCGCCCTGGATCATAAAGCCCGGGATCACACGGTGAAACGTTGTGTTGTTATAGAAACCACTGTTCACGTAGCTCACGAAGTTCTCAACGGAAATCGGGGCTTTCTGGCTGTTCAGCTCCAGCTCAATATTACCGGCGGAGGTGGTCAGCAATACGTGCGGATCTGCTTTTGCCGCCATGGCTGCAGGTGAGATTGCCGAAATTGCAAGTACAGCCGCGACGGCAGCCAGAGTAGATTTGAGCATGTGAATTCCTTAAACGGGAACGAGAGAGCCTGCGAATCGCTTGATTCTAAAAGGCTCTCGACTCGCAGACCAGCCTTTTACTAAAGTTTACTCAACAGAAACAGTTGTAACCTGGTGGGGAGTGTAAGAGGCATTGCAAAAGTGTGACAAATATCACCATTCATTATTAATTATTTCATCGTTTTCAGAATAAATATTTGCCTCGGTCACTGTAATGCATAAAATCTGTCCACCCCTCGCATTGTCAATGCGTTTTACAGTTCTATTCACAGGCCAGTCATGACTAACAGCAATCGCATCAAGCTCACATGGATCAGCTTTTTCTCCTACGCGCTCACCGGCGCGTTGGTGATCGTCACCGGAATGGTGATGGGAAATATCGCCGATTATTTCCACCTGCCGGTTTCCAGCATGAGCAACACCTTCACCTTCCTGAACGCCGGGATCCTGATTTCTATCTTCCTGAACGCCTGGCTGATGGAAATCGTACCGCTGAAAACGCAGCTGCGTTTCGGCTTTATCCTGATGGTGCTTGCCGTCGCCGGTCTGATGACCAGCCATAGCCTCGCATTGTTCTCTGCCTCAATGTTCGTTCTGGGGCTGGTCAGCGGGATTACTATGTCGATCGGGACATTCCTCATCACTCACATGTACGAAGGCCGTCAGCGCGGCGCACGCCTGCTGTTTACCGACTCCTTCTTCAGCATGGCGGGGATGATTTTCCCGATGGTTGCTGCATGGCTGCTGGCGCGTAGCATTGAATGGTATTGGGTGTACGCCTGCATCGGTCTGGTGTACGTCGCGATTTTCGTCCTGACTTTCGGCTGTGACTTCCCGGTTCTGGGCAAAAAAGCCGAGCAGAGCGCGCTGCCGGTCGCTAAAGAAAAATGGGGCATTGGCGTTCTGTTCCTGTCCGTGGCGGCGCTGTGCTACATCCTCGGCCAGTTGGGCTTTATCTCCTGGGTGCCGGAATACGCGAAAAGCCTGGGCATGAGCCTGAGTGATGCGGGCCAGCTGGTGAGTGATTTCTGGATGTCTTACATGTTCGGCATGTGGGCGTTTAGCTTCATTCTGCGTTTCTTCGACCTGCAACGCATTCTGATGGTGCTGGCTGGCATGGCAACCGTGCTGATGTATCTGTTCATCAACGGTTCGCCGGAGCACATGCCGTGGTTCATTCTGACCCTGGGCTTCTTCTCCAGCGCCATTTACACCTCAATTATTACCCTCGGATCGCAGCAAACCAAAGTGGCGTCACCGAAGCTGGTGAACTTCGTCCTGACTTGCGGCACCATCGGCACCATGCTGACCTTCGTGGTCACCGGCCCGATTGTGGCACACAGCGGCCCTCTGGCTGCACTGCACACCGCAAATGGCCTGTATGCAGTGGTGTTCGTGATGTGTGTGATTCTGGGCTTTGTCAGCCGCCACCGTCAGCACAACACGACGGAAGCCAGCCACTAAGCTCTGTCATTACGCCCCTTTGCGCTCAGCGAAGGGGCTGTTTTTCGTAAAAGACAACTCCTCACCACCGATATCGGTCTGTACCCAGGTTTGCGCCAGTTGCGTCGTCGCAATGACTCTGCCCTGACGAATGGACCAGCGCACCGGCACCTGACAACGCACCGCCTCAAAGCCGTTCTCGGCAGGCAGAATAATCAGATTCGCCACCTTGCCTACGTCGATACCATAATCCGCCACACCGAAAGTACGGGCGCTATTATGAGTAATCAAATTCAACCCGTCGTTAATCTGCTGATAGCCCATCATCTGACAGACATGCAGCCCCATATGCAGAACCTGCAGCATGTTGCCGGTGCCGAGCGGATACCACGGGTCAAACACATCATCATGGCCAAAGCAGACGTTGATGCCCGCCCCGAGCAGCTCTTTCACTCGCGTGATGCCGCGACGTTTCGGATAGTCATCGAAACGGCCTTGCAGATGAATGTTCACCAGCGGGTTCGCCACAAAGTTAATACCTGACATCTTCAGCAAACGGAACAGCCGCGAGGTATACGCCCCGTTATACGAATGCATCGCCGTGGTATGACTGGCGGTAACGCGTGGGCCGATACCGTCTTTCAGTGCCAGCGCCGCCACGGTTTCGACAAAGCGGGACTGTTCGTCGTCGATTTCATCACAGTGAATATCCAGCGGCCGATCGTATTTCTTCGCCAGCGCGAAAGCGATGTGCAGTGACTCTACGCCGTATTCGCGGGTAAATTCAAAATGCGGGATGGCGCCGACCACATCAGCCCCCAGCTGCAAGGCTTTCTCCAGCAACGCCGCGCCGTCGGGATAGGACAAAATCCCTTCCTGCGGAAACGCGACAATCTGCAACTCAACCCACGGCGCGACTTCTTTCTTCACTTCCAGCATCGCTTTCAACGCGGTCAACGTCGGATCGGAGACATCAACATGAGTGCGCACGAACTGGATCCCGTTGGCGATTTGCCATTTCAGCGTCTTCCACGCACGGGTTTTTACGTCGTCGTGCGTGAGCATCGCCTTGCGTTCGGCCCAGCGCTCAATCCCTTCAAACAGCGTGCCGGACTGGTTCCAGCCTGGCTCCCCGGCAGTTTGGGTGGTATCCAGATGAATATGCGGTTCGATAAACGGCGGGAGAGCCAGACCACCGCGCGCATTGAGGACTTCGATACTGTCGTGACGGGATTCACCCATAGGGGTAATCGCATGGAAACGTCCATCCTCGATACTCAGTTGCCACAATCCTTCGCGCTCTGGCAACCGCACGTTCTCAATCAGCCATAACGGTGTCGTGCCCATCTTCATTCTCCCGAATCGGTGCGGTGAACACCCTGATTCATTTTTAGGTTAAAACCCGCATTTTTTGTACATTATTTCAGCAGCCGAGAAAACTCTGTCATTTCCGTTACTTATAAAAATCCTGACAAATCAATCGACTACCCATTAAGGGGTAGGTAAAGGCGTATTTGATTCACATCAATAAGTAACCATGCTGAATCGTTAAGGTAGGCGGTAATAGAAAAGAAATCGAGGCAAAAATGAGCAAAGTCAGACTCGCTATTATCGGTAACGGCATGGTCGGCCACCGCTTTATTGAGGATCTTCTCGATAAAGCCCCGGCGGACCAGTTTGAGATTACCGTCTTCTGTGAAGAACCCCGTATCGCCTACGACCGCGTCCATCTTTCATCTTACTTCTCTCACCATACTGCGGAAGAACTTTCGCTGGTACGTGAAGGATATTATGAGAAACATGGCGTTAAAGTTCTGCTTGGCGAACGCGCTATCACCATAAACCGTCAGGAAAAGGTGATTCACTCAAGTGCGGGTCGTTCAGTGTTTTACGACAAACTGATCATGGCGACGGGTTCTTACCCGTGGATCCCACCGATCAAAGGCTCTGAAACGCAGGATTGCTTTGTTTACCGCACCATCGAAGACCTCAACGCCATCGAAGCCTGCGCCCGTCGCAGCAAACGTGGCGCAGTAGTCGGCGGCGGCCTGCTTGGTCTGGAAGCCGCTGGCGCACTGAAAAATCTTGGCGTCGAAACCCACGTTATCGAATTTGCCCCGATGCTGATGGCGGAACAGCTTGACCCAATGGGCGGCGACCAGCTGAAGCGCAAAATCGAAAGCCTCGGTGTAAAAGTCCACACCAGCAAAAATACCAAAGAGATCGTGCAAGAAGGCACCGAAGGGCGTAAGACCATGCGCTTCGCCGACGGTAGCGAGCTCGAAATTGATTTCATCGTCTTCTCCACCGGTATTCGTCCACGCGACAAACTGGCGACCCAATGCGGCCTGGCAACCGGGCAGCGCGGCGGGATCATGGTGAATGACACCTGTCAGACTTCCGACCCGGATATCTACGCGATCGGCGAATGTGCCAGCTGGAACAACCGAGTCTATGGTCTGGTTGCCCCGGGCTACAAAATGGCTCAGGTCGCCGTCGATCATATCCTCGGCAAAGAAAATGTCTTTGAAGGCGCGGATCTCAGCGCCAAGCTGAAATTGCTCGGCGTAGACGTCGGCGGGATCGGTGACGCACACGGCCGTACGCCGGGCGCACGTAGCTATGTTTATCTCGACGAAAGCAAAGAAGTCTACAAACGCCTGATCGTCAGCCCTGACAACAAAACCTTGCTCGGCGCGGTACTGGTCGGTGATACCAGCGACTTTGGCAACCTGCTGCAGCTGGTACTGAACGCCATCGAACTGCCGGAAAACCCGGATGCGCTGATCCTGCCTGCTCACGCGGCGAACGGCAAACCGGCGATTGGCGTCGACAAACTCCCGGACAGCGCACAGATTTGCTCCTGCTTCGACGTCACCAAAGGTGACCTGGTCAACGCCATCAATAAGGGCTGTCATACCGTTGCCGCCCTGAAGGCAGAAACCAAGGCCGGAACCGGCTGCGGCGGCTGTATTCCGCTGGTGACACAGGTCCTGAACGCTGAACTGGCGAAACAGGGCATCGAGGTGAACAACAACCTCTGCGAACACTTTGCATTCTCCCGTCAGGAGCTGTACCACCTGATCCGCGTGGAAGGCATTAAAACCTTCGACGAACTGCTGAAAAAATACGGCAAAGGCTACGGCTGCGAAGTGTGTAAGCCAACCGTCGGCTCCCTGCTGGCTTCCTGCTGGAATGAGTACATCCTCAAGCCGCAGCACACGCCGTTGCAGGACACCAACGACAACTTCCTCGCCAACATTCAGAAAGACGGCACCTACTCGGTGATCCCACGTTCTGCTGGCGGCGAAATCACCCCGGACGGGCTGATGGCGGTCGGTCGTATCGCGCAGGAATTTAATCTCTACACCAAAATCACCGGCTCCCAGCGTATCGGCCTGTTCGGTGCGCAAAAAGATGACCTGCCGGAAATCTGGCGTCAGCTGATTGATGCGGGCTTTGAAACCGGTCACGCCTATGCGAAGGCGCTGCGTATGGCGAAAACCTGCGTCGGCAGCACCTGGTGCCGTTATGGCGTGGGCGACAGCGTCGGCTTCGGCGTGCAGCTGGAAAACCGTTACAAAGGCATCCGTACCCCGCACAAAATGAAGTTTGGCGTTTCCGGCTGTACCCGTGAATGTGCGGAAGCCCAGGGTAAAGACGTCGGTATCATCGCTACTGA
Source organism: Citrobacter sp. 18056 (assembly GCA_902706235.1). GTDB lineage: Bacteria > Pseudomonadota > Gammaproteobacteria > Enterobacterales > Enterobacteriaceae > Scandinavium > Scandinavium manionii. Next base: position 397,673 of record CACSJR010000002.1, on the reverse strand, counting down.
AAAAGGCTGGAACCTGTACGTCTGCGGTAACGGCGGGATGAAACCACGCCACGCCGATCTGCTGGCAGCCGATCTCGACGCTGAAACGCTGGTGAAATACCTCGACCGTTTCATGATGTTCTACATCCGCACCGCAGACAAACTGACCCGTACCGCACCGTGGCTGGATAACCTGGAAGGTGGCATCGACTACCTGAAAGCCGTTATCATCGACGATAAACTCGGTCTGAACGCTCATCTGGAAGAAGAGATGAGCCGCCTGCGCGCAATGTTCGCCTGCGAATGGACTGAAACCGTCAACGACCCGGCAGCACAGGGCCGCTTCAAACACTTCGTGAACAGCGCGCAGCGCGATCCGAATGTGCAGATTGTCCCTGAACGTGAACAGCATCGTCCGGCCACACCGTACGAGCGCATCCCAGTAACTCTGGTGGAGGAAAACGTATGAGCCAGTGGGTAAATATCTGCAATATCGACGCCATCCTGCCTGCTACCGGCGTCTGCGCCTTATTAGGCCAGGAGCAGGTCGCGATTTTCCGTCCGCATCATGACCAGCAGGTGTTCGCCATCAGCAATATCGACCCGTTTTTCGGTTCAAGCGTCCTGTCTCGCGGTCTTATCGCGGAACACAACGGTGAGCTGTGGGTCGCCAGCCCGCTGAAAAAACAGCGCTTCCGTCTCAGTGACGGCCTGTGCATGGAAGATGAAAGCCACTCCATTGCACATTTTGAGGTGCGCGTGAAAGACGGTCAGGTACAATTGAAAGCCTGATGACCCTTCCGGCGGCGTTCTGCCGCCGGATTTGTTTCCCCTGTACTTAGCGAGACGCCCATGGATCACTTACCCATTTTCTGCCAGCTGCGTGGCCGTGACTGTCTGTTAGTCGGAGGCGGCGACGTAGCCGAGCGTAAAGCCCGCCTGCTGCTTGATGCGGGCGCACGCCTGACCGTTAACGCGCTCAACTTCGAACCCCAGTTCCACGTGTGGGCCGAAGCCGGCATGTTGACGCTGGTAGAAGGGGAATTTGATTCAACGCTGCTCGACACCTGTTGGCTGGCGATTGCCGCCACCGATAACGATGCGGTTAATGCGCGCGTCAGTACAGAAGCAGAGCAACGCCGTATTTTCTGTAACGTGGTCGATGCACCGAAACAAGCCAGCTTCATCATGCCATCGATTATTGATCGCTCGCCGCTGATGGTCGCCGTCTCTTCCGGTGGAACGTCTCCGGTGCTGGCGCGCCTGCTGCGTGAAAAGCTGGAATCTCTGTTGCCGCAGCATCTCGGCCAGGTTGCCCGCTTTGCGGGCCAGCTTCGTGGACGGGTGAAAAAGCAGTTTGCCAGCGTCGGCGAGCGTCGCCGTTTCTGGGAAAAACTGTTTGTGAACGACCGTCTGGCGCAGTCACTGGCAAATCAGGATGAAAAAGCGGTCGCGGAAATCACCGAACGCCTGCTCAGTGAACCGCTGGATAATCGCGGTGAAGTGGTACTGGTCGGTGCCGGGCCGGGTGATGCCGGGCTGCTGACGTTGAAAGGTTTACAGCAGATCCAGCAAGCTGACATCGTGGTCTATGACCGTCTGGTATCGGACGACATCATGAATCTGGTACGCCGCGATGCCGATCGCGTTTTCGTCGGTAAACGCGCTGGATATCACTGCGTGCCGCAGGAAGAAATTAATCAAATTCTGCTGCGTGAAGCGCAAAAGGGCAAACGCGTGGTGCGCCTGAAAGGTGGCGATCCGTTTATCTTTGGTCGCGGTGGCGAAGAGCTGGAAACCCTGTGCAACGCCGGGATCCCGTTCTCTGTGGTTCCAGGTATTACGGCAGCCTCAGGTTGTTCTGCCTATGCGGGCATTCCACTGACCCATCGTGATTACGCTCAAAGTGTGCGCCTGGTGACGGGCCATCTCAAAACCGGAAGCGAACTCGACTGGCATAATCTGGCGGCGGAGAAACAAACGCTAGTGTTCTACATGGGGCTGAATCAGGCGGCGACCATTCAAGCGAAACTCACCGAACACGGAATGCCGCTCAATATGCCTGTCGCGTTGGTAGAAAACGGTACCGCCGTGAACCAGCGCGTGGTCAGCGGTGACCTGGCACAGTTGAGCGAATTGGCACAGCAGGTTGCCAGTCCGGCGCTGATCATCGTCGGGCGGGTTGTGGAACTGCGTGAAAAATTAAACTGGTATTCGAATCACTAAATAGCCTGCCGGATGCCGAATATTGTAAACACAAAATAATATTCGGCACCCTGAGCACCTTTATTAAAATGATAATTCCCACCCATGATATTCACAGTAATATCATGTCCAGATACAGACCCATCAAAATAACAATAATCGTTGTCGCCGCCCGCATAATTCCTTAAATTCACTCGCTGCCGATGATAATAGACGCGCCTCGTTTAAGCATCATCACGCTGCAACTCACTTTGTATAGTTAAGGGATTACCTCATGAAAAGAATGATAAAAATTGTAGCCTTACTGGCCGCAGTCGGCACGCTTAGCGCCTGCTCCGGGCACGTTGAAAACAAAAGTAAAAGCTGTGGCTATGATTATCTTCTGCATCCTGCCATTTCTATTTCACGAATTATTGGCGGCTGTGGCCCGGCAGAATATTAATCATCAATACGGTCCGTAAAAAAACCGGGAAATTTATCCCGGTTTTGTTATTTTCTAATACGCTTACGGCCTGGCAACAAATCCAATGGCTTCGTACACCGCTTTTAATGTTTCAGCCGCCTGAGCGCTAGCCTTCTGCGCACCTTCACGCATAATCTTCTGCAACAGCGCTTCGTCGTTACGGAAGCGGTTATAGCGCTCCTGCAGGTCGGTCAACATGCCAGACACCGCCTCGGCAACTTCGCCCTTCAGGTGACCATACATTTTGCCTTCGAAGTGCTGTTCCAGCTCCTGAACGCTCTGACCGGTCACACCGGAGAGGATATCCAGCAGGTTGGAGACGCCCGCTTTGTTCTGCACGTCATAGCGGATGACCGGCGGCTCTTCGGAGTCGGTCATCGCACGTTTGATTTTCTTCACAACGGATTTCGGATCTTCCAGCAGGCCGATAACGTTGTTGCGGTTATCGTCAGACTTGGACATCTTCTTGGTCGGCTCCAGCAGCGACATAACACGCGCCCCGGATTTCGGAATGAACGGCTCAGGCACTTTGAACACATCACCGTAAATCGCGTTAAAGCGCTGGGCGATATCGCGGCTCAGTTCCAGATGCTGTTTCTGGTCTTCACCCACCGGCACCTGATTAGTCTGATACAGCAGAATGTCTGCCGCCATCAGCACCGGGTAATCGAACAAACCGGCATTGATGTTCTCAGCGTAGCGCGCTGACTTGTCTTTAAACTGGGTCATGCGGCTCAGCTCACCGAAATAGGTGTAGCAGTTCAACGCCCAACCGAGCTGGGCATGTTCTGGCACGTGAGACTGCACGAAGATGGTGCTTTTCTCCGGATCGATACCGCAGGCGAGGTAAAGCGCCAGGGTATCGAGGGTGGCTTTACGCAGTTTCTCAGGGTCCTGGCGGGCAGTAATGGCGTGCAGGTCAACAATGCAGTAGATGCAATGGTAATCGTCCTGCATGTTCACCCACTGACGCAGCGCACCCATATAGTTGCCAATGGTCAGTTCACCTGAGGGCTGTGCGCCACTAAATACGATGGGCTTAGTCATTTTTCACTTCCTGAATTTCACTGTGCGGGAGCCCGAGCGCGGGCAACAAATCGTTAAAGCTGTCAAAAACAAAATCGGGATTGCTGTCGGCAATGGCTTCGCCATAGTTGTAGCCATAGGTCAGGCCAATGGAACAGCAACCAGCGGCCTGAGCCGCGAGAATATCATTGCGGGAATCGCCAACAAACAGCAGCGCTTCCGGGGCCACGCCCAATTTCTTCGCCACCAGCAGTAGCGGATCGGGGTGCGGTTTTTTGTTTTCTACGTCATCCCCACCGATCACGACGGAGAAATATTTGGCGATATCTAACGCGTCAAGGATTGGCGCGACGAACGGCGAAGGCTTGTTGGTTACCAGCCCCAGAGGGAGGCCTTTGGCATGCAGCGCGCTTAACGTTTCCGCCACCGCCGGGAACAGATAGCTGCCCTCTTCGGCGAAATCTGCGTAGTAACGGTCGAAGAGTTTGCGTAGCACGCGTAGCTGCTCTTCTTGCGGAATATCGCTATGGTCAACCGACGGTTTGCCCTGCGTTTTACGCAGGCTGGCACGCTCCTGGCGCGCCCAGGTCAGCGCGCGTTCCATCAGCACATCGGCGCCGTTACCAATCCAGGTTATCACTCGCTCTTCGCCAGCGGTCGGCAATTCCAGGGCATACAGCGCGTTGTCTACCGCTGCCGTTAAGCCTGGCGCGCTATCCACTAACGTGCCGTCGAGATCAAACGCAACGCCCTGAATGGTTTCTAATTTACTCATGACTTACCTTTGCCAGTTCACTGCGCATTTCATCAATCATTTTTTTGTAGTCCGGCTGGTCGAAAATGGCCGAGCCGGCGACAAACATATCGGCACCTGCCGCAGCAATCTCACCAATGTTATTGGCTTTCACGCCACCGTCGACTTCCAGGCGAATGTCGAAACCCGAGACGTCAATCCGACGGCGTACTTCACGCAGCTTCTCAAGCGTGTGCGGAATAAAGGACTGGCCGCCGAAGCCCGGGTTAACGGACATCAGCAAGATAACATCGAGCTTATCCATCACGTGGTCGAGGTAGCTCAGCGGCGTCGCCGGGTTGAGAACCAGGCCCGCTTTACAGCCATGCTCTTTAATCAGCTGCAAAGAACGATCGACGTGTTCAGAGGCTTCCGGATGGAAAGTGATAATACTGGCGCCTGCAGCAGCAAAATCAGGAATGATGCGGTCGACGGGTTTGACCATCAGATGCACGTCAATCGGAGCGGTGATGCCGTATTTGCGCAGGGCTTTCAGCACCATCGGGCCCATCGTCAGATTGGGTACGTAATGGTTGTCCATCACGTCGAAGTGAACAACATCGCCACCTGCCGCCAGAGCCTTCGCGGTATCTTCACCCAGACGGGCAAAGTCGGCCGACAGAATCGAAGGGGCAATCAAATACTGTTTCATCCGCATCTCCTTGAAAACGATTATGGTTTTGCTGGGCGATACAAAGCCAGCAGTTCATCCACCTTTTTGCGCGTGCCACCGTTGCTACTGATGCTGCGCCGGACTTTAACCTGAAATTGTTTTGCTGCTTTGTACCACTCACGCGTATCGGGAGTGTCATGGTTCGAAATTAACACCGGAATTTGGTTACTGACCAGTTTTTCCGCCATTTCGGCCAGGTGCGCTTGCTGCGCCGGGCTAAAGCTGTTGGTGTGGTAGGCGGTAAAATTGGCGGTCGCGGACAGCGGCGCGTACGGCGGATCGCAGTACACCACGGAGTCTTTGTCCGCCATCGCCATGCAGTCCTCGTAGGACATGCAATGGAATTCTGCATTCTGCGCCTTGTACGCAAAATGGTTTAACTCGGCTTCCGGGAAGTACGGCTTTTTATAACGCCCAAACGGCACGTTGAACTCGCCCTTCATGTTATAGCGGCATAAGCCGTTGTAGCCATGACGGTTCAGATACAAAAAGAGCACTGCACGACGCAGCGGCTCCCGGCATTGATTGAACTCGGTCCGCAGCTGGTAATAGATTTCAGCATTGTTATTGGCTGGGATAAACATCGCCTGCGCGGCAGAGATGTACTCAGGGGTCCGCGTTTTGACAATGTTATAGAGATCAATCAGATCGCTGTTGATATCAGCAAGAATATAGCGGGAATAGCGGGTATTCAGGAATACGGAACCGGCCCCGACGAAGGGCTCGATCAAACATTCGCCTTGTGGCAGATGTTTTTCAATATCGTTCAGCAGAGGATATTTACCCCCTGCCCATTTCAAAAAAGCGCGATTTTTTTTCATGCTGTCTGGCTACTTACACTTTCTCCGGCTGAGGAGAAAAGCTCCTGCAGCATCCTGCGCTTAAAAACACATTCGCCTTCAGCCCGCAAATGCAGACTGAAGGCGCTGTGTCATGTACTGCTATTGTTTCAGGTCGGACTGTACCTGATGCAACGGTTTCGCCCATGGGTTTTTCGCCTGGACATTGGCAGGCAGCGCAGCAACGGCACGTTTCGCATCGTCTTTTGTCGCATACATACCACTGACCAGCACATACCAGGGCTGACCGTTACGGGTCGTCTGGTAGACCACGTACTTCTGGATGTTCTCTTTCTTCGCCCAGTTGTTCAGGTTGTCATAGTTTGACGAGCTGCTGAGCTGCAGGGTGTACTGCGAGCCCGGAGCAGTTTTGAGCGAGCCAACATCACCGGTTTCTTTACCCGCTGCCGTTGCAGTCGCTGCCGTTGCAGTCGCTGCTGCGGCTGGCGCTGCAGTCGTTGCAGCCGGTTTTGCGGTGCTGGTAGCAGCAGGCTTAGCCGGCTCTGCCGCTGGTGCGGTAGATTTTGCTGGCGTGCTGGTCGCCGCAGTTTCAGTGTGCTTAGGCTGCGCAACCGGCTTAGGTTCTACGGCTTTCGCTGTCGCCTGCGGTTTGCTCTGCGGCTTCGGCTCGATCACAGCGTGTTTACGCTCTGGACGGGTCGTGGCAGCAGGTGCACTTTCTGCGGTGTTGGTTGGCTGACGTGAAGCATTACCATTACGCACTGGCGCAACGGTTGCAGGTTCTGTCGGCAGCGTGGAGTTTGCAACGGCACCATCAATCTGGCCCTGCTGTTGAGTCAGCGTGTTGTTCAGGTCACCCTGCACTTCGACACGCTGTTGGCCTTGCGGCGCAGCAGTATTCTGACCCTGAGTTGGGGTAGAAGAGATTGGCGGCAGGGAAACATCCTGCTGAGAATTCGCGGCATTCGGATCCACTGGCGCAGTGCCAGGGGCAGGCTGCGCGCCATTAGCCTGGTCGGCTGGTGCTCCGTTGTTCGCGTTCAGATCGATGCTCTTCGCATCAGTAGATGCCTGCTCGCTGGAAGATGACGGCGCTTTCAGCGCAGAGCCAATCCCAACAATCAGCAGCAGCAGAACCAGAATACCCACACCCATCATGATGTACTGTCGGGAAGCCGGTTTACTGGCTGGCTTTTTTTTGCGTTTGCGCGGGCGTTGCTCTACAGGCTCTTCCGCTTCGAGATCTTCTTCAGACTCGTCGTAATACGCTTCTTCATCTTGTTCCTCGCGCTCTTCACGTACCTTACGGGTACGCGACGGGCGGCGTTCGTCAGCGTCGAGATCGACGTCATCGAAGTTAATCTGCTGATCGTTTTCACGATCGGAAGATTGACGGGAACGACCAGCACGACGATCGCTGGGATCGGGCTTCAGATCGTCTTCTGGTTTGAATTCATCCATTTAACACCCCACTAAAAGGCTTATGCCAACGACACTTGCACATCACCTGAAGTTAAACGCCGCTATTGCGACATGACCTTTCTTATTAGTTACGCCTGCTGACAATCAGCAATAGCGCCAAGAACTACATCGTGCGCAACACCGCCACGCACCTCACTTTTGCCAATCGAAAGCGGCAAAACCAAACGCATCTCACCGGCGAGGACCTTTTTATCCCGCATCATATGCGGCAGGTACGCGTCAGGAGACATTTCACGCGGGCCGGAAACCGGCAACTTCGCCCGTTCGAGCAGGGCAATAATCCGCTGAGTATCTTTTGCCTCAAACTGACCGAGGCGCTCCGAAGCGTGTGCCGCCATGACCATTCCGGCCGCGACCGCCTCACCGTGAAGCCAGTTACCGTAACCCATTTCGGCTTCGATAGCGTGACCAAAGGTGTGCCCCAGATTGAGTAAAGCACGTAAGCCGGTTTCGCGCTCGTCTGCGGCAACAACTTCGGCTTTCAGCTCACAACAGCGACGAATACAGTAGGCCATTGCTTTTTCATCAAGGGCCATCACTGCATCGATGTTGTTTTCGAGCCAGGAGAAGAATTCTGCATCCAGAATGATGCCGTACTTGATAACCTCGGCCAGGCCGGAGGAAAGTTCGCGCGCAGGGAGCGTTTTCAGGCAATCAAGATCGATAACAACATTCACCGGCTGCCAGAAGGCGCCAATCATGTTTTTACCGAGGGGATGGTTAACGGCAGTTTTTCCGCCAACAGAGGAGTCGACCTGTGACAATAACGTGGTCGGCACCTGGATAAAGCGCACGCCGCGCTGATAGCTTGCGGCCGCAAATCCGGTGAGATCGCCTACCACGCCGCCACCGAGGGCAATCAGTGTGGTATCACGACCATGAGGCTTTTGCAGTAACGCGGTGAAGACCGTTTCCATCACTGCCAGCGTCTTGTACTTCTCGCCATCAGGAATGATAACGCTGTCGACTTTCACGCCAGCCTGTTCAAGCACTAAACGTACCTTGTCCAGGTAGACAGGTGCCAGAGTTTCGTTGGTGACCAGCATTGCCTGATCGCCCGACTTCAGTGGCAGGAAAGAAGCTGGATCGTTAAACAAACCAGCCGCGATGGTAATCGGGTAACTACGTTCCCCGAGAGTTACTGTGATCCTCTCCATAACGCGACGTCCACCTTGGTTACTAGCATTTACTGGCTATCTACACGTAATCCTTCAGGCTGCTCGCTGGTCGGTTGCCTTCGCTCCCCGATTGCTGACAGATGTCAGCAAGAGTTCACGCCGTTGCCGCCATGATGCAGCTTGAACGATTTCGTATAGCGTTGACCAGAATCAGTTACTTTCCAGCATATTAATAATCTGGTTTGCCACCACTTTCGCGCTCTGATCGTCAGTGCGGATAGTGACATCGGCAATTTCTTCGTATAAAGGATTACGCTCGCCTGCTAACGCTTCCAGGACTTCACGCGGTGGCGTTTCAACCTGCAGCAGCGGACGCTTTTTATCACGTTGCGTACGCGCCAATTGCTTCTCAATTGTGGTTTCGAGGTACACCACAACGCCGCGAGCGGAGAGACGATTGCGCGTTTCACGGGATTTCACAGAGCCGCCGCCAGTTGCCAGCACAATTCCCTGCTTTTCCGTCAATTCATTGATGATTTTTTCTTCGCGGTCACGGAAACCGTCTTCGCCTTCGACATCAAAGACCCAGCCCACGTCAGCGCCAGTGCGTTTCTCAATCTCTTGATCAGAATCGTAAAATTCCATATTGAGCTGTTGAGCTAACTGGCGCCCAATAGTGCTTTTGCCGGCACCCATAGGCCCAACCAGAAAGATATTGCGTTTCTCTGCCATTTTTTCGGTACTACTAAGACTATTTCGTTAATAATAAACCCGCGACGCGAACCACAACGGCGACGCCAGGCATGAACTGAAACCTCATATGCGATAGTGCGAGAGTCAGACCGAAAATTATCTCAATATACCGGCAGGTTTGGCAACTCTAATAATTACCAGATTTTGCAGGGCACCGACTCTCAAATCGGTACTCCTTGTATGCTAAATCCGGTCTCACGTCAAACACCTGAAACGTGTTCAGTACGAAAAGAATGTCAGTAAATCCTTTATTGCACAGAAATAATACGCGGTGTGATGAACACAACCAGCTCTCGCCGTTCGCTGTCTTTTCCATCATGACGGAACAACTGACCCAACCAGGGGATGTCGCCCAGTACCGGGATACTGTCTCGCGCAGTCTTATTCTTTTGCGAAAAAATCCCACCCAACGCCAGCGTTTCACCACTTTTCACCTCAACCTGCGTCTCGATCTCCTGCTTATCTATCGCCAATACTTCCCCTTCCGCTTGCTGTAAAACTTGCCCGGGCATGTCTTCGGTGATTTTCAGTTTGAGCCGCACGCGATTATTTTGCAGCACTGTTGGCGTCACTTCCATGCCCAGAACCGCTTCTTTAAACTCCACCGACGTCGCACCGCTTTCCCCGCTGGAAACCTGATACGGGATTTCCGTGCCCTGCTTGATACTCGCTGGTTGTAAGTGCGATGCCAGCAGATGCGGGCTGGCGATAATCTCCAGCTGCTGTTTTTGTTCCAGCGCTGAGAGCTCCAGCTCCAGCAGCCTTCCGCTGATTTTACCGATGTTAAACCCGGCATGAGTGGTCGCGTTTGCCACCGAAAGGTCGCTTCCCAGGGTGGTTATCTTGCCTGAGCCTACGCTGCCTTCGGCATCGGCCAGACTCCATTTCACGCCCAGTTCGCGCAGGCTCTTTTCATTCATTGTGACGATATGGGCAGTTAATTCGACCTGGCCAATCGGCAAATCCATCTCATTAATCCAGGCGAGCAAATCCGTAATGTGCAGTTGGTCATCGCGGATTAGCAGCCGGTTAGAGCGCTTATCGACCGTCAGCGTCCCGCGACTGCTCACCAGTTTTTCCCCGGCTTTCGCAAGCTCTGTGGCATCGGCGTATTGCAAGGAGACGCTTTGCCCTTTCAACGGCACCGTCGATAAGCGCCGTTGGGTTTCCGCTTCGCGCTGAGCCTGTTTCTCGGCGAGCCACGCTTTGGTATGCACAAACAGCACGCTGCCCTGGGTATCCAGCGTCAGCCCCGCACTGCCCACCACCGTCTGCAAAGCCTGCATCCACGGAAGGTTATTGAACTGGAGTGATATTTGCCCGCTGACATCGGGGGCGATAACGATATTCCGCTCTCCCAACCCGGCAATGGCCTGCAATACCTGCGCAACGGGCACCTCATCCACCGTCAGCGAGACCGCCTTTTCCTTGCCCGATACCGCGAAGACCATCAGCAGTAACCCCAGAAGCATCCTTCGAATCATGTTTCGTTCCCTCTTTCATCCAGCGCCACTGCGACGGTTCGCAATCCTGGCCGCTAGTGATGTCCATGTAGTCGGGCTGAACGTCTGCGACCGTCCAGCCATTTTCCAGCCGCTGCCCTTGATTCAGGCGTCGCCATTTGCCGCCGGGTTCCAGCACGATGCCCGTTCTCAGCACGCCGTGGCTTACCGAGCCGCGGTAATGCCAGAGCGCCTGCTGCGATGTGGCGCAGGGGTCTTCTATTGGCTGGAACGGGTCGCGCATACCGAGCAGATACGGCAGCGCAAGCATGGTTAGCACCCGCCATTTAGTCATCGCCGTTCGCCTCAATCTGCAGAATCAGCCGTAAATGCTGCTGTTCCGGCTGGATGCTGAACCCCCTGACGGCGCGACCCCGATCGGCCAGCTGATCAAATAAAAGCGGAATGGCCTGCCAGTTTGCCTCCAGCGTGAGTTCTCCCCCGCTGCCCGCCGGTTGCCAGCTCACGACACGGCTGTCAGGACTGTCCATATCAAGCGCTGAAAAAGGTTTCGTCGGCGCGGGAGATACGTGGGAAGCGACAGGTCGCAGCGGCATAATTTTCTGCCACTGCGCGTTGAGTGGAGGCAGGTCTGGCTCAATGAACGGTTCACGGCTGCAAAAACGCCCAATAACCGTTAGCAAACCCAGTAGCGTGAGCCAGATGCCGAACCTCACCCGCGGTGAAAAGTCACACCAGCGGTCAGCGAAACTCTGCATCAACGGCCTCCGTCTGTAGCTGATAGCTGAACTGCCAGTGCCCTTGTTCATCGCGACGTGTTGCACCCGGTGTGACCGGGCCAAAACCCGGCAGGCTTCGAGCCACAAGCTCAACCTGAGTCAATGTGGGGAAGCGGTTTGCCAGCCCCGTGAAGCGTAATGCCTCACCCTGCCATTCCAGCGCGGTGAGCCACGCTTGCGCGGGCATTTTTTCCGCCAGTGTCAGCAGCGTTGTTTGCCAGCGAAGTGTCATTGCACGCTGCAGCTCACGCCGTTGCGCGACCCGTACACGCGCTTGCTCCGCGCGCAGCCGCCGCTCCTGTTGAGTCAGCATCTGGCGCACCGCCTGGTCGCTCTTCTGTCGCAAAGCCAGCCAGGTATGCTGCTGCGACTGCCGGGCGCGACCGGCAATAATCAACGCCAGCGTTATCAACAAAACGCCGATAAACATCGCGCCCCATAACCGTAAACACTCACGTCGGCGCTGTTCGCGCCAGCACAGTAAGTTCACCTGTCGGCGCATCTCAGTTCACTCCCAGGGCAAGCGCCAGGGCAATGGCAAACGCGTCACCGCATTCCGGCAGCGGAGGCTGGAGCTGGTTTAAGGGAAACCACGGATTAAAACATTGCCCCCCAGCGGACTGCGTGCTGCATTCCATCAATCCGTCGGGCAGTTCTGCATTGCAGCCCCAGGCGGTGCGCGTTGCCCACAGCCACTGGTCTTTGTCGCGCCAGCAGATCCCCGGGATGTCGCTGTCCATCCACGGCAGAAAGTGTTGTAAGGCGCTGGCATCCGGCGTGACCGACGAGAGATTCAGACCCGCCGCGCGCAAACTCTGTTGCAGCTGTTCAATATCGTGCCGTCTGGCGGCAGTCACGCTGTAACTATTCGTGTCAGCGTTTTGATAGTCAAAGATGAGACTTTCGGCCGGCATCTCGAGCTGTTTTGCCACCGTGCTGGCCACCCACTGCGCCAGTTCGCTTTCACGCAGCGACATCTGTGGCGGTGGCAGCTGTATTTGTAGCGTATCTGAGGCGGGAACGGCGACCGCAACACGATGAAAGCGCGGCATTTCACGTTGAATTCGCCGCAGCACCGCCGCCGTACATTTATCGTCGTTCTTGTCCTCCAGCGGCAGTTGCCACCAGCGGCGTAATGCTCTCCCTAAACGTGTTTTCTGTAGCGCGACGCAGACGATACTATCCTGCTGAAAGTGCAATCCAGCCTGCCATTGACTGTAAGCCATTCTTACGATCTCCTTATCCTTCAACCCATCCGAGCCAACGCCCATACAGTTTGAAATATGACGGGTATATCAATGCTTCAGGCTTGCCTTTATACTACCGCGCGTTTGTTTATAAACTGCCCAATTACCTCTAAATGGGAAATCTCCGGTGAAGTTCGTAAAGTATTTATTCATCCTTGCAGTCTGTTGCATTCTGCTGGGAGCAGGCTCGATATATGGCCTCTACAAATTTATTGAGCCCCAGCTACCCGACGTAGCCACGCTCAGGGATGTGCGCCTGCAGATCCCAATGCAAATCTTCAGCGCCGATGGCGAGCTGATTGCCCAGTACGGTGAAAAACGTCGTATTCCGGTCACCCTGAGCCAAATGCCGCCAGAGCTGACGAAAGCCTTTATTGCGACAGAAGACAGCCGTTTCTACGAGCATCACGGGATTGACCCTGTGGGGATTTTCCGTGCGGCAAGCGTGGCGCTGTTCTCCGGCCACGCCTCTCAGGGTGCGAGTACCATTACTCAGCAGCTGGCGCGTAACTTCTTCCTCAGCCCGGAAAAAACGCTGACGCGTAAAATCAAAGAAGCGTTCCTGGCGATCCGCATTGAGCAGCTGCTCAGCAAAGATGAAATTCTTGAGCTGTACCTGAACAAGATTTATCTCGGCTATCGCGCTTATGGCGTCGGTGCTGCCGCGCAGGTCTATTTTGGCAAGTCGATTGATCAGTTGACGCTGAGCGAAATGGCGGTAATTGCCGGTCTGCCGAAGGCACCGTCAACCTTTAACCCGCTGTATTCGATGAACAGAGCGACCGCCCGCCGTAACGTGGTGCTGTCGCGTATGCTGAGTGAAAACTACATCACCCAGGCGCAGTACGATTCAGCGGTCCGCGAACCGATTGATGCCAGCTACCATGCGCCGGAAATTGCTTTCTCCGCGCCGTACCTGACAGAAATGGTGCGCCAGGAAATGGTCAGCCGTTACGGCGACCAGGCTTACGAAGACGGCTATCGCGTTTACACCACTATTGGTCGTAAAGATCAGCTGGCGGCGCAGAACGCATTGCGTACCAACGTGATGGATTACGATATGCGCCACGGCTATCGCGGTCCGACCAACGTGCTGTGGAAAGTGGGCGAAACCCCATGGGACAGCAAAAAAATCACCGATACGCTGAAGAGTTTGCCGACCTACGGGCCGCTTGAGCCTGCAGTGGTCACATCGGCAGATCCTCAGCAAGCTATGGCGATGACCGCCGACGGCACATCGGTGCTGCTGAACATGGACGGAATACGTTGGGCGCGTCCGTACCGATCCGACACCCAGCAGGGCTCAACGCCGCGTAAAGTCACCGATGTTGTCCAGACCGGCCAGCAAATCTGGGTTCGTCAGGTGAATGAAAGTTGGTGGCTGGCGCAGGTTCCGGACGTAAACTCCGCGCTGGTGTCCATCAATCCACAAAACGGCGCCATTATTGCGCTGGTTGGCGGCTTTGATTTCAACCAGAGCAAATTCAACCGTGCCACCCAGGCGCTGCGCCAGGTCGGTTCTAACATCAAACCATTCCTTTATACCGCGGCGATGGACAAAGGTCTGACGCTGGCGAGCATTCTGAACGACGTGCCAATTTCCCGTTGGGATGCCGGTGCCGGTTCCGACTGGAGTCCGAAAAACTCACCGCCGCAGTACGCCGGTCCGATTCGTCTGCGCCAGGGTCTCGGTCAGTCGAAAAACGTGGTGATGGTGCGCGCGATGCGTGCGATGGGCGTGGACTACGCCGCTGAATATCTGCAGCGCTTTGGTTTCCCGGCCAATAACATTGTGCGGACAGAATCGTTAGCGCTCGGCTCCGCCTCCTTTACACCGCTTCAGGTGGCGCGCGGTTACTCGGTGATGGCCAACGGCGGCTTCCTGATTGACCCGTACTTCATCAGTAAAATTGAGAACGACGCGGCCGGGACGCTTTTCGAAGCCAAACCGAAAATTGCCTGTGCCGATTGCGATATTCCGGTGATTTACGGGGATACGCCGAAGTCCGACGTGCTGGAAAACAAAGACGTTGAAGACGTGGCCACGTCCCTGGAACCTAAAAACTCCACGGTACCGATGCCTAGCCTTGAACAAGCGAACCAGGCGCTGGTCGCGCGCAGCGGCGGTCAGGAATATGCGCCACACGTCATCAGCACGCCGCTCTCCTTCCTGATCAAGAGCGCCCTGAATACCAACATCTTTGGCGAACCAGGCTGGCAGGGTACAGGCTGGCGTGCAGGCCGTGACCTGAAGCGCCATGATATCGGCGGTAAAACCGGGACCACTAACAGCTCGAAAGATGCATGGTTCTCAGGTTACGGTCCGGGGGTGGTGACATCGGTGTGGATTGGCTTTGACGATCATCGCCGTGACCTCGGCCGCACTACCGCTTCCGGCGCGATTAAAGATCAGATTTCCGGCTACGAAGGCGGCGCGAAGAGCGCACAGCCAGCCTGGGACCTATACATGAAAGCGGCGCTGGAAGGCGTACCTGAACAGCCATTTACGCCGCCAGCGGGCGTGGTGACGGTCAATATCGACCGTAGCACCGGCCAGTTAGCAAGCGGGGGCAGCAGTCGCGAAGAGTACTTTATCGAGGGTACACAACCAACCCAACAGGCGGTGCGCGAAGTGGGCACCACGCTGATGGATAACGGCGAAACTCACGAACTGTTCTGACAAAAAAGGCGCCTCTGGCGCCTTTTTGCTGATCTGAATAAAGCGCGTGAGGCTTTTGCCCGGTGGCGCTACGCTTACCAGGCCTACTCGCTCAAGCGGCCCTGCGCTTTCAGCCATTCACGCACCAGGAACAGCGCGCTCACGTTACGGGCCTCGTTGAAATCGGGGTCTTCCAGCAGCGTCAGCATCTGAGCCAGCGGCCAGCGCACCTGCGGCAGCGGTTCAGGTTCGTCACCCGGCAATGATTCCGGATAAAGATCTTCCGCTACCACGATATTCATTTTACTGGAGAAGTACGACGGCGCCATCCCGAGTTTCTTCAGAAACGTCAGGTTATTGGCACCGAATCCCACTTCCTCTTTCAGCTCGCGATTGGCGGCTTCAAACACGGTTTCCCCCGCATCGATAAGCCCTTTCGAAAACCCGAGCTCATACGATTCCGTACCCACGGCGTATTCGCGGATCAGAATAAGATGGTCGTCCACAATGGGGACTATCATCACCGCTTCACGTGTGGAAGGACGCATCCGTTCATACACGCGGCGCTCGCCGTTGCTGAATTCCAGGTCCACGCTCTCCACACTAAACAGTCGAGAACGCGCTACCGTTTCAACTTTATGGATGGTGGGTTTTGTTAAGGGTTTATCCATGGTGACCTGTGTTTGCTGTGATAACAGGGTAATTGTGCGACATGCCGCACAGTTTAGGCAATTCCCGACTTCACATATTTACATTTGTGTAACTTTCACCGTGATTCACTTTTTTAAACAAAAAGTCAAGACCTTGCAATGGATTTGAGAATTTGCTGATATTCGCTTGCGTTGACCTCTGATATGCTCAAAAGTTGCGTCAGAACGTAATAAATCTTTCAAGTTCTGGGTGATACGTGCCGATAGCTAACTACGGGCTCACGTTCTGTGTTAATGGGCAACCGACGAAACCTGTAAGAATAAGTATGATGGGAAAAGCATGGGCACCTTTTTGATTCTTTTCGCTGCTATGCTGGCCTGCGCATTGCTTGCAGGGTGGTTCTATCGACAGCGCTCACAGCACCGGCGTATTCCCCGGCTGCATGCGTTTACTGGCGCGACTACGCGCAAGCTGTCCAGCGAAGAACGTAGTGCCGTCGAAAGTTATGTCGAAGGCCTGAGCCGAACGCTGGAAGTTCCTGCATCCGGTGCCACCGTGGCGCCGTCCGTGCTGACGCTTAATGCCCAGAGCAACACCGTCTATATCGTCACTCAGTCGATCACCCGCTACGGCATCACCACGGAAGATCCGAACAAATGGCGCTACTTCCTCGACTCTCTTGAAATCCATCTGCCGCCTTTTTGGGAGCAATACATCAATGACGAGAACGAAGTTGAACTGATTCACACCGATTCCCTGCCACTGGTCATTTCCCTCAACGGCCATACGCTGCGCGACCATAAGCAGGAAGCGCGAGGCTTCGCGCTGGAGCAGATACCCTCGACCCAGGCATCCATTCGCGGGGAAGAAAGCGAGCAGATTGAACTGCTGAATATTCGCCAGGAAAGCCACGAAGAATATGCCCTGAGTCGCCCGGACGGCCTGCGTGAAGCGCTGCTGATTGTCGGCTCATTCCTGCTGTTTTTCTGCGCCCTGATGGTGCCGGAAGTGTTTGTCCCGTGGGTCACCGGTGGTGCGATATTGCTGCTGGCGTTTGGCCTGTGGGGCCTGTTTGCTCCGCCGTCGAAAACCGCGCTGCGCGAAATTCACTGCCTGCGAGGCACGCCGAAACGCTGGGGTCTGTTCGGTGAAAACGACCAGGAACACATCAACAACATTTCGCTCGGCATTATCGACCTGATTTACCCGCGCCATTGGCAGCCGTTTATCACGCAGGATCTCGGCCAGCAAACCGATATCGACATTTATCTCGACCGCCACGTCGTGCGTCAGGGACGTTTTTTGTCGCTGCATAATGAAGTGAAACACTTCCCGCTCCAGCACTGGCTTCGCAGCGCCATTATTGCCGGTGGCGCGCTGCTGATTGTGGTGATGCTGTGGATGAGCGTTCCCCTCGGGATGCCGTTTAAGTTTACGATATCGTGGTTGAAAGGCGCGCAAACTATTGAGGCCACCACCGTTAACCAGCTCGATCAGGCTGGCGTGCGTGTTGGCGATACGCTGCATATTTCCGGCACCGGCATGTGCAATATCCATTCGCAGGGCACGTGGACCGCGCAGGATAACTCGCCGTTTATGCCTTTTGACTGCTCGCAAATTATCTGGAATGACGCCCCGCCGCTACCGCTGCCGGAATCCGATATCGTCACCAAAGCCACGGCGCTGATACAGGCGGTGAATCGCCAGCTGCACCCCAGCCCGGATGACAGCTCTCGCGTCAGCCCGGCTCTGCGATCGGCCATTCAGAAATCCGGGATGGTATTGTTAGATGATTTCGCCGATATCGTGCTGAAAACGCAAGATTTGTGCTCTGCCGAAGACGACTGTGCGCGCCTGAAGAATGCGCTGATCAACCTCGGTAATACCCGCGACTGGGAAACCCTGACTAAGCGGGCCAGCGCCGGAAAACTGGATGGCGTCAACGTGCTGTTGCGCCCGGTCAGCGCGGAATCACTGGATAACCTGGTGACAACCTCAACCGCACCGTTTGTGATGCGTGAAACCTCACGCGCGGCGCAGGCCTTAAACAGCCCGGCGCCTGGCGGCTTCCTGATTGCCAGTGACGAAGGCAGCGATCTGGTATCGCAGCCGTGGCCGTCGGTCAGCCTGTACGACTACCCGGCACACGAACAGTGGACCGAGTTCCAGCGCCTCGCCGGTATGCTGATGCATACGCCGTTCAACGCCGAAGGGATTGTCACCAATCTCTACACCGACGCCAATGGCACCAAACACATTAATCTGCACCGTATGCCTGACAGCTCTGGCCTATGGCGCTACGTCAGCATTACGCTGCTGATGCTGGCAATGCTCGCGTGCTTTGCCTGGAACGGGATTCAGGCCATTCGCCGCTATCATCGTCACGGCATGCGCATGGCGGAAATTCATAAATACTACGAAAGCAGCCTTAACCCCGTGCTGCTGACCTCGCCTGACCTGCTGCATCAGGATCCCACAGACAGCTAAACCGCCCTGCTCCCGCTTGCGCGACCGGTGTGATAACCTGTCGCGCATTCTTCCGGCTGGAGACGCAACATGCATTTTGACATCGACTGGAACGAGGTCGACACCGTTCTGCTGGATATGGACGGTACGCTTCTCGATCTCGCATTCGACAATTATTTCTGGCAGCAGCTGGTCCCGGAAACCTACGGCGCGCAAAACGGCATCAGCCCGCAGGAAGCGCGGGAACGGATCAGCCAGGAATATCACGCCGTGCAGCATACGCTAAACTGGTACTGTCTGGATTACTGGAGCGAGCGTCTGGGGCTGGATATCTGCGCCATGACGACCGCGCAAGGTCCACACGCCGTGCTGCGTGAAGACACCGTGCCGTTCCTGGATGCTCTGAAAGCCAGCGGCAAGCGCCGCATATTGCTGACCAACGCGCATCCGCATAACCTGGCGGTGAAGCTGGAACATACCGGTCTGGCGTCACACCTTGATTTATTACTTTCCACCCACACATTTGGTTATCCGAAAGAAGATCAGCGTTTGTGGCAGGCAGTTGCCGAAGAAACCACCCTGGATGCGCATAAGACGCTGTTCATTGACGACAGCGAGCCGATCCTCGATGCCGCCGCGTTATTCGGTATTCGTTACTGCCTGGGCGTCACCAATCCCGACTCCGGCATTGCGGAAAAGCAGTATCAGCGTCATCCGGCATTGAATGATTATCGTCGCCTGATCCCCGGGATCCGGTGAAGGAGAAGCCATGAAAGAGAAACCCACCGAAACCGCCGTCCGGCTGGATAAGTGGCTCTGGGCGGCCCGCTTCTACAAAACCCGCGCGGTTGCGCGCGAAATGGTAGAAGGCGGTAAAGTGCATTACAACGGACAGCGCAGCAAACCCAGCAAAGTGGTGGAGATGAACGCCATGCTGACGCTGCGTCAGGGCAATGACGAACGGACGGTGATGATTAAAGGCATCACCGAGCAGCGACGCCCGGCCACCGAAGCCACGCTGTTGTACGAAGAAACTGCAGAAAGTATCGAAAAACGGGAAAAAATGGCCGTGGCCCGCAAGCTCAACGCGTTGACCATGCCGCACCCGGACCGTCGCCCTGATAAAAAAGAGCGCCGCGACCTGATGAGATTTAAACATGGGAACAGTGAGTAGCCGTTCCCTTAAGAGAGAATATGATGATTCAACACGATCAATTACACCGCTATCTGTTTGAAAACGTGGCCGTACGCGGCGAACTGGTCACCGTTTCCGAAACGCTGGAGCAGGTCCTCGCCAACCACAGCTATCCGCAGCCAGTAAAAAACGTGCTGGCCGAGCTGCTGGTGGCAACCAGTCTGCTGACCGCGACACTGAAGTTTGCCGGTGACATCACCGTGCAACTGCAGGGCGATGGTCCCATGTCGCTGGCGGTGATTAACGGCAACAACAATCAGCAGTTGCGCGGTGTGGCACGTGTTCAGGGCGATATCCCGGAAAACGCGGATCTGAAAACGCTGGTCGGTAATGGTTATCTGGTTATCACCATTGCGCCGGAAGAAGGCGAGCGCTATCAGGGCGTAGTGGGTCTGGAAGGCGATACGCTGGCGGCGTGTCTGGAAGACTACTTCCTGCGCTCCGAGCAGCTTCCGACGCGTCTGATCATCCGTACCGGTGAGCATGACGGCAAAATGGCGGCAGGCGGTATTCTGCTGCAGGTGATGCCAGCGCAAAACGCACAGACTACCGATTTCGAGCACCTGGCGACGCTGACTGACACCATCAAAGCGGAAGAGCTGTTTGGCCTGCCAGCGAACGACGTGCTGTGGCGTCTGTATCACGAAGAAGAAGTGACGGTTTACGATCCACAAACGGTCGAATTCAAGTGCACCTGTTCCCGTGAGCGCTGCGCCGATGCGCTGAGAACGCTGCCTGATGAAGAAGTTGACAGCATTCTGGCCGATGACGGCGAAATCGATATGAACTGCGATTACTGCGGCAGCCATTACGTGTTCAATTCGATGGACATTGCTGAGATCCGCAACAACGCCTCCCCGGCTGATCCGCAGGTTCATTGATTTAGTCATCGCTTGTCCCCTCACTCCGGTCCTCGCTCCTATGGGCAAAGGGTTTGGGTGAGGAACTTGCGAGAAGTGAATCGATTTTTTCTGTAACTCTTCCGTAACTTATTTTCAGGAATGCGATTACATTCACATTCCATCAGTTCATAAAACCATTTGTTGACGGTTTAGGAACATTTCCCCCCACTAAAAAACGTTTCCTGCCATAATCTGTGTCGCCTCGTGACAGGAGTCACCGTGTTTTCCGTTAGTTTGACGAGAGTCCGGATACGCAAATCTATGAGCCTGGTCGCGGTCAATAACCCTCAAACAACCCTACAATCATTGGCAGTACATATTGGCTAAGGAGCAGTGACATGCGTGTTAAAGGTATAACCCCGCAGGATCTCAAGGCTTATGGAATCAACGACGCCCAGGACATCGTCTACAACCCCGACTACGACACGTTATTTGAGGAAGAGCTCAACCCCACTCTGGAAGGCTATGAGCGCGGTATTCTGACAAATCTCGGTGCGATTGCTGTCGATACCGGTATTTTTACCGGCCGGTCGCCGAAAGATAAATACATTGTCCGTGATGACACCACCCGCGATACCGTGTGGTGGGCTGATAAAGGCAAAGGCAAGAACGACAACAAACCGCTCTCCCCGGAAACCTGGCAGCAACTCAAAGGACTGGTCACCCAACAACTTTCTGGTAAGCGCCTGTTTATCATTGATGCTTACTGTGGCGCTAACGCCGACACTCGACTGTGCGTACGCTTTATTACCGAAGTAGCCTGGCAGGCGCACTTCGTGAAAAACATGTTTATCCGCCCAACGGACGATGAGCTGGCAACCTTTAAGCCTGACTTCGTGGTGATGAACGGCGCGAAATGCACCAATCCGAACTGGAAACAGCAGGGTCTGAACTCTGAAAACTTCGTGGCTTTCAACCTGACCGAACGCGTGCAGCTGATTGGCGGCACCTGGTACGGCGGCGAAATGAAGAAAGGGATGTTCTCTATCATGAACTACCTGCTGCCGCTGAAGGGCATTGCCTCAATGCACTGTTCAGCGAACGTCGGCGAAAAAGGCGATGTGGCGGTGTTCTTTGGCCTGTCCGGCACAGGAAAAACCACTCTCTCCACCGATCCGAAGCGCCGCCTGATTGGCGATGACGAGCACGGCTGGGACGACGACGGCGTGTTTAACTTTGAGGGCGGCTGCTACGCGAAAACCATTCGCCTGTCAGAAGAAGCCGAGCCGGATATCTATCACGCCATTCGCCGCGACGCCCTGCTGGAAAACGTCAGCGTGCTGGCCGACGGCACCATCGATTTCAACGATGCGTCGAAAACCGAAAACACCCGCGTCTCCTACCCGATTTACCACATCGACAATATCGTGAAACCGGTGTCGAAAGCGGGACATGCAACCAAAGTTATCTTCCTGACCGCCGACGCCTTCGGCGTGCTGCCGCCAGTTTCACGCCTGACGGCTAACCAGACGCAGTATCACTTCCTGTCTGGTTTTACCGCCAAACTGGCGGGTACCGAGCGGGGCGTGACCGAACCAACGCCAACCTTCTCCTCCTGCTTTGGAGCAGCATTCCTGTCGCTGCACCCGACGCAGTACGCAGAAGTACTGGTGAAACGTATGCAAGCTTCCGGTGCGCAGGCGTATCTGGTCAATACCGGATGGAACGGCACTGGCAAACGTATCTCGATTAAAGATACGCGCGCCATTATCGACGCCATTCTCGACGGTACGCTGGATAACACTGAAACCTTCACGCTGCCAATGTTCAATCTGCAGATCCCAACTGAACTGCCAGGTGTGGATACGCACATTCTGGACCCGCGTAATACCTACGCATCACCGGAGCAGTGGCAGGAAAAAGCCAAAGCGCTGGCGAATCTGTTCGTGGAAAACTTCGAGAAGTACACCGACACCCCTGCGGGTGCGGCGCTGGTTGAGGCAGGTCCGAAACTGTAACCGACTGCTGGGTGGCGCTACGCCGCCCTTCATCCAAAGTAAAAGGCCCAACACATCATCGTGTCGGGCCTTTTTTAGCTTTCTTTGGTACTGGACGTTCGCACGACCGGCACTGGCAGCCACGCCCGAATCAACAATCCACCCTTCTCACTGGTATCAATCTCCAGCAAGCCGTTATGATTGTCGATAATGCGCTGCACGATGGCCAGACCCAGCCCGGTGCCGCTGGTGCTGCGCGCGCTGTCACCTCGAACAAACGGCTGGAACAGATGCTTACGTTGCTCAGGTTTGATACCCGGGCCATTATCTTCTACCTGGAACCAGACGCGGTTTGGCTCGCTGCCACTGCTGACTTTGATCCAACCATTACCGTAGCGCGCGGCGTTAACCACCATATTGGTCAGTGCGCGCTTAATCGACAGCGGGTGCATCCGCACCGGGATTTCTCCGGCCTGCATGTCCGTTTCAATTTCACGCTCGTAGCCGCTTTCTGCCGCCACGACTTCGCCGAGCACCGAATTCAGGTCGCCAAGCTCCATCGGCATTTCCTGGCCTGTACGCAGGTAGTCAATGAACTGCTCGATGATGGCGTTACACTCTTCGATATCCTTGTTGATGGATTCTGCAAGGTAACCGTCTTCTTCGCCCATCATCTCCGTCGCCAGACGGATACGCGTCAACGGCGTACGTAAATCGTGACTCACACCCGCCATCAGCAGCGTACGGTCGTCAGCGAGCTGCTTAACGCCTGCCGCCATATGGTTAAAGGCTCGGGTCACGGATCGCACTTCCGACGCGCCATACTCGCGCAGAGGAGGCGGAATGATCCCTTTACCGACCTGCAAAGCCGCGTGCTCAAGATCGACCAAGGGTCGGTTCTGAATACGAATAAACAGCCATGCACCGCCTATCGCCAGCAACATTATTGCCAGGGTATAGCGGAACAGCGGCGAGAAGTCGCCCTGATGGATTTCAGTCAGCGGCACGCGCACCCAAATGTTGGGCGACAGCCAGGTTTTCAGCCACACTACCGGCGAGCTTTTGTTGACTTCAACGCGAACTTCCGTCGGGCCACCCAGCTGCTGCGCCATCTGCTGACTTAAGAATTCATAATGTTGCGCCCAGCGTAGCCCGGCATCTTCCGCCGCTTCATCGGAATAGAGCGAAATGCCAAGCTCGCGGTAAATCTCACGTCGAAATGCCGGAGGCACCACCAGTTGGGTGCCATCCTCAAGCTGCAGTTTATCGGTCATTAGCATACGGACTTCGTAGGCCAGTACCTTATTGAACTGCTGAAGGCTCGGCAAAATCGCGAAGTTAAGGACCACAAGATAGGTCGTCACCAGGCTGACGAACAGCAAGGTGACGATGAGAAGCAGCGTGCGGGCAAATGAACTTCGTGGTGAGAAGCGCATTCGCCTCATGCTTTAGAACCGTCCGGCACAAACACGTAGCCCAGGCCCCACACGGTCTGAATGTAACGCGGATGCGCCGGATCTTCTTCCACCATGCGGCGCAGACGGGAAATCTGCACATCGATGGAACGTTCCATCGCGGAATATTCACGGCCACGCGCCAGGTTCATCAGCTTGTCACGGGACAGCGGCTCACGCGGGTGGCTTACCAGTGCTTTGAGTACCGCAAATTCACCGCTGGTCAGTGGCATAGGCTCGTCTTCGCGGAACATTTCGCGCGTACCGAGATTCAGCTTGAACTTACCGAATGCGATAACCGCTTCTTCCTGCGACGGTGCGCCTGGCAGTTCGTTCGCCTGACGACGCAGCACGGCACGGATACGGGCCAGCAGCTCACGCGGGTTGAACGGTTTCGGAATGTAGTCGTCGGCACCAATTTCCAGGCCCACGATACGGTCAACCTCTTCGCCTTTCGCCGTCACCATGATGATTGGCATCGGGTTACTTTGGCTGCGCAGGCGACGACAAATGGAGAGTCCATCTTCGCCAGGCAGCATTAAATCCAGCACCATCAGGTGGAAGGATTCACGGGTCAACAGGCGATCCATCTGTTCGGCGTTGGCGACGCTTCGAACCTGGAAGCCTTGCTCGGTCAGATAACGCTCAAGAAGCGCACGCAGGCGCATGTCGTCATCCACAACAAGAATCTTATAATTCTCTTGCATTGTTTTTACTCCCAGAAGGTTCGTAACAATTATGAGTACGTATTCTCAAAAAAGCGTACGCCAGGCTCCAGCTAAATCTGGTATAAATTCTAGCCGAAATTGTTACAAAGCATATTTTACAGCAGCTTATCTGTACAATTCATCACAGAAAACTATTTTTTAACCAATTGACGTAATCTATGAGGCAAAATGTGCGCAAGCACAAGTAGTCACAAGGTAGCACCACAATGAAAACGCCGCTAATCACCCGTGAAGGGTATGAGAAGTTGAAGAAAGAGCTGGATTATCTTTGGCGCGAAGACCGACCTGAGGTGACAAAAAAAGTCACCTGGGCCGCAAGCCTTGGAGATCGCAGCGAAAACGCCGATTATCAGTACAACAAAAAACGTCTGCGTGAAATCGATCGCCGGGTTCGCTATCTGACCAAATGCCTGGAAAATTTAAAAATCGTCGATTACTCCCCACAGCAGGAAGGCAAAGTCTTCTTCGGCGCCTGGGTGGAAATCGAAAATGACGATGGCGATACCAAGCGCTTTCGTATTGTCGGCTATGACGAAATTTTCGGGCGCAAAGATTACATCTCCATCGATTCGCCAATGGCCCGCGCGCTACTGAAAAAAGAGATCGGCGACCTCGCCATTGTGCAGACTCCGGCGGGCGATGCCAGTTGGTATGTCAATGAGATCGAGTACGTGAAATAACGCACCTGGAACACTCTGATTACGGATAGGTCCGGCTGGTATTTTGGCTGGCCAATCCGTATAACTATCCCCTGTTTTTCGATCCTACAGATGAAATAAAGCCATGATGAATGATTCGCTCTGCCGCATTATTGCGGGTGAACTTCAGGCCAGAAACGAACAGGTTACTGCTGCCGTTCGTCTGCTTGATGAAGGGAACACCGTGCCGTTTATTGCACGTTATCGTAAGGAAGTCACCGGCGGTCTGGACGACACCCAGCTGCGTAACCTGGAAACCCGTCTTGGCTATTTGCGCGAGCTGGAAGACCGTCGTCAGTCGATTCTCAAATCTATCGACGATCAGGGCAAACTGAGCGACGAACTGGCGAAAGCCATCAACGGCACGCTGAGCAAAACCGAGCTCGAAGATTTATACCTTCCGTATAAGCCGAAGCGCCGTACCCGCGGGCAAATCGCGATTGAAGCAGGCCTCGAGCCGCTGGCCGATTTGCTGTGGAACGAGCCGTCGCACGTACCGGAAGACGAAGCCGCGAAATACATCAACGCCGATAACGGCGTGGCCGACACCAAAGCCGCCCTCGATGGCGCACGCTATATCCTGATGGAACGCTTCGCCGAAGACGCCCAACTGCTGGCGAAAGTGCGTAACTACCTGTGGAAAAACGCCCATCTCGTCGCCGTTGTGGTCAGCGGCAAAGAGGAAGAAGGCGCGAAATTCCGTGATTACTTCGATCACCACGAGCCGATTGCAACCGCGCCATCTCACCGTGCGCTGGCGATGTTCCGTGGCCGTAACGAAGGCATCTTGCAACTCTCCCTGAACGCCGATCCGCAGTTCGATGAGCCGCCAAAAGAGAGCCATTGTGAACAAATCATCATCGACCATCTCAATCTGCGTCTGAATAACGCCCCGGCAGACAGCTGGCGTAAAGGCGTGGTGAGCTGGACGTGGCGCATCAAAGTGCTGATGCACCTTGAAACCGAACTGATGGGCACCGTGCGCGAACGTGCAGAAGACGAAGCGATTAACGTCTTCGCCCGCAACCTGCACGATCTGCTGATGGCCGCTCCGGCGGGCCTGCGTGCGACCATGGGTCTCGATCCAGGTCTGCGTACCGGC
This sequence comes from Citrobacter sp. 18056, assembly GCA_902706235.1. GTDB lineage: Bacteria > Pseudomonadota > Gammaproteobacteria > Enterobacterales > Enterobacteriaceae > Scandinavium > Scandinavium manionii. Next base: position 371,100 of record CACSJR010000002.1, on the reverse strand, counting down.
GTGAAAGTGGCGGTGGTTGATGGCACTGGCAAGCTGGTCGCCACCGACACCATTTACCCTCACACCGGCCAGGCTGCAAAATCGGCGGTTGTCGTGGCAGCGCTGTGCGAAAAGTACAACGTCGAACTGGTGGCGATTGGCAACGGTACCGCCTCGCGCGAAACCGAGCGTTTCTACCTCGACGTGCAGAAACAGTTCCCAAAAGTGACGGCGGAAAAAGTGATCGTCAGCGAAGCCGGGGCGTCGGTGTATTCCGCCTCCGAACTCGCAGCACTCGAATTCCCGGATCTCGACGTGTCTATTCGTGGCGCGGTGTCTATCGCCCGTCGCTTGCAGGATCCGCTGGCAGAGCTGGTGAAAATCGACCCGAAATCAATCGGTGTCGGCCAGTACCAGCACGACGTTAGCCAGAGCCAGCTGGCGCGTAAGCTGGATGCGGTAGTGGAAGACTGTGTGAACGCCGTCGGCGTTGACCTCAATACCGCCTCCGTTCCGCTGCTGACCCGCGTCGCGGGCCTGACGCGCATGATGGCGCAGAATATCGTGACCTGGCGTGATGAGAACGGTCAGTTCCAGAACCGCCAACAGCTGCTCAAAGTGAGTCGTCTGGGGCCGAAAGCCTTCGAACAGTGTGCGGGCTTCCTGCGTATCAACCACGGCGACAACCCGCTCGATGCCTCAACCGTTCACCCGGAAGCGTACCCGGTTGTGGAACGCATTCTGGCGGTGACCCAGCAGGCGCTGAAAGATTTGATGGGCAACAGCAGCGCGCTGCGTGACGTCAAAGCCGTCGATTTCACCGACGAACGTTTTGGTCTGCCGACGGTGACTGACATCATCAAAGAGCTTGAAAAACCGGGCCGTGATCCACGTCCGGAATTCAAAACGGCGAAGTTTGCCGACGGCGTGGAAACCATGAACGACCTGCTGCCAGGCATGGTGCTGGAAGGCGCGGTGACTAACGTCACCAACTTCGGCGCGTTCGTGGACATCGGCGTGCATCAGGATGGTCTGGTCCACATCTCGTCCCTTGCTGATAAATTCGTCGAAGATCCACACTCCGTGGTGAAAGCGGGCGATATCGTGAAGGTCAAAGTGCTGGAAGTGGATATGCAGCGTAAGCGTATCGCGCTGACCATGCGTCTGGACGAGCAGCCTGGCGACACCAACAGCCGTCGTGGCAGTGGAGGCGGTCGTGAGCAGAATGCGCGCCCGGCAGCCAAAGCGGCAAAACCGCGCAGTCGTGAGGCCACGCCTGCCGGAAATAGCGCCATGATGGATGCGCTGGCCGCGGCGATGAAGAAAAAATAAGACTGTGCCCTTCAGGCCCGTTTATTTATAAGCGGGCCTGATGTATCACGACATTATTCAGACACGCCTTTTTACCTTTCGTTAATTATTCGCATTATTGTTTTCACCCTGATAACAATTCTGCTATTTCGCAAACATCCTTCCCTGCAATAAATATTGAGCCACATCAAATTCGCGTCAATTATTCGGTAAATGAACATCCGTTCACATTTTATGGATTGAAGACAGAAACCATTCTCATTATCATCGTCACTGTTGATATTTTATCCTTTCCTGTTGGCACCATCCTTGGTTTCGTACGCCGTTGAGCGCGTATGAAGGGATTTTCAATTAGCGACTCAAGCAGGTCTTATGCAATTCACTCCTGACAGTACGTGGAAGATAACCGGGTTCTCACGCGAAATTAGCCCGGCTTATCGGCAGAAATTACTTTCGCTTGGCATGTTGCCTGGCTCTTCTTTTCATGTTGTGCGCGTCGCGCCCCTCGGCGATCCGGTTCATATTGAAACCCGCCGCGTCAGCCTGGTATTACGCAAAAAAGACCTGGCGTTAATTGAAATTGAAGCGCTTATCCGTTAATTCCTGCCAGACACAGCGAGTCCAGTAAAATGAAGAAATTAACCATTGGCTTAATTGGCAATCCAAATTCCGGGAAGACGACGCTATTTAATCAGTTAACTGGCGCGCGTCAGCGCGTGGGCAACTGGTCCGGCGTAACGGTTGAGCGTAAAGAAGGCCAGTTCACCACCACCGATAATCAGGTGACGCTGGTGGACCTGCCAGGCACCTATTCGCTGACCACTATCTCTTCGCAAACGTCGCTTGATGAGCAGATTGCCTGCCACTATATTCTGAGCGGCGATGCCGACCTGCTGATCAACGTGGTCGATGCCTCCAACCTTGAGCGCAACCTGTATCTGACGCTGCAATTACTGGAGCTCGGCATTCCGTGCGTCGTAGCGCTGAACATGCTGGATATCGCGGAAAAGCAGCAAATCCGCATCGAAGTCGACGCGCTGGCAAAGCGCCTCGGCTGCCCGGTGATCCCGCTGGTTTCGACGCGTGGACGCGGCATTGAAGCCCTGAAAATGGCGATTGACCGCCATCAGGCTAATGACGATTTAGAGCTGGTGCATTACGCGCAGCCGTTGTTGCGTGAAGCCGATTCTCTGGCGCAGGTGATGCCGCAAGCGATGCCGCTCAAACAGCGTCGCTGGCTGGGGCTGCAAATGCTTGAAGGCGATATTTACAGCCTCGGCTTTGCCGGGGAACACGCCCAACAGCAACTCGATTCCACCTTGCAACGCCTGCAAACTGAAATGGATGACCCGGCCCTGCACATCGCCGATGCGCGTTATCAGTCCATCGCCGCCGTGTGTGATGTGGTGAGTAACACCCTGACCGCCGAACCGAGCCGTTTCACCGCCGCAGTGGACCGAATTATCCTCAACCGTTTCCTCGGCCTGCCGGTATTCCTGTTCGTGATGTACCTGATGTTCCTGCTGGCGATTAACATCGGCGGCGCACTGCAGCCTATTTTCGATGCGGGTTCAGTGGCTATCTTTATTCACGGCATTCAGTGGGTGGGTGCCACCCTGCACTTCCCCGAATGGCTGACTATTTTCCTCGCGCAGGGGATTGGCGGCGGGATCAACACCGTGCTACCGCTGGTACCGCAGATTGGCATGATGTACCTGTTCCTGTCGTTCCTCGAAGACTCCGGTTACATGGCCCGCGCAGCGTTTGTGATGGACCGCCTGATGCAATCCCTCGGGCTGCCAGGGAAATCGTTCGTGCCACTGATTGTCGGCTTCGGCTGCAACGTGCCGTCGGTAATGGGCGCGCGTACGCTGGACGCCCCGCGCGAACGTCTGATGACCATCATGATGGCGCCGTTTATGTCCTGTGGTGCGCGACTGGCGATTTTCGCGGTCTTTGCCGCCGCATTCTTCGGTCAGGAAGGCGCGCTGGCGGTGTTCTCGCTGTACGTACTCGGTATCGTGATGGCTATCCTCACAGGGCTGATGCTCAAACACACCATCATGCGTGGCGAAGCATCGCCGTTCGTGATGGAGCTGCCGGTGTACCACGTGCCGCATCTGAAAAGTTTGATTATCCAGACCTGGCAGCGCCTGAAAGGCTTCGTTCTCCGTGCCGGTAAAGTAATTGTGATCGTCAGTATTTTCCTCAGCGCGCTGAACAGCTTCACCCTGAGCGGCCAGGCGGCGGATAACATTAACGATTCGGCGTTGGCGTCCGTCAGCCGCGTCATCACCCCGCTGTTCAAACCCATTGGCGTGCACGAAGATAACTGGCAGGCCACCGTGGGCCTGTTCACCGGTGCGATGGCAAAAGAAGTCGTGGTTGGTACGCTCAACACCCTCTACACCGCAGAAAATATTCAACAGGAAGCGTTCAACCCGGCTGATTTCAATCTGCTGGATGAGCTGGGCGCGGCCGCCGGGGAAACCTGGCAGAGCCTGCAAGATACCTTCAGCCTGAGCGTGCTGGCTAACCCGATCGAAGCCAGCAAAGGCGACGGTGAAATGGCAACCGGCGCGATGGGCGTAATGAGCAGCAAATTCGGCAGCGCGGCCGCCGCATACAGCTACCTGATTTTCGTCCTGCTCTACATTCCATGCATCTCGGTGATGGGCGCCATCGCCCGCGAATCAAGTCGCGGCTGGATGGGCTTCTCGGTACTGTGGGGGCTGAACATCGCCTGGTCGCTGTCAACACTGTTCTATCAGGTTGCCAGCTACAACCAGCACCCGCGCTACAGCCTGACCTGCATTCTGTCCGTCATCCTGTTTAACGTGGTGGTGCTGGGCCTGTTACGCCGCGCTCGCAGCCGGGTTAACGTGAATCTGCTGGCGACCAGGAAAACCGTCGACAGCTGTTGCGCCAGCCCGGCGGGCGACTGTCACTAAGGACGAAATCATGGCATCGATGATTGAACTGCGGAACATGCTGGCATTGCAGGGCCGAATGGAGGCTCAGCAGCTGAGCCGGGCGCTGCATACGCCACAGCCGATGGTTGATGCGATGCTGATGCGGATGGAAGCGATGGGCAAAGCGAAGCGTATTGCGGAGGAACCGTCGGATTGTCTGAGTGGACACTGTAAGAGCTGCCCGGAAGGAAAAGCCTGTTTACGCGAATGGTGGATTTTACAGTAACGACGTATTGATGCATCAAACGAAGAAGCGGGCCACTGGCCCGCTTTTTGCTTATTTGTAGATATCAGCATTCGCGTGAACGGTCTTCTCGTTCTTCTCGCCTGCAATCACCACGAAGTAAGTTGCACCTTTTTCATCGGCTTTTTTCGACAGATCCTGTTTAGCATCCATTGGCGATGTAGTGCGCGAGGTGGTCACTGTGCCAATCTTGGTAAGATGCATTTTTGCCACGTCCTCTTTCTGAATTTCTTTGGCCGCAAACGCGCCGAAAGAGAGAGAACCCAATACCAGTGCCGTAACCATACCCGTAACATATTTCATAGCCATACTCTCCTTAGGACCATTTTATGTGGGCACTGCGCGCGTAAAGGCAATGCGCTGACGCAGCGACCTTCTAAGTATTGTCGCTGATATAAATTCTGCCAGTTTGCCTTAAAAATCAGACTATCACCTGCTTAAGGGCTACTAACTGCTGACAAAACTCTGTCGGATGGGAGATGAACGGGGCATGTGCCGCTTTGCTGAAAACATATGACTGGCTGTTCGGCCAGCGCGCATCCAGCAACGGGACCACCTTACGCGGCACGAGCCCATCGAGGTGGCCATAAAGCCGTAAGAATGGCATCACAAGCGTGGCGAGTGGCTCGCGTAAATCCGCCGTTTTGAGGATTTCCAGCCCGCCGTTAAGCACTTCGGTCGTCGGCATGGGCAACGCCAGCACCGTGCTTTTCAGACGACGCGCATCCTGGCGTGCACTCTCGGTGCCAAGCGTCTGCAGGGCGAGGAACCGCTCCACCGTGCGCTGAAAATCTTCGCTCAGTTGCTGCTGGAAACCGGACAACACTTCCGGCTTGATGCCCGGCCAGTCGGCCTGCGCGGAAAAACACGGTGATGACGCAACGGTCACCAGCGCCTGCACGCGTTTCGGGGCGGTCAACGCCGCCAGACTGGCCACCAGCCCGCCCAGACTCCAGCCGAGCCAAATCGCTTTTTCCGGCGCTTTCATCAGCACCAGACGGGTCATCTCTTGCAGCGAAAGTGCACCAAAACCCGCGCTGCGCCCGAAGCCCGGCAGGTCCACCAGATGAAGCGTGAATTGCGAGCTCAGTTCCGGCGTAATGCAATCCCAGACTTCCGCGTTCAGTCCCCATCCGTGCAGCAGCACAAGATGACAATTTCCTTCGCCTTTGGTTTGCCACCAGATGTCGTTCATCAGTTATTGTTCTCATTCTTCGAATTGGGAGGGGAATGATGCTAACAGCCCACGGCTTGTGCTGGCTATGCCAAATGCCGCTGGCGATGGCCCACTGGGGCATTTGCTCGCGCTGCGCCCGCGCCATGAGCTCTCGTCTGCCCGTCTGTCCACGCTGTGGTTTGCCTGCCGCTGGCGGGCAGACCGACTGCGGCCGCTGCTTGCAAAAAGCGCCGCCGTGGCAACGCCTGGTCGCGGTGAATGACTACGGGCCGCCGCTATCAACGCTGGTGAAAACATGGAAGTTCAACGCCAGGCCTGAACTGGCCCGCGCGCTGGGGCGACTGCTTCTGCTCCGCCTGCGGCAGTGTAACGGGAGGCAAAAACCGGACCGGCTGCTCGCGGTGCCGCTCTGGCAACGCCGCCATTGGCGACGCGGATACAATCAGGCGGATTTACTCTGTCGTCCGCTCGCCCGCTGGCTGGGGATAAGCTATCAGCCCGAGGCGATTCGCCGAGTCATGCCAACGGCCACGCAGCATCAGCTTTCGGCTCGATTGCGCAAACAGAATCTGAAAAACGCGTTTCGTCTTGAATTCCCGGTACAAGGACTCCATATCGCCCTTGTGGACGATGTCGTCACGACCGGCAGCACCGTGGCCGAACTTTCCCGCCTGCTTTTGCAAAACGGCGCCGCGTCAGTTCAGGTATGGTGCCTGTGTCGCACCTTGTAGACCCTTTGTGATGGGCGTATTATAACCGACTAAAGTAGTCAACTATTAGGCCAAAGCTATGATCCGTATTTCCGATGCTGCACAAGCGCACTTTGCCAAACTGCTGGCAAATCAGGAAGAAGGGACACAAATTCGCGTATTTGTGATTAACCCAGGCACCCCGAATGCTGAATGTGGTGTTTCTTATTGCCCGCCGGATGCGGTGGAAGCCAGTGACACTGCCCTCAAATTTGACCTGCTGACCGCGTATGTCGATGAGCTGAGCGCGCCATATCTGGACGATGCGGACATCGACTTCGTGACCGACCAGTTAGGTTCCCAGCTGACGCTGAAAGCGCCGAACGCCAAAATGCGTAAAGTGTCTGACGATGCGCCGCTGATGGAGCGCGTAGAGTACATGATTCAGTCGCAGGTTAACCCGCAGCTCGCCGGTCACGGCGGTCGCGTGTCGCTGATGGAAATCACCGACGAAGGTTTCGCTATTCTGCAGTTTGGCGGCGGCTGTAACGGTTGTTCGATGGTAGATGTGACGCTGAAAGAAGGGATCGAGAAGCAGCTGCTGAATGAATTCCCAGAGCTGAAAGGCGTTCGCGATTTGACCGAACACCAGCGCGGTGAGCACTCTTACTACTGATGTAATGTGCGGGCCTACAAGAACCTTGTGGCCCGCAAATCTATTATTTCCCCAACGCTTTCCTGCGCTTATCCAAATCCTTAATCAGCTTATTCACCGTCTCATCAGCAAACATCGCTTCAAGGGTGGTGGACAGTTTGCGACGCCAGTTTTTGTACTGGTAGCTGGTGCCCGGAATATTCACCGGCCCCGCCATATCCAGCCAGTCTTCCGGCTGAAGCCCCAGCAACGCACTATGACTGTCGGCGATATAACGCTGCATTCCGCGATTCAGAGTGGTGGTCATGTTCATCAGCGACGCCTTATGCCCAGCGCGTTTTGGCAGACAGCCGTACTTATGTAACGCGTCTAACAGCCCCTGCTTCGCCCGTTCACGATCCTGGTACAACCCACGTAAAATCACTTCGTCCGGATATAACCCCAGGGTTTTGCCGAGCGTTAAATCACCGCTTTCCCAGTAGCCGCGCAGCGTCGGTAAATCGTGGGTGGTCGCCACCGCCATGGACTGCTCCGGGTAGGCTTTCGGCGAGCGGTACGTCTTCTCGTGGTCGCTTTCGAAATAGAGCACTTTGTAGGAATACACGCCGCTCTTCCGCAGTTTCCCGACGATTTCCACCGGCACGGTGCCAAGATCTTCGCCAATCACCATGCATTGATGACGTTTACTTTCCAGCGCCAAAATCGACAGCAAATCGTCCACCGGATAATGCACGTACGCGCCGTGATCCGCTGTTTCACCGTACGGGATCCACCACAGGCGCAGGACCGACATCACATGGTCGATGCGCAGCGCACCGCAGTTCTGCATATTGGCGCGCAGCAAATCGATAAACGGCTCGTAGGCGCGCGCGGCGATGATATGCGGATCCATCGGCGGCAGACCCCAGTTTTGCCCCAACGGGCCGAGAATATCCGGCGGTGCGCCCACGGAGGCTTTCAGACAATAAAGCTCGCGATCACACCAGGTTTCTGAACCGCCTTCCGCCACACCTACTGCGAGGTCGCGATACAGCCCAATCGGCATATCATGCGCCTGGCATTCGTTCCAGCATGCGGCGAACTGGCAGTACGCCAGCCATTGCAGCCACAGGAAGAAATCAACTTCATCAGTGTGTTGGGTACAAAAGGCCTTCACTTCCGGGCTGTCGATGTCCTGATACGCGGCAGGCCAGGCAGGCCAGCCCCAGCGCAGTTCATCTTCTTTGACCTGATACGCATGCAGCGCGTCGAAAGCCGCCTGCCAGTAAAGGCTTTCGCCTTCGTTCAGGGCAAACTGGCGGAACGCCGCCATTTGATCGTCGCTGCGCACGGAGAAGCGTTTCCACGCCATCTGCAACGCGGTAATTTTCAGCGCAGTGACGGTAGAATAATCGACCCATTCGGCATCACGTGCGGATTGCAGCGCCTGCTGCGTGGTTGGCAATTTCCACCACGCCTGCGCCTCTTTGCTGTCACGGAAATCGTCTACCGCATTCACGTCGATATAAATGACGTTCAGCCAGCGGCGCGAAGAAGGACTATACGGGCTGGCACTTTCCGGGTTCGCTGGGTAAAGCGCATGAATCGGATTCAGGCCGATAAACGACCCACCGCGACGGGCAATTTCCGGCAGCATCACTTTTAAATCGCCAAAATCACCGATACCCCAGTTGCGCTCGGAACGCAGGGTGTAGAGCTGCACGCAGCTGCCCCACAGCTTTTTGCCCTGCTTAAGTGCCTGCGGCTCATAGCAACGACCCGGGGCGACAATCACCCGACAGTGCCAACGATTCTCGCTCTGGGTGAGCGTCAGAGTGTGATACCCCTCCGGCAAACGCGTCGGCAAGTTCAGCGCTTTCGTCGCCGTCGCTTTGCCCTGATGCTGCTCCCCCTCTTCGGTGGTCAGCATCCAGTGGAACTCGCCGCTGCCTTCCACCGGCAGCGACATTTTCTTACCGTGGGTAAACACCAGCACGTTGGGAACCGGAGTCACTGCCACTTTCGCGGCCGCGACACCGTGATGCATTGCGTCGAGCAAACGTCGCTTGGTATCTGCACCAATTGACTGCGGTTTGCCGTGGGCATTGATGTAACTTGGGCTGATGCCCGCCGCCTGCGCGGCATTGTCCAGACGTTTGCTCTCCATTGCGTTCCCTTAACGTTTTGCCTGCCAGATACGGCTCTGATAATCACGGATTGAACGGTCGGAACTGAACATCCCACAGCGGGCAGAGTTGAGAATCGTCGCGCGCGTCCAGGCTTCCTGGTCACGGTACAGCACATCTACCTGTTTCTGCGCGTCAACGTACGCCGCGAAATCAGCCATCACCAGATACGGGTCGCCGCCCTGTTTGCCCATGCTGTGCAGCATCTGGTCAAACGCGTGCTTGTCGCCATCGCTGTACTTGCCGCTTTCCAGCTCTTTCAGCACCGCATCCAGCACTTTGTCTTTCTTACGCCATTTCACGGGGTCGTAGCCTTTGGCCTTCAGCGCTTTCACTTGTTCGACGGTGTGGCCGAAGATGAAGATGTTTTCGTCGCCAACCTGCTCGGCAATTTCGACGTTCGCACCATCGAGCGTGCCGACGGTCAGCGCGCCATTCAGCGCCAGCTTCATGTTGCCGGTGCCGGAGGCCTCTTTGCCCGCGGTAGAAATTTGTTCAGACACATCCGCCGCCGGGATCATCACTTCAGCCGCCGATACGCAGTAGTCCGGCAGGAACACCACTTTCAATTTGTCGCCGACTTTCGGGTCATTGTTCACCACATCGGCCACTTTGTTGATAGCAAAAATGATGTTCTTCGCCAGGTAGTAACCCGGCGCGGCTTTCGCCCCGAACAAGAACACGCGCGGCACGCGGTCTGCCTGCGGGTTTTCACGGATTTCTTTGTACAGTGCCAGAATGTGCAGCAGATTGAGATGTTGACGTTTGTATTCGTGCAGGCGCTTGATCTGAATATCAAAAATCGCCGCCGGATTGATTTCAATGCCGGTACGATGCTTTACAAACTCCGCCAGACGCTGCTTATTGGCGAGCTTGATATCACGCCAGGTTTTGCGGAATTTGGCGTCGTCGGCGTATTTTTCCAGGTTGATTAGCTGGTCGAGATCGTTGGCCCACTCTTTCTTCAGATGCTTATCGAACAACGCCGCCAGCGCCGGATTGCACTGCTTGATCCAGCGACGTGGCGTAATGCCGTTGGTGACGTTGTGGAATTTGTTCGGCCACAGCTGGTGATATTCCGGGAACAGGTCCTTCACCACCAAATCAGAATGCAGCGCCGCGACGCCGTTGACCGCAAAGCCGCTCACCACACACATGTTGGCCATGCGCACCTGCTTGTCGTGTACCACCGCGAGTTTCGCCCACACTGCGGCGTCGCCTGGCCAGGTGTTGTCGACCAGCGTTTTGAAACGGGTGTTGATCTCATTGATGATTTGCATGTGACGCGGCAGCAGCGCTTTCACCAGTTTCTCATCCCAGCATTCGAGCGCTTCTGGCATCAAAGTGTGGTTGGTGTAGGCGAAGGTTTTGCTGGTGATGGCCCATGCATCGTCCCAGCTCATCTGATGCTCGTCGAGCAGCACGCGCAGTAGTTCAGGAATGGCAATTGTCGGGTGCGTGTCGTTGAGCTGAATCACCTCAAACTTCGGCAGGTCGGCAATTTTACGGCCCGCCAGATGATGACGACGCAGAATATCCGCTACCGAACAGGCGCACTGGAAATACTGCTGCATCAGGCGCAGCTTTTTACCCGCCAGATGGTTGTCGTTCGGGTACAGCACTTTAGTCAGTTTTTCGGCGTCGATGCCCTGCTGTTCTGCACGCAAGAAATCGCCGTCGTTGAATTTGGTCAGGTTGAACGGGTGCGCGTGGGTCGCCTGCCATAAACGCAGCGGTTGTGCCACGCCGTTCCGGTAACCCAGCACCGGCAGATCCCACGCCTGACCGACCAGTGTGAACGCTGGCTGCCAGTCGTCTTTCACCACTTTACCGCCAATCCCAACCTGCACATCCAGCGCAGCATTGTGGCGGAACCACGGATAGCTGTTGCGATGCCAGTCATCCGGGGCTTCCATCTGCTGGCCGTCGGCAAACGACTGACGGAACAGACCGTATTGATAGTTCAGACCGTAACCCGTCGCCGACTGGCCAACGGTCGCCATGGAATCGAGGAAACAGGCCGCCAGACGCCCCAGACCACCGTTACCCAGCGCCGGGTCCGTCTCTTCTTCCAGCAGGTCCGTCAGCGTGATGTCGTGATCTTTCAGCGCAGTGCTCACGTCCTGATACCAGCCGAGGTTCAGCAGGTTGTTGCCTGTCAGGCGACCGATCAGAAACTCCATCGAGATATAGTTGACGTGACGCTGTTTTTTCTCTGGTTTCGCGGCAGGCTGAGCCGCCAGCAGTTCTGCCAGCGCGCCGCTCACCGCTTGCCACCACTGATGCTGAGTCATTTCGCTTGCGGCCTGCAAACCGTATCGCTGCCACTGACGAGTCAGTGCAGCCTGAAACTGTGCTTTATCGAAGGTCGGCTGTGACATAAGGATCCAATCCTGTTAGCTAAAACGTTGGCGCTAGTGTGCCTGGCTACCTGTTTAACGTCCTCATCCCGGCGGGCATTAGCCAGGGAGGAGTAGCAGGGATGAGCGAAAAGTGTGATCTTCGCCACTATAACGGTAGCCGTTTACGGCGGTTCTGCTCAGTTTTACACCGTTGGGACCAGGAAAGTGAAAAGACGTTTTGCAAATTATATGTAAGGGTGGAAATGATTACTTACGTGTAATAATAACTCCGCAAAGCCCCTTCATTCGAAATGAAAATTTAATGATAAAACGTCACTTTAAATTTATCTGGATGAGGAAAAACGCATTCACACAAATTAGTTTTCGCCTCTTTTTAACAAACTGAGGAACCCAGTCTCCACGCGCACTGGCACCGGTTTCAGTCGATATAATTATTCTTCATTAAGATTTGTGACGCAGTGCAAAATCATAAGCATTAAAATCGGACATAACTTGCAATAATTAAGCATATGTCCGAATTTAATAGACATTAATTACGAAGCGCGAAAAAAAACAAACTCTTACTCTCACAGTGAAGTGATATACCTATGTTGATTCCGTCCAAATTAAGTCGTCCCGTCCGTCTTGAACACACCGTGGTTCGCGACCGGCTACTGGCGAAACTTTCCGGCGCGAACAATTACCGTCTTGCGCTGGTAACAAGCCCAGCTGGTTACGGGAAAACCACTCTCATTTCACAGTGGGCAGCAGGGAAAAGCGATCTGGGTTGGTTTTCTCTGGATGACGGAGATAACCAGCAGGAACGTTTTGCAAGCTATCTGATTGCCGCCGTTCAGCAGGCGACAGGCGGTCATTGCACGGCCAGCGAAACCATGGTGCAGAAGCGGCAATATGCCAGTCTGACCTCGCTGTTCGCCCAGCTGTTTATCGAACTCAACGCCTGGCAGCGCCCGCTGCTGCTGGTCATTGATGATTATCATCTGATAAGCAATCCGGTTATCCACGACGCGATGCGATTTTTCCTGCGCCATCAGCCGGAAAACATGACTCTGGTGGTGCTGTCGCGCAATTTACCGCAGCTCGGAATTGCCAATCTGCGCGTGCGCGATCAGTTGCTGGAGATTGGCAGCCAGCAACTGGCGTTCAATCATCAGGAAGCGAAGCAGTTTTTCGACTGTCGCCTGACCTCACCGATTGAAGCCACAGAAAGCAGCCGCATGTGTGACGACGTTGCCGGATGGGCCACGGCGTTGCAGCTTATCGCCCTCTCTGCTAGACAGAATAACAGCGCCGCGCACCATTCCGCGCGCCGTCTGGCGGGCATTAACGCCAGCCATTTGTCCGATTATCTGGTGGATGAAGTGCTGGATAACGTCGATATCTCCACCCGTCATTTTCTGCTGAAAAGCTCGCTGCTGCGTTCAATGAACGATGCGCTGATCGTGCGCGTGACCGGCGAAGAAAACGGCCAGATGCGGCTGGAAGAAATTGAGCGTCAGGGCTTGTTCCTGCAACGTATGGACAATACCGGCGAATGGTTTAGCTTCCACCCGCTGTTCGGCAGTTTCCTGCGTCAGCGCTGCCAGTGGGAGCTCGCTACCGAATTGCCTGATATTCACCGTAGTGCAGCAGAAAGCTGGATGGCGCAAGGCTTCCCGAGCGAAGCCATTCACCATGCGCTGTCGGCGGATGATGCCAATATGCTGCGCGATATCCTGCTTAATCACGCGTGGGGCCTGTTCCATCACAGTGAACTGGCGCTGCTGGAAGAATCCCTGGCCGCTCTGCCATGGGACAGTCTGTTGGAAAATCCGCGCCTGGTACTGTTGCAGGCGTGGTTGATGCAGAGCCAGCATCGCTACAGCGAAGTAAACACCCTGCTCGCCCGAGCCGAAGAAGAGATGAGCGCCGAAATGGACGCCACGCTGCACGCGGATTTCAACGCACTGCGTGCGCAAGTAGCGATCAACGACGGTGACCCGGACGAAGCCGAACGCCTGGCAATGGTAGCGCTCGACGAATTGCCGCTGGCGAGCTTCTACAGCCGTATCGTGGCGACCTCCGTTCACGGGGAAGTGCTGCACTGTCAGGGCAAACTCAGCAAATCGCTGGCAGTGATGCAGCAAACCGAACAAATGGCGCGTCGCCACGAAGTCTGGCATTACGCACTTTGGAGCCTGATCCAGCAAAGTGAGATTCTGTTTGCGCAGGGCTTTTTACAAGCCGCCTGGGAAACTCAGGAAAAAGCGTTCCAGCTAATCCGCGAACAGCATCTGGAACAGCTGCCAATGCACGAATTCCTGTTGCGCATTCGCGCGCAGCTGCTGTGGGCCTGGGCGCGTCTCGATGAAGCCGAGCAGAGCGCTCGTCACGGAATGGACGTGCTGGCGACCTATCAGCCACAACAACAATTACAGTGCCTCGCGCTGCTGGTGCAAAGTTCGCTGGCGCGCGGTGATTTGGACAATGCACGGAATCACCTGAATCGCCTTGAAAACCTGCTCGGCAACGGACAGTACCACAGCGACTGGGTATCGAACGCCGATAAAGTGCGAGTGATTTACTGGCAGATGATTGGCGATAAAAAATCGGCGGCCAACTGGCTGCGCCATACGCCAAAGCCAGCCTTTGCCAATAACCATTTCCTGCAAAGCCAATGGCGCAACATCGCCCGGGCGCAAATCCTGCTCGGCGAATTCGACTCGGCGGAAATGGTGTTGGAAGAACTCAACGAGAACGCGCGGGATCTGCGTCTGATGAGCGATCTCAACCGTAACCTGCTGTTGCTCAACCAGCTGTACTGGCAGTCGAATAAGAAAAATGACGCTCAGCGCGTGTTGATGGAAGCGCTGACGCTGTCCAACCGCACCGGGTTTATCAGTCATTTCGTGATTGAAGGCGAAGCGATGGCGCAACAACTGCGTCAGCTGCTGCAACTCAATATGCTGCCAGAGCTTGAACAGCATCGTGCTCAGCGTATTTTGCGTGAGATTAATCAGCACCATCGCCACAAGTTTGCGCATTTTGATGAGAACTTCGTGGAACGTTTGCTGACTCATCCGGAAGTGCCGGAGCTTATCCGTACCAGCCCACTGACCCAACGCGAATGGCAGGTGTTAGGGCTGATTTATTCAGGTTACAGCAATGACCAGATAGCCGGTGAGCTTGACGTGGCGGCGACGACAATTAAGACGCATATCCGTAATTTGTATCAGAAGCTTGGCGTGGCGCATCGGCAGGATGCGGTACAACATGCGCAGAAGCTGTTGAAAATGATGGGGTATATTTCTGCGGCGTGATGCCGGATGCCGGATGCCGGATGCCGGATGAGTTTAGAGGTATTGTTCCGTTCACCATCAGATCGATACCTTCTGCAACCCACGCAGAACGTGAACGAGATAAGGGGCGTTTTCGCACGCCCCTTATCAATCCCCGCGACCCCGCAATAGAAATCGGTGCCAGAGGGAACTGAGGGTGTTGACCTTGTGTCCGGCTGAAAATCGCCGGGACGTTTGCGGCTGGCCGGGGCCGCCCGCAGGGATGCGGGCGGAGGGCGCGACTTACAGGGATGTTACCTGCGCCCGACCCGAAAGCCAGACGCAATAAGTCACGGGTACCGCGAAGCGGCGATTTTCTTTGCCGGGAGCCGGGATTGTAAAGGGGGCGGCGGCGAGCCCCCTTTACACGTTCACCGTCATCTGAGTAACAGAGAAACTGAGGAGTGGAAGTGAACGAAACCGTTCCACAATACGTTTTATATTGCGATAAAAGGAAACAAGCGGCTCCCGCGAATATTATCAGCACAACTCCAGCTGAATATTATTCTCGGCAATCACCTTCAATACTCCCGCCGGCGGCATCACATCAGTGTAGACCGCATCCACCAGACTGATGCTGCCCATATTCACCATCGCATTACGGCCAAACTTCGAGTGATCCACCACCAGCATCACATGACGCGAGTTCTCAATGATCGCGCGCTTGGTGCGCACTTCATGATAATCAAACTCCAGCAGTGAACCGTCGCTGTCGATCCCGCTGATGCCGAGAATGCCGTAATCCAGGCGGAACTGGGAGATGAAATCGAGGGTCGCTTCACCAATGATACCGCCGTCGCGGCTGCGTAATTCGCCGCCTGCCAGGATCACGCGGAAATCCTCTTTCACCATCAATGTATTCGCGACGTTAAGGTTGTTGGTCACGATGCGCAGGTCGGAATGTTCCATCAGCGCATGGGCCACCGCTTCTGGCGTCGTGCCGATATCAATAAACAGCGCCGCACCGTTCGGGATTTGGCTCGCCACTTTGCGGGCAATACGCTCTTTTTCCGCCGCCTGCGTGGCGCGTCGGTCCTGCCATGAAGTGTTCACCGCGCTGGACGGCAATGCCGCCCCACCGTGGTGGCGCAGGATCATCTTCTGCTCAGCCAGGTCATTGAGATCGCGACGAATCGTCTGCGGGCTGACGGCAAACTGTTCCACCAACTCTTCTGTACTGACATAACCCTGTTTCTTTACCAGCTCGATAATCGCGTCATGACGTTGTGTTTGTTTCATGCAAGATCCCAGGAATTATTATGTTCGTTTTCGCACATTCTGCGTATCGGCAAACGCCATCGCCAGCCCGACTGCCAGGCCCGTTACGTGCGCGCCATTGGCAATCGACATACCGAAAAGATCCAACCAGCCCACAACCAGCCACAGAACCGAAAAAATAATCAACCCGCGTTGCAGGTAAATCCCGCTTTCCGGGTCGCGCTCACCGCGCAGCCAGGCATAACCCATCAGCGCATATACCACGCCGGATAAACCACCGAACCACGGGCCGCTGAATTTATGCTGAATAAAGCCGCTTAACAGGGCGCTGATTACCGTTATCACCAGCAGTTTTCCACTGCCGATGCGCTTTTCCACCATCCCGCCGAGATACCACCACCATAACAGGTTGAAGAGGATATGCATCACCGAGAAGTGCATAAACGCATGGGTAAAATAGCGCCACAATTCGAACTGCTGTGAGGGATCATACGGCCACGCCAGCCACAGCATGACCGCCTGGTCGCCCATCACGTTCATCACAATAAACACCAGAATGCAGGCGCACATAATGAGCCAGGTCAACGGCCCGGCATTGCTTTTCAGGGTGGCGATAAAAGGAAAGCGATTGTAGTGCAGCCCGCTGTTGGTATGCCCGGATTCCCAGCTTGCCGCCAGATAACGGGGGTCAGCCGGATTTTCCAGAAAACGAGCCAGTTCGTTTTGCACCCGCGCTGCCTGGCTTTCGTCAGCCAGCCAGACGTCGGTTTGGGTGTGCTGTTGAATCGTCAGCACTACGCCCTGGGTGGCCATGTAGTCCACAAACGCCTGGGCGACGCGCGGGTTAGTAAAGGAGGTGATCATCAACATACGGAGCGTCGCTTATTCCACACAAAAGAGGACAGTATACCTGCTCAGTTACCGTGTGCCACTTCCGCCGGAAAATGACGATGCCAGGCGTCAAAGCCGCCGTCCACGCTGTAGACCTGGTCAAAGCCCTGTTGCAGCAGATACTGCGCCGCGCCTTTGCTGCTGTTGCCGTGATAGCACATCACCATCACCGACGTTTCAAAATCGTTATCCTGCATAAACGCGCCCAGCGTGTCGTTGGTCAGATGAAACGCGCCCGGGGTATGGCCCATCGCGTAGCTCTGCGGATCGCGAATATCCACCATCACCGCCCGTCCTTGATGCAGTTTCTGATGGGCTTCTTCTACGTTAATACATTCAAATTGATCCATGGTGCTCTCTTTCATTCATTCCGGGAGGAGAAGTTTACCGCCAAGTGTACTTTGTGACGGCAGGGAAACGCTAATTTGTTACACGCATCACTCTGAAATGTTTTTTTGATGTTACCAAGTGCGCGTTTGTTTGCTAATATGAGCGATAACGAACATTAATGAACTTTAACGAAAGTGCACGAGGGCGCAGCATGGAAACCAAAGATCTGATTGTGATAGGCGGTGGCATCAACGGTGCCGGTATCGCGGCAGACGCCGCAGGGCGTGGTCTATCCGTGCTGATGCTGGAAGCGCAGGATTTAGCCTGTGCCACGTCGAGCGCCAGCTCCAAATTGATTCATGGGGGGCTGCGCTACCTGGAACACTACGAATTCCGCCTGGTGAGCGAAGCGCTGGCCGAACGTGAAGTGCTGCTGAAAATGGCCCCGCACATCGCCTTCCCAATGCGTTTTCGTTTACCACACCGCCCGCATCTGCGCCCGGCGTGGATGATCCGTATCGGCCTGTTTATGTACGATCATCTCGGTAAACGCACTAGCCTGCCGGGTTCAACCGGGTTGCGTTTTGGCACAGAATCGGTGCTAAAGCCGGAAATCGTGCGCGGTTTCGAATATTCCGACTGCTGGGTCGACGATGCGCGTCTGGTGCTCGCCAACGCCCAGATGGTGGTGAAGAAAGGCGGCGAAGTGCTGACCCGCACCCGCGCCACATCTGCGCGCCGTGAAAATGGTTTGTGGATTGTCGAAGCGGAAGATATCGATACCGGCGAGACGTTCAGCTGGCAGGCACGCGGCCTGGTGAACGCTACCGGCCCGTGGGTGAAACAGTTCTTTGATGACGGAATGCATCTGCCGTCGCCGTACGGCATTCGCCTGATTAAAGGCAGCCACATCGTGGTGCCGCGCGTGCATACCCAGAAGCAGGCCTACATCCTGCAAAACGAAGATAAGCGCATCGTGTTTGTGATCCCGTGGATGGATGAATTTTCCATCATCGGCACCACCGACGTGGAGTACAAAGGCGATCCGAAAAACGTTGAAATCGAAGAGAGTGAAATCAACTATCTGCTGAAAGTGCACAATGCGCACTTTAAGAAACAGCTCAGCCGGGACGATATTGCCTGGACCTATTCCGGCGTGCGCCCGCTTTGCGACGATGAGTCAGATTCTCCGCAGGCAATCACCCGCGATTACACGCTCGATATTCATGATGTGAATGGTCAGGCGCCGCTGCTGTCGGTGTTCGGCGGCAAACTGACGACCTATCGTAAGCTGGCAGAGCACGCGCTGGAAAAACTGACGCCGTACTACAAAGGCATCGGCCCGGCGTGGACCAAAGGCTCCATTCTGCCCGGCGGTGAGATTGGCGATGACCGGGACGATTACGCCGCGAAGCTGCGCCGTCGTTATCCATTTATCAGTGAAGGGATGGCGCGTCATTTCGCGCGCACCTATGGCAGCAACAGCGAGTGGATCCTCGGCGAGGCAAAAGAGATTGCCGATTTAGGCGAGCACTTCGGGCATGAGTTTTATGAAGCTGAACTGCGCTATCTGGTGGAGCACGAGTGGGTCCGCCGCCTGGACGACGCCATCTGGCGCCGCACCAAACAGGGCATGTGGCTCAATGCTGAAGAACAATCTCGCGTCGCACAGTGGTTGGTACAACACGCGGGAAAGCCTGAACTGTCGTTAGCCTCGTAGGTAACGACTCCCTTCATTCTGACATCCCCCCCTCCCCTTACCCCTCTCCCTTAAGGAGAGGGCCGGGGTGAGAGTGAACGCTACAACCGCACCGGATCGATGTGCCAGATGTGTTCCGCGTACTCCTGAATCGTTCTGTCTGACGAGAAGTAGCCCATGTTGGCGATGTTGCGCATCGCTTTGTTGGTCCACTCTTCCGGTTTGCGATACAGCTCATCCACGCTGTCCTGACAGTCAACGTAGCTGCGGTAATCCGCCAGCACCTGGTAGTGATCACCAAAGTTAATCAGCGAATCCACCAGGTCACGGTAACGTCCCGGCTCTTCAGGGCTGAACAAGCCGGTGGCGATTTGCGTTAGCACCTGATGCAACTCTTCGTCTTTGTCGTAGTAATCACGCGGCTTATAGCCTTTGGCGCGTAGCGCTTCGACTTCTTCAGCGGTATTGCCGAAGATGAAGATATTCTCTGCACCCACGTGCTCCAGCATTTCGACGTTGGCCCCGTCCAGCGTGCCGATGGTCAGTGCGCCGTTGAGAGCAAACTTCATGTTGCTGGTGCCCGAAGCCTCGGTTCCGGCCAGTGAAATCTGTTCAGAAAGATCTGCCGCCGGGATGATCACCTGCGCCAGGCTGACACTGTAGTTCGGGATAAACACGATTTTCAGTTTGTCGCCAATCTGCGGATCGTTGTTGATCACCTTCGCCACATCGTTGATGAGATGAATGATGTGTTTCGCCATGTAATACGCCGATGCGGCCTTCCCGGCGAAGATATTCACGCGAGGCACCCACTCTGCGCTCGGATCGGCCTTGATACGGTTGTAACGGGTTATCACATGCATCACGTTCATCAGCTGGCGCTTGTACTCGTGAATGCGCTTAATCTGTACGTCAAACAATGCCTTAGGATTGACCACCACGTTCAGCTGCTGAGCGATAACTTCCGCCAGCCGTTTTTTGTTCTCAAGCTTGGCGTGATGCACCGCCTGATTCACCAGCGGATAATCCAGATGCTGTTCCAGCTCGCTGAGCTGGCTGAGATCGGTGCGCCAGGTGCGTCCAATGTGTTCATCCAGCACTTCGGATAGCGGCGGGTTCGCCAGCGCCAGCCAGCGTCGCGGCGTGACGCCGTTGGTAACGTTGGTAAAGCGCATCGGGAAAATACTGGCGAAATCAGCAAACAGTGACTGCACCATCAGGTTAGAGTGCAACTCCGACACGCCGTTGACCTTGTGGCTGATAACCACCGCCAGCCACGCCATGCGCACGCGGCGACCATCGGATTCGTCGATGATCGAAGTACGGCTTAGCAAGCCGGTGTCGTTCGGATACTGTTCCTGCAATGTTTTCAGGAAGTAGTCGTTAATCTCAAAGATGATCTGCAAATGACGTGGCAGAATTTTGCCCAGCATATCCACAGGCCAGGTTTCCAGCGCTTCGCTCATCAGCGTGTGGTTGGTGTAAGAGAAGACCTGGCAGGTCACTTCGAACGCTTCATCCCACGTGAATTTGTGTTCGTCGATAAGCAGGCGCATCAGCTCGGGGATCGACAGCACCGGGTGCGTGTCGTTAAGGTGAATCGCAATTTTGCCCGCCAGATTGCTGTACGTTTTATGCAGCTGATAGTGACGGCTCAGAATGTCCTGCACCGTTGCCGAGACGAGGAAATACTCCTGTCGCAGACGCAGCTCGCGCCCGGAATAGGTGGAGTCATCCGGGTACAAAACACGGGATACGTTCTCGGAATGGTTTTTATCTTCCACCGCCGCGAAGTAGTCGCCCTGGTTGAATTTACCGAGGTTAATTTCACTGCTGGCCTGCGCATTCCACAAACGCAGCGTATTGGTGGCGTCGGTGTCATAGCCTGGAATGATTTGATCGTAAGCAACCGCGAGGATTTCTTCAGTTTCGACCCAGCGCGATTTTTTACCTTCCTGCTGAATACGGCCGCCGAAACGCACCGCATAACGGGTGTTGTGGCGTTTAAATTCCCACGGGTTGCCGTATTCCAGCCAGTAGTCCGGCGACTCTTTTTGTCGACCGTCGACAATGTTCTGTTTGAACATCCCGTAGTCGTAGCGAATGCCGTAGCCACGGCCCGGCAGGCCAAGCGTCGCCAGCGAATCAAGGAAACATGCCGCCAGTCGGCCAAGACCACCGTTACCGAGGCCGGGGTCATTCTCTTCGCCAATCAGCTCTTCAAGGTCGAGCCCCATCCCTTCCAGCGCGTTTTTGACGTCGTCATAAATCCCGAGCGATAACAGCGCATTGGAAAGGGTGCGGCCAATCAAAAATTCCATCGACAGGTAGTAAACCTGCTTCACTTCCTGGGACAGCTGCGCGCGGTTGGAGCGCAGCCAGCGTTCGACGAGGCGGTCACGCACGGCAAACAGCGTGGCGTTCAGCCATTCGTGTTTATTGGCGATAGCCGGATCTTTCCCGACGGTGAACATCAGCTTGTAGGCAATCGAATGTTTCAGTGCCTCAACGCTGAGTGTGGGGGAAGCATAGGTAATCGGTGCATTCATAGCGATGGTTCCTGTGATTACATCAAGCGTTGATAAAGCTCGCGGTAAGACGTCGCCGCGACTTGCCAGCTAAAATCCATGCTCATCGCCTGACGCTGAACATATCGCCAGAGCGAAGGGCGCGACCACAACACGAAAGCACGCCGGATAGCCCTTAGTAGCGACCAGGCATTACTGTCTTCAAAGACGAAACCACTGGCGATACCGTCCGCCAGGTTTTCCAGCGAGCTGTCGGACACGGTGTCTGCCAGGCCCCCGGTGCGCCTGACCAACGGCAGCGTGCCGTATTTCAGACCATAAAGCTGCGTTAGCCCACAGGGCTCAAAGCGGCTCGGCACCAGAATCACATCCGCCCCACCCATGATGCGGTGCGAGAACGCTTCGTGATAACCAATCTGCACGCCCACCTGCCCCGGATGCTCGGCGGCGGCGGCGAGAAAACCTTCCTGCAATACCGGATCACCCGCACCCAGCAGCGCCAGCTGGCCGCCCTGCTCGAGCAAGCCTGGCAGCGCCTCCAGCACCAAATCCAGCCCTTTCTGACTGGTCAAGCGGCTGACCACCGCAAACAGCGGCACCTTATCATTCACTTTTAGTCCCATCGCAATTTGCAGCTGCCGCTTGTTCTCGGCTTTTTCCTCGATCTGATCGCGGTTGTAACGCGCCGTCAGCAGCAAGTCGTTTTCCGGGCTCCATATTTTCGGGTCGACACCGTTCAGAATGCCGGACAGCCGGCCTTCCTGATGACGCTGACGCAGCAACCCTTCCATGCCGTAAGCAAACTGCGGCTCGGTAATTTCGCGCGCGTAGGTCGGGCTCACGGCTGTGATGTGATCGGCATAGAACAGCCCGGCTTTCAGGAACGAAATCTGGCCGTTAAACTCCAGCCCGTGCATGTTGTAGAACGACCACGGCAGGTCAATTTCATTCATATGATGCGCGTAGAACATCCCCTGGTAGGCCAGGTTATGCACCGTAAACACGGACTTTGCTGGATGGCCCCGCGCAGCAAGATAGGCCGGAGCCAGCCCTGCATGCCAGTCGTGCGCATGGACAATTTCCGCCCGCCAGAATGGATCCAGCCCGCAGGCCATTTCGCAGCCCACCCACCCGAGTAGCGCAAAGCGCAGTACGTTGTCGGTGTACGCAAACTGATTGGTGTCGTGGTACGGACTCCCTGGACGTGCGTAAAGGTGCGGGGCGTCAATCAGATAGACGCCCACACCGTTATAGTGACCGAACAACAGCGAAATCGGTCCGGCAAAGGTATCGCGACGAGCCACAACCTGGGCATCCGTCACGCCGCGCAGAAGATCCGGAAAGGCTGGCAGCAAAACGCGCGTATCCACGCCATCGGCAATTTGGGCTGCCGGTAACGCGCCAATCACATCCGCCAGACCGCCGGTTTTCAACAGCGGGAACATCTCTGAACATACATGTAAAACCTGCATTATCGCTCCTGTCAGCCCTGCAGTTTGCGCAGCATTTCACGCGTAACCAGCACAATACCTTCCTCGGAACGGTAGAAACGACGAGCGTCTTCTTCCGCATTCTCTCCAATGACCATACCTTCGGGTATCACGCAGGCACGATCGATAACGCAGCGGCGCAGGCGACACGAGCGCCCGACCCAGACATCCGGCAATAACACTGCCGAATCAATATTACAAAACGAGTTGATCCGAACGCGTGGGAACAGCACCGACTGCACCACCACCGAACCGGAGATAATGCAGCCGCCCGACACCAGCGAATTCAGCGTCATTCCGTGACTGCCGGAACGGTCCTGCACGAATTTCGCTGGCGGCAGAGATTCCATATGAGTGCGAATCGGCCAGTTCTGGTCGTACATATCGAGTTCAGGCGTCACCGACGCGAGGTCGAGGTTGGCTTTCCAGTACGCTTCCAGGGTCCCTACATCGCGCCAGTACGGTTCGGCATCCGGGTCTGACTGCACGCATGACAACGGGAAAGGATGTGCATATGCCGTGCCAGCTTTAACGATTTTCGGGATGATATCTTTGCCGAAGTCATGGCTGGAGTTGGCTTCTTTGTCGTCATCTTCCAGCAGCCCATAAAGGTAATCAGCATCAAAGATATAGATGCCCATGCTGGCGAGAGCTTTGGTGTCATCACCCGGCATGGTCGGCGGTTTAGCGGGTTTTTCAACGAAGTCGATAATCTTGTCTTCGTTATCCACCGCCATCACGCCAAACGCCGTTGCCTCAACAACGGGCACCGGTATACAGCCCACGGTGCAACGTGCGCCTTTTTCGACATGGTCGATGAGCATTCGCGAGTAGTCCTGCTTGTAGATATGGTCGCCCGCGAGGATGACGATGTATTCGGCTTTGTAGCGGCGAATGACGTCGAGGTTTTGGGTGACCGCATCTGCCGTACCGCGATACCAGTTTTCACCGCTGACGCGCTGTTGAGCAGGAAGCAGGTCGACAAACTCGTTCATTTCTTCGCTGAAAAACGACCAGCCGCGCTGAATGTGCTGCACCAGCGTGTGCGACTGGTATTGAGTAATCACGCCGATGCGGCGGATCCCTGAGTTAATACAGTTAGAGAGGGCGAAGTCGATGATGCGGAACTTACCGCCGAAATGCACCGCAGGTTTGGCGCGGGTCGTCGTCAGATCTTTGAGTCGGGTTCCGCGCCCACCGGCGAGGATCAGCGCCACCGATTTGATCGGCAATTGACGCGCTAACATCAGAGGATCATTATTTTCTAGTCTAACCATGATTAACTCCTTTTCTCGCTCGCTACACGTCCGAGCGGACCTTTTCGAATACACACACTCCGTGCGCGGGCCCATGCCAGACAGCCAGGATGACCGGATTATCCTCTCCGGCGAATGGAGGAATGGCGCGCCACTCCCCTGTCGGTAATGCAATATCTGCAACGTCCTGCGACGCGTTGAGCGTAATCAGCCAGTTCTGCGAAAGCAGGATTTGCATCCGCGGAATACCGTGCTGCCACTCGTCCGCACTCAGCGGCTGCGCGTCCTTGTTAAGCCAGCGAACGCTGCCATCGCCCTCCTGCCACCAACGATCGGCGGTCAGCGCCGGGATTTTCTGACGCAGGTGAATGAGTGCAGCCGTGAATGTCGTCATGCCAGCGTTAGCCTTTTCCCAGTCGAGCCAGGTTAAGGCGTTGTCCTGACAGTACG
Organism: Citrobacter sp. 18056; assembly: GCA_902706235.1. Taxonomy (GTDB): domain Bacteria; phylum Pseudomonadota; class Gammaproteobacteria; order Enterobacterales; family Enterobacteriaceae; genus Scandinavium; species Scandinavium manionii. Next base: position 346,366 of record CACSJR010000002.1, on the reverse strand, counting down.
CGTTGTTGTTACCGTGCTGGCTATGACCGTGTTCATCCCCGGCCAGTATCATCGGTGTCCCTTGTGATAAGAGCAGTGAGGCCATCAGGGCATGGACGCTGGCGCGTCGCCGCTCAATCACATCGAGACTGCCGTCTAACCCTTCTATACCATGGTTAAAGCTATGGTTATTGTTGGTCCCGTCGCGGTTTTCTTCACCGTTTGCCTCATTGTGTTTCTGATTGAAACAGACGCAGTCGCGCAGGGTGAAACCGTCATGCGCCGTCACCAGGTTGACCGAGGCGGACGGCAAACGCCCATTACGCTGGAACACGTCGCTGGAGGCGGCAAAGCGGTTGGCGAACTCGCCAAGCGACAGGCTTTGTTGTAACCAAAAGCGCCGGGTCGCATCCCGGAAATGATCGTTCCATTCGGCAAACAGCGGTGGGAAGTTGCCCACCTGATAACCGCCGTCACCGATATCCCACGGCTCAGCAATCAGCTTCACCGCGCTCAAATGGGGATCGTTTTTAATCGCCTCAAACAGCGGCGCATCCTGTCGAAACTCGGGCGTTCTGCCCATCACCGAAGCGAGATCGAAACGGAAACCGTCGACGTGACACTCATCGACCCAAAAACGCAGGCACTGGCGCGCATATTCCACCGAACCCGGCGTGCTGAGATTCAGGGTATTTCCGCAGCCGGTCCAGTTGTGGTAATCGCCGTCGTCCCTTATCCAATAATAGCTACGGTTGTCGATTCCGCGCAGGGAGAAGGTCGGGCCGTCGAGATCGATCTCCGCGCTGTGGTTCAGCACAATATCGAGAATCACCTCAATGCCTGCAGCGTGCAGCGCTTTAACCGCGTCACGAAATTCGTTCAGTGCGTTCTTTGCCGACATTGCATAGCGCGGGTCAACGGCGAACATCGCCAACGGGTTGTAGCCCCAGTAATTAGACAGCCCCAGCCGTTGCAGACGCGGTTCGCTGGAGAAATGCGCCACCGGCAGCAGCTCCAGCGCGGTGATACCGAGCTTTTTGAAGTAGGCAATCATCAGCGGATGGGCGAGCGCGCCGTAGGTCCCGGCCAGCGCTTTTGGAATACCGGGATGTAAATACGTCAAACCTTTGACATGCGCTTCGTAGATAACGGTTTTGCCCCACGGTGTACGCGGCAAAGCGTCGTGGCCCCAGTCGTAGTGCAAATCCACCACCACCGATCGCGGCGCAACCGCGGCGCTGTCTCTGCTGTCCGGGCTGTCGTGTCCGCCGTGTAACAGCGGATCGTCCGTGGCTTCGCCGTCAACACGATGCGCGCACGGATCCAGCAGCAGCTTCGCCGGGTTAAAACGGTGCCCCTGCAACGGCTCCCACGGCCCGTGAACGCGGAAACCGTAACGCAGCCCCGGATGCCCATCGGCCAGATAACCGTGCCACACGTCGCCATCACGGCCCGGTAAATCCTCACGCCGTTCGTTGCCGTCTTCGTCAAACACACAGAGTTCGACCCGCTGTGCATGGGCGGAGAAAAGCGTGAAATTCACGCCTTTGCCGTCAAAGAATGCGCCGAGCGGCGCCGGTTTCCCCGCCGTGAGTTTAGTCATTCCCCCTCCCGCACCAGCCAGATGGTCGACAGCGGCGGCAGCGTCAGTGACAGCGAGTGCTGACGGTGATGGCTGGTAATCTCATCGCTATGAACGCCGCCCGCATTCCCCGCATTACTGCCGTGATAGTGCATCGAATCGGTATTCATCACTTCGCGCCAGCGCCCAGGCTGGTTGATGCCAAACCGGTATTCGTGGCGCGGAACCGGGGTGAAGTTGCTGGCGACGATGATTTCGTTGCCCTGTCGGTCGCGGCGCACGAACACAAACACCGAGCGCTCGTGGTCGTCCACCACCAGCCATTCAAAACCGTAGCTGTCGTAATCCAGTTCATGCATCGCCTTGTGATGACGATAGGTCAGGTTCAGGTCACGCACCAGTCGCTGCACGCCGTGATGCCAGTTGTCTCCGCCGTTCAACAGATGCCAGTCGAGACTGGCGTCGTGATTCCATTCACGCCCCTGAGCAAACTCATTGCCCATAAACAGCAGTTTTTTGCCCGGGAAAGCGTACAACCAGCCGTAATAAGCGCGCAGATTAGCGAATTTCTGCCAGGCGTCGCCCGGCATGCGATCGAGAATCGATTTCTTACCGTGCACCACTTCGTCGTGCGACAACGGCAGCACAAAGTTTTCGGTCCCGTTGTACAGCATGCCGAAGGTCAGTTTGTCGTGATGATGCTTGCGATGCACCGGGTCGAGTTTCATGTAGTCGAGGGTGTCGTGCATCCAGCCGAGGTTCCACTTGTACCAGAAACCGAGGCCGCCCATATCCGGTGGACGTGAAACGCCCGCGAAGTCTGTCGACTCTTCCGCCATGCTCACCGCGCCCGGCACCTGCTCGCCAAGAATACGGTTGGTGCTGCGCAAGAATTCAATCGCCTCAAGGTTCTCGCGCCCGCCGTGTTCGTTCGGCACCCATTCACCCGCTTTTCGGCTGTAGTCGCGATAAATCATCGAGGCGACCGCGTCCACGCGCAGAGCATCAATACCGAAACGCTCAATCCAGTACAGCGCATTGCCGACTAAGAAATTCTGCACTTCCCGGCGACCATAGTTGTAAATCAGAGTGTTCCAGTCCTGATGGTAGCCTTCGCGCGGATCGCTGTGCTCGTACAGCTCGGTGCCGTCAAATTTCGCCAGCGCAAAGTCATCGGAAGGGAAATGGCCCGGCACCCAGTCGAGAATGACGTTCAGCCCGGCGTTGTGCGCCGCATTGATGAAATAGCGGAAATCTTCCCGCGTGCCGAAGCGACGCGTGGGCGCATATAACCCGGTGGGCTGATAACCCCAGCTGCCGTCGAACGGATGCTCGTTAATCGGTAACAGTTCCAGATGGGTGAAGCCCATCCATTTGGCGTATGGCACCAGCTGGTCCGCCAGCTCGCGGTAGCTCAGCCAGAAATTGTTGTCGGTGTGACGACGCCAGGATCCGAGGTGCACTTCGTAAATGGCAATCGGTGCATCAAAATTATTCGCATTCCGGCGGGATTCCGGCTGCTCGATTTTTTCTGGCAGCCCACAAATCAGCGACGCCGTTTCCGGGCGCATTTGCGCTTCGAAGGCGTACGGGTCCGCTTTGATACGCAAGTGACCTTGCGCGTCGATCATCTCGAATTTGTACAGCTGACCGTTATGCGCCCCGGGGATGAACAGCTCCCAGATGCCCGATTCCGTCCGCAGGCGCATCGGATGACGGCGACCGTCCCAATAGTTGAACTGCCCAACCACCGACACGCGCCGTGCGTTCGGTGCCCAGACGGAGAAGCGCGTCCCGGTGATGCCGTCCATCGTCGCGGCGTGCGCCCCCAGCGTTTCGTAAGGCCGCAGATGCGTGCCTTCCGACAGCAACCAGGCGTCCACCTCCTGCAATAGCGGGCCGAAACTGTACGGGTCATCAATCAGGTTTTGCTGCCCGTGCCAAAGCACAGCCAGCTGGTAGCGGAAGGTGTTTTTACGGCGCGGCATGACGCCGCAGAAGAAACCGCGCGAATCGAGGCAGTCGAGCTGCCCTATCTTGCGTCCGGTTTTCGGTTCGACGACCCACACCTCGGTGGCGTCAGGTAACAGGGCCCGGACTTCCAGTCCCGCATCGGTGCAATGCATGCCAAGCACGGAAAACGGATCCGCAAAATGGCCAGCAATAAGGGCATTAATCACGTCTTTCTCAATACGATCGGACATGCTATTCATCCTGTTATAGGTGCCGCTGTTTCCAGTACCTGTAGCGACTTTTTTTTGACCTGAACAACGCAGCCCGTAAGCGTCCTCTTCTGCGTCATCCCACCCTCAGGGAAAAACCTCTCCCTTAAAGCATAGCCAAGGCTTTATCTGACTCCTGGTAAATATTCAGGTATACGCATTTAGTTCTGATTTCTGATCTACGTATAAGATGGCAGGCACAAAAAAGGGGTGACTCAGCACCCCTTTTTTCATTTCGTTACGCTAATTGCCGCAACATGCGGCGTAGCGGCTCGGCGGCGCCCCAGAGGAGCTGATCGCCGACGGTGAAAGCGGAGAGATACTCCGGCCCCATATTCAGTTTACGCAACCGCCCGACCGGCGTGCTCAATATGCCGGTGACCGCTGCAGGCGTCAGTTCGCGCATGGTGATGTCGCGATCGTTTGGCACCACTTTGGCCCACGGATTATGCGCCGCCAGCAGTTCTTCCACGGTCGGGATCGATACGTCTTTCTTCAGTTTGAGGGTGAAAGCCTGACTGTGGCAGCGCAGCGCGCCGATGCGCACGCACAGACCGTCAACCGGAATCACGTTCTGGGTCGCGAGGATTTTGTTGGTCTCAGCCTGCCCTTTCCACTCTTCGCGGCTCTGGCCGTTATCGAGCTGTTTGTCGATCCACGGGATCAGGCTCCCGGCCAGCGGTACGCCGAAGTTGTCGACAGGCAGGTCGCCGCTGCGGGAAAGTGCAGTGACTTTACGTTCGATATCCAGAATGGCCGACGCCGGGTTAGCCAGTTCATCCGCCACGTAGTTATGCAGGCCGCCCATCTGGCTCAGCAGTTCACGCATATGACGCGCGCCGCCGCCGGAGGCTGCCTGATAGGTGGCGACAGATGCCCACTCCACCAGGTCTTCTGCGAACAGGCCGCCGAGGGACATCAGCATCAGGCTGACGGTACAGTTTCCGCCAACAAAGGTTTTTACGCCGTTATTGAGGCCGTCGGTAATGACAGCCTGGTTAACCGGATCCAGAATAATAATGGCGTCGTCGTTCATGCGCAGCGAAGAGGCCGCATCAATCCAGTAACCCTGCCAGCCGCTTTCACGCAGCTTTGGATAGATTTCGTTGGTATAATCGCCGCCCTGGCAGGTGACAATGATGTCGAGCGCCTTCAGTGCCTCCAGGTCGAAGGCATCCTGCAGCGTCCCGGCAGGCTGAGTGCCGAATGCAGGCGCAGCCTGACCGAACTGAGAGGTGGAGAAGAAGACCGGGCGGATGGCGTCAAAATCGCGCTCTTCTACCATGCGTTGCATGAGTACAGAGCCGACCATTCCGCGCCAGCCGATAAAACCAACATTTTTCATAGCGTGTGTTCCTGCAGAGGTGTGTGCTGTTGTGCTGACCCCGTTTCTATCAAAAGAAGGCAGGGTATCCCTCACATTACAAAATGCAGCCAAAGTCGCAAGTGAAAAAAATCAATAATGGGTCATGATTAAGTAACATAACTTATTTAACGCGTTAATTTTAAACGTGTATCTACCGTGTAAAACACGATTATCAGGGAACTGTGCAATGAGTGAAATTCTTTCCGCGGCGGTGTTGTTGATCCTGATTATGGATCCACTGGGGAACCTGCCGATTTTTATGTCGGTGCTGAAGCATACGGAGCCTAAGCGCCGTCGAGCGATCATGATACGTGAGCTATTAATCGCCCTGCTTATCATGCTCATTTTCCTCTTTGCGGGAGAGAAAATTCTCGCCTTCCTGAATCTGAGCGCAGAGACGGTTTCTATCTCTGGCGGCATCATTTTGTTCCTGATTGCCATAAAGATGATTTTTCCGAGCGCCGAGGGCGGCAGTAACGGCTTACCGGCGGGGGAAGAACCGTTTATCGTGCCGCTGGCTATTCCGTTGGTTGCCGGGCCGTCTTTGCTGGCGACGCTGATGCTGCTATCGCATCAGTATCCCAATAAGATGAGTCATTTAGTGATCGCGCTGCTGCTCGCCTGGGGCGGCACGGTGGCGATTCTGTTGCAATCGGGATTGTTTTTACGCCTGCTTGGCGAGAAAGGCGTGAATGCACTGGAACGCCTGATGGGGCTGATTCTGGTGATGCTGGCGACCCAGATGTTCCTCGACGGAATTCGGGTGTGGATGAAGGGGTGATATTTAAAGTTTAGAGGTATTGTTCCGTTCACCATCAGATCGATACCTTCTGCAACCCACGCAGAACGTGAACGGGATAAGGGGCGCTTTCGCGCGCCCCTTATCAATCCCCGCGACCCCGCAATAGAAATCGGTGCCAGAGGGAACTGAGGGTGTTGACCTTGTGTCCGGCCGAAAATCGCCGTGACGTTTGTGGCTGGCCGGGGCCGCCCGCAGGGAAGCGGGCGGAGGGCGCAACTTACAGGGATGTTACCTGCGCCCGACCCGAAAGCCAGACGCAATAAGTCACGGGCACCGCGAAGCGGCGATTTTCATTGCCGGGAGCCGGGATTGTAAAAGGGGCGGCGGCGAGCCCCCTTTACACGTTCACCGTCATCGGAGTAACAGAAAAGCAGAGGAGTCATAGTGAACGGAACCATTCCACCGAACAGAACGGAAGCATTCCACAATAAGTGAACGGAACGATTCCACTACGCTTGATAAGATTCATCGGCCTGGCCGAAAAAATCTAACTCAACAACGTAAACGCAATCATCCCGACAATCGCGCCCACGGTCCCCAGAATGGTTTCCATCAGCGTCCAGGTCTTCAGCGTCTGCGCTTCGGTCGCGCCGGTAAACTTACCGAACAGCCAAAACCCCGCGTCGTTTACGTGGCTCACAACGATTGAACCGCCTGCGATACAGATAGACAGAGCGGCCATCTGCGCACCGCTGTAATGCAGTTGCTCGATGACTGGCATCACCAGACCGACCGCCGTCAGACACGCAACGGTAGCGGAACCCTGAATGATGCGCACCGCGGCCGCCAGCACGAAGCAGGTAATGGCAATCGGCAGGCCCATGCCGGTCAGTGCTTCACCGAGCGCCGGACCCACACCGGAATCCACCAGTACCTGTTTGAATACGCCACCTGCCCCGATCACCAGCAGAATAATACCCGCCGGTTGCAGCGCCGCACCGCAGATTTCCATCACCCGGTCTTTCGGCATCCCCTGACGCATCGCCAGGCCGTAAATCGCCACCAGACACGCGACGAGGATGGCGGTAAATGGATGGCCGATAAACTCGAACCACTCATACGCCGTAGAACCCTGCGGCACAAAGTGAGCGGCAATAGTTTTCAGGCCGACCAGCACCAGCGGCAGCAGGATCAGCGCGAGGCTGAAACCAAAGCTTGGCATTTTTCCTTCGCCCAGATGCGGCTCGGAGATATCGTCCGGAATGTGCAGCTCAACATGACGGCTAATGAAATTACCCCACAGCGGCCCGGCGATAATCATCCCCGGAATGGCTGCGCACAGGCCAATCAAAATCATCCAGCCAAAATCTGCGTGCATTTGCGAAGCCAGCAGCATCGGCGCGGGCCCAGGCAGCAGGAACGCTGCAGCCGCAGCCACGCCCGCAAACAGAGGAATCACCAGTTTCACCAGGTTGGTCCCGGTGTGACGCGCCATGGAAAACGCGACGCTAATCAGCAGCACGATAGCCACTTCGAAGAACAGCGGCAGCGCACAGATAAGCCCTGCGAGGCCTATCGCATAATGCGCCCGACTGTGTCCGAAGGACTTCAGCATTTTGACGGCAATCTGATCGACCGCGCCGGTCTCATGCAGAATTTTTCCGAACATTGCCCCCAGCGCGACCACGATCGCGAGGAAGCCGAGCGTACCGCCCATCCCTTTTTGCATCGTGTCAGCGATTTTATCGAGCGGCATCCCCGAAAAAAGCCCTGCACCAATAGACACCACCATCAAAGCAACGAAGGCGTGCATACGCGCCTTCATCACTAAAAACAGCAGCAGCAATACGGAGCCAACTGCTGTTAAAACAAGCGTTAATGTAGTCACTACTTACTGCCTTTGTTGATTAACTCTATGGTACTGGCGACAACGCCTTCCAGTGGCTGATCGATATCGACCACCAGCACGTCGGCTTCGTCCGCGCCCGGCTCTTGCAGCGTTTCAAACTGCGTGACCAGCATTTGGGTCTTGAAGAAGTGGCCTTTACGCGCTTTCAGGCGGCTTTCGATAACGTCGAAATCGCCCTTCATGTAGATAAAGGAGAGATTCGGATTGCCTTCGCGTAGCAGGTCGCGGTAGGTTTTTTTCAGAGCTGAACAGACGATCAGCGACACTTTATTGGTGCGCTGCATCGCGAAAGCGGCATCGTTCAGGGCCTGCAGCCACGGTTTGCGGTCGTCGTCGTTCAGCGCTTCGCCAGAGGACATTTTGACGATATTGCTGCGCGGATGGAGGAAGTCACCATCAAGAAACGCGGCGTGCAGCTGATAGGCCACTTCGCTGGCGACGGCAGATTTACCGCTACCAGAGACGCCCATCAAAACGTAGACATGGTGATCATGGTTAGTCGTGCTCAAAGCGTTGCTCCCACAGGTCGATTTGTTACGGGTAACTGTTATCGGTAACATTGTCCTGCCGGGCTTGTGGATAAGCAATAACCATCCGGACGATAAACTGCGTTGTGTGATCTACTTCAAACTTGTCAGTTTAAATTGATCCGCCTGGTGACAATGTGAAACCTAAATCTAACATCTTAGGCGTAACAATTTCACCACGAATGCGCGCCAGCAGGCGCTCAGCGCCGATGCGCCCCATTCGCTCACGCGGGGTCAGTACGCTCGCCAGACGCGGCTCCATCACCTGGCCGATATCGTGGCCGTGGAAACCGGCAATCGCCATATCGTCGGGGATTTTTAAGCCCAGGCGCTGACATTCAAACGCCGCACCAACCGCAAGGTCATCATTAGTACAGAAAATACCGTCGAGCTGCGGATATTCACGACGCGCCTGGCGCATCAGCTCAATCCCGGAGGAATACGATGATGACTGTTCAACCATCACGCTGTAGGGCGTGAGGCCCGCTTCGTTCATCGCTTGCTCGTAGCCCTGCTGTTTGATGATGGTGCGTTCGTCAAGCCGTGCGCCAAGATAGGCGATGTGGCGATGGCCGCGCGAAATAATGGTGGCGGTCATCTGGCGGGCGGCTTCGAAGTTATCGAAACCGACGGCGATATCAATGCACGGCGACTGGCTGTCCATCAATTCAACCACTGGAATGCCGGACACTTCAATCATTTTGCGGGTGCGTGCAGTGTGGGTGCGCTCAGAAAGGATCAAACCATCGATATTCCAGGAGAGCATCGATTCCAGACGCTCCTCTTCCATTTCCGGTTTGTAGCCATAGTGGGCAAGCATGGCCTGATAGCCCCAGGCATCGGTCACGCTTTCAATGCCTTTCAGCACTTCCGCGAAAACCTGGTTGGTCAGTGAAGGAAGAAGGACACCAATCGCGCGGCTGGTCGAGTTGGATAAAATATCCGGGGCGCGGTTGGGGATATAACCCAGTTCATCAAGAGCGATAGCTATTTTACCGCGCAGCGCCTCGGAAACCTGTTCCGGGTTACGCAGAAAACGACTGACCGTCATTTTGGTCACGCCGACGCGATCGGCAACATCCTGAAGTACGGGTCTTTTCTTTTTCATCGTCCGGAGGCTGATAAAGGGGGAACATTTCCTCAGTTTATCATGGACGCAGCAGAACCTTCCCCCATTGGGGAAAGGTTCTGAAATTTATTTAATCAGGATCATACCGGCGGCAGATCAAACAGCAGAATTTCAGCATCGCTGTCGGCATGGACGGAAATCGCCTGCTCATCCCAAATCGCCAGACCATCGGCGGTAGTGGCCTGGGTGCCGTTGATAGAGACATTGCCTTTCACCACCTGGATCCACACCCGACGGTCAGCCGAAATCTGATGCACCGACTGCTCATCTTTCAACAGCGCCCAGCGATAGAGTTCCATGTCCTGGTTCACTTTCAGGGAACCGTCACGCGCATCTGGCGACAGCACCAGCTGTTTGCCCTGCTCGGCGTCAAAACGACGCTGCTCATAGCGCGGCGTAATGCCGGTTTCCTGCGGGATAATCCAGATTTGATACAGGTGCAATTTTTCCGTTTTACTCGGGTTGTACTCCGAGTGACGCACGCCGGTCCCGGCGCTCATGATCTGGAATTCACCGGCGGGCACCTGCTCTTTGTTGCCCATGCTGTCTTCGTGCTCCACGGCCCCTTCCAGCACGTAGGTCAGGATTTCCATGTCTTTGTGCGGGTGAGTGCCGAAGCCCTGACCGGCATCAATCACGTCGTCGTTAATGACGCGAAGCGCAGAGAAGCCCATGAAATTCGCATCGTAATAATTGGCGAACGAGAAGGTATGCCAGGAGTCCAGCCAGCCGTGATTTGCATGGCCACGTTCGTTTGCTTTGCGTAAGAAAATCATGATGTCTAACTCCGTGTTCATTTCGATGGAGTTAGTGTGGACCGGAACCGTTAAGGATGATAGTGGGTGAAAATTGACTCCTCTGTTCAAAATTTATGAACAACTTCAGAGGAGCCAAATCCGCTTATTTCGCGAGGGTTATCGTGGCGGGAGAAGCCTGCCCGAAGGCCCGCTCGAGGATTTCCAGATTGGTCAGAGCTTCAGATTCCTTGACGTAATTCGGTGCACCATTTTTCAGCGTCTGATACAGCGCATCGTACACACGGCCGTAGTCACCGATTTCCGGCTTCACTTCTTCCCGCACGATCACGCCTTCAGCATTCATATACTCAAGCTGACCGACGCTGTCGTCCGCGGCAAAACCTGGTTCGCCCGGCATAATATTGGCTTTCAGGCTGGTTTCCTGCTGGTCGATACCGTATTTCAGGTACGAACCTTTGGTGCCGTGAACGATAAATTTCGGGTAATCGATTTTCACCAGATGGCTGGTTTTGACGATCGCTTTCAGGTCGCCGTAGAACAGCTGGGCTTCAAAGGTATCGTCTGGATTCGCTTTGTTACGCAGGCTACGAATATCGTAGGCCACATGATCCGGGCGGCCAAACAGGGAGATTATCTGGTCCATGGTGTGTACACCCAGACCGTAGAACGCACCATCCTGCGGCAGGCCCGGTTTGGTTTCCGCCACCGGACGGTACATGTCGAAATGGCTCTCAATTTCAACCAGCTCGCCGAGTTTGCCGCTCTCAATCACCTTTTTCGCAGTCAGGAAGCAGGAGTCAAAGCGACGGTTCTGATACGGCGTGACCGTCAGCCCTTTCTCTTTTGCCAATGCAAACAGCACTTTCGCTTCAGCTAATGTAGGGGTGAACGGTTTTTCCACCAACACGTTTTTCCCGGCTTCCAGCGCCTGTTTCGCATAATCAAAATGGCTGTCGGCGTGCGTACAGACCACCACCAGCTTGACCTGCGGATCGTTCAGCACGTCGTTCAGGTCGCTGGTGAAATGAATGTGCTGATATTGCGGATGCTGCTCTTCCGGCTTCGGGCTGCGACGATAAATATGCGCCACATTCCAGCTGTCTTTGCGCTTGAGAACGTAAGGGAGGTGATAACGGGTAGTACTTTTTCCAAAACCAATAAATGCACAATGTAGGGTCATGGCTCAGTCCTTTTTGACTTTGAATTCCACTTACCATACTTGAAGTCAGGGAAAGCAGACATCTCCATTTTCTCCATTTTGCCCAAATTAGTTGGCGTTGTAGCAAGGCGGCAAGAGAGCTTATCCCCAGGAGCTTACTGGAGTAAGTGACTGGGGTAAGTGAGCGCAGCCAACGCCGCTACGGCGTCAAATAAGACGGGCAAAAAAAAGCCAGCGCGAGGCTGGCTATAAACTGGAAGCAATGTGAGCAATGTCGTGCTTTCAGGTTCTCCGTAGGGGTCTCCCTGAACGCATGGCAATAATAATCATTATCATTCGCACTTGTCTACCCCTTTTTGATAAAAATCAGCGGTTGACGAAATTTTGTGACTCGGAGATGTTAAAGGGGACAACTAACCGAAGGAGAAGAGGAATGAACACGAGTGAGATAATCGTCCGCCACGTTGAAGCCACCGACGCGGCAGCTTTACATCAGATGCACACGCATGCGGATGTATATCACTCGACGCTACAAATTCCTCATCCTTCGATGGAGATGTGGCACGAACGCGTGATGCGTAAACCCAACAGACGCCAGCTCGTAGCCTGCATCGACGAACGGGTAGTCGGCCATCTGGTGCTGGACGTGATGGAAAATCCACGACGCAGCCATGTTGCCACCTTTGGCATCAGTGTCGCGTCGGAATTTCAGAACCGGGGCGTCGGCAGTGCGCTGCTGCGTGAGATGGTGAATCTGTGTGATAACTGGCTGCGTGTCGAGCGGATTGAATTGACGGTGTTCGTCGATAATCCGTCAGGTATCGGCCTGTACCGCAAATTCGGGTTCGAAGTGGAAGGCACTGGTAAAAACTTTGCCCTGCGCAACGGCGAATACGTGGATGCGTATTTTATGGCGCGGATGAAGTGATCCATTGGAACGAAGATCGCCGGGCGTCAAACACCCGGCAAGTCGCCGGAATTAATCCCAATCCCCATAGGGATACGTTTTCCCCTTAATAAAATTCTGAATGGACTCGATGTCATCATAACCGTCCGGGTGTCTGGTTTTCCCCTTACAGAGAGTCAGATCTGCGCCAGAACGGGTTTGCAGGTTGATCGGCTTGATCAGGGGGGTGGGGTAATTAGCAGTATCAGGCAAACCAATCCTGACTTTTCCTTCCGGAGCCAGGCCAAAAACCATATAGTCATACCAGTCGGAGTGTCTCCCCCCATCGCTTTGATCGACCGGGGTTTTCATCTGCTGCCAGGTCTCCGGGGAAAACACCACGCTGGTTTCATAGGTTTTTTTATCAATCAACGAATCCCAGCAAAACACCATATACTGCGGTGGCTTTTTGACTTTATTGAAATGAACTAATCCACCTCCCCTCATATTTGCCCACTTACCAATCGAATCGGGATCTTCGCCCGTACTATCAAGCGTGTTGAAAGTGTAAAGATAACCATCGGTATCAATGACCCGGGCATGGGATACTTGTGCTGGCAGGCCCGCAGGTGTTTGAAAGTAGAAAGACCATTCGCCATAGGGTAACGTCCAGTCGCCGCTGGCCGCCTGTTTTGACTGTAAGGGGTACGTTTTGGGGCCGCTACAACCGGCAGCGGCAAACAGTAACGTAACGATCAGAGTTTTTCGTAATTTCATCTTTTTTTACCGTCCATGTTATAGATTGTTCGAAGCCACCCTTCATCCGGTCGATTAACAAACCCAATCAGCTCAGAAGTGGATGTCCCGCCCTGCAGCTCTCCCGATTCGTTGAGGGTGACGGCATTCCAGTGTGCCGAACAGTGGATATAGTCTTTGGCGATCGCATCGATTTCCTCAGGACTAAACCCATTTACTGACTCTCTTAAACGGGCCGCTTTTCCCATTTTCTTAGCACGCTCACCGAACAGCGCAAGATCGGCAGGAAGATCAAGCTCTTTAAACTTTGTGATTGCATCAAACCTCACTCCCGCGTCTTTCGCCGCGTCGAGCATCACCCGCAGTACCACCTTCGACCAGTCGCTTTTGACCACCCGCTGGCGCAGCGTCAGTGCGGCAAAACTGCGTTTTTGCATTTGCCCATAGCGATCGGTTGGCACATTGTTGTCAGCCCAAATGTCTGGCGTAATAGGGTTGGTGCGAATGATTGGCATAATTGATGGGGAGTGCTCCATCACCCGCAGTTGCGCCATCGTCTGATGGTAAGTACGCGACTGCTCGCCCGGCTGGTTCAAGGGTAGGGTTTCCACCTGAGGGCGGGTGATAAACAGGTCTTCACGCACCTGCGGTAAATAGCCGCCGCCGATATCGGAGTGTACACCCGGCAGCGCCAGCTCCGGCCAGGCCGGGGCGACACTGTTGAGGGCAAAGTTATAGCGACACTCATGCTGTGCGGTGATTTGAAACACCTTCTGCGCCACGCCTGGACGCAGGCGGAGATTAACCTCCCCGGTGTCGGCGCTATGGGGATTCAACCCATTGGTTGGCGTACCAATCGCCGCGACGGTATCAAACAGGCCGATAAAGCGGGTCTGCCCTGCGGCAGGTCCGCTATAGGAAACATCTTTCATCCCAGCGGCGATGGCATTGATGATGGCGCGATCCTCAGACTGGATCCGATTGGCAAAGTGCCGGGCCGCCGCCGCCCCACGGCTAAAGCCAAAAATATCAAACTGCAATGTGTCGACGATGAATTTGCCTTCAAATAGAGCCAGTGCTGTCGTGATTTTCGCAGCCAGTTGTGCCACCGCCTCATCGGTTTTAGCGATCACTCCTGTATCCGCGGTGCCAAACACCAGCCCCATCAAATCATCCGGCTCACCGGCCCGCGTACCAATACCCTCCACATAAATTTTACCCTGAAGGTCACAGCTCTCAGATGGGAATTCATGCCGATACAACTCATTCAACCAGTGAATATTCGAGTAATCGCCCAGATAGCTCGTCGCCCCGGTTCCGCTGACGCCCATTTGTTCGGATGCATTCCTCATAAGAATGCTTTGTGCATCCGGGCTGTTGAGATCAAAATGCTGTGCGGTAAAGGCGGCCTGCATATTTCGGGTATTCACCGCATTATTGCCGGTACCATCAAAGAAAACACCGATCGCCAGGGTGATATGGCGAACAGGTGGTTCCGGCGGCGCCACAATTTTCAGCGCCACCGGGAACAGAGCGTTGTAGTTATCCGGCGTCACCAGATAACTGAATTCGGTTCCGCTTATATTATGTTGGCAAAGAATATAGTCATAGCTCAGTGAAATATATTCATAATCCATATCATTTACGACAATTCGGGTATGGATACCCTGGAGCCTGGCCCCTCGTAATTCAATACGATAATACTTTTCCCAATGGCCGGTTCTATTGATTCGGTAAATATCGAATACCATTTTCAGGCTTTCATTATTGTTAATGGCATTCATCAGCAGCGGGGTGCATTTATCCAGCGTTTTACAGAAGCGAATGCCCTGGTGATTGACGCCCATCCCGGTGTTGACCATCGTCCCTGACAAACTAAACACAAATATCTGATCTTCATGTCCGTGCTGATAACGGTTTCCTATTGAGGTCGCCGTGCCACAGCCTGCAGATATTTTTCCTTGAAACTCTCCCTCAAGGGTTAAATAAATAATATCACTCATCCTGGCATCCCTGGCTTGTTACGGTTTTAAATGACCACTATCAATACAGGGATAATAGGCGTGTTTTATCCCTCTCGATATAAATAATGAGCGCGATTATTGATTTTATTTTTATTGGATCAACCGGTAATAGTAATCAAGGAAATGACAGTCACGAAATTAATTAAAATAACAAATGTGGCCCGACCGTTATTTATCGGGCCACAACGTAATTCAGTACCCCGCCGTTAAATCATCCACTGAACGCGGATCTGATGCGCCATACAGCTTACCATCCGGGCCAACCATGATGCTCTGGGTGCTGCCCATCGCTTCTTTCACCGCCACCTTCTGACCTTTATCCGCCAGCAGCTTCAGTGTATCCGGGCTAAAGCCCTTCTCCACCCATAGCTCATCCGGCAGCCATTGGTGATGGAAACGCGGCGCGTTAGTCGCTTCGGCGACGTTCATCCCAAAGTCGATAGAATTCACCACCATTTGCAGCACAGTGGTGATAATGCGGCTACCACCCGGGCTGCCGGTTACCAACCAGGTTTTACCGTCTTTCACGACGATAGTCGGTGACATCGAGGACAGCGGACGCTTATGCGGCCCGACGGCGTTCGCATCCCCGCCGACAAGGCCGTACACGTTCGGCACGCCCGGTTTGGCTGAGAAGTCGTCCATCTGGTTGTTCATCAGGATGCCGCTATTGCCCGCCACGATGCCGGTGCCAAAGGTCGTGTTGAGCGTATAGGTCACCGCCACCGCATTCCCGTCTTTATCCACCACCGAGAAATGGGTGGTCTGGTTACTTTCATATGGCGCCAGTTTTCCGGGGCGGATCTGGCTCGACGGTTTGGCTTTATTGATATCAATTTCATCGGCGATGGATTTTGCATAGGCTTTGCTGGTCAGCGCCTGCCACGGCACTTTGACGAAATCCGGATCGCCGAGGTATTCCGAACGATCGGCGTAAGCATGTTTCTCGGCTTCCGCCATGATTTGCATCGCATCGGCGCTACCGAAGCCGTATTTATGCATATCGAAGTTTTCCAGAATATTCAGGATTTCAACGATATGGATCCCCCCGGAAGACGGCGGCGGCATGGAGAACACCTGATAACCGCGATAGTCGCCGCTGATTGGCTCGCGCTCCACCGCTTTGTAATTCGCCAGGTCCTCTTTGGTTATCAGCCCGCCGTTCTTTTTCATCTCCCCGGTAATCTGATCGGCTATCGCCCCTTTGTAGAACGCCTCCGGGCCGTTTTCGGCAATCATCTCCAGGCTTTTCGCCAGATTGGCCTGCACCAGCTTGTCACCTTTTTTCAACGGCTCGCCGTTTTTCCAGAAGATGGCTTTGCTGTTTTCATGATTGGGAATGACTTCGCTGCCGTAGGTTTTCAGGTCATCGGCCAGCGCATCGTTGACGATAACGCCCTCTTTCGCGAGTTTAATCGCCGGGCGTACCACTTTATTGAGTGGCATCGTGCCGTACTCTTTCAGCGCCAGCGAAAAACCGGCCACCGTACCCGGCGTGCCGGATGCCAGATGAGAGGTCAGCGATTTTTTGCTGTCGGGGTTACCCTGATCGTCGAGGAACATATCGCGAGTGGCCTGCGCGGGGGCCATTTCACGGAAGTCGATCGATGTGGTTTTGCCGTCTTTAGTGCGCAGCAACATAAAGCCACCGCCACCGAGGTTCCCTGCCTGCGGATGCGTGACCGCCAGCGCATAACCCACGGCGACGGCGGCATCCACCGCATTCCCTCCTTGTTTCAGTATCTCCACGCCGACTTTCGTCGCCGTTTCATCCACCGACGCGACCATGCCCTTTTGGGCCGTCACCGGGTGGAAAACATCCTCTTCCACACCGTAAGACACCGGCGGTGCAGCGGGCGACGGCTCCGTCGCTGCCACGCTGAACGTCCCTCCTGCCAGCAGAGCAGCAATCGCCGCCCCGCGCCAAAAACGCGTTTCTGTCATTGTTATTCTCCAGGTGATGGGGTGTTGTGTTCCCGCTTAAGCCTGGTTCAGAATTCCTAAAAAATCATCGAAATGGACAATTGGAGGTAAACTTAAGGGAAGCCCCTTTCGGGGAGGAGGACACAATGAACAGGTTATTCTTTCTTGCGGCACTCATGCCGTTTGCCGTTTTAGCACAGCCAATCAATACTACCAACAACCCCAACCAGCCGGGGTATGTGATCCCCAGCCAGCAGCGAATGCAGACTGAAATGAATACGCAGCAGCAACAGCAGAAAGGGATGTTGAATCAGCAGCTACAGAACCAAAACCAGGTTCAGCAGCAGCATTTGCAAACGCAGATGAACAGCAATCAGCAGCGGGTGCTGAACGGCCAGCCGGGGGAGCAGGTGCTGCCGAATACCAACGGCGGAATGCTAAGCGGCAGCAATAGCGACAGAACGCTGAACAGCTCACAGCAACACATGCTGCCGCAGACTCAGAACGGCGACCTGCTGAGTACGCCGTCTAACCCGCAGCCACTTTCTCGTTAAATCGATGGGCCTTAACGGAAGTCCGGCCCGATAGCGTCAATCGCATCGGTACAGATGCAGTCCACTCCCCAGCGTAGCAGCTCTGCCGCCCGCTGGGGTTTGTTCACCGTGTACACCAGAATATGCAGCCCCGCCGCTTTCAACATGTTCACCCGCGCCTCATCCAGCAACTTGTGATAAACGTGAATCGACACGCAGCCCAGCCGCGTGGTCAACGCCTGCCAGTCGTCGCGCCAGTCATCGAGTAACAGCCCGCGAGGCAGTTCAGGTGCCGCGTGTTGTGCGGCTTCCAGCGCGTCGATATCAAACGATGAGAGCAGCGGCGGCGTCATGCCTGACCACAGCTCACGCGCCGCCAGGGCGACCATTTTACCGGTCAGCGGCCCAGTGCCGGTGGTGGGTTTGATTTCGATATTGGCCATCATGCCGTGCTCACGGCAGCGCTCCGCCACCTGCGAAAGCAGCGGCAGCGGCTCACCTTTAAACTCACTGCTAAACCAGCTTCCGGCATCAACGTGCAGCAGTTTGTTCCACTCAAGTTCACCCGCCACGCCCCAGCCGTTGCTGGTGCGCTCGAGATTGTCGTCATGCAGCAGGAAAATCTGCCCATCTTTTGACAGCTTAGCGTCAAACTCGATCATCGTGTGGCCGTAGCGCGCGCCCACGTCAATCGCCGCAAGGGTGTTTTCCGGAGCCCGTTTACCGCCGCCACGGTGGGCGACGATGCGGGGATAAGGCCAGTTGTTCATACTCGTTGTCCTGTTTCACCATCAAACAGGTGCAGATGATTTTCCGGCAGATGCAGCCACAGCGTGGTGCCTGCCGTCGGGCGCTGCTGATGCGGTAAACGCACCACCATTTTTTGCTCACCCCAGCGACCATGCGCGAGGTTATCTGCACCCAAAATTTCCAGCGTATCCATCACCAACGGTACGCCACCTTCGGCCTGCGAGCTTAGCGCAATATGTTCCGGACGGATACCCAGCGTCATGCTGCGTCCGGCGTAGCCGCGATAGAGCCAGTTCAAGGGCAGCGCCATGCCGCTGTCGAGTTCGAAATGCGTGCCCGATGGACTCACGCGCCCGTCGAGCAGGTTCATCGCCGGGCTGCCGATAAAGCTCGCCACGAAGCGGCTGGCAGGTTTTTCATACACTTCAACCGGGGTGCCAATTTGCTCGGCAATGCCTTTGTTCATCACCATCACCCGCTGGGCAAGGGTCATCGCTTCCACCTGATCGTGCGTCACATACAGCGACGTGGTGTTCAGGCGGCGATGCAATTGTTGCAGCTCGAGGCGCATCTGCACGCGGAGTTTGGCATCGAGATTAGACAGCGGCTCATCGAACAGGAACACCGCCGGATCGCGCACGATAGCGCGCCCCATCGCCACGCGCTGGCGCTGCCCACCGGACAGCTCGCGCGGACGGCGTTTGAGTAACGCATCCAGTTCCAGAATGCGCGCCGCCTCTTTCACCCGCTCAGCAATATGGCTTTGGCCCATGCCGCGAATTTTCAGGCCCCAGGCCATGTTTTCTTCCACACTCATGTGCGGATACAGGGCGTAGTTCTGGAACACCATCGCGATACCGCGCTCCTTTGGCTCCAGCTCGGTCACGCGCTGGCGGTCAATCCAGATATCGCCGCTGGAAACGCGTTCCAGCCCGGCGACCATCCGCAGCAGCGTCGATTTGCCGCAACCTGACGGGCCAACCATCACAATAAACTCGCCGTCGGACACGTCCAGCGTCAACGGCTGGATCACCTGGGTTTTGCCGTTATCCCAGCTCTTGGTTACAGCCTGTAGTTTCAGTCCTGCCATCTTTTTTATTTCTCACTGTCGACCAGGCCGCGGACAAACGCACGCTGCATGGCTAATACGATAATAACGGGCGGGATCAACGTCAGCAGCATCGCCGCCATCACCTGATTCCACGCCGTGGTGCCTTCCCCGGTGGCGATCATCCCTTTGATACCCGCCACTGCCGTGCCGAGATCCGCGTCGGTGATAATCAACAACGGCCACAGATACTGGTTCCAGCCGTAGATAAAGGTGATAACAAACAGCGCCGCGAGGTTGGTTTTCGACAGTGGCAGCACGATGTCGCGGAAAAAGCGCATCGGCGACGCGCCGTCGATCCGCGCCGCTTCCATCAATTCATCCGGCAGGGTCATAAAGAACTGGCGGAACAGGAAAGTGGCGGTGGCAGAGGCCATCAGCGGCAGCGTCAGCCCGGTGTAGCTATCGAGCAATTTGAGGTTGGCTATCACTTCCACCGTCGGGAAAATTCGCACTTCAACCGGCAGCATCAGGGTGATAAAAATCATCCAGAAGAACAGGTTACGCAGCGGAAAGCGAAACCAGACGATGGCAAAGGCTGAAAGCATCGACACCGCAATTTTGCCTACCGTGATAGTAAACGCCATAATGAAACTGTTGAGCAACATCAGCCAGAATGGCGCGCTGTTGGCCCCGATGCCACGCGACCAAATGAGCGTCATGTTCTCGAGCAGATGCGAGCCGGGGATAAGCGTCATCGGTGTGGCGAAAACGGCTTTGTCATCCAGCGTGGCCGCGACAAACGCGACATACAGCGGGAACAGGATCACTGCAATCCCCAGAATCAACATGATGTGGCTGAACCAGGTCAGCCCGCGACGATGTTCAATCATTGATAGCGCACCTTACTTTCTACGTAGCGGAACTGAGCCACCGTCAGCACAATCACCAGCCCCATCAGCACTACCGACTGCGCCGCCGACGCGGACAGGTCCAGTCCGGCAAACCCTTCACGGTAAATTTTGTAGATGAGCGTGGTGGTGGCCTGCACCGGGCCGCCCGCTGTCGCCGCGTCAATCACCGGGAAGGTATCGAAGAAGGCGTACACCAGATTGACCACCAGCAGAAAGAAACTCACCGGGGCAATCAGCGGCAGCGCAATCGCAAAGAAGCGGCGCACCGGGCCTGCGCCATCAATGGCGGCGGCTTCCACCAGCGAGCGAGGAATGGATTGCAATGCGGCAAAGAAGAACAGGAAGTTGTAACTGATTTGCTTCCACACCGAGGCGAACACCACCAGGAACATCGCCTGACCGCTGTTTTGCGCGTGGTTCCAGTTATAGCCCACCATATCCAGCCAGTGGGTGATCAGCCCGCGACCGGGGTTGAAAAGGAAAATCCACAGCACCGCGGCGATGGCGGGTGCGACGGCGTACGGCAGCAGCATAAGGGTTTGATATATACGGCTACCGCGTACCACATAATCAACCAGCGCGGCGAAAAACAGCGACACCAGCAGACCGCTGATAGTGACCATGCCGCTGAATTTCAGGGTGGTCCAGAAGGAATTAAGGTAGTAGCTGTCGTGGAACAGGGCGATAAAATTATCGAAGCCGACAAATTCACTGGAAAGCCCGAACGGATCGACGTTCTGCAGCGAATACCACAACGCTTCGCCCGCAGGCCAGATAAAGAAAATGACGGTAATGGCGAGCTGCGGCGCGACCAGAACATAGGGCAGCCAGCGCGAGCGAAATACCGGACGGGATGAGGACATAGATAGACTCTTTTCCAGAAAATGCCGGGTGGCGGCATTGCCTTACCCGGCCTACACGAGGCAGTGCGTAAGCCCGGTAAGTACTGCGCCACCGGGCATTTTATGCATTACGATTTCGTTGATTTCTCAAAGCGACGTAGCAGCTGATTCCCACGCTCGACGGCGGCATCAAGCGCCTGCTGCGGGGTTTTCTTGCCGGTCCATACCGATTCCAGCTCTTCATCCACAATAGTGCGGATCTGCGGCATATTGCCCAGACGCAGACCTTTGGTGAATGGCAACGGCGGCTTGTTCAGCATCTGACGCGTGGCGATATCCGCCCCTGGGTTCTTGTCGTAGAAGCCCTGCTGACGGGTCAGGTCATACGCCGCTTTGGTGACAGGCAAATAGCCGGTTTTCTGGTGCCATTCGGCAGCGATTTCCGGTTTGGTCAGGAAGTCGAGGAACTCCGCCACGCCTTTGTAGGTCTCTTTATCTTTACCCTGCATCACCCACAGGCTGGCCCCGCCAATGATGGCGTTTTGCGGCGCGCCCTTCGCATCAGCATCGTACGGCATCATGCCTACGCCGTAGTTGAATTTGGCGTACTGGCGAATGTCCGCCAGCGAGCCGGAAGACGCGGTGGTAATGGCGCAATCGCCGTTGTAGAACTTCTCGGTGGACTCATCTTTGCGCCCGAAGTAGCTGAAATCACCCTTCTTATTCAGCGCTTCCAGCATCGCAATGTGCTTCACCTGCACCGGTTTGTTGAATTCCAGCACCGCATCAGTGCCGTCAAACCCGTTGTTTTGAGTGGCAATTGGCAGGCCGTTCCATGCACTGAAGTTTTCCAGCTGGATCCAACCCTGCCAGCCGCTGGCGTAGCCGCACTTCATCCCAGCCGCTTTCAGTTTCGCGGTATAGTCGGCGAGATCCTGCCAGGTTTTCGGCGGCTGCTCAGGATCTAATCCCGCTTTTTTGAACGCGTCTTTGTTGTAGTACAGCACCGGCGTTGAGCTGTTAAACGGCTGGCTTAGCAGGTGGCCGGTTTTGGAATCGGTGTAGTAGCCCGATACCGTCGGCACGAACTGCGACTCGTCGAACGCAATGCCCGCATCGCTAAACACTTCGTACACGGGTTTGATGGCTTTCGACGCCATCATGGTCGCGGTGCCGACTTCATAAACCTGCAAAATAGCCGGCGCGTTACCGGTGCGGAACGCCGCAATCCCGGCCGCCAGGCTCTGCTCGTAGTTGCCTTTATAAACCGGCACAATTTTGTAATCAGGATGGGTGTCGTTAAAACGCTGGGCGAGGGAATCAACTTCTTTGCCCAGTTCCCCTTCCATGGAATGCCAGAACGGAACGGTGGTGACAGCCATGGCCTGGGAAGCAAACGCCAGTCCCAGCGTCAGCGCTAAAGCGGTGTGTCGTAACGATGTCATTCGGTTATCTCTCTTGTTGTGCCGGATGCGCGAAATCACGCGTTTTTGTTCGCAACACAACATGACATGCGCGTATGACAGAAATAGAGACGAAAGATGACGAAGCGGTGACAGCCAGGCTTCAGGGAGATGATGGAATGGTGACGATGGAGGGGTATGTGCGATTCAGGATCCTTTGTGCCCGGCAAGCGACAGCCTCGCCGGGCACAAAGGATTAACCGCCGAGATAGGCGCTCCGCACCGCTTCGTTGGCCAGCAGCGCGTCGCCGGTGTCTTCCAGCACCACGTGGCCGTTTTCCAGCACGTAGCCGCGGTCAGCGAGTTTCAGCGCCTGGTTGGCGTTCTGCTCCACAAGGAAGATGGTCATTCCCTCTTTGCGCAGTTGCTCAATGGTGTCGAAAATCTGCTGGATGATGATCGGCGCCAGACCCAGCGACGGCTCGTCGAGCAGCAGCAGACGCGGCTGGCTCATCAATGCGCGGCCTATCGCCAGCATCTGTTGCTCCCCGCCGGACATGGTGCCCGCCCGTTGAATACGACGTTCCCACAAACGCGGGAACAGTTCGTACACCCATTTGATACGCGTCTGATACTCGCTACGTTCGGCGAAAAAGCCGCCCATCGCCAGGTTCTCATCTACGGTCATGCGGGAAAATACGCGACGCCCTTCCGGCACAATCGCGACCGCTTCACGCATGATTTTTGCGGTCTGCCAGTCGGTAATATCTTTGCCATCAAAGGTCACGCGCCCGCTGGAAGCGCGTGGATCACCGCACAGCGTGCCGAGCAGCGTGGTTTTACCCGCGCCGTTCGCGCCAATCAGCGTCACAATTTCACCCTGATTGATGTGCAGGCTGACCTCGTGCAGGGCCTGAATTTTGCCGTAATGGGCGCTGACTTTGTCAAAGGACAACATGACTTTTTCCATCTTATGCCTCACCCAGATAGGCGCGAATAACGTCAGGATTATTGCGGATCTCTTCCGGCGTGCCGTTGGCTAACGGCGTTCCCTGATTCACGACGTAAATACGATCGGAAATACCCATCACCAGCTTCATGTCGTGCTCAATCAGCAGAATGGAGGTGTTGTGATGGCTGCGCAGTTCGGCAATCAGCTCATCCAGCTCTTTGGTTTCTTTCGGGTTCAGCCCTGCTGCCGGTTCATCAAGCATCAGGATTTCCGGCTGTGTCACCATGCAGCGCGCGATTTCCAGACGACGCTGATCGCCGTAGGCGAGGTTGCTCGCCTGACGGTTCGCGTGCGGCAGCAGGCCGATACGATCGAGCCACGTCGCGGCGCGGTCCAGCGCTTCGCTCTGCGCTTTGCGAAACGATGGCGTTTTCAGCAGGCCGGAAAACACGCCGGTTTTCAGCTGCTGATGTTGCGCCACCAGCAGGTTTTCAATCACCGTCATTTCGCGGAACAGACGCACATGCTGGAAAGTACGCACCACGCCCATCTGCGCAATTTTCTGGCCTGGCAGGCCTTCAAGATGCTTGTCGCCCAGCATGATGCTGCCGCCCGTTGGCTTATAGAAACCGGTCAGGCAGTTGAAAACTGTAGTTTTCCCGGCACCGTTCGGGCCAATCAGCGAGACGATTTCCTGCGGGTGCAGTTCAAGATTGACGTTATTGACCGCCAGCAGGCCGCCAAAACGCATCATCAGGCCGTTAACGGATAATAATGGCTGACTCATGCCTGCTCTCCTTTGGTCTGTCCGCTTTTCAGTTTCAGATGTGGACGGGTCATCGGCAGCAAGCCTTGTGGACGCCAGATCATCATCAGAACCATCAAACCACCCAGCATTAACATGCTGTATTCGTTGAAATCACGCATCAGTTCGCGCGATACCACCAGCAGCACCGCGGCGAGGATCACTGCAAACTGCGAGCCCATTCCGCCCAGCACCACAATCGCCAGCACGAACGCCGATTCGGCGAAGGTGAAGGATTCCGGGCTGACGAAGCCCTGCCGGGCGGCGAACAGCGTTCCGGCGAAACCGGCAAACGCGGCGCTGATGGTAAAGGCGGTCAGCTTGATGCGCGTCGGGTTCAGCCCCAGTGAACGGCACGCGATTTCATCTTCACGCAAGGCTTCCCACGCGCGGCCCAACGGCATCCGCAGCAGGCGGTTGATTACAAACAGCGTAAAGACCACCAGCAGCAGCGCCACCAGGTAGAGGAAAATCACACGGTCGTTCGGGTCGTACTTCAGGTGGAAGAAGTTGCTGAAGGTATCCCAACCGCCTTCGCGCGCGGTACGGCTGAACTCGAGGCCAAACAGCGTCGGTTTCGGGATCTGGCTGATACCGTTCGGGCCGCCAGTGATTTCGGTGTTATTGAGCAGCAAAATACGCACGATTTCGCCGAAGCCGAGGGTCACAATCGCCAGATAGTCGCCGCGCAGACGCAGCACCGGGAAGCCGAGCAGGAAACCGGCGGCTGCGGAAACCAGGCCTGCCAGCGGCAGACAGGTCCAGAAGCCGAGACCGTAATAGTGATTCAGCAGCGCAAAGGTGTACGCGCCGATGGCGTAGAAACCGCCGTAGCCCAGCACCAGCAGGCCAGACAGGCCCACGACCACGTTCAGACCGAGACCAAGAATAATGTAGATCATGGTCAGGGTGGCGATATCGATGGTACCGCGAGACACCATGAACGGCCACGCCACGGCGATAACCAGCAGCGCAATCAGGAACAGCTTCTGCTTAACGGTCGAACCGTCAATCGCCGGCAGCACCAGCTTCGGGCCGGACACGCTTTTCAGGCCTTTCTGCACCATCGGGCGCAGGAGCTGGAAGAAAAACACTACCGCGGTGCCGATATAAATCCACTGCCAACGAATGTCGGCGGCGGAATTAACCACCAGTTTGGTGCCACTCAACGAAAGCTGAACGCCCATGAAAACGCCCGCCAGCACGAAGAACATGGCGGCTGAAAGCAGCGCCATCGCAAAATGCATCGGTTTCATACTTTCTCTACCTCCGGACGACCCAGGATCCCGGTTGGCATCACCAGCAGCACCACAATCAGCAGCGCGAACGACACCACGTCTTTGTACTCGGTACTCAGGTAAGCGGAGGACAGCGCTTCGGCCACGCCCAGAATCAGGCCGCCGATCATCGCGCCTGGAATACTGCCGATCCCGCCGAGAACCGCAGCAGTAAAGGCTTTCATCCCGGCCATAAAGCCGATGTACGGGTTAATGACGCCATAGAACTGACCGAGCAGCACGCCCGCCACCGCCGCCATCGCCGCGCCGATAACAAACGTCAGGGCAATAACGCGGTCGGTGTTGATGCCGAGCAGGCTCGCCATTTTCAGGTCTTCTGCGCAGGCGCGACAGGCGCGGCCCATGCGGGAATAGCGGATAAACACCGTCAGAGCCAGCATCGCCACAAAAGTCACAATCCAGATAACGAGCTGCATGGTGGTGATACTGGCGGCGAAGTTTTCGCTGCTGCCGATAATCCACTGGCCGTTAAACAGGCTTGGCAGCGCGATATCGCGCGAGCCTTCCGTCAGGCTGACGTAGTTTTGCAGGAAGATGGACATCCCGATGGCGGAGATCAGGGCAATCAGGCGCTTAGAGCTGCGAACCGGACGATAGGCCACGCGTTCGATGCTCCAGCCGTAGGCGCTGGCGATGATAATCGCCCCGACGAATCCGGCACCCACCAGCAGCCAGCCGGTGTCGATACCCATCATCATCAGCGCGGCGATGATCATGAACGACACATAGCTGCCAATCATGTACACCTCGCCGTGGGCGAAGTTGATCATCCCGATGATGCCGTACACCATGGTGTAACCGATGGCGATCAATGCATAGGTGCTTCCCAGCGTGACGCCGTTAAACATCTGCTGCAGGAAATAGAGGAACTGCTCTGACATAAGATAACCTTTTTATCACCGCCCGGCAGGTGATCGGGCGGCAGGGAAATTTGTCTTATTATTTGGCGACGGATGACGAACCATCCGCATGCCACTGGAAGACACCAAACTCAAATCCCTTCAGATCGCCTTTCTCATCCCAGTTCAGCGGCCCAATCACGGTTTTCGCGCCGTGAGCTTTTAAATCTTTAATCAGCGCCTGCGGATCTTCGCTGCCGGTGCGGTCCATGGCGGTCGCCAGAGACTGGACGGCGGCATAGGTGATCCACACGTACGGGCCGCTCGGATCTTTTTTCTCGGCTTTCAGCGCGTCAACGATACCTTTGTTCGCCGGATCCTGATCATAGCGTTTCGGCATCGTCACCAGCATCCCTTCGCCCGCAGCACCCGCGATGTTCGACAGGGAAGCGTTACCCACGCCTTCCGGCCCCATGAACTGCGTTTTCAGGCCAACGGAACGCGCCTGACGCAGGATCTGCCCCATTTCCGGGTAGTAGCCGCCGTAATAAACGAAGTCGATGTTTTCTTTTTGCAGACGCGCCACCAGCGCGGAGAAGTCTTTTTCGCCAGCGGTGATACCGTCGAAGAACACCACGTTCGCGCCACCTTTCTTCAGGCTGTCCTGTACGGAGCGCGCCAGACCTTCGCCGTACTGCTGTTTGTCATGGATGATGGCAATGCGCTGCGCCTTCACCTTATCCAGAATGTATTTCGCGGCGGTTGGCCCCTGCGAGGAGTCGAGACCCGCGGTGCGCATGATGTACTGATAGCCGCGCTGCGTCAGTTCCGGGTTGGTCGCACCAGGGGTAATCATCAGAATGCCTTCGTCTTCGTAAATGTCAGACGCTGGCTGAGTAGAAGAAGAACAGAGGTGACCGATAACATATTTGATGCCGTCGTTGACCACTTTGTTGGCAACCGCCACGGCCTGTTTCGGATCGCAGGCGTCGTCATATTCCACGGCGACCAGTTTGTCGCCTTTGATGCCGCCCTTGGCATTGATGTCTTTAATTGCCTGACGCGCACCGTTGAACTCCATGTCGCCCCACTGTGCAACCGGGCCAGACATTGCACCAATCACGGCGACCTTAATGTCTTTTGCCATTGCTGACTGCGACATGGCCAGGGCAATCATTCCCGCAATCAATGTTTTTGCATTCCGTTTCATCTTCAATCCCCATTCGTGATGTTGTTTGTATATATTTTGTATTTATTTGGTTAAAAAGCATTCTGTGCTTTTAATGCACAACGCTACTTTTACCAGTCTCTTTAATGGTTTAGCGATGTTATTTGCCAAAAACCAGACTAAAATCTCTATTTTTCAGTCGATTAAGCAAAGATAATATTCTGTATTCAGACAGAGTTAAACAAAAAAAACGCCGTTTTCAGCATAAAATAAGGTTACAAAGAGCGGGATAAATCACTACCTTTCAGGTTAAAATTCTGCTTATTTTTCGATCCATAACGCATTGCGCTACTTCGAACGGCAAGAAGAAAACGAATCCGCTGGTATTCAACATAAAAATAGAAATCGGCGAGTCGAGAAATTAGATAAACTCGGGGCATTATTTTTTACAGGTGGCTTCACATGAAACTGACAGTAATCAGGCTGACCACGCTCAGCGAGCAGGACCACATCGATCTCGGCAAGATCTGGCCAGAATACAGTGCGTCGTCCTTGCAGATGGACGATCAGCATCGGATCTATGCGGCGCGGTTTAATGAACGCCTGCTCGGTGCGGTGCGTGTGACGCTGCAAGGCACACAGGGCGCGCTGGATTCCATGCGGATACGCGAAGTTACCCGTCGCCGCGGCGTAGGGAAATATCTGCTGGAAGAGGTGCTGCGTGATAATCCTGGCGTCGACAGTTGGTGGATGGCGGATGTCGGCGTGGAAGACAGAGGCGTGATGGCGGCGTTTATGCAGGCGCTGGAGTTTACGGCGCAGGAAAATGGCTGGGTGAAGCATTAAAAATGCCGGGAGGCGGCTCCGCCTTACCCGGCCTACGTCCTGATTCGAATTTTCCCAAGAATTTTGTGCTGCAGGAAGGCGGCAAGTTATGAAATCCCCGGGAGCTTAGTGAAGTAAGTGACCGGGGTTGAATAACGCAGCCAACGCATCTGCAGCACGAAAGGCGCAGGGAAAATTACTTCGCGTCAGTCGCGGTACCGTTGGCATGCCACGTGAACACACCGAACTCAAAGCCTTTCAGGTCGCCTTTCTTATCCCACATCAGCGGGCCCATGACGGTGTCGACGCTGTTGGCTTTCAGCCATTCAGCAATTTTCGCCGGGTCGTCGCTCTGGTTCAGGCCCGCGCTCAAAGACTGGATCGCGGCATAGGTGGTCCACACGAACGCCCCGCTCGGATCCTGTTTCTTCGCCTTGATAGCGTCTACCACCGGTTTGTTCGCTGGAACCTGATCGTAGTTCTTCGGCTTGGTGACCAGCAGGCCTTCTGCAGAATCACCGGCAATGTTAGACAGTGACACGTTCGCCACCCCTTCCGGGCCCATAAACTGGGTTTTCAGACCGGCAGCACGTGCCTGGCGCAGGATCTGACCCATTTCCGGGTGGTAGCCACCGTAGTAAACGAAGTCGATATTCTCTTTCTTCAGACGTGCAACCAGGGTAGAGAAGTCTTTCTCACCGGCGGTGATCCCGTCAAAGAACACTACGTTGGCGCCGCCTTTTTTCAGCGGATCCTGCACGGCGCGCGCCAGACCTTCACCGTACTGCTGTTTGTCATGCACAATCGCGATGCGTTTCGGCTTCACGGTGTTGAGGATATATTTCGCGGCGGTTGGGCCCTGGTCAGAGTCCAGACCGGTGGTACGCAGGATCAGATTGTAACCGCGCGCAGTCAGCTCAGGCGCCGTCGCAGCCGGAGTGATCATCAGAATGCCTTCGTCTTCGTAGATGTCAGACGCTGGCTGAGTGGAAGAAGAGCACAGGTGACCGATAACGTATTTGATGCCATCGTTCACGACTTTGTTCGCCACGGCTACGGCCTGTTTCGGGTCGCAGGCATCGTCATATTTTACGATTTCGAGTTTGTTGCCTTTGATGCCGCCCTTGGCATTAATGTTAGCGACAGCCTGTTCAGCCCCCGTGAACTCCTGATCGCCATACTGCGCTACCGGACCGGACATGGCCCCCACAACGGCAATTTTAATGTCGTCGGCCATCGCCATGTGACTCATCGCCAGCGCGATACATCCTGCCAGTAACGCTTTACCCTTCATTTTCATCCTGAGATTCCCCATTGTGATGGTGATTGTATTTGTTGTGATGTTGTTATGTAGCGCTTTATATCGATTTTTGGTCTGCCGCCCGCGCTTTTGCAGCATACTCTGCTAAAACATACCCGATTTTTTAACTTTTGGAACGAGAATTTTGAGGGTTATGTAACAGAAACGTGACAAAAAAAAGCCGCTCCGGAGAGCGGCGAGCCATTAGTGGCTGAGGGAGTGTCGAATAATCTCCAGCGCCTTGCGGAACTGGGCTTCAGGGATGGTGAGAGGGTAAAGAAAACGAATCACGTTGCCGTAGACGCCACAGCTCAGCAGCAGCAGGCCTTCTTTCATCGCCTTTTCCTGCACCTGTTTAGTGAATTCCGGTGACGGCGCGCCGGTCTGCGGATCGTTAAATTCAACGGCAACCATCGAGCCTTGCGCACGCACATCCACGATGTGAGGACAGCTGGCTCTGGCGTTGTTCAGCACTTCAACCAGGTGATGCCCCAGCTCAGCCGCACGGGCACAGAGCTTCTCTTCGTCGATGATATCGAGCACCGCGTGCGCCGCGGCAACGGCCAACGGGTTACCGGCGTAAGTACCGCCGAGACCGCCGGGAGCGGGTGCATCCATCACCTCGGCACGGCCTGCCACCGCAGAGAGCGGCATGCCGCCGGCCAGACTTTTCGCCATGGTCATCAGGTCTGGCTTCACGTCGTAATGCTCCATCGCAAACAGTTTGCCGGTACGGGCAAAACCGGTCTGCACTTCATCCGCAATTAGCAGAATGCCGTGGGTATCGCACAGTTTGCGCAGGCCCTGCATAAAATCGGCCGGCGCGACGTTGAAACCACCCTCGCCCTGCACCGGTTCGAGAATAATCGCCGCCACCTGATCCGGGGCGATATCCGCTTTGAAAATGCGATCGAGACTTTTCAGCGCGTCTGCAGTGCTGACGCCGTGCGCCGCATTTGGATACTGGCCGTGGTAAACGGAACCCGGGAACGGACCGAAGCCGATTTTGTACGGAGCCACTTTGCCGGTCAGCGCCATGGTCATGAAGGTACGGCCGTGGAAACCGCCGCCGAAGGTAATCAGGCCGGGGCGCTTGGTGTAAGCACGGGCGATTTTCACCGCGTTTTCAACGGCTTCCGCACCTGTCGAGAAAAATGCGGTTTTCGCCGGGCCGTTCACCGGCACACGCTCGTTAATGCGCTCGGCCAGTGAAACATAGCTTTCGTAAGGGACAATCTGGTACGCGGTGTGGGTAAACGCCTGCAATTGTTTTTCAATCGCCGCAACGATTGAAGGATGGCGATGACCGGTGTTTAGCACCGCAATACCCGCCGCGAAATCAATCACTTCATTGCCTTCCACATCCCAAAGCGTGGCGTTTTCAGCTTTCTCGGCGTAGAAGCCGCACATGACGCCAATGCCGCGTGGTGTCGCCTGCAAACGGCGCTGATTCAGTTCATTATTCTTCATCGACCTTACCCCATCTCAAATTCATTAGTGTTAACAACTTTGAAACAATGCAATAGTTTTACTGCTTGAGCGGTCCTATAATCGAGTACCAGTTTTGAATAATTGAGGGATCCAATTGCGTTCTTTAGTGTGCGATCTCCTGCAACTGCGTCTGGACGAGCAATCCGACGATAAATTGCACAAAAAGCTGTATAACGCCGTGCGATTGTCGATCCTTGACGGCAGCCTGCCGCCGCAAAGCCGTCTGCCGCCTTCACGCGATCTCGCGAGCCAGCTGCGCATGTCGCGCAATACGGTGCTGACCGTGTACGAACAGCTGCTGGCGGAGGGCTATATCGTGTCCCGCTCCGGTAGCGGCACCTTCGTGGCAAAAACCGTGCCGGACGCGTTGCTGTTCGCCGCGGGCAGCGATGAACAGCACGCCAGTTCGCCACAAAGCGTGAGCTTTTCAGAACGCGGTCAGGCGCTGTTGGCGCACAGCCGCGCCAGCCCTCGCCAGTGGGGCGCGTTTTTGCCCGGCGTGCCCGACGTGAACGAGTTCCCGCACGCGCTGCTGCGTAAAATCCACACCCGCGTCAGCCGCAAGCCGCAGGCGATGCAGCTTTCCTACAGCCCTTCCGGCGGCAGTCTGGCGCTACAACAGGCGTTGATGGAATATCTGCGCGTGGCGCGCTCGGTGCGCTGCACGCCGGACCAGATCCTGATAACCGAAGGCATTCACCAGGCGATTGATTTAGTGTCACGTATGCTGTGCAACCCCGGCGACAGCGCGTGGATTGAAGAGCCCGCCTATTGGGGTATTCGCAACGTGTTGCAGATGAACAGCGTGAATTTGCAGGCGGTCGATGTCGATCTCAGCGGCATGAACCCACCGGAGCCAGGAGAGTCACCGCCACGTCTGATCTTCGTCACGCCGTCGCATCAGTATCCGCTTGGCTGCGTGATGAGCCTGGAACGCCGTCAACGCCTGCTGGCCCTGGCGCGACAGACCGGCAGCTGGATTGTCGAAGACGATTACGATAGCGAGTTCCGCTTTTCGGGCCAGCCGATTCCGGCGCTACAGGGGCTGGTCGAAGATGCGCCGGTGATTTACATCGGCACCTTCAGCAAAACCATGTGGCCGGGGATGCGCCTCGGCTATGTGGTATTGCCTCGCCCGCTGGCGCAGTCGCTGCGCACCGCCCATGCCGAGCTGTATCGCAGCGGTCGTCTGCTCGATCAGGAAGCGCTGGCGCTGTTTATTCGCGAAGGGCATTACACCGCGCATATCCGTAGGATGCGCCTGCTGTACGCCCGTCGTCGTCAGCGGCTGGCGGGGCTTATCACCGATTATCTCGGTAAAGAGGCATTAAGCGAATTTAACGACAACGCCGGGCTGCACCTGGTGCTGAAACTCGATGCCGATTGTGACGACGTGGCGCTGGCTAACACGGCAAATGAAAAGGGGGTGCTGGTGCGACCGCTTTCACGCTATTACCTGAACAATGCAACGCAGCGCGGATTATTAATGGGTTTTGCAGCGATGCGAGAAGAAGAGATGGAAGGAGCGTTTAAAGTATTGATGGAGTGCATAAAAAACAAAAGCCCGACAGGTTAGACCTTCGGGCTTTCTTGTACCTGGCGGGTTTCACTTGCCGGGCCGTAATGGCGATGTGTAGGCCCGGTAAGCGTGAGCGTCACCGGGCATTGGCTTTCAGCTTACGCCTCGATCGCCATACGCAATTTTTTCATCGCGTTCTTTTCAAGCTGACGCACACGCTCGGCGGACACGCCATAGCGGTCGGCCAACTCCTGCAGCGTGGACTTGTTATCTACGTCCAGCCAGCGAGCGCGAATGATATCCTGGCTACGTTCGTCCAGACCTTCCATCGCGTGAGTCAGTTTGTTCGCGGCCTGCTCTTCCCAGTTATCATCTTCGATGCCGTCGGCAAAGTTAGACGTTTTATCCTGTAAGTAGAGCACCGGTGCGACGGAATGGCTTTCGGAATCGTCATCAGCAGACATATCAAAGGCCATGTCCTGCGCGGACATTCGCGATTCCATTTCACGCACGTCTTTGCTGGAAACGCCCAGCTCGCGCGCAACCATTTCTACTTCATCCTGATTGAACCAGCCCAGACGCTGCTTGGTTTTACGCAGGTTGAAGAACAGCTTACGCTGTGCTTTGGTGGTCGCAACTTTGACGATACGCCAGTTACGCAGTACGTATTCGTGAATTTCAGCTTTGATCCAGTGCACGGCGAAAGACACCAGGCGCACACCCACTTCTGGGTTGAAACGACGTACAGCTTTCATCAGGCCGATGTTACCTTCCTGAATCAAATCTGCCTGCGGCAGCCCGTAGCCCGAATAATTACGAGCAACGTGAACAACAAAGCGCAGGTGAGACAGGATCAGCGTTTTCGCTGCTTCCAGATCGCCCTGGTAATGCAGCTTCTCCGCCAGTGCCCGTTCTTCATCAGCCGTCAACATCGGCCATGCGTTTGCCGCCCGGACATAGGATTCCAGGTTGCCAACAGGGGCTAAAGCTAAAGTTTGCATATCTTTGGTCATTCAAGTCCTCTCAATTTACGTCCTGGCCGTGGTACGTCCCCATCAGGCAACTTTCGGGCCAGTTGTTACGAGCAGCGAGATTAACATTCACATTTTAATCAGACAGTGATGTTATCCACAAGTTCCATGCAACGCTGTGAATAGATTACGCACAAAATGTGACATCACGATGATAATGTTTGCGGGCAGGGAAAGCTGATGGGTTTTGACTCTCTCCCTGCGATTTTGCACAGGAACTTTGCAGCAGGGAGAGAGTATATCAGACTTTTTTTATTCCGGCGTAAAGTGGCGTAAATGTTGTACCGTCGCCAGCCAGGCGGCAATCCAGCCAATCATTGAACAAACAATCAGCATCAGCAAACATTCATCCAGGCCTAAGCCACTGAGTTCAAACTGGGTGCCAAACACTTTCGCCACTTCCGTCACCGCCGATGACAAACGCAGCACCAGAATTTCGGACAGGATAAGCGACAGAAACGCACCAGAAAAGCCCAACAGCGCCCCGCCGTACAGGAATGGACGCAGGATAAAGCCGTCGGTTGCGCCGATAAGCTTCTGGACGTTGATGGTGTCGCGACGCGCAAAGATGCTCAGGCGCACGCTATTACCAATGACGAGGAATACCGCCGCAATCATCAGCACGCCAATCATCGCCGCCACGCGTCCAACCAGGCCGGTGATGGACGAAAGTCGCGCGAACCAGCTGTCATCCATACGCACTTCATCCACGCCCTGAATACGTGACACACGGTCACGTAGGGTGTTCAGCGAGTCGGTGCCCTGGAAATCGAGCTTTGGAATGACAATCGCCACCGCGGGAAGCGGGTTCTCTTCCAGCATATCCAGCGCGCCGCCAAAACCAGACCAGTTACGGAACTCGCCCAACGCTTCATCACGGGACAGGTAATTCACCTTATCCACGCCCTGTTCGGCCTGCAACTGCCCGACGACGCGCGCTGCTGCGTCATCGTCCAGCGTTTTTTCGAGATACACCGTAATTTGCGGCGACGGATAATACTGCGATGCCGCGGTGTTCACGTTCTTGTAAACCATGTAACACACGCTCGGCAGCGTCAGGGAGATGGCGATCACCATCACCGTCAGGAACGTGGCCAGCGGTTTGCTTTTCAGGTCCTGCAATGCGCCGTTAAAGGCGTAACGCACCTGCTCGTTAAACACGTTGGTTTTACGGGAGTTCGGCTTCGGGGAAGACTTCGCGCGTTTTGGCACGTTGCCGCCGTTGTTGTTACCGCCTCTCGCAGAGTTACGCAGCCGGTCAAAACGGTTGCCGAACTGCCGGATGTGATTCATCGCCTCGCGTTTATTCACCGTAGCCTCCGTGCAAATGCCCGTCGCTGAGTGTCAGCTGTCGGTATGAACGGCTGGAAATCAGCCCCAGGTCGTGGGTCGCCATCAACACCGTCACACCAACGCGGTTAAACTCTTCGAACAGGCGCAAAATGCCTTCCGACAGCGCCTCATCGAGGTTACCGGTCGGTTCATCCGCCAGCAGTACCGCTGGTTTGTTCACCACCGCACGGGCAATACCCACGCGCTGCTGCTCACCGCCGGAAAGTTGAATCGGTAAATTTTTCGCTTTGTCGAGCAGCCCGACCTTATCCAGCGCTGCCGAGACGCGACGACGAATGTCATCGAAGCTGGCCCCCGCGATGATCAGCGGAATAGCGACGTTATCAAACACAGTGCGGTCCATCAGCAGATGGTGATCCTGGAAGATCATCCCAATCTGGCGACGCAGGAACGGCACTTCGCGGTTTTTCAGGCGGCTGATGTCGTGGCCGCTAAACCAGATTTTCCCGGTGCTGGGACGCTCGATACCGCAAATGAGCTTCAGCAGGGTACTTTTCCCCGCGCCGGAGTGGCCGGTCAGAAAGGCCATCTCACCCGGCTGCAGCTGGAAGTTAATCCCTTGCAGCGCTTGTCTCCCACCGAGATAGGCTTTGCTGACTTGTTCAAAGCGAATCATTGTTAATCCTCTCGGGCAAAAAGTGCCTCTATAAAATCGTCCGATTTAAACGGACGCAAATCTTCGATACGTTCGCCAACGCCAATGTAGCGAATCGGAATGCCGAACTGATCGGCCACCGAGAAGATAACGCCACCCTTGGCGGTCCCGTCCAGTTTAGTCAATGTGATGCCCGTCAGCCCAACCGCTTCGTGGAACAGCTTCGCCTGGCTGATGGCATTCTGACCGGTACTCGCATCGATGGTCAGCATGATTTCATGCGGTGCATCTTCGTCGAGCTTTTTCATTACGCGGACAATCTTCTTCAATTCTTCCATCAGGTGCGATTTGTTCTGCAAGCGACCTGCGGTGTCGGCAATCAGGACATCCACGTTACGGGCTTTCGCAGCCTGAATGGCATCGAAAATCACCGATGCGGAATCGGCCCCGGTATGCTGAGCAATCACCGGAATATCATTGCGCTGACCCCAGACCTGGAGCTGCTCAACCGCCGCGGCACGGAAGGTATCACCTGCCGCCAGCATCACCGATTTACCCTGCTGCTCAAACTGGCGCGCCAGCTTGCCAATGGTGGTGGTTTTACCCACGCCGTTGACGCCAACCATCAGGATAACAAACGGCATTTTGCCTTCAATATTAAGCGGCTCTTCCACTTTTGCGAGGATTTCGCTCATTTCATCTTTCAGCAGACCGTACAGCGCTTCGGCATCACGCAGCTGTTTGCGGCTTGCGCCTTCGGTCAGATTGGCGATGATTTTGCGGGTCGTTTCCACGCCGACGTCTGCAATCAGCAGCTGTTCTTCCAGCTCTTCAAACAGATCATCATCGATTTTCTTGCCGCGGAACAGACTGATAAATCCGGAACCGAGGTTTTCTTTGGTTTTCAGGAGGCTGCGTTTCAGACGCGCGAAGAAGCCCTCTTTAGTCGGCCGCTCCTGTTCCTGCTGCGTTT
Source organism: Citrobacter sp. 18056 (assembly GCA_902706235.1). Lineage (GTDB taxonomy): Bacteria > Pseudomonadota > Gammaproteobacteria > Enterobacterales > Enterobacteriaceae > Scandinavium > Scandinavium manionii. The sequence continues at coordinate 309,765 of CACSJR010000002.1, read as the reverse complement.
GTGCATCGTCGGTTTCTTCTGCCGTTTCTTCCGGCGCATCGATAGCATTTTCTGCCGCATCGGCGGCAGCCAGCGCCTGCGCTTCAAGCTCTTCGTCGCTCAGTTCAACGTCGGCAAAGTCTTCTTCTTCGACAACGTCTTCTGCGACAGTTTCTTCAACCGGGGCTTCTGCAACCACAGGCTCTTCAACGGCTGGTTCTTCTGCAACGGTTTCAATCGGTGTCGCTTCTTCGGCTTGCGCCTGATGCGCGACAACGGCTTCTTCTTCGGCAATCTCTTCCGGCAGCGGCAGCACTTCGTGTTCGATAACGGCCTCAGGCTCAGCGTCAACGCGCGGTTCTTCGACCGACGCAGTGACGGCAGCCACTTCTTCTGGTTCGGCTTCCACCGGCGCGACAGCCACAGCTTCCGGCTCAACCGGCTGTACGATGGCGCTTTGAGAGATCTCTTCGGTCACCTCAACCACGTCGTCGGCGAAGGCTTCGGTTTCTGCTTCGCTGTGCGCGGTCACTTCCGCTTCGGGTTCAGCGAGGCGTTCAACGTCCTGTTCCGCAGCAGGTTCAAGCGTTAGGGCTTCAGCCGTTTCCTGCGTGTCCTGCTCAATGACAGGCTCAGCGGCGGCTTGCTGCGCTTCGCTTTGCTGCTGTTCGGCTTCCTGTTGCTCTTTTTCTTTCTGTCCAAAGCCCAGCCAGGAAAAAAAGCCTCTTTTTTTATCTTTTGCCATTTGCGAGCACGCTCTTCACTGTTGATTCCCGGTACCGCGTTACCGCTATCCCTCCATAATTCAGGTTTCATGAAACCAGAATTATTTAGGTGTATGTACATGGAAGCTAAAAAAATGATGAAATAGTCTATCACTTAACTTAACGCGCATCACCGCCTGGAACAGTAATCCGGCATTGAGCTGAGCATAGATATGAAAAAACCAAACCACTCCGGCAGCGGCCAGATCCGCATTATAGGCGGGCAATGGCGGGGCCGTAAGCTCCCTGTTCCGGACAGCCCAGGCCTGCGCCCGACCACCGACCGCGTCCGTGAGACGCTATTTAACTGGCTTGCGCCGCATATGGTCGATGCTCGCTGCCTCGATTGTTTCGCTGGAAGCGGCGCATTGGGGCTAGAAGCGCTGTCGCGTTATGCCGCCAGTGCGACCCTGCTGGAAATGGATCGCCATGTGGCACAACAGTTACAAAAAAACCTCGCGACGCTTAAGGCCAGCCACGCGAAAGTGGTTAATACCAACAGCCTGACGTTCCTTGCACAGCCTGGCACACCGCACGATGTGGTGTTTATCGATCCGCCGTTCCGTAAAGGGCTGCTCGACGAGACGCTGAATCTGCTGGAAACGAAGGGCTGGCTGGCTGACGACGCGCTGATTTATGTCGAAAGCGAAGTGGAAAACGGCCTGCCGTTGGTCCCCTCGCACTGGGATTTATACCGCGAAAAAGTGGCCGGTCAGGTTGCTTATCGCCTTTATCAACGTGAAGCACAAGGAAATAACAATGCTGCTTAATATCGGCCGCCTGCTCATGCTTTGCGTCTGGGCCTTTTTGGTCCTCAACGTTTTGCACCCGTTCAAATTCCCGGTAAATATCTTCGTCAACGTGGCGCTGATTTTCATGATCCTGATGCACGGCCTGCAAATGACCCTGCTGAAAGCCACCCTGCCGAAGGACGGTCCGCAAATGACCCGCGGCGAGTCGGTTCGCGTATTTCTGTTTGGGGTATTTGAACTGATTGCCTGGCAGAAGAAGATGAAATTGACGACAACGAAGAAGAAGTGATGTTTTTGCCCGGCGACGCTCGCGCTTGCCGGGCCCCCATCATGGCACCGTGAACGCCACAAACTGCGAGCCTTTGTAGCTCAGCGTCCCTTTGTCACCGACGTTCAACGCGTGATACGCCTTCTCATCCAGACGATACGTGACTTCCAGCCCGCCGGTTTCCGGCTTAAAGCTCGCTTCATAACGCATATCGCTGCCCGCCGGGGCGACGATTTGCTGGCGAGAGCGTCGATCGTTCAACACCTTTTCACGTTTGTTGGTCACTACCACCTGCTTTTGCTGCAGCGGCGCGGCCTCGTTTTCCATCTTTTCACGACGCTGTGACACGAAACGGAACGACGCGGCAACGACAATTATCGCCACCACAATCACAAAAAAGAGCGGCATTTTGCTCATGGGAGGATTCTCTCACTGTCTTCTAAGAATTGACGCAAAGGAGGATACCTTGCCTGAACCGGCATTGCCATCTGCCACCCCGCGCCACTACACTGAATCGGAGAGTGCTTTTACATCGATAAAAGATACAAGGACTTATTATGCTGTGGTCTTTCATTGCAGTCTGTTTATCCGGTTGGCTTTACGTCGACGCCTCCTACCGTGGCCCGGTCTGGCAGCGCTGGGTGTTCAAACCCGTCACGCTGATTCTGTTGCTGCTTCTCGCCTGGCAGGCCCCGATGTTTAACGCAATCAGTTACCTGGTGCTGGCGGGCCTGTGTGCGTCGCTGATTGGCGATGCGCTAACGTTGCTGTCGCGCGAACGTATTCTGTACGCGGTGGGCGCGTTCTTCCTTTCTCATCTGCTGTATACGATTTGGTTCGCCAGCCAGATGACGCTGTCGTTCTTCTGGCCGCTGCCGCTGGTGCTGCTGGTGATTGGCGCGCTGCTGATAGCCGTTATCTGGTCACGCCTTGAAGAGCTGCGCCTGCCGGTGTGTACGTTTATTGCGATGACGCTGGTGATGGTGTGGCTGGCGGGCGAACTGTGGTTCTTCCGTCCGGTAGATACCGCGCTTTCCGGCTTCCTTGGCGCGACGCTGCTGCTTATCGGCAATATCGTGTGGCTGGGCAGTCACTACCGACGCCGTTTCCGCGCCGATACCGCCATTTCCTCGGCGTGCTACTTCGCCGGGCACTTTTTGATCGTCCGCGCGCTGTATTTGTAAAAAGAGGCTTGACTCTGGAGTCGACTCCAAAGTGTATGCTCTGTGTTATTGAGAAAATTATCAGTAACAGGAGAGTGCCATGTCGACTCCAGACGCCAAAGCCAAACCCGCGCCTCAGTTCGCGAAAACGACCTTCACGCCTGCTCCGGTCACGGCACTGCACAACGATCACGGCGCGTGCTGCGGCGGCTCAAAGTCTGAGTCTGCCCCGGTCATCTCTCCCGCTTCCGGTACGCGTTTCAGTTGGCTGGTCAACGGCATGGACTGCGCCGCCTGTGCGCGCAAAGTTGAAAATGCCGTTCGCCAGGTGAGCGGCGTCAATCAGGTTCAGGTGTTGTTCACCACCGAAAAACTGCTGGTTGATGCCGAAAGCGATATTCGCGCCCAGGTCGAAACCGCCGTCGCCAACGCGGGCTATGTCCTACGTAGCGAAGATGCGCCGGAAGCGCCCGCCCCTTCTCGTCTGAAAGAAAATTTACCACTGATAGTGCTGATCGCCCTGATGGCTATCAGCTGGGGGCTGACGCAGATAAACCATCCGCTCGGGAATCTCGCCTTTATCGCCACCACTCTGGTTGGACTGTTCCCGATTGCACGCCAGGCCCTGCGTCTGATTAAAACCGGTAGCTGGTTTGCCATTGAAACGCTGATGAGCGTGGCGGCGATCGGCGCGTTATTTATCGGCGCGACGGCTGAAGCGGCGATGGTGCTGCTGCTGTTTATCATCGGCGAACGCCTTGAAGGCTGGGCCGCCAGTCGCGCCCGCAAAGGCGTCAGCGCGTTAATGGCCCTGAAACCGGACACCGCTGTTCGTCTGCGTGACGGCCAACGAGAAACCGTAGCCCAACGGGATTTACATCCGGGCGATGTGATTGAAGTCGCCGCCGGGGGGCGTCTGCCTGCGGACGGTAAGCTGATATCCGCCTTTGCCAGCTTCGATGAAAGCGCACTCACCGGCGAATCAGTCCCGGTCGAACGTGCGGAAGGGGAAAGCGTACCGGCAGGCGCTACCAGTGTAGACCGCCTGGTGCAGCTGAGCGTGACGTCCGAACCCGGCGACAGCGCCATCGACCGCATTCTGCGCCTGATTGAAGAGGCCGAAGAGCGCCGGGCACCGATTGAGCGCTTTATCGATCGCTTCAGCCGCATTTACACCCCGGCGATTATGCTGGTCGCGCTGCTGGTTGCGGTATTACCGCCACTGCTGGCGGGCGCTGAGTGGCAGCCGTGGATTTACAAAGGCCTGACGCTGTTGCTGATTGGCTGTCCGTGCGCGCTGGTGATTTCCACCCCGGCGGCGATTACCTCGGGCCTGGCTGCCGCGGCGCGCCGGGGCGCATTGATTAAGGGCGGCGCGGCGCTGGAACAGCTCGGTCGCATTCATCACATCGCCTTCGACAAAACCGGGACGCTGACCGTCGGCAAACCGCGCGTGACAAGCATTGTGGCGCTGAACGGCACCAATGAAGGCGAGCTTCTGGCGCTGGCTGCGGCCGTAGAACAAGGCTCCAGCCACCCGCTGGCGACGGCGATTATCAACGAAGCGAACGCACGCCACCTCACGCTGCCAGAGGCTCAGAACCAACGAGCGCTGGCCGGGTCCGGTATCGAAGCCGACGTGAATGGCGAGAAGGTGCTGATTTGCGCCGGGGATAAATTCCCGGCCGAAGGTCAGGCGGCACACATCAGGGCGCTGGAAGAGGCCGGACAAACAGTGGTGGTGGTGGTTAAAAATCAGCGTCTGCAAGGCATTCTGGCATTGCGCGACACGCTGCGGGACGACGCTCGCGAAGCAGTCAGCGCACTGAATGCGCTGGGCGTTCAGGGCGTTATCCTGACCGGCGATAACCCTCGGGCAGCCGCTGCGATTGCCCATGAGCTGAGGCTGGATTTCCGCGCCGGGCTGCTGCCTGCGGATAAAGTGACCGCCGTGACCACATTGAATCAGCAGGCTCCGCTGGCGATGGTGGGCGACGGCATCAACGATGCGCCGGCGATGAAAGCGTCTACAATTGGCATTGCGATGGGTAGCGGGACGGACGTGGCGCTGGAAACCGCCGACGCGGCGCTGACCGGCAACCGCCTGACGGGTCTGGCGCAGATGATCAGCATTGCCCGCGCGACCCGCGCCAACATCCGCCAAAATATTACGATTGCGCTGGGACTGAAAGCCGTCTTCCTGGTCACTACGCTACTCGGTATCACCGGCCTGTGGCTCGCGGTTCTGGCCGATACCGGTGCCACGGTGCTGGTGACGGCGAATGCGTTACGGTTGTTGAATCGGAAATAGGATCGGAACGTGTCGGCCCGGTCAGCGACAGCGCCACCGGGCATTTAAAAAACAATCCCCAGCGGCGCGTGGCTTGCACGGACCTACAACCTCTGGAGAAACGACTACATCCCCAGGGCGTGCGGCAGCCACAGTGAAATCGCCGGAATGTACGTCACCATCGCCAGCACCACCAACAGCATTGCGTAGAACGGCAGCATCGCGCGGACCACGGTTTCTATCTTCTGCTTACTCACCGCACTGGCCACAAACAGCACCGACCCCACCGGCGGCGTAATCAGGCCAATCCCCAGATTTACCATCATGATCATCCCGAAATGTACCGGATCGATTCCCAGCGCATTGGTCACCGGCAACAGCACCGGCGTCAGGATCAAAATGATCGGCGCCATATCCATCAGCGTACCAATCAACAGCAGCATGACGTTGAGATACATCAGAATCACGTACTTGTTGCTGGAAAGCGTGGTGAAGAACTCGGTGATACGCGTTGGCAGTTGCATGTAGGTCATCACCGCGCCAAACGCCGCGGCAAAGCCAATCAGGATCATCACGATACTGACCGTTTTGACCGTGCGGTACATCAGCTTCGGCAGCTCATTCCATTTGTAGTCACGGTAGATAAACATGGTGACAAAGAACGCCCACAGGCAGGCCACCGCCGCGGATTCTGTCGCGGTGAAAATGCCGGAAAGGATCCCACCGAGAATGATGACCACCGTCATCAGCCCCCACAGCGCATCAAAGAAGATCTTCACTGCCTGGCGAAAGGGAATGACTTCGCCTTTTGGATAGCCGCGCTTTTTCGCGAAGGCGAGGCACATCACCATCAGGCTGACACCCAGCAGCAAGCCCGGCAACACCCCGGCGATAAACAGCGAGGCAATAGACACCGTGCCGCCTGCCGCCAGGGAGTAAATCACCGAGTTGTGGCTCGGCGGGATCAGGATCGCCTGCACCGAACCGCTGGCGGTGACCGCCGCCGCATATTCGCGCGGATACCCTTTTTTCTCCATTTCCGGGATCATCACGCTGCCGATAGAGGCAGTATCCGCCACCGATGAACCGGAAATAGCACCGAAAAAGGTGGACGCCACAATGTTCACCAGTGACAGTCCACCGCGAATAAAGCCCACGAACAGATAGGCGAAATTGACCAGTCGGCGAGCAATCCCGCCTTCCGCCATGATCGCCCCAGCGAGAATGAAGAACGGAATCGCCAGCAGGGTAAATTTATTCACCCCGCTGGTAATCTGAATCATCAGCGCTTCCAGCGGTAACTCAATCCAGATTGCCCCGGCCACGGCGCTGAGCCCCACGGCAAAGGCCACCGGCATCCCAATAGCCAACAAAATGGCGAGGGTGAAAAGCAGAACAAACGCATCCATCTGACACCCCTTACCCGTGGTTACCGATGAGCACTATCGGGCGGTTCTCCTGAGAACCGAACAGCAGACGCTCAATGACAAACAGAATCAACACCGCCGAGCCAATCGGCAGCGGCAGATAGGTTTCACCCGAGGTCAGCAGTGGAAACTCCGCCACCGGCTGATCCCACAAATCGAGGCACAGCCCGTAGCTGTACCAGAACATCATCCCGGTAATCAGCAGCATCATGAGATCAACCAGCCGCGCCGCAGCGCGTTGCAGCCCGGCGGGCAGACGGTCGGTCAGCATGTTGACGGCGATGTGCGAACCGGCGCGGTAGCCTACCGCCGCGCCGATAAAAGTGAACGTTACCATGCACAGAATGGCCACTGGCTCCGGCCAGGATTCCCCCTGATTGAGCACGTAACGGGAAAAAATGCCGATGGGGATCACGATGGTCATCACCAGCAGCGACACGCCGGCGACCCACATCGCCAGCATGTACAGCTTATCCATCACTTTTGAAAAGGATTCAGACATAGGTCCTCCGTCCGACGTGAAAATCACTGGACGTCAGCGATGGCTTTCATCAGAGCCTGATGCTTTTCGCCATAGGCTTTACGCACCGGCTCCGTCGCCTGGACGAAGTACGCTTTGTCGATGTCGTGGAACTGCACGCCACCCGCTTTCATTTTTTCCAGCGCCTGTTTGTTGTAGGCGTTCCACAGCTCGCGCTGTTCCATCTGGGCTTCGCGGGCCAGCGTCAGGATTTTTTGCTGCTGATCGGCGTTGAGTTTGTCCCATTTCACTTTGGAATAGAGCAGCATTTCCGGGGTGATGAAGTGGCCGCTGAGGGTGTAATGTTTCGCTACCGGCATGTAGTTGTGGGCGATAAAGGTTGGCGGGTTGTTTTCGGCACCGTCGATAACGCCGGTCTGCATGCCGCTGTAAACTTCACTCACGCCCATGGCGACGGCGTTAGCGCCCATGTCTTTCAGGGTATCAATCGCCACCGGACTGCCCTGAACGCGGATTTTCATCCCTTTCAAATCTTCCGGTTTGGTGACCGGCTGTTTAGTAATCAGGTTACGGGTACCGGAATCCATCCAGCCAAGGAATACCAGTTTGGATTTCGGGTTGTTGGTGAGCTTCTCGCCAATCTGTTTGCCGATATCGCCGTCGATGACCTTGTGCATATGATCTTCATCGCGGAAAACGTACGGCAGAGTGAACACTTCGATGTCCGGCAGAATCGCCGCCACGGGCGCCATTGATACGCGAATGATGTCGATGGCCCCCATTTGCGCCTGCTCAATCATTTGCTTTTCATCGCCCAGCACGCCGCCCGGGAAGACTTTAATTTCCAGGTCGCCGTTAGTTTGCTGTTTGAGTTTTTCGCCCATGTGCTGGACCGCCACCACGTTCGGGTAGCCTTCAGGATGGACATCAGCGGCGCGGATGGTTTGCGCTAAAACCGAGGGCGTAAAACAGAGTGCTGCGGTGGAAAAGCATAAGGCGGCCACAAATGGCCTGACAGTCATTTTCATCGGTCGGCTCCAGGGTATTTAATAAAACGTTGTTTTAGTTTTGCGTTTAAAAATTAGCCTGGTACGGGGAAAACGACGGTGAGACGCCTCACAAAAGCTACAATTGTGAAACGATGGTTTAACGATTTGGTAACGATATTCCAGGGCAGATCACAGTTTCTGCCCTTAGAGAATTAATGGTTTTTACGGATGAGATAGCGATAAGGAAGAGAATCGGTGCTCTGAGCAATCAGCTCATGATCCATAAAGCGGCAGAAGCCAGGGATATCACGGGTCGTCGCCGGGTCATCCGCCACAATCAGCAGCGTTTCGCCGACGGGCATGGTGCGCACAGTTTTGCGTACCATCATTACCGGCTCAGGGCAGCGCAGGCCCTGAGCATCAAGGGTGTGGTCAGCAGCAGAAAAGATATCGCTCATGGTTCACTCAGTCAGTCAAAAAACCGCCCTAGTTTACCGCCAGTTATTTGTGACGCAAGGCAGGTTAGCGATTGCGCGAAAATTAGCCGTTGCAAAGCGCACATAACGCAGTATCATGCGGCGGTTTTTAGCGTTTCAAGACACACATTGGGTTCCCTCACCCCAACCACTAAAAAGGCTACAACATGATGCAGTTCTCTCAAGCACAGCGCGTAAAAGCGTTGTTCTGGCTTTCGCTTTTTCATCTGCTGGTGATCACCTCCAGTAACTATCTGGTGCAGCTGCCGGTCTCCATTTTTGGTTTTCATACTACCTGGGGCGCGTTTAGCTTTCCGTTTATTTTCCTCGCAACCGACCTGACCGTGCGTATCTTTGGCGCGCCGCTGGCCCGCAAGATTATTTTTGCGGTAATGGCGCCTGCGCTGCTGATCTCCTACGTTATTTCGTCGCTCTTTTATATGGGCGAATGGCAGGGTTTTTCCGCGCTCACCAGCTTTAACCTGTTTGTTGCCCGCATCGCCGCCGCGAGCTTTATGGCTTACGCGCTGGGTCAGATCCTCGACGTTCACGTCTTCAACCGCCTGCGACAGAATCACCGTTGGTGGATGGCGCCGACCGCCTCCACGCTGTTCGGTAACGTCAGCGATACCCTCGCGTTCTTCTTCATCGCCTTCTGGCGCAGTCCTGACCCGTTCATGGCTTCCCATTGGGTCGAAATCGCGCTGGTTGATTACACCTTCAAGGTGCTTATCAGCCTGGTATTCTTCCTGCCGATGTACGGCGTAGTGTTGAATATGTTGTTGAAAAAACTGGCAGATAAATCTGAAAACCCAGCTTTTCAAGCGGGTTAAAGGTTCATGCAATGGGTTGTGATAAGATAAGCTGATGTGCCATTAATGGCCGTTTATCAAAAGGAAGATGTCAATGCGCAATTTGGTTAAATACGTCGGTATTGGCCTGCTGGTAATGGGCCTTTCCGCCTGTGACAACAGCGACAGTAAAGCCCCAGTTCAGGGAGCAGCCGCCGAAAGCAACGCCGCTGCACAGCCTGTAAAACTGCTGGAAGGCAAACTCAGCTTCTCCCTGCCGGCCGATATGACCGATCAGAGCGGCAAGCTGGGCACTCAGGCCAACAACATGCACGTGTACTCCGATGCAACGGGCCAGAAAGCGGTTATCGTGATTGTCGGCGACAACTCCAACGAAGACCTGAGCGTACTGGCTGCCCGTCTGGAAGCGCAGCAGCGCAGCCGCGACCCGCAACTGCAGGTTGTGACCAACAAATCCATCGAGCTGAAAGGCCAGACCCTTCAGCAGCTCGACAGCATTATCTCTGCCAAAGGCCAGACCGCGTACTCTTCCGTGGTACTGGGCAAAGTGGACGGCAAACTGCTGACCCTGCAAATCACGCTGCCTGCTGACGATCAGCAGAAAGCGCAGAGCACTGCAGAGAACATCATCAATACCATCGTCATCAACTAAGTTAGTCTGCTGACGACACGGCCCCTGGTTTCGCGACCGGGGGCTTTTTTTGTTTTGGGCGGACTATCGTCCTTCTTTCCGATAGTCAGCCCAGCGGGACGCACTACACTTATTGGCGATAGCTCATAAGGAAATTGCCATGACCACACTTGCCGCTGATAAAGCGGGTTTACACATACTTCTCAAACTGGCGTCGTTGGTTGTCATCCTGGCAGGGATCCATGCCGCCGCCGACATTATTGTCCAACTTTTACTGGCCCTGTTTTTCGCCATCGTTCTCAATCCACTGGTGACCTGGTTTATCCGTCGCGGCGTCTCACGACCGCTGTCGATCGCGATTGTGGTCTTTGCGATGCTATGCGTACTCACCGCGCTGGTTGCCGTTCTGGCGGCATCCACCAGCGAATTTGTCGCCATGCTGCCGAAGTACAACAAAGAACTGACCCACAAGCTGCTTGCCTTACAGGACTCGATGCCGTTTTTACACATGCACATGTCGCCGGAGCGTATGCTGCAACGCGTTGATTCCGACAAAATGGTCGCCTTCGCCACCACCATGATGACCCAATTTTCCGGGGCCATGGCGAGCATCGTGCTGCTGATGATGACAGTGGTGTTTATGCTGTTCGAAGTGCGCCACGTCCCGTACAAACTGCGTTTCGCCCTGGTGAATCCGCAAATCCATATCGCCGGGTTGCACCGCGCCCTGAAAGGGGTGTCGCACTATCTGGCGCTGAAAACGCTGATCAGCCTGTGGACCGGGGTGATTGTCTGGCTCGGTTTGCTGTTGCTCGGCGTGCAGTTTGCGCTGATGTGGGGCGTACTGGCGTTCCTGTTGAACTACGTGCCCAACATCGGGTCGGTGATTTCCGCCATTCCGCCAATGATTCAGGCGTTCCTGTTTAACGGCTGGTATGAGGGGCTGCTGGTCGGCGGGCTGTTCCTGGCAGTACATATGGTGCTGGGAAATATGGTTGAACCGCGAATGATGGGCCATCGTCTGGGCATGTCGACGTTAGTGGTGTTCTTATCATTATTGGTCTGGGGCTGGCTGCTCGGCCCGGTCGGGATGCTGCTCTCAGTACCGCTCACCAGCGTGTGTAAAATCTGGATGGAAACCACCAAAGGCGGCAGTAAGCTGGCGATTTTGTTGGGGCCGGGGCGTCCAAAGAGCCGATTGCCGGGTTAATGGCATTGCCCGGTGGCACTGCGCTTGAACACGCCTACCGATCCCGCGGGCCCGGCATGCATTGCGCCGCCGGGCATTTTGTTCTGACGCTTTCTTCGCGCAGAAATTAATAATCCCCCTAACTAAAATTGGCTACTAATTAAAATCCAATTGTTGAAATATTAAAATTACGCAGATACTTATCATCGTATTAACAGATATTCCGGTTGCAGCCACTCACATACTCCCTTATCATTTTTAACGTCAAAATAACCAAAAAAACACCTGTTATCGCGTAATGGAAATAACGTGCGTTCGTTGATAAAGGGTTTGGGTAATGCTTGCTTTAATCTCGCATCGCTTCACAGATTGAATGGAGTTATTGATGAAAAAGTTAGTGAAATGGTTTGCTGCCGTCGCCGTTGTCGGTGCTCTGGCGGGCTGCGTTTCTCGCACCGCTCCGATTGAAACAGTTCAAAGCCCGGTAGCCACCGGTCACACCGAAGCCCAGGTACGGAACGCCATCTTAAAAGCGGGACTCAACCGCCAGTGGATTATGACCGATGCCGGCCCCGGCGTGATTAAAGGTCGCCAGCAGGCACGTGACCATACCGCCAATGTTTTGATTCAGTATTCTGCCAACAGCTACATCATCAAATATGACGGTAGTACTAATCTGATGGCGGAAGGCGGTCAAATTCATAAGAACTACAACCGCTGGGTACATAATCTCGATAAAGATATTCAGATTAGCCTCTCCAGCGCCGTACAGCAGTAATCGTTATTTCGGGATATTAGGCCACAGCGGCCTGATATCCCGCTGCGTTTTATGCCCCGGCGCAACATAGACCAAAATCAAGACCACTCTGCCTTACAGATATTCGCCTGTCTGCCGACAACATTGTAGGATATGAGCGCAAATAGCGGCCCCACGGCAAAATGCCGCGTGAACAAAACGATAATAAATGGCATAACGTCTTCTAACGAATAAAGAGTATCGACAGACCAGGCTCGCACTGATGAATTTTGCATTAAACCTTATCGACTGGCAGGCCCGTGCGCCCGGCCTTAGCGACGACGCTCAGTGGATTCAGTGGGCGAATCACGTCCAGCCCATTGATGCCGCTGCGCCGCAGGCCAAACTGACCGCGCTGCCGATGATGACCGCGCGCCGTTTAAGCTCGGGGAGCAAACTCGCAGTGGAGTGCGGGCTGTTGATGTTACGCAAACACGCCATTGATGCGGTGCTCTACACCAGCCGTCACGGCGAACTCGAACGTAACTTCCGCATTCTCGAGGCGCTGGCGACGCAGCAATCCGTGTCGCCCACCGATTTCGCGCTCTCGGTGCATAACTCCGCCGTCGGCAACCTGACTATCGTGGCGCAACAGCCGGTGGTTTCATCGTCGCTGGCCGCCGGAAAAGACACTTTTCAGCAGGGCCTGTGCGAAGTTATCAGCCTGTTGCATGCGGGCTATAAGCGCGTGCTGATGGTTGATTTTGACGGCGCGCTGCCCGCGTTTTATCACCCGGATTTACCCGACGCTATGCCGACCTGGGCCTATGCCTGCGCGATGGTGTTCGAAGCCGGGACAAGTCTCGCCTGCTCCACACAATCCGGTGGAACGGAAGCAGAAAACGCGCTGCCGCAAAGCCTGACATTCCTGCGCCACTATCTGAATCACGACCGCGAATTCGTCATTGACGGTGAAGTCTCCCGCTGGTGCTGGAGCCGGGCATGAAAACCGTCAGTTCCCGCTTCAACCGCCTGTGGCGCATCTTCGCCACCGGGTTTTGCTTTTCGCTGTTTGGCCTCGGCGGGCTGCTGTTGTCGCTTATCTGGTTTAATATTTTATTGCTGTGCGTGCGGAATAAAGACCGTCGCCGCAGCCTGGCGCGCCGCAGCATTGCCACCAGCTTTCGTTTCTTTTTATGGGTCACGAAAGTCATGGGCGTGCTGGACTATCGTATTCACGGCGAAAATATTTTGCGCCAGGAGCGCGGCTGTCTGGTTATCGCCAATCACCCGTCGCTGCTCGATTACGTGATGCTGGCTTCGGTGATGCCCGACACCGATTGCATGGTGAAAAGCGCACTGCTGAAAAACCAGTGCATGAGCGGCGTCATTCGCAGCGCGGACTATTTGATTAACAGCCAGGCCGACACCCTGCTGCCCGCCTGCCAGCAGCGTCTGGCAAAAGGCGACACGATTTTGATTTTTCCGGAAGGCACCCGCACACGCGTGGGCGAGCCAATGACGCTCCAGCGCGGTGCGGCAAATATCGCCGTGCGTTGCGCAAGCGATGTCCGAATTGTGACGATCCAGTGCAGCGAACGCATGCTCGACAAACAGAGCAAGTGGTATGATGTACCGCCGGTGAAACCTATATTCGATGTGAATGTGTGCGAGCGTCTCGCCATCACCGACTTATATGATGCAAACTTACAAGAACCGGCTCTGGCTGCCCGGCAGCTCAACCGGCTATTTTTGTCTCAATTGCAGCAGAACAACCCGGAAAGCTGATCGGGACAGAACTATTTTTGGCAGGAATTAATGATGCAAGCCCTCTATCTTGAAATAAAAAACCTCATCATTCAGACCCTGAATCTTGATGAGCTGTCAGCGGATGATATCGACACCGATGCCCCACTCTTTGGAGACGGCCTGGGCCTGGACTCCATTGATGCACTCGAACTGGGACTGGCGGTAAAGAATCAGTACGGCGTGGTGCTTTCAGCAGAAAGCGAAGAGATGCGTCAGCATTTCTATTCCGTCGCCACACTGGCGTCCTTTATTAACGCTCAACGCGCATGAAGACGAGTCCGTTATGACTGAACAAGAAACGATTTATCAGGAAGTGACCGAGCTTCTGCACAAACTCTTTGAACTCGATCCTCAGGACATTACGCCTGAGTCCCGCCTGTATGAAGACCTGGAGCTGGACAGCATCGACGCCGTCGACATGGTGGTCCACCTGCAGAAAAAAACCGGAAAGAAAATTAAGCCTGAAGAATTCAAATCGGTCCGCACCGTACAGGATGTCGTCGATGCCGTAAGCCGTCTGCTGCACGACGAATAATTCAGATGCGAAGCTTACGTTCGCTGCCGCTGATGCGGCTGGCGACAGGGGCCATTGTTCTGGCCTGGCCGCTGCTGGTTGGCTTTGGTCTGGCGCATAATGGATTGCACTGGCTGCTGCCGGTGATGGCGCTACTGCTGGTGCTCCGTCTGTTCCAGGTGCGCAAACAGGCCGGGCCGATGCGCCGGGTGCTCCAAATTGTGGCGCTCGCCGGAATTGCCCTGTGCGCTGCCAGTGCGCTGCTGAAAGCGCACCAGCTGCTGCTGTTCTATCCGGTGGTGGTGAACGCGGTGATGCTCGCGGTATTCGGCGGCTCGCTGTGGAGTGACATGCCGCTGGTTGAGCGTCTGGCACGCCTGCGAGAGCCGGAATTGCCCCCAGCAGGCGTGCGTTATACCCGTCAGGTGACCCGCATCTGGTGCCTGTTTTTTATCGTGAACGGATCGATTGCCCTCTTCACCGCCCTGCAGGGCGACATGCGGCTGTGGACCGCGTGGAACGGCGTCATCGCCTACCTGCTGATGGGCACCCTGATGACCGGTGAATGGCTGGTTCGCAGACGTTTGATGAAAAGAGATTAACCATGAAACACCCCCTTCCGCTGTCACAGTGGCTGAGTCCAACGCGCCCTGACGACACCTGCATTGCCTGGCTTGGGTCACGACAATGGCAGCTTGGCGAATTGCGCCACGACGTCGCGCAGCTGACGCAGTCGTTACAGGCACAGCCCGGTCAGCGCTGGGCGCTGTGTTTCGAAAACAGCTATCTGTTTATTGTGTCGCTGCTGGCGACGCTGCATGCGGGGAAAATCCCGGTGATCCCTGGCCACTGCCGTGCCTCGCTACTGAACGAACAGCAGGATTTATTCGACGGCATCCTGAGTGAAACGCTGCTGGATTGCGATGGCCCGCAGATAATCGTCAGCGCTGGCGAAAATGCCTCTCACGCGGGTGATATCACGCTCCCGCCCGTCGCCGCCGACAGCGTTGTTGAACTCTTTACTTCCGGCTCTACCGGCCAGCCGAAAAAAATCATCAAGACCATCGCGCTACTCGATGAAGAAGCGAGAATGCTGCACACCCGTTTCGAACAGCGCTTCGAAGGCTGCCGGTTTGTGGCGTCGGTCGTACCACAGCATCTTTATGGCCTGACGTTCCGTATCTTCTTGCCGATGGCCTGCGGGCTGCCGCTGCACGCCGCCATGCTCTACTACGCTGAACAACTGAGCGCGCTGGACTCTGAGCATCGCTACGTGTTTATCAGCAGCCCGGCGTTTCTCAAGCGTCTGGACGCGAAACTCACGCCGCCGCCCGTCGACATGATCCTCTCCGCAGGCGGTATGCTGCCGTGGCGAGAAGCGAAAGAGACACAAGAATGGTTCAAGGTCTGGCCGGATGAAATCTACGGCAGCACCGAAACTGGAATCATGGCCTGGCGTCAGCGCATCGATAACAGCACATCGTGGCAGCTTTTCCCAAGTGTGACGCTGCGTGCCGAAGGCGAAGAGTGGCGACTGATTTCGCCGTTGCTTAATGACCCCGAAGGCCTGCTGCTCGACGATATGATCGAACTGGTCGATGACGGTTTCCGCCTGGCGGGACGTCGCGGTCGGGTGGTTAAAATTGAAGAAAAACGCGTTTCCCTGAGCGAAGTGGAAAAACGCCTGCTGGCGCTGGAAGGCATTGTCGATGCCGCCGCGCTCCCCGTTTCACGCGGTGGCCGTCAGGGCATTGGCGTGGTGCTGGTGCTCACCGAACGTGCCCGCCTGCAATGGCAGGCGACCGGCGGAAAAGCGCAGGAGCTGGCCTGGCGTCGCGCGCTGCTGCCCTGGCTGGAGCCAGTTTCCGTGCCGCGCTACTGGCGGGTGCTCGACGAAATCCCGGTCAACAGCATGAACAAGCGTGTCTACGCACAATTGCAGGAGCTATTTTCATGAAACCTCGTGAAATTGAACGCCAGCAGACACAACCGCAGGCGCTGTCGATCATTTTGCACCTCGACCCGGAACTGTTCTGGTTTCAGGGCCACTTCGACGTACAGCCGCTGCTGCCCGGCGTGGCGCAGCTTGACTGGGTAATGCACTACGCCACCACCCTGCTGGCCCCCGGTTATCGTTTTCACAGCATCCAGAACGTGAAGTTTCAGGCCCCGCTGTTGCCAGAAACCACGGTCACGCTGGAAATGAGCTGGCAGGCTGACAAACAGCTACTGGCGTTCAGCTACCAACGCCACGACGGCGAGGCGCGCCACACCGCCAGCAGCGGCAAGATCCGGTTATGTCAGTAGCTTTCTCGCCCTGCATTCTGATCCCCTGCTACAACCACGGCGCGATGATGGCGAGCGTGCTCGACCGGCTGTCTGCGTTTGCGATGCCATGCATTGTGGTAGATGACGGCAGCGATGACGCCACCCGTGAGGCGCTCAACGCGCTGGCAGAAACGCACGAACACCTGACGCTGGTACGCCTGGCGGAAAACGCAGGCAAAGGGGCGGCGGTGATTCGCGGTCTGGAAGAAGCGCAGCGCGCAGGCTTTAGCCACGCGGTGCAGGTGGACGCCGACGGTCAGCACGCCATCGAAGACATTCCCGGGCTGCTGTCTCTCGCCGAAAAACACCCCGACGCGCTCATTTCCGGGCGACCGATTTATGACGATTCCGTCCCGCGTTCACGCTTATACGGACGCTACGTCACCCACGTCTGGGTGTGGATTGAGACGTTGTCTCTCCAGCTCAAAGACAGCATGTGCGGCTTTCGCGTGTATCCGATTGAACCGACGCTGCAACTCGCGAAGCAGGTAGCGCTCGGCAAACGCATGGACTTCGACACCGAAGTGATGGTGCGTCTCTACTGGCAGGGCAACACCAGCTATTTTGTGCCGACCCGCGTGACCTATCCGCAGGACGGCCTGTCCCATTTCGACGCCCTGAAAGACAATCTGCGCATCTCGTGGATGCACACCCGCTTGTTCTTCGGCATGTTGCCGCGCATTCCGTCCCTGCTTTTCCGCCGCCGTCGCCAACATTGGGCGAAACAGCCGGAGGCCAAAGGCCTGTGGGGGATGAGGCTGATGATCTGGGTGTGGAAAACGTTCGGGCGCGGCGCATTTTCGCTACTGCTGTGGCCGGTGATTGCCGTTTTCTGGCTGACCGCCCGCGAACCGCGACGCGCCTCACAGCAGTGGATTGTCCGCGCCAAACACGAGCTTTCAGCGCGCAATCTGCCGCAGCCGGAACGCTTTAATAGCTTCCAGCATTTTATGGGCTTCGGCCATGCTCTCCTCGACAAGATCGCCAGCTGGCGCGGAGAACTAAAACCGGGCCGCGATATCGTGTTTGCACCCGGCGCACAGGAGGCGCTGGATATGTCCGCGCCGCAGGGCAAGCTGCTACTGGCCTCGCATCTGGGCGATGTCGAAGCCTGTCGTGCACTTTCCACCCGCACCATAAACGCGCTGGTGTTTAACGATAACGCCCAACGTTTTAAGCAGGTGATGGAAGAGAACGCCCCACAGTCGGGCATCAATCTTATTTCCGTCACCAATATCGGCCCGGACACCGCGATGCTGCTGAAAGAGAAACTCGAAAGGGGTGAATGGGTGGCGATCGTCGGCGATCGCATTGCGGTGAATCCGCAGCGCGGCGGCGACTGGCGGGTTATCTGGAGCGAGTTTATGGGCTCGCCCGCACCGTTCCCGCAGGGGCCGTTTATTCTGGCCTCGGTGCTGAAATGCCCAGTGCTGATGATTTTCGCCCTCAAACAGCAGGGCAAATTGCACGTGCACTGCGAACCGTTCGCCGACCCGCTGGTGTTACCGCGCGGCGAACGCCAGCAGGCGTTACAGAATACCGTCGACCGTTACGCGCAGCGACTGGAGCATTACGCCCTGCTGTCGCCCCTCGACTGGTTTAACTTTTTTGATTTCTGGCGTCTGCCGGATACGACTGAGAAGGAGTAAAGGGTGCTCAACGATCCCCGCTTTACCACCGAAGTTGAAATCACCGTGCCGTTTCACGACGTCGATATGATGGGCGTGGTGTGGCACGGCAACTACTTCCGCTATTTCGAAATCGCCCGCGAAGCGCTGCTCAGCCAGTTTGATTACGGCTATCGCCAGATGAAAGAGTCCGGCTACGTCTGGCCGGTGGTCGATACCCGCGTGAAGTACCGCGACGTGGTGACCTTCGAGCAAACCATTCGCGTGCGCGCGAAGCTGGAAGAATACGAAAACCGTCTGCGTATCGGCTATGAAATTGTCGATGCCACCACCGGTAAGCGCACCACCACTGGCTACACCATTCAGGTCGCCGTGGAAGAGAAAACCAAAGAGTTGTGCTTCGTCAGTCCAGCGGTGTTATTCGAACGCATGGGAGTCAGCGCATGAAACTGTGGCCTCTTGTTGTCTTGCTGCTGGCCCCGCTGGCGCACGCCATCACCCTCGATGATTTGCAGCAGCGCTTCACCGAACAGCCGCTGGTGCGCGCGCACTTCGACCAGACGCGTACCATCAAAGAGATGCCGCAGCCGCTGCGCTCGCAGGGCGAAATGCTGATTGCGCGCGATACCGGCCTGCTGTGGGATCAAACCTCGCCGTTCCCGATGCAGCTGATGCTCAACGATTCGCGAATGGTGCAAATCGTCAACGGCCAGCCGCCGCAGACCATTACCGCTGATAACAATCCGCAGATGTTCCAGTTTAACCATCTGCTGCGCGCGCTATTCCAGGCCGATCGCAAAGTGCTGGAGCAAAACTTCCGCATTGATTTCCAGGACAAAGGCAACAACAGCTGGACGCTGAAGCTAACGCCAATCACCACGCCGCTGGATAAGATTTTCACCTCCATCGATTTGGGCGGCGCAACGTACCTGAACACTATCCAACTCAACGATAAGCAGGGCGATCGCACTGATATCACGTTGAGTAACCAGCGCCTGACTCCGGCCACTTTGACCGATGATGAACGTCAACGCTTCGCCGCCCAATAGCGCCCGCCGAGCGGCGTGGGGTTGGCTGGCGCTGTGCCTAATTCTGCTGACCGCGCTGGCGCTGCTGTTGCCGCGCGCGCGCCTGAACAGCAGCGTGCTGGCGATGCTGCCTTCGCAAAGTATGGGCGCTATCCCGCCTGCGCTAAGCGACGGTTTTATGCAGCGTCTCGACCAGCAGCTGGTGTGGCTGGTCAGCCCCGGTAAAACCGCCGACCCGACGGTGGCTAACCGCTGGCAGGCGCTATTGGCGCAGTCCGGCGCGCTACGCGACGTGAAAGGCCAGATGGATGCCAACAGCCAACAGGCGTGGGGCACCTTCTTCTTCCAGCACCGCAACGCGACTATCGACAGCGCCACCCGCAGCCGTTTACAACAGGGGGGTGAAGCGCAGGCGCAGTGGATTTTATCGCAACTCTACTCAGCGTTTTCCGGCGTTAGCGGCAAAGAGCTGAACAACGATCCGCTGATGCTGATGCGCGGCTCCCAGCTGGCGCTGGCGCAGAACGGACAAAAGCTGCGGCTGATGGACGGCTGGCTGGTCGCGCAGGACAGCGCGGGCAACTACTGGTATCTGCTGCACGGCGAGCTGAACGGATCTTCGTTCGATATGCAGCAAACCCACCAGCGCGTCACTGAACTGGCGGCGCTGGAAACTCAACTGAAATCCCAATTCCCGCAGGCGCAGCTGCTGTCGCGCGGCACGATGTTCTACAGCGATTACGCCAGCCAGCAGGCCAAACAGGACGTATCGACCCTCGGCGTGGCCACCGTGCTCGGCGTTATTCTGCTGATTGTGCTGGTATTCCGCTCGATTCGTCCGCTGTTTCTGTGCCTGCTTTCCGTCGGCATTGGCGCGCTGGCAGGCACCGTCGCCACGCTGCTGCTGTTCGGTGAACTGCACCTGATGACATTGGTGATGAGCATGAGCATCATCGGCATTTCGGCGGATTACACGCTCTATTACCTGACCGAGCGGATGGTCCACGGAAATGCGTCTACGCCGTGGCAAAGCCTGGTTAAAGTGCGCAGCGCGCTGCTGCTGGCATTGCTCACCACCGTCGCGGCCTATCTGCTGATGATGCTGGCCCCGTTCCCCGGCATTCGTCAGATGGCGGTATTTGCCGCCGCCGGACTGAGCGCTTCATGTCTGACAGTGATTTTCTGGCATCCGTGGTTGTGCCGCGGCCTGCCGGTGCGTCCGGTACCGCTGATGACCCTGATGCTGCGCTGGCTGGCGGCCTGGCGGCGCAATAAAAAACTCTCCGTTGGCCTGCCGCTGGCGCTGGCGCTGTTTGCCCTGGCGGGCCTCGCCAACCTGCGCGTGGACGACGATATTTCCCAGCTGCAAGCGCTGCCGCAGCACCTGCTGGCGCAGGAAAAACAGATCACCGCCCTGACCGGGCAGAGCGTCGATCAAAAATGGTTTGTGGTGTACGGCGATTCCGCCCAGCAAACGCTGGAACGGCTGGAAGCGTTCGTTCCGCAACTTGAAAAAGCGCAAAAAGCGGGCCATTTCGCCCAGTTCCGCACCCTGCCGCTCAATTCACTTAAGCGCCAGCAGCAGGATTTACAGCTGCTAAAACAGGCATCGCCCGCGGTGGTGAACGCCCTGCAAACCGCCGGACTCAAAACGGTAACGCCGGATCTGAACCCAATGCCGGTCAGCGTTGATGCATGGCTGAAAAGCCCGGCCAGTGAAGGCTGGCGTCTGCTGTGGCTGACGCTGCCCGACGGGCGCAGCGGTGTGCTGGTCCCGGTCGACGGTGTAAAAAACAGCGCCGCACTTCAGCAACTGGCAGAGCACACCGACGGCGTGGCGTGGAACGATCGCAAAGCCTCGTTTGACCGGCTGTTCGCCCTGTATCGCACAATTTTAACCGCCTTGCTCGGCGTGGCACTGGTGATTATCGCCATCGGCGCGATGCTTCGACTCGGCTGGCGCAAAGGCCTGATAAGCCTGGTGCCGTCGCTGCTGTCGCTCGGCTGCGGCCTGGCGGTGCTGTCGCTCAGCGGCCATGCGGTGAACCTGTTCTCATTGCTGGCACTGGTGCTTGTGCTGGGTATCGGCATCAATTACACCCTGTTTTTCAGCAACCCGCGTGGCACGCCGCTCACCTCGCTGCTGGCAATCACGCTGGCGATGATAACCACGTTATTGACCCTCGGAATGCTGGTTTTCAGCGCCACTCAGGCCATCAGCAGCTTTGGCATCGTGCTGGTCAGTGGCATCTTTACCGCGTTTCTGCTGTCGCCGCTGGCGATGCCGGGCAAGAAAGAGAGAAAACGAAAATGATGATACGCACCTTCTGGCATGGCCTCGCCCTCGCGGCGGTGCTGGCCCTCGCCGGCTGTAGCCATTCTGCGCAGGATGAAAGCGGTCGCCCGCAGGCGTGGCTGCAACCGGGCACGCAAATTACGCTCCCGTCGCCGGGCATTACCCCGGCGGTCAGCGCGCAGCAGTTGTTAACCGGCAGCTTTAACGGAAAATCCCAGTCGTTGCTGGTGATGCTCAACGCCGATGATAAAAAACTGACCCTCGCGGGGCTGTCGTCAGTTGGCATTCGCCTGTTCCTCGTGACCTATGACGAGAAAGGCATTCATACCGAGCAGTCGATCGTGGTGCCACAGCTGCCACCGGCAAGCCAGGTGCTGGCCGACGTAATGCTGAGCCACTGGCCGATCAGCGCGTGGACGCCGCAGTTGCCGAAAGGCTGGACGCTCACCGACAACGGTGATAAACGTGAGCTTCGCAATGCTCAGGGCAAACTGGTGACGGAAATCACCTACCTGCAGCGCAAAGGCCAGCGCCAGCCCATCAGCATCGAACAGCACGTGTTCAACTACCACATCACCATTCAATATCTGGGCGACTGAGATGATCTACATTGCTGCCTCAGGAATGATTAACGCACTGGGCCGGACGCCGGATGACATTGCCGCCAACCTGAGCGCAGGCGTAGCGCCAGGTATGCGCCCACGTGAAGGCTGGTTGCAGGGCGAGGAGCCCGCCGTACTTGGCGGTGTGGACGGTGAGTTGCCTTCGATCCCCGAAGCGTTTGTCGGACACCGTTCCCGTAATAATCAGCTGTTGCTGGCGGCCCTCGAACAGATTCAGCCGCAGGTTGATGAGGCGATATCCCGCTTCGGCCGCGATCGGGTGGCGGTAATCATGGGCACCAGTACGTCCGGGCTTGATGAAGGTGATAACCACTCCAATCTGAAACTGAACGGCAAAGCGAGCCCCGATTGGCGCTACAGCCAGCAGGAGCTGGGCGATCCGTCGCGTTTTCTGCGCAACTGGCTGCAGCTCGAAGGCCCGGCCTACACGCTTTCTACCGCCTGCTCTTCCAGCGCTCGCGCGATGATCAGCGGCCGCCGTCTGATTGACGCCGGGCTGGTCGACGTGGCAATTGTCGGCGGAGCCGATACCCTGAGCCGGATGCCGGTAAACGGCTTCAACAGTCTGGAATCCCTTTCCCTCCCCCTTTGCCAGCCGTTTGGCCGTGACCGCTGCGGCATTACCATTGGCGAAGGTGCGGCGCTGATGCTTCTGACCCGCGAACCGCAGCCGATTGCACTGCTCGGCGTCGGCGAATCCAGCGACGCACACCATATCTCTGCCCCACATCCACAGGGGGAAGGCGCTATCCGCGCGATTCAGCAGGCGCTGAATGACGCCGGGCTGTCGCCGCAGGACGTGGGCTATATCAATTTGCATGGCACCGCCACGCCGCTCAACGATCAGGTGGAATCCCAGGTGGTGAACGCGCTGTTTGGCGAGAGCGTGCCGTGCAGTTCCACCAAACATCTGACCGGACATACTCTCGGCGCGGCGGGCATTACCGAAGCGGCGCTGAGCTGGCTTATCCTCACCCGCAATCTGCCGCTTCCGCCACAGGATTTCAGCCACGCGCCGGTTGACCCGACGCTGCCCGCCTGCGGTCTACTCACCACGCAGCAGCCGCTAATACGCCCGGTCATTTTATCTAATTCCTTCGCCTTTGGCGGCAACAACGCCAGCATTCTGCTCGGGAGAACGGCATGAGCCACTATTTAACGCCAGGCCACTACCTGCCGCACAACGCGCCGATGCTGCTGCTGGAAACGGTAAAAAATGTCACCGACGAACAGGCCGTTTGTCAGGTAACCGTTAGCCGCACGGGCGTGCTCGCCCCATTCCTCGATGCCAGCGGCAAACTGCCGGGCTGGTACGCGCTGGAACTGATGGCACAGACCGTTGGCGTCTGGTCCGGCTGGCACCGTCAGCAAAAAGGCGAAGCGCAAATCACGCTCGGCATGGTGCTTGGCGCACGTGAACTGAAATGTGTTTCCGGCGAATTTCACGCCGACAGCGTGCTGGATATCACCGTCTCGTTGCTGATGCAGGACGAACGGTTCGGCAGCTTTGAGTGCACGATTACCGCTAATGGCGAGACGCTCGCCACCGGGCGCGTGAACACCTTTCAACCGACAACAGAAGAATTAACCACGCTTTTTCAACAAGGGTCGTCATCATGAGTCGTTCAGTTCTGGTCACTGGGGCCAGCAAGGGTATTGGCCGCGCGATTGCGCTCAAACTGGCGGCCGACGGGTTTACCGTTGGCGTGCATTATCTCCGCGATGAGCAAGGCGCGCAGGACACCCTGAACGCCATTGAAAACGCCGGTGGCGCAGGCCGCCTGTTGCAGTTTGACGTCGGTAATCGCGAACAGTGTCGCGAAGTGCTGGCAGCGGATATCGAACAGCACGGCGCATGGTACGGCGTGGTCAGCAACGCGGGTATCGCCCGTGACGGCGCGTTCCCGGCGCTGAGCGACGACGACTGGGACAGCGTGATTCACACCAATCTCGACAGCTTCTACAACGTCATTCAGCCGTGCATTATGCCGATGATTGGGCTGCGAGCGGGCGGGCGCGTCATTACGCTGTCATCCGTTTCCGGACTGATGGGCAACCGCGGTCAGGTCAACTACAGCGCGGCGAAAGCTGGGATAATCGGCGCCACCAAAGCGCTGGCGATCGAGTTGGCAAAACGCAAAATCACCGTCAACTGCATCGCACCGGGGCTGATTGATACCGGGATGATCGACATGGAAGAGACGGCGCAGAAAGAGGCCATGAGCATTATCCCAATGAAACGCATGGGCCAGGCCGATGAAGTCGCCGGGCTCGCCAGCTACCTGATGTCCGATATCGCGGGCTACGTTACCCGCCAGGTGATTTCCATCAATGGAGGCATGTTATGACCCGTCGCGTGGTCATTACCGGCATGGGCGGCGTGACCGCGTTTGGCGAGAACTGGCAGAGCGTGTCCGAACGCCTGCGCGGCTATCAGAATGCGGTGCGTAAAATGCCGGAGTGGCAGATTTATGATGGGCTACACACCCTGCTCGGCGCGCCGATTGATGATTTCTCGCTACCTGCGCACTACACCCGCAAGCGCATTCGCGCGATGGGTCGCGTGTCACTGATGTCGACCCGCGCCAGCGAACTGGCCCTGGAACAAGCCGGACTGCTGGAAAACCCGGTGCTGACCAACGGCGAAACCGGGATTGCCTACGGCTCGTCCACCGGCAGCACCGGCCCGGTGAGTGAGTTCGCCACCATGCTGACCGAAAAACACACCAACAACATCACCGGCACCACCTATGTGCAGATGATGCCGCACACCACCGCGGTCAACACTGGCCTGTTCTTCGGCCTGCGCGGACGCGTGATCCCCACGTCCAGCGCCTGTACCTCCGGCAGCCAGGCAATCGGCTACGCGTATGAAGCTATTCGCCACGGTTATCAAACGGTGATGGTCGCCGGCGGCGCGGAAGAGCTGTGTCCGTCGGAAGCGGCGGTGTTTGATACGCTGTTCGCCACCAGCCAGCGCAACGACGCCCCGGGCACTACGCCGTCGCCGTTCGATGTGAACCGTGACGGACTGGTTATCGGTGAAGGCGCGGGCACGTTGGTGCTGGAAGAACTTGAGCACGCCAAAGCACGCGGCGCGACTATCTTTGGTGAGATTGTTGGTTTCGCCACCAACTGCGATGCGGCCCACATCACCCAGCCGCAGCGTGAAACGATGCAGATTTGCATGGAACAATCGCTGCGTCAGGCAGGCCTTGCGCCATCAGATATCGGCTATATTTCAGCGCACGGTACGGCGACCGATCGCGGCGATATCGCCGAAAGTCAGGCCACCGCCGCGGTGTTCGGTAACAAAACGCCTATTTCGTCGCTGAAGAGTTATTTCGGCCATACGCTCGGGGCGTGCGGCGCACTGGAAGCGTGGATGAGCCTGCAAATGATGCGTGAAGGCTGGTTCGCGCCAACGCTTAACCTGCAACAACCTGACGAACTATGTGGCTCCCTGGACTATATTATGGGAGAGTCACGGGCTATTGATTGTGAGTTTTTGCAGAGCAATAACTTCGCCTTCGGCGGGATCAATACCTCGATTGTCATCAAACGCTGGGAGTAAAGATGTATCGGCTGTTCCTCGGAAAGATTTCGACCCTAAGTACGGCGACACTGCCGCCGGCGCTCGCGGAATGCGCGCCAGACGGAAAGCGCCGCAGCGCCTGGATTGCCGGGCGTGCGCTGCTGTGCCACGCCGTTTCGCCGTTGCCGGAGATTCGCTTTGGCGAGCAGGGTAAACCGGGGTTTGACGATAACCATGCGCTGTGGTTTAACCTCAGCCACAGCGGTGACAACATCGCCCTGCTACTGAGTGACGAAGGCGAAGTGGGATGTGATATCGAAGCGCTGCGCCCGCGTCCGCAGTGGCAACAGCTGGCGAATGCCACGTTTACCAGCAATGAGCATCTCGAAGTTGAGCGGGAAGCAGAGGAGCATCGCCTGGCGGCGTTCTGGCGGATCTGGACGCGAAAGGAAGCGATGGTAAAACAGCGCGGCGGCAGCGCGTGGCAGATTGTCAGCCACGACAGCACCGCGCCGCTGCACCTGCACGTGAGTGATTTGCAATCTGACGGTCTGAGCCTGGCAGTGTGTACGCCGACACCGTTTAGCGTTTCAACGCAGATGATTGAGTGGGTGGCGTAGGGCCATTCCCCTCACTCAGGCCTCTTCCCTGAGGGTCTGGATGAGGGGAAAATAATTACCGCCGTTGCGGCGCAAAAATCGTCATCACCCCGGCCATCACTAGCACGACCCCCGCCAGTCCTTGCCAGGAAAATGCGTCATTCTGCAATAGCAACGCCGCTGCCCAGACTGAGATATAACTCAAGCTCAACAGCGCATACGCCTTCGCCAACGGTAAACGTTTAAGCGCAAAGAACCAGCACACCATCGATGCCAGATAGCCGCCCAGCCCGAGCAACAGCGCGCCCGTCCCCGGCTGGAAATGCACTACATTCCACAGCAGCGTGCCGATATCGCTCACCGCAGGCAGCGTCAGCATCGCACTGCGCAACAGCAGCTGCGCTGCGCTGACCAGAATCACACTCATCAACGCCCAGATAATCCCCATCAGCGGCTGCCTCCCAGCACCAGAATGCCCAGAATGATCAGCCCCACGCCGAGCCAGTGACGGCGCGAGACCGGCTCCTGCCAGATAAACTTCGCCGCCAGCGTCACCCAGACAAAATTCAGGCTCAGCATCGGATAGGCAATACCGACAGGTAAGCGCTGCAAAACCACCAGCCACAGCGTCATGCCGCTGCCAAGCGCCAGCAGCGCCAGGCCCAGCCATAACACGATGTGCCGCCCACGCCGACCGGACGGTGAGGCGTGGGCGGCCTGCTTCTGGCATAGCTGCCCGGCACAGCTCAGGAGGCTCGCCAGCAGCAGAGATAGCGCGGTTGTCATTGCGGCAGATACTGCACGAAGACCATCCGGCTCATCTCGTAGACGTTATCGGCTTTCGGCAATCCCAGCTCCTCAAGTTTCTGGCCTTTGTTCAACTGTAGCACCAGCGACACCGGCCCTTGAGAACGATGCGTCGCCAGCCAGCTTTCGAAATCATCTTTGTCGAGGTAACGCGCTTTCGCATCCGGATACGCCAGACCGTATTTCAGCTCACCCTGCTGGCCGAACATGATCACGTCGCTGCGATTAAGCTCCCATGCCAGCCCGGCGGCTACGCCGACGCTGTTGGTGAGCACGTAACGGCTCGGCACCAGTTGGTCGCTGACGATATCGGTGATGAACTGCGGCTGTTTGCTGTCGATAACGCGGTCAGGAATGGCAAAGCCAATCAGTAACGCCAGTGCCAGCGGACAACAGGCGGCCAGCGCCCAGCGCTGCACGCCGTCACGAATCGACAGCCAGCCAACCAGCGCCCAGGCGGCAAACGCCACCGCCGCCAGCAGGCACTTATACAGCTCGATAGTGTTCCACACCGGCTGCGACAGCAGACCCCACGGTGACACTACCAGCACCGCCACCAGCCCAACCAGGCCGAAAGTGATGTTGATGAGACCGTTGTAGCGCAGCGCTTTCGCTCCTCTGTCGGCCGCGTCCAGCGCATAGCGCGCCATCAGTATCGCCAGTGGCGCAAAGCACGGCAGAATGTAGGTCGGCAGCTTGCCTTTGGCGATGCTGAAGAACAAAAACGGCATCACAATCCAGCCCAGCAGATAGAAGGTGCTGCGCTGCGAATCGGGTTCTTTCCAGCCCGTTTTCAGCGCACCGGGCAACAGCGCCAACCACGGCAGGCTGCCCGCAATCAGGAACGGAATGTAGTACCAGAACGGGGCTTTGTGCTGCGCATCACTCTGAGCAAAACGCTGGACGTGTTCGACCCAGAAGAAGTAGCGCCAGAAATCCGGTTCGCGCTGGGCGATAGCCAGCCCCCACGGCAGCACCGTGAGAATACAGACCAGCACCGCCACCCAACCCCACAGCA
This sequence comes from Citrobacter sp. 18056, assembly GCA_902706235.1. Taxonomy (GTDB): domain Bacteria; phylum Pseudomonadota; class Gammaproteobacteria; order Enterobacterales; family Enterobacteriaceae; genus Scandinavium; species Scandinavium manionii. The sequence goes on along the minus strand of CACSJR010000002.1, from coordinate 281,623 downwards.
GCACCTCTTTCCAGCGTTTTTCCACAATCACCCACGGCAGTACGCCGATAACCGGTACCGCCAGCGCAAGGAAACCTTTGGTCATGACCCCCATGCCGCAGGCAATGCCCAGCAGCACGTAGCCGCCGAGTTTGCCGCCGTGGGTTTGCGCCTGAGACGCTCCCCAGAAGCTGCACATGGCGAGCATCAACCACAGGGAAATCATCGGATCGAGCACCGCGTAAGTACCGATGCCGTATACCAGAAAGGCAGTCATGAAGATGACGGCAGACAGTACCGCGGTGCGTTTGTCCTGCCAGAGTTTCCACGCCAGCCACGCCACCAGCAGCGCAGTACAGGCGGTGGAGAAGACCACGCCAAAGCGCACAGCAAAATGGGTATGACCAAAGAGCCACTGGCCGATGCTGTTGATCCAGTAACCGGCAATCGGTTTTTCGAAGTAACGCAGGCCGAGGAAGTGCGGCACAATCCAGTCACCGGAAGCCAGCATTTCGCGGCTGATTTCCGCGTAACGGGTCTCATCCGGCTGCCACAACAGGCGGAAATTCAGGGGAACCACATAATACAGCGCGAATAAAAACAGCAGTGATGCGCTTAAACGTAAGGATTTCATAGACCTTAAACCAATAATTGTTCTTGTCCCAGCCAGCCCTCTCGGCCTGCCAGTTTGCCTCGCACCACGTTCCCTTTTGGTAGCGTACTAAAATCCTCCGGCAACAGCTGGCTCAGCGGGCAAAACGTGATGCCCTCTTGTGCCGCTTGCCGTATCAGGCTTTCAAATTGTTCTGCGCCCATGATGCCTTCCACTTCTGCATGAATGGTGTAAACCGGCACACCGCTGTCTTTGTGGATGCGCTCAATCAGCCAGTCATTGAAGCCTTCTGTACTGACGCTGCTGCCCACCGCTTCGTCCCAGGTCGGTAACGTGACCGGGATTTGCACCGTACCCGTCTTGCCATTATCCAGCATCGGCAGGAATGGACGCGTGCCGCGACAGTCGCTGTTGTAGAGAAACTCGAAGCCTTCTTTGGCGTTGACCACCCGCGCATCTGCCCGCCAGCCGGCGACGGCTGAACAGCTGACGGTCGCGTCGATAATCGCTTCCAGCGCCTGCAAACCGCGGCCAATTTCCTGCTCCAGCTGCGCGTCGCTCCAGACGCCGCTCCACAGCTGCCAGCGATGATGATCCCAGGCGTGCAGCCCGACTTCATGCGCTGTCGCCGTGGCACGTATGACGTCCGCGTTCGCCGCACCGATGATTTTCCCCGGCCATGCGGTGCCCGCCAGCAGGATATCCCAGCCATACAGCGATGCCGCGCGCGAGCGCAGCATTTTCCACAGGAATTTCGGCTTCAACAGGCGCCACAAATGACGCCCCATGTTGTCCGGCCCGACGCTGAAAAAGAAGCTGGCCTGAATGTCGTGCCGCTGAAGGATTTCCAGCAGGCGGGGTACGCCATCGCGAGTGCCGCGAAAGGTATCCACATCAACGCGTAAGCCAACCTTTCTCATCATTTTTGGGTTTCCGTTAACTCAACGGTGCGCAGGAAGAAGTCCAGAGTCTGCTCTACCGTTTGCTGCATTTCCACCGTTGGCTGCCAGTCGAGGCAACGTTTGGCGTTGCGAATACTCGGCTTGCGGTGCTCAACGTCCTGATAACCTTTGCCATAGTAATCGCTGCTCTCTACTTCGCGGAAACCCGCAAACGGAGGGAACTGGTGACGCAGTGGGTGACGGTCGAAACAGTCGAGCAGCAGTTCAGCCAGCTCTTTGATGCTCGCTTCGTTTTCCGGGTTACCAATGTTGATAATCTGCCCGTCGCAGCGCCCGTCTTTGTTCTCAATGATGCGGAACAGCGCTTCGATCCCGTCGCTGATATCGGTAAAGCAACGTTTCTGCTTTCCGCCTTCGATGAGCTTAATCGGCGAACCTTCCACCAGGTTGAGGATAAGCTGGGTGATGGCGCGTGAGCTGCCGATACGCGCGGCATTCAGGTTATCCAGCCGTGGTCCCATCCAGTTGAACGGACGGAACAGGGTGAATTTCAACCCTTCTTTGTCGCCGTAAGCCCAAATCACACGGTCGAGAAGCTGTTTGGAAACGGAGTAGATCCAGCGCTGTTTGTTGATGGGGCCGACAACCAGATTAGACGCGTCTTCGTCGAAGTTGTTGTCGGTACACATACCATACACTTCGGAGGTGGACGGGAAGATGATGCGCTTGTTGTACTTCACACAGTCGCGGATTATTTTCAGGTTCTCTTCGAAATCGAGTTCGAACACACGCAGCGGGTTACGGGTGTATTCAATTGGCGTGGCAATGGCGACCAGCGGCAGCACCACGTCACATTTCTTGATGTGATATTCGATCCACTCGGAGTGGATGCTGATATCGCCTTCAACGAAGTGGAAACGCGGGCAATCGAGGAAACGGCTGATGGCGTCAGAGCCGATATCCAGGCCGTAAATTTCGTAGTTATCGTCCGCCAGCAGGCGTTCGGTCAGGTGGTTACCGATGAAGCCATTCACGCCGAGGATCAGCACGCGGGTGCGGCGTTTAACCGCCACAAACGGTTTGCTCGACAGCAGCGCGCGGGTCACCAGGCCCAGAGACTGCGCCAGCTGTGCGCCCTGCATGTAGACGCCGTTGTCGGTCTGGCCAGTGATAATTTCCAGCGCACCGTTACTGCAGGCCACAATCAGCGGGGAGACAGACATCACGGTGCCCGGCTTCGCCGCCGCGACGTCGTGACGCACGCGGGATTTCCAGACGATAAATTTGTTGGTGCCAACAAAGCCAAACGCGCCTGGCCACGGATCAGACACCGCGCGCACCAGGTTGTGCAGCGATTCTGCTGACTGTTCCCAGTTCAGACGCCCGTCATCCGGCGTGCGGCGGCCGACATAAGTGGCCTGGCTTTCGTCCTGAACGGCTTCGGCGATCCTGCCGTTCGCAATCTGCGGCAGGGCGTCCCGCAGCAGCGACTGGGCTGCGGTGCAGAGTTTGCGGTGCAGGGTCAGGGCCACGTCAGTATCGGCAATCTCGACGTTCTGCTGCGCGACGATATTGCCCGCATCCGCGCGTTTCACCATACGGTGCAGGGTCACACCAGTCTCTTTTTCGCCGTTAACCAGCACCCAGTTCAGCGGTGCGCGACCGCGATACTGCGGCAGCAGAGAACCGTGTAGGTTGAAGGCGCCGTGTTTCGCGGTGCTGACGATAGTGTCACTCAGCAGGTTGCGATAGTAGAAGGAGAAAATCATGTCCGGCGCGAGGGCGCGGATACGTTCGACCCACAGCGGATGATTGACATCTTCCGGGGCATAAACGGCAATCCCCTGCTCGGCAGCCAGGCGCGCGACGGAGCCGAAGAAGTGATTTTCACCGGGGTTATCCGGGTGCGTAAAGATGGCCGCAATGTCATATCCGGCGTCAAGCAGGGCCTGAATACCCGTGCAACCCATATCGTGATAGGCGAATACAACAGCTTTCATGAGCGATTTTCCTCTTCTACCAGGCTTTCCTGGCGAACAACACGTTGAATAAAGTAGCGGGGACGAGCACGCACATCGTTATAGATGCGCCCGATATACTCCCCGAGAAGTCCCATTCCGACGAACTGCGCGCCGATAAACATAAACAGGACGGCGAACAGCAGGAACAGGCCATCGCCAGCCCATTCCGCGCCGAAGGCGAGACGTAAAATCACCAGCAGAATGGCGAAAGCGAAACCGGAGAGCGCAATCACGCTGCCGACTACGCTCAACAGACGCAGCGGCGTGGTGGTCAGACAGGTCACCAGGTCGTACATCAGGTTAATCAGGCGCATAAAGCTGTATTTGGAGTCGCCAAACTCACGCTCGGCATGCAGTACCGGGATCTCCACCGCACGGCGCGCAAAGGTATTGGCAAGGATCGGGATAAAGGTACTGCGCTCATGGCAGTTCAGCATCGCGTCGACGATATGACGGCGATAAGCGCGCAGCATGCAGCCATAGTCACCCATCGCTTTGCCAGTGGTGCGCTGGATCAGACGGTTAATCATCTTCGACGCGGTTTTGCGGAAAATGCTGTCCTGACGGTTCTGGCGCACGGTGCCGACGACGTCGTAGCCTTCGTCGGCTTTATCCACCAGGCGCGGAATTTCTTCCGGCGGGTTTTGCAAGTCGGCGTCGAGGGTAATGATCAGGTCGCCGGTGACGTGGCTGAAGCCCGCCATGATTGCCGAATGCTGGCCGTAGTTACGGTTCAACAGCACCGCCACGATATGGCTGCCCGGCGCTTCGGCAGCCAGGCACAACATGCGAGCGGAGTCGTCGCTGCTACCGTCATCGACCAACAGGATTTCGTAATCACGGTTTAGCGTGGCGCAGGCGGCATCAGTGCGGCGCATCAGCTCCGTCAAACTCTCCTGCTCGTTATAAACAGGAATAACCACCGAGACCTTTTGTATCTTCGGCACATCAAACATATCAATATCCTGCGAGCTGATGGAGCGCAGAAATGACGCGGGTTGTGTCGTCATGAGTCATATCCGGGAAAAGAGGCAGAGAACAAATGCGTGCGCTGTTCCACTCCGTGTTCGGCAGGGAGAGGTGCGGATAGCGCTCGCGGTAATACTTTTGCGTGTGAGCGGCGCGGAAATGCAGCCCGGTGCCGATGCCCTGAGCCTTGAGGTGTTCCATCAGGCCATCACGGCTAATGCCACAGCGGGTTTCATCCACGCGAATGATGAACAGATGCCAGGCATGCAGATGCGGCCAGGCGGGGATTGCCAGCGGCTGGAACGGCGTAGCGGCCAGTTCGGTTAAATAGCGTTGTGCAATTTCGCTCCGACGCTGGTTAGCCTGCGGCAGTTTTCCGAGCTGAACCAGCGCCAGCGCCGCGTTGATATCCGCCAGGTTGTATTTGAATCCAGGGGAAATTACTTCCGCCTGCGGTGCGCGGCCGTGGGTTTGGCGGTCATAAGCATCGACGCCCAGACCGTGGAATTTGAGGCTACGAATACGCTGAGCCAGCGCGTCGTTATCGGTGACGACTAAGCCCCCTTCGGCGCAGGTCATGTTTTTGATCGCGTGGAAGGAGAAAATCGCCGTGCCTTTGCCGCCAACGTGCTGACCTTTGTACAGCGTGCCTGCCGCGTGGGCCGCATCTTCGATAACCGGAAGGCCGTGCTGTTCAGCAACTGCATAAATACCGTCGATATCGAACGGTGCGCCCGCGTAGTGAACGGGAATAATCGCTTTGGTGCGCGGTGTGATGGCCGCGGCGACCGCTTCTGGGGTGACCATCAGCGTATCGTGATCAACATCGATCATCACCGGCGTCGCGCCGAGCAGCTCAATCATGTTGAGCGTGGAAACCCAGGTTTGCGACGGGGTGATTACTTCGTCACCAGGACCCATGCCGAGCGCCATCAGCGTGACGTGCATCCCGCCGGTGGCGGAACTCACGGCAATGGCGTGGCGGTTGCCGGTCAGAGTGCAGAACGCGTCTTCAAGCTGTGCATTTTTGGGCCCGGTGGTTATCCAGCCAGACTGCAACACTTCTTTCAGCACGTTAAACTCCTCATCCCCCATCGATGGGCGTGAGAAAGGTAAAAATTCACTCATTGATTATCCTTACCCTGAACGTTGTGCTTAAAACAAAAAACCATCCTGCACTCGCAGAGTTAAACGAAGTAATAATAAATAGGGTCAAAAACTGCGATTTGATAAACGCCAGCTCAACACAATTAAATTTATACCGATTACATTAGGATAATCTTAAGAATAGAAAATGCGCTGAAAATAAAAAACAACCCATTTAATTTCAAATGGTTATGAAAAAAGATGTTTTTACCCTAAATCACTTCGATTCATCTGTGTGTAATGACGTTTCGAGGGGTAACCGACGCTAAAACATCAACAAAAGGTAAACGAAAAATATATTAATCTGCGAAGGAGAATGAACTTACTCACATTTTTTAAATATACCGCATGATGCTTTGGCAGATGTTTGTGAGACAGGAACGCAGATTAACGTTCCTGAATGGGAGATCAGCCTCTAAGGCGTTTAAACACCGCCCCCGCAGTTTCCTTTTTTTGCCTCAATGGAGGGAAACATCATGCTAAGGCCTCAGGAACTGAGGCACGATATTCCCCTCGACATCAGAAAATTCTCTGTTCATTTTTACGGATTTCTACGCAGAACGCCGCACACATGTAACTTAATATTTTTCCCTGGTCCGCTCACAAAACGACAATCCAATATAAAACAAATGGTTATTTATTATCTTTAATGTCTAAAAAAAGACATTTAACATTATTTGCGTTTACATCAGCAGGGTAATAACCATACTGTCTAGGCCGATAAACAGGCGACCGAAAATTTAAAATTAAACACAACAGTCCTTGTTTTTCTTTTCTCTCAAATACCGATCAGGAATACCTTTCTATTATGAACATTAGCTACGTTAGTGATAACTATTACCTGTGCGCAGGTATCGAATCGCAAGTATTCGATTCACATCAGATTACCTGTAAGCGTGATATTGATGTGTATTTGCAGTCTTATAATCCGACCAACTATCTGGTCGTAGGAATTGAAAATCTGTTCCTGCGCGATTACTTCATTAAAAAGGTCAATACGCTGAGTCTTAAGTACATGGTACTGATGCAGGATATCATTAAAGATCACTGCTTTAAGATTGGTGACGTAGTGTTCTCTTCAATGGAGTGTTCACCGCACTATATCCAGAAAATCGTGCGCTACTTCCCGAAACCACGTCAGAATGTCCTCACCCAGCGTGAACTGGACATCCTCGATGTATTCCATTTGCAGAACGTGAAAATCGCCCGTGAACTGGATATTTCACAGAAAACGGCCAGCGGCCACCGGGTTAATATCCAGCATAAATTGCGGATGAAATCGAAAAATACACTGGCGATGTTACGCATCAAAACGGCTATTTCACGCAGCAACGGTTCACATCTGCACGGTCTATTGTCACAGCAATCCTGATAGCTCGAGATATTTACACGCCTTCGCCGGGAGAATTTTTCTCCCCGGCCCCCTCCGTTTTCGCAAATAACCGGTAATGAAGAGCTGTCGCTTTACCGCTAAAAATGATTGAGATCAGTTTTACGCTCAAAATAACGAATTTTTGCTTTCGCATTGCTCAACGCCACTAAAAAACGTAGCATCAATCGCCTGTAGTATTTTTTGTTCAATTTATGATAGACGATTAGATAGCAATTATGTCCCTGCGCCTGGCCTTACTGATGTGTTTTCTGTTTACTTTTCACTGCACTGCGCAGGCCGCCCGCGTTCGTCACTCTCATCATCGTCACGTCCATCATCGTCATCCGCACCCTTCGAAACCCGTCGCCATTAAGTCGACCAAAGCCACCGGTAATGTGAAGCGCCGCAAACGCCTGATGAGCGAGTACCAACACTGGAAAGGTACGCGCTATCGTCTGGGCGCAAACTCGCACAGAGCGATTGACTGCTCGGCCCTTACCCGTCGTCTTTATCAGGAAGCGTTCGCCGTTAAACTACCGCGAACCACCGGCGAACAGATGCGCAGAGGCAAGAAAGCCCGACGTGGCACGCCGCATATTGGCGACCTGGTGTTCTTCAAAACCGGACGTGTGCAGCGACATGTGGGGATTTATATTGGCGATAATCGTTTTATTCACGCCTCCCGACGCAAAGGCGTCACCATTTCACAGTTAACCAGCCCATACTGGAACCATCATTTACTGGCGGTGCGCCAGGTTCTTCCCGATCCGGTAATGAGATAATTATAAATACAGTCTCAACCAGACTCATTTTAACGGTCTCGTTATGGCGAGGCTTCTGTACAAATATAAGATGACAGGAAGCGGATACGGGCCAGCTGATTTGCGGCCTGATGGACGGCACGGGGCTGATTATCTACGTCAAAACTGCGCAGGCGTTTCTGGAAATTGGCTGAAGAACGATAAAAAAGAGCCAGCACGACGCTGGCTCTTTTCTAAAACAATTTTGACTCAGATAACTTCGTTAATCAGGTGCAGGAGACCGTAGGTGGCAAGCCATCCACCGCCAATCACTGCGCCTTTTGAAGGTAGACTCATTCGTTTGAAAACGTGTTTGTTTTTCTTATAGATGACAAACGAGAACAAGAGTTTCACCGCAAAGGTACTTATAACAACCGCGTAAATGTTCATGTGCTCTCTGTGTCTGCATCCAGGCGCTGTTAAAAGAGTTTGACATATTACATTCCCACGTTAAAAACAGGGAATTATTTTGTGCGGTTTGGTTATTCCCTGTTAACGTGATTCACCACGATTTACGCTTCAACCAGCGCCTGCGCACACGCCCACGCTGAGGCCCAGGCCCACTGGAAGTTGTAGCCGCCGAGCCAGCCGGTGACGTCCATCACTTCGCCGATGAAATACAGCCCCGGCGCTTTGCGGGCTTCCATGGTGCGCGAAGACAGTTCGTTGGTATCGACCCCGCCCAGCGTCACTTCAGCAGTACGATATCCTTCGGTGCCGTTGGGCTGTACGCGCCAGCGAGTAAGCGTGTCCACCAGCTGTTGCTGATCTTTGCTGTTCAATTGCTTGAGCTGCACGTCCGGGATTTGCCCCAGCAGTTGCAGACACTCCACCAGCCGTTTTGGTAACTGCATCGCCAGTGTATTTTTCAGGGTTTGGTTCGGGTGTGCATTGCGCTGTTCGTCGAGGAATACCTCGAGGTCACACTCCGGCAGCAGGTTAATGCTGACAAACTCTCCCGACTGCCAGTAGCTGGAAATTTGCAGTACCGCCGGGCCGGACAAGCCGCGATGGGTGAACAGCAAACTTTCGCGGAAAACGGTGCCGTCATCCGCGGTGATTACCGCAGGCACAGAAACGCCGGAAAGCACCTGCAGTTGTTCCAGCAGCGGTTTGTGCAGCGTAAACGGCACCAGACCCGCACGCGTTGGCAGGACGTTAAGCCCAAACTGCTCGGCAATTTTATAGCCGAACGGCGATGCGCCCAGGCCCGGCATCGACAGCCCGCCGCTGGCGATCACCAGCTTTTTCGCGGTCACCGTGTCGCCGTTCAGCAGCAAGGTGTAGCCGTCATCGTCACGTTCGACGCTAATAATCTCGGTGCGCAGCCGCGTGGTAACGTTGCCCTTTTCACATTCCGCCACCAGCATATCGACAATCTGCTGGGCGGAATCGTCACAGAACAGCTGGCCGAGGGTTTTCTCATGCCATGCAATACCGTACTTTCCGACCAGTTCGATGAAGTCCCATTGGGTGTAGCGGGCCAGCGCCGATTTGCAGAAATGAGGGTTCTGACTGAGGTATGCCGTGGGTTCCACGTACATATTGGTGAAGTTACAGCGCCCGCCGCCGGACATTAAAATCTTGCGGCCCGGCTTTTTGCCGTTATCCAGAAGCAGCACTCGCGCCCCCGCTTGTCCCGCCTGCGCTGCACAAAACATTCCCGCCGCGCCTGCGCCGACAACAATGGCATCAAACCTTTCCACACGCCTATCCTCTCGTTTTGAATGTCGGGAAGTGTAAATTTTCCTATTGGGTACGACCAGTAAGAATTTTTTCATATATGGTCATGCCTTTGAAACATATAGGGTAATTACCGACGCTATTTTTACGACAGTGAACAAATATCAATAAAAGTCTATATTTCTCTTTGCCCACGCTGCGTTTGTCCTGGATAATGCGCCGCGTTCATGTCCTCAAAATGGCGTAACGTACCTATGCTACATTTGTTTGCTGGCCTGGATTTGCATACTGGGCTTTTGTTATTGCTTGCTCTGGGATTTGTGTTGTTTTACGAAGCGATTAATGGCTTCCACGACACCGCAAACGCAGTAGCGACCGTTATCTACACCCGCGCAATGCGTTCGCAATTAGCGGTGGCGATGGCGGCAATTTTCAACTTCTTTGGCGTACTGTTAGGCGGTCTGAGCGTAGCCTATGCGATTGTGCATATGCTGCCAACGGATTTGCTGCTGAATATGGGCTCTGCTCATGGTCTCGCCATGGTCTTCTCTATGCTGTTGGCAGCGATTATCTGGAACCTCGGTACCTGGTATTTCGGCCTTCCGGCATCAAGCTCTCACACCCTGATCGGGGCCATTATCGGTATTGGTTTAACCAATGCGCTGATGACCGGCACCTCGGTGGTGGACGCGCTGAACATCCCGAAAGTCATAGGGATCTTCGGTTCACTGATTATTTCGCCTATCGTCGGTCTGGTTGTCGCCGGTGGCCTGATTTTCCTGCTGCGTCGTTACTGGAGCAACACCAAGAAAAAGGCGCGTATCCACCTCACGCCGGCCGAGCGTGAAAAGAAAGACGGTAAGAAAAAGCCGCCATTCTGGACGCGTATTGCCCTGATCCTCTCCGCAATTGGCGTGGCATTCTCCCACGGCGCGAACGATGGTCAGAAAGGCATTGGTCTGGTGATGCTGGTACTGATTGGTGTGGCACCGGCTGGATTCGTGGTCAACATGAATGCGTCCGGCTACGAAATCACCCGTACTCGTGATGCGGTCAACAACGTGGAAATCTATTTCCAGCAGCATCCTGATCTGCTGGCAAAAGTGACCAGTGCTGAACCGCTGATCCCCTCTCCGGAGCCTGGCGCTACCCAGCCTGCTGAGTTCCATTGCCATCCGGCGAATACCCTGAGTGCGTTAAACCGCGTAAAAGGTATGCTGGAGAACATTGAGAGCTACGACAAGTTGAGCGTTGAGCAGCGCAGCCAGATGCGTCGCGTCCTGCTGTGCATCTCCGATACCACCGATAAAGTCGCTAAGCTGCCGAACGTCAACAACGACGATCAGCGTCTGCTGAAGAAACTTAAAACCGATATGCTGAGCACCATCGAGTACGCTCCAGTCTGGATTATCATGGCCGTCGCTCTGGCGCTGGGCATTGGTACAATGATCGGCTGGCGTCGCGTGGCGACCACTATCGGCGAAAAAATCGGTAAGAAAGGCATGACCTATGCTCAGGGCATGTCAGCGCAGATGACCGCGGCGGTGTCGATTGGTCTGGCGAGTTACACCGGGATGCCGGTATCCACCACACACGTTCTGTCGTCCTCCGTTGCGGGTACGATGATCGTTGACGGTGGCGGCTTGCAGCGCAAAACCGTGACTAACATCCTGATGGCGTGGGTTCTGACTCTGCCAGCGGCGATTATTCTTTCTGGCGGACTGTACTGGCTGAGCCTCAAGCTCATCTGATTAGCCTGAAAGCACGACAAAAACGGGTCAGGAAACTGACCCGTTTTTTTATGCCTGTACTTTACAGAACAACACTCAGTGCCAAATCATTAAAGCAATCATGCTGATCACGACCAGGCCACACAGTGCACTGGTTAATACAAACTGACGGCGAACACGCTCACAGCGGCGGATAAACTCATCATCATGATGATCGCGGTAGCGCTGCGCGTAGATATACCACACCAGACGAACCTGTTTTCCAGGCTGACCGTGGGAGGTGAAAAAACCTCCGCCATCCACATACTGATAGAGTAAAGGATCGCAACCACGCAGCACCACCAGCAGCGCGCGCAACGATGAGAAATAGCGCGCCATATTCACCACACACACAATACACAAAGCCCAAAACAGTGCGACAGTGCTTACCATAGCTCCTCCCCGGCGACCGGCCCACGGAGACTTCCTCCGGGACTACCGCAACCCGAAACTCAACAGACAGTCAGTGAAAGAGTGAGAACCCGGTCACATTAACTTTTCCGACCGACTCTTTTAATAGTGTAGGAGATTCGCTGATTTTTTTGCCACATCGTTAATCATTATCAATAGTTAAAACGCGATTATTTGTTTAACTGATTGGTGATCAAGGGTCATTGACGTAACTTGAGGCTCGTTTTAAGGTTGGGTTGTCTACACTATTTTATAACCAGACCCAAAATAATTCGAGTTGTAGGAAGGCGGCAAGGCTGAGACAAATTCGTCGGGAACGAATTTGACCCGCCAAAGGCTGGCCTCCGGTGAGAGACAGGATGTCTCTCATTCATCCCCAAGAGCTTACTTAAGTAAGTGACTGGGGTGAGCGGACGCAGCCAACGCACATGCAACTTGAAGTATGACGGGTATACACAGACTTAAGGAAGGAGTAACACTATGGCTTACAAACACATTCTTATCGCGGTTGACCTCTCCCCGGAAAGCAAAGTCCTGGTCGACAAAGCAGTCTCTATGGCGCGCCCGTACAACGCGAAAGTTTCCCTGATTCATGTCGATGTGAACTACTCCGATCTCTACACCGGCCTGATCGATGTCAATCTGGGTGATATGCAGAAACGCATCTCGGAGGAGACTCACCACGCGTTAAGCGAGCTTTCCACCAACGCCGGGTATCCGATCACAGAAACCCTCAGCGGCAGCGGTGACCTCGGCCAGGTTCTGGTCGACGCTATCAAGAAATACGATATGGATTTGGTGGTGTGCGGTCATCATCAGGATTTCTGGAGCAAACTGATGTCGTCTGCTCGTCAGCTGATTAATACCGTGCATGTGGATATGCTGATTGTTCCGCTGCGTGATGAAGAAGACGAGTAAGGTTATATTGCCCGGCGGCGTTACCGCTTGCCGGGCCTACCCGCCCCTCTCTACTCCGGTGTCCCCGCATAAATATCAAACCGGTGTCCTTTGGTGGCCACCGCATTTGGCGTGGCGACATCGGCTAACGGTGGCGCATAATCCGGGCGCTTCACCACGACCCGCTTTATCGCCAGCTGTTGCGCAGGCCCTAACAAACCATCGGCATCTAAATCCGGCCCCACCAGCGACTGAAACACCCGCATTTCCTTTTTCACCAGCGCGCTTTTCTGCTTGTGCGGAAACATCGGGTCGAGGTAAACCACCTGCGGACGCGGCGTGATATCGGTCAGCGCCGTCAGGCTGGACGCATGAATGAGCTGCAAGCGCTCCTGCAGCCAGCCGCCGATTTCCGGGTCGGCATAACCGCGTGCCAGACCATCATCAAGCAGCGCCGCCACCACCGGATTACGTTCCAGCATTCGCACGTGACAGCCAACGGATGCCAGCACGAACGCATCACGGCCTAACCCCGCCGTCGCATCCACGACGTCCGGCAGATAGCTGCCTTTCACCCCAACCGCTTTTGCCACCGCTTCGCCACGACCACCGCCGAATTTGCGTCGATGCGCCATCGCGCCGCCGACAAAATCCACGAAGATGCCGCCAAGCTTTGGCTCATCGCGCTTACGTAATTCAAGATGCTCCGGGGTTAATACCAGCGCCATCAGGTTGTCTGTATCGTGCTCCAGCGCCCAGCGGGTCGCCAGAACAGATAAGGCGCCATCGCTGGCGCCTGATTCATCAACTAAACAGATTTTCACGAAACAATTAGCCCTTGATGCCGTAATGCTCAAGCATCGCGTCCAACTGTGGTTCGCGTCCACGGAAGCGTTTGAACAGCGTCATCGGCTCTTCTGAACCGCCGCGGCTCAGGATGCTATCGAGGAAAGACTGCCCGGTTTCGCGGTTGAAAATCCCTTCTTCTTCGAAGCGGGAGAATGCATCTGCTGCCAGTACGTCGGCCCACAGGTAACTGTAGTAACCCGCCGCGTAACCGCCGGCGAAAATGTGGCTGAAGGCGTGTGGGAAACGGCCCCACGATGGACCCGGCACCACGGAAACCTGCTTCTTGATTTCAGCCAGCGTATCGAGGATTTTCGCGCCCTGCTCCGGCTTAAACTCGGCGTGCAGACGGAAATCGAACAGACCGAACTCCAGCTGGCGCAGAACAAACATCGCCGCCTGGTAGTTTTTCGCCGCCAGCATTTTATCCAGCAGTTCTTTTGGTAGCGGTTCGCCAGTTTCATAATGGCCAGAGATAAATGCCAGCGCCTCCGGCTCCCAGCACCAGTTTTCCATAAACTGGCTCGGCAGTTCGACGGCATCCCACGGCACACCGCTGATACCCGAAACACCTGCGGTTTCGATGCGGGTCAGCATATGGTGCAGACCGTGACCGAATTCGTGGAACAGGGTGATCACTTCATCGTGGGTGAACAGCGCAGGTTTGCCGCTCACCGGACGGTTGAAGTTACAGGTCAGATAGGCCACTGGCTTTTGCAGCGAGCCATCGGCTTTACGCATCTGGCCCACGCAGTCGTCCATCCACGCCCCGCCGCGTTTGTGCTCGCGCGCGTAGAGGTCGAGATAGAAACTGCCACGCAGTTCGTTCTTGTCGTCGTATAGCTCGAAGAAGCGCACTTCCGGGTTCCATACGTCGATGTCGGTGCGCTCTTTGGCGGTGATGCCGTAAATGCGCTCCACCACTTCGAACAGGCCGTTAACCGCTTTGTTTTCAGGGAAGTACGGACGCAACTGCTCGTCGCTGATGCTGTACAGATGCTGCTTTTGTTTTTCGCTGTAGTAAGCGATGTCCCACGGTTGCAGATCGTCCACGCCAAATTCGGCTTTCGCGTAGGCGCGCAGCTGGGCCAGCTCTTTCTCGCCCTGTGGACGGGCGCGTTTCGCCAGATCGGTCAGGAAATCGAGCACCTGCTGTGGGTTTTCCGCCATTTTGGTGGCGAGGGATTTAACCGCGTAGCTTTCGAAGCCCAGCAGTTGAGCCAGTTCGTGACGCAGGGCGAGGATCTCTTCCATCACCGGGCTGTTGTCCCATTTCCCGGCGTTCGGGCCCTGGTCGGACGCACGCGTGGTGTACGCGCGATACATTTCTTCACGCAGCGCCTGGTTGTCGCAATAGGTCATCACCGGCAGATAGCTTGGGATATCCAGCGTTAGCAGATACCCTTCCTGCTCTTTGGCTTCAGCCTGCGCTTTTGCCGCCGCCAAGGCGCTTTCCGGCATCCCGGCCAGCTCTGCTTCATCGGTTATCAGCTTTGTCCAGCCCATGGTGGCATCGAGCACGTTGTTGCTGTACTGGTTGCCTAATTCTGACAGGCGCGCGGCGATTTCGCCGTAGCGTTTCTGTTTCTCTTTCGACAGGCCAATCCCGGACAGCTCAAAATCACGCAGCGCGTTATCCACCGCTTTCTTCTGCGCGGTGTTGAGGCCCGCATAGTGGTCGCCATTGCGCAGATCGCGATAGGCCTGATACAGCCCTTCATGCTGACCGACCCAGGTGCTGTACTCGGACAGCAGCGGCAGCGTTTGCTCGTAGGCTTCACGCAGCTCCGGGCTGTTTTTCACGGAGTTCAGGTGGCTGACCGGAGAGAAAATACGGCCCAGTACGTCGTCCACTTCCGCCAGCGGCTGACAGAGATTTTCCCAGCTGTACGGCGCGCCTTGCGCCACCACACTTTCTACCGAGGTGCGGCAGTCGTCCAGCGCTTTGGTGACCGCAGGAACCACGTGTTCAGGCTGGATTTTCGAAAACGGAGGCAGTTCGAAAGGCGTCAGTAATGGATTGGTCATAAGCGCTGTCCTGTTGAAAAGAGTGAATAAGGCGCACGTCCGGCGCGGCACATATCTTGGTAGAATGGGGATAAGTGTAGAGGATTTCAATGGCAGCGGGCTTTCAGTTTTTGTAGGCCGGGTAAGGCGCAACGCGCCACCACCCGGAAAACTCTCACCGCAAATGCTGTCCGGCAGCATACGCGGCAGGCAGGTCCAGACGCTGCCAGAATTGCTGATCCGGCGTGATGCCGGAAAGTGGATACCCGGCGGGCAGCGCGGTTTGCACCATCAGCGCACGGCGTTGCTGCGCCGACGCGTTTGGCAACGCGCTTTCCAGCAGCACTTCCGCGCCCTGCGGCACCGTCAGCGCAGCTGACTCCCCTTTCTGCTGCGGCAAATCGTAGCTCAGGGTGAAGCGATAAAACGCATGCATCGCCGGGTCGTGATACGGGTCGTCTTTTCCATCGGTTTTGGCGCATTCCACCAGCGTCGTGCCGCACTCTTTTGCCAGCGCAGCGCGCAGCTGGTCTCGGGCTTCATTGAACAACGCCCGGTATTTCGGATCGTTGAGGTCATGCGCCACGTTGCTTTGCGCCACCATTCGCGAGCCCATCACGTCCAGCGGGTAATGCACGCCAAGCACAATGCGGGAGTATCCGTAGCGTGCGCCGCGCGTCACCAGCGCGTCATAGCGTTCGGGGATCATCTGCGCCATCAGCAGCGCGTCGGTCACGCCGGTGTTGGTATGCCCGCTCGGGAAAGAGCCGCCGTCTGCGGTGTAAGGCTGATTGTCTTTCACTACCGTATCGTCGGGCACGAGGTGAATGGTGTTGCCCTGCACCAGGAACGGTCGCGCGTAGTTGAAGTGCTTTTTCGCCGCGCCGGTGCTGACTTCACTGGCTTTAATCAGCGCCGCCGCCTTGTTCAGTTCGCCTTTGTCATAGGCGTTGATAAACGCTTTGCCCAGACGCGGCCCCAGCGCATCGCTGAGGAAATAGAGATAGCTAATGCCCTCGGCATCGGCCAGCGCCTGCTGACGCGTGGCTGCTGACGCATCGCGGTTGATGTCAGTCACCGTTTCCAGGCTTGCCGCCAGCGTGTCGGCGGACAGCGAGCTGAACGCGGAAAGCAGACCAATGCCCGCCTGCTGACGGGCTTTGGTCTGGAAATCATAACCGCTGGCCTTGAGCCACGCGGTATCCGCCTGGGTGGACGACTGCTTCGCGTTTTCCAGCCCGTCACGCTTGAGCGTTGGCTCGCCGTTTTGCAACGCATGACGTAGCGCCGTCAGCGACTGGCCTTCCAGCGCATCAAACGCCTGACTGTTGGCCGCTGGCGTGACGGTAGCGGCCAGCTGTGCCGCCGTGCTCACCGTCGTTTCTTTGGCCAGTGCAGGGAGCGCCAACAGCAGCGCGGCTGCGAGGAACGAATAATTTTTAGTCATTTTTTTATCCTGGATTCAATGAATTACCTTGCCTGAATCCGACGCTAGCGCATCCGTTTGACACATTTATGACAGCGGGAATCACCGTCGCGCTCAGCATCAGCGGTAATCCACGGCAATCTGCGGTAAACTGTCGGCATCGTTTATTATTTCGGAACTCCCGTATCCATGCTCAGTTATCGCCACAGCTTTCACGCTGGCAACCATGCCGACGTCCTCAAACACACCGTTCAGAGCCTGATCATTGAATCGCTGAAAGAGAAAGAAAAACCGTTTCTCTATCTCGACACCCACGCAGGCGCCGGTCGTTACCAGCTGAGCGGCGAACATGCGGAGCGCACCGGTGAGTATCTGGAAGGCATCGCCCGCATCTGGCAGCAGGACGATTTACCGGCAGAACTTGAGCCTTACATCAGCGTAGTGCAGCACTTCAATCGTAGCGGCCAGCTGCGCTACTACCCAGGTTCCCCGCTGATTGCGCGCCAGCTGCTGCGCGAGCAAGACAGCCTGAACCTGACCGAACTGCACCCGAGCGATTTCCCGCTGCTGCGTTCCGAATTCCAGAAAGATGACCGCGCCCGCGTGGAGAAATCCGACGGCTACCAGCAGCTTAAATCCAAGCTGCCACCGGCCTCGCGTCGCGGTCTGGTATTGATTGACCCACCATATGAAATCAAAACCGATTATCAGGCGGTGGTGACCGGCATCAGCGAAGGCTACAAGCGTTTCGCCACCGGCACTTACGCGCTGTGGTACCCGGTGGTTCTGCGCACGCAAATCAAACGCATGATTAAAGAACTCGAAGCCACCGGCATTCGTCGCATCCTGCAAATCGAGCTGGCGGTGCGTCCGGACAGCGATCAGCGCGGCATGACTGCATCGGGCATGATTGTTATCAACCCGCCGTGGAAGCTCGAGCAGCAGATGAAAAACGTTCTGCCATGGCTGCACAAAAAGCTGGTTCCGGCAGGCACCGGCCACGCCACCGTCAGTTGGATAGTGCCGGAGTAATCGCAATCATCGGTGGAACCTATGGATTCCAGGTATACAATCGCGGCAATTAACGATTAAGGAAGAAGCTATGACTAAGCATTATGACTACATCGCCATCGGCGGCGGCAGCGGCGGCATCGCCTCCATCAACCGCGCGGCAATGTACGGCCAGAAATGTGCGCTGATTGAAGCCAAAGAGCTCGGCGGCACCTGCGTTAACGTCGGTTGTGTACCGAAAAAAGTGATGTGGCATGCAGCGCAAATCCGCGAAGCCATCCACATGTACGGCCCGGATTACGGTTTCGATACCACTATCAACCACTTCGACTGGAACAAACTGGTTTCCAGCCGCAGCGCTTACATTGACTGTATCCATACCTCGTACGACACTGTGCTGGGCAAAAATAACGTGAATGTTATCAAAGGCTTTGCTCGCTTCATCGATGAAAAAACCATCGAAGTGAACGGCGAAACCCTGACCGCGGACCACATTCTGATTGCCACCGGCGGTCGTCCGAGCCACCCGTTTATTCCAGGCGTGGAGTTCGGCATCGACTCCGACGGTTTCTTCGCGCTGCCCGCGTTGCCAAAACGCGTCGCCGTCGTGGGCGCGGGTTATATTGCGGTAGAACTGGCGGGCGTTATCAATGGACTGGGTGCAGAAACGCATCTGTTCGTGCGTAAACACGCGCCGCTTCGCAGCTTTGATCCGATGATCATCGAGACGCTGGTTGAAGTCATGGCGGCCGAAGGGCCGACGCTGCACACCCATGCAGTGCCGAAAGCAGTGGTTAAAAATGCCGACGGCAGCCTGACGCTTGAGCTGGAAGATGGCCGTAGCCAGACCGTTGATGCCCTGATTTGGGCGATTGGCCGTGAGCCAGAGACGGATAACGTCAACCTCGCAGCGACCGGTGTGAAAACCAACGACAAAGGCTATATCGTTGTCGATAAGTTCCAGAACACCAGCGTGTCGGGCATTTACGCGGTAGGCGATAACACCGGTGCCGTGGAACTGACGCCAGTCGCGGTGGCCGCAGGTCGTCGTCTTTCAGAGCGCCTGTTCAACAACAAGCCGGACGAGCATCTGGATTACAGCAACATTCCAACGGTGGTATTCAGCCATCCGCCGATTGGCACCGTGGGTCTTTCCGAACCGCAGGCGGTTGAGCAGTACGGCGCAGACGCCGTGAAGGTGTATAAATCCTCCTTCACCGCGATGTATACCGCCGTGACCTCTCATCGTCAGCCGTGCCGCATGAAACTGGTGTGCGTCGGCCCGGAAGAGAAAATCGTCGGTATTCACGGCATCGGCTTCGGGATGGATGAAATCCTGCAAGGCTTTGCGGTAGCGCTGAAAATGGGCGCAACCAAAAAAGACTTCGACAATACCGTCGCGATTCACCCGACGGCGGCAGAAGAATTCGTTACCATGCGTTAATCCATACCCCCCGCCGCTGGCGGGGGGTTATTATTATCTCAACACCCTTCCCTTAATTTAATATTGGATAATCTTCTTTTTCAGTCCGCACGATTTGTACCGTGTCCATAATTTGAATTACGTAACAATACGTGTCTGTCTAGAACAGCGTATTTTTATAAGGTTTGAGTGATGAAAAAGTTCATATTCTCTGTGGTGACTGCGGCAATGCTATTGCCCGCTCTCTCTCTTCCCGCTCACGCGACATACCATAGCGAGAAACGTCAGGAAGCCCGCTACACTCGCCAGGAGTCACGTACGGAAGGCCGTCAGGAAAAGCGGGATTGCGTCAGAGCAGACGACAAGAGCAACGCATCTTGCCGCCAGGATAAGCGTGAAAACCGCCGCGACGGCCGCCAGGATGCTCGCGACCAGAAATGGTAAAGTGAATTATTCGGGTGCAATATGTTTCAACAACGCGTGCCCGATATAATTACTCCAGTTGAAACTATTCTGTAAAACCACCACTGCATTCTGGTTTTCTTTATCGAAACCGATATAGCTGGAATAACCGCCGATATATCCCACCTGATAGGTAATTTTTTGCTGGCCGTAGGTGTCTGTTATCCAGGCAATATTGGCCGCTTCTTTTTCACGCGGGAAATAATCAACGCTGACGTCCGTAAAGGCTTTATTCAGCGCGGCGCTCTGCGTCGGCGAGAAATGCGCCCTGGCGTATTCAATAAGGTCACGCGCGTCACTGTAAAGGCTGGCGGCTCCAACCATATTATTGCTGAACTGCCAGTCCGGCGTTAATGCGCCACGGGCAATGAATTTGGGCTGATCGCCCGCATGGCCTAGCGCACGCTGCGGGAAGGAACGCAAACTTTCCGGGTCAAAGCTCGAGCTTTTCATCCCCAGCGGCTGGAATATCTGCTGCTCAGAAAGCGTTTCAATCGACTCGCCGGTTTTGTATTTCAGGACATAGCCGAGGATGGCGTAACCGATATTCGAATAGCGCGGCTCATGCGTGAGCGGTGCACGGAAAGTGCTGAGATAATTCAGCACGCCATCGCTGTCCAAATCCTGATAGAAATTCTCACCGTCGCGCAGATAACTCACCAGATGCTCCAGCGACAGCAGATTCATCGGCTGACGCGGCAGGCCCGAGGTGTGCGTCACCAGCTGTAAGAGGGTGATGTTTTGCGCATCTTTGCTGAGCGGAGTTCCCGGCGGCAGCAGCGTGGCTAAGGTGTCATCCCAGTGCAGGCGCCCTTCGTTCACCATCAACGTCACCACTTCTGCGGTGATGCCTTTGCTCAGAGAACCGAGGGCAAACAGGGTATCCGGCGTTATCGGGTAGCGGTTTTTGGCATCGGTAATGCCATAACAATAAAACTTTGGCGGGCCATTATGCTGAATGACGGCCACCACCATGCCCGACACCTGTTTGCTTTGCATATATTCGGTGACCAGCTCATTGACGGAAAGCACCCGTCCGTTTTGCGCCACCTGCTTTACTTCACTGGAAGGCATATTCATTTGTGATAGCGTCCCGGCGCAGCCTGTCAGCAACGCAGATGCTATCAGCCCAGGGAGAATTAACCCTTTCAACACGGACCTTCCCGTTTAATAAAGTGCATAATGTGTACAAATCGATGGAGGGCAAGACCATAACGATATTCATAATTGGTTGCAAAGTGAAAGCTCTGAAAGTGATAAATCAGCAATCCGCCTCGTTTTCACGGTTTTTTGCGTTAAAACAGCCAATTAGCATGAAATTACGGCCAGAAAAAAACATGTAAACGTGACCAAGCGCACGCTTTTGCCCCTCGACATCGAAGCGAATGACTACGCTTAATAGAGCGCCGTTTTTTCCGGCTCCTTGTTTTGACGCTATCCGGAGGTTTTACCCTATGCTCAACCAGAAATTACGCAACCCGGAAACCGACGAAGCTCAGGCCATCGAGTCTGAACCTTCCTATCTCATGGATCCGTGCGAATTAAAACTGGATGAAATGTTCGAGGTTGAGCCCGAACCGGAGATGATTGAGGGGATGCCCGCGTCCGATGCGCTGACCCCTGCAGACCGCTATATGGAGCTGTTTGAGCGCGTCCAGTCGGCACGAATTTTTGCCGATAGCAAAACCTTCCCCGATTGCGCACCGCGAATGGACCCGCTGGATATTCTGATCCGCTTTCGTCAGCAGAAACGTCAGCCAGGTTTTAATCTGCGAACTTTCGTTGAGGAGCATTTCTGGCTGCCGGAAGACCACAGCGATGACTACGTTTCCGACCCCAACAAATCGCTAAAAGAACATATCGATTCCCTGTGGCCAGTGCTGACGCGAGAGCCGCAGGATCACATCCCCTGGTCTTCCCTGCTGGCGCTGCCGCAGGCGTATATCGTGCCCGGCGGACGCTTCACTGAGACCTATTACTGGGATTCCTATTTCACTATGCTCGGCCTGGCGGAAAGCGGCCGCGGGGACTTGCTCAAATGCATGGCCGATAACTTCGCGTGGATGATTGAGCGCTACGGTCACATCCCAAACGGCAACCGCACCTATTATCTCAGCCGCTCGCAGCCACCGGTATTTGCCCTGATGGTGGAATTGTTTGAGGAAGATGGCGTGCGCGGCGCGAAACGCTATCTCGACCATCTGAAAATGGAATACAACTTCTGGATGGATGGTTCTGGAAACCTGCTGCCGAATCAGGCATGGCGACACGTGGTGCGCATGCCGGACGGCTCGCTGCTCAACCGCTACTGGGATGACCGTGATACGCCGCGCGATGAATCGTGGCTGGAAGATGTGGAAACCGCGCGTCATTCTGGCCGACCGCCAAATGAGGTCTATCGCGATTTACGCGCAGGGGCGGAGTCCGGCTGGGACTATTCGTCGCGTTGGCTGCGGGATACCACGCGGCTGGCGAGTATCCGTACCACGCAGTTTATTCCCATCGATTTGAACGCGTTTCTGTTCAAACTGGAAAGTACCATTGCCAATATTTCTGCAGCCAAAGGCGATCGGGAAACTGAAGCCGAATTCCGCCACAAGGCCAGCGAACGCCGGGCGGCGGTGACGCGCTATTTGTGGGATGATGAACAGGGCTGTTATCGCGACTATGACTGGCGTCGCGAAGAGTTGGCGCTGTTTTCTGCCGCCAGCATGGTGCCGCTGTACGTCGGTATGGCCACGCATGAACAGGCAGACAAACTCGACACTGCGGTACGCACGCGGCTGCTGACTCCCGGCGGGCTCCTCACCACCGAATACGACAGCGGCGAGCAGTGGGATTTCCCCAACGGCTGGGCACCGCTGCAATGGATGGCGATTCAGGGCTTCAAGCTGTACGGCAACGACGCGCTGGGCAATGAAATCGCCCGCAGCTGGCTGAAGACCGTGAACCACTTTTATCAGCACCATCAGAAGGTGATTGAGAAATATCACATCGCCACCGGAACGCCCCGTGAAGGGGGCGGTGGAGAATATCCGTTACAGGACGGCTTCGGCTGGAGCAACGGCGTGGCGCGCCGCCTGATGGGCCTGTACGGCGAACCGTAACGCCGTTATCGAATGGCACTGTAAATGGCTGACTGAATGGTGAGCCATTTTTTATTTTGTGCATCCGGCGTGGCATCCGCGCGCAGCTTAGCCTGCGAAACAGTGTAACGCTGGCGCTCCACCACCGCAGGCGTGGTGCAGAACGCCTGTAAATAGGCTTTGCGCCCCGACGTTAACGACTCGCCGTTGGACATCGCGTGGCTGAGGGTGCTGATAAACCGACGACAAGGCTTTGGTTCATCCATTTGCAGCCGATAGCGCAGCAAAAGTTCCAGCACGTCATCATAGCGGAACGACTGAGCCTGTTCGGTCCACGCCAGTTGCCAGGTCATTCCCCCCTGTAAAAACAGCATCGTCACCTGCGTATCGTTACGGTCGATCGCCGCCCGCAGGCTGTTGATATCCCAGCTTATCCCCATGTTCGCGAGCTTCTCACGCGGTGACGGGAGTTCACGCTCCGGCGCATCCACCAGCACTTCACTTGCCTGCGCCGTCGATTCCGCAGGCGCCACGTTGTTAAACATCCACAACGCGCCGAACGCCATCACCAGCATCGCCACGCCGACGGCGCACCACAGCACCGTCGAAATCACCTGGTCCCGGTCTTCTGGGCTGCGTACCGGCTGCTTTTTCGGCGGCTCGATATTCTCACGAACCGCCGAAACATCACCGCCCAGCGCCCGGTCTTTGCTGCGGGCATTTTCCCAGAAATGATGCAACTCGTTGCTGTCCACCGCCATAAAGGATGCCGGATTGACCCGGGTGCGGCCTTGTTCAAACGCGCGCTGAACCGGGCTGGCAATCTGTCGCTGATAGTTCTCAAGCAGCACCATTTCGGTCGTCGTCAGCGGACGATGCGCGAGAACGGCGTTACGCATCACCCGACAATCTTCCAGAAACGCATGCAGCGTGACGCGCTGTTCAGCCAGAAACGTCAGCGCCGACGCGGAGTTAAATAGCGTCGAGTAATGACGGGCAAAAGCTTTTTTATCGACGATCAGCAGGGCTAAATCGCTGAACAACATGCCGGACAGAATATCCCCGGCGTCGCTGTTCGCCAGCCACCGACGAACGCTGTCGGCGCCGAACTGCAGCTTGAGTGAATCATTCAGGCGTGTAGCATCGGGAAAGGCCTGGCTAATCAGCGCTTTGAGCGTCAGCGTCAGGGCGCGCAGCTGTCGCTGGGCCTGTTCCTGATGCGCATCACCCTCCTCGCCGGGTAAAGAATCAAATTTGAGACGCGGCTGCTGCTGACGCACAAATTCCAGCGCGGCGACAAAACGCAACGCCGCAATCAGCTGGTTGTCCGTCACCGCCTGCCCGCGTTCATACACCGGGACCACCTGTTGCAGGTGACGCAGCTGCAACGTGAAATCGCTAATCTGCGCATCATTGAGATTAAGCCGCCGCGCCACGTTCGCCCAGCCGCCCAGATTCAGCCGGGCCTGCTCGAGCTGCTCAAGAAACCAGCGTGGATCTTTCGCTTCAGCGCCGTGGACATTCAGCAGCGAGAGGATCTCACTCGCCGCCTGGCGGATCACGCTCAGACAGTGCTCAAACTGGTCACCGGAATAGTGCGATGCAGTGTGCATCCGTTTTCCTTCTCAGAGGACATCAGTACCCCCGCACATTACGGGGTTTTATTTTTGTTTTTAGCAAGTTAGAAATAAGATTACATCAGTGTGATGTCGGCTAATCCGTCTATAAAACGATAAAAGTACCCGGAGTAAATACGATGGTAAAAATCGTGACACCCAGATTGAGTGCGGAATCGCTTTGCGAAGCAGACTGGCCCTTCTTTTTGGCCTTGCAGCAGAACCAGGAAGTGATGCGCTACGTGGCAGATTCACGAACGGAACGCGAGATACGAGAAGCATTTGAATCACGACTGCCGCAGTGGACGCCGGGTGCTGCGCACTGGCTGTGCCTGCTGGTTCGGGAGACGGCAACGGGACTGCCCGTGGGCGTAACCGGGTATATTCATCGGGAGCCGGACTGTGCAGAAGTGGGTTTCTTATGTGCGCCCGGGGCACACGGCAAAGGATTTGCCACGGAATCACTGCATGCGGTGTGTGATTTTGCGTTTACCACCGGTGGAATACGGCGGCTCATCGCCACGGTCACCGTGGGGAATAGCGCCTCGCGCCGGGTGCTGGAGAAAGCAGGTTTTGTGCTGGAAGGCGAATTGCGGGAAAGCTATCTGATTGGTAGGAAATGGCACAACGACTGGGTGCTGGGGTTATTGCGTCACGAGTATCAACAGCCCTCACCCTAGCCCTCTCCCGGACTGTACACGGGCCAGGAGAGGGGCGGAGTGAAGTTAAAAATTACAAAAACATTCCACCAGAAACTTCAATTCGCTGCGCGTTCATCCAGCCCAGCTCATCACTGAGCAATGCAGCAATCGCGCCACCGATATCATCCGGCAGACCCGCCCGGCCGAGCGCCGTCTGGGACGCAACGTACTGATTCATTTCCGCGTTATCACGCACGCGTCCACCGCCGAAGTCGGTTTCAATCGCACCCGGCGCAATAATATTGACCGAAATCCCGCGTGCGCCCAACTCTTTCGCCTGATAGCGCGTCAGCACTTCCATCGCGCCTTTCATCGAGGCGTAGGCCGCGAAGCCCGGCAGCGCGAAACGCGCCAGTCCAGACGACACGTTCAGGATCCGACCACCATCCTGAATCAACGGCAGAAGCTGCTGAGTCAGAAAGAACGGGCCTTTAAAATGGATGTTCATTAGCTCGTCAAACACCGCCTCGCTGGTCTCGGCAAACGCACCGTACAAACCGATTCCGGCGTTGTTCACTAAATAATCAAAGGTGTCACGCTGCCAGGTCTTTTGCAGCTGCTGCTGTACCTGGTGGGCAAAACTCTCGAAACCGGAGACTTCGGCGACGTTCAGCTGTAATGCTGCGGCTTTCACGCCAATTGCTTCAATTTCCGCGACAACTTTTTGTGCTTCCTGCTGATTGCTGTTGTAAGTCAGCAGAATATCAATTCCTTTCGCCGCCAGCTTCAGCGCCGCGTTTTTTCCCAGCCCACGGCTTGCGCCAGTGATCAAAGCGATACGTTGTGTCATAACCAACCTCATTTCAGACAAGAGAACAGTGAGATAGAGCTTATTGGGTTGCATATAATCAATAAAGATACGAAATTACGTTTCATTGTTTCACTGACAACAACAAAGTCCGCTACCTATGGATAAAATTCACGCAATGCAACTGTTCATTCGCGTCGCAGAACTGGAGAGTTTTTCGCGCGCGGCTGACACGCTCGGCCTTCCAAAGGGTAGTGTATCGCGCCAAATTCAGGCGCTGGAAAACCTGCTGGGCGTTCGCCTTTTGCACCGCACCACCCGCCGGGTGCAGCTTACGCAGGACGGAATGGTCTATTACGAACGCGCAAAAGATTTACTCAGCAACCTCGATGAACTCGACGGCATGTTCCAGCATGACCCCACCAGCATCAGCGGACGTTTACGGGTGGACATGCCGGTGGGCGTTGCTCGAAATTTAGTCATCCCAAAACTGCCCGCCTTTCTGCAGCAGTATCCCGGTATCGAACTGGAACTCAGCAGCAGCGATCGCCTGGTGGATGTGATTCGGGAAGGATTCGACTGCGTGGTGCGCGTCGGCACGCTGAAAGATTCCGGATTAGTGGCGCGGCCGATCGGCAAACTGACCGTAATTAACTGCGCCAGCCCAAATTATCTGGAACGTTTTGGCTATCCGGAAACTCTCGACGATCTCGCGGGCCATGCGATGGTGCATTACGCCACCAGCCTCGGGGTACGCCCGCAGGGCTTTGAGCTCAACACCGACAATCAAATTCGCTGGCTGAAAACCGGCGGTGTTTTGACGGTCAACAGCACTGAAACCTATCACGCGGCCTGCCTCGCGGGGCTGGGGATTATTCAAGTGCCGCGCATCGGTGTGAAAGATGCCCTGCGCAGCGGAAAACTGGTCGAGATCCTGCCGCACTACCGCGCCGAACCGATGCCGGTATCGCTGATTTACCCACATCGCCGCAACCTTTCCCGCCGCGTACATCTGTTTATGGAGTGGTTAACGGACGTGCTGAAAAGCTACGTGGACTGATAGTCATGAGGTTTCGTTAATCATCGACACCTCATCGGCTATAATTTCGTTTATGTTGTAAAAAGAAGGAATAAATACCTGATGACGCCGGATAACGACGCAAAACGCCCTACTCAGGATCTGGAATACGATCCCGTCAGGAAAATGGAGACTGATGACCCTTCCGCTTCAGGCGTTAAACAGCGGGCCAGCGATGCGCTGAATAAAGCCACCGGCACCGCTAAGAAAGTACAGCGCCAGCCGTTTATCGCCCACTTGATCCGCGCCGCCGAGCGCTTTAACGATCGCCTGGGCAACCAGTTCGGCGCAGCCATTACCTACTTCTCGTTCCTGTCGATGATCCCGATTCTGATGGTGTCGTTTGCCGCAGGCGGCTTTATTCTCGCCTCGCACCCGACGCTGCTGCAGGATATTTTCGATAAAATTCTGGTCAATGTCAGCGACCCAACCCTCGCCGCCACGCTGAAAAACACCATCAACACTGCGGTTCAGCAGCGAACCACCGTCGGGATTGTCGGCCTTCTGGTGGCACTGTATTCCGGGATTAACTGGATGGGTAATTTGCGCGAGGCCATTCGCGCCCAGTCACGCGACGTGTGGGAACGCTCGCCACAGGACCAGGAGAAAATTTGGATTAAGTACTTCCGCGATTTTGTGTCGCTGATTGGCCTGCTGGTGGCGCTGATTGTCACGCTGTCGATTACCTCCGTCGCCGGGGCCGCGCAGCAGATGATCATCTCCGCACTGTATCTGGACTCGGTTGAGTGGCTGAAACCGGCGTGGCGCATTATCGGCCTCGCGATTTCTATTCTCGCCAACTACCTGTTGTTCTTCTGGATTTTCTGGCGACTCCCGCGCCACCGCCCGCGCCGAAAAGCGCTGGTTCGCGGCACCTTTATTGCGGCCATCGGCTTTGAGGTGATTAAAATCATCATGACCTGGACGCTGCCCGCACTGGTGAAATCCCCGTCTGGCGCGGCATTTGGCTCGGTACTCGGGATCATGGCATTTTTCTATTTCTTCGCCCGCCTGACGCTGTTCTGCGCCGCGTGGATTGCCACCGCCGAATACAAAGATGACCGGCGGATGCCGGGCAAATCCCACCGCTGATACGGTTCTCGGGCTGAAATATCAGCCCGATTTCCATTTTTAGTTGATAAATCCAGTTGGTAACTTTTATTTAACCTTAAAGCAGTGATATTCACTTATTATCGAATTATGTGAAGCATTTCATAGAAGTGATTTCGCTGGTCCGAAAATTATCCGCTTTTTGCCTGTTTTTCACCCAGCCCCCCACCTTGTTACACATTGAAATGTCGCTTTTGCTGTGCGTAATATGGCCGTTCGTTCGCCTAAAAATAAGAAAAGATTATGCAATCAGCTGCCACAACACTCGATACTCAGCAGGACATCGCCCCGGTCAACTCGCGGAATAAAGTGGTCGTCGCGTCACTCATTGGCACCGCCATTGAGTTCTTCGACTTTTACATTTACGCCACCGCGGCGGTTATTGTCTTTCCCCATATTTTCTTCCCGCAGGGCGATCCGGCCGCTGCGACGCTGCAATCCCTTGCGACATTCGCCATCGCGTTTGTGGCCCGTCCGATTGGCTCCGCGCTGTTCGGCCACTTTGGCGACCGCGTCGGTCGTAAAGTGACGCTGGTTGCGTCACTGCTGACGATGGGGATTTCTACCGTGGTTATCGGTTTACTGCCGAGCTACGACACCATTGGTATTCTGGCTCCGGTGCTGCTGGCGCTGGCGCGTTTTGGTCAGGGTCTCGGTCTGGGCGGTGAATGGGGCGGCGCGGCGCTGTTGGCGACAGAAAACGCGCCGCCGAAAAAGCGTGCGTTGTATGGCTCATTCCCACAGCTCGGCGCACCGATTGGCTTCTTCTTTGCCAACGGCACATTCCTGCTGCTTTCCTGGCTGTTGACCGATGAACAGTTCATGAGCTGGGGCTGGCGCGTGCCGTTTATCTTCTCCGCCGTACTGGTGATTATCGGGCTGTACGTGCGTGTTTCCCTGCATGAAACGCCGGTGTTTGCCAAAGTGGCGGCGGCGAAGAAACAAGTGAAAGTACCGATGGGTACCCTGCTCAGCAAGCATTTGCGTGTGACCGTGCTCGGCACCTTTATTATGCTCGCGACGTATACCCTGTTCTACATCATGACCGTTTATTCGATGACCTACAGCACCGCTGCGGTGCCGCACGGTCTGGGCCTGCCGCGCAATGAAGTACTGTGGATGCTGATGATGGCGGTGATTGGTTTTGGCGTGATGGTGCCGATTGCTGGCCTGCTGGCTGACCGCTTTGGTCGTCGCAAAAGTATGATCACCATTACGACGCTGATTATCCTGTTTGGCCTGTTCGTGTTCCAGCCGCTGCTGGGCTCGGGCAACCCTATGCTGATTATGGCCTATCTGCTGCTCGGCCTGAGTCTGATGGGTCTGACCTTCGGCCCAATGGGCGCGCTGCTGCCAGAGCTGTTCCCGACCGAAGTGCGTTACACCGGGGCATCGTTCTCGTATAACGTGTCGTCAATTCTGGGAGCGTCCGTAGCGCCTTACATCGCTGCGTGGTTGACCGGGACTTACGGTCTGGCGTATGTGGGTTACTACCTGGCGTCAATGGCGGCCCTGACGCTGATTGCGCTGGTGCTGACTCACGAAACACGCCATCAGTCGCTGTAAATCTCCCCTCATCCCGCCCTCTCCTTTTTAGGGAGAGGGCGGGATGAAAGTAAAATTACTTCCGCATTTGCGACAAAATCACATGGCACTGGTTTGCATCACCCTCCGACGGCGAAATTAACGCCAGCAGCGCAGCCGCAGGTGTCACCAACGTCGCCAGCGCTGCCGCCACCGCGCCACGTACAATCAACGGTCCAGGTTTCACGCCATAATCCGGGTTCTTGAATGTACCGCGCACATATAGCGGTGAGCGCAAGGTAATAATACGAATCCCCTTACTTTCCGGATCGATAGTTAAATCCAGCTGTTCCGAGGCGAAACTCGCCGTACCCGTCACGTTAATCAGTGCGTTTTCAGTATCAAAGGCGAGGATCTGCGGACGTGCGACACCGTTATTGATATTGACGTTGGCCGCCGCACAATTCACCCGTACTTCGTCATCACCGAAAATCTGCCCGACGATAAAATTCCCCACATTGAGGCCGAGAATTTCCATCAGGTTGCGGCTGACCACCCCGTCGTTCATCAGCAGTTTCAGGTTACCATCGCTTGAGCCAAGCAGTGCGGCAACTGAATTCCCCGTGCCGCGGAATTTGGCATCGCCGTTCAGTTCACCCAACGTTTTCTGCATCAGTTCAACGTTCGGCATGAGCTCTTTCAGCCGCAGCCGTCTGGCCTGAATATCCGCTTCGCCCTGCATCGGCTTTTTATTCCCGGCGAGATGAATATTGGCGTTAATGGTGCCGTTGGCCATGCCAAATTTCAGCGGCTCCAGGCGCAGGTCCCCGCGCTTGAGAATCACATGGGTGCTGAGATTATTCAGCGGCAGCGTGCTGCCGTGCTCGATATGGCCGCCTTTGAAGCGCACATCGGCGTCCATCACGTCCCATTTATCGGTTTCGAAACGCTCGTGCGGCAGCACTTTTCCCGAAGGCTGAATATCCTTTTGCACCTCTTTGGTTTTGGTGCCCTTGCCGGAATCGACGCCAATCAGCGGCCCTAAATCCGCCAGCCGCAGCTGTTTCGACTCCATGTCGCCTTCCAGTTTCGGACGTGGTTTGATCATGCTGTATTTCAGCGTGCCGTGAATGTCGCTGTCGCCGATGCGCCCGTTAAAGTTGCGATAATCAAAGACTGAGCCTTTTTCGGTGTCGATTTTCGCCACCAGATGTCCGTCCGTTTCAAACGGCGGCGTGTCCGGTAACAGAACGCCGGTGAGGTCATACAGTTGGCCAAGTGAATCGCCGGAAAACGTCAGCTTTAAATCCACGCCGCCCATTTTCATGGGGTCGTTCACCGTGCCGCTAAACGCCACCCGCGTGTTGCCGGAGTGGAAATCGGCCTGCACCGGGAACGGCGTGCCTTCACTCCGCAGCGCCAGCATGCCGCCAATTTTCCCGGTCCCGGTGAGCGGCTGGCCGTTGTAGCGCCCTTTAGCCTTCAGGCCAAACACATAATCTCCCGGTTTCGGCCCGTCGCTTTTGCCCTTATCCCCCGTCACTTCGCTGAACGGCAGCGGCTTGCCCAGCGGATCAACGAAGATCTCGATATCGGCCTTACTGATCTTATCGTCCACTTTGATTCGCCCGCGATCGAACAGCACGTTATCGAGGCGGAATGACCAGGCGGACGGCTGCGCATTTTTTTGCGTACCGTCGGCAGACGCCAGATTGAAGGTCCAGTTATTGTTTTTTTCCGAGAGGCGAATGAGGCGCGCATCCGGCTGAACCAGTTTAATCCACGGCAGGTACACGGTTTTGGTCAACAGCGCCAGCGGAGCCAGCGTGGCCTCCACGCGCGGCAGGTGCACCATCGTGATTTCAGGAATGTCCGGCGGGTTGCCAAGAATAATGTCATCAGCATGAACGTGCGGCCAGGGCACCCAGCTTCGCCAGCCGGTTTCGTTGGGTTGGCGCTCCCAGACCACGCCAAGATCGCCCCGAATGGCGAACGGCCGGTTCAGTTCCGCGGTGACTTTTTTATTGATGGTTGGCTTGAGTCGATTCCAGTCGAAATTTGCAATTACGATTAGCAGTACGACGAAAAGCACGACAAGCGTCGCAAATGAAAAAGTGATGACTTTGCTGGTTTTAGTCATGCCGTTAACGTTCCTGTTTTGCCTCACCATTCATGAATATAGTTGAGGCTGACAGAAAAAACCGCCGATCAGGCCAGATTGAGCATCACTTCTTCGAGGGTAGACATCGGTACCGGACGTGATAAGAAGTAGCCCTGAGCCGCATGGGCCGGGGATTGCTGGACGTCACGCCACTCTTCCAGCGTCTCAACGCCTTCGACGATCACGCCCTGGCAATAACGATTCATTAGCTGAATAAGCAACTCAAAAAGATTACGCCCTTCCGGGGTCTTGCGCAGCATGATGAACAGGTCGCGGGCCACTTTGATGTAGTCGTAGCGCACTTCACTCAACGCCGAAAAGTTTGCCATCCCGGTACCGAAATCATCGAGCCACAGCGGACCAAATTCGCACAGCGATGCGAAGGAGGAGTCCTGTGGCAGACGAATGTGCTCCACCAGCTCGAAACGCAGCCAGGGAATATCTTCGATTTGCGCCATCAATACCGGATCCTGACGCATCGCCATCAGCGTCGGGCCATCGACGTTTACCGAGGCCAATATCCCGTTGTCAGCGAAGAACGCGCGCTGCGCAGTGAGTGCCGCCAATTGTTCTTTGATGACATCGATCCGCTGGCGCACCGCCACCTCTGCAAAATAGCGGTCAGGGGCAATACGCTGTCCTGGGTGCTCCGGGTGCGTCACCACGGTCAGCACTTCGACTGCCATCAGGCAACCATCGGTTTTATAGATCGGCTGGTAAGTATAAGCACGCTCACACTCCAGCCAATAGCGCCGCTCCTGTAGGCCTTCAATGCCTGCATCGGGAATGCTTAGCCGCTGGATAACCTGCTTTAACTTCATCTCAGCTGTCCTGTTAATGGGGGAATCTGTCGCAACTCGTCATTGGGTTATCGGCGCTGAAAGTGAGAACTTTATGTTCAACGGCTGGCATTTTGTGTTTCTGTGCATCCAGCATTGAAGGAGAATCCGCGCCAGTTCAAAAAAATAATGGAACGTTGTTTTAATATAGTTGACCCGCTACAACCCTCAGCGCAAACTAACGGCAATTTTTTGATTTCGGGAAGGCTTGACGACTATGTCTAAAAAAATTGCCGTCATTGGCGAATGCATGATTGAGCTGTCAGAGAAAGGCTCTGCGGTAAACCGTGGTTTTGGCGGCGATACGCTGAACACCTCCGTGTACATCGCGCGCCAGGTTGCGCCAGCGGATTTGCAGGTGAGCTATATCACCGCGCTCGGTACAGACAGTTTCAGCCAGCAGATGCTCGACGCCTGGCAGAGTGAGCACGTCGATACTCGCCTGATTCAGCGCATGGAAAACCGGATGCCTGGCCTGTATTACATCGAAACCGATGCGTCCGGCGAGCGCACGTTCTACTACTGGCGCAATGAAGCGGCGGCGAAATTCTGGCTGGAGAGCGAGCAGTCGGCGGCGATTTGTGAAGAGCTGGCAACCTTTGACTACCTCTATCTGAGCGGTATCAGCCTCGCCATCCTGAGCCCGGCAAGCCGTGAGAAGTTGTTCTCTCTGCTGCACGAATGCCGTGCGAACGGCGGGAAAGTGATTTTCGATAACAACTATCGCCCGCGCCTGTGGACCAGCCGCGAAGAGACGCAGCAGGTGTATCAGCAGATGCTGGGCTGCACCGACATCGCGTTCCTGACGCTGGATGACGAAGACGCGCTGTGGGGCGAAAAGCCGGTCGAAGACGTGATGGCCCGTACGCACGCCGCAGGTGTGCATGAAGTGGTTATCAAGCGCGGGGCGGATTCTTGCCTGGTGTCACTGGCAGAAGAAGGCGTGGTGGATGTGCCTGCAGTGAAATTGCCGAAAGAGAACGTGGTGGATACCACCGCCGCGGGTGATTCGTTTAGTGCGGGTTATCTGGCAGTACGTTTGACCGGCGGAGATACGCAGGCTGCGGCACAACGCGGGCATTTAACCGCAAGCACCGTGATTCAGTATCGCGGGGCGATCATCCCGCGCGATGCGATGCCAGCGTGATTTGGTCGGTGGGATCGTTCCGGCGATTTTCAGCCGGACCGAAGGTCAACACCCTCAGTTCCCTCTGGCACCGGTTGTGTCCCCGCCAGAAATCGCCGGGCTGTAGGCCAGATGACAAGGTCAGACCGCCAGGGATGGCGGGCTGAGGCGAAACGAGACATTGACGTCGAGTCGAGCCGGCCGCAGGCAGACGGCTGGAAGACCGGGCAGTGCGAAGCACCGATTTCTATTGCGGGGTCGCGGGGATTGATAAGGGGCGCGCGAAAGCGCCCCTTATCCCGTTCACGTTCTGCATGAATTGCGGAACCTGCTGAACATCGGGTGAACGGAACATTACCACTGAACTCATTGAGCCAATTCGAACCATTCCACCGGGTCCGCCAATTCCACCTGTACAGAAAAAAACTACTGTCCCGGTGGAATATCCGTCACATCCTGACGATCGTCACTGGCAGCGGGTGCCGATGTGACCGATGGCGCCATCAGTTTGTCCCACGTTTCCTGCAGATCCTTCATGTTGTATTCCGGCTCACCTTTCGGCTGCTGGAGAATCAACGCCATATCCTGTGATAACTGCTGACGCAGATCCTGATTCAGGCCTTCAACGGTCAGAGAGCTCAGGAATTCCTGACGCAGTTTCTGATACTGCTCCGGCGCGATATCCACCACCTGATTTTGCAGCGCACGCATACGCTGGCTGATCAGCAGATTGGTATCGGTACGCGCGTAGGTCGCAAACAGCTTCTGCAGTTCGAGGTTTTTCTGCGCAATCAACGCATTAAACTCTTCCTGGGTCAGACCCTCTTCGCGGACTTTCGCCAATTCTTTGGCCACCAGGCCGAGATTAGCGTTCAGTTTGTCATTCGGGGAGTCCACGTTAATGGCGCACTGCGCGCGCAGATACAGCACCCGGCAATCGAAGCCAATACCGATATCTTTGACATTACTTTTGCTCAGGATCTGCTGCACATGCCAGAACAGCGCTTCACGCGCCAGGTCAGCACGCCAGTAGCGCTGCAACGCGGCAGATTCACGAATCGGTGCCCACGGCGTGTCCCACATGATAGAGAGTCTGTCCTGCGGCACTGCGTCGGTCATGATGCTGACCGGGGTTGGCGGAAGCGGAGACAACGTCGGCACAGCCGCCGGGGTTTCGCGTTTGCCTTTCAGGCCGCCGAAGATTTTATTGATTTGCTCGCCCACGCTGCGGTTATCCACGTTGCCGACCACAATCAGGGTCATCGCATCCGGGGTATACCACTTCTGGTAGAAGCTTTTCAGCTGTTCATTATCAATCGGCTGTTTCAGCGGTTCAGCCGGATCGTGCCCCAGCATAGTCGACCCTTTCAGGCGATAGCGCCACCAGCCCTCTTTAGGATCCTGAGGCCAGGTCATGACCATATCTTCGCCACTGAGCGCGTGATTCACGGCTTCCGGGGTGATATTGAGTTTGCCGCTGGAATCAGACAGCCAGGTCAACGCTTCTTTCAGCAGGTCATTGCGGTTATTCGGCAAGCTCAGGCTGAAAAGGGTGTAATCGTAGGAGACGATAGCCGGCGGCATTGGATGCTGCGGGTCGATGCCCTGCTGCCATAGGGAGCGGGCCTGCATCGTCGGTAGACTGCCGCTCTGCGAGAGCGCCAGACGTGGAATGAAGTGGCTGAAGCCCGCCTGCTGCGTGCTTTCGCTCAGAGAACCAATATTGACCTGAAGGCGGATTTCTACCCTGTCGCTCGGGCGCTGCGGGGTGGCCAGTACCTGCCATTGAAATCCGTTAGCCAGTGTTCCCTGTTGCCATGCCGGGTCCGGCTGGAGCGCTTCTGCTTGCGCATAGCCCGCGGTGGCTACCATCAGCATTCCGCCCGCTATGAGTCGAATTTTTGTGCCCTGCATTTAAGCCCCTGAATCAACAATCCTGGTTATTTACTCATCATACTTCGCGCTGCATGTGCGTTGGCTGCACCACAGCATTATGAGTAACAAAGACAACTCATGGTCGTTTTTATGAGTTAATGACGTCGTTTAGACCGTGCATTTTTTGAAATGTCACACGCTCAACGAAAAATATGGTCAATTATGCGCAGGAGCCCGTAGTCCATCAAGGGACTACGGGCAGATAGCAGGGATAAGTCGCGAGATTATGAGGAAATTTCTTGAGCCTTGTCACGGGGTGCGCGGTTATTGAGCGTATCGTCCAGTTTCTGCGGGTCGAGTTCTTTCACCCACTTCGCCACCACGATAGTTGCCACGCCGTTACCCACCAGGTTCGTTAGCGCACGCGCTTCAGACATAAAGCGGTCGATACCCAGAATCAGCGCCAGGCCAGCGACCGGCAAATGACCGACCGCAGAAATGGTCGCCGCCAGCACGATAAACCCACTGCCCGTTACACCTGCCGCGCCTTTTGAGGAGAGCAACAGCACCACCAGCAGCGTAATTTGATGGAAGATATCCATGTGGCTGTTGGTCGCCTGAGCGATAAACACCGCCGCCATGGTCAGGTATATCGACGTTCCATCGAGGTTGAACGAATACCCGGTTGGGATCACCAGCCCCACCACCGATTTACGGCAGCCGAGCTTTTCCATTTTATCGAGCATTCGCGGCAGTGCGGATTCAGACGATGACGTGCCGAGCACGATCAGCAACTCTTCACGAATATAGCGGATGAACTTGAAGATGCTGAAACCGGTCGCCCTGGCGATAGAACCGAGCACCACCACCACGAACAGAATACAGGTGATATAGAAGCAGATAATCAGCTGCCCCAACTGCACCAGCGTGCCGACGCCGTATTTGCCGATGGTGAACGCCATCGCCCCGAATGCACCAATCGGCGCCAGGCGCATGATCATGTTGATGATGCCGAAGATGACCTGCGAGAAGCTTTCAATCACGTTGAAAATCAGCTGGCCTTTGTGGCCCAGGCGATGCAGGGCAAAACCAAACATCACCGCGAACAGCAGCACTTGCAGGATGTTCCCGCTGGCAAACGCGCCGATGACGCTGGACGGGATGATATCCAGCAGGAACCCGACCACACCCTGATCTTTCGCCTGCTCGGCGTACACCGCCACCGCATGCGCATCGAGCGTCGCCGGGTCTACGTTCATCCCCGCGCCCGGCTGCACCAGGTTCACAATCACCAGGCCAATAATCAGCGCCAGGGTGCTGACCACTTCAAAATAGAGCAGTGCCACCGCGCCGGTACGACCCACGGCTTTCATGCTTTCCATTCCTGCAATACCGGTCACGACGGTACAGAAGATAACGGGAGCAATCACCATTTTGATGAGCTTAACGAAGGCATCACCAAGCGGTTTCATTTGCGCGCCCAGTTCCGGATAGAAGTGGCCGAGTAAAATACCCACGGCGATAGCGGTGAGTACCTGGAAATAGAGGCTTTTAAACAGAGAGGTTTTCATAGGATGTCCTTAAGATAAAACCACAAGCTGAGTAAGGTTTTTATTCGCCTGCGGCTTTAAAATAACATCCGATAAACAACACAGAAACATTTCCCGGGGTAAATGTTAAAAAGTTAGAGCTGACTCGCGCAAGCGCGTGATTATTTATGCGCTTACATCGTCAGTCTGGGTAGAGAGATAGTCCTGTTCGAAGATATCCGGCGGCACGGCGCGGTCGAACAGGAAGCCCTGCGCGATATCCACACCGGCAGATTTCAGCCAGTCAAACTGCGCCTGGGTTTCTACGCCTTCCGCCACAATGCTGAGGTTCAGGCTGCGGGCCAGCTGGATAATCGCCGACACCATGCTGGTGTCATCCGGCAGCGAATCCACGAAAATCTTGTCAATTTTGAGCACATCCACCGGCAGCGATTTCATGTGCTGCAGCTGACGCAGACCGGCATAACCCATGCCGAAATCGTCCAGCGCAATCTGCACCCCGGCGTTACGCAGCGGGCGCAGGATGGCGACGGCCGCTTTCGGGTCGTCAATGCGACGGCTTTCCGTCACTTCAAGCACCAGCGTGCCGGGCGCGATACGGTAGCGGTTGAGTAGCTCCAGCATATCCGCCACCATG
The DNA here is from genome assembly GCA_902706235.1 of Citrobacter sp. 18056. Classification (GTDB taxonomy): domain Bacteria; phylum Pseudomonadota; class Gammaproteobacteria; order Enterobacterales; family Enterobacteriaceae; genus Scandinavium; species Scandinavium manionii. Next base: position 243,835 of record CACSJR010000002.1, on the reverse strand, counting down.
TCGTGATGCAGCAACTGCAGGGCCGACAAGTTCACCGACAGCGGCAGCATAATACCCCGACTCTGCCACGCCGCCAGCTGGCGACAGGTTTCTTCAAGCACCCAATAGCCGACGGTGATCATCAGGCCGCAGGATTCGATGCGCTCGATAAGGTCGCCCGGCAAATCCCAGCTGCCGTCAGGCTGACGCATACGCAGCAGCACTTCCGCGCTGCACACTTTACCGCTGGCAATGTGAATTTGAGGCTGGAGCCACACCGCAAACTGCTGATTATCGAGAGCGGAAAGAATGTCGCTCTCTTCGCTCAGCCGCTGCTGCGCTTTTTCCATCTGCTCAGGGTCGAAGAACTCAATCTGATTTTTGCCTTTGCGGCGCGCGGTAAAGGCCGCTGACACCGCCCGACGGTAGAGCTGTTCGCCGCTCAGGTCACCGTGGAACATTGCTATCCCGATGCTGGCGCTTGGACGCAGCTGAATGCCTTGCAAAGGCAGTCGCTCATTAATAATAGTGAGTACTTGCTGACCTAATGTAATCGCATGCCACGGCTCTTTTACGCCGTGCGCCATAATAGCAAAGTCATAGGCGCTGACCTGAGCCAGCACCATGCGCGGTGAAATCACCGATTTGAGTTTTTCCGCCAGGGTCAGCAGCAACATTTCGCGCTGGCTCTCCTGCAGCACGCCAGCGGTGTCCTGTAGGGTTTCGCAGGCCACCACCATCAGAGCGGTGGTTTTCTTATGCGCCACAGTCTGTTCCAGCAGCGCCAGTAAAAACGCTTTGTTTGGCAGGTCTGAGACCGGGAAACGCGTGGAGTGGCTGCACAGCTCATCATGCTGACGCAAGATGATTTGCTGATTGCGGTTGTAGTTGCGCACCAGCATGCCGATTTCATCGTCATGATGCAGGCGCGGCAGCGCAAACTGATGGCCCACCCGGTCCTGGGGCGCAATATCGTTTAACTCGCGGGCCAGGGCGCGCAGTGGACGCACAATCAGCCGGTTGATGCTCCAGGTTATCGCCACCGTCAGGATCAGCACTAAAAGTAAGTAAGCAGTCACTAACGTCGCGAGGGTGCTCATGATGAACTTGTAGGTGCGATATGAATCCGATTGCAACACCAGATAGGCCAAAGGCTGAGGATTAGCCGGACGCTCCATGGAATAAACAGGCAATGAAATTTGCACCGGCAGCTCAAACATCCGGGTGATCATTACCGGCACCGGGCGCTCTTCGATAAAACGCATGCGCAGTGCCTGGAACTGATTGGGCAGTACCACATCGGCCCGGCTGACGATCCCGGCAGGCTGAATGCGCCCGAGAATAGTTTCGGCTTCCGGAATATCCCCTTTCAGAATGGCCGCCGACAGCGGTTCACGCACGGCGCGGGCCACACTTTCAAGCTGAGTCGCGGTGGCAAAACGGTTTTGCTGCGTAAAATGGAACATCAAAATGGAACAAAAGACGAACACAAACACCATGGTGACGACTGCCACCATGGCCATTTGTTTAATTGTGAGTGAGCGGCTAACGCGCAAAGGAACTCTCCCCAGAGAAAAACCACGCCCTTGGGCGTATCACTTAATGCCGGATAGCATAATTTAACCCGGCATTAAGTGATTTTCGGCACATTATACGCTAAGAGTCTGCTCATCGGGATGGCAGAAAACGCATTTAGGGCGAATCTGTTACCAGTCTGCGTATGGGACCAGCGGCTGAGGTGGCAGATCCATGTCACCCTGCCAGCCAGCGGCGGAGTAGCGAACGTACAACAGCGCGTGGCTTGGGGTGTAATCCTTCGCCTGCTGAATATCGATTGAGGCTCCGACATACCAGTTCGAACTGACTCGGCGTTCGATAAGCGCATGAGCGGTGTAACCGAAGCCACTGCTGCTGCTGCCTTCGTCAATGTAGCCCGCATTCGGATAGTTAGCCGGCAGCAGATCCTGTTTCGGATAACGCGCCTGGTTGTTGTTTTTCGAGTGTGACCACGAGACCGAACCACCCAGTTCCCAGGACCAGTTATCCGTACGCTGACGCCAGTTAATTGGCACTGCGAACGACAGGTACTTTTGCGGACTGTAGTAGCCGCCCTGGCCGAGCGAATAGCCGCTGAGATCTTTGTCGTAGTGCCAGACCATGTTGTTCAGGCCCACGGTCACCCGACGGTTGTTCTCATTGATTAGCTTGTAGTAATACCCGGCCATCCAACGCGCACGCCAGTTGTCATCCACGTTTTTACCGGTCAGTGAGTCCGCACCCAAAGAGGCCCAAACGCCGTTGGCATCGCCTTTGTCATAGCTCAGGCTGATCCCGCCACCGTCGGCGCGAACGCCGCCCCAGGTGGTACCGGTGTTCGGGTCTTTCTGCCCGCCAAACGCCAGCAGGGAGCTGGAAATCGGGCGACGGTGGCCTTCAACGGTATACCCGACCGAGCCGATACTGTTGCTGTAGCTCAGGCCGCCGACCACATCGACGACGTTGAAGCCCATCGGCGTGGTGCCGATATCCACATTCCAGGTATCGTTCCGCCAGCCTACTGCCACGCTGGCGCCGCTGTCTTTTTGGCTCTTATCGCCGCCGTAGCAGGTTTGTTCGCCACAGGTGCCCCAATTTGGCGAATAGCCACCGTCGCTGTCGGTCGAGAATTTCCCGGCGTTCATGCTGACGTAATCACTGCGGAAGAACATCCGCCCGTCCGCCAACGGCGCGTCCACCTGAAGCATGGTGGTTTGCGCTTTGAGGTCGGAATAACCGCCGGTACCGCTGGAGCCCCAGTAATTGTGCTCCAGCGTGACGTTGACGTCCTGCTGACGGTAAAGGTCCGCCGCATCACTGCGCACCCCGCGCTTCAACCAGTCGTCTTTTTCATCGTTACGGGTCAGGCGGGTAAAGCTGTCGTTATCCTGCGGACGGGTCGGCGTAATGCCTGCCGCCACCATCGCATCTTTGTAACTGTCCAGCGCTTGCTGTGGATCGCCGTTTTGCACCTGGAAACGCGAGTTATCACGCAGAACCAGCGCAGTTTCCATCGATGCAGGCTGAGCTTTTGCCTGCGGCACGATGGTGTTGAAAATCTGCTGTGCCTGAGCGGTGTCGCCGAGGGAAGAATCCACCAACGCGATACGACGTTGCGTATTGAGCGACGGCGCTTCGCCTGCCGCTGGCGCTTTCAGCTTCTTAATCTGTTCGCGGGCGGCGGATTCGTTGCCGTCTGCGGCGTACACTTCAGCCAGACCCAAACGCGCATCATTATTTTCGGCTTCTTTTGCCAGCGCGGCGTTGTATTCGGTGATAGCCGTACCGGTATCACCACGCTGCTGCGCCCAGTCGGCCAACGTCAAATTAATACGCGTCGACGGCGGTTGCTGTTTCAGCAAGGCAATCGCCTGATCTTCATGACCGTTATCACGCAGCAGGTTCGCTTTCTGCATCACCTGATCGAACTGCAGACGATCCGACAGTTCCTGAATATTGTCATTCCACTGGCTTTTCGGCAGCGTATTGATGTGCGAGAGCGCCGCCATATCCTGACCGTTACCGGACAGGTACAGGCCATAGGCGTAAACCTGCTCCGGATCGCCCGATTTTTTGCGCGCCAGATTCTGCATCAAATTGTCAGCTTCACCGCGCTGCCCGGCGCTGGAGAGATCCTTCGCCAGACGATAGGTGACCCACACACTGTCCGGATCGAGCGCCAGTCGGCGACGCTGAACTTCTGCGGCCTGCGCCCAACGGCCCTGATTTTCAAGCGTCTCGGCCTGCTGTGACAGACGATCGTTGGTCAGGCTGCGTTCGATATCATCAATGCTGCGGCGCTGACTGGCCGACAGCGTGTTAATGAACGCCGTCGCTTTCTCCGGCGACTGCGCCCGATAAATATTAGCCAGCCCGCGCACGGCGGTGCTGTTGCCTTTGTCCAGACGCAGCGCCTGCTGGTAATAGCGCTCCGCGGCGGCGGTGTCGTTGCGGGCGATAGCCACGTCGCCCAGACCCAGCACCGCATAGCTGTTGGTGTTATCCACGCGCTGTGCCTGCTGGTAAAAACGTCCGGCCTGATCGAGATTTTTGGCTTTCAGGGCCGCATCGCCTTTACGGATCAGCGGCCACACAATCTCCCAGGTCCCCGGCTTGCTGTCTTCGATTTTCGCCAGTTCGACTTTTTTGGCTTCCTGATCGGCCTGACGGCGGAAGTCAGGGTCGGCCAGTTTCTGCTGCTGGTCCGCAAGTTCAGCGCGTGCCAGCTTGGCCTGCTCGCCAGTGGTGAATTGAACCAGAAACTCCTGAAGTTGTTTTACCGTGTCGTCGCTCGCGGGTTTATCGCGTATTTGGTCAAACCAGAGGACTGCCGCACGCTCGTAACCGTCATTCGATCGCGCTAGCTGTTTTAAGACGGCAAAGCCCTCTTCCTCGCGACCATCGGATAACAGCAATCTGCCCAACGTGGCTTGCAGCTGGGTATTGCCGGGCGCTCTGGCATTCAGGGCCTTTAGTTGATTGACCCCTTCAGTATGCCTGTCGTCAAGTCGCGCGACGGCGCTCCAGTAATCAATGGCATCAACCCCATCCGGGGGTGCTCCGTTAAACAGTTTTTCGTACTCAGCAACGCCTTCAGCGACGTTGCCATTTTTTATCTGCAACTGCGCTTTCTGTAGCGTCTGATGGTCTGCTCCGCTGGAGAGCCGCATTGCACTCTGCGCAGATTTATAGGCAGCAGAATGGGGTGCAATGGACTTAAGTTGCTCCAGTTGTTTCTGCGCACCTGCGCTATCGCCCTGACGCAGCATGTAGCGCATATGTGCGTAAAGAACCTCAGGATCGTCAGGCGCAATCAGATCCAGGCGTTTCAGTGACTGGCGCACCAGATCTTCACGCTTGGTGGACTCCCCAAGACGCACCTGATTCAATAGTTGTTGTTGGGGCGACTGCACGGCATGCGCCATCGGCATTAGCGTCATGGCAAGCGAGAGGCTAAGTAAACTTAGTGAGAATTTGCGCATTCCTGGCCCCAGTCAGGTAAAAGTTCACCGCGAGCAGTAAACCGGAAACGGTGTTGATCCCATCCTTGCCCGAACAGAGTCAGAACATAGCTGTAATAGGCATCCTTACCAGGGAAGTTATCGGCGACGCGCTGGCGTTGAACGGCCTGCGCATCTCGATTTTGCAGGAACGGTAACAACGTAGCGGAGAAGCCTACCGGCCCATTACCCTCCACCTTCCCGGTGGCAATATCGATTTTCTCTGGCGGTAGACCCGTCTTTTCAGTTTGTGTGGCCATTGGCTTAAACTTCGCCAGCAAACGGGCTTTATACGGGTCAGCATCGTTCAACATGCCGGTCCACATATAAACGCGGATGGCATCGTAGCTGCCGACCAGCGATTTATCCTGCTTGAGCTGCCAGCCTTTTTTCTTGTCGAAACGCACCCAGTCTGGCGAGTAGCCCTTCGGCGCGGTTTCCAGCAGCAGTCGCAGGTTGGTGGCCTGTAGCGCGTTCCACGGCGCGCCAAAACGCACGAAGTAGCTCGCTAACTGCGGCGGAAGATAACTCGGGTTAAAGCGCCAACCCGCGTCGTCGACAAAGCCGACTCTGCCCGGCAGCAGCATGGAGCCAAGCCCCGGCACTTTCACCACTTCATCGCTGGCAATCTTCGACAGCAGCGCTTTTCCGGCGTCGCTGTACTCCGGCATTTTCCACAAACGTCCGGCTTCCAGCAGTGACCAGGCAATCCAGACATCGGCATCGGACGCGGAGTTGGTGTCGAGCACGCTCCAGCTGTTGTCCTCTTTCTTGCCCCACAGCCAGCCCGGCAGCTGCGCTTTGATATCGCCAGCGGCCAGGTTGTTCTGCGTCCAGTTGAACAGCGACGTAAACGCCGCGCGGTCATTGGCCGCCAGCGCGAAGAACATTGCGTAGCTCTGCCCTTCGGAGGTGGTAATTTTACGGGCGTCAGACGGGTCGATAACCCGACCGCCGTCGCTGATATAGTCCTTTTTGAACTGCTCCCACGCAGGCCACGTACAGGCGGCTGAGGCCTGCATCGTGACCAGCGTCAGTAGCGCCAGGCAACCCCGGCGTACACCTTTCATCATTGTTTACTCATCATCTGGATCGAGGCGACGACGGCTAATGATGCGCAGCAGACGCCACAGCACCCATGCCAGCAGAACGACGCTCAACGCCGCCAGAATCGACAGCAGAATTGGATGGTTAGACAGCGCGAACCACACACGCTCATACCACGGCAGATGGCCGACGTAATACACATCGCCCACACGCAGGCTGTTCACGCCCGATTCGCGGATAACCGCCACCGAACCAAACATCACCGCACGCTTACCGCTGTCGTTCAGCGCCTGGTTCAGCAGTTCAGAGCCACGCGCGCTATCCGCCATCAGGGCAATAACACTGCGTTGATCGTGATACGGAGACTGGAAGCCAATGATGGCTGCCATCGGGCCTTTAGAGCCAATGCTCGCCTGCGCTACCGGCCGACGTTCATTGTCGTCCAGCTGCACCGATGCCAGTTCATTATGACGGACCGGGGTTTTCACCCAGCTCTTGGTCGCATCCACCAGCAGATCGATATGCTGGTCATCTTTCAGCTTCTCCGGGATCGCGCCGATCAACAGAATGTCAGCATCCTGCTTTTGCATCTCACTCGGATCGTCCGTCAGATTCAGGTTAGCCCCGGTCAGCCCGACCTGCCCACCGATAGTCGCCACGGAATCCAGCAGCGTGCTGATCTGGTCCTGCGTCGGTTCTTTCGGCATCACCACCAGCGTATCAGAGAGATCCGCCATCCGGCTGAACGGGAAGCCTGCATTAGCAAAGGCGCGCAGGTCCGGCATCGCGAGGAAGTGATAGTAGTTGGAGAAATCAATCGTCGAATCGTCACCAATGACCACATTGTTCTTGATAGGCTGGAAGGTGACGCAGTTCTCAACGGTACCGCCCGGCATCGGGTTGGTGTACTGGAAGTCAAAACGCAGCTGGTTGGTCGCTCCCAGACGCAGCGCCGGGATAGACACCTGATCTTTGCCATCAATCAGACCCTGAACAATCGGCAAGCGCATCAGCAGGCTGTTGGTATCCTGGGTGCTGTTCAGACTGTACGATTGCAGGAACTGGTTGTTGAGGTTGATATCCATGCGCGAGCTATCTTTAATAGCCGGCTGGGTATAGCGATACTTCATATTCATATCGATGCCGTTGCTACGCAGCAGATACAAATCCGGCGGTAAGTTCATCGACAGGTTAATCGAGGCCGGCTCAAGACCGGTGGACTGCAGCTGCTGATCGTACGTTTTCAGCTCACCAAACGTCACCGGACGGTAGGTATTGACCCAGTTCGGCGCATCGTATGGCTTACGCGCCAGCAGTGATTTCACGTCATCCACGGTCACAGTGTCGCCACGGAACAAGATGCTACCGGCGGCAATGCCTTGTGCCGCAAACAGCAGGTCTTTGTCATCGCGCCCGAAGATCACCAGCATTTTCGTATACGGGTCATTCGGGTTGTCGATCATCTTGATGGTCGGGGTCTGCACCAGCGGGTAGTCGCGCAGAAAATCCGGGCGCTTATCGTTGGTGGCGAACACGATAGCATTCTTGTCCGGCACTTCGTTATACAGGACCGGGAAGGTCTGTCCACGCCAGCCAGTGCGCGAGCCGAACCAGGATGCCACAATGGCCGCCGCTTTCTGTTCGGCGATATCCGGCGTCGAGGCGAACACCATCGGCAGATTCAGGGGCCGGTTGTCACGGGCGTCAAAGAACGGCACCGGGAAGTGCGACAGATCGTTTTTGACGTTCAGCCGTTGCAGGGTCATATCCAGCGACGTATTACGTGCCACATCCAGCCACAGGGTGGTGCTGGCGGTGTTTTCACAGACGTCACGGTAGTGGCCGACAAATTCCAGACGCACATTGTTCAAATCGGTGATGTACAGCGGGTCAACCGGCACCTGCGCCATCACTTTTTTGCCCAGCTGTTCTTTCGTGACCGGCAGAACGCCCATCAGCTCATCGTTAAGATAAACCTTCAGCTGCGACTGAACCGGCAGCAGCGAGGGTGACGGCGTATACACCAGGTTCAGCGTGGCTTTGGATACGATTTCATCACTGCGCGTACCAAACTGCACCGCACCGGTCGGGTTCGAGCCTTTCAGTTCGATGCTGCCCGGCGCTGGGGCGATCTGCGCAAAACTAAGTTTCACGTCGCGGGACGGTGATTGTTCAACCACCTCGGGCGTCGTCCCTTCAGCCGCATTCACTGCCGCAGGATCCGTGACTGTTGGGTCAACCATGCCCGGCGCAGTCGTTGTCGGAACCGAGGCCGCATCCGTCGTTCCCGTATCACCTGGTGCTGCAGGCATGGCTTCGGTGGCGGTAGGTGCCCCCTGCTCCGGTGCAGGCGTAGGTGCCGTGGTTTCTGAGTAAGTTATCTGTGGAATAAAAGCGCTCATGCCCACAGCCGCTGCGCACATCCAGGAAAGTTTTCTTTTCATCGTATAGTCATCATTGTTGAGCCATTACCGGTTCAGGGAGAATCTCACCCACGTTGCGCTCAGGGCGACGCGGTATGAAGGAGACAACCCAGGCAACCAGTGAGAGGAGCGATCGGAAAATAAATTTCACCGAAGGCGGCGCGAACTCCGCAAGGTGGCGATAGCCACGGAACCCCAGTTTTAAAATGTCCATCATACTTTCCAGCGGTTTATCTTCCGGGAAGCTGTCTTGCCAGAGCGCCCAGGTATCGGCGCGGGCAAACGTACACTGAACAAAATCAATGTGCTGGCGAGTCGGCATCGGCAGCAGTTGCAGACCCACTTCGCTGCCCATTACGCGGGCTACCAGCATTGGGAAGGCGAATTCCTGCTGACCCCGTTTGAGCAGCAAATTGACCTTCTGACCTTCCAGAACCTGTCCATCCCCGTTGATTTTCAGCCCTACGCCGCCGTCAGAGAAGTCGTGCAGCGTACAGGAGAAGAGGTGCCCGTCTTCACGGGCAATCGCCGCAGGCATTTTCATCTCAACGCGGTGGGAACGACGCACCTGTTTACTTTCAACAGAGACGGCCACGGCCCCGCCCAGAATAATCAGGTTGTAGAACACCCACACGATACTGACCCACACGGTCAGGATTTCATTCTCCGGGCCGGTGAAGTGACGCCAGATACCGACGGCGATCCCCACCAGGTTTAGAATAACCAGGTACAAGTACGGACGGGAAATCACCCAATCGACGTACTCTTCTTTCACCAGGCCGCCTTTCGCCGTCACGTTGAAGGTACCGATTTTCGGGTTAATCAGCGCCACGATAGTTGGCGGAGCGATATACCAGGCCAGAACGGTTTCGTAAATTTCACTCCAGAAGGAGTGGCGATATTTGCCCTGAATTTTCGAGTTGGTCAGGCTGGCGTGAATCATATGCGGCAGAACGAACAACGCAATCATCAGCGCCGGCGCGTAAATGATGTAAGCGTGCAGCAGCAGGAACGCCAGCGGTGCCGTCAGGAAGATAAGCCGCGGTACGCCGGATAAGAAGTGCAGCATGGCGTTGGCGTAACAGATACGCTGCGACCATTTCAGCCCTTTACCAAACAGCGGGTTATCCATACGGAAAATTTGCACCATCCCGCGCGCCCAGCGAATACGCTGGCCGATATGCGCTGACAGGCTTTCCGTCGCCAGACCTGCCGCCTGCGGTATACGCATGTAGGCCGAGGTGTAGCCCCGACGGTGCAGACGCAACGAGGTGTGCGCATCTTCTGTCACCGTTTCGACGGCAATCCCACCCACTTCATCCAGCGGTCCACGGCGGATTACCGCACAGGAACCACAGAAGAACGTCGCATCCCACATATCGTTTCCGTCCTGAACCAGGCCGTAGAACAACGTGCCTTCGTTCGGGGTCTTACGGAAACGACCGAGGTTACGTTCGAACGGATCGGGAGAGAAGAAGTGGTGCGGAGTCTGCATCACGCCCAGATTTTTATCTTTAAGGAACCAGCCCACTGTCATTTGTAGGAAGGATCGTGTCGGCACGTGGTCGCAGTCGAAGATAGAGACCAAATCCCCTTTCGCCAGCTTCAGTGCATTGTTGATGTTGCCCGCTTTCGCGTGTTCATGCGTGGTACGCGCGACATACTCGACGCCGACATCTTTGGCGAACTGGCGGAACTCTTCGCGACCGCCGTCATCAAGAATCCAGATTTTGAGTTTGTCTTTCGGCCAGTCGATACCCAACGACGCATAGACGGTGTTTTTCACCACGCTCAGGTCTTCGTTATAGGTTGGGACAAAAATATCGACTGACGGCCACAGGGCCATATCTTTCGGCAGCGGCACCGGCTGGCGGTTAAGCGGCCAGATAACCTGGAAGTAACCCAGTACCAGCACGACCCAGGCGTAGGTTTCCGCAAACAGCAGCGTCATGCCGCAGACCAGGCTCACCGGGTCATTCCAGTTCAGCGTTGAAGTATAGCGCCACCAGATATAACGACAGGACACCGTTAGCGACAGCACTACCAGCATCAGCGCGGAGAAACGCCCAGGCATCCGGCGAACAATAAGCGCAATACCCCACAGCAGCAGCAGGAAGATAAACTGCGAAATGGGATTAAACGGCTGCGTGACGCAGACCAGCGCCAGCAGTAACGAGCAGAACACTACGGTGCCGAGAATGAGCTTTCGCACTTTCGGGTGAACGTGAGTCAGCTCTTTTTTATGGTCCAGATGCGCCGTTTTGGTGCTCATTCTTTCAGGCAGATCGTCCATCCACTTATGGTAACGACCGCGCGCGCCGGACATGGCTTTCAGCCCTTTCCAGTTGAAGCTCTTTTTCTCTGCAACAGGAAGCGTCAACACCAGCCACAGGCTTTGCAGGACATAGCGAACAGGATCGAGCGGCCGCGGACGGTGCGCATCGATATGCGGATACAGTTCGTTGTAGTTGGCGCGAATACGCTGCCAGCGTGGGTGTTCAAGCGGGATAAACAGCCATGCGAGGGCCACCCAAATACAACCCATGGTGGCACCCAGCCATGACGCTTTGTGGCGACGATAATCCATATACCGCGCACGCAGACGCGCCCCCGCTTCCGGTGCCAGCAAGAGGGCGGTAAGACGTATCATGAGGACTGCTCCATGCCCGGACGGATCCCGGCGTAATGCATCAGACACCAGTTCGCGAGCGTGACCACTTCTTCTGCTGCCAACGAATCGCTTCGGTATTCGCCAAGAGGTTGCTTGGCTGCCAGACACTCAGCCACGGATTCGTCACGGTGGATAACCACCGGCAGCATACGAGGCTGGCTCTGTAACCAAATTCGATAAATATCGTCCTGAATATGGCTGCCAATGCGTAAATCGTTGATCAGGATATGACCGTGTTTGGGCAGAACCTGCTGATGCAATCGGATATGCGCATTCGCATCCGGATTCACCACCGTCAGCATATGGTTGCAGGCTTCAATCAGCGGCTGCATCCACGGCTGAACATCATGGGGTAAATCAATAAGCACCCAATGGTTCGGACGCTTTTGATCGAGGGCCTGAACAATGTCCACAGCCTGGTTCAGGATCGGAGTCAAGACCTGTACATTTACACGTTCTGTTACAGAAAGCTGACCAAACGGGAGAAAATCGACCTGAGAGGTGTACCGAAGCCCGGCATCACGCCAGTCTTTGCCGTCTAAAAGTGCACGCACCCAGCCATCGCGATGCGCAATGTTGTCATTGAAAAAGTAGCGCAGCATGTTATCCGGACACGCATCCATAATGATAACCGTCTCGCCCAGAGACTGTAACGCCCAGCCAAGTGCGGCAGTCAGAGATGTCGTTCCAGTGCCGCCTCGCAGACCCTGTAATCCCAAAATGGCCATTCAGGCTTCCTTATTTTTGTTCCGCCAGCTCGGCCAGCAAAGGCCAGCGCTTTAATGCAGCGGCAAGATGCTCGCGTTGGGAAATATCGGTATAATCTATTTCGGGTAAAGAGAATGCCCGACTTAAAGCCAAAAAATCATTTTGGAAGGTGTAACCAGGCGTTGATTCTGACGCTGTCCGGTTTTCATTTTCAGACATTTCTTTTGAACCTTTATCAGACATTTCGTGGATAAACGTATCGGACATTTCTTTGGTTCAAGAAACTAAAACACGAGTTCATCAGTTAGATACACGATGTCCGAACAGAAAATGGGTTCACATGCTAAATCTGTTACTCTTTAATTTCAATGTTAGGTTTAATCTGAGAGTTTTGCTAGTAAACTAATACACAGTCAAACTTGCACACGAGGGACACCGTGGACCCTGTATTTTCACTTGGAATCCAGTCCTTATGGGACGAAGTTAGCCATATGCCTCTGGGTGGTGTTTGGTGGATCAATGTTGAACGTCGTGAAGACGCCGTGAGCCTGTTGAATCAGACGATTGCTGCGCAGAATTCTGATGCAAAAGTCGCCGCGATTACGATGGGAGAAAAACCGCAGAAGATAGTAAAATTAAATGGATCTCACGGTCCTGAAAAAATACGCCTTTTCAACATGCCAAAAAATGAAAATGGTCTATACTCGCTGCGCCAGGATCTGCTTTGTTCTATTGATCCTGCAAACCATATATTTATGTTGTTGTGTTCAGATAACGCCTGGCAGAATATTCCACCAGAACGCATAAAGAAATGGCTGAATAGCGCCCAGCGTTGGGCTAAATACTACCGCTGCTCGTTGCTTATTCTTAATCCAGGTAACAACACGGACGCACAACTTTCGCTATTACTGGCCGAGTATCGATCACTTTCCGGTTTAGCAAGTCTTCGCTTCCTGGGCGACAGTCATCTTTTTGATATTGCATTCTGGGCCAACGAAAAAGGCGTCAGCGCACGCCAACAGCTTCAGGTTCACTATATTGGTAAAACCTGGCAATTAGCCCAACGCGAAGAAACCGTGATTCAACCGCGCAGCGATGAAAAAGATGTACTGAGCACCAAAAGTGCCCTCGAAGGCGCGCCGCCGCTGTCAGAATACTGGTCAGTCTTTGATACCAACGATGCGGTGTTTAACGCCGCGCGTACGGCTCAAGCTGCCACTGTGATTTTCACCGTCGAACAAACCAGCCAGATTGAACAGCTCGCCCACGACATCCACTCGCTGCGTCGTCAACGCGGCAGCGCGATGAAAATTGTGGTGCGCGAAATCACCGCGAGCCTGCGTGCAACGGACGAACGTCTACTGCTGGGCTGCGGCGCGAATCTGGTTGTGCCATGGAATACTCCGCTGTCACGCTGCCTGACGCTGGTCGAAAGCGTACAGAAGCAGCAGTTCCAACGTCACGTGCCGGACGAGATCAGCACGCTGCTGTCGATGACCCAGCCGCTGAAACTTCGTGGCTATCAGAAGTGGGATATCTTCTGCAAAGCGGTACACACTATTATGAATAACCCGCTGCTGCCTGCCGATAACAAAGGTGTGATGGTGGCGTTGCGGCCGGTGCCGGGCCTGCGCGTGGAACAAGCGTTAACGCTGTGCCGCCCGAACCGCCTCGGCGATATCATGACCATTGGCGATAACCGTCTGGTGATGTTCCTGACCTTTTGTCGCATAAACGATTTGGACACCGCGCTGAACCACATCTTCCCGTTACCCACGGCCGATATTTTCTCGAACCGCATGATTTGGTTTGAAGATAAGCAGATTACGGCAGAAATCGTGGAAATGCGGGCAGTCACCGCCGATCGCTGGAATGCACCATTACCGATGACCACCGACAAAGCGCCGGTGGTGAATGCCGTCCACGACGGGCACAGCTGGCGTCGTTACCCTAAACCTCATCGTCTTACCGACGCACAAGGAGGACAACCTCAATGATGTCAATTAGCGATATTATTCAGCTGGTTGTGCTGTGCGCACTGATTTTTTTCCCTCTGGGATACATGGCGCGTCACTTCCTGCGCCGCATTGAAACAACCTTCCGGTTGATGTTTTTTAGACCCCGTTATGTAAAACCGGCAGGTACACTGCGCCGGTCAGATTTCGTCAAGGCAAAGCAAAACGATGACTAACCCTACTCAAACCGCCGTCTCATCATCGCCATTCTGGCAATACTGGCGCGGCCTTTCTGGATGGAACTTCTACTTTCTGGCGAAGTTTGGCCTGCTGTGGGCGGGATATCTTAATTTTCACGCCATGCAAAACCTGGTCTTTATGGCCTTTCTGCTGCTGCCCATTCCGAACAGCAAACTGCACAAAATCCGCCACTGGATTGCCATCCCGATAGGTTTTGCACTGTTCTGGCACGACACCTGGCTGCCTGGCCCGGAAAGTATTTTAAGCCAGGGTTCGGAAGTTGCTGGCTTCAGCATGAGCTACGTTATCGACCTGGTGACGCGCTTTATTAACTGGCAGATGGTCGGCCTGTTCTTCGTCCTGCTGGTTGCCTGGCTGTTCCTGAGCCAGTGGCTTCGCATCACGGTCTTCACCGTGGTCATCATGATGTGGCTGAACCTCATTACCGTTGTCGGCCCGAACTTCTCGCTATTCCCTGGTGGTCAGACGACCGGGACGGTCACCACCACGGGTGGCACGGCGGCGGCCACCGTCGCCACGGCCGATGCGAAACCTGTTGTCGGTGATATTCCGGCACAAACTGCCCCACCAACGTCAGCGAACCTGAACGCCTGGCTTTCCAGCTTCTATGCTGCGGAGCAGAAACGTCAGACCACGTTCCCTGCGACACTGCCAGCAGATGCACAGCCGTTCGAACTGCTGGTTATCAACATCTGTTCCATATCCTGGGATGACGTTGAAGCCGCAGGCCTGATGCAGCATCCACTGTGGTCGCACTTTGATATTGTGTTCAAACACTTTAACTCTGCCACCTCCTACAGCGGCCCGGCGGCGATTCGTCTGCTGCGCGCCAGCTGCGGTCAGCCATCGCACAGCGATCTCTATTCTCCGGCGGCCAAGCAGTGCTACCTGTTTGACAACCTGGCAGCGCTGGGCTTCAAAACGCAGCTGATGCTGGGTCACAACGGCGTATTCGGCGACTTCCTGAAAGAGATGCGTAACTACGGTGATATCCAGGCGCCGCTGATGGACCAGAAAGGACTGAAGCAGAACCTGGTGGCCTTTGACGGTTCGCCGGTCTACAGCGAACTCGACCAGCTTCATCGTTGGAATGAAAACGAGCTGAAAGAGCCGGGTACACGAACGGCGACGTTCTACAACATCCTGCCACTGCACGACGGTAACCGCTTCCCTGGTCAGAGCAAACCGGCTGACTACAAAGCCCGCGCGCAGGTTATGTTTGATGAGCTGGACACCTTCTTTACCGAACTGGAAAAATCGGGTCGTAAAGTGATGGTCGTTATCGTGCCTGAGCACGGTGGTGCGCTGAAAGGCGATAAAATGCAGGTTTCTGGTCTGCGTGATATCCCAAGCCCGAAAATCACCAACGTCCCGACAGCGGTGAAATTCTTCGGCATGAAAGCACCACATCAAGGTGCGCCAATTGAAATCGATCAGCCAAGCAGCCTGCTGGCGGTATCGGAACTGGTTTCCCGCGCGCTCGATGGCAAGATGTTTACGGCAGACTCCGTGAACTGGGATCAATACACCAGTAACCTGCCGCAAACTGCCCCGGTGTCGGAGAACGCCAACGCCGTCGTGATTCAGTACCAGAATAAACCGTACGTGAAACTCAACGGCGGCGAATGGGTCCCTTATCCGGAATAATCGCCAGCCACAAAAAACCCGCTCATCGAGCGGGTTTTTTTATGCCTGCAGGCCAGATAGTCAGGCCAGTGGTTTTTCACCGTTTTCATCCTGGTCAACGGCAAAGCACGCCACCAGTTGTCCACCGTAGTCTTTAAGCTGGGGCTGCAACTGCGTGCAGGGACCAAAGCGACGACGGCAGCGGGCATTAAAGGCACAGCCCGGCGGTGGATTCAGCGGGCTCGGCAGTTCGCCGGTCAGCTTGATACGCTCGCGACGGTCATCCGGGTTCAGACGCGGTGTCGCCGACAGCAGCGCCTGGGTGTACGGGTGGCGCGGATTACTGAAAATCTGTTCCTTGCTGCCCTTCTCCACACAGCGACCGAGGTACATCACCATCACTTCGTCAGCGATGTGTTCCACCACTGACAGGTCGTGAGAGATGAACACATACGACAGCCCCATGTCCTGCTGCAAATCCATCATCAGGTTCAGCACCTGCGCACGCACGGAAACGTCGAGTGCAGAAACCGGCTCATCGGCAATCACCACGTCCGGGTCCAGCATCAGGCCGCGGGCAATGGCAATACGCTGACGCTGACCGCCGGAGAACATGTGCGGATAGCGGTCGTAATGCTCGGTTTTCAGGCCAACTTTGGCCATCATTTCCAGCACTTTCGCCTTGCGCTCCGCTTTGTTCAGCGTGGTGTTAATTTGCAGCGGCTCTTCGAGGATCTGGCTGACTTTCTTACGCGGGTTCAGCGATCCGTACGGGTTCTGGAACACAATCTGGATTTTCTGGCGACGTAGCTTTTCCGCAGTAGCATCCGGTAGCAGCAGATCCTGCCCCTGGTAATAAAGCTCACCCCCGGTCGGGATTTCAATCATCGTCAGCAGGCGGCCGAGCGTGGATTTCCCACAGCCGGATTCACCCACAACCGCCAGCGTTTTGCCGCGTTCGAGGGTGAATGATACGCCGTCGAGGGCTTTCACCAGACGTTCTGGGGCAAAAAAGCCCTTCTTTACCGGGTAGTGTTTTTTCAGGTCGATAGCCTGCAACAATGGCTGTTGCAAGGTGGCCTCAGGCGTACTCATAATGTTGGCCTCCCGGCATCATCGAGGGGGTAATGGCATTTGGACTGACGACCGCCGTCGACGGCATTCAGTTCCGGTTCTTCAGCACGACATCTGTCGGTAGCATATGGGCAGCGCGGGTTGAGCAGGCAGCCGTTCGGGCGGTCGTACTTGCCCGGAACGACGCCCG
Organism: Citrobacter sp. 18056; assembly: GCA_902706235.1. GTDB lineage: Bacteria > Pseudomonadota > Gammaproteobacteria > Enterobacterales > Enterobacteriaceae > Scandinavium > Scandinavium manionii. The sequence continues at coordinate 226,865 of CACSJR010000002.1, read as the reverse complement.
GCAACGAGGCCAGACGCGCTTTATCCTGCGCAAACTCCGGCAGCGCACGCAGCAGTGCCTGAGTGTACGGGTGACGCGGCGCGCGGAAGATATCCTGCGCGGCCCCAGTTTCCACCACCTGGCCTGCGTACATCACGATGATTTTGTGTGCCGCTTCTGCCACCAGCGCCAGGTCGTGCGTAATCAGCACCAGCGCCATGTTCTCTTTCTGCTGCAGCTCCAGCAGCAGCTCGATGATTTGCGCCTGAATGGTGACATCCAGCGCGGTCGTCGGTTCATCGGCAATCAGCAGCTTTGGCCGACAGGCAATTGCCATCGCAATCATCACGCGCTGGCTCATCCCACCGGAGAGCTGGTGCGGATAAACATCCAGACGCGAAGCCGCATCGGGAATACCGACCAGATTCAGCAGGTCGATAGCCCGCTGACGACGCGTTTTCTTGTTGCCGCCCTGATGCACCTTAATCGCTTCCATAATCTGGAAACCGACGGTGTAGCATGGGTTCAGGCTGGTCATCGGATCCTGGAAAATCATTGCCACTTCCGCGCCCACCAACTGGCGGCGTTCTTTTTCGGAAATGCGCTTCAGGTCGCGACCGTTAAACTCCAGTTTTTCCGCCATCACGCGGCCGGGGTAATCAATCAGTCCCATGATCGCCAGCGAGCTGACGGATTTACCGGAACCGGATTCCCCAACGATGCCGACCACTTCGCCCTGCTTTACGCTATAGCTGATGCGGTCCACGGCGCGAAACGGGGTGCCTTCGTCGCCGAAGTGCACCGATAATTTATCTACATTTAATAACGCCATCTCGTGCCTCTTACTGCTTCAGTTTGGGATCCAGCGCGTCACGCAGACCGTCGCCCATCAGGTTAAATGCCAGCACCGTAAGCAGGATCGCCAGACCCGGGAAGGTCACGACCCACCAGGCGCTCTGCGCGAACTGCAACACGTCGGAGAGCATGGTGCCCCACTCCGGTGTTGGCGGCTGCGCACCCATGCCAAGGAAGCCAAGAGCGGCCATATCGAGAATGGCGTTCGAGAAACCGAGCGACGCCTGAACAATCAGCGGCGCAAGGCAGTTTGGGAAAATGTTGACGAACATCTGGCGCATTGCGCCCGCACCCGCCACGCGAGAAGCGGTTACGTAGTCGCGATTGACCTCCACCATCACCGCCGCGCGGGTTAATCGCACGTAGTGAGGTAGGGCTACAAAGGTCAGCGCCAACGCGGCGTTACCGATGGACGGACCGAAGATCGCCACCAGCACCAGCGCCAGTAGCAGGCTTGGCAGGGCCAGCATGATGTCGACGATACGCATGATGATGTTATCGATGATACCGCCGAAATAGCCCGCTACCAGCCCGAGCACGACGCCCAGCACCAGCGACAGCACCACCACCAGACAACCCACCAGCAGCGACAGACGCGCGCCGTACATCAAGCGTGACAGCACGTCGCGACCAACATCATCGGTGCCGAGCAAATGCGACAGCGTGCCGCCTTCCTGCCAGAACGGTGGCGCCAGCAGCGAATCACGGAACTGATCTGCCGGGTTATACGGCGCGAGAACGTTGGCGAAAATGGCGATGATCATCACCACCACCACATACGCCAGACCGACAACCGCGCCTTTATTACGTTTGAAATAGTGCCAGAACTCCTGCAACGGGGTCATTGGCACCGGTGCAGCAACTTTATTTTCAGTGACTTGTGACATGATGGCCCCTTACTTCCTATGACGAATACGCGGGTTCACCACGCCGTACAGCAGGTCGACCAGCAGGTTCACGAGGATAATCATCGTCGCGACCAGCAGGACCCCGCCTTGCACAACCGGATAATCACGGCGTTGCAGGGCATCAATCAGCCAGCGCCCAAGGCCCGGCCAGGAGAAGATGGTTTCGGTCAGAATCGCACCCGCCAGCAGCGTGCCGACCTGCAGACCGATAACCGTCACCACTGGCAGCATGGCATTACGCAGCGCATGCACAATGATGACGCGCATCCGGGTCAGGCCCTTCGCACGCGCGGTACGGATATAGTCTTCGCCGAGCACTTCCAGCATCGCCGAACGGGTCATACGCACGATAACCGCCAGCGGAATGGTGCCCAGCACCACCGCAGGCAGCACCATATGCGCCAGAGCATCGATGAAGTTGCCCGGTTCGCCCCAGATGGCGGTATCAATCAACATGAAGCCGGTTAACGGCAGCGTGTCATCAAGGAACACCGAATCGCCAATACGCCCGGAGACCGGTGCCAGATTCAGCTGTACCGACACCAGCATGATGAGCATCATGCCCCACCAGAAAATCGGCATTGAGTAGCCGGTCAGTGCGAGGCCAACGGCGGTGTGATCGAAGATAGAACCACGCTTAACCGCAGCCAGCACGCCGACAGGAATGCCCACCGCAACGGCGAAAATCATTGCGCAGACGCCGAGTTCCAGCGTGGCTTTAAAGCGCGGAACGAATTCGTCCCATACTGGCAGACGGCTCTTCAGCGAGATCCCTAAATCGCCGTGAAGAACGCCCCAGATATAATGGAGATACTGTTGCCACATTGGCTTATCAAGGCCCATGGCAGCCAGAAGCTGTGCGTGACGCTCAGGGGAAATACCGCGCTCACCGGCCATTATCATCACCGGGTCACCCGGGATCATATGGACAAAGGCAAAGGTCAGCAGGGTGATACCGATAAAGGTCGGGATGACTAATCCCAGACGTCGGAGGATAAACTGCAACATAACCCGGATTCTCTCTCATGACGTTCTGCCTGGCGACAGCACGTCTGTATTGCTCACAACTACCGGGTGGCGCTGCGCTTACCCGACCTACATTCGTAGGCCCGTGCAGGCGCAGCGTCGCCGGGCATAGAGGGGCACTCACGTACCCCTTACATTTTTAATTATTCGATGGAGACGTTTTCGAAGTGGTGCTTACCTAATGGATCAACCACATAGCCTTTGACTTCTTTACGCACTGGCTCGTACACGGTGGAGTGAGCGATGATCAGCGCCGGAGCCTGGTCATGCATCACTACCTGAGCCTGTTTGTACAGTTCAATACGCTTGTTGTGATCTTCAGCCGCACGAGCAGGCTGAATCAGGTCTTCAAACGGCTTGTAGCACCAGCGAGAATAGTTGGAACCATCTTTCGCCGCAGCACAGCTGAACAGGGTGGCGAAGAAGTTGTCCGGATCCCCATTGTCACCGGTCCAGCCCATCATCACTGTCTGATGCTCACCTGCTTTGGCGCGTTTCAGGTATTCGCCCCACTCGTAGGTCACGATGTTGGCTTTCACGCCTACTTTCGCCCAGTCAGCCTGAATCATCTCAGCCATACGGCGAGCGTTCGGGTTGTACGGACGCTGTACCGGCATCGCCCACAGGTCAATGCTGAAACCATCAGCATGGCCAGACTCTTTCAGCAGCGCTTTGGCTTTTTCCGGATCGTAGGTGTAATCCTTCACATCGTCGTTATAGCCCCACATGGTTGGTGGGATCAGGTTCTTGGCAGCAACGCCCGCACCCTGATAAACGGCTTTGATAATCGCCTCTTTGTTCACCGCATAAGTCAACGCCTGACGAACTTTCACGTCATCCAGCGGTTTCTTCTCAGTGTTAAAGGAGAGGTAGCCCACGTTCAGACCCGCCTGTGACAGCAAGTTGATGTTTTTGTCCTGCTTCATGCGAGCGATGTCAGCCGGGTTCGGGTACGGCATCACCTGGCATTCGTTTTTCTGCAGTTTGGCGTAACGGACGGACGCATCTGGGGTGATAGAGAACACCAGACGGTCGATCTGCGGTTTGGTACCCCAGTAGCCCGGGAACGCTTTGTACAGAATACGGGAGTCTTTCTGGTACTGCAGCAGCTGGAATGGACCGGTACCGATTGGGTTCAGGTCGATTTTCTCCGGCGTGCCGGCTTTCAGCATGTTGTCTGCGTACTCTTTCGACAGAATCGATGCAAAGTCCATCGCCAGGTCGGCAAGGAACGGTGCTTCTGGACGCGTCAACACGAACTGAACGGTATTATCGTCCACTTTCTTCACTTCGCTTATCAGGTCTGGCAGGCCCATGCCTTCAAAGTATTCATAGCTGCCGCCAGATACTTTGTGGTACGGGTTTTTGTCGTTTTTCTGACGATCGAAGGAGAACACGACGTCATCGGCGTTGAAGTCACGCGTCGGTTTGAACTCTTTGTTGTCCTGCCACTTCACGCCTGGGCGCAGGTGGAAGGTGTAGGTTTTGCCGTCGGCGCTGACATCCCACTTCTCTGCCAGACCTGGGATAATTTCCGTGGTGCCGGTTTTGAATTCAACCAGACGGTTGTAGATAGGCACGGAGCTTGCGTCGTAAGTCGTACCAGAGGTGAACAGCTGTGGGTTAAAGCCTTCCGGCGAGCCTTCAGAACAGTAAACCAGGGTTTTGGCCTGCACGCTTGCCGCCACAGTCAAGGCCACAAGGCTAAGACCAAGCTTCAGCATCCCTGACTTTTTCAAGGAAATACTCATTATTCTGCTCCAAATGTGATGTTTGTTTGTTGTGTTTTCCGCCAGACCTTTATTTGTTTTTTAACCGGTCTGTTCGGTAGTGCCCGAAGGCGTTAAAAGGGTTGGAGATTCCTTTCAGAAGAGCGACTGAGTAGCAGCGCAGATCCTCCCTGAAATGCCCCTCATGCCCTACAATCTGTCAACAGAATGTGCAAACGTCAATACAGGTAACCGGGATTTACATCAGCGGTGAGAATCGACAGACAAAGATTAAAAAAACTTCAAACAGGTATTTTCAGCAGAGAAATTTATGCTACGCGTTTAACAGCAGCACAATCATCTCAACTCCTTGCAATAACCAGTGATTAACAATTGTGCAAATTGATAAAAATTTCTGGCGGAATGATGATAATCTGAGCGATTAATAGCGTGAACGTTAAAACGCACAGGCGAAAATGCTGAGGTTATCCATAAGTAACGCAAGAAAAAGGCTTACCAAATATAAAAAAATACAATGAAAAATGTCACAAAATGGTTATCTGACGATGCGAAGAGAGGATGGTGAGGATTTTTGACGGTTATGGTGCGAGTGTAGAGAAAGCAGGTTCATTCAAAAACAGCAGAGGAATCGAGGGCACGGGTAATGCGCTGGTGATTATGGAAACCAGGCTGCGTTTTCCAGGCGACGACGGAATCCCTGTCGAAACCACCCGCCGTGCGACTTACGTATTCCGCCAGGAAGATAACGGACGCTGGCTATGCACGATTGATAACTCGTATGGCACGGAGCTGTTAGGGTAATTCATTGCCGGGCGGTGCTTCGCTTGCACAGGCCTACACCTGCCGCAAACCTCCTTCCCCCGGCGCTTCTTCATCCTCGCCAGGCTACAGACGTAAAAAAACCGCTCAAAAGAGCGGTTTTTTCGAATGTGGTCGGCGAGAGAGGATAACTCGCCACTACGTGGCCTCGCCCTTCGGGCCGTTGCTAAAGCAACGTGGTCTCGCTTCGCTCGGCTCGAACCTCCTTCCCCCGGAGCTTCTTCATCCTCTCCAGGCTACAGACGTAAAAAAACCGCTCAAAAGAGCGGTTTTTTCGAATGTGGTCGGCGAGAGAGGATTCGAACCTCCGACCCACTGGTCCCAAACCAGTTGCGCTACCAAGCTGCGCTACTCGCCGATGCGGGCCGAATGTTACTGCTGCGATTCGACCCCGTCAATCCCTTTTCAGCAAAAGCCTTGTCGATCGGCGAGAAACTCGCCGTCTCATTACTGGCTTTTAGCCGGGACGTGACACCAGTTGTTGTTCTCGTTAATCCCGCCGTCTGGCGAAGTGTATCCGAGGCAACCCATGATGGTGTCATACAGTTCCACGTGACGACGCGGTACCTTCATGTCAGCTTCCTTTTTCAGCTGCGTAAACGCCTGCTGATGCGCCGGGTTTTCCAGATACTTATCGGACATCCATACCAGCATCGGCACACGGAACTGCTCAGGCGGAGCTAGCATGCGCGGCGTACCGTGCAGGTGCTCTTTCTCGTTGATCGACTCACCGTGGTCGGCAGCATAGAAGACGATGGCCTTCTTGTCGCGCAGCTGATCCAGTACGTCGCTGATGAAGGTATCGACGTACAGCACCGAGTTGTCATAGGCATTGATCATCTCCTTCTTACTGCATTCGTCGTTGATGCCGACGCATTCCGGCTGCCATTTTGCAAAATCGCGGGTGTAGCGCTGGTAGTAACTCCAGTGCGAGCCCTTGGTGTGCAGGATGATCAAATGCTTGCCGTTCGGATGGCTTTCCAGCGACTGCGCTATTTCCGGCAGCAGCAGTTTGTCCGCCACGTCTTTGCCCCGGTTACGCGGCTCGGCGCCAATCTGCTCGCGATAAGCAATGTTGTCAGCCATGGTGTTGCTGTAGAACCAGATTTCACTCTGCATGGCGAACAGGTCTGAGCTAAAGCCCAACTGTTTCAACACCGCAAACACGTTCTGCTCTTTCAGGGTACGCTGAGGGTTATCCTCTGCGCCGCCCTCGCGCACAAACATGCAGCGCAGTGAGAGCTTGGTGGCCGTGTCGCAGGACGTGCCTCGATAGGCGACCAGGTTTTTCTCTTGCGACAGCTTCGGTGTGGTATTGCGGTCATAGCCCAGAATACCCATGTGATCCCAGCGGGTGGTTTCGCCGATGATGAACACCACGTAGGTGTCATCCAGGTCTTTACCCGGTGCCACATAGGTGTATTTCTTCGCCGGGTTAATCAGAGAACGACTGTCAGAGGATTCATCGACCTGCGCCCAGGCATACAGGCCCAGGGCGGATACCCAGTTCGACGGCAGATAGGAGTTGGCGACGATACCACCGTAGCTCGGCGCATCGCCCTGAGACGTTTTCTCAACCTGTTTCTGGTGACGGTCCATTAATCGGATCGGGGCCCAGACCAGCAGGCCAGCCATCACCACCACGGCGATGTTACGCACTCGCTGCCCGCGGGTACGCAGTTGGCGTTGCAGCGTATAGCGGCAACGGTTGCTCCAGATGAAGAACAGCGGCGGGAGGCTCGCCAGCACCGTCCACATCATCAGGCCACGCCCGATCACTTCTTTAGACAGGTCAACGTCGGTGGTCATCACCGATGCCACAATACCGTAGCCAATCACCACGTTCATAAAGGTCATGTAGTAGCTGGCGGCAACGGAAATAATGACCACCAGCGAGGTCAGGATCTGCCACGGACGGCGGCCCAAAATGGAGAGCAGACGTAACAAACAGAACGTCACCAGTACCGAGCCGCAGAGTTCGATGATGGCAAAAATGCCATTCACTACGCTGGGATTTTCAAGATAGCCCATCAGCCGTCGCACTAATACCGCGCCGTTAAGGAACAGACCGATATACAAGGCGATGAACAGGCACAACCGCTGTTGTGTTAAAGATTTAATATAATTCATGCAAACAAACCCTGGGAAAAGGGGCACAAAAAACCGACTTAGCTATCGGCAAGACAGTAAGTAGATTAAGGAATCGCGTAAGGAACAGTTATAAGAAACGTCTATAAGCGCAGTGAGTAGACCATAGCGCAGAGAAAAAGTGTCGTCAGGAAGTGTGATCCGGGCAATATTTACAAAAATAATAGCCCGGATCGAAAGAGTTATGGCAGGAATGTGTTACCGGCAGGGATTATGCCGTTCAATATCAGGCATGAGCCTCTTCAAACACTTCACGATTTGGCTGACGAATGGTAGTCGACAGCGCCAGAGACAGAATCAGCAGCGCGAAGATGACGCAGAAGGTCACGTAGAAGCCGCCGAACAGGGACGCAATGATCGAACCGCAGATACTACCAATCCCGAAACCGAGATAAATCACGCCGTAGTTTTTCGCCAGGTTGTTCAGGCCGAAGAACTCGCTCACCAGCGACGGGAACACGGTGATGGTGCCGCCGAAGTTGAAGGCCACACAGGCAATCGCTGCGAAGAAAGTCGTCGCATTCAGCGGAGCAAACAGCAGCGCCGCCATGCCGACCAGGGAAATCACCTGACCGATGGTGATAACACGGATGCGGGCAATTTTGTCGGACAGAATACCGAGCACCAGACGGCCACTCAGGTTGGCGATGGAAATCACGGTGACCGCGTTCGCCGCCGTCATCACGTCCAGATGCACCATGCCCTGGGCAATATCTTTCGCCACGCCAATCACATACAGACCGCTCATGCAGGCCGTCAGGAACATCACTGCCAGCATCCAGTACTGTGGTTTACGCATTGACTGTGCCAGACTGAAGTCGTTCTCTACCACGCCGTTGGTGGTTTTAACTTCCTGCAGCGGCGCATCTTTCATCAGCGTTGCGCCAAACACAATCATCACCAGCACAATCGCGCCCCAGATGATAAAGGTTTTTTCCAGGCCGACGCTCGCCAGCAGCTGGCTGTCGATGAATTTGAAGCCCAGGCTACCCAGGCCATACGCACCAATGGAAAACGCGGAAATCAGCCCTTTACGCTCCGGGAACCATTTCACGCAGTTGGACAGCGTCAGCAGATAACCCGCCCCGTCTGCCAGACCGACCAGCACCCCGGCGCTCAGCCACAGCATCATCAGATTGTTCGCATGTGCGGTGAGGAAGAAGCCCAGACCGAGCAGGATCCCGGAGGCCATGGTGACGCGCTTCACGCCAAAACGCTCTTGCAGTTTACCGGCTACGGAGGAGGAAATCGCCAGACCAAGGCTTAACAGACCGAAGGAAAACGCAACCTGGCTGATAGGCTCATCGAGCTTGGCGGACAATGCGCCGTTAAACAGGCTCCAGGTATAAACCGAACCCAGTGCAAATTGGGTGATGATGGTTCCAACCAGCGTCAGCCAGCGGGTAGAAGGACGGATTGCAGTATTCATGGGCGTATATGCCTTATCAAAATTAACTGCAGCTAAAATAACGAAGTGCATTTCAGGCAGGGTTAAAAAAGGCATGAACTGCCGTCAGTGCGGAATGAAATGCACTGAGCGGAGAATGAATGACATTGCCAAAATAAAAATGAGGGAAAAGTTAGTGTTAACTATCACGACAGAGCGCGCCAATACTGTGAACAAATGGAATTGAAGATGTATCAATGACGATAACGGTATGTTAAAAGCGGGCGCTCAATCCCATGATGTAGAGATAATTGGCCCCTTCGCTCATATTATCGGCCTGGGACAGTGACGCATACGCCGCAACGTGCTGATTAAGCAGCATATCGGCCCCGACGGTCACATCAACCCAATTTCCGTCCTGCGTGGATGTCGGGGTGCGGTTCAGGCCCGACTGCGACTTCCATTGATTATCGCCAAACTGCTGGTTGTAGCTGATTTGTGCCCACGGATGCACACCCCACAGCGGCTGCGAGTCGAGGCGCCAGCCCAGTGTGCTGCTGCTGGCATGCCACATCGGGTCGGTCAGCGCCGTGGTGCTGGTCCCGCTGTCGCCAAATTCATTCCAGGTCGATGTGGCAGACCCATCATAATGCCAGCTCGCCACCGGCCCGGTCGTGAACAGGGCGGACAACGGAATATTCCAGACCATGCTCAACGTACGGGTCGCATCCAGCGGGGTATCATCGGGTAGATTCATCGCCATACCCGGCTGAACTTGCGTCGCGCTGATGCGTTCCGCCAGAATGTCGTCATAACGCGGTTGGTGATCGCTATCCCAGGTATAGCGTTCCGGCATATTACTTTGTGGGTCAGTAACGATATATTCCTGTTGCCAGGCGAAAGCTGATGTCGCAAGAGACATCCACAAAAAAACAGATGCCGGGTAGATACCCCCCCGGTAGCCATTGCATCTTTTAATAATCATTTGGCGACTCCGAAAGAGCCGAATCCGGCATTGTTGTTATGATTTTTTACGCGAGTGCGTATTACTAAATATTGTCATTTTATTTCTGCCGTCAAGGCAGGTTGAACATTTCTTCATCGACATCAAAAAGTGGGAGAGTGAGATGGAACGTTGCGGTTGGGTAAGTCAGGACCCGCTTTACATTGCCTATCACGATAGCGAATGGGGCGTGGCCCAGCGGGATAATCAAAAGCTGTTTGAAATGATCTGCCTTGAAGGCCAGCAGGCCGGGCTTTCCTGGATAACGGTGCTGAAAAAACGTGAAAACTATCGCGACGCGTTTCACCACTTCGACCCGATAAAAGTGGCGGCCATGGATGAAACCGACGTAGAGCGACTGGTGCTCAACGCCGGGATCATTCGCCACCGCGGAAAAATTCAGGCCATCATCGGCAACGCGCGTGCCTTTCTGGCGATGGAAGCCAACGGTGAACCGTTCGCTGATTTCGTCTGGTCGTTTGTCGATAACCATCCGCAGGTCATGCACCCCGCGACGCTGGCCGAGATCCCCACGAGCACACCCGCGTCAGATGCACTGGCAAAAGCGCTGAAAAAGCGCGGCTTTAAGTTTGTCGGCACCACCATCTGCTACTCCTTTATGCAGGCCTGCGGGCTGGTCAACGACCATGTCACCGCGTGTTTCTGCCATCCGGGAGGCGACGATGATCCGCAAATGGCAAAGTAGCGACCGCCAGCCCCTGCTGACGCTGTGGCTGGAGAGCACCATATTCGCGCATCCTTTTATCGAGGAAAGCTACTGGCATGAGAGCGAACCGCTGGTGCGGGACGTGTATCTGCCCGCCGCGCATACGTGGGTGTGGGAAGAAGACGGCGTGGTACAGGGGTTTATCAGCGTGATGGACCAGCGCTTTGTCGGCGCGCTGTTTGTCGCCCCCACCTGTATCGGACGCGGCATTGGCCGGGGATTGCTCGCGTACGTCTGCGACCGCTACCCGGAATTAAGCCTCGAGGTGTACCAGAAAAACAGCCGGGCGGTGAATTTCTACCATGCGCAGGGTTTCCATATTCAGGACAGCGCATGGCAGGATGAAACCCGGCAGCCGACCTGGATTATGCGTTGGCAGGCGGATCGAATGCTGTAAGCGTGGGCGCTGGCCCATGGTATTTCTCCAGCCACGCCAGCGCAGTATTTCCCGCACAGCCGTTGCCGAGCTTCGAGCTCGGGAGATCTTTGGTCAGCACGTTTACCGCGCCATTCTTACAGATGCCCCCGGCCTGATTATCGAGATCCGGCCACGCCCCTTCGTGCAAACAGATAATGCCTGGCCGAATGCCCTCTGTCACCACCGCGCCCGCCAGAACCTGCCCTCGCCCGTTCCACACGCGCACAAGGTCGCCGTCGGCAATGCCCCGCGCTTTCGCGTCCTCAGGATGCAGCGTCAGCGGCTCACGCCCCGCCACCGCGTATTTCTCACGCAGCCGCGTGTGATTCAGCTGGCTGTGCAAACGGTGCGCCGGATGCGCCGACAACAGCTGTAGCTGCCCTGCCTGCGCATTACCGTGCCACTCGTCCGGCTCAAGCCAGGTCGGGTGTCCAGGGCAATCGGCGTAATTGAAACCGGCGATCCGCTGCGAATAAATTTCAATTTTTCCGCTGTCGGTTTTTAACGGATTGGCCTGCGGATCTTCGCGGAAGGCGGCGAAACGGATGAACTTCGCGTTCTGCTCGCTCTCCGGCATCTCAATCAGCTGATTGGCTTCCCAGAACTGGTGGAACGGAGGAAGCGTCACCTGCTGGCTCGCGCCGCGCTGCCCGGCAATCTCATAGAAGGTTTCCAGCCACTCCAGATCGCTTTTGCCTTCGGTGAAGCGCTCGCGCCCGCCCGCTTCCCAGCGTTCGCTCAGTTCGGCAAACACCTCCCAGTCGTCTCGCGCCTCATCCCGTGGCGCGACCACGCGTTTCATCGGCACCAGATGCTGGTTGCTGTAATCCCCGGTCATGGTCAAATCGTTGCGCTCGAACGATGTGGTCGCCGGCAGCACGATGTCCGCATGGCGTGCGGCGGCGGTCCAGAAACACTCTGAGATAATGATCAGTTCCGGCTTCTGCCAGGCGCGAATCAGGCGGTTGGTATCCTGATGATGGGTAAAGTTCGCACCGCCCGCCCACCAGACAAAACGGATGTCCGGGAAGTGCCTGTCCATGCCGTTGTGCTGATACGGCGCGCCTGGGTTTTCCAGCGCTTCGACAATGCGCGCCACCGGGATTTTATCCACCGCATCGGTGCCATTGGCGACGCTGCCCTGCATCGAGGCCAGCACCGCCGCGCGTCGGGTTGGGTTCCCGCCGTTGGAGAAATGATAAGAGAGGCCAAAACCGCCGCCCGGTGTGCCAATCTGGCCGAGCATGGCGGCCAGTGTGACCAGCATCCAGTGCTTCTGCTCGCCAAACTGCTGGCGCTGCATACCCCAACCGGACATCAGCATGGTGCTGTTTTGATGGAAAGTCTCCGCCAGTTCGCGGATTTTCGGCGCATCAATGCCGCAGATGTCTGCCGCCCATTCGGCGGTTTTCGCCACTCCGTCGCGCTCGCCGGTCAGGTATTCAGCGAACTGGGCGTAGCCGGTAGTACAGCGTTCCAGGAACGTCGTATCGTGCCAGTTATTTTCCACCAGCGTATGGGCAATGCCGAGCATCAGCGCCACGTCGGTGCCCATGTGTGGGGCCAACCACTCCATCGATTCCCCGAAGAAATCGACGGTTTCCGAACGCATTGGATCGATGCAAATCAGTCGCTTGCCGCTATTACGCAGCTTATCGAAGAACGTCATACCCTGCTCGTCGGAGGCGTTCCACGCAATTTTCAGGGTGTTCAGCGGATTCGCGCTCCATAGCACCACCACGTCGGTATGTTCCAGAATCAGCGGCCAACTGGTCTGCTGCTGATACACCTCATTGCCGCCGACCACGTACGGCATAATCGCCTGCGCCGCGCCGGTGGAATAATCCCCCAGATGCCCGGTATAACCGCCCGCCAGGCTCATGTAACGCTGTAACAGCGTCGCCGCTTTGTGCAGCACGCCGTTAGAGCGCCAGCCGTAGGAACCCGCAAAAATCGACGCCGGGCCGTGGGTCTCGCGAATACGTTGATGCTGGGCATGAATCAGATCCAGCGCCTCGTCCCAGCTCACCCGAACAAACTCATCCTGCCCGCGCACGCCCTGTGGGCTGTCCGGCGAGGTCAAAAAACCTTTACGCACCATCGGATAGCGCACCCGCGTTTTGCTGTGCACCTGGTCGCGTACCGCGCTTTGTAGCGAGTTCTCAAAGGTTCCAGAAAGCGCACCGCGAGACGCCAGCACGGTATCGCCATCGGTTTCGACCAGCATGGGCCCCCAGTGGGCGGCGGTCAGAATGGTTTTTGTTGCAGATGAGTTGGCCAAAACAGGCTCCTGGTTGACGGATGCAGGTGTTACGACGGCGATTTTTTCATCACCGTTCCATTTATTTACATATTTTCGGATCGTTCTGGAATTTTCCTCACAATCGGGCGTCATAATCAACCGCCACGTTTGCGCTGGCAAAGAATATAAAGGATTAAGGAAAGAAGATGAAAAAACGCGTAATCATGATTGCTGCAATGGTAAGCGGCGCGCTGGCCCTGTCAGGCTGTACCACCAACCCTTACACCGGTGAACGTGAAGCCGGTAAATCCGGCATTGGTGCGGGTATTGGCGCACTGGCGGGAGCGGGTATCGGCATGCTCTCTTCCTCCAAACACGATCGCGGCAAAGGCGCATTGATCGGCGCCGCAGCAGGCGCAGCCGTTGGTGGTGGCGTCGGTTATTACATGGATGTGCAGGAAGCCAAGCTGCGCGAAAAAATGCAGGGCACAGGCGTCAGCGTCACCCGTAATGGCGACAACATCGTGCTGAACATGCCGAATAACGTCACCTTCGACAGCAGCAGCGCCAACCTGAAACCGGCCGGGGCCAACACCCTGACCGGCGTGGCGATGGTGCTGAAAGAGTACGAAAAAACCGCAGTTAACGTGGTCGGCTACACCGACAGCACCGGCGGCCAGGAGCTGAACATGCGTCTGTCCCAGCAGCGTGCCGATTCAGTAGCCAGCTCCCTTATCACCCAGGGCGTCACCGCGAACCGCATCCGCACCAGCGGAATGGGGCCAGCGAATCCCATCGCCAGCAACAGCACCGCCGAAGGGAAAGCGCAGAACCGTCGCGTAGAAATCACCCTCAGCCCGCTGCAGTAATCGTTGTGCCGGGGAGGGTTTCGCCGCCCCGGCCAACGCTTGCGACGAAAACACCCGCCAGCACCAGCATTAACGGCTTGCCATCGCTTATTTTCGCGCTAAGGTGTTCACACATTCAGGTGAAGGAAGCCCTCATGGCGAACAAGGCGCGAGCCACCATCAGCGACGTAGCGAAAGCGGCAAAAACGGGTAAGACCAGCGTTTCGCGTTATCTTAACGGCGAAAAGCATCTACTCTCAGATGCCCTTCTGGCGCGAATCGAACACGCTATTGCCGAACTCGACTATCGTCCAAGCCTGATGGCGCGGGGCCTGAAGCATGGCCGCACTCGCCTTATTGGACTTATCATCGCCGATATCACTAATCCCTATTCCGTCAACGTATTAAGCGGGATCGAAGCCGCCTGTCGCGAACAGGGGTTTACGCCGCTGGTGTGTAACACCAATAACGAAGTAGATCAGGAACGACACTATCTCGATTTACTGCGCAGTTACCAGGTGGAAGGGATTGTGGTTAATGCCGTGGGAATGCACGAAGAAGGCCTGAGTCGCCTGCAACAGTCGGCCCTGCCGATGGTGCTTATTGACCGAAAAATTCCGGATTTTGCCTGCGACGTAGTCGGACTGGATAACACCCAGGCCGCCACTACCGCCACCGAACACCTCGTCGATCAAGGGTTTGAAGCCCTGCTGTTTCTCAGCGAACCGCTCGGGAGCGTCAACACCCGACGCGAACGCCTGGCCGCCTACCGCACCACGCTGGCCCGCTATCCGGGCATCAGCGCCGAAAACGCCGAAGTGCCACTGAACGACGGCGCACTCATCGATAACGCGCTGCGTCAATTCCACGCTACCCATCGCGGAATGCGCAAAGCCGTGATTTCCGCCAACGGCGCACTGACGCTGCAGGTGGCGCGGTCGCTCAAACGCCTTGGTCTGCACTGGGGCAGCGATATCGGCCTGCTCGGTTTTGACGAACTTGAATGGGCAGAGCTGGCAGGTGTGGGTATTACCACGCTCAAACAGCCTACCTGGAAAATCGGCTATGCCGCCGTAGAGCAGGTGGTGCGCCGGATCGAAGGCAGCAGCGACCCGATCCGCGAACAGGTTTTCTCCGGCGAACTGATCGTCCGGGGATCCACCAGCCGCTAATTCCCCTGTGATGACGATCATAAATTAGACAACGCCGCCTTTTCTTTGGAACCGGTTCCATCTAGCGTAATACAGAGAAACCCACTCTTATTTCGTTCTGGAGTCCCGGATGGCAAGAAAAATCATCGTCGTAACCGCCGCCTATGGCCGCGACCGCGTGATGACCCTCGGAGGGCAGCGCGGCGTGCTGTCCATCATTGCGGCGGCAGGCGCCGACGGCGTCGAAATCCGCCGAGAACTGTTTACTCCGCAGGAGATCGACACCCTGCCACAGCTGGCGGCTGACATCTCTCAGCACAACCTGATGGCCTGCTATTCCGCGCCGGAAGGGCTGTTTGAAACCGACGGCAGCCTGAATCCCAATCTCCGCTCATTGCTTCTGGAAACCCAGGCTCTGAACGCCGCCTGGCTGAAACTCTCTCTGGGTCATTTCACGCAGCCTGCCGCGCTGGAAACTCTGCGCGCCATTCTGACCAACAGCCCGGTGGCGCTGGTGATTGAAAACGACCAGACAGACTGCGGCAAACTGGCCCCGATGCAGCGCTTCCAGGCCGCCGTACGCGTACATGCGTTACCGATTCGTCTGACGTTTGATATGGGCAACTGGCTGTGGCTGGGCGATTCCCCGGAACAGGCCGCACAGCGGCTGGCTCCGAGCGTGGGATACGTTCACGTCAAAGCCGCCGAACCGCACCATGACGGCTGGCGGGCAATAACCCCGGACGACAACCCGCGCTGGGCCGCCCTGCTCAACGCCTTGCCTGACAACGTACCGCGCGGCATCGAATTTCCGCTTGAAGGCGACGATCTGGTGGCCGTCACCCGTCGCTATGTCCGCTGGTTACGCGAGGAATAAGCATGAATCAGACACTGGATGTGATCACTATCGGTGAAGCCATGGCGATGTTTGTCGCCCAGAAAACCGGGCCGCTCAGCCAGGTTGAGTCATTTATCAAACGCGTGGCCGGGGCAGAGCTAAACGTCGCTACCGGTCTGGCGCGCCTCGGACTAAACGTCAGCTGGGTCAGCCGGGTAGGCGATGACAGCTTCGGCGAGTTCGTGCTGGACTCGCTCAAACAGGAAGGCATTGATAGCGCAGGCGTCACCGTCGACGGGCGTTATCCGACCGGTTTTCAGCTGAAATCCAAAGTCGAAAATGGAACCGATCCCATTGTGGAATACTTCCGCAAAGGCTCCGCCGCCAGCCATCTCAGCCAAGACGATTTCGATTCCGCGCACTTTCTGTCAGCCCGTCATTTGCACCTCAGCGGCGTGGCGGCCGCGTTATCTGGCAGCGCCTACGAACTGCTCGATCACGCAGCGAATGCCATGAAACGCGCCGGGAAAACGCTCTCTTTTGACCCAAACCTGCGGCCGGTGCTGTGGAAAAGCGAAGCGGAAATGGTCGAGAAACTGAATCATCTCGCCTGCCAGGCCGACTGGGTATTACCGGGGCTGAAAGAGGGACTTATTTTGACCGGACAGCGCACGCCGGAAGGCATTGCTGATTTTTACCTGAGCCGTGGCGTAAAAGCGGTGGTGATTAAAACCGGGGCCGACGGCGCGTGGTACCAAAGCGCGGATGGCGAGCATGGCAGCGTAACCGCCGAAAAGGTGGAAAACGTCGTCGATACCGTGGGCGCAGGCGATGGCTTCGCGGTTGGCACGATCAGCGCACTGCTGGAAGGCAAAACCCTGTCGCAGGCAGTCGCGCGCGGTAACAAAATTGGCTCGCTGGCGATTCAGGTCCAGGGCGACAGCGAAGGATTACCCACCCGGGAAGCGCTCGGCGAGGCCGGGTAATCCCTTTACCACACACCGGACGGCAGCAACCGAAACACCCAAACAACGCTACCCTGTACCCTACATACCGCGGTAGCCATTTCCTCAGTAACAGAGGCACGCTTATGAACCGTTCAAATCCTGCCACGAAGCGCTGGCTGTACATCATGCCCATCGTGTTTATCACCTACAGCCTGGCGTATCTCGACCGCGCCAACTTCTCATTCGCCTCCGCCGCGGGGATCAACGATGACCTCGGCATCACCAAAGGTGTGTCCTCGCTGCTCGGCGCGCTGTTTTTCCTCGGCTATTTCTTCTTCCAGATCCCCGGTGCGATGTACGCCGAACGCCGCAGCGTGCGCAAACTGATTTTTGTGTGCCTGATCCTGTGGGGCGGCTGCGCCTCGCTGACCGGGATGGTCAGTAATATCCCAATGCTGGCGGCGATCCGCTTTATTCTGGGCGTGGTCGAAGCCGCGGTGATGCCGGCAATGCTGATTTACATCAGCAACTGGTTCACCAAATCAGAACGCTCACGCGCCAACACTTTCCTGATCCTCGGCAACCCGGTGACGGTGCTGTGGATGTCGGTGGTGTCGGGCTATCTGATTCAGTCCTTCGGCTGGCGTGAGATGTTTATCTTTGAAGGTATCCCGGCGGTGATTTGGGCTTTCTGTTGGTGGGTGCTGGTGAAAGACAAACCTGCGCAGGTGGGCTGGCTGTCTGAAGCGGAAAAATCTGCGTTGCAGGAACAGCTCAATCAGGAACAGCAGGGTATCAAAGCCGTGCGTAACTATGGCGAAGCCTTCCGCTCGCGGAACGTCATTCTGCTGTGCCTGCAATATTTTGCCTGGAGCATCGGGGTGTATGGCTTCGTGCTGTGGCTGCCGTCCATTATCCGCAGCGGCGGTGAAAACTTAGGCATGGTAGAAGTGGGCTGGCTGTCAGCGGTGCCGTATCTGGCCGCCACCATCGCCATGATCCTCGCCTCTTGGGCCTCCGATAAGATGCAAAACCGTAAGCTGTTCGTCTGGCCATTGCTGCTGATTGGCGGCCTGGCATTTATCGGTTCCTGGGCCGTCGGGGCCGATCACTTCTGGATTTCCTACAGCCTGCTGGTGATTGCCGGTGCCGCGATGTACGCCCCATACGGGCCGTTCTTCGCCATTGTGCCGGAGATGTTGCCGCGTAACGTGGCCGGTGGCGCGATGGCGCTGATCAACAGCATGGGGGCGCTCGGCTCGTTCTTCGGCTCCTGGTTTGTCGGCTACCTCAACGGCGCAACCGGCACGCCCTCTGCCTCCTACATATTTATGGGGGTGGCACTTTTCGTCTCAGTGTGGCTGACTTTAATTGTTAAGCCTGCTAATAATCAGAAGCTTCCCGTCGGCGCACGCCACGCTTAAACCCTTTATCTGGAGAAAGGAATGAAACCGTCCGTCATTCTCTACAAATCATTACCTGACGATTTGCAACGCCGCCTTGAGGCCCATTTTTCGGTCACAAAAATGCCGAACCTGGACGCGGATACCGTTCAGAATCACGCAGACGCATTCAAAAATGCCGTGGGCCTGCTTGGCTCAAGCGAAAAAGTGGACGCCGCGCTGCTGGATAACATGCCCGCCCTGCGCGCCACCTCCACCATTTCCGTCGGCTACGACAATTTCGATGTCGATGCGCTGAATGCCCGCCGCGTTTTACTGATGCACACCCCGGCCGCCCTGACCGAAACCGTGGCCGATACGCTGATGGCGTTGATCCTGAGCAGCGCGCGCCGGGTGGTCGAAGTGGCCGAACGCGTGAAAGCCGGCGAATGGACCAAAGGCATTGGCCCGGACTGGTTTGGCACCGACGTGCACCACAAAACCATTGGTATTGTCGGGATGGGCCGCATTGGCCTGGCGCTGGCGCAGCGCGCGCATTTCGGTTTCGGTATGCCGGTTTTGTACAACGCGCGTCGTCAACATAAAGAGGCGGATGAACGCTTTAACGCGCGCCATTGCGACCTCGACACCCTGCTCCAGGAAGCTGATTTTGTCTGTTCTATCCTGCCGCTGACCGACGAAACCCGTCATCTGTTCGGCGCCGCCGAGTTCGCCAAAATGAAGTCGTCGGCCATTTTCATTAACGCCGGACGTGGCCAGGTAGTGGATGAAAACGCGTTAGTCGCCGCGTTAAAGGCAGGCGAAATCCATGCGGCGGGTCTGGATGTATTCGAGCAGGAACCGCTGCCGGTTTCGTCAGAATTGCTCAAGCTGCCCAACGTCGTGGCGCTGCCGCATATCGGTTCTGCCACCCATGAGACGCGTTACAACATGGCGGCCACGGCGGTCGATAATCTGATTGATGCGTTAAACGGAAAGATTGAGAAGAACTGCGTGAACCCGCAGGTGCAATGAGAAAGAGACCGGGTGACAGGACGCCACCCGGTTTTCATGCTTAACGCGTGGCGTTAACCGCCGCGCTCCAGGCCTGATTAAACGCCTGGTGCTGAGCGGCCAGAGGGCCAATCAGCGTATTGTACTGGCTCGCCTGCTGAGACGTCGGGAACTGAATTCCGTTGGCCACGAAGCTTACCTGCGTATTTTGCTGTGCCACGAAATCACCAATCTGCACCAGCTGCTGGGTGAAGATCTGTGCGGCAGGGATCAGCGGCTGCATTGCGTTCGCTGGCAGGGTCACGACTTTGTTGTAAACCTGGTCGTAAACCGGCTTCAGATCGTCAGCCTGTTTCAGTGCCGAATGCGCACCGTCCGCCTGCATTTTGGCGTTTTCCAGCTGCTGGCTCAACACGCCCAAGGCGCCATTAGCCTGACGAAGCGGTTCGCGCTGAGTCATGTAATCCTGTGGCACACGAATCGCATTCACGCTGTCTACAACCGGACGCAAACCAGCATCCATCGCCTGGCTCACCTGCTGAGAATAACCGTAAATCACGGCGTAATCGGAAACGAACGGACCAAATTGTTTTTTCTGATCGGTGGTCAGCGTTGGCAGACGTTCGCCGCTACGCATCACGGAATTTTGCAGGAAGTCGATGAACGCTTTGCGCTGATCGCCTTCTTTATCGAAACACCCACTCAGGCTAACTACCATCAATAACGCCGCAACAGACGCAAACCAGCGAGAGCAGGACTTTCCTGTCGCCATTTTCATACTCCTTCAGCCAAAAAAAAGCGCAAACTGGCACACACGTGCCTGACGCTGACAAGGATAGTCGACGCAAGCCTCGCAGGATACACTTTCCTTCATTCGCATTAGGAAAAGTCGCACACTTTCCTCACGCGTAAAGGATGTTAATTATTTGTTGCCCACATCACAATTAATGATATTGCCAGCGCCGGAATTCATAACTATAACTAAATGAATTAATGCACCTTTCTTCAGATTTGTGGCACTGACGTCAGCCTGGCGTACGATAATCGCACGCTTCCCCCGGCCAGCACGTTGTCGAAAAAGCCTCCTGATGGTTTGATTGATGAACGATTAACGGATTTACGTTCGATAATCGCACAACTTACCTCCCAGGAATCGCGATATGACAAAGACAACAACCGATATCCAGGCCTTTATCAACGAGAATCCTTTCACGAAATACCAGTGGATGATCCTCGTGCTGTGCTTCATTACCGTGGCGATGGACGGTTTTGACACCGCTATTATCGGCTTTATCGCCTCTGACCTCGTGCAGGAATGGGGCGTGCAGAAATCTGCGTTAGGCCCAGTGATGAGCGCGGCGCTGGTCGGGCTCGCCGTCGGGGCGCTGACCGCGGGTCCAATGGCCGACCGCATTGGTCGTAAAAAAGTGCTGATCCTCTCCATTGTGGTTTTCGGCGGCTTCAGCCTGATGACCGCCGCGGCCACCAGCCTCAACCAGTTGACGCTGTTGCGCTTCCTCACCGGGCTTGGCCTCGGTGCCGCAATGCCAAACGCCGCCACGCTGATGAGCGAATATGCCCCGGAACGCCGCCGCTCTTTGCTGGTGAACCTGATGTTCGTCGGTTTCCCGATTGGTTCCTCGCTCGGTGGGTTTATCTCCGCGTGGTTAATTCCGCAGTATGGCTGGCAAAGCGTGCTGATCCTCGGCGGCGTGATGCCGCTGGTGCTGGCCGTTGTGCTGATTTTCCTGCTGCCGGAATCGGTGCGTTATCTGGTGGCGAAAAACAAATCTCAGCAGCAGGTGGCGACCATTCTGCGTCGCATTGCTCCGATCGCTACCGACACGCGCTTTGTGCTGCACGAAGCGGGTGGCGTTCAGGATAAATCGGCGCTGGGTGTGATTTTCTCGCCACGCTACGCGCTCGGCACGGTCATGCTGTGCCTGACCTACTTCATGGGCTTGCTGATTTTCTATTTACTGACCAGCTGGCTGCCGCTGCTTATCCGGGAAACGGGCGCCAGCATGAGCCAGGCTTCGATCGTCACCGCCCTGTTCCCACTCGGCGGCGGAATTGGCGTGCTGGTACTCGGGGCGCTGATGGACAAATTTAACCCGAATAAAGTGGTCGCGGTGGGCTGGTTGCTGACCGGCATATTCGTCTGCCTGGTTGGGTTTTCCACCAGCAGCCTGGTGTTGATGGGCGTGATGGTATTCATCGCAGGCAGCATCATGAACGGGGCACAATCTTCCATGCCCGCGCTGGCGGCCGGGTTCTATCCGACTCAGGGCCGGGCCACGGGCGTGGCGTGGATGTTGGGCATTGGGCGCTTCGGCGGCATTCTCGGAGCGTTCAGCGGTGTATTCCTGATGCAGGCGCAGCTGTCGTTTAAAACCATCTTCATGCTGCTGGCGGTCCCGGCGCTGCTGTCCGCCACCGCGCTGATGGTGAAATACGCCATGACCAAAACCGATCGCCCGGCTGAAAACGCTGCCGCCCCAGTTAGCAAGGCGACACAAAAGGCCTAACGGGCAAAAGGCGGGTGTCAGCGCCCGCCTTTTGCCACATTTTTACTTACGATTTACAAAAATTGTGCTGAATAACTTTCCAGTATCTTTATCAAATAATTAGTCGACTGATACGAAAGGCTGAATCGGGTCACGTAAAAGATACCGCACGAATAATCACTCCTGTGACCACCCCTCACCCTTTTTACTGACTATTCTTAATAAGCTCTTTGTTGTTCACGTGCCCACTGTGAGATGTATACCCTAAATAATTCGAGTTGCAGGACAACATGCCTGTGGCTTGATGTATGACGGGTAAAGAGGAGTTCTCAATGACAAATAAAGATCCTATGTACGAACTGCTTTCCAGTCTTGAACAAATTGTTTTCAAAGATGATTCACAGAGAATGACCCTGACCCAAAAGCCCACAGCCTTTACCGAGTTTGAGCAACTGCGTAAAGGCTCCGGTTTGAAGATCGATGATTTTGCCCGAGCGATGGGCGTCAGCGTAGCGATGGTACATGAGTGGGAATCGAGACGAGAAAAACCATCCCCTGCCGAGCTGAAGTTGATGCGCCTGATCCAGGCCGATCCCCGATTAAGCAGACAGCTTATGGAATAACGTTGTTATTTTACCCCCGCGATTGCGGGGGTTTTTGATCACAGCGCCGTGAATACCCAGCCCGCATCCTGCCATTCCAGACTGTGAGTCAGCTTCAACCCCCGCAGAAACGCCTCATCATGTGAAACGACTAACATCGCCCCCGGGAAACCGGACAATGCCATTTCAATGGCCTGCGTCGACGCCAAATCGAGGTGGTTAGTCGGCTCGTCCAACAGCAAAAGCTGGGTCGCTTCCCGCCGCCATAACACGCTGGCCAGAGCGGCCTTCAGGCGTTCGCCACCGCTCAGCGATGATAGCGGCAAACCTACTTTTTCCGCAGTCAGCTGCAGCTGCGCCAGGCGACTGCGCAGCACGCCTTCTTCCAGAGGGGTATTCGCCAGACTCAGATGCTCCATCACCGACAGTGACAGACTGAACTGACTCAGATGCTGATCGAGCCAGGCCGCATTCACCGACAACTTACAGCTGCCGCTCACCGGCAACTCCAGCCCGAGAAGCGTTTTCAGCAGCGTGGTTTTACCACAGCCGTTCGGCCCACGCAGCGCCACGCGCATTGGGCCATCCATGCGCCAGTTCAGCGGCGCAATCGGGGAATGCGCCAGGACCAGATCGTGAACGTCCAGCACCTGCTTGCCCGCCGCAACGTGGTTGCCCGGCAGCGTCATCATTACCGGCGTTTCATCCTCCACGCGTTCACGCGCCTGATTAACCGCCGCGTTCAACGCCTCGTTCTGTTCATGATGCTGGCGGCGCAGCGTGCCGGGCCGGGCTTTGGCCGCGCCTTTGTAAGCAACTCGCTCAAACGAGGCGATGTTCAGTGAATCCACGGTTCGCAGCGTTTGCGCGGAGCGCCGCAGGCTATTGTCATGCTCTTTACGCAAACGCTGGCGGGTTCGTCGTCGCTCGTTCGCCGCATGGTCGAGCGCCGAACGTGCTGCCTGCTGTTCGGCCTCTCGCTGCTGCTGATACACATCAAAATTACCGCCGTAATGGCGCAAATTCCCGGCAGATAATTCGAGAATATGCGGTACCTGTGCCAGTAATTCGCGATCGTGGCTGGCAATCAGCGCCCCGCCGCGCCACTGTGCAAGCTGCTGATAAAGCCATGCCCGCCCGTCGCTATCCAGATGGTTAGTCGGTTCGTCGAGTAGCAGATAATCGGCCCCGGAAAGGAATGCGGCGCACAGCAACGCTTTCACACGTTCACCACCGCTCAGGGATGAAGCCGGACGATACGCGTCAAACTTGGGAAGCGACAACGCGGAAAACGCCGTACTCAGGCGCTCCGTAATATCCCAGTGACCGTCGAGCACATCGCTGTCTTCCGTCTGCATCTCGCCGCTATTCACGCGGCCCAGGGCGGAAAATATCGCCGTCAGGCCGAGTAAATCCGCCAGCGTACTGTCCGCAGAAAGCAGGGGTTGCTGAGCGACATACGCCACCGTCGAAAAATGTTCGATATGCCCGTGGGCAGGCATTTCGACGCCTGCAAGCAACTGCAACAGGCGAGTTTTCCCACTGCCATTACGCCCGACTAAGCCGCAAAGCGAACGCTCAAGCGAGAGATCAAAAGGACCAAAAAGAATATCGCCCGTCGCAAACTGACAGGTGACCTGATGCAAAATAAACGCAGGGGATTGCGCACAAAAATGAGCCATAAGCACTCCTGAATGAAATCAAAAACCATCCCCGCCAACGCGTTTGCGTTATGCCAGGGCCGAATTCATCAGTCGTGATTGTTCATTTTCGGGATGCGCTCCAGAGAGAAGAGAAAAGTCGGGATACAGGATACCCGTAATTTGGGCAGGGTTTCAAGGTTAAATGCTGGCCAATGTTGCCGGGTTAAAACGTTCGGTAATCATCTGACAGCAGGCTGTGGTCATCGGTAATTTGGTTGAGTTCATGCAGACCAGCATTGTTTTCTTGTTTCCAGCGTTCAGCTTCTGTAAGTCTGGCATCTGGTTTCAGCTCAACAGTCAGTGCTGATTCATAGCATTGTTTTTTATAAGTCATCAATATTCACCCTACTAGCCACGCCACCCGCACGTTGTTCAACAATTCTGACAAGCCCCTCAGCCTCAAGCATATCCATCTATCTGGCGTAGAGGACGGAGGAATGCTTCGACATATTAATTAGATAGCAAGTTGCTGCGCGCTGTCACGCGGGAATGTCATCTGCGCCCTGGTCTCGTTCAGTTTTGCGAGCATGCTTCAGGAAATGATAATATCCACAACGACATAGCGGAAAAACGTTGTCGCCGAAATCGGTCAGCAGTATTGTCGATTCGCACCTGCAAAATCAGGTGCCGGGATTGGAACCCTGAACGACTTCACTGGTGACATACTTTCATGTCATGCGTTCTGCTACACCTCAATGGTGGAGCCGAGCGGGGGCGCCATTAGGCGCACCGGTGTCCAGTGAGGCCGGGAGTTCCAACCCTGTTCGGTTCCGCCACCAATGAGATTGGAACCTCTGGTGGTGGTAATTAACTTACTCACTGGAGGCTGCCATCATGGCGATAACCCCAACCCTCGACAGCACGTTGCTTACTGTCCCCTTTAGCGCCACGACCGATTTCACTGAACTGGCGGAAAACTGCGAGCGCTTTGCCGAAGTCCTGGTGGAATGCAACGACCCGGCGCATAAAATGGCACTCTGCGGGCGATTGTCTGCTTGTCTGGCGCTACTTCAGCCGACACTGCTCGAACCGATCCCAGACTATTTAAAAGCCAGTCTGACAGTGGAAGAACTGCCTACGCAATTCCCTGCGTTTGAACCGGAAGCCGATCAGCTCGGCGAGTATTGCCAGACGCTGGTGCAACTGCTGATGAGCGGTGCGCTTGCGGCAAAAACAGAAAGAACGGTGGCCGATTTACTGCATGAACTGGTGTGCTATTTCGCCGGAACGCTGACCGCCCCGCGCTGGCTGAAAACGGAAAACGCGTTGATCCCGTTGGCGTGAATACCCTGAACTGCAGCCATTAAAAACCCGCCGAAAGGCGGGTTGGTCTTTTAAGCAGAGCGATAATTACTGCAGCAGAGAAATATCCGCTACCTGCAGGAACAGTTCGCGCAGCTTGCTGAGCAGCGTCAGGCGGTTGATACGCACGTCTTTCTCGTCGGCGTTAACCATCACGCTCTCGAAGAACTCGTCCACCGGCTCGCGCAGGGAAGCCAGTTCAATCAGCGCATCCTGGTAACGGCCTTCATCGAAGAACGGCTGCAGTTTGTCGCGCAGAACGACCAGGTGGGTCGCCAGCTTGATTTCCGCCGCGTCTTTCAGCACTGAGGCGTGAACGACGTCGTTCAGTGTTTCATCAGACTTCGCCAGAATGTTGGAAACACGCTTATTAGCGGCAGCCAGCGCAGCGGCTTCGTCCAGAGAACGGAAGTGCGACACGGCTTTCATGCGGGCATCGAAATCAGCCGGACGGGTCGGACGACGCGCCAGCACCGCCTGAATGGTGTCGACGGTGTAACCTTCGTCCTGATACCAGGCACGGAAACGACCGAGCATGAAGTCGATAACTTCATCGACAACCTTAGCGTTGGTCAGCTTGTCACCGTACAGACGCACCGCTTCTTCGGTCAGGGTTTGCAGGTCAAGGTTGAGGTTCTTCTCAACGATGATACGCAGCACGCCCAGCGCCGCACGACGCAGTGCGAATGGATCTTTGTCGCCTTTCGGGTGCTGGCCGATACCAAAGATGCCCGCGAGGGTATCCATCTTATCGGCAATAGCCACCGCGCACGCTACCGGGTTGGACGGTAGATCATCGCCCGCAAAACGTGGCTGATACTGTTCGTTCAGCGCAACGGCCACATCTTCGGCTTCACCATCGTGACGCGCATAGTGCATGCCCATGATGCCCTGGGTGTCGGTAAACTCGAACACCATGTTGGTCATCAGGTCGCACTTGGACAGCAGACCCGCGCGGGTCGCGTGGTTAACGTCAGCGCCAATCTGGCCAGCAATCCAGCCCGCCAGGGCCTGAATGCGGTCAGTTTTGTCACGCAGCGTGCCCAGCTGTTGCTGGAACAGCACGGTCTGCAGACGCGGCAAATGATCTTCCAGACGCTTTTTACGGTCGGAGTTGAAGAAGAATTCTGCATCCGCCAGACGCGGACGAACCACTTTTTCATTACCGGAAATAATCTGCACCGGATCTTTCGATTCGATGTTGGTAACGAAAATGAAGTTCGGCAGCAGTTTCCCGTCGTTGCCATAGACCGGGAAGTACTTCTGGTCACCTTTCATGGTGTACACCAGCGCTTCAGCCGGAACGGCGAGGAATTTCTCTTCGAATTTCGCCGTCAGTACGACCGGCCATTCGACCAGCGAGGCGACTTCTTCCAGCAGGCTCTCGCTCAGGTCAGCGTTACCGCCGATTTTGCGTGCCGCGTCTTCCGCATCTGCTTTAATTTTGGCTTTACGTGATTCGTAATCCGCCATCACTTTGCCGCGTTCCAGCAGGATCTGCGGGTACTGATCGGCGTTGTCGATGGTGAATTCCGGCTCGCCCATAAAGCGGTGACCGCGGATAACGCGATCGGAATCGATGCCCAGAATTTTCGCGGGTACGACTTTATCGCCGAGCAGCAGGGTCACGGTGTGAACCGGACGCACGAACTGCACGTCGGACGCACCCCAGCGCATCAGTTTCGGAATAGGCAGTTTGCCCAGTGACGTGACAATCATGTTTGGCAGCAGCGCTTCAGCGCTTTCGCCTTTCACATGCGCACGGTACAGCAGCCATTCACCTTTATCGGTGACCATGCGCTCGGCCTGATCAACGGTGATACCGCAGCCACGCGCCCAGCCTTCAGCCGCTTTGCTCGGTTTGCCTTCTGCATCGAATGCAGCAGACACAGCCGGGCCGCGTTTTTCGACTTCGCGATCGGGCTGAGATTCCGCCAGCGCGGCAACTTTCAGCGCCAGGCGACGCGGGGCCGCAAACCACTCAACGTTGCCGTGAGCCAGGCCTGCGTTATCGAGTTCCGCAGTAACGTTCGCAGCAAAAGATTCCGCCAGGCTGCGCAGGGCTTTTGGTGGCAGCTCTTCGGTGCCGATTTCCACCAGGAAAGTTTTTTCAGACATGGCCGCCTCTTATTTATTCTTGTTGCATAGCGGGAAACCAAGGGCTTCACGGGAAGCGTAATAGGCTTCAGCCACCGCTTTGGTCAAGGTGCGAATGCGCAGAATGTAGCGCTGACGCTCGGTGACGGAGATGGCTTTACGCGCATCCAGCAGGTTAAAGCTATGAGCGGCCTTCAGAATACGCTCGTAGGCAGGCAGTGGCAGCGGGTTTTCCAGCGCCAGCAGCTGTTGCGCTTCTTTCTCATACTGCTCGAAGCAGGAGAACAGGAAGTCGACATCCGCGTATTCGAAGTTGTAAGTAGATTGCTCCACTTCGTTCTGATGGAACACGTCGCCGTAGGTGGTTTTACCCAACGGGCCGTCGCTCCAGACCAGGTCGTAAACGCTGTCTACGCCCTGAATGTACATGGCCAGACGTTCCAGACCATAGGTGATTTCGCCGGTAACCGGCTTACACTCGAGACCGCCAACCTGCTGGAAGTAGGTGAACTGCGTCACTTCCATGCCATTCAACCACACTTCCCAGCCGAGACCCCAGGCACCCAGCGTTGGGTTTTCCCAGTTGTCTTCCACGAAGCGAATATCGTGAATGGTCGGGTCCATACCCAGCTCTTTCAGAGACCCGAGGTACAGCTCCTGAATGTTGTCCGGCGATGGCTTAATCACCACCTGGAACTGGTAATAGTGCTGTAAGCGGTTCGGGTTTTCGCCATAACGACCGTCGGTCGGGCGGCGGGACGGCTGCACATAAGCAGTGGCCATCGGCTCTGGACCCAGCGCGCGCAGACAGGTCATCGGATGGGAGGTGCCAGCGCCTACTTCCATGTCCAGTGGTTGAACAATGGTGCAGCCCTGACGAGCCCAGTAATCCTGTAAGGTCAGGATCAGGCCCTGGAAAGTCCTGGTATCAAACTTTTGCATATTTTTTCGTGCTGGATACGTGTGGATTTAAGGAAGGGTCAAGTATACCCGCTGGATGCGAGATATACAGTATGAATGGACGTTGTTTGCGGAAAATTGAGGGAATATTGGGGAAACGTGAGACTTTTCCCCCCGCCATCGCCGCCACTCAGCGCATCGAAAGGTGTAAAAACTGGCCGTCTGCATCGAAAGAACAGACGAAACTCTCTTTATGTGGCGTAAAGCCTCGCAGCTCGTAGCTGCCCTGGAACTGCTCGAAACCCGTAACGTCCACGCTCTCTGCCCCAGTATTGTACCGCTCCGCTGCTTTGCCCTTACACAAGTGCTCCATATTGAGCGAGCTTGTCGGGTCCACTTTTGCGCGCTGCGCTTTTTGTTCGGGAGCCTGTGGGGTACTGCACCCTACCAGCAACGTGACCAGCAGCAAGGGCATGAAAGACTTGATCATCATTTTTAATTACGGCCTTATTCTTTGCCTGTTATTGTCATTTTTAAGACTAGATGCTTTTTCTGACCACGCATTCTGCGAATACGTTCCCTTGTCGACAAGCCTGGCGTGCAAAACTCAGATTATTCCCTGCCGAGAGCGGCTACACTCACAGGTCAGACTTTTTTTATCACCCTATTTTTGAGGAACTGATGTCGGGAAAGATTAGCTGGATTACCAACCTGCGAGGGATTGCCTGCCTGATGGTGGTGATGATCCACACGACAACCTGGTATATCACCAACGCCCACAGTATTAGCCCACTCAACTGGGATATCGCCAATCTGTTGAACTCCGCCTCCCGGGTCAGCGTCCCGCTGTTTTTCATGATTTCTGGCTATCTATTTTTTGGTGAGCGCAGCGCCGCACCGCGTCATTTCCTGCGTATCGGCCTCTGTTTGCTGTTCTACAGCGCGGTGGCGCTGGCGTATATCCTGTTGTTTACCCACATCAATGCGGAGCTGTCGCTGAAATATTTGCTGCAGAAGCCGGTGTTCTATCACCTGTGGTTTTTCTTCGCGATTTTCGTGATTTACCTGCTTTCGCCGCTGATTCAGGTCAAAAGTGTCAATGGCTGGATGTTACTGGCGCTGATGATTGTGCTCGGCATCGTTGCAAACCCAAATACCGTTCCGCTGAAAACCGGAAGCTTTCAATGGCTGCCAGTGAATTTATACATCGAAGGCGACACGTTTTATTACGTGCTGTATGGCCTGCTGGGCCGCGCGCTGGGGATGATGGATACGGATAAAAAACCGCTGACGCTACTGTGTGCCGCGCTGTTCGCCGCGTCGGTGTGGGTCATCTCGCGCGGAACGTTGCACGAGCTGAAATGGCGCGGCAACTTCGCCGACACCTGGTATCTGTATGCGGGGCCGATGGTGTTCATCTGCGCCGTCACGCTGCTAACACTGGTGAAAAACACGCTAAATGGCCGCGAACTGCCGGGATTACACACCATCTCGCAGCATTCGCTCGGGATTTACGGTTTTCATGCACTGGTCATTCACGCGCTGCGTTCCAGCGGGCTGGAGCTTAAAAGCTGGCCACTGCTCGATATCGTGTGGATTTTCTGCGCGACGCTGGCGGGCAGCCTGCTGCTTTCAATGCTGGTGCAGCGAATCGATACCCGTCGTCTGGTCAGCTAACGCCCGCTGGCGGGCACGGTGCAGCTGACGGGCAGAGGTAAAGCCCGCCGCCTGTGCCGCCTGCTCGACACCGCTTCCCTGCAACAACCGCTGCTCTGCCAGCGCCAGCCTAAGCTGTTCGAGATAATCCCGCACGCTGACGCCCAGATGCTGTTTGAACAATCGCGTCAGATGGCGTGGCGTAACGTGCGCCCGCGCGGCAATATCCACCAGCGCCCAGGCGTACTGCGGGGCCGCGGTCAGCGCATCCTGCGCGCGATGAATCGCCGGATGCAGATGGTTGCGATAGCGCAGCCAGGGTGAAAGCTGCGGATCGTCGCCGGAACGGCGGAACCACACGACCATTTCACGCGCCACCGTCATCGCCCGCTCCGGGCCATACAGCCGGTTAATCAGATGCAGGGCCAGGTCGATACCGGACGTGATCCCGGCGCTGGTCCAGATGCCTTTGTCTTCAATAAAAATGCGGTTCTCTTTAACCATCGCGCCAGGGGCGGCGGCCTTCAGTCGCGCAATCACGTCATGATGAGTGGTGCACTGCACGCCATGCAACAGCCCGGCTTTCGCCGCCAGCAGTGAGCCAGAACAAACGCACATCAGGGTGATTTTCCCGGCGTGCAGCAAGGGCTGTTGGCGCGTCAGCCAGCGGCGAACCCGCTCGGCCTGCGGAGTGGAAAAGTAGTGGTTTGAATCGCACACGCCGGGCAGCACCAGCAGACTTCCCGCCGGAAGCGTTTCCGGCAGTGGCCGAATGTTGCCCATCGTCATGCCGATGGAGGTTGGCACCTGCGCGTCTGGCCCGATGTAATGCAGGCGAAACGCATCGCCCGCAAGCACAAAGGTCTCTGCCGGGCCAGTCATATCAAGCGACAGCACGCCAGGCAGCATCACGAACCAGACATCGGTAGTCATAGCGATTCAAGCGTCTCCGTTACGGTTTTGACGGTGGCAAAACGCCCTTCCAGCACGGTTTCCGTGCGGTGGCGCAGCGTCTCAACATCCAGCGTAACGCCTTTATGCGTCATCGGAAAGGTCAGCGTGGCCTCGGTGACAAACGTCACCTGATAACCGAGATCGGACGCCACACGCGTGGTGGTTTCGCAGCACTGTTCGGTGCGCAGCCCGCTGATGATCAGATGATTGATATCCCGATTGCGCAGCCAGAAGTCGAGGCCTGTGTCGGTAAACGCGTTATGGACGTGCTTGTGAAAAATGACATCTGGCTGATGGCGTAAAAAGGCCATGGGTTTGACGAAGCCGCTTTCAAGAGAGAACGGCCCCTGGTCGTCGACGTGGAAAATGTCGACCACCGGGATATTATGCTGCTGGCAGCCTGCAATCAGCGCCAGCATCGCGGCCTGAAATGCCGGTAAATCGGTAGCCTGCCAGAACGGACGCTGTTCAAAAGACTGCTGGGTATCGATGTTAATCAAAGCGGTGCGGGACATAGTCAGACTCCTTTTCGTGTCGGTGTAAAACCATTGTGGCCACGAAAAGGCGTCTTGCTAAGGTCAAAAAAGGACAGCTAACCGCGCATTCAGGACATCAGTGGTTTTAACTGCTGATACAATTGACGGAAGACGTCACGACGCGAGGCATACGCGGCGTTTTTGGCGGCGTCCGGCTGGTGCGTTTGCTCAAGAGCCAGTTGTGGCAAGAGTTCAGTCACCGGAATGTCAGGGTGCATCGCCAGCTGCGCCAGACGGGCCGCACCCAACGCCGGGCCGACGTCGCCGCCGGTACGATACTCAAGGGCAATGCCACTGATATCTGCCAGCATTTGTCGCCAGTATGCGCTGCGCGCGCCACCGCCAATCAGGGTCACGCTTTTCGGCGTGATACCGCATTCATGTACCACGTCCATTCCGTCAGCCAGCGCAAAGCCGACGCCTTCCAGCACCGCAAGCGCCAGCTCAGCCGGGCCATGCTGATGCGTCAGGCCGAAAAAGACGCCTTTGGCTTTCGGGTTGTTATGCGGAGTCCGCTCCCCGGACAGGTACGGCAGGAACCACACCGGTTCGGCGTTTTGATCCGCCCTCTGCGCCGCCGCCAGCAGAGCCGGAACGTCACCCAGCCCGGTCAGTTTTGCTGCCCAGTCAAGGCAGGATGCGGCGCTTAACATCACCGACATCAGATGCCAACGACCCGGCAGTGCATGGCAGAAACTGTGCACTGCGCTTTCCGGTTTGCTGAGGAAGCCGTTACTGACGGCAAAATAGACGCCTGAGGTACCGAGCGACAGCATCGCCTGCCCGGCATCGGCCATGCCCACCCCCACCGCGCCCGCCGCGTTATCACCGCCACCGGCCACCACGGGTACAGCGGGCATGTTCCACGCCTGCGCCACCGACGGCAGCAGCGTGCCGGTAATCTCACTGCCTTCAAACAGCGCGGGCATGTTGTCGCGGCTTAATCCACAGGCCTGAAGCATTTCATCGCTCCAGTCGCGCTGCGCCACGTCCATCCACAGGGTGCCTGCTGCATCCGACATATCACTGGCGAGCTCGCCGGTCATGCACAAACGCAGAAAATCTTTTGGCAACAGCACTTTATCGACCTGGCTAAACACCTCCGGCTCATGCCGTTTGACCCACAACAGCTTCGGCGCGGTAAAACCCGGCATCATCAGGTTACCGGTAATTTCCCGCGAACGCGGCACTGCCCGCTCCAGCAACGCACACTCTTCACCACAGCGGCCGTCATTCCATAAAATCGCCGGACGCAGAACCCGCTGCTGCTTATCAAGCAGCGTAGCTCCGTGCATTTGCCCAGCAATGCCCAACGCCTTCACTTCTGCCAGTGAATGCTGAGCACCTAACGTCTTCATCGCGCTGTCCGTCGCCCGCCACCAGCTCTCAGGATCCTGCTCGGACCACAGCGGATGTGGGCGCGAAACGGTCAGTTTTTCAGTGTGCGAAGCCAGCACGTCGCCCTGTTCACTGAGCAGAATCACTTTGACCCCGGACGTACCGAGATCGATGCCGATATACATAGTGACGATTCCTCCATTAAAAATGCCCGGCAACGCTACGATTGCCGGGCTTCAAATTTTATATACCCTAAATAATTCGAGTTGCATCGAAGCGGCAAGCTTGTGAAGCCCCAGGGGCATAGATAACTATGTGACTGGGGTGAACAAGCGCAGCCAATGAAGATGCAGCTTGAAGTATGACGGGTATAGATGATTACTTGTCGAACAGGTAATGATTGACCAGATTTTCCAGCAGTTCCTGATGCCCGCTTTGATGCTGCGGCGCCAGGTTATGCTGTTCAGCGTACTTCGCAATGTCGGTCAGCGACATCTGGCCTTTCAGGATCTGCTGCCCCAGCTCACCATTCCAGCCCGCATAGCGACGCGCGACACGTTTATCCAGCTCGCCGTCTTCAATCATGCGTGCCGCCACTTTCAGCGCCAACGCCATGGTGTCCATCGCGCCAATGTGACCATAGAACAGGTCATATTTATCGGTACTCTGACGTCGCACTTTGGCATCAAAGTTCAGGCCGCCGGTGGTGAAGCCACCCGCCTTGATAATTTCATACATCACCAGCGCGTTTTCTTCCACGCTGTTCGGGAACTGATCGGTATCCCAGCCCAGCTGCGGGTCACCGCGGTTGGCATCGACGGAACCGAACAGGCCTAGCGCAATAGCGGTCGCAATTTCATGATGGAACGAATGCCCCGCCAACGTGGCGTGGTTGGCTTCGATATTCAGCTTGATCTCTTTTTCCAGCCCGAACTGCTTGAGGAAGCCGTACACGGTGGAGGCATCGTAATCGTACTGATGCTTGGTCGGCTCCTGCGGTTTCGGCTCGATAAGCAGCGTGCCGCGGAAACCGATTTTGTGTTTATGCTCAACGACCATCTGCATGAAGCGGCCAATTTGCTCACGCTCCTGACGCAGGTCGGTATTCAGCAAGGATTCATACCCTTCACGACCGCCCCACAGCACATAGTTTTCACCGCCCAGCTGATGCGTGGCGTTCATTGCGGTCACCACCTGCGTGGCCGCCCAGCTGAACACTTCCGGGTCAGGGTTGGTGGCCGCACCTGCGCCATAACGCGGATTAGTAAAGCAGTTTGCGGTGCCCCACAGCAGTTTCACACCGGTCTGCTGCTGTTTTTCTGCCAGCACATCGACCATCTGCGCAAAGTTGTTCAGGTACTCTTTCAGCGATGCGCCTTCCGGAGAAACGTCCACATCGTGGAAGCAGTAATACGGCACGTTCAACTTGTGGAAGAACTCAAACGCCACGTCGGCTTTGCGTTTTGCCAGCGCCAGCGCTTCGCCCGGCTGCTGCCATGGACGATCAAACGAGCCCACGCCGAACATGTCGGCGCCGTTCCAGCAGAAGGTGTGCCAGTAGCACGCCGCAAAGCGCAGGTGGTCTTCCATACGTTTGCCGAGCACCAGCTCGTCCGGGTTGTAGTGGCGGAAGGCCAGCGGATTTTGCGTTTTTGGGCCTTCGTAACGGACTCTGTCGAGTTGGTCGAAATAAGCTTGCATAATTGAACTCCATTTGACGCGGCGAATACCAGGTTGTGCAGTAATACTGTTACCTGTTTCGCGGTTGCTCAATTACGTTATTTCACACTGCGATTAAGAGAATGCACAAACGTGCGCTGGCTCGCAAAATAATTAGGCTGAAGCAGAATTTTTCGGTCCAGCTCGAGAACAACAATGCAACAAATAGCTGAAACGATTTAAAATCAGATCGCGGTCATAAATTAGGAAATAAACCAAATATCATAATCAGAAGATAAAAATCTGTAATTGCCATTAATCCCACCCGTGCTAAAAATTTGCAGCGTATCCGTCGTATTTGTTTCTTTTATCGCCAATATATACACAAAATTATTCGTGATGCATCAAGGCGGCATGCGTGCGAATCCCCAGGAACATAGATAACTATGTGACTGGGGTAAGTACGAGAAGCCAACGCAGAGGCAGTGCGAAGAATGAAGTGTATACCTACAAAAGGCCCTACGATGATGAAGATAAACAACCTTTGCCTCACCCTTTGTGCCTCGCTGCTGCTGACCAGTTTCGCGGGCATCGCCAAAGAAGTAAAAATCGGAATGGCTATCGATGATCTGCGTCTGGAACGCTGGCAAAAAGATCGCGACATATTTGTTCATAAAGCCGAATCATTAGGCGCGAAAGTCTTTGTACAATCCGCAAATGGTAATGAAGAAACACAGATGTCGCAGATTGAAAATATGATCAACCGCGGCGTGGATGTGCTTGTTATTATTCCTTATAACGGGCAAGTGTTAAGTAACGTTATTAAGGAAGCGAAACAGGAAGGCATTAAAGTGCTGGCCTATGACCGCATGATTAATAACGCCGATATTGATTTCTATATTTCCTTTGATAATGAAAAAGTCGGTGAAATGCAGGCCCAGAGCCTGGTCGACAAAGTGCCGACCGGGAACTACTTCCTGATGGGCGGTTCACCGGTGGATAACAACGCGAAGCTGTT
Source organism: Citrobacter sp. 18056 (assembly GCA_902706235.1). GTDB lineage: Bacteria > Pseudomonadota > Gammaproteobacteria > Enterobacterales > Enterobacteriaceae > Scandinavium > Scandinavium manionii. Next base: position 191,171 of record CACSJR010000002.1, on the reverse strand, counting down.
CCGCGCCGGGCAGATGAAAGTCCTGAAACCGTTCATCGACGACGGCAAAATTAAAGTGGTGGGCGATCAGTGGGCCGACGGCTGGTTGCCTGAAAATGCGCTGAAAATTATGGAAAACGCGCTGACCGCCAACAATAACAAGATTGACGCTGTAGTGGCCTCGAATGATGCCACCGCCGGGGGGGCGATTCAGGCGCTGAGCGCACAGGGGCTGGCGGGGAAAGTCGCCATTTCCGGTCAGGATGCTGACCTCGCCGGGGTGAAACGCATTATCGCGGGCACCCAGACGATGACGGTTTATAAACCTATCACCCAGCTTGCCAACACTGCCGCTGAAATCGCGGTTGAACTCGGCAACGGCCAGCAGCCGAAATCTGATACCACGCTCAATAACGGGCTGAAAGACGTGCCTGCGCGTCTGCTCACGCCGATTGAAGTCAATAAGACTAATATCGACCAGACCGTGATTAAAGACGGCTTCCACAAGAAGAGCGAGCTGTAATTCCGCGCGCCCCTCACACGAGGGGCATTTTCCTTTTACGTGGAATGCTACGTGGAGCCGCTATGCCTTATTTACTTGAAATGAAGAGCATTACCAAAGCCTTCGGGGCGGTAAAAGCCGTTGATAATGTCAGTCTGCGGTTGAACGCCGGGGAAGTGGTTTCTCTGTGCGGCGAGAATGGCTCCGGCAAATCGACGCTGATGAAAGTGCTGTGCGGAATTTATCCGCACGGCACCTACGACGGTGAAATCGTTTTTGCCGGAGAGCCAGTGCATGCCGCGCACATTCGTGATACCGAACGTCGGGGCATTGCCATTATTCATCAGGAACTGGCACTGGTTAAGCATCTGACGGTGCTGGAAAACATCTTTCTGGGTGCGGAAATCACCCGCCATGGCATTCTCGATTACGACCAGATGACGCTGCGCTGCGAAAAACTTCTCGCGCAGGTGAGCCTCGCTATTTCGCCCGACACCCGCGTCGGTGATTTAGGCCTCGGGCAACAGCAACTGGTGGAAATCGCCAAAGCGCTGAACAAGCAGGTGCGCCTGCTGATTCTGGATGAACCGACCGCCTCGCTGACCGAACAGGAAACGGCAATTCTGCTGAACATCATTCGCGATCTGCAAAATCATGACATCGCCTGTATCTATATTTCGCACAAGCTCAATGAAGTAAAGGCTATTTCCGACACCATTTGCGTGATCCGCGATGGGCAACATATCGGCACCCGCGACGCAAACGGCATGAGCGAAGACGACATCATCACCATGATGGTGGGTCGTGAATTAACGGCGCTGTATCCCAACGAGCCGCACACGCCTGGCGAGGAAATCCTGCGGGTAGAACACCTCACCGCCTGGCATCCGGTTAATCGTCATATCAAGCGGGTGAATGACATCTCCTTCTCGTTGCGACGCGGGGAAATTCTCGGTATCGCGGGACTGGTCGGAGCCGGGCGCACTGAAGCCGTCCAGTGCCTGTTTGGCGTCTGGCGCGGGCGCTGGGAAGGTAGCGTATTTATCGACGGTAAAGCGGTGAACATTGAGAACTGCCAGCAGGCGATAGACCACGGCATCGCGATGGTTCCGGAAGACCGCAAGAAAGACGGCATTGTGCCGGTGATGTCGGTTGGGAAAAACATTACGCTGGCAGCGCTGGACCAGTTCTCCGGGTCGCTTAGCACGCTGGACGACGCCGCAGAGCAGAACTGCATTCTGCAATCGCTCTCAAGGCTGAAAGTGAAAACCTCGTCACCCGAGCTGGCCATTGGCAGGCTCAGCGGCGGCAATCAGCAAAAGGCGATTCTTGCCCGCTGCCTGCTGCTCAATCCTCGCATTCTGATCCTCGATGAACCGACGCGCGGCATTGATATCGGCGCGAAATACGAAATCTACAAACTGATTAATCAACTGGTGCAGCAGGGCATCGCGGTCATTGTCATCTCTTCCGAACTGCCGGAAGTGCTTGGCCTGAGCGACCGCGTGCTGGTGATGCACGAAGGCAAACTGAAAGCGGACCTGGTCAACCATCAACTGACGCAGGAAAAAGTAATGGAAGCGGCCCTGAGGAGTGAGCGTCATGTCGAAAAACACGCCGTCTGAACTAAAGCTCGACGCGCAAAGGCCCGCCGCCTTCGCCGGGTTAAAAAAACTCAATTTACAGGTGTTTGTGATGATCGCGGCGATCGTGGCGATCATGCTGTTCTTTACCTGGACCACCGACGGATCGTATCTCAGCGCGCGTAACGTCTCGAACCTGCTGCGCCAGACCGCTATCACCGGCATTCTGGCGGTCGGAATGGTGTTCGTCATTATCTCCGCAGAAATCGATTTGTCGGTCGGATCTATGATGGGCCTGCTGGGCGGTGTGGCGGCCATTTTCGACGTCTGGCTCGGCTGGCCGCTGCCGTTAACGATTGTGGTCACGCTGATGCTGGGGCTGGTATTAGGTGCCTGGAACGGATGGTGGGTGGCTTACCGGAAAGTCCCGTCGTTTATCGTCACCCTGGCCGGGATGCTGGCGTTTCGCGGCATCCTGATTGGCATCACCAACGGCACCACCGTGTCGCCCACCAGCCCGGCGATGTCGCAAATCGGTCAGAGTTATCTGCCCGACGGCATCGGTTTTGTGATTGGCGTACTGGGCCTGTTCGTATTCGTCGCGTGGCAATGGCGCGGGCGTATGCGTCGCCAGGCGCTCGGGCTGAGCAACCCCGCATCCACGCGCGTGGTGGGGCGTCAGGCTATTACTGCGGTAATTGCCCTCGGCGCGGTCTGGATGCTGAACGATTATCGCGGCGTGCCGACGCCAGTGCTGATCCTCGCCCTGCTGTTGCTGGCAGGCATGTTTATGGCCACCCGCACAGCGTTTGGCCGTCGTATTTATGCCATTGGCGGTAATCTGGAAGCCGCCCGGTTGTCAGGCATTAACGTGGAACGCACCAAACTTGCGGTATTCGCGATTAACGGCCTGATGGTGGCGATTGCCGGGCTTATTTTGAGCTCGCGCCTGGGGGCTGGTTCTCCATCCGCCGGGAACATCGCCGAACTTGATGCCATCGCCGCCTGTGTGATTGGCGGCACCAGCCTCGCAGGCGGCGTGGGCAGCGTAGCGGGTGCAGTCATGGGGGCATTTATCATGTCAGCGCTGGATAACGGAATGAGCATGATGGACGTGCCAACTTTCTGGCAATATATCGTTAAGGGCGCCATTTTGCTGCTGGCGGTATGGATGGATTCTGCCACTAAGCGGCGGGCCTGATCGCGGCAATTTCCGCTACGATGGCGACACTTTCGGGTCTCGCCATCCTTGTTTCTTCAGGAAAGCAAACCATGTTTGAAAAGCGCCACCGGGTCACGCTGTTATTCAACGCCAACAAAGCCTATGACCGTCAGGTTGTGGAAGGCGTGGGTGAGTACTTACAGGCGTCCCAGTCGGAATGGGATATTTTTATCGAAGAGGATTTTCGCGCCCGCATTGAAAACATAAAGGAATGTCTCGGTGACGGCGTTATCGCCGACTTTGACGATCCGATAATCGAAGCCCTGCTCGGCGATGTTGAGGTGCCTATCGTCGGCGTTGGCGGCTCGTATCATCGCCCGGAGCACTATCCTCCGGTTCACTATATCGCGACTGATAACCATGCCCTGGTAGAAAGCGCGTTTTTACATCTGAAGGAAAAAGGCGTTCATCGCTTTGCTTTTTACGGCCTGCCCTCCTCCAGTGGCAAGCGCTGGGCAGTTGAGCGTGAGCATGCCTTTTGCCAGATTGTGGCGAAAGAGAAATACCGTGGCGTGGTGTATCAGGGCCAGGAAACCGCGCCGGATAACTGGCAGCATGCGCAAAATCGGCTGGCCGACTGGCTGCAAACACTGCCGCCGCAAACCGGGATTATCGCCGTGACCGACGCCCGTGCGCGTCACATCTTACAGGCCTGCGAACATCTGCATATTCCAGTGCCGGAAAAGCTGTGTGTGATTGGTATCGATAACGAAGAGCTGACGCGCTATCTGTCTCGCGTGGCGCTCTCATCCGTGGCACAGGGCACGCGCCAGATGGGCTATCAGGCCGCCAAACTACTGCATCGTCTGCTGGATAACGAAGAGCTGCCGCTGCAACGTCTGCTGGTCCCGCCGGTGCGTGTGATTGAGCGGCGCTCCACGGATTATCGTTCTCTCGACGATCCGGCGGTGATTCAGGCGATGCACTACATCCGCAATAACGCCTGTAAGGGTATTAAGGTGGAACAGGTGCTGGATGCGGTGGGTATTTCGCGTTCCAATCTGGAGAAACGCTTTAAAGAGGAAGTGGGCGAAACCATTCACGCCGTTATTCACAGCGAAAAGCTGGAAAAAGCGCGCAGCCTGCTGGTGTCGACGTCTTTATCCATCAACGAGATCTCGCAGATGTGCGGCTATCCGTCGCTACAATATTTCTATTCGGTATTTAAAAAGGAATACGACACCACGCCCAAAGAATATCGCGAACGCTTCGGCGAAGCGCTGGTGTAGCTGGCGCAGAAAACAAAAACGCCTTCCGATGGAAGGCGTTTTTAGCGGTATCAGGCAGAGCGTGATTACATATGAGCGGCAATCAGACGCTGATTATCCTGGTACATGCTGAACAAGAAATTATTGTAGCTTGACCCGCGGGTCGAATAACCTTTCAGCTTGTGGATCATCGCACTGGCCGTGACTTCCTGGTCCGTTTTGCGCAGTTGCGCACGGGACTTACGGAATGACTTATAAGCCGGATGCGTGTTCAGGTTCACCACATATGCTTCAACAGACTCTTTGACGGTGTCAAAGTGCGAGTAGCCTTTCACTTTGCCAGCGCATTTGCCACGACCACACTTCATGCCAAAGAGATTGTTGTTGTTACGTGCGAGCTTCGACGTACCCCAACCACTTTCTGCTGCGGCCATGGTCGCAACCATGCTGCCAGGAATGATATCCACGCGCTCAAGCAGCGAGTTCCATGGAATTTTACGCGTATTCCCGGACCAGCTGATTTTATAGCGTTTAGTGATACCTTTCAGGCGCGAACGCTCTGTCGGCGACCAGCGACCATCGTACTGTTTAGAAACAAGCCAGTTACGATCGGCGGTGATTGCTGCATTTTGACTGGTAATATAAGGCATTACGGTCCGGAGAAACGCTTTTTTACGAGGTGTTCCGGAAGGGTATTTTCGCAAATCAGGAAGTGAACTACTCTTTGCACTATTGCGAGAATACTCTTGTTTACTGCTTACCTTGGTACTACTACTTGTCTTTATTACCGGGGCTTTGTGACTCGTTGTTGCTGTGTGCGTTGTTGCCAGCACCCCACCTGAAAATACACCGGTGAGTAACATGAGTATCGCGGCCCCATATCGTCGAATGGGAGTCGATATCATTAGGTCTCCTGGTCGGAAATAATCATTCCAACGCCTTGAATTATGCATATAACTGCGAAATGAATCGCGAATGATACCAAAAATACCCCGGCAGCGCACCCTACGATATAAGCAAATTCCTAAACGAGGTTCTGCACGAAGGGCATTCTTTCGATTCATAATTCTGAAATTCAAAGCTTAATCGCAGAAATTCCTGTTCTCATTAGAGGCAGATCACTCACCCTGCGAGGTCCTCCCCTGGAATGCCAATGAAGGAGGAGGGATAACACCGTGACGGCTGGCAAAATGCACTAAAACTGACTTCAGGTGAACGCGATGAAACTTGCCGCTGTTGTATTACTTCTGCTGCCCGGTGCCGCCTTCGCAGGCTGGACCGCCCCGGATTTTCCTGCATTCAAACCTGAAGGCAGTGGGACATTTGTCAGTCAGAAAACGCTGACGAAGGGTACACATCCGTTGACGTTACATCTTGACCAAGAGTGCTGGCAGCCCGCTTCGACGATAAAATTAAATGAAATGCTGTCGCTTGAGCCCTGCCACGGCGATGCCCCGCAGTGGCGACTGTTTCGCGACGGCGAATACACGCTGGCGGTGGACACCCGCTCAGGCACGCCAACGCTGATGCTGAGCGTCAAAAGCGAGGCGGTGACAACTGCGAATGTGGAAGTGCGCCAGTGCCCACGCTGGGACGGTAAACCGCTCACGCTGGATGTCAGCAAGATCTTCTCAGAAGGCAGCACGGTCCGCGATTTTTACAGTGGGAAAATGGCGACGGTGAAAGAGGGCAAAATCACCATGCAGCCTGCTGAAGGCAGCAACGGCCTGCTGTTGCTTGAAAACGCGAAAACTCAGCAGCCCGCCGCGTTCGACTGGCATAACGCCACGGTCTATTTCGTATTGACCGACCGCTATGTGAACGGCAATCCGAATAACGACCACAGTTACGGTCGCCATAGCGATGGTTTGCAGGAGATCGGCACATTTCACGGCGGTGATTTGCAAGGGCTCACCAGCAAACTCGATTATCTACAGCAGCTCGGGGTCAATGCGCTATGGATTAGCTCGCCGCTGGAGCAAATTCACGGCTGGGTCGGGGGCGGTACCAAAGGGGATTTCCCGCACTACGCCTACCACGGCTATTACCCACAGGACTGGACAAAACTCGATGCCAACATGGGCAACGAGGACGACCTGCGTCGTCTGGTAGACGAAGCGCACAAGCGTGGCATCCGCATTCTATTTGACGTGGTGATGAACCACACTGGTTATGCCACGCTGGCCGATATGCAGGCGTACCAGTTTGGCGCACTCTATTTGCAGGGCGATGCGCTGAAGAAAACCCTCGGCGAGCACTGGACCGACTGGAAACCCGGTCCAGGCCAGACCTGGCACAGTTTTAATGATTACATCAACTTTAGCGATAAAACGGCGTGGGAAAAATGGTGGGGCAAGCAGTGGGTCCGCACCGATATTGGCGACTACGACAACCCCGGCGTCGATGATTTAACGATGTCGCTGGCCTTCCTGCCGGACCTCAAAACCGAATCCACAACCGTTTCTGGCCTGCCGGTGTTTTATCAGCACAAACCAGATACTGCAGCCAGGGCCATTGCGGGTTACACGCCGCGCGACTATCTGACGCACTGGTTAAGCCAATGGGTGCGGGATTACGGCATCGACGGTTTCCGGATTGATACCGCCAAACACGTTGAACTCCCGGCCTGGCAGCAGCTAAAAACGCAGGCCACCGAAGCGCTGGCGGCGTGGAAGAAGGCGAATCCGGGTAAATCGCCTGATGAGGGCGCATTCTGGATGACCGGCGAAGCCTGGGGCCACGGCGTGATGCAGAGTGCGTATTACCAGCACGGTTTCGACGCGATGATTAATTTCGATTATCAGGAGCAGGCGGCGAAAGCGGTGAATTGCCTGGCCAACATCGACACCACCTGGCAGCAAATGGCTGACAAATTGCAGAATTTCAACGTGCTGAGCTATCTCTCCTCCCACGACACGCGATTGTTCCGCGAGGGTGGCAGCAAGGCAGCAGAACTGTTGTTGCTCGCCCCGGGTGCGGTACAGATATTTTACGGTGACGAATCTGCCCGCCCGTTTGGCCCTACTGGCTCCGACCCGTTGCAGGGCACGCGCTCAGACATGAACTGGCAGGACGTCTCCGGGCAAGAAGCCGCCACCGTCGCCCATTGGCAGAAACTTGGCCAGTTCCGCGCCCGCCATCCGGCCATTGGCGCGGGACGCCAAACCACGCTCACCTTGCCTCAGGCCTACGGTTTCGTGCGCGAACATGACGGCGATAAAGTGATGGTGGTGTGGGCAGCAAAACCCTGACAGGCTAACTCTCTGCGCACCATGCAGTGTTTTAATCCGTAACGGGAATTAAACACAGAACAAATCACCAAACAAGAAAGTCTTCACCGGTTTGCACCTCGCTGGCGCAGAGGTTATGGTTAGCCCCTACCCAGAAGACCGACAGAACACCTGTATATGACTTTTTCACTTTTCGGCGACAAATTCACCCGTCATTCCGGTATCACCCGCCTGATGGAAGATCTTAACGATGGCCTGCGCACGCCAGGCGCCATCATGCTCGGCGGCGGCAACCCGGCACAAATTCCGGAGATGAACGACTACTTCCAGAATCTGCTGGCAGACATGCTGGAAAGCGGCAAAGCGACTGAAGCGCTGTGTAATTATGACGGCCCACAGGGCAAAACCGAACTGCTGGCCGCCCTGTCGACCATGCTGCGTGAAGAGCTCGGCTGGGATATCGGACCACAGAATATTGCACTGACAAATGGCAGCCAGAGCGCGTTTTTCTACTTGTTTAACCTCTTCGCTGGTCGTCGTGCCGATGGAACCACCCGCAAAGTCCTGTTCCCGCTGACGCCGGAATACATCGGTTATGCTGATTCAGGTCTTGAAGAAGACCTGTTTGTCTCCGCGCGTCCGAATATTGAGCTGCTGCCAGAAGGCCAGTTCAAGTATCACGTCGACTTCGAGCATCTGCGCGTCACCGACGAAACCGGGATGATCTGCGTTTCCCGCCCGACCAACCCGACGGGCAACGTCATCACTGATGAAGAGTTGTTGAAACTCGATGCGTTGGCCAATCAGCATGGTATTCCGCTGGTCATTGATAACGCTTACGGCGTGCCGTTCCCGGGCATTATCTTTAGCGAAGCGCGTCCGCTGTGGAACCCGAACATCGTGCTGTGCATGAGCCTGTCGAAGCTCGGCCTGCCGGGCAGCCGCTGCGGCATCATTATCGCCAATGAAAAAATCATCAGCGCAATTAGCAATATGAATGGCATCATCAGCCTCTCCCCTGGCGGTATTGGCCCGGCGATGATGTGCGAAATGATCCAGCGAAAAGACCTGCTGCGCCTGTCAGAAACGGTCATCAAACCGTTCTATTACCAGCGCGTTCACGAAACGATTGCCACTATTCGTCGTTATTTGCCGGAAGAACGCTGCCTGATCCACAAACCAGAAGGCGCTATTTTCCTGTGGCTGTGGTTTAAAGACCTGCCCATCACCACTGAAATTTTGTACCAGCGCCTGAAAAAGCGCGGCGTACTGATGGTGCCTGGCGACTTCTTCTTCCCGGGGCTCGATAAACCGTGGCCGCACACGCACCAGTGTATGCGCATGAACTACGTGCCGGACCCGGAGAAAATCGAAGCGGGGGTCAAAATACTTGCCGAGGAAATAGAAAAAGCCTGGCAGGACAGCGGCTGTTAAATAATATTGGCCCTGAAAAATCGGGGCCAACGCTTCCCGTTGATAAAGTACGTCTGCCCTGCATTGCACAGTGCCTTGATGAAACTCAACCAGAATTGATATGTTCTTTGCAATAACGCCGCTTCCACGCCGCCGGAGTCAGCCCGGTGTGCTTGCGGAATATCTGCCTGAAATAACCGGTATCGCTAAACCCACAGCGGCTGGCCACTTCCTTCAACGACAGGGAGTCGCTGATCAGCAGTTTTTCCGCCGCCATCACCCGCTGGCGATGGAGCGCTTCGGTCAGCGTTAAACCGAACGTGCGTCGGTAAACGCGCCCGAGATAATCCGCGCTGCAGTGCAGCTCTTTCGCCAGCTGCGAGGTAGAAAGTGGCAAGTGATACTGCGTGCGCAACGTCTGCTGCGCACGGTAGGCCAGCGCTACGCCAGGGCTTTCGCTCGCGCTTTCCTGCGATCCCGCCGCTGAAAGCTGTTGGAGGATCAGCAACAAAATGCACTCCAGCGCAATGCTGCGGTGCACATTTTCCTGCTCGTTCAGGAACTGGCGGAACAGCGAGATGATGTAAGACGGGGAACCTACGCCCGTATGCTGCGGAATAGTCAGCAGCGTCTGGCGTAACGCGGAATTCAGCGTGACGTCGAGCCAGTCAAAATGCAGCCAGTAGAATTTAAGGTCCGCCGGAAACTTCCCTTCACCTACGTGCTGACATCCCGGACGCAGCAACAGGCTTTCGCCCGCCTGAACGCTAAACAGGCACCCATCTTCACGGATCCTGAACTCGCCGCGCTCGACAAATACCAGTTCCCAGGAATTCAGTTTGCGCGCCGGATGGCTGCCCACGCCGCGTGAAATGAACAACCCTCCGTTCTGCACCCGAATCGGAAACGCTATGGATAATTCAATCATGGATATTCACTTTCTCGCTTTTTAGCGTGAATAAATTGCCTCTTATCTTTGATTATTAATTAAAAACAGCCAGCGCACCGGATCACGATCACACTTTACGCATCAGGTCGGAATCGTCATCTTTTTCTACTTTTCCCTTCCCTTGTTGGGCGCGCGATTCCAGGCAGAATGGATCAGGTACCTTGCGAAACACACAATAAGCCCGCCCAAAAGCGGGTCACGCACCCTGACCTACGTGAGGAGTTTTCAATGACTTCTGCTCCGATTACACAAACCGAACTCGCGCAACACACCGCCAACGAGGCGCTGTCGACCCGAGAAAAAATCGGTTACGGGCTGGGCGATGCCGGTGGCACCGTCATCACCTGCCTGATCATGAACTTTTTGACCTTTTTCTATACCGACGTTTTCGGCCTGACTCCGGCGCTGGTCGGCACATTATTCATCGCCCTGCGCGTCTTTGACGCCATTTCGGACCCGATAATGGGCGTCATCGCCGACCGTACCCAAAGCCGCTGGGGACGCTTTCGCCCATGGCAGCTGTGGATTGCGGTGCCGATTGGCCTCATCGGCGTGCTGACGTTCACCGTGCCAGACGTCAGCATGAACATGAAAATTCTCTGGGCATTCGGCACCTATCTGCTGCTTTCCGTGAGCTATACCGCCATCAACGTGCCGTACTGCGCGCTGATCAACACCATGACCACGCGCCATTCCGAAGTGCTGGCCTGTCAGTCCTGGCGCTTTGTGCTGTGCGGCGTGGCGGGCTTTTTAGTCTCCGTAGGGCTGCCGTGGCTGGTGTCTGCGCTCGGAAAAGGCAACGTCGCGCACGGCTGGCAGATGGGCGTCAGCATTCTGTGTGCGGTGGCGGTGGTGATGTTCCTGTGCTGCTTCTTCTGGGTGCGCGAGCGCGTACCGCTGGACACCATGGGCCAGTTTACCCTCCGCCAGCACATTGCCGGACTGCGTAAAAATGACCAGTTGCTGCTGATGCTGGTGATGTCCTTCCTGCTGATCAACGTGTTCAACATCCGCGGCGGCGGCTACATGTACTTCATCACCTACGTTTTACAGGGCAGTACGGCGTACACCTCACTGTTCTTCACGATGGTGACATTTGCATCAATACTCGGTTCGATCGTCGTCAATCCGCTGACAAAACGCGTCGATACGGTAAAACTTTACTATTACACCAACCTGGTTTTAGCCGTGTTAGCGGTAGCGATGTGGTTCCTGCCCGTCGGCCCGGCGTGGCAGACGCTGTGGCTGGTCGTTATTCTCGGCAACGGCATCATTCTCGGCTTCACGCTGCCGCTGCACTTCGGGCTAATGGCCTTCGCCGACGACTACGGCGAGTGGAAAACCGGTGTGCGTTCATCCGGCATGAACTTCGCCTTTAACCTTTTCTGCATCAAGCTCGCCTGGGCGTCCAGCGCCGGGATCGTCAGTCTGGTATTCATCTTCGTCGCCTATCAACCCGGCACCGGGAACCAGACCGCGGCCTCGCTGCACGGCATGACCGCGATGGAAACACTGTTACCTGCGGTGTTCCACTTGCTGCTGGCCTTCACCCTGCGCACCTGCAAACTCAACAACCCTATGATGTCGCGCATCGCCACCGACCTGCGTGTGCGCCATGTTCAGTCTTAAGGAGAACGTTATGTCTGTGATGGAAGTCGACCTGCATAAGCTCAAAGTCAGCGATCCGTTTCTCGGTCAGTACCAGCAACTGGTGCGTGACGTGGTTATTCCCTATCAGTGGGACGCGCTGAACGACAGGATTGCAGAAGCCGATCCGAGCCACGCTATTGAGAATTTCCGTATCGCCGCCGGACGCTCACAAGGTGAGTTTTACGGCATGGTGTTTCAGGACAGCGACGTCGCAAAATGGCTGGAAGCGGTGGCCTGGTCGCTGTGCCAGAAGCCGGACAGCGAGCTGGAAAAGACCGCCGACGAGGTGATTGAGCTGGTTGCGGCGGCCCAGTGCGACGACGGCTATCTGAACACGTATTTCACCGTTAAAGCCCCGCAGGAGCGCTGGACTAACCTCGCGGAATGCCACGAGCTGTACTGTGCCGGACATATGATTGAAGCCGGCGTGGCCTTCTTCCAGGCCACCGGCAAGCGTCGTCTGTTGGACGTCGTGTGCAAACTCGCCGACCACATCGACCACGTTTTTGGCCCCGGTGAAAACCAGCTGCATGGTTATCCGGGGCATCCGGAAATTGAACTGGCGCTGATGCGACTGTTCGACGTCACGCAGGAACCGCGCTATCTGCATCTGGTGAATTACTTCGTCGAACAACGGGGAACGCAGCCGCATTACTACGATATTGAGTACGAAAAACGCGGAAAAACCTCGTACTGGAATACCCATGGTCCGGCGTGGATGGTAAAGGACAAAGCCTACAGCCAGGCGCATCAGCCGCTGGCAGAGCAGCCGACGGCCATCGGTCACGCGGTACGTTTTGTATACCTGATGACTGGCGTGGCGCACCTGGCGCGGCTCAGCAACGACGAAGCGAAGCGCAAGGATTGCCTGCGTCTGTGGAACAACATGGCCCAGCGCCAGCTGTACATCACCGGCGGGATTGGCTCCCAGAGCAGCGGCGAAGCGTTCAGTAGCGATTACGACCTGCCCAACGACACTGTGTACGCCGAAAGCTGCGCCTCGATTGGCCTGATGATGTTCGCCCGGCGGATGCTGGAGATGGAAGCCGACAGTCAGTATGCCGACGTGATGGAACGCGCGTTGTATAACACCGTGCTCGGCGGCATGGCCCTGGATGGTAAGCACTTCTTCTACGTTAACCCGCTGGAAGTGCATCCGAAGTCGCTGAATTTCAATCACATCTACGATCATGTAAAGCCTGTCCGCCAACGTTGGTTCGGCTGCGCCTGCTGCCCTCCGAATATCGCCCGCGTGCTGACCTCGATCGGGCATTACATCTACACGCCGCGTGAGGACGCGCTGTACATCAACCTGTACGTCGGTAACAGCGCCGAAGTCACGGTAGGCGATGAAACGCTGCGTCTGCGCATCAGCGGGGAATTCCCGTGGCAGGAAAAAGTCACCATCGCCATCGACTCAGCCCAGCCGGTGCAGCACACGCTGGCGCTGCGTTTACCGGACTGGTGCGACGCGCCGCAGGTATCACTCAACGGCGTGCCGGTGACGAGTGAAGCCCGCAAAGGCTATCTGCACATCAACCGCCGCTGGCTGGAGGGTGACACGCTGACGCTCACATTCCCGATGCCGGTTCGCCGCGTTTATGGCAACCCGCTGGTGCGCCACGTGGCCGGAAAAGTTGCGATTCAGCGCGGCCCGTTGGTGTACTGCCTCGAACAAGCAGACAACGGTGAGGAACTGCATAACCTGTGGCTGCCGGAAAACGCGACGTTCAATGCGTTTGAAGGCAAAGGCCTGTTCGCCCACAAGGTGCTAATTCAGGCCGAAGGTGTAAAACAGACTTCAGCAAAACCGGAGCAGCAATCCCTGTGGCATTACGACCGCTCGCCTGCCACCCGCCAGACCCAGACGCTGACCTTTATCCCGTGGTTCTGCTGGGCCAACCGCGGCGAAGGTGAAATGCGGATCTGGGTGAATGAGGGGTGATTGCGACATGCCCGGCGGCGCAGGCTTGCCGGGCCTACAAAACCTCATGTTCACCCCTGCAGCACCCGCCGTGCGGCTTCGGCAAGAAATGCGCTACGGTTGCTGAATCGCGGATGTTCGAGAACAAAGCCATCAATTTTTGCGAGTAGACGCCGTGGCAGGGTGATGTTGATCCGCTCTGCCCGTCCGTCAAATTGATTCATATTGATATCCACCAGCAGCCACTGCCCGCCGCTGAAATCCTCCGACCGCTGCTCAAGGTGATGTTCAACCGCGTCAGGATTCGGGATGACGTCCTGCATCTCACACAGAGTTTCAAAATGGGCCGTCAGTGCGCTTCGGGCATCCTGGAACGCCGCGTCGAGAGAATCCCCCGCAAAATAACAACCGGGAACATCAGGGAAAAAGCCACTGGCGCTTCCGTCGGCGTCAGAATGGATATAAGCCGGATAAAACATGGTCGCTCCTGAAATTTAGTGTTTGAGCCCTGCCTGACGCCAAATTTGCATCAGCGTCCCAGGCTTGATGTCTTTTTTCGGATGGGGAACCGTGACCAGCCCAGGCCGCTCGGGATGACAGAATTGATGATGACTTCCCCTGGTGCGCTTCTCAATCCAGCCGTTCTTTTTCAGAATGCCTATCACTTCCGCACTGGTCACATTATCTTCCCTCGATAATTATACACACCATACACACAACATCAGTAATAGACATCACGATATCGCACGTCAGGTATCTGAGCAGGGGGAGAATTGTCATTCGGGAATATGCTACGCAGTAAAGTTTATGGGTGATGCAAACGACAGGAAGTTTTACAGCCGCGCGCGCAAAACGGAGCGGAGCGGTGTTTGTCAATCCGTGTGCTTTACACTGACGTTTATTGACAATAGTTGACCTGGCAGTAATCATTAATTTAATTACTGACCAGGCAGCTATCATGACATCCGCAACGGCGAGCACCGACAAAAACCTGCATCTGGGTTTGCTTTTTCATCTGGCAAGCCAATTCAAAGACCAGCTTATCAGTCACTATTTTTCCGGTGCCGGGGTTACCGCGCCACAATTTAAGGTGCTGATTAATATCTTCAAAGGGAACTCCCGCCCGGCGGAAATCTGCAAAAGCTTGCAGATGGATACCGGCGCGATGAGCCGCATGGTGGAAAGGATGGTCAAGCATGACCTGATTGAACGCCATCCTAATCCGCAAGACAAACGCCAGGTGATCCTGGCCCTGACGGAGAAAGGCCAACACCTCTGCGAAACCTTTCAGAATGAAGCACTTAATACCATCTTGGCTGATTTAACGGCCCGTCTGACCCCCGATGAATCCCAACAGCTGAAAGACATTCTTATCAAAATGCTGCCGGACGAATTCACGGCTCCCCATCGCTAAGCACAAGCCAAAGGCCATTATCACTATGGAAAACACCGCTCCGGACACGACTCAACGTCCCAGCAAACGCAAACGTAATTTCGCCATTTTATTGCTGATCCTCATCCTCGCCGCCGCAGGCAGCCTGGCGTGGTATCTGCTGTATGCCCGTTTTTATGAATCAACCGATGACGCCTATGTCAACGGCAACCAGGTCACGCTGACCCCGCAGATTGCCGGGACGGTAACACAGGTAACGGTCGATGAAGGCGATTTCGTGCAGAAAGGCCAGCCGTTGGTCCTGCTTGACCCGAGCGATACCGAAATTGCGTTGCAGCAGGCCGAAGCCGATCTCGCCAGCACCGTGCGTCAGGTTCGCGGTTTATACAGCACTGCCGATAATTATCGCGCGCAGGTAGCGGCCAAAAAAGTCGCGCTGCAAACGGCGCAAAATGACTACAACCGCCGACAGAAAATTTTCGCCAGCGGCGCGGTCTCAGCGGAAGACCTTTCCCATTATCGTGATGCGGTCACCAGTGCGCAGAGCGATTTAACCGCTGTAGAGCAGGCGTTGAAAACCAATCAGGCGATGGTCGATGACACCGTTATCGACAGCCATCCGGAAATTAAAACTGCCGTAGCTACCCTGCGTCAGCGCTATCTGGATAACGCCCGTAGCACCATCGTTGCGCCAGTCAGCGGCTTTGTCGCGAAGCGTGCTGTACAGCTTGGGATGCGGGTGACATCCGGTACCACGCTGTTGTCGATCGTGCCGCTGAAGGAAGTGTGGGTCGATGCCAACTTTAAAGAGAGCCAGATGCAGGACATGCGCCTGGGGCAGAAAGTGACGCTGAATGCGGACCTGTACGGTGATGACGTACAGTATCACGGCACCATCGAAAGCCTGGGGATCGGCACCGGGAGCGCGTTCTCGCTGCTGCCTGCGCAGAACGCCAGCGGGAACTGGATCAAGATTGTGCAGCGTCTGCCGGTGCGCATTGCGCTCGACGAACATGACATGCAAAAGCATCC
Organism: Citrobacter sp. 18056; assembly: GCA_902706235.1. Lineage (GTDB taxonomy): Bacteria > Pseudomonadota > Gammaproteobacteria > Enterobacterales > Enterobacteriaceae > Scandinavium > Scandinavium manionii. Next base: position 175,086 of record CACSJR010000002.1, on the reverse strand, counting down.
ATTGCGTATTGGTCTGTCGATGAACGTGCAGGTCGATATTCGTGACCTCGACGGCCATCTTCTGCCGCAAAAAACCGTTAGCGAGCCGCGCTTTACCACCGACGTGTACAACACGCCGATGGCAGCCGCCGACAAACTGGTCGCCAAAATTCTGCATGACAACAGCAGCGCCGTAGCCTCCGCGCAGCGCTAGGAGAGCAGTTATGTCAGAACCTAAGGCCGCTTATACGCCACCGAGCCTGATCCTGGCGACGCTGGCGTTGTCCCTGGCGACGTTTATGCAGGTGCTGGATTCCACCATCGCCAACGTGGCCCTGCCGACCATTTCCGGTAACCTCGGGGTCAGCGCCGACCAGGGCACATGGGTTATCACTTCCTTTGCGGTGTGTAACGCCATTGCCCTGCCGCTTACCGGCTGGTTTACCCGGCGTTTTGGTCAGCTTCGGCTGTTCATCGCTTCAGTGGTGTTTTTCACCCTGACCTCGTTCCTGTGCGGCTTCGCCCACAGCATGACGGAGCTGATTATCTTCCGAGCGCTGCAAGGCTTTTGCGCCGGACCGATGTTCCCGATGTGCCAGACGCTGTTACTGGTTATCTTCCCGCCGATGAAGCGAAGTATGGCGCTGGCACTGCTGTCGATGGTGACCGTGGTTGCGCCGATTGTCGGGCCGATTACCGGCGGATGGATAACCGATAACTACTCCTGGCCGTGGATTTTTTATATCAACGTACCCATCGGTATTTTTGCCTCGATTGTGGTCTGGACGCAGCTTCGCGGGCGTGAAGAAACCACGCAGTCTTCACCTATCGACTACATCGGGATCATGCTGCTGGTGCTGGGTGTGGGCCTGTTGCAGGTGGTACTCGATAAAGGCAACGACGAAGACTGGTTCTCCTCCACGCCGATTATTGTGATGTCCATTGTCTCCGCCATCAGCCTGATTTCCTTTGTGATGTGGGAGCTGGATGACAAGCATCCGATCGTGAATCTGCGCCTGTTTAAGGACCGTAATTTCGCGATTGGTACGCTGTCGTTAATGCTCGGCTATGCCGCGTTCTTCGCCATTAACATTATTCTGCCGCAGTGGCTGCAAACGCAGATGGGCTATACCGCCATCTGGGCCGGGCTTGCCGCCGCGCCGATGGGCTTTTTACCGTTGCTGATGACGCCGATTATCGGGCGCTACGCCACCCGCGTGGACCTGCGGATTCTATGTTCATTGTCGTTCCTGACGATGGGCGCGTCATGCCTGATGCGCGCGCAGTTCAGTACCGATGTGGATTTCCGCACCATTGCGGGCGTGCAGATGTTTATGGGGATTGGGGTGGCGTTCTTCTTTATGCCGCTGACGACCATCGTGCTGTCTAATCTGCATGGCAACGAAGTGGCGGAAGGTTCTGGCCTGGCGACATTCTTCCGCGTCCTCGGCGGCTCGTTTGCCTCCTCGCTGACCACCTGGATTTGGCAGCGCCGCGAAATTTTCCATCACGCCAACCTGACGGAAAGTGTGTCGCAATACAATCCGGCGGCGGTGGATTACGTGCAGAAGATGGGCGGCCCGACGCAGCAGCATTTCGCGCTGATCGACAGAACCATCGAACAGCAGGCGTACATGATGTCGACGATTGATTACTTCTGGCTCCTTGGCTGGGGCTTTATGGGGTTGATCGTCATTATCTGGTTCACCCGTCCACCGTTTGTGAGATCCGGCGCACCGAGTGCCGCCGCGTCGGCAGGACATTAAGTAAAAAGATGCCCGGTGGCGCTGCGCACCGGGCATTTTCCGTTAGAACAGGCCTAACGGTTTATCGGAGTAACTCACCAGCAGGCATTTGGTTTGCTGGTAATGCTCGAGCATCATTTTGTGGGTTTCACGGCCAATTCCTGACTGCTTGTAGCCGCCAAACGCGGCGTGGGCAGGATAGGCGTGATAGCAGTTGGTCCACACGCGCCCGGCCTGAATGCCGCGCCCCATTTTATACGCCAGATTACCGTTGCGACTCCAGACGCCCGCACCCAGCCCGTATTGGGTATCGTTGGCAATCGCCAGCGCCTCTTCCATGGTTTTGAACGTCGTCACGGATAACACCGGGCCAAAGATCTCCTCCTGGAACACCCGCATATTGTTTTTGCCAAACAGGATGGTCGGCTCGAGGTAATAGCCCTCTTTCAGATCGCCCTCGAACATTTTGCGCCGTCCGCCGGTCAGCACGTCCGCCCCCTCTTTTTTACCGATGTCGATGTAGTTGAGGATAGTGTCCATTTGTCCACTGGAAACCTGCGCGCCCATTTGCGTCACGTTGTCGAGCGGGTTGCCGCTGCGGATGCTTTCCACCCGACGAATGGCGCGTTCCATAAAGCGGTCGTAGATGGATTCATGCACCAGCGCGCGGCTCGGGCAGGTACAGACCTCGCCCTGGTTGAAGGCAAACAGCGCCAACCCTTCCAGCGCTTTCTCAAAGAAGGCATCCTCTTCGTCCATCACGTCGGCAAAGAAGATGTTCGGCGATTTGCCGCCGAGTTCCAGCGTCACCGGGATGATGTTCTGGGTGGCGTACTGCATGATTTGCTGGCCGACTTCCGTCGAGCCGGTAAAGGCCACTTTGTTGATGCGTTTTGAGGTCGCCAGATATTCGCCGATTTCACCACCCGCGCCGTTGACCACGTTCACCACGCCCGGCGGCAGCAGGTCGCCGATAATCTCCATTAGCATTAATACCGACAGCGGCGTCAGGCGAGCAGGTTTGAGGATCACACAGTTTCCGGCAGCCAGCGCTGGCGCCATTTTCCAGCTCGCCATCAGCAGCGGGAAGTTCCACGGAATAATCTGCCCGACCACGCCCAGCGGTTCGTGGAAATGATAGGCCACGGTATCGCTGTCGACTTCGCTGATCCCGCCTTCCTGCGCGCGGATACAGGAGGCAAAATAGCGGAAATGGTCAATCGCCAGCGGCACATCGGCGGCAGTGGTTTCGCGAATCGGTTTACCGTTATCCCAGGTTTCCGCCGTCGCCAGGAGCTCGATGTTTTGCTCCATGCGATCGGCAATTTTGAGCAGAATGGCAGCCCTGTCCTGGACAGAGGTTTGCCCCCATTTGTCTTTGATTTTATGCGCCGCATCCAGCGCCAGATCGATGTCTCGCGGCCCGGATGACGCGACTTCACACAACAACTGCCCGGTGACCGGAGTCAGGTTTTTGTAGTACTCGCCGTCCGTCGGTGCGACCCAGTTGCCGCCGATAAAGTTGTCGTAACGCGCTTTCAGCTTGAGGGGAAAACCATAAACGCCGGGCTGGATGCCCGTGGAGGGAGGATTGTTGGTCATTACCGTCTCCTTGCAGTGAGGTGTCCTGTAAGGGTAGACGCGGCTGGCGATTTCTTCGCCAGCCGTTTAACGCTTTACGAGCGCGGTCACGGATTGCTGTCTTCGGGCTCCGGGAACAGCATCGCATCGCGCAGCAGGTGGTCGTTGCCGCGACGGCGCGTGAAGCCAATGCGGTCGAAATATTCGAGGATCTGTATCGCCAGTTTTCGCCCGACGTTGAGGCTGTCGCGGAAATCAGCGGCACAGGTTGAGCCGCGCATCTGATCGAGGTAGCGTATCAGCCCGGCAAACTGCACGATCCGGTCATTGCGGTAATAACGGTCTTTGACGATCGCGGTGATCATCCCCTGCTGTGCCGCCTGACGCAGCGTCTGCCGCATGACCTGTTCGTCTGCGCCCGCCTGCTGAGCAAGGTCGCGCACCCACCACGGCTCAGCGCCAAACAGCGGTTCCACTTTTTGCCACAGCACGCGCTGTTCGTCAGTGAATCCGGCTTTGTGTTCCGGCAGATGCAGCCAGCCGTGATGACTGCCGATAATCCCGGACGTACGCATCCGCTCCAGCAGCATCAGCACCAGCGCCTCGTCCTCCATCGGCAGCGCGATACGCCGCAGACGTTCGCGGCCCGGCCCCGGCTCGTCGCGGTGCTGATCGTGATACACCGCCAACGCATCAAGCAGCTTTTGCTGCCAGTGCGCCGCGAGACTGGCGCTGAGAAGGTTATCACCCGCCGTCAGCAGGTCGCGTGGACGAGTCAGTTCAGCCATCCCCACATCGTTGAGCTGTCGCGTCCAGCCAAATTCGCTCAGGCGAACCGCGTCGCGCTGCAAATGGATATCGAGCACCTGTCCGTTATTTTCCGCCGCTGCGAGCTGTGCCAGCCAGACCAGATATTCCGGTTTACGCTTGCCGCGACGCGGGGGATTGAGTGTGATCACCCGCGCACCGGCCAGCGTGACGCGGGCAGAAATATCGCGCAGCACCAGCCGGTCGTTATCCGCCAGATGCAGCGGCGTGTCGAAAACCAGTTCCGCCAGATTGTTTTCCAGCAGCGAGACGCGCCCGGTGATGTGGCTCGCGGCATGGTGAATGTGCAGCGGCTGCCACTGACTCAGCGGCGTATGACAATGTAGCTCAACAATCACCCGCTCTGACGGTTCCGCAGGCCGTTGCGACAGCAGCCAGTCGCCACGGCTAAGGTCTTCTTTTTGCGCATCGCCGCTGATGTTCAGCGCGATACGCTGCCCGGCGTGAGCCTGCCCGGCAGGCTGGTTTTGGGCGTGCAACCCACGCACGCGCATTGGGGTATTCGCCCCCGTCAGCCACAGCGTATCGCCGACGTTCACTTCGCCGGAAAGCGCAGTGCCCGTCACCACCAGCCCGACCCCTTTGACGGTGAACGCCCGGTCAATCGCCAGACGAAAACGTTGATGTTCAACGTGCTGGCGTTCGGCCAGTTGTAAAAGATGCGTGCGCAGGGCATCGATGCCTTGCATTTGCGTGGCGGCGGTTTCAAACAGGGAAACGTCATCAAAGCCGTATTCACGTAAAACATCGACAACCTGACGGTGAACCTCACTGATACGCGCGGCATCCACGCGATCGGTTTTGGTGAGCACCACGGTTAAAGTGGGTTTGCCCGTCAGTTGCAAAATCGCCAGATGCTCACGGGTTTGCGCCATCACACCATCGTCACAGGCCACCACCAGCAGCGCATGATCGATACCGCCCACGCCCGCCAGCATATTCGCCAGAAACTTTTCATGGCCCGGTACGTCGATGAACCCAGGCACGCGCCCGTCGGGCTGTGGCCAGTAGGCGTAGCCCAAATCAATCGTCATTCCGCGTGCTTTTTCTTCCGGCAGACGGGAAGCGTTGACGCCGGTTATCGCCTGCAACAGCGTGGTTTTGCCGTGGTCGACGTGACCGGCGGTGGCAATAATCATTTCAGCACACTCTCCAGAAAGCGTGATTCATCTTCAAGACAACGTAAATCGAGCCATAAACGCCCGTCGCTAATCCGCCCTAACACCGGCGTGTCGAGGCGTCGCCAGCGCTCGGCCAGCGCCTCAAGCGATGCGCCGCGCCCGTCCGTCGGTGTGAACGTCAGCGCCTGGGACGGTAAGCGGTCGACCGGCAGCGAACCGCTGCCAATCTGCGATAAACACGGCTCAAGACGTACATCAAACGCCGGATAATGCGCCTGAAGCGGAGCCAGTAAGCGCTCGCCCTGTGCGCGGATATCATCCTGACGCCGGGTCAGCAGGCGTAGCGTCGGCAGTGTCTGACGCAATTTTTCCGGATGCAGATAGAGGCGCAGGGTGGCGTCCAGCGCCGCCAGCGTCATTTTATCGGCCCGCAGCGCGCGTTTCAGCGGGTGCGTTTGCAGCTTTGCAATCAGTTCGCGTTTGCCGACGATAATCCCGGCCTGCGGGCCGCCGAGCAACTTATCGCCGGAGAAACTCAGCAGGCTGACGCCGCTGGCAATTAACGCCTGCGGCATCGGCTCTTTCGGCAAACCGTACTGGCTTAAATCCACCAGCGAACCGCTGCCCAAATCCGCGACCACCGGAATGCCGTGTTCATGCCCGATGGCGGCCAGCTCAGCTTCATCGACCGCTTTAGTAAACCCTTCCACGCTGTAATTACTGGTGTGGACCTTCATCAGCAGGCCGGTATTGTCGTTGACAGCCTCACGGTAATCACGCGCATGCGTGCGGTTGGTGGTGCCCACTTCATGTAACACGCAGCCCGCCTGGCGCATCACATCCGGAATGCGGAACGCGCCGCCAATCTCCACCAGTTCGCCGCGTGACACCACCACTTCTTTACCGTTCGCCGTCGCCGCCAGCATCAGCAGCACCGCTGCCGCATTGTTGTTGACGATGCAGGCATCTTCCGCGCCGGTAAGACGGGTGAGCAATTCCGCGATCGCGCGGTCACGATGCCCGCGCCCGGCGCCGTCGAGGGAATATTCCAGCGTCACCGGCTCGCGCATTACCTGCGTGACTGCCGCCACGGCAGTTTCGGCCTGAAGCGCGCGCCCCAGATTGGTGTGCAGTACGGTACCGGTGAGGTTAAACACCGGTCGCAGCGGGCTTTGCGCCTCGTCGTTCAGCCTTGCGACCGCCGTCTGATGCCAGTCCTGACACCATTCGGGCAGCGTGCCATGAGTGCGAATGGCCTCACGGGCTTCATCCTGCAACTGGCGTAATACATTCACCACCTGGCTGTGCCCGGTGTTAGCAATAAGCTCGGAAAATGCCGGGTCGCGCAACAGGCGATCGGTGGCGGGAATTTGACTGAACAGCGAAGGGTTTTCGGTGGTCATGAATAAGCCTGTGGTATGCCCCCTCCCGACGGGAGAGGGGAATAAACGTGCGGGAATTGTACTGCTATTGCGAACTGAGCGTCATTGATCGCGCTACGCTTTTGGCGGTTCGGTGCGGGCAAAACTGTCGCGCTGGAACAGGGCTTCTACCAGCTTCACCAGATGCGGGCGCTTGGCGCACCAGCCAGGGGAAACGCGACGAAAATTAAGATAGCCCACCGCGCAGGCCACGGCGATGGTGGCCAGGTTCAGTTCATCGGCTTTTAGCGTGCCGTTGGCAGCGTATTCTTCCAGGGCATCCAGCGAGCGGGTGATTTTTTCACGCTGGCGCAGCAGCTCGTCTGGTGACTGCTGGGCCGCCGGGCGCGCCTGCTCGCGCACGGACACCAGTCCCGCATCCATGATGCCGTCGGCCAGGGATTCAAGCTGGCGCATGCGCAGCGCGGCTTTGGTATCTCGCGGCATCATGGCGGGCGCGATATCGAGCAGCTCGATGTACTGGGCGATAATCGGAGAGTCGAACCAGCATTCGCCGTCGTCGGTCACCAGCGCCGGAACCTTGCCGAGCGGGTTATACTTTGCCACGCCGCTTTCGGCGTTGTACGGCATCTCGTTGATAAACTCGAACGTTATCCCCTTTTCGAGCAGGATAACCGAGATTTTACGCACAAACGGGCTGGTATAACTGCCAATCAGTTTCATCGCCTGCTCCCTGAATATTCCGCAAAAATATCAGTATGGCGCAGGTGGGTTAAAAATTCAGGTTAATGATCAAGATACAGATAGTGCATCCAGCTGGTCATGCGCAGTAGCACTTTACGCATCACCGCGACGTGGCTGAAATGGTCGGAATAGACCGCTACCTGGGCGTAAATACCATCCGGCAGAGATTCCACCTGCGTATTGGGCGCAAGCTCGATAAGCGCTAAGACGCCATCGGTGCCGGGCACTACCGTCAGCGATTGCAGCGTGCCCTGCGCCTGATACGAACCGCCTGGCACCACCGGCAAAATAGAGGTCAGCTTGCCGGTGAATACTTGCCCTGGCAGCGCATTAAACACCACTTCGGCCATGTCCCCCGGCTCGAGACGCAGGAGCGAGTTCTGCCTGAACTGCGCGACAATTTGCCGTTTTTGCTCGGGGATAAAGACCATCACCGGGCGCAACGGCAGCGCGGCGGCGTAGGTTCCGGGGCGAATCAACACCTGAGTGGCATAACCGTCGCTGGGGGCTCGCACTACGGTTTGTTCGAGGTTATATCGCGCCTCGGTCAGTTGCGCACGCAGGCTGACGATTTGCGACTGTTCGCCGTTGACCATGCTGTCGAGTTGGCTCTTGATCTGCGACTGTTCAGCCACCGAGGATTTCACCATCGCGTCCTGCGCCAGATAATTTTGCCGGGCATTGTCGATGTCACTTTCTGAAAACGGATTCACTCTCGCCTTACTACCTTGCAGATAGCGCTGATAATCTTTATACAGCCGGTCGCGTTCCGCACTGACGCGCTGAGTATTGGCCAGCGCTTCGGTCAATTGCCCTTTCATCGATTCAGTGTTGTGAATCGCCGTGACTAAATCGGCCTCCAGGCGGCTGACCCGCGCCTGATAACGCGTGGGGTCGAGTTTAAACAGCACGTCGCCTTTTTTAATCAGCACGTTTTGCTTATCGGTGACTTCGCTGACAATACCCGTGACTTGCGGCGTTATCGGAATCGAGATCACCGCTTTTTGCGCCTGTGCGGTATACGGGTGGTTATAATTCATTAATAAGATAAGCCCGCTAACAATAAAAACGCCACCCAATGCTGCGGTCGGAACCGTCCATTTATTAACCGGGATTTTGAATATTTTAAATATCGCCCAGGCCAGCGCGACGTAGGTCAGAATAATGAGTAAATCCATGATAATTACTCCGCAGACGACCGTTGTGTGTCCGCAAGTTTCTGCTCAAGCTCCGAGACCCGGCGCTGTAATTGAATCAAAGACTCGTGCTCCGCTTGCATTCCCCAGCCGCGTTCTGGGCGGTACAACGTGGCCCAGATCCATAAAAATGGCCAGATAACATGCAGGGTAAACAGACTCACCCAACCTGCGACGTGTATGGCATCGGCGTGAGGGTGATTGCGGGATTTGGCGATAAGATAAGGAATATCATGCAAAATAATGATCCCGTAAAAAATCACCAGAAAGACGAAAATAAGCACACCTAACGCAAAATAATTAAGAAACATAGCCGCCTCGAAATTATGACACGCCCATCGGCACGCGCCCCGTTGCGGAACGCCTGAGTGATAACTAAAAATTAATCGCCAGTCGGTCATATTGCTATAACACAGAATGCGTAAACTCGCCGTCCGTTGACCGTGTTACTCAATTACAACGGCAGCCCCTCAACATTGAGAATATGCGTGTGATCACAGTTGTCCGGACGCAGGCGAAAATTCTTTGTGATGTTAATCACACATCAACAACAAATAGCCAGATTAAAAATGTGATTAACATCACATTAACAACCCGTAATGGCTCACTTTTCAACCTCTGTTCTTTTTTTACACAGTCATTTTGTGATAGCGATCACTTCAATTACGACGCATCACCCTATATTAGCGTGATGCAGATCACATCAAGAGGTGCTGACTGGACAGTTGAACGATTCAGTGCCAGATTTCGCATCATCAACAGGGTCCGGCTACTACCTCTGCCGCCAATTAACAATAAGCCTCGGGCTTTTAGCCTGCGCGACAGCAAACATAAGAAGGGGTGTTTTTATGTCATCCGATATCAAGATCAGAGTGCAAAGCTTTGGTCGCTTCCTCAGCAACATGGTGATGCCAAACATCGGCGCGTTTATCGCGTGGGGTATCATCACGGCGTTATTTATTCCTACAGGATGGTTGCCAAACGAAACGCTGGCGAAACTTGTCGGGCCAATGATTACTTATCTGCTGCCACTGCTCATCGGTTATACCGGTGGTCGTCTGGTTGGCGGTGAACGCGGCGGCGTGGTCGGCGCAATTACTACTATGGGTGTTATCGTCGGTGCCGATATGCCGATGTTCCTCGGTTCGATGATTGCCGGTCCTCTGGGTGGCTGGGCGATTAAACGCTTCGACGTCTGGGTTGACGGTAAAATCAAATCCGGCTTCGAGATGCTGGTGAACAACTTCTCCGCTGGCATCATCGGGATGATCCTTGCCATTCTGGCGTTCCTCGGCATTGGCCCTGCGGTTGAGATGCTGTCGAAAGTCCTGGCGGCTGGCGTTAACTTCATGGTCGTTCACGACATGCTGCCGCTGGCGTCTATCTTTGTTGAACCGGCGAAAATCCTGTTCCTCAATAACGCCATTAACCACGGTATCTTCTCGCCGCTGGGGATTCAGCAGTCCCATGAATTGGGCAAATCCATCTTCTTCCTGATTGAAGCGAACCCGGGTCCGGGGATGGGCGTCCTGCTGGCGTACATGTTCTTCGGTCGTGGTAATGCTAAGCAGTCTGCGGGCGGCGCGGCCATCATCCACTTCCTGGGTGGTATCCACGAAATTTATTTCCCATACGTGCTGATGAACCCACGTCTGATCCTGGCCGTTATTCTCGGTGGTATGACTGGCGTCTTCACGCTGACTATCCTGAACGGCGGCCTGGTGTCTCCGGCTTCTCCAGGTTCCATCCTGGCGGTGCTGGCGATGACCCCGAAAGGCGCTTACTTCGCTAACATCGCGGCAATTGTTGCGGCAACAGCGGTATCCTTCATCGTCTCTGCCATCCTGCTGAAAACCAGCAAAGTGAAAGAAGAAGAGGATATCGAAGCAGCGAGCCGTCGTATGCAGGAGATGAAATCCGAGTCCAAAGGTGCAGCGAACCCGCTGACTGCAGGCGACGTGACCAACGACCTGAGCCACGTGCGTAAAATCATCGTTGCCTGTGATGCCGGTATGGGTTCCAGCGCAATGGGTGCAGGCGTGCTGCGTAAGAAAGTGGCTGATGCCGGTCTGAGTCATATCTCTGTCACCAACAGCGCTATCAACAACCTGCCACCGGATGTCGACCTGGTGATTACTCACCGCGATCTGACCGAACGTGCGATGCGCCAGGTGCCACAGGCCCAGCATATTTCACTGACTAACTTCCTCGACAGCGGCCTGTACACCAGTCTGACCGAGCGTCTGGTGGCTGCACAGCGTCATGAAGATAACCAGGTGAAAGTGCGCGACAGCCTGAAAGACAGCTTCGACGCGGACGACAGCCACCTGTTCAAACTCGGCGCGGAAAACATCTTCCTCGGCTGCAAAGCGTTCAGCAAAGAAGAAGCCATCCGTTTTGCCGGTGAGCAGCTGGTGAAAGGCGGCTATGTTGAGCCGGAATATGTGGAAGCAATGCTGGAACGTGAAAAACTGACCCCGACCTATCTGGGTGAGTCCATCGCGGTACCGCACGGCACCATCGAAGCGAAAGACCGTGTGCTGAAAACTGGCGTGGTATTCTGTCAGTACCCTGACGGCGTGCGCTTCGGCGAAGAGCCGGACGACATTGCCCGCCTGGTGATTGGTATCGCGGCGCGTAATAACGAACACATCCACGTCATCACCAGCCTGACCAATGCGCTGGACGATGAATCCGTTATCGAGCGTCTGGCCACCACCAACAGCGTGGGCGAAGTGCTGGCCCTGATTTCGGGTAACAGAGCCTAACGGCAACACCCTCTCCTGTCACAAGGAGAGGGTTCGGGTGAGGGACCGCGGATGTCCCCTCACCCGAGCCCTCTCGGGTAAAAACATTGATGAAGGTTAAGACTATGAAAGCATTACATTTTGGCGCAGGTAATATCGGACGTGGCTTTATCGGCAAACTGTTGGCCGATGCGGGTATCACGCTGACGTTCGCCGATGTGAATCAGGTAGTTCTTGATGCCCTGAATGCCCGTCATAGCTATCAGGTGCATGTGGTTGGCGAGAATGAGCAGGTAGAAACCGTCTCTGGTGTGAACGCCGTCAGCAGCATCGGTGATGATGTGGTGGACCTGATTGCTCAGGTTGACCTGGTGACCACCGCTGTCGGCCCTGTGGTTCTGGAGCGCATCGCCCCAGCGATTGCCAAAGGCCTGGCCAAGCGCAAAGCCGCTGGCAACAACACCCCGCTGAACATTATCGCCTGTGAAAACATGGTGCGCGGCACAACTCAGCTGAAAGGCCATGTCGATGCCGCACTGGCCGAAGAAGATAAAGCCTGGGTGGCTGAGCACGTTGGTTTTGTCGATTCCGCCGTGGACCGCATCGTTCCCCCGTCTGAATCCGCCACCAACGACCCGCTGGAAGTGACCGTGGAAACCTTCAGCGAGTGGATTGTCGACCAGACCCAATTCAAGGGAACCCTGCCGACGATCCCAGGAATGGAATTAACCGATAACCTGATGGCATTTGTCGAACGCAAGCTCTTCACCCTGAACACCGGGCATGCTATAACCGCGTACCTCGGTAAGCTGGCGGGTCATCAGACTATCCGTGATGCGATCCTTGATGAGCAGGTCCGTGCAGTAGTGAAAGGCGCGATGGATGAGAGCGGCGCAGTGCTGATTAAACGCTACGGTTTTGATGCCGAAAAACACGCGGCTTACATCCAGAAAATCCTCGGTCGCTTTGAGAATCCGTATCTGAAAGATGACGTTGAGCGCGTGGGCCGTCAGCCGCTGCGTAAACTGAGCGCGGGCGATCGCCTGATTAAACCGCTGCTCGGCACGCTGGAATACAGTCTGCCGCACGCCAATCTGGTGAAAGGCATTGCTGCCGCGATGCACTACCGCAGTGAGCAGGATCCACAGGCGCTGGAACTCGCGGCGCTTATCGACGAGAAAGGACCACAGGCCGCACTCGCGCAGGTCTCCGGCCTGGACGCTGAGAGCGATGTGGTCGCACAAGCGGTTGCGGCGTATAAAGCGAGCGCATGATGCAGGACCCGGTGCTGCTCTTGCAGCAGCACCCAAACAAAAGATTGTCAGATATGCAGGCAATAATGGAACAAACACAAGCCTTTGAAAACCGTGTGCTTGAGCGTCTGAATGCTGGCAAAACCGTACGAAGCTTCCTGATAACCGCCGTCGAATTGTTAACCGAGGCGGTAAATATGCTGGTGCTTCAGGTCTTCCGCAAAGACGATTACGCGGTCAAATACGCAGTGGAACCGTTGCTGGACGGCGAAGGGCCGCTGGGCGATCTGTCTGTGCGTCTGAAGCTCATCTACGGGCTCGGCGTGATTAGCCGTGCGGAATACGAAGATGCCGAACTGCTGATGGCGCTGCGTGAAGAACTCAATCACGACGGCAGCGAATACGCGTTCACTGACGACGAAATCCTCGGCCCGTTTGGCGAGCTGAACTGCGTTGTCGCACTGCCGCCACAACCGATATTCGATACCAGCGATGTGGAACTGTATGCTATGCAGAAGCAACGCTACCAGCAGATGATCCGGTCAACCATGGTCCTGTCACTCACTGAGCTGATTTCACGAATCAGCTTAAAAAAAGCCTTTCAGAAGTAATCCTCCTGCCACTGACATAACATCCCTTTTCATCTGCTTAATGTAAAAAAATGCACTCGGAATTGAGCATCACAAAATAGCGTTTAATTTCATAAAATTAGAGATGCCAATCACGTATTTTCTCTGCGTGTAATGCATCAATTTTCGATAATTAACTATCAGGAACAGCGCTCAACGCGCATACTATTGAGCATCGATACTCTTTTACTAGCAAAAGCCACAGACCATGAAAGAAGTTGAAAAGAACGAAATCAAACGCCTGAGCGACCGCCTGGACGCTATCCGCCACCTGCAGCCGACCCTCTCTCTGGTCGATGAAGCAGAGAAATTCGCTGAGCTTGAAAAAGAAAAAGCGACTCTGGAAGCAGAGATCGCGCGTCTGCGTGTTGTGTATACGCAAAAGCTGAGCAAAGAAGCGCAAAAGCTGCTGGCCCTGCCGCACCGCCGTGCCATCACCAAGAAAGAGCAGGCCGATATTGGCAAGCTTAAGAAAACCGTGCGCGGCCTGGTGATTGTTCACCCAATGACCGCCCTCGGTCGTGAGATGGAATTGCAAGAGATGACCGGTTTTTCTAAGACCGCTTTTTAATCCCTCTTCCGTTCCCGGCCCTCTCCCATCGGGAGAGGGTGATTGTCTGACCCCCTTTAAATTGGCCCTACCAATTCTCATTGGTTCTGCCTGACGCCTCACATAATCCACATCTCATGCAACATATGAATTGCCTGACGGCAACATATGGTTAACCATTCCTTGGCATTACCCTCACACCACCATATTGGCAGGACCACTTTTACAAAACGTGTGACGCAGAGCTGAGCGTAGACTCGCCCGTGTGGCCGTGGAGTGGTTCTCTGGAGACCTGCATGAACCTCTGGCAACAAAACTACGACCCTGCGGGAAATATCTGGCTCTCAAGCCTGATTGCCGCCCTACCGATCATCTTTTTCTTCTTCGCACTGATTAAGCTCAAGCTGAAGGGCTACGTCGCCGCGAGCTATACCGTCGCTATTGCCCTCGCGGTGGCACTCCTGTTCTATAAAATGCCGGTCGATCGCGCGCTGGCTTCCGTGGTATACGGCTTCTTCTACGGCCTGTGGCCAATTGCCTGGATTATTATTGCCGCGGTATTTGTCTACAAAATCTCGGTGAAAACCGGGCAGTTCGACATCATCCGATCATCGATATTATCGATAACGCCGGACCAGCGCCTGCAAATGCTGATCGTCGGCTTCTCGTTTGGCGCATTTCTGGAAGGGGCCGCGGGCTTTGGCGCACCGGTGGCGATTACCGCCGCGCTGTTGGTCGGCCTTGGGTTTAACCCGCTGTATGCCGCGGGCCTGTGCCTGATCGTGAACACCGCACCGGTGGCATTCGGCGCGATGGGCATTCCGATTCTGGTTGCGGGTCAGGTCACCGGTATCGACAGCTTTGCCATCGGCCAAATGGTCGGCCGTCAGCTGCCGTTCCTGACCATCATCGTGCTGTTCTGGATCATGGCGATTATGGACGGTTGGCGCGGCGTGAAAGAGACCTGGCCTGCGGTGATGGTCGCGGGCGGTTCCTTCGCGATTGCCCAGTACCTGAGCTCCAACTTTATCGGCCCTGAGCTGCCGGACATTATCTCGTCACTGGTTTCCCTGGTGTGCCTGACGCTGTTCCTGAAACGCTGGCAGCCAGTGCGCATTTTCCGCTTTGCCGACGTGGGCGCGTCTCAGGTCGATATGACTCTGTCTCGCACCCAATACACGCCGGGACAGGTGCTCCGCGCATGGTCGCCGTTCCTGTTCCTGACCGCCACCGTGACGTTATGGAGCGTGCCGCCGTTTAAGGCACTGTTCGCCCCGGGCGGCGCGCTGTATGACTGGGTGTTTAACGTCTCCGTGCCGTATCTCGACAAACTGGTTGCGCGTATGCCGCCGGTGGTTCACGACGCCACGCCGTATGCGGCGGTGTATAAGTTCGACTGGTTCTCCGCGACCGGCACCGCAATCCTGTTTGCCGCCCTACTTTCTGTGGTGTGGCTGCGCATGAAGCCGAAAGATGCGGTAGTCACGTTCGGCCACACGCTGAAGGATTTGGCGCTGCCGATTTACTCCATCGGCATGGTGCTGGCGTTCGCGTTTATCTCTAACTACTCAGGTCTGTCATCGACGCTGGCTTTAGCCCTGGCGCATACCGGTGGCGCGTTCCCGTTCTTCTCGCCGTTCCTCGGCTGGCTCGGCGTGTTCCTGACCGGTTCTGATACCTCTTCCAACGCGCTGTTTGCCGCGCTGCAGGCCACCGCCGCGCAGCAGATTGGCGTCTCGGACGTGCTACTGGTCGCGGCAAATACCACCGGCGGCGTGACCGGAAAAATGATTTCACCGCAGTCCATCGCCATTGCCTGTGCGGCGGTGGGGCTGGTCGGTAAAGAGTCGGATCTGTTCCGCTTCACGGTCAAACACAGCCTGATTTTCACCTGCATGGTGGGCGTGATCACCACGCTACAGGCTTACGTCTTAACCTGGATGATCCCATGAAAGTGATGCCCCGGCGTCTGGCGGACGAGGTTGCGACCCGTGTGCGGACGCTGATTGAAGAACAGCAGCTGGAGGCGGGCACGCGTTTGCCCGCCGAGCGCCAGCTGGCCACGCAGCTTGGCGTGTCGCGAAACTCACTGCGCGAAGCGCTGGCGAAACTGGCGAGCGAAGGACTGCTGATAAGCCGTCGCGGCGGCGGGACGTTTATCCGCTGGCAGCATGAGCCGTGGTCGGAGGAAAACATTGTGCAGCCGCTGAAAAGTCTGCTGGCCGACGATCCGGATTACAGCTTCGATATTCTCGAAGCCCGTCATGCCATTGAGGCCAGCACCGCCTGGCACGCGGCGCTGCGGGCCACCGAAGCCGATAAAGAAAAAATCCGTCTGTGCTTCGACGCCACGCAAAGTGACGACCCGGATTTAGCGTCGCAGGCCGATGTACGCTTTCACCTCGCCATTGCTGAAGCTTCGCATAACGTTGTGCTGTTGCAGACGATGCGTGGCTTCTTCGACCTACTGCAATCCTCCGTCAAGCAGAGTCGCCAGCGGATGTATCTCGTCCCGCCGGTGTTCGCCAAATTGACCGAACAGCATCAGGCGGTGCTGGACGCCATCCTGATCGGTGACGCCGAAGGCGCCCGTCAGGCAATGATGTCGCATCTCGGTTTCGTCCACACCACCGTTAAACAGTTTGATGAAGACAGAGCCCGCCAGGCGCGGATCACTCGCCTTCCCGGCGACCATAATGAGCATTCCAGGGAGAACCATTAATGATAATTTCAGCCGCCAGCGACTATCGGGCCGCGGCCCAACGCATTCTGCCGCCGTTTCTTTTTCACTACATCGACGGCGGCGCTTACAGCGAGCATACCCTGCGTCGTAACGTGGCCGACCTTTCCGACGTGGCGCTGCGCCAGCGGGTGCTGAAGAACATGTCAGATCTCAGCCTGGAGACGAAGCTGTTTAACGAAACGCTGTCGATGCCGGTGGCGCTGGCTCCGGTTGGGCTGTGTGGCATGTACGCGCGTCGCGGTGAAGTGCAGGCGGCGGGAGCGGCGGATGCCAAAGGCATTCCGTTCACCCTTTCCACGGTTTCCGTGTGCCCGATTGAAGAAGTTGCCCCGACGATTAAGCGTCCGATGTGGTTCCAGC
This sequence comes from Citrobacter sp. 18056, assembly GCA_902706235.1. Classification (GTDB taxonomy): domain Bacteria; phylum Pseudomonadota; class Gammaproteobacteria; order Enterobacterales; family Enterobacteriaceae; genus Scandinavium; species Scandinavium manionii. Next base: position 158,228 of record CACSJR010000002.1, on the reverse strand, counting down.
TGTACGTCCTGCGCGATCGCGGATTTATGCGCAATGCGCTGGAACGTGCGAAAGCGGCGGGTTGTTCAACGCTGGTGTTTACCGTCGATATGCCAACACCCGGGGCGCGCTATCGCGATGCCCACTCCGGGATGAGCGGCCCAAATGCCGCGCTGCGTCGCTACTGGCAGTCCGTGACGCATCCACAATGGGCGTGGGACGTGGGCGTAAACGGGCGTCCGCACGACCTGGGCAATATCTCCACCTACCTCGGAAAACCTACGGGTCTGGAAGATTACATTGGCTGGCTGGCGAATAACTTCGATCCATCGATTTCGTGGAAAGACCTCGAGTGGATCCGCGAATTTTGGGACGGCCCAATGGTGATCAAAGGGATCCTGGACCCGGAAGACGCGCGCGATGCGGTGCGCTTTGGCGCGGACGGAATTGTGGTGTCTAACCACGGCGGCCGCCAGCTCGACGGCGTGCTGTCGTCAGCCCGCGCGCTGCCTGCTATTGCTGATGCGGTGAAGGGCGATATCGCCATTCTTGCCGACAGCGGTATTCGTAACGGTCTGGACGTGGTGCGGATGATTGCGCTGGGTGCAGATAACGTGCTGCTGGGCCGCGCGTATCTGTATGCGCTGGCGACTCACGGCGGTGCTGGCGTGACCCATCTGCTGAATTTGATAGAGAAAGAGATGAAAGTGGCGATGACCCTGACCGGGGCGAAATCCATTAGCGAAATTTCGCGTGATTCGCTGGTGCAGGAGGCGAAGCATCTGGCGGCGCAGCTGGCTCCGGTAACGCGTGGAGATGCGGCGTAATCATTTTCTTTCTGCTATTCTGCCCCCGCAATTAAGAGCCTATCCCAGTAGGCGTAATTGTTGCAGGCATTTTGCACACGGACAGCGCGGAAGAACCGGAGCGTACACGTAGTACGTGAGGATTCTGAGCACTGCCCAGGGGCAAAATGGCAAATAAAATAGCCTAATGGGATAGGCTCTAAGGGGGCAGCATGCTTAACATCGTACTATTCGAACCAGAAATCCCACCGAATACCGGCAATATCATTCGCCTGTGCGCAAATACCGGTTTTCGCCTGCACATCATCGAACCCATGGGTTTTACCTGGGACGATAAGCGACTGCGACGCGCCGGACTCGATTATCACGAGTTCACCGCCGTACAGCGCCATGCCGATTACGCAGCGTTCTTTGAAGCGGAACAACCAAAGCGTCTGTTTGCGCTGACCACCAAAGGCACGCCTGCGCACAGTGCGGTGAGCTACGAAGCCGGTGATTATCTGATGTTTGGCCCGGAAACGCGGGGTCTGCCCACCAGCATCCTGGATGCGCTGCCGCCTGAGCAAAAAATACGTATTCCGATGATGCCGGACAGCCGCAGCATGAATCTGTCGAACGCGGTATCGGTGGTGGTGTATGAGGCCTGGCGCCAGCTGGGTTATGCGGGCGCTATTCTCAGGAAATCATAATTTAAATCCCGGGCGTTATCGGCGCAACCAGATTGAACACGGACTGCGCGCAGTCACCGGAGCGTACACGCAGTACGTGAGGATGACGAGCACAGCCCTGGTTCAGGATGGTAAGTAAGATAGCCCGAGATTTAAATTCCGTCACCGTATTCGAAGGTATGGTGTATACCGTTGAAGTGCTGATCCATATCCATTGACGGTTTATCGCTGTCAGGTTTGCCGACAATACGCGCCGGTACGCCTGCGGCCGTGGTGTGGGGAGGCACGGATTGCAACACCACCGAGCCTGCGCCAATCTTCGCACCGCGTCCGACTTCGATATTGCCGAGGATTTTCGCGCCGGCACCAATCATCACCCCTTCACGAATTTTCGGATGGCGATCGCCGCTGGTTTTGCCGGTCCCGCCGAGGGTTACGGATTGCAGAATCGACACGTCATTTTCGATAACGGCGGTTTCACCCACCACGATGCCGGTAGCGTGATCGAGCATGATCCCATGACCGATTTTCGCCGCCGGGTGAATGTCGACCTGGAACGTCACTGACACCTGATTTTGCAGGAAAATTGCCAGTGCACGACGCCCCTGATGCCACAGCCAGTGACCGATGCGATAGGCCTGTAGCGCGTGGAATCCTTTGAGGTACAGCAGCGGCGTGGAGTATTTATCAACCGCCGGATCGCGGGTACGCACGGCCTGAATATCACAGGCGGCAGACGCGATCATTTCGGGATCAGCGGCGTAGGCTTCTTCTACCACTTCGCGAATAGCAATGGCGGGCATGATAGACGAGGCAAGTTTGTTGGCGAGCATGTAACTCAGGGCGCTGCCAAGGTTTTCGTGCTTAAGGAGCGTAGCGTGGTAGAAACTGGCGAGCATAGGCTCACAGTCAGCCAACGCGCGGGCTTCGGCTTTGATATTATTCCAGACGATGTCCAGTTCTTCACACGGCATTGCAAACTCCAGAAGCGATGATAATGACCGGCCAGTTCTGCGCTGACCGGGTCATTGAGATGACAACGATTCCCTGCGACTAGTGGTGGCTACGCTCTTCCTTGCTGGCACGACCTAATAGGGTCAATGCTGCCTCGCGCGCATTCTTTCCGCAATACAATACCTGATAAATTTCCTCGGTTATTGGCATTTCGACACCAAATCGGTGGGCAAGTGCCCTGACCTCTTTGGTATTGCGGTAACCTTCAACCACCTGACCAATCGCATCCTGCGCGCCCTGCACATCTTTGCCCTGTCCGAGCATCATGCCAAAGCGGCGGTTACGCGACTGGTTGTCGGTACAGGTCAGCACCAGATCACCCAGCCCCGCCATCCCCATAAAGGTGGTCGGGTCAGCACCCAGTGCCGCGCCCAGACGCGACATTTCAGCAAGCCCACGGGTGATTAACGCGGTTCGGGCGTTAGCGCCAAAACCGATGCCGTCAGACATCCCGGCACCAATCGCAATCACGTTTTTCACCGCACCGCCCAGCTGTACCCCGATAAAATCCGGGTTGCTGTAGACGCGGAAGCTTTTGCCGCAGTGCAGCAGCTTTTGCAGATCCTCGGCAAATGCCGGTTCGGTCGCTGCCAAAGCAATTGCCGTCGGCATTCCTGCCGCCAGTTCTTTCGCGAACGTCGGGCCGGAAATCACCGCCAGTGGAATCTCATCCCCGAGTGCTTCACGCGCGACGTCCTGTAACAGACGGCCGGTTTCCGCTTCCAGGCCTTTCGTCGCCCAGACCAAACGGGCATCAGAGCGCAGCAGCGGTTTGAGCTGACGCAGCACGTCACCAAACACGTGGCTTGGCACGACAACCAGAATATTGCGGCTGGCGGCGAGCGCCGTGGCGAGGTCGGATTCAAGGTGCAGCGTGTCAGGGAAAGGCACATCAGGGAGGAAGGCCGCATTGCAGCGGTCTTGTTGCAGTATCGCCAGATGTTTGGGGTCGTGACCCCAAAGGACGACATTGTGCCCGTTTCTTGCCAGGGTGATGGCAAGAGCGGTGCCGTAAGAACCGGCACCGATCACAGTCATTGCAGCTTTACGTGCGTTCATCAGGCATCCTGATGTTGTTCGGCACCTTCGCCAGCTTGCTGCTGCAGATAGTTCATGAACAGCGCATCGAAGTTTACTGGCGCAAGGTTCAGTTGCGGAAATGTACCGCGAGAAACCAGGCTGGTGATGCATTCACGGGCATACGGGAACAGGATGTTCGGGCAGTATGCACCCAGGCAATGCGCCATCTGGTTACCGTCGATGCCTTCGATGGAGAAGATGCCGCCCTGCTGAACTTCGCACAGGAATGCAGTTTCTTCGCCCAGGGATGCGGTAACGGTGACACGCAGAACGACTTCGTATACGCCTTCAGCCAGTTGGGTTGAAGCCGTATCCAGATCAAGTTTAACCTCTGGCTGCCAATCTTTCTGGAAAACATGCGGCGCATTCGGCGCTTCGTAGGAAACGTCTTTGGTATAAATGCGCTGGATCTGGAAAGTCATTTCTGGATTGTTTTGTTCTGACATCTTATTTGTCCTTAAAAGGGATTATCGCAGCAGGGAATCAAGTCCACCACGTGCATCAAGTGCATACAAGTCGTCACAGCCACCAATGTGCTGTGTATCAATAAAAATCTGCGGCACCGTGGTACGGCCACTACGTTCAATCATTTCTTCACGCTTCGCCGCGTCACCGTCGATTGGCAGCTCCTGAAAGGAGACACCTTTGCTGTTCAACAGTGCTTTCGCACGATGGCAAAACGGGCATGTTGCTTTGGTGTAGATCTCAATATTGGCCATGACGTTACCTCAGAAAATTACTTACCACGAACCAGTGGCAGGTTCTCACCGCTCCAGCCCGCAACGCCTTCTTTCAGAACATATACGCGCTCGAAGCCCGCTTTGTTCAGCGTCGTTGCCGGATCCTGAGCCTGCATACCGGAACCATCTACAACGATGATGGGTTTATCTTTATGTTTTTCAAGCTCGCCGAGGTTATTCGCTTTGATTTCGGCAGGCAGAACGTTCACGGAACCGGCGATGTGGCCTTTACGGAAATCATCACGCTGGCGCAGGTCGACAACCACTGCGTCTTCTTTGTTGATAAGGCGCGTGGCTTCACCGCGGGTGATCACTTTGATTTTTGAGGTCAGGCCTTTAAAGGTCGTGAACAGAACGGCAGCCAGTAAGCCAACCCAGGCGATACTCAGTATGGGATGACGGCTAACAAATTGCATAATTTCTTGCATGGAGGGTGATAACTCCCGACTCAGTGATTAAAAAAACAGGGAAGGAGTATACCTGTGCATGGTGGCAAATACAGCAAGCCGAGCCTAAGCTAATCCAATTTCTGCGGCCTGTTTCGCTAAATTTAGGCCAAAAATAACCAAACTCAGCGCCGGTGTCGCCCGTTCTTTGATCTTCTGAGGCAGATTTATCGATTCAGCTGTAGTAAAATTACGCAAATTTTTTATCTTGTGAGCATGAGGTTGTCGCATATGTCGGTTACTAAAAAACCTATGGTACTGGTGATTCTGGATGGCTACGGCTACCGTGAAGACCAGCAGGATAACGCGATTTTCGATGCGAAAACGCCAGTTATGGATGCCCTGTGGGCCAAACGTCCACATACGCTGATTGACGCTTCCGGCCTGGAAGTGGGTCTGCCGGACCGTCAGATGGGTAACTCCGAAGTAGGCCACGTCAACCTGGGCGCGGGCCGTATCGTGTATCAGGACCTGACCCGTCTGGACGTTGAAATCAAAGAGCGTACGTTCTTTGAAAACAGCGTGCTGGCAGGCGCGGTTGATAAAGCCGTTGCGGCGGGCAAAGCCGTACACATCATGGGCCTGCTGTCTGCCGGTGGCGTTCACAGCCACGAAGATCACATCCTGGCGATGGTAGAACTGGCCGCTCAGCGTGGTGCAGAGAAAATCTATCTGCACGCCTTCCTTGATGGCCGTGATACTCCCCCGCGCAGCGCCAAACCCACTCTGCAGCGTTTCGAAGAGAAATTTGCCGAGCTGGGTAAAGGCCGCGTAGCGTCCATCATTGGCCGTTACTTCGCGATGGACCGCGACAACCGTTGGGATCGCGTTGAACACGCTTATGATCTGATGACCCTGGCGAAAGGCGAGTTCCAGACTGACACCGCCGTTGCCGGCCTCGAAGCCGCTTACGCGCGTGACGAAAACGACGAATTCGTGAAAGCCACCGTTATCCGTGCAGAAGGTCAGGCCGACGCAGCAATGGAAGATGGCGATGCGTTGATTTTCATGAACTTCCGTGCTGACCGCGCCCGTGAAATCACCCGTGCTTTCGTTAACGCTGACTTCGACGGCTTCGCCCGTAAGAAAGTGGTCAATCTCGACTACATCATGCTGACCGAATACGCGGCTGACATTAAAGCCCCTTGCGCATACCCACCAACGTCTCTCGCGAACACCTTCGGCGAGTGGATGGCGAAGAAGGACAAAACCCAGCTTCGTATCTCTGAAACCGAGAAATACGCACACGTCACCTTCTTCTTCAACGGCGGCGTAGAAGACCCGTTTGTGGGTGAAGAGCGAATCCTTATCAACTCCCCGAAAGTCGCGACCTACGATCTGCAGCCAGAAATGAGTTCGGCAGAATTGACTGAAAAATTGGTCGGCGCAATCAAGGGTGGCAAGTACGACACCATCATCTGTAACTACCCGAATGGCGACATGGTTGGCCACACCGGTGTGATGGAAGCAGCAGTTCAGGCGATTGAAGCGCTGGATAACTGCATTGCTGAAGTCACTGCAGCGGTAGAATCCGTTGGCGGTCAGTTACTTATCACTGCTGACCACGGTAACGCCGAGCAGATGCGTGATCCGGCTACTGGCCAGGCACACACCGCACATACTAACCTGCCTGTACCGCTGATTTACGTTGGCGGCAAAGCGGTTAAAGCGGTCGATGGCGGTAAACTTTCCGATATCGCACCAACCATGCTGACCCTGATGGGCATGGACGTGCCGGAAGAGATGACTGGCAAGCCGCTGTTCATCGTGGAATAATCCCTCCCCATGAGGGGAAAGGCGATTTTTTCAAATATATGGCTCGCGACGGCAGTCCGATCCATTTGTTACGCCAGCGCAGTCAGCGCTGGCGTATTGCTGTGCGCGACGTATGCTCACGCGGACGATCGCGACCAGCTAAAATCTATTCAGGCTGATATCGCCAGTAAAGAGAAGGCGGTTCGCCAACAGCAGCAACAGCGCTCTGCTCTCCTCGCCCAGCTCAAAAAGCAGGAAGAAGCCATTTCCGCCGCTGCCCGCAAACTGCGGGACACCCAGAATACCCTCGCTGACCTCAATAAGCAGGTCGATGCCATGAACGCGTCGATTGCTAAACTTGAAAAGCAAAAAGCCGCTCAGGAACGCAGCCTCGCAGCACAGCTTGATGCCGCGTTTCGTCAGGGTGAGCATACCGGTATTCAGCTGATTTTAAGCGGTGAAGAGAGCCAACGCGGACAACGTCTGCAGGCCTATTTTGGTTACCTCAACCAGGCGCGCCAGGAAACCATCGCCGAACTGAAACAGACGCGCGAAGAAGTGACCTCGCAAAAAGCCGAGCTGGAAGAGAAACAGAGCCAACAGCAAACGCTGCTGTATGAGCAGAAAGCGCAGCAGGCCAAGCTTGAGCAAGCGCGTAACGAACGTAAGAAAACCCTCGCCGGGCTTGAATCCTCGATTCAGGCAGGCCAACAACAGCTTTCCGAAATGCGGGCCAACGAATCACGCATGCGCTCCCGCATTGCACAGGCCGCCGCAGCCGCGCGCGCTCGCGCAGACCGCGAAGCCCGTGAAGCGCAGGCCGTACGCGACCGCCAGCAGGACGCCTCGCGTAAAGGCACTACCTATAAACCTTCCGAAAGTGAACGCTCGCTGATGTCCCGTACGGGCGGCCTGGGCTCACCGCGCGGTCAGGCCTACTGGCCAGTTCGCGGCCCAACGTTGCATCGCTATGGCGAACAGCTTCAGGGTGAACTACGTTGGAAAGGGATGGTTATCGGTGCGTCTGAAGGCACCGAGGTAAAAGCCATTGCCGATGGCCGGGTGATCCTCGCCGACTGGTTGCAGGGCTACGGCCTTGTGGTTGTCGTTGAGCACGGTAAAGGCGACATGAGCCTGTATGGCTATAATCAGAGCGCGCTGGTCAGCGTCGGGACCCAGGTTCGCGCGGGTCAGCCGATTGCCCTTGTGGGCAGCAGTGGTGGTCAGGGCCGACCGTCACTTTACTTCGAAATTCGCCGCCAGGGTCAGGCGGTCAATCCACAGCCGTGGTTGGGAAGATAAGTTTTGCTTCAATTTCGCTCGTTAGCGTTGTCCGTCGCCGCCGTACTGGCGATGATTTCCCCGGCCCACGCCGGAAAACTCTCGATAGTCATTGATGATTTTGGCTATCGCCCCCAGCAAGAAAATCAGGTACTGGCCCTGCCCAATACTATCTCCGTAGCCGTGTTACCCAATGCTCCCCACGCCCGCGAAATGGCGACTAAAGCCCATAACGGCGGTCATGAAGTCCTGATCCACCTGCCGATGGCGCCACTCAGCAAGCAGCCGCTGGAGAAAGACACCCTTCGTCCGGACATGAGCAGCGCAGAGATTGATCGTATTATTCGTGATGCGGTCGGCAAAGTGCCCTACGCCGTGGGGCTGAATAACCACATGGGCAGCGCCATGACCTCGAGCCTGTTCGGCATGCAGAAAGTGATGCAGACGCTGAGCCACTACAATTTCTATTTCCTCGACAGCATGACGATTGGCAACAGCCAGTCGATGCGCGCCGCCGCCGGGACGGGCGTGAAGGTCATCAAGCGTAGAGTGTTCCTGGATGACAAACAAAACGAGGCGGATATTCGGGTGCAGTTTAATCGTGCGATTCAGCTTGCGCGCCGTAATGGTTCGGCGATTGCGATTGGCCACCCGCATCCAACGACGGTTCGCGTGCTTCAGCAGATGGTGTACAACTTGCCGCCGGATATCACCCTGGTGCGACCGAGCAGCCTGCTCAACGAACAGCAGGTAGACACGTCGACGCCGCAGAATGGCGGCCCGGTTCAGCAGCCCGCCGCGTCGCACAACCCTTTCCATGGTGTGAAACTGTGTAAACCAAGACAAGCACAGCAGCCAGTGTATGCCACCCGCTTCTTTACCGTGCTCGGCGACAGCATTACCCACAGCACGCTGGTGCAGTATATGCAGCTACAGTGGCAGGGATGGGATCAGCCCTGATTCAGACCTGACGGGAGTCCGTGTGTTTTTCCATCACGGCTCCCTGTTTTGTATTGTGAGCACACCAGGCTTTGAAATACTTCAGAAAACTATAAAGCGTCGCATATAGCCCCGTGACCGCACCGACTTTCCCTTTTCGCCACGCACCGCTAAACAGATACCATTTAAAAAAAGCGCCAATCGCACTGATGACACCCCGACCAAGCGATGGCCTGATATTCTGATATTTCACCAGTCGAGTGGTGTAACCATTGAGTTTATTGAAAACTTCATGAAGTGAGTAAAAGGTATCGTGCCGCACGTGGCCTGGGATTTTGGCCGTCTGAAGATTACCTTCAACCTTGTCATCGACCGGACGATCGTTGAACCGGGCCTGGGTACGGTTAAACAATCGCACCGGATAATCAGGCGAAGAGACGGGATAAATCGTGCGTACTTCTTCCCCCAACACATGCCAGTAACGAGAAATACGCCAGGCGTGATCTGCTTCCGGTTCGTTGCCCGCTTTTAGCGCCAAAATAAATTCAACCGTTTCAGCATCCAGAATTTCATCGCTGTCCATACAAAGCACCCAATCATTGCTGGATAACTCAGTTGCATGGCGCATTTGTGCGCCATGCATGGAATAGGGATGGTGATGTATTGTCAGAGCATAATCATGACAAATATCTAACGTCTTATCCGTGCTGCCAGAATCCACCACAATAAACTCATCCGCAACGGTAACCAGCGGAGGCAGGACTTCATTCAGCAGGCGCGCAGAATTGAAGGTCAACAAACAAACGGTGAGTTTGAACATAGGCGTTATAAAGTTAAATGAAACCTCAACAGACTTTATAAACGTGGGGAATAAAAAGCGAAGAAAAGTTGGCGAAAATCTTTTTTTGGACAAACTACGTGAATTAGGTTGCAGAAAAAAGCGCCCGAAGGCGCTTTTTAGGGTTAATCCCAGCTCAAAATCACTTTCCCGGACTGGCCGGAACGCATCGCGTCAAAGCCTTTCTGGAAGTCATCAACGCCGAAACGGTGGGTAATGATTGGGGAGAGATCCAGCCCTGACTGAATAAGCGCCGCCATCTTATACCAGGTCTCGAACATCTCACGACCATAGATACCTTTGATGAACAAGCCCTTGAAGATGACTTTGGTCCAGTCGATAGACATATCTGATGGCGGTATTCCCAACATCGCAATACGCCCGCCGTGGTTCATGGTATCAAGCATGGTGCGGAACGCTGGCGGTGCGCCTGACATTTCCAGGCCCACGTCAAACCCTTCGGTCATGCCCAGTTCGGCCATGACATCAGTCAGGCTTTCTTTGGACACGTTAACCGCACGAGTCACGCCCATTTTACGCGCCAGATCCAGACGGTATTCATTCACGTCAGTAATCACGACGTTACGCGCACCAACGTGTTTCGCGACGGCTGCGGCCATAATACCGATGGGGCCTGCGCCGGACACCAGCACGTCTTCACCGACCAGATCAAACGACAGCGCCGTATGAACTGCATTACCGAACGGGTCAAAGATGGACGCCAGATCGTCAGAAATGTTATCCGGGATTTTAAAGGCGTTGAACGCCGGCAGAACCAGATATTCTGCGAAACAGCCCGGACGGTTTACCCCGACACCCGTGGTGTTGCGGCAAAGATGCGTGCGGCCCGCGCGACAGTTACGGCAGTGGCCGCAGGTGATGTGACCTTCACCGGAAACACGATCGCCGATTTTAAAACCTTTCACTTCCTGGCCGATACCGACCACTTCACCGACATACTCGTGACCCACGACCATCGGAACCGGGATGGTTTTCTGTGACCATTCATCCCAGTTATAGATGTGCACGTCGGTGCCACAAATAGCGGTTTTGCGAATCTTAATCAGCAGGTCGTTATGACCGACTTCCGGCTCCGGAACGTCGTTCATCCAGATACCTTCTTCGGCCTTCAGTTTCGATAATGCTTTCATCTCACATCCTCAGGCAATCACGCCCAGTTGCTTACCGATGCGGGTAAACGCGTCCACCGCACGTTCAATTTGCTCAGGGGTATGCGCCGCAGACATCTGCGTGCGGATACGCGCCTGACCTTTTGGCACCACCGGGTAGAAGAAACCGGTGACGTAAATCCCTTCTTTTTGCAGCTCGCGGGCAAAGTCTTGCGCCACGGTCGCTTCACCCAGCATCACCGGGATAATGGCGTGATCGGCCCCGGCCAGGGTAAAGCCTGCTGCGGTCATTTTTTCGCGGAACAAGCGCGCGTTGGACCACAGGCGGTCACGCAGCTCAGCACCTGACTCCACCATTTCCAGCACTTTGATCGACGCGGAAACAATGGCCGGAGCCAGTGAGTTGGAGAACAGGTATGGGCGGGACCGCTGACGCAGCCACTCGACCACCTCTTTACGCGCCGCGGTGTAACCGCCGGATGCACCGCCGAGCGCTTTGCCCAGCGTACCGGTGATGATGTCTACGCGATCCAGAACATCGCAGTATTCGTGGGAGCCACGACCGTTTTCGCCAACAAAGCCGACCGCATGGGAGTCATCGACCATCACCAGCGCATCGTATTTGTCTGCCAGGTCGCAAACGCCTTTCAGGTTGGCAATCACGCCATCCATCGAGAACACGCCGTCTGTGGCGATCAGTACATGGCGAGCGCCGGCTTCGCGAGCTTCTTTCAGGCGCGTTTCCAGTTCCTGCATATCGTTATTGGCATAACGGAAACGCTTCGCTTTACACAGACGCACGCCATCAATAATGGAAGCGTGGTTCAGCGCATCAGAAATGATGGCGTCTTCCGGGCCGAGCAGGGTTTCAAACAGACCACCGTTGGCGTCAAAGCAGGAGGAGTAAAGAATCGCATCTTCCATACCGAGGAAATCGGCCAGTTTCTTTTCCAGAACCTTGTGGCTGTCCTGCGTTCCGCAGATGAAACGCACGGAGGCCATGCCAAATCCGTGGCTGTCCATCCCGGATTTTGCCGCAGCAATCAGCTCTGGATGGTTTGCCAGGCCGAGATAGTTGTTAGCGCAGAAGTTGATGACATGGCTGCCATCACCGACGGTAATGTCCGCCTGTTGGGCAGAGGTAATGATGCGTTCTTCTTTAAACAACCCTTCCGCACGGGCGGTTTCCAGGTCGCTGGTTAACTGTTTGTAAAAATCACCACGCATTGCAACTCTCCAGATTCGGCAAAATTTGGAACATATTACCCAATGCTATAGGTCTATACGAGATGACGCTGCGTCGGTTAAGCATTTTTGTAGCATAAATCACGTGTATCCTTGCGGGTTGTCGGTGAATGTGAAGACTCTGCGTAGTGATGGTATGATAAGAACCATTAGCGTCCGGGATAGTCCCGGTCACCCACATTCAAAGGTTATCGTTATGATCATCGTTACCGGCGGCGCAGGCTTTATCGGCAGCAACATTATTAAAGCCCTGAATGATAAAGGCATCACTGACATTCTGGTGGTGGACAACCTGAAAGACGGCACCAAATTCGTTAACCTGGTCGACCTGAACATCGCCGACTATATGGATAAAGAAGATTTTCTGATCCAGATTATGTCTGGTGAAGAGATGGGCGAAATCGAAGCCGTCTTCCACGAAGGTGCCTGCTCTTCCACCACCGAGTGGGACGGCAAGTACATGATGGATAACAACTATCAGTATTCCAAAGAACTGCTGCACTACTGCCTGGAGCGCGAAATCCCGTTCCTGTACGCCTCTTCTGCAGCAACCTACGGCGGCCGCACGTCTGACTTTATCGAGTCCCGCGAGTATGAAAAGCCGCTGAACGTTTACGGCTACTCCAAATTCCTGTTCGACGAATACGTGCGTCAAATCCTGCCAGAAGTAGATTCTCCGGTTGTCGGTTTCCGTTACTTCAACGTCTACGGACCGCGCGAAGGCCATAAAGGCAGCATGGCGAGCGTAGCCTTCCACCTCAACACCCAGTTGAACAATGGCGAAAGCCCGAAACTGTTCGAAGGCAGTGACAGCTTTAAGCGCGACTTCGTTTACGTCGGCGATGTTGCCGCAGTGAACCTGTGGTTCTGGGAAAACGGCGTGTCCGGTATTTTCAACCTCGGCACTGGCCGCGCGGAATCCTTCCAGGCCGTGGCAGATGCAACGCTTGCGTATCACCAGAAAGGCAGCATTGAGTACATTCCGTTCCCGGAAAAACTCAAAGGCCGCTATCAGGCGTTTACTCAGGCTGACCTGACTAACCTGCGTGCTGCGGGCTACGATAAGCCGTTCAAAACCGTTGCCGAAGGCGTGACGGAATACATGCACTGGCTCAACCGCGACAGCGATACAAATTCACAAAATCATTGAAGCGGTATCAAGGCGGCAACTGAATGACCCCCAGGAGCATAGGATAACTATGTGACTGGGGTGAATGAAGGCAGCCAACGCAGAGACAGCTTGAAGGATGAAGTGAATGAAGATATTGGTGATTGGCCCGTCATGGGTGGGCGACATGATGATGTCGCAAAGTCTCTATCGCACGCTCAAGGCGCGCTATCCCCAGGCGATCATTGATGTGATGGCACCCGCGTGGTGCCGTCCGCTTTTATCGCGTATGCCGGAAGTGAATGAAGCCATCCCGATGCCGCTCGGTCATGGTGCGCTGGAAATTAGCGAACGCCGTCGACTCGGACGCAGTCTGCGTGAAAAACGCTACGATCGCGCTTACGTCCTGCCGAACTCTTTCAAGTCGGCTCTGGTCCCGTACTTTGCGGGAATTTCACAACGTACCGGCTGGCGTGGCGAAATGCGCTACGGTTTACTGAATGATGTCCGCGTCCTCGACAAAGCGGCCTGGCCGCTGATGGTCGAGCGCTATGTCGCGCTGGCGTATAACAAAGGTTTCATACGTTCTGCGAAAGATTTACCGCAGCCACTGCTCTGGCCACAGCTCCAGGTCAGCGAAAGTGAAAAGTTACAGATGGCTGCCGCATTTTCGCTTTCCGCTGAACGCCAGATGATTGGCTTCTGCCCCGGAGCGGAATTTGGTCCGGCAAAACGCTGGCCGCACTATCACTATGCAGAACTGGCGAAACAGCTGATCGATGAAGGTTATCAGGTGGTGTTATTCGGCTCAGCCAAAGACCACGATGCCGGGAACGAAATCCTGGCGACGCTCAGCCAGGAACAGCAGGCCTGGTGCCGCAACCTGGCGGGTGAAACGCAGCTTGAACAGGCCGTGGTTCTGCTTGCTGCCTGTAAAGCGGTCGTCACCAATGATTCTGGTCTGATGCACGTCGCCGCAGCGCTGAACCGGCCACTGGTTGCGCTGTATGGCCCAAGTAGCCCGGATTTCACACCGCCGCTGTCGCATAAAGCCAAGGTTATCCGCCTGATTACCGGCTACCACAAAGTGCGTAAAGGCGACGCCGAAGAGGGCTATCATCAGAGCCTGATCGACATTACGCCTGCCCGCGTGCTGGAAGAATTAAACCAGCTGCTGCTGGCCGAGGACGCATAACGGATGCGCGTATTGATCGTTAAAACGTCCTCAATGGGCGATGTGCTTCACACATTGCCTGCGCTGACCGACGCCGTTCAGGCGATTCCGGGTATCCGTTTTGACTGGGTAGTTGAAGAAGGCTTTGCGCAAATTCCCAGCTGGCACGCCGCAGTAGACAAGGTTATCCCGGTGGCTATCCGCCGCTGGCGCAAAGCGTGGTTCTCAGCCCCCGTAAAGGCCGAACGCCTCGCGTTTCGCCAAAAAGTGCAGACCGAAAAGTATGACGCCATCATCGACGCCCAAGGACTGGTGAAAAGCGCGGCGCTGGTCACACGCCTCGCGCACGGTATCAAGCACGGCATGGACTGGCAAAGCGCCCGCGAACCACTGGCGAGCCTGTTCTACAACCGCCGCCATCGCATCGAAAAACAGCAGCATGCGGTCGAACGTACCCGTGAGCTGTTCGCGAAAAGCCTCGGCTATGCACAGCCCGATCAGCAGGGTGATTATGCAATTGCGCAGCATTTTGTGAACACCGACGGCGCCACGGCGACGCCTTACCTCGTATTTCTGCACGCCACCACGCGCGACGATAAACACTGGCCGGAATCGCACTGGCGGGAGCTGATTGCAAAGCTGGCGGGTAGCGGTCTGAACATCAAACTGCTGTGGGGCGCGCCGCATGAAGAAGCCAGAGCAGAACGTTTAGCCGAAGGCCATGATTACGCGGAAGTGCTGCCGCGAATGAGCCTTGAGAAGGTTGCTCACGTTCTCGCAGGCGCGCGTGCGGTCGTGTCGGTCGATACCGGACTCAGCCATTTAACGGCTGCGCTGGATCGCCCGAATATCACGCTTTATGGCCCTACGGATCCGGGTCTTATCGGTGGCTACGGAAAAAACCAACACATTTGCCGTCCTGAGGACTCATCGCAACTGAGCGACCTGAGTGCGGCGACCGTTTATGAGCGATTAAACACCTTACTGGCCGCAGAGAGTCATCATGCCTGATTTTTTCTCACCGAATCGTCCGCCAAAGCGAGTCCTGATCGTTAAGCTGCGCCATCACGGGGATGTGCTGCTGACCTCACCGGTCTTTACCGTGTTGAAGAAAAACTGGCCCGATGTAGAGGTCGATGCGCTGGTTTATGATGATACGCAAGCCATGTTGACCAACCATCCGTCGATTAATCAGGTGCATACCATCGGGCGCAACTGGCGTAAGCAGGGTTTTATCAAACAGCTGACGCTGTATCGGGCATTGCTCAATACCCTGAAAGCCCGCGATTACGACGTACTGATCAATCTGACTGAGCATTGGCACGGCGCGCGTCTGGCCCGTCGCCTGAAACCACGCGTGTCTGTTGGCTTCAAGCCGGATAAACGCACTGGCCTGGCACGTCGTCGCTGGGTTAAATCCTTTACGACGCTCTACCCGGCCATTCAGGACAATTCGCGCCATATGGTTGAAGTGAATCTGGATGCGCTGCGCCATATCGGCATTCATCCGCAAACGGCTGAAGACAAAAACACGCTGTTCGTGCCGGGTGCCGAAGCGGAAGCCTCAATCGCGCAAAAGTTGGCGGATTTCGGCGTTGTTTCAAAATCATATGTGCTGGTACACCCGACCTCTCGCTGGATGTTTAAAGCCTGGTCGCTGGATAAGCTTGCCGTCACTATCGATATGCTTTCCGCACGCGGTCTGCCGATAATTCTTTCTGCGGCACCGTCCAAAGAAGAGAGCGAATACATGGATGGTCTGCGGGTACGGCTCACCCAGCCGTACCATGATTTAAGCGGAAAACTGAATCTGAAAGAACTGGGGGCTTTAATGAAGCATGCCCGGCTCTATTTTGGCGTCGATTCCATGCCGATGCATTTAGCGAGCGCAGTGGGAACGCCCACGGTCGCCATTTTCGGCCCAACCGGCGCGATTAAATGGGCGCCGTGGGGCGTGCAATACCGGGTTATCACCGCAGGTTTTACCTGCCAGCCTTGTGGTAAAGCGGGTTGCGGGGATAGCCATGTTTCAGACTGCATCACGGCCATCACCTCTCAGCAGGTATTGAGCGCAATTGATACACTGCTTCTGGAAAACCCGGCATGAAGCTCGCGATTGTCAGACAAACCTATAATCCTAACGGCGGCGCGGAACGATTCGTCTCCCGCGCACTGAATGTGCTGGCCCGCGATACCGCAATCGATGTCACCCTGATCGCTCGCAAATGGGAAAATGCGGCAGGCTGGAATACATTGACTATCGACCCGCCGTTTCGCAATCGCCAGGCTCGCGAAGAAGGTTTTGCGTCAGCCGCAGCCGCGCATTTTAAGGATTTTGATCTCGTCCAGAGCCACGAACGCATCCCCGGTGCATCCATTTTCCGCGCAGGCGACGGCGTTCACGCAGCCTGGCTCGAGCAATACAACCGTATTCAGTCGCCTCTGACCCGCTGGGCGCAGTCTTTTAGCCGTTATCACCGCTACATTCTCAGCGCTGAACAGCAGATGTTTACCCACCCTAATCTGCGCAAAGTTATCTGTAACTCGCGTATGGTACGGGACGATATCGCTCGCCGTTTTGGCCTGAGCGACGATAAGCTGACGGTGATTTATAACGGGGTCGATACCCAACAATTTCATCCCGACGTGCGTCAGGCTTCAATGCGTGGCCGTCTTGGCATTCCGGATAGCGCGCCAGTGCTGGCGTATGTTGGCTCCGGTTTCGCCCGTAAAGGAGTGGCCACGGCGTTAAAAGCGATTCAACCGCACCAGGATGTCTGGCTGTTAATTGCCGGTCACGATAAGCATGCATCAAAGTTTTCGAAGCTTGCCAGTACGTTAGGTGTCTCTTCTCGCGTGAAATTTCTCGGGCCGGTTTCAGATGTGCGTGAAGTCTACGGCAGCGCAGACGCACTTATTTTACCGACGTTGTACGATCCGTTCCCGAACGTCTGTGTAGAAGCACTGGCCTGCGGTTTACCGCTGTTGACCAGCCACGGCTGCGGCGCAGCGGAATGGGTCGAGGAAGGAAGCAACGGCTGGGTTCGTGACGCACTTGACGTCCCGGGATACCAGCAGGCGATTACTGCCTGGCTGGAAGGACGCCATCGTGGCGTTGATTACGCGGCGGCGGCACGCGCCACCGCAGAACCTTATACGCTTGAAAGCATGGCCAACAAACTGCAGGACCTTTATCGCGAACTGCTGGACTGAGCCGCGTCGGTAAAAACCTTCTCCATCGCCGTCAGCATGCATTCACGGGTAAAATGAGCATTAAGATACTCATTCCCCTGGCTTGCCAGTTGGCGGCGCAACACCGGGTCGTGATACAGCGTGAGAATGGCATCACGCAGTCCTTCTACGTCCTGCTGTGCAATCAAAAGCCCCGTCTTCCTGTCGATAACCGCATCGGCCGTCCCGCCTGCATCCGTCGCGATGGTCGCTATCCCTGTCGCTAAAGATTGCAGTACGCCTTGTGGCACTCCTTCCATATCGTGGGAAGGGCTGATGGCAATATCAAATGCCGGGAACCAGCGTTCCGGATCGGGCTGATGACCCGCCAGTACCACACGCGTTAAGAGATTATGTTGGATAACTTCACTTTCCAGCGCTTCACGATGCGGACCATCGCCGACAATAGCGACCTTAATTTCCGGGATGGTGATTTGCGCCAGCGCCTTGAGCAGTACGCTATGGCCCTTATTCGGTCGTAAATGCGACACCACGCCCAGCCAAAAATCCCCCTGACTCAGATCGCAGTGATTGCGGGCAGCGTCTTTGTCACCAGGATGAAAACGTGAGGTATCGACTCCGCTAGGCACGGAAGTGGTGTTTTCCAGCGGCACACCCAGAGCCACCATTTGCAACCGCAGCGCTTCTCCTGTGGAGACAATATGCTTGCAGGCTTTACGGTAAAGCCAACGCGTCGTCCAGTTATTGCGAGGCACACCGGATGCATGGCGCGTGCGAATGAGCGGAAGTGGGCGAGATAAGAACAGATTTGCCAGGGCAACAAGCCACGTATCCGCCGAGTTATGGCTATTAACGACATCGACGGTATCACGATTGTCACGGAACCAGCGGCGTAACGTCAGCAAGTTGCCAAGATTTTTTCTTCTCAGCGGCATGGTCACCACATTGAGTCCTGCTGAGAGCGCCAGTTGATGCAGCGGAGCAGACTCAGGGCAGAGGATAGTCACCTGATGTCCACGCTGTATCATGCCCAGAGATTCGTTGATGATACGCAGCGGTTGACCGCCTTTTCCGCCGTCAGCTTCAGTGTGGACAATGTGCATAGGGTTCCTGTTCATAATCTCGGTTTAATTTGATCGGCGTAGTATATACGTTGCTCTGATGTAATACATAAAAGACCCCGCCGTTACAAATGAGAGAGATTATTCCTGCTTACAAACATTGCCCTTCTGTAGTGGGAGTATATGTGGTAATTTTCCTCGGTTTTTTTAATTGTACGGCATAACTCGGTGGATATCTGACAGCACCGTAAACTTGCCGGTAAAGATGCCGAAGTCCGTAACCAGCCAAAAACTATGACAAAAACTCGAAACATTCTGACAGGTGCGATCATCCTGTCTGTATTGGCTTTATGTTTTATCTGGCCGATTCCAAATGATCAGCTGCCTTTTCATCGTAATGGATTGATTTACCCCATTATTGTCGTGTCTTTTGGCCTGTTTTTCAGTTCTGTTACAGCAAAGCAGAGTCTACATTTAAGTAAAATTAAGTTCGTTCTCATCGCGCTGTGGGTGCTGACCTTTTTCATTTTGATTAACGGCTTTTTTGTCGCACCCGATATCAAAGAAATGGTATCGACATGGGATGGACAATGGCTACGCCCGGTATTACTTTTCTGCGCAGGACTGGTGTTATTACCGGTTATCCAGACTCATTTCCCCTCAATTACTGCCGCCCGTCTGTTTACGCTGGTTATCCTCTTCTTCTGGGGCGTGATATTGATACACCTCCTGGATACCGCCTGGCTCTATTGGCGTGATGGCGTTATCCACTGGGGGCAAACGCGGATTGTCTATAACCGCACGCGGATGAGTTTCCAGGTCAACATGATCACCGGCTTTATTCTTGCTGAGCTGCTTGCTCGCGGATTACTGCGCCAACATTTCTTACGCCTCGGCACACCCACACTGTCGTTCATGTTGCTCTGCAATCTGCTGTGTACCGGCCTGGTGGACACGCGCTGGGGTACCATTGGCCTCGTCGGCAGCCTGTTCTCTACCTTTATCCTGCTAAGCCTACACAGCATGCGCCGCAGCCGTGTCGTGCTGACGGGCGGTATCCTGCTGGCGATCATTCTCGCCTCGGTGGCGCTCGGCTATACGTCCTGGAAGACTGACCCGCGCTGGCAAAATATTGAAAGTGATGCGGAGGCGGGATGGAATGCCCCATTCACCAGCTTCTGCTACAACAGAACAAATGGAACCAGGCCATTAAACGATCTCGGTGTCCAAATGGACCATTCCAACGGCTGTCGTGCCAGCTTCTTCCATCAAGGCTGGAAACTGGTGGGTGAACACCCTGCCGGGATGGGCCCGCGTAAAGAAGCATTCCGTTACGTACTGCGTCGTGATACTCAGGATAATCGGATAAATATCCCACACAGCCATTATGGTCTTATTGAATTTGGTATCCAGAATGGGATTGTCGGCATTGCCGGTTGGCTGATTCTGCTGGCAGGATGCTGGTATATTGGCTGGAAAGAGTTTCGTCACGGCAACACGATGTTGGGGATGTTCCTGTTACTCTTCACCGTCGGCTTCTTCTCCAGAACCATGGTCGACCATAACCTGAAAGACCACTATCTGGAGCAGTACATGTTCCTTACAGGGTTGCTGATCGGTATGTGTGCCCTGCGCAACCCGCAAGCCACAGATAAACCCTCCTGAACATACGTTGATCGCGTCTGAGCCTAAAAGCGCTGGTGCGATCAACGCCTTCAGAACTCTTTAGCCTGACGGCTGTCGAATTGCCATCGCACGATACAGTTAAATCTTGATAGCCACATCACCGCGTAATAGTACGGAGAAAGCATGTCTTGTACGCCGCAGTTAAGCCTCGTTGTCGCCGTTTATAATGGCGAGAAATTTCTGAGCGCTTTCTTTGACAGCATCAAAAAGCAGAACCTCAACAGTCTGGAACTCATTATCGTCAATGATGGTTCAAACGACGGCTCAGCAGAAATCATCACGCGCTATGCGACTGAATTCAGTCATTTTAAGGTGATTGAGCAAGCTAACGGTGGAGTCTCCGTGGCACGCAATACAGGGCTTGCCGTTGCGAAGGGGGAGTATGTCGCCTTCCCGGATATCGACGATGTTATCTATCCCGGAATGTACCCACGCCTGCTGGAAATCGCTTCTGCCGGTCAGTTGGATGTCGCGACCTGCAACGGGACTTACATTTACGACGATGGTCGTCCGTCGAAAAAGATTTTTCCCTCTGACAAACTCTCTTCAACAGATGTGCTGGATGGCCCGGGCTGGCTACAAATGGCGCTGTCATCGCGTAAATTCCTGCATGTCACCTGGCTGAATATCTACCGCCATGACTTTATCAAAGAGCAGGGATTTACCTTCGAACCCGGTCTGCGCCATCAGGATATCCCATGGACAACCGAAGTTCTTTTGACGGCGAAACGCGTTCAGTATATTGACGAAGTATTTTACGACTACCTGATTCACTCAGCCTCTGTATCCCATACGCCTGGCACCGACGATACCCGGATGCGTTCTTCCCGCCACTATATGAAGATTCTTGAGATGCTGGACGCCATCAATAAACGCCATCCAGAACAGGTGAAGCGCGTACCAGCCTGTCACTGGCAGCTCGCAAAAGAAGGCCTTGGGATCCTGCACAGCATCAACAATATTGAAGATATGGAGAAAAAGCGCGAGATAACGCGAGAGCTTTTCGACAGAGGCATCTGGTCAATGATCTGGCAGAATGCACGTGGTTTTCGCCAACGGTGGCGTCTGGGACGTCGATTCTTCCGACTTAAAAAAATTCTCGGCTAACGGATATTATGAGCAAACTAAAACTCCACGCGGTTTCCCGCGCTGATTTCATCGCTAAAAACTATGCAGATTTTCAGACTCTGCTCGATAACCGAGTAAATCCTGACTCAATCCCTGAACGCTTTTATTGCGGAGGGCGTGGCGGATGGACATTCCAGACGACTCTGGCTTTGAAGCATTACTATGGTGACGAGATAGAATGCTCATTCGGTTCAGAATGCCGCCCTGATGCTATCAATTTAATGCACAACGATGATTTTGGCTCGCGTGTAAAACCGTGGCAGGGCGTTACCGTCGTCGCTCGAGCCGATCGCCCACCGGTTATCGGGGCCGATGTTGTTGTTGATCAGAACCCGGAAGTCGATGTTCACAGTAACCGTATATTCGTACCTTACTGGCCACAACCTGGGGTTAAACCTCGTCAACGTACTGATGAATCGATTGAAACCGTCGCCTTCTTTGGGCGTGTGGATAGTTTCCCGGAAACGTATCGAGAAGGAACATTCAAGCAGCGTCTGGCAGAGCAAGGTATCAAATTGCGGATCTCGTTTGATAACTGGACTGACTACCAGGATGTGGATGTTTGCATCAGTTTTCGTAAATCACACGATCATAAGTTAGCGCGTAAACCTGCCAGCAAACTGATTAACAACTGGTTGGGCAAAACGGTCATGGTTTGTGATGATGAGCCGTCTTATCGGGCTATTCGCGAAAGCGAGTTGGACTATTTGATAGCGAAAACGCCTGATGAAGCATTTGATGCGATTATGAAACTGAAAAACACCCCTGAACTCTATCGCCAAATGCGCGAACAGGGCGAGAAACGTCTACAGGTCTACTCTCGCGAAGCTGTTGCTGCCCGTTGGTTCAGTTTGTTTGAGGACATCTGGCGTAAAGGATTGCATAACCGCCCTACGTTTGTTCGCGCAGTTCGCTTTGGCTTTGGTAAAGCCATTCGTCCGCTGACTAAAAAGTTCTAATGAGATTGAGCCTGACAATGTTGAAAACATCTGCAAAATGGTCGCCTGCGCTGCGCACCAACCTGCTGAGAACCGTGTTCCTGACGATTCTCTTCCTGGTCCTGTTCTCGCTTTCTGAAATCATTATTCTACTTAAAGATCATGTCTATCAGCCAAAAGCAGGTGATATTTCACTTTATCTCATCATTTCTTTGCTTGCTGCAGTGAGTTCGCGTTTTTTCGTAACACGCCTACTTCTTGCAGTGACATTTATAGTGCAGATCAGCGAAGCCATTTATTATCAATTTTATGGTCAGTTTTATGGACCCAGCGAAGTCTGGTTAGCGTTTGTTGAAACAAAAGATATTGCCAGTGGTATTACCGACAGCCTGGGTTCATTAGGGGTCTACTTCGCCATAATGATTGTGGCAGTCCTGGTTGCGTTGTTTGTTACTCGTCGCCTGGCACCGAAGTGGCATAAAGGGTTAGCAATGCCATGCCTGCTCGCGATTGTGGTGATGTTTGTGGGCCAGTTCTACAAAGCCATTGACGGGCAAATGTATAAATTCAACCCAGACCTGCGTCACTCACTGCTGCGAAATGGCTTATCTGCTATGAGCTACAGCGCTATCCGGTTGATACCTGAAGCTATCTCTGGTGAAAATCAAAATATTGCCCATTACGAACCCTATGCCGTGACGCCAGTACCGGATACGCATGCTGGTAAGTATTCGATTATTCTTGCCATCGGTGAAAGCCTGAATCCTCACCATGTGAGCGCACTTGGCTATGAGCGTGATACCACGCCTGAGCTGAAAGCACTGCTCCAGCAGTACCAAGGGACAGGCCGTTTGATTATCTCCAATGCCGTATCGACTCGCGTGGCCATCCCGATGCTGGTCAACAACCTTCGCGAACCCGACAACTATGCAGCTTATAAATCCAGAGCCACGAATATCTTTGCCAACGCAAAAAAACATGGATATCAAACGGCCTTTATTTCTGCGCAAGGACTCGAGGGACTTAGCAACTGGATTGGTATTCATGACATCGATTTGTGGGAAGACACGCAAATCCGTCCTGCACCAGAAGTGGGTGCCGATGTTGTTCTCACACCATCAGTCGAGAAATCTAATCTGGACTGGAACAAACCGTTCCTGATGGTATTGAACAGCCGTGCGCCACATATCCCTTATGAGCGAAACATTCCGCCTGGATTTGCTAAGTTCTCTACCCCGCGTCTGAGTGATGACGTTGCGCAGAAGAAGAACGAGTACGATGACGCCGTTCGTTTGTATGACAAAGAGCTCGCCGCTGCGATTCGCACAGCTATGGCGAAGTCGAAACTGCCTGTCCTCGTGTTCATCACCTCCGATCATGGTGAAAGAGTGGGTGACGGCGGCCTCTTTGGACACTCAGTGGTTGAGATGCCCATCGCCCAGGTTCCATTCCTGTACTTCAGTAACGCTCCGGAATATGCGATGAGCACCATCACCGATCATGTGCCGCTCAACCATTTCCAGCTCGCCACCCTCATCAATAAAATGCTTGGGTTTAACGTGAAAAACCCTAATCAGAAAGATGATTCCTATTTCATCACCGGCGGTGATATTCGGGGTCTCTCTGAGCGCATAACTTACCATCTCAATGCCTTACCTCCGGCAGAGCAATAGTATTGATATGAATGGCAGGGAACCTTTCCCTGCCATTTTTTCAACCACTTTGCGCACAAGCTTCAATCATTGGCCTGACTGATGTACCAAAGGGATAGCTTTAAGCACGCTAAATGCTTAGAATTTGCCCGCCGAAGTATAAAAACGGATAACTCGCTTGGAATTTCTGTATACCACCTTGCTCTACCTGATTCAGCCGCTGGTCTGGCTGCGGTTATTGTTGCGCAGCCGAAAGGCGCCCGCGTACCGTAAACGCTGGGCTGAGCGCTATGGCTTTTGCAAAAATAAGGTAGTGCCTGATGGCATACTGCTGCACTCCGTCTCCGTAGGCGAGACGCTGGCCGCCATTCCGCTGGTGCGTGCGCTGCGCCATCGTTACCCGTCATTGCCGATAACCGTCACAACCATGACGCCAACCGGTTCTGAACGGGCAATGTCCGCCTTCGGCAAAGATGTGCAGCATGTCTATCTGCCGTACGATTTACCTGGCGCGATGAACCGCTTCTTCAATACCACCCGTCCGAAGCTGGTTATCGTGATGGAAACCGAGCTG
This sequence comes from Citrobacter sp. 18056, assembly GCA_902706235.1. Taxonomy (GTDB): domain Bacteria; phylum Pseudomonadota; class Gammaproteobacteria; order Enterobacterales; family Enterobacteriaceae; genus Scandinavium; species Scandinavium manionii. Next base: position 133,794 of record CACSJR010000002.1, on the reverse strand, counting down.
TGGCCGAACATGGTTGCCGCGCTGCATAAGCGCAAAATCCCGTTGGTGATTGCCAACGCGCGCCTGTCTGAACGTTCAGCCAAAGGTTACGGCAAGCTCGGCAAATTCATGCGTCGACTGCTGAGCCGCATCACCCTGATTGCCGCGCAGAACGAAGAGGACGGTAACCGTTTCCTCGCATTGGGCCTCAAACGCAATCAGCTGACGATTACCGGCAGCCTCAAATTTGATATCTCCGTGACGCCAGAGCTGGCGGCACGCGCAGTGACGTTACGTCGCCAGTGGGCACCGCATCGTCAGGTGTGGATCGCAACCAGTACCCATGACGGCGAAGAAAAAATCATCCTCGACGCACATAAAAAGCTGCTGGAAACCTTCCCGGATCTGCTGCTGATTCTGGTGCCGCGCCATCCTGAACGATTTGCTGACGCCCGTGAACTGGTGCAGAAAGCAGGCATGCCGTTTACCCTGCGCAGTACGGGTGAAATTCCTTCCGCGACGACTCAGGTGGTCATTGGCGACACCATGGGTGAGCTGATGCTGCTGTACGGAATTGCTGACCTGGCCTTTGTCGGCGGCAGTCTCGTCGAACGTGGTGGGCACAACCCGCTGGAACCGGCCGCGCATGCAATTCCGGTATTGATGGGACCGCATACCTTCAATTTCAAAGACATCTGCGCCAAACTTCAGCAGGATGACGGACTCATCACAGTCACCGATATGGACACGCTGGTGAAAGAAGTCTCTACGCTGCTGACTGATGAAGATTACCGCCTCTGGTATGGCCGCCATGCCGTCGAAGTGCTTCATCAGAATCAGGGCGCGCTTGCCCGTCTGTTACAGTTACTGCAACCCTATCTGCCTCAGCGGAGCCACTAATGCCAACTCGCCTGTCGGTGGTGATGATCGCCAAAAACGCTGCCGATCTGCTGCCGGATTGCCTGGCATCAGTGCAATGGGCTGACGAGATTGTTTTGCTGGACTCCGGCAGCGACGACAACACCGTTGAACTGGCAAGAAGTCTTGGCGCACAAGTCCACGTAAACACCGACTGGCAGGGCTACGGTATTCAGCGTCAGCGCGCTCAAGCGCTCGCCACCGGCGATTATGTGTTAATGATCGACACCGATGAACGCGTCACGCCTGAGCTCGAAAATTCCCTCCGCGACACCCTTGCGGCCCCGGAACCGGGCGCCGTTTACAGTATTGCTCGCCGTAACTATTTTCTCGGTCGCTTTATGCGTCACAGCGGCTGGTATCCAGACAGAGTTCTGCGTCTTTACGAGCGCGAGCGCTGGCAGTACAACGATAATCAAGTGCATGAATCCCTCGACAGTCGCGGTGCAAAAGTCGTAGAACTGAAGGGCGACCTGAAGCATCTGACCTGTCGTGATTTTGCTGAGTTCCAGCGTAAACAGCTGGCTTATGCCACGGCATGGGCGCAGGAACGTCATCAGAAAGGCAAGAAAACCTCACTGGCAGGTATTTTTGGTCACACGCTGGGCGCGTTAATCAAAACGCTTATCCTGCGTGGCGGCGTTCTGGATGGCGCACAGGGCTGGCTGCTGTCGGTCGTGAACGCGCAGTATACGTTTAACAAGTACACCGAGCTGTGGGCGCTGAACCGCAGCTTTAGCAAGAAGGCGTGAGTCATGAGCACAAAAGCCATCTACCCAGGCACCTTTGATCCCATCACCAACGGACATCTCGACATCGTTACCCGCGCCAGCTGCATGTTCGATAAAGTGCTGCTGGCCATCGCGTCCAGCCCAAGTAAAAAACCGATGTTTGATCTGGATGAACGCGTCGCGTTAGCCAGCCAAGCGACTTCACACCTGACTAATGTGGAAGTGGTGGGTTTTAGTGACCTGATGGCAAATTTTGCCCGCGCACAGCAGGCCAACATCTTGATTCGTGGTTTACGGGCGGTGGCGGATTTCGAATACGAAATGCAGCTGGCGCACATGAATCGCCACCTGATGCCGGAGCTTGAGAGCGTATTCCTGATGCCGTCGAAAGAGTGGTCGTTTATTTCTTCTTCACTGGTGAAAGAAGTGGCGCGCCACGATGGCGACGTCGCCCACTTCCTGCCGCCTGCTGTCCATCAGGCGCTGATGGACAAGCTGAAATAATCACTTCTGGCAGCGGCGGCAGTAAAATGTTGCCCGCTGCGCATGTTTCGTCGCGATAATCGGCGAGCCGCAGACCCGACAAGGTTCATCCTTCCGACCGTAGACCTGCAATTCCTGAGCAAAATAGCCCGGCTTACCGTCGCTTTGCAGGAAATCCTTCAGCGTCGTCCCGCCCTGTTCAATAGAGCGCAGCAGCACCGCCTTGATAACACGCACCAATAACGCGCACTCCTCCGCAGAAAGCGATGACGCAAGCCTGTCCGGGTGAATACCAGCGGCGAACAATGACTCACTGGCATAGATGTTACCCACGCCCACCACCAGCTTGTTATCCATCAGCCACGGTTTGATCGGCGTTTTCTTTTTCGCACACTTCTCGCGGAAGTAATCGGCGTTAAACGCCTCACTCAGCGGTTCCGGGCCGAGATGTGCCAGCACACTGTGGCCTTCCAGCTCTTTAGTCCACAGCCACGCGCCGAATCGGCGAGGGTCAGTGTAACGCAGCACTTTGCCGTTACTCATCACCAGGTCAACATGATCGTGCTTCTCTGGCGCTCGTTCTTCAGCGAGGATACGCAAACTTCCCGACATCCCGAGGTGGATGATTATCCAGCCGTCAGGCAGCTCAAGCAGCAGGTATTTGGCGCGACGCTGAACGCTGAGTACGGGCTTATCGCTGAGACTATGAATTTCCGCAGATACGGGCCAGCGCAATCGGCCGTTGCGAACAATGACGTGCAGGATGGTCTCACCGACCAGATGCGGCTCGATACCGCGACGGCTGGTCTCGACCTCTGGTAATTCAGGCATTTTTTCCCCTTAACCACAGTATGTTGAGTTACAGGAAGGCGGCGAGGAGTGACTCCTCAGGAGCTTACATCAGTAAGTGACTGGGGTGAATGAACAAAGCCAACGCATCTGTAGCTCAACATACGAAGGTTAAAACAAAAAACCCCGCCGAGGCGGGGTTTATATACAAGAAAACTAAAATTATTTGATTTTAGCTTCTTTGTACAGAACGTGCTGACGGACAACTGGATCGAACTTTTTCAGTTCCAGTTTTTCCGGCTTAGTACGCTTGTTCTTCGTGGTGGTATAGAAGTGACCAGTACCAGCAGAAGAAACCAGCTTGATTTTCTCACGAATACCTTTAGCCATGATTTAATTCCTCTTAGTACTTAGTACTTTTCGCCACGGGCACGCAGTTCGGACAGAACTGTATCGATGCCTTTCTTGTCAATTACACGCATACCTTTAGCAGATACACGCAGGGTGACAAAGCGCTTCTCGCTCTCAACCCAGAAACGGTGAGAGTGCAGGTTCGGCAGGAAACGGCGCTTAGTCGCGTTCAGTGCGTGGGAACGGTTGTTACCGGTCACCGGACGCTTGCCAGTTACTTGGCAGACTCGGGACATGTCTATTCTCCAAAAATCAAATTAGCTCGAGCTTCGTATAGGGTATTGGCGCCTCGTCAGGCTGCTACAGCCCGGTCTGACGGTTCTAAGTGAACTCGTATAGCCAGGCCCAAATGCCAAACCCGAGATTCTCAAAGGTGGCGTAGTATACGCTGACTCCGCGGTGTGCTCAAGTCCCGAACAGACAAAGATCCCGGTGGATCGCTAAATCCATCCGTGTTCAGCAAAAGAAATTATCTCCCCTTTGCCGACAATCAAGTGATCGAGGACGCTTATCTCCATGAAGTGGCAGCACTTTATCACTCTTTCGGTGATGATTCTATCCGCTTTACTAGGCTGAGCACTGCCTGAAGGATGATTATGTGCGAGAATCAGCGCCGCTGCATTGACCTTAATGGCCTCGCGGACTATCTCGCGAGGGTGAACTTCGACATGACTCAACGTCCCGCTGAACATCCGGCTATGCTTTAACACCCTGTTTTGACTATCTAAGAAGATCACCATGAAGATCTCACGCTCTTCTTTCGCTAGCTGACTTTGCAAAAATTCACGCGTGGCATGAGGGCTGCTTAACGGGTTTTCCTGCATCATCAACTGAAGAGTAAAAAAACGCCGAGCCAGTTCGGCAATCCCTTTAAGTTGGGCATATTTGGCGATGCCAATGCCGTCCATCCTGAGAAGCTCAGACTCTGGTGCCAACAACAAACCGTGCAACGAACCAAAATGTTTCAGCAAATAATCAGCGAAAGAAAGCACATCCCTTCGCTGCGTACCTGTTCGTAAAAACAGGGCCAGCAGTTCAACGTCACTGAGTGCTTCAATCCCATCGGTTTGCATTTTTTCACGCGGCAAAATCCGTTCAACGTCTTCCATTCGTCTTCTCCTTTTGACGACGGATATCTTGCCATGCGCCCCACCATGCGCACGACAGCGGATTGCCACACTTGCGTAACGCCTCGCAAAGTGGATTTTCCTTTGCAGCACGACAACGGAGGGATTGTGATAAAATGGGCGCATTCCGATGTCTTCCACAGGAAAGAATCATGATAAGCCTGGCCGGTAAAAAAATCGTTCTTGGCGTCAGCGGAGGTATCGCTGCTTACAAAACGCCAGAACTGGTGCGCCGCTTGCGCGAACGTGGCGCAGAAGTCCGCGTCGCCATGACAGACGCGGCGAAAGCCTTCATTACGCCATTGAGCCTTCAGGCGGTATCCGGTTTCCCGGTGTCCGACAGCCTGCTGGACCCTGCTGCCGAAGCGGCGATGGGTCATATTGAGCTCGGGAAATGGGCTGACCTGGTGATTTTGGCCCCGGCGACCGCCGACCTTATCGCCCGCGTTGCTGCAGGCATGGCCAATGATCTGGTCACCACCATTTGCCTCGCCACGGCGGCTCCTGTCGCCGTCGTACCGGCGATGAATCAGCAGATGTACCGCGCAGCAGCGACCCAGCATAATCTGGACACACTCGCTTCACGTGGGCTGCTGCTTTGGGGCCCAGACAGCGGCAGCCAGGCCTGTGGCGATATCGGCCCAGGCCGTATGCTGGATCCGCGGGTGATTGTCGAGATGGCGGCAACGCATTTTTCGCCTGTCAAAGACCTGCAACATCTCAATATCATGATTACCGCAGGCCCCACCCGCGAACCGTTAGATCCGGTGCGTTACATCACCAACTACAGTTCCGGTAAAATGGGCTTCGCGATTGCGGCGGCGGCTGCACAGCGTGGCGCTAACGTCACACTTGTCAGTGGCCCTGTTGCAATGACTACGCCGCCATTCATTCAGCGCATCGATGTAACGACGGCGCTGGAAATGGAAGCCGCGGTCCAGAAAAATGCGCAAAATCAGCACATTTTTATTGGCTGCGCAGCGGTTGCTGACTATCGTGCAGCGGCTATTTCGGACGAGAAGATTAAAAAGCAAGGCGATGAATTAACGATAAAAATGGTTAAAAATCCGGATATCGTTGCTGGTGTTGCCGCGCTCACGACCTCTCGTCCTTATGTCGTAGGGTTTGCCGCAGAAACAAATAATGTGGAAGAATATGCGCAGCAAAAGCGAGCCCGCAAGAACCTTGATCTGATCTGCGCGAATGATGTATCGCAAGAAAATCAAGGGTTTAATAGCGACGACAACGCATTACACCTTTTCTGGCAGGATGGAGATAAAGTCTTACCGCTTGCGCGAAAGGAACTCCTGGGCCAACTACTACTGGACGAGATCGTTACCCGTTATGATGAAAAAAATCGACGTTAAGATTATGGACCCGCGTGTTGGCGAGCAATTCCCGCTGCCGACATACGCCACCTCCGGCTCTGCCGGACTTGACCTGCGAGCCTGTCTTGATGAAGCCGTAGAACTGGCTCCTGGCGCAACCACACTGCTGCCAACCGGCCTGGCTATTCATATCGCGGACTCCTCCCTGGCAGCCGTTATCCTGCCGCGTTCCGGTCTCGGCCATAAGCACGGTGTCGTGCTGGGTAATCTGGTCGGCCTTATCGACTCAGATTATCAGGGCCAGTTGATGGTTTCCGTCTGGAACCGTGGTCAGCAGAGCTTTACCATCGAGCCGGGCGAACGTATTGCCCAGATGGTGTTTGTTCCTGTCGTTCAGGCAGAGTTCAACCTGGTGGAAGAGTTTGACGCCACCGATCGTGGCGAAGGCGGCTTCGGCCATTCAGGACGCAAATAAGCCGTTCTGAAGCAGCATCCAGCAGCGAAATAATGCAATAACATCACCGCAAGCGCTTGTTTGCGGTCGTTGTGTGGATGTCCGCCTGACGAGAGTTTATTTTCAGGGGTATTTGAAAACATGGCAGAAAAACAAACCGCGAAACGGAATCGTCGCGAAGAAATACTTCAATCTCTGGCGCTTATGCTTGAATCCAGCGATGGTAGTCAACGTATTACTACCGCAAAGCTGGCCGCCTCAGTGGGCGTTTCCGAAGCGGCGTTGTATCGCCATTTCCCAAGCAAAACCCGGATGTTCGACAGCCTGATCGAGTTCATCGAAGACAGCCTGATCACCCGTATCAATCTGATTTTGAAAGATGAAAAAGACACCAACGCCCGTTTGCGTCTGATTGTGCTATTGATTCTCGGTTTCGGTGAACGTAACCCGGGTCTGACACGCATTCTGACCGGTCACGCCCTGATGTTTGAACAGGACAGGCTGCAGGGTCGCATCAACCAGCTTTTCGAGCGCATTGAAGCTCAGCTGCGTCAGGTATTACGCGAAAAGAAAATGCGCGAAGGCGAAGGCTACGTTAACGATGAAACGCTGCTGGCGGGCCAGATTCTGGCGTTTTGCGAAGGAATGCTTTCCCGCTTTGTACGCAGTGAATTCAAATACTGCCCAACGGAAGATTTTGATGCCCGCTGGCCGCTGGTTGCGGCGCAACTCCAGTAAAAAAACCGGGCGCGATGCCCGGTTTCGTTTTTATACGCCAAACTCTTCGCGATACGCCCGGACTGCCGCCAGATGGTCGGCCATCTCCGGCTTTTCTTCCAGGTAAGCAATCAGGTCTTTCAGAGTGATGATAGAAATCACCTGACAGCCGTAGTCGCGCTCAACTTCCTGAATCGCAGAAATGTCCCCGCGTCCGCGCTCCTGGCGGTTCAGCGAAATCAGCACACCCGCAAGCGTTGCGCCATGAGCCTGGATGATTTCCATCGACTCACGGATAGCCGTTCCAGCGGTGATCACATCGTCGACCAGCATGATTCGGCCTTCGAGCGGACTGCCCACCAGGTTGCCGCCTTCGCCATGAGTTTTGGCTTCTTTGCGATTAAAGCAGTACGGCACATCGCGATCGTGATGTTCAGCCAGTGCGACTGCGGCAGTCGTGGCAATCGGGATACCTTTATACGCTGGGCCAAACAGCAGGTCGAAATCGATGCCTGAATCCATTAGCGCTTCAGCGTAAAAACGGCCTAACAGCGCCAAATCGCGCCCGGTATTAAACAGCCCGGCATTAAAGAAATAGGGGCTTTTGCGCCCGGATTTCAGCGTGAATTCGCCGAACTTCAATACCTGCTTGTTAAGCGCAAATTCAATAAACTGGCGCTGATACGGTTTCATGGATTCGCTCCTCATCCTGTTTTCTACAGACAAAAAAAGGGCGACTCATCAGTCGCCCTCTAATTAATTTTCTAACGCCGCTTTCTGCGTCGTGACAATGGATTCGATTCCCCCTCGGGCCAAAGCCAACAAGGTAAGAAGTTCCTCATGGGTGAACGGTTCGCCTTCTGCCGTCCCCTGCACTTCGATGATGCGGCCATCTTCGGTCATCACCACGTTCATGTCAGTTTCTGCGGCGGAATCTTCAACGTATTCCAGATCGCACAGCGCTTCACCAGCAACGATACCGACGGAAACCGCCGCAACCATGCCTTTCATCGGGTTGGTTTTAAGTTTACCGGCAGCAACCAGTTTGTTCAGGGCATCAGCCAGCGCTACACAGGCACCGGTAATGGATGCGGTACGCGTGCCGCCATCAGCCTGGATGACGTCGCAGTCCAGCGTAATGGTGAATTCACCCAGCGTTTTCAGGTCAACAGCAGCGCGCAGGGCGCGAGCGATCAGACGCTGAATTTCCATGGTACGACCACCCTGCTTGCCTTTCGCCGCTTCACGGGCGTTGCGGGTGTGGGTGGAACGCGGCAGCATGCCGTATTCGGCGGTGATCCAACCCTGGCCCTGTCCTTTCAGAAAACGCGGGACGCCTTCGTCAATGGATGCAGTGCAAAGCACTTTGGTATCACCGAATTCGACCAGCACAGAGCCTTCAGCGTGTTTGGTGTAGTTACGGGTCAGGGTTACGGGACGCACCTGATGAGCGCTACGGCCTGCTGGACGCATGATGATATCTCCGGCTTAAAACGAATGTGGCGCGCATTATACACAAAATCATTTAGGTTGCATCGCGGCGGCAACTGAGCGAATCCCCAGGAGCTTACATCAGTAAGTGACTGGGGTGAGCGAAGGTAGCCAACAAAGAGGCAGCCTAAAGGATGACGTGTATATACGGATTAAGGACGCATATTCCTATCATGAGAAAGCCCCGCTAGCTATAATCCCCCCATCTCTCCTTTAAAAACAGGAACGTCTATGATCCGCAGTATGACCGCCTACGCCCGTCGTGAAATCAAAGGTGAATGGGGCAGTGCCGCGTGGGAATTGCGCTCGGTAAACCAGCGTTATCTCGAAACTTACTTCCGCATGCCGGAACAGTTCCGTAGCCTTGAGCCAGTTGTCCGTGAGCGTATCCGTGCCCGTCTGACCCGTGGCAAGGTCGAATGTACCCTGCGTTTTGAACAAGATCCGAGCGCGACCGGCGAGCTCATTCTCAACGAAAAGTTGGCGAAACAGCTGGTCACTGCGGCCAACTGGGTCAAAATGCAGAGCGACGAGGGCGAAGTTAACCCGGTTGATATTCTGCGTTGGCCGGGGGTTATGGCCGCTCAGGAGCAAGATCTTGATGCTATCACCGCTGAAATCCTCTCTGCCCTTGATGGCGCACTGGATGATTTCATCGTTGCCCGTGAAACTGAAGGCAGCGCACTGAAAGCACTCATTGAACAACGTCTTGACGGTGTTAGCGCCGAAGTCGTCAAAGTCCGTGCGCATATGCCTGAAATACTCCAGTGGCAGCGCGAGCGTCTGGTCTCGAAGCTTGAAGATGCACAGGTGCAGCTTGAGAACAATCGCCTCGAGCAGGAATTGGTCATGATGGCTCAGCGTATTGACGTCGCTGAAGAGCTTGATCGCCTCGAAGCCCATGTGAAAGAAACCTGGAACATCCTTAAAAAGAAAGAGGCTGTGGGACGTCGCCTCGACTTTATGATGCAGGAGTTCAACCGTGAATCGAACACGCTGGCGTCTAAGTCCATTAACAGTGAAGTCACCACCTCCGCCATCGAGCTGAAAGTGCTGATTGAACAGATGCGTGAGCAGATTCAGAACATCGAATAAGCGAACAGGCCCGGTTCACGCCGGGCTTTTCAACCCCTGGATTTCAACGCGCGTTAAACAGCATACTTTTACTAATCCATAAAAAAAGCAATATCGCCTTAGGCTGGCCTATAGTTGTCATTTCAAATAACAAAAACTAATCCTTTTCATTTTGCCTTAGAAAATCTCAATCGTGATCCACCGCACAAATCGCTAATCTGCCGCTCTGACTTACGAGGGCAATTATGCTGCTACATATTCTTTATCTCATCGGGATCACCGCGGAAGCGATGACGGGCGCACTGGCGGCCGGACGTCGCCGGATGGATACGTTTGGCGTCATCATCATTGCCACTGCTACGGCGCTTGGCGGCGGTTCGGTGCGCGATATCCTGCTCGGCCACTATCCTCTGGGTTGGGTTAAACACCCGGAATATGTGATTATTGTTGCCATCGCCGCGGTACTGACAACCATCGTTGCGCCCGTGATGCCGCATCTGCGCCGCCTGTTCCTCGTGCTCGATGCCCTTGGCCTGGTGGTGTTCTCCATCATCGGCGCTCAGATTGCACTGGATATGAGCGAAGGCCCGGTGATCGCCTGTATCGCAGCCGTGGTAACGGGCGTCTTTGGTGGCGTGTTACGCGATATGTTCTGTAAGCGCATCCCGCTGGTGTTCCAAAAAGAGCTGTACGCTGGGGTCTCGTTTGCTTCTGCGGTGCTGTATATCGCCCTACAGAACTATGTAAGTAACCACGATGTGGTGGTGATTGCCACGCTGTTGTTCGGCTTTACCATGCGCATGCTGGCGCTACGTCTAAAACTGGGTCTGCCGGTATTTCATTACAAGCACAACGCGCATTAACTTCTGCCGGCAGCACAGCAAATATTCATATCTATTTCGAATAGTTCATGCTTGAAAGCACTTATCGGACACACATGAGAATGGAAAATTCGTATACAATAGCGGTAATATTTTAAGATCAATTTACATTAAGTCTCTCATGTCATTCATCAGTGCATCGCTACCGATTATTAAAAAGAATTTGAGCCAATATTTTATATTGGCCTTTCTTTTTTCCATGCTCATCCAGATCTGGCCTGCCGTCTTCACACAGCCATTAAGGTTTGTAATCCGTATTGCGATTTGTAACGCACTGTTGCTGCTATCAGCCGCGGCAATTTATCGTTATTTGTTGGGGAAGATTGCGTCGGTGTTACTCACGGCGGCGTTGACGCTCAACTTTGCGATTTCATTCTGTACCTGGCGAATTTACCAAAGTGAGTTTAGCAGCGTATTCGCCATGAGTATTTTGACGACCCACATGAGTGAAATCAGCAGTATGTCGGGGCTCTTTACCTATTACTTCCCGATAATTGCGCTCTATTTCACCATTACGATGCTGGCAATCCACTACCTGGCAGGTAATACCTCAACCACAGTTAAGCATGGTGGTGCCTGTCTGTTAGTCGTATTTTTTGCCTGGTATACCTCAGCAAACTGGTTGAAACAGCGCAAAGATTTGGAAGTTTACTACCCACTTTCTTCGCGAATTCTGACTAATACGCCATTCTACGTGGCATCAGAATTCATTATTGCAGTTCGTGATAACAAACTGGCAGAACACATCTATAAGCACGATACCCAATATCCCGCAGTAAGCGTGAGCGATACTGGAATCGAAAACTTTGTTGTGATCGTCGGGGAATCGGCACGCCGCAGCAATATGCAACTCTACGGTTTTGGCCTGGATACCACACCCGTCGAATCAGCATTTAGCAACAATGCCCTGGTCTTTGAGCATGCAATTGCGCCGGCATCAGCGACTGTGCTCGCTGTTCCAATGATTCTCAGCAAAGCCGATGCTGACCATTTTACTGTCAACGATCTGGCCGATAATGTGATTCGAGTCGCCAACAAGGCTGGCTTCCATACTGAATGGATAAGCGCACAGGGCAATTCTGGGAAAAGTAATAACTACGTAGTGGCAATTGCCTCCCTCAGCCAAAAAGCTCAATGGGTAGACACCAGCTATGACGAAGAACTGTTGCCTGAACTGGATAAAGCCCTGACCGTTGCTGGTCGCAAACTGATCGTTTTGCACATTAATGGTAGCCATGAAATGGCCTGCATTCGCTACCCAGCCTCTGCTGATTATTATCATACTGATGATAAATATGAGGATTGTTATAACAATGCAATCCGTTATACCGACCACGTTATTGGTGAAGTTACTAAGCGTCTTGGTAACAGCACCTCTGCTCTGCTCTATTTCTCCGATCATGGCTTAGAGAAAAACCCGCAACTCGAATCGCATTATATGCACGGCTCTCGCAACCCAAGCAAAGAGGCTTACGATGTACCCCAGTTTATCTGGTACAGCCCTGCAGCTCTCGCCAGCAAACCGCGTCGACTTGGCAAAGTAGAGGAGCGCTACTCCACCGCCAACAATTATGAGCTGATACTAAGCCTGATGGGCATCTCAACAGGGATACCTCATTGCAAATCACCTCTTGAGCCATGCTATCAGCCAGAAACATCATTCTCGGTTATGGACGGCGGTCGGCATATTTTCGAATATGACGATTTACGTAGCAACTTCAGTTCGCCCGATGTGAATTCACATTACCGAAAGGCGGATAAAGACTCACTTTAAAAACCATCAATCCTCTGCACTTTCAGCCACTGAGCCAGTGCGCTCACCTGCGAGTCACCCAGCCAGCGCCTCAGCTGGCTGGTTTTGGTTTTTCCGGTCATAGGCAATGTCTGCCACTCCTCTTCTTTCATCTGTCCAAGCTGCTGCCAGGTATGCCCAGCAATACTCGGTAGCGCCTTTTGATTCAGCGGCATCCCCATCGCCTGTAGCCATTGGACAAAAGGCTGCTGCCTGGCAAAGTCAAATTTGTGCCACACCTGGCGGGCTCTGTCCCTCGAGAACCCCGGAGTTTGCTGGAGCTGTGTTTCACTGAGCGTTAACCAGGAAAAAAGATGAGCGAAGTGGTGGGTCTCATTGAGCTGCCGCCAGAGCGATACCCCCACACCGTCGAGGTGCAACTGCTGACTTACCCATACCAGCCGCGCCAAAAACTGCGGCTGGCACTGTTCTGTATTCCAAGAGCAGGTTAACCAATCAAAGGTGCCTTGTGGCGGCACTGGCTTGGTCCTGTCGGTTGTTCGCCAGGCTACATCATCAATTCTTGGGATCCCTTGCCCGGCAAGGCTGATGTTCAACCGATCGCCGGGCGCAATATCCCGCTCCTGCCAGCGTTTTAGCGAGCCAACGTTGACCCGCCGAACCTGTTTGTCATCGAGCAAAATGGGCGCCAGATGCGCCACGACAGCTATCTTGCCTGTACGACCCACGCTGAACTCAATCGATTTCACTTCGGCGATTTGCGTTGCCGGGGGGTATTTCCACGCGATTACCCAATTGCCCTCTCCGGGCAGCCAATTTCGAGATTCAGGCTCTTTCGCCGCGCGGACCACAACGCCATCAGTGGCAAAAGGCAGCGGCGAGGTAAACCAGTGCTGGCGAAGCGTAGAGACATCCGAAATCGTCTTTACCGGTCGCGAATAATCAGCGGCCAGTGGATACCCGGCTTCGCGTAGCAGCCTCAGCCGTTCAGACATTTGTGCCGGACCATCTGGCCAGGCCCAAATAAACACAGATAATTCATCGAGCAAGGTTGAACCCGATTTACGCAACATAGCCCCAGATACTTTAGACCGGGCATTCATGCCCCCCATTTGCTGCTGAATGTGCCCTTCTTGCCGAAGGAACAATTCCCCTTGCAGAACGCTGTTTGCAAGGAGGCCTTGCACCGTTTTGGGAATTGCAGGAATTTGAAGCGCTTTACGGGTCCAGTCTTCGCCCGCACGGCCATTGCCCCGGCTGACAACCTGCACGAGTGCGCCCTGGCGATACACCAACGTTATCGCCACTCCGTCGACTTTGGGTTGAACCCACAGATCTGTCTTGTCATGCATCCACTGAGAGACTGCCAAACTGTCTTTCAGCTTTTTGACGCCTGTATGCGCCACCGGATGCGTAAGATCTCCTTTAATATCCGGCAGCGCAGGCTCCTCAGCGGGGTTGCCAAAACAACGCCGCCACTGCTGTAACTCCGCGCTAAGCTGATCGAATTTGTCATCGCTTATCCCGCTATCACCGAACTGCCAATAAGCGTCGTTCCATTCGTCTATCTGGCGTTGCAGACGATCAATTTCCTGTATCGCTCTGGCATCCGACCACGCCGGACAAACGGCTTGCGTACTCAATGTAAACATTGTCAGCAGCACCGCTAAAATCCCTCTTATCCCTATCATTCTCTGTCTCCTGCTCGCTTTCAAAAGGTTGTAGCGCGAACAAAAACCGATGACGAGACGGGATTTTCGATGTTGTGCGCATGCTCCAGAGGAATTTGTACCGTTGCTGCAACAGTCAGAAAAATCAGGAAAGGCGTGCGCAAAAGGGAAGAAACTGACGTAAAAAGTGTGACAAAGGCTACGTCACGCAGCGGCGACGTGTATAATAGGCTCGTATGTAGACTTTCTTTCGACTCACATACACAAGACTCTCATGGCTCAAGGCACGCTTTATATTGTTTCTGCCCCTAGTGGCGCGGGTAAATCCAGCCTGATTCAGGCATTACTGAAAACCCAACCGTTATACGACACCCAGGTTTCTGTTTCACACACCACGCGTGCACCGCGTCCGGGTGAAGTTCACGGTGAGCATTATTTCTTTGTCGATCACGCGGAATTTAAAACGATGATTGGCCGGGACGCGTTTCTTGAGCATGCCGAAGTATTTGGAAATTATTACGGTACGTCGCGTGAAACTATCGAGCAGGTTCTGAAATCCGGCGTAGATGTGTTTCTTGATATCGACTGGCAGGGCGCGCAGCAAATCCGCAAAGCGATGCCCGAATCACGCAGTATCTTTATTCTGCCACCGTCTAAAGACGAACTCGACCGCCGACTGCGCGGCCGTGGCCAGGATAGCGAAGAAGTTATCGCCAAACGTATGGCGCAGGCTGTAGCGGAAATGAGCCACTACGCCGAATACAACTATCTGATTGTGAACGATGATTTTGATACCGCCCTGGGCGATTTGAAAACCATTATTCGCGCTGAACGTCTGCGCATGAGCCGTCAAAAGCAACGCCATGACGCTTTAATCAGCAAACTATTGGCAGACTGAACACACATTCAGTATCATGCCCAGTCATTTCGTCATCTGTGGAGCTTTGAAATATGGCACGCGTAACTGTTCAGGACGCTGTAGAGAAAATTGGTAACCGTTTTGACCTGGTGCTGGTCGCCGCGCGTCGCGCTCGTCAGATGCAGACAGGCGGTAAAGATCCGCTGGTACCAGAAGAGAACGACAAAACCACCGTAATCGCGTTGCGCGAAATCGAAGAAGGTCTGATCAACAACCAGATCCTCGACGTTCGTGATCGTCAGGAACAGCAAGAGCAGGAAGCCGCAGAACTGCAGGCCGTTACCGCCATTGCTGAAGGTCGTCGTTAATTAACCCTGCGGGTCGCCCTTGTATCTGTTTGAGAGCCTGAATCAGCTGATTCAAACTTACCTGCCAGAAGACCAGATTAAGCGTCTTCAGCAGGCTTATCTCGTTGCACGTGATGCTCACGAGGGACAGACACGTTCAAGCGGTGAACCCTATATCACGCACCCGGTAGCCGTTGCCTGCATTCTGGCCGAGATGAAACTCGACTATGAAACATTGATGGCAGCCCTACTGCATGACGTGATTGAAGATACCCCCGCCACCTACCAGGATATGGAACAGCTGTTTGGCAAAAGCGTTGCTGAACTGGTAGAAGGGGTGTCCAAGCTTGATAAGCTTAAGTTCCGCGATAAGAAAGAGGCGCAGGCCGAAAACTTTCGCAAGATGATTATGGCGATGGTGCAGGATATCCGCGTCATTCTCATCAAACTTGCCGACCGTACCCACAATATGCGCACCCTGGGCTCTCTTCGCCCGGACAAACGCCGCCGCATTGCCCGCGAAACACTGGAAATCTACAGCCCGCTGGCGCACCGTTTAGGTATTCATCACATTAAAACCGAGCTCGAAGAGCTGGGCTTTGAAGCGCTGTATCCTAACCGCTACCGCGTTATTAAAGAGGTAGTGAAAGCGGCACGTGGCAACCGTAAGGAGATGATTCAGAAGATCCTTTCTGAAATCGATGGACGGTTACAGGAAGCGGGAATTCCGTGTCGCGTCAGCGGCCGTGAAAAGCATCTTTACTCCATCTACTGCAAAATGGTGCTCAAAGAGCAGCGTTTTCACTCGATTATGGATATCTACGCCTTCCGCGTGATCGTCCATGATTTCGACACCTGCTACCGTGTGTTGGGCCAGATGCACAGCCTGTACAAGCCGCGTCCTGGCCGGGTGAAAGACTATATCGCTATTCCAAAAGCCAACGGATATCAATCGTTGCATACCTCTATGATTGGCCCGCACGGCGTGCCGGTTGAGGTGCAGATTCGTACCGAAGACATGGACGTGATGGCAGAAATGGGTGTCGCCGCACACTGGGCGTACAAAGAGAATGGCGAAAGCAGTACTACCGCACAAATCCGCGCTCAGCGCTGGATGCAAAGCTTGCTCGAACTGCAGCAGAGTGCAGGTAGCTCATTTGAATTTATCGAGAGCGTAAAATCTGATCTCTTCCCGGATGAGATTTATGTTTTCACCCCGGAAGGCCGCATTGTCGAACTTCCGGCCGGTGCGACACCGGTCGATTTCGCCTACGCGGTCCATACCGATATCGGTCATGCCTGCGTCGGTGCGCGCGTCGACAGACAGCCCTATCCACTGTCGCAGCCGCTCACCAGCGGACAAACGGTCGAAATTATTACCGCGCCGGGCGCACGCCCGAATGCCGCGTGGCTGAACTTTGTGGTCAGCTCGAAAGCGCGCGCCAGAATCCGTCAGTTGCTGAAAAACCTGAAGCGCGATGACTCCGTCAGTCTCGGCCGTCGTCTGCTGAACCACGCGCTCGGCGGAAGCCGCAAGCTCGCCGAAATTCCGCAGGAAAACATCCACCGCGAATTAGTCCGCATGAAGCTCGCCACGCTTGACGATCTGCTGGCCGAAATCGGTCTTGGCAACGCCATGAGCGTGGTGGTCGCGAAGAACTTACAGCAAGGCGAAGCTGGTGCAGCGCAGCAGCCAACGCCGTCGGGTCACGGTCATCTGCCGATTAAAGGCGCTGATGGCGTACTGATAACCTTCGCAAAATGCTGCCGTCCAATTCCAGGCGATCCGATTATCGCCCACGTCAGCCCGGGCAAAGGACTGGTTATCCACCACGAGTCGTGCCGAAATATTCGCGGTTATCAGAAAGAGCCGGAAAAATTCATGGCCGTGGAGTGGGATAAAGAGACCGAACAAGAATTTATCACCGAAATTAAGGTGGATATGTTCAACCATCAGGGTGCGCTGGCGAACCTTACCGCCGCGATCAACACCGCCTCGTCCAATATTCAGAGTCTGAATACGGAAGAGAAAGATGGTCGCGTCTACAGCGCCTTCATGCGTCTGACGGCACGCGATCGCGTCCATCTGGCCAATATCATGCGTAAAATTCGCGTTATGCCTGATGTGATTAAAGTCACCCGCAACAGAAACTAGTTCAATGAACCCAAAACGTTATGAGCGTATCTGTGAGATGCTTGCCAGGCGTCAGCCTGATCTGACCGTCTGTATGGAGCAGGTCCACAAGCCCCATAATGTCTCGGCAATCATTCGCACTGCTGATGCCGTCGGAGTGCATGAAGTCCACGCCGTCTGGCCAGGGAACCACATGCGCACCATGGTTTCCAGCGCCGCAGGTAGCAACAGTTGGGTTCAGGTCAAAACCCACCCGACCATCGGCGATGCCGTCTCCACGCTGAAAAGCCGTGGCATGCAAATTCTGGCAACTCATCTATCTGATAAAGCGGTAGATTTTCGCGAAATCGATTACACGCGACCGACCTGTGTTTTGATGGGTCAGGAAAAAACCGGCATTACTCAGGAAGCGTTAGACCTCGCCGACCAGGACATCATTATCCCAATGACCGGCATGGTCCAGTCGCTGAACGTTTCGGTCGCCTCAGCCCTTATTCTCTATGAAGCCCAGCGCCAGCGGCAAAATGCAGGCATGTACCTGCGCGAAAACAGTATGTTGCCGCAAGAAGAACAGCAGCGTCTGTTGTTCGAAGGCGGCTACCCGGTGCTGGCCCACGTCTCCAGGCGTAAAAATCTGCCTTATCCACACGTCAACGAGCGTGGGGAAATCGAGGCCGATGCACAGTGGTGGTCTGTCATGCAGGCGGCGAAATAAGCCATGGGAGGCCGTCTGCTGGATGCCGTCCCGCTGAGTGCACTCACTGGCGTTGGCGCAGCACAGACCAGCAAACTGGCGAAGATTGGCCTGCATAACGTGCAGGATTTGCTCCTGCACTTACCGCTGCGTTACGAAGACCGAACCCAACTTTACCCTATCAATGACCTGCTGCCGGGCATCTACGCTACGGTGGAAGGTGAAGTTCTCAACAGCAATATCACTTTCGGCGGTCGCCGAATGATGACCTGCCAGATAAGCGACGGCACCGGCATCCTCACCATGCGTTTTTTCAATTTCAACGCGGCGATGAAAAACAGTCTCGCCACAGGCCGCCGCGTGCTGGCCTACGGTGAAGCGAAGCGTGGGAAGTACGGTGCGGAGATGATCCATCCGGAATACCGCGTGCAGGGTGATATGAGCGAGCCAGAGCTGCAGGAAACGCTGACGCCGGTCTATCCAACCACCGAAGGCGTACGCCAGGCTACGCTGCGTAAGCTGACCGATCAGGCACTGGATTTACTTGATACCTGCGCCATCGCGGAACTGCTGCCGCCGGAACTGGCGCAGGGTTTAATGAGCCTGCCGGAAGCATTGCGCACCCTGCACCGCCCACCGCCGTCGTTGCAATTGACTGATTTAGAAAGTGGCCAGCATCCAGCACAGCGCCGTCTGATTATGGAAGAGCTGTTGGCACATAACCTGAGCATGCTTGCACTTCGTGCGGGCGCACAGCGTTATCACGCCGAACCGCTGGGCCCGAAGGACGATCTGAAAAATGGTCTTCTCGCCGCGCTGCCATTTAAGCCAACCGGGGCTCAGGCCCGCGTGGTGGCAGAAATCGAAAAAGATTTAGCCCAGGATATCCCGATGATGCGCCTCGTTCAGGGCGACGTCGGCTCCGGGAAAACGCTGGTTGCTGCCCTCGCTGCGTTAAGAGCAATCGCCAATGGCAAACAGGTCGGGCTAATGGCGCCGACGGAACTGTTAGCCGAGCAGCACGCCACCAACTTCCGTAACTGGTTTGCACCATTGGGTATTGAAGTGGGCTGGCTGGCGGGCAAGCAAAAGGGCAAAGCACGTCAGGCGCAACAGGAAGCCATTGCCAGCGGTCAGGTACAAATGGTGGTCGGCACCCATGCCATTTTCCAGGAGCAGGTTCAGTTTAACGGTTTGGCGCTGGTTATCATCGACGAACAGCACCGCTTCGGTGTTCACCAGCGTCTGGCGCTATGGGAAAAAGGCCAGCAACAGGGTTTCCATCCGCATCAGCTGATCATGACCGCCACGCCAATTCCCCGTACCCTGGCGATGACCGCGTATGCCGATCTCGACACGTCGGTTATCGACGAAATGCCGCCGGGCCGTACGCCCGTCACGA
Organism: Citrobacter sp. 18056; assembly: GCA_902706235.1. Classification (GTDB taxonomy): domain Bacteria; phylum Pseudomonadota; class Gammaproteobacteria; order Enterobacterales; family Enterobacteriaceae; genus Scandinavium; species Scandinavium manionii. The sequence continues at coordinate 114,552 of CACSJR010000002.1, read as the reverse complement.
CGGTCGCCATTGGTGATACCCGTCGCCACGAAATTATCGAACGCGTGCGCCATGCCTGTATGCAGGAAGGCCGTCAGGCTTATTGGGTCTGCACGCTGATTGAAGAGTCCGATTTGCTGGAAGCGCAGGCGGCAGAAGCCACCTGGGAAGAGCTGAAAATTGCGCTGCCAGAGCTAAACATCGGTCTCGTCCACGGACGCATGAAGCCGGCTGAAAAGCAGGCGGTGATGCTGGCTTTCAAGCAGGGCGAGCTGCAATTGCTTATCGCCACTACGGTGATTGAAGTCGGGGTGGACGTGCCAAACGCTAGCCTGATGATTATCGAAAACCCGGAGCGTCTGGGCCTGGCGCAGCTGCACCAGCTACGTGGCCGTGTGGGACGCGGCGCTGTCGCCTCTCACTGTGTACTACTCTATAAAGCACCGCTGTCGAAAACGGCGCAGAAACGCCTGCAGGTATTACGCGACAGCAACGACGGCTTTGTGATTGCGCAAAAAGATCTCGAAATCCGCGGGCCGGGCGAGATGCTCGGCACCCGTCAGACCGGCGCGGCTGAATTCAAAGTTGCTGATTTGCTGCGTGATCAGGCGATGATCCCGGATGTTCAGCGCATCGCGCGTCATATTCATGACAAATATCCGCCGCAGGCGCTGGCGTTAATCGAGCGCTGGATGCCGGAAACCGAACGTTATTCCAACGCGTAGCCTTTTGGGCTGCGCGCCATTCTTAGCTTCCAAAACGAGTATGTTATGAGACGAGAACTTGCCATCGAATTTTCGCGTGTGACCGAGGCCGCCGCGCTTGCTGGTTATAAATGGCTGGGTCGTGGTGATAAAAATATCGCCGACGGCGCCGCCGTGAATGCCATGCGCATCATGCTCAACAAGGTCAATATCGACGGCACCATCGTAATTGGCGAAGGCGAAATTGACGAAGCCCCGATGTTGTTTATCGGCGAGCAGGTCGGCACTGGCAACGGTGATGCGGTCGATATCGCCGTGGACCCAATTGAAGGCACCCGCATGACCGCCATGGGTCAGGCGAATGCGCTGGCCGTGCTGGCCGTGGGCGATAAAGGCTGTTTCCTGAACGCTCCAGACATGTACATGGAAAAGTTGATCGTCGGTCCTGGTGCAAAAGGCGCTATCGACCTCAATCTGCCGCTCGAAGAGAATTTGCGCAATGTAGCGAAAGCGCTCGATAAGCCGCTGTCTGAGCTAACCGTTACCATTCTTGCCAAACCGCGCCACGACCAGGTGATTGCCGAGATGCAAAAGCTCGGCGTGCGCGTTTTTGCCATCCCTGACGGCGACGTTGCGGCCTCCATTCTGACCTGTATGCCGGACAGCGAAGTTGATGTGCTGTACGGGATTGGCGGCGCGCCGGAAGGCGTGGTGTCTGCTGCGGTTATCCGTGCGCTGGACGGCGATATGCACGGCCGCCTGCTGGCACGCCACGACGTTAAAGGCGACTCGCCAGAAAACCGCCGCATTGGCGAAAACGAACTCGAGCGCTGTGTAGCAATGGGTATCGAAGCCGGGAAAGTGTTACGCCTCGATGAAATGGCCCGCAGCGACAACGTTATTTTCTCCGCCACCGGCATCACTAAAGGCGACCTGCTGGACGGCATTACCCGCAAGGGCAATATTGCCACCACCGAAACGCTGATGATCCGCGGTAAATCGCGTACCATCCGCCGCATTCAGTCGATTCACTATCTCGACCGCAAAGATCCGGAAATCCAGCTACACATCCTCTGATTTATTTGATCAATAGAGCTTTCCAGCCTTTCGGGGCTGGAAATCTTTCCTCCTGGTAGCGAAGATAGGACTATCAACGTAGCGAGGAGAAGATAATGGCGGATTGGGTCACAGGTAAAGTTACCAAAGTCGAGAACTGGACAGATGCGTTGTTCAGCCTCACCGTTCATGCCCCTGTTCACCCCTTCACGGCCGGACAATTCACCAAGCTTGGGCTGGAAATTGACGGCGAGCGCGTCCAGCGCGCCTATTCCTATGTCAATGCGCCCAATAATCCTGACCTCGAGTTTTATCTGGTGACGGTACCAGAGGGCAAACTCAGCCCGCGTCTGGCGGCGCTCAAACCCGGTGATGAAGTGCAATTGGTCAGCGAAGCGGCAGGTTTCTTTGTGCTGGATGAAGTGCCGGACTGCGATACGCTGTGGATGCTGGCGACCGGCACGGCGCTCGGCCCGTATTTGTCGATTCTGCAGGAAGGGAAAAATCTGGAGCGCTTCAACAACCTGGTGCTGGTGCATGCGGTGCGCTATGCCCACGATTTAAGCTATTTGCCGTTGATGCTGGAACTGCAAAAACAATACGAAGGGAAACTCCGTATTCAAACCGTGGTGAGTCGCGAGGAAGTGTCAGGCTCGTTAACCGGACGCGTACCGGCGCTTATCGAAAGCGGAGCGCTGGAAGAGGCCGTGGGCCTGACGATGACCATCGAAAACAGCCATGTGATGCTGTGCGGAAACCCGCAGATGGTGCGTGATACCCAGCAGTTACTGAAAGATTCCCGGCAGATGACCAAACATTTGCGTCGCCGACCGGGCCATATGACTGCCGAACACTACTGGTAATCAGCGGTATTTAACGGCAATCGTTTCTTTTCCGAACTTATTTTCGCCCTGGGTCCCAACGAACGCGCCCAGGTCAATAAGCATCATCACCATAATCAGGGTCGGAATAAAGCGGCCCACGCCCCACTGCCAGACGCCCGGGAGCACCGCCCAGTTACCGGCGAGAAGCATCCACGCGAGGATCATCAACAGCGCCCAGATGCCTGATTTACCACGGTCGTGCAGGCGTTTAACGGTCACTGCTGCCGTCGGCCAGAGCAGGCACACCAACGCAAATGCGGCGGTTTGCAGATTCAGTAAACCACTGCCCGCGAGGGTGAACAGCACAATCATCGCCAGCACCCAAAGACCTATCCAGATCCAAAAATCACGGCGTCCAATACGCCCATTAATCGAAAATAACCACTGCTGTAGGGTCATGGAAAATTCCTTATCATCGTCATGCCGCGTAGTTTACCCTGAAGTGGTCTCTTTTTGACAAGCGGGGCGGTTTACCGTTTTAATCATCCCCAGGAAAAAATCTTAGGTGGTGTACATGACGAAATGGCTGACTTTGTGTTTGATTGGGCTTACAGCAGTGACTGTCGGCCAAAAAGCGCTGTCGGCTGAAACGGGCGAATCCACCACCGCGCCTTACCTGCTCTCGGGTTCGCCGACGTTTGATCTGTCCATTAGCCAGTTTCGTGAGAAGTTTAACGCCGATAATCCGGCACTGGCGCTGAACGAATTCCACTCCATCACCACCAGCCGCGATCAGCTGACCCTCACTCGTGCCGCCAGCAAAATTAATGAAAATCTGTACGCCTCTACGGCACTTGAGCGCGGCACGCTAAAGATTAAATCGATGCAGATAACCTGGCTACCGATTCAGGGGCCGGAACAAAAAGCGGCCAAAGAGAAAGCGCTGGAATATATGGGCGCGGTTTTGCGCGTCTTCACTCCTGCGATTACCAAAGCGCAAAGCCGGCAAAAACTGCAGAAACTCCTTTCCGCCGGAAAGAACAAACGCTACTACACCAGCAGTGAAGGGGCGCTTCGCTATGTGGTCGCAGATAACGGCGAAAAGGGTCTGACCTTCGCTGTTGAACCGATTAAGCTGGCCCTGGCTGAGACGCTCGAAAGCAACAATAAATGACAAAAAGCAAAGCCTTTCCAGCGCCGAATCTCTATACTGTTTCACAGACCATGCTGCCCTGAGGGGTGGCCATCTTCCTTAATTCGCTTAAGTAGCGTGGAGAATTCAAATGCGACATCCTTTAGTGATGGGTAACTGGAAACTGAACGGCAGCCGCCACATGGTAAACGAGCTGGTTGCTAACCTGCGTACAGAGCTGAGTGGCGTAACCGGTTGTGGCGTTGCTATCGCGCCGCCGGAAATGTACCTCGACCTGGCCATTCGTGCCGCTGGTGGCAGCCACATCATCGTGGGCGCGCAGAACGTTGACCTGAACCTGTCCGGCGCATTCACTGGTGAAACCTCTGCGGAAATGCTGAAAGATATCGGTGCGAAATACATCATCATCGGTCACTCTGAGCGTCGTACTTACCACAAAGAATCTGACGAACTGATCGCCAAGAAATTCGCCGTGCTGAAAGAGCAGGGTCTGGTACCGGTTCTGTGCATCGGTGAAACCGAAGCAGAAAACGAAGCAGGCAAAACTGAAGAAGTTTGTGCACGTCAGATCGACGCAGTGCTGAAAACTCAGGGCGCAGCAGCATTCGAAGGTGTGGTTATCGCTTACGAACCAGTATGGGCAATTGGTACTGGCAAATCTGCAACTCCTGCGCAGGCTCAGGCAGTTCACAAATTCATCCGTGATCACATTGCTAAAGCAGACGCGAAAGTGGCTGAGCAAGTTATCATTCAGTACGGCGGTTCCGTAAACGCATCTAACGCTGCTGAACTGTTCACCCAGCCGGACATTGACGGCGCGCTGGTTGGCGGTGCCTCTCTGAAAGCTGACGCTTTCGCCGTTATCGTTAAAGCAGCTGAAGCCGCTAAACAGGCTTAATCGCTTCTTAGCGCTGAATATCAGGCCCGGTCGGCATCATCGTCACCGGGCTTTTTTATGGTTCATCACGCCTTACCGCAGGATGCCGCAACGGTGATCCTGGATTTCCTCCGCCGACGCCCGGTTTAGCGTAAGCAGATCGCGTTCAGTCGCCAGCAGGACAAATGTGCCGTCACTCTGCTGCACCATCGCCAGCGCAAATCGCCCCATATGGTCACCGGCTTCCGGTACTTCTTCAGCCAGCATCAGGAACGGGCTTTTCTGTGCCAGCTCCGTTTCTGTCACACGACGAGCCAGATATTGATGGTGGCGCAATCCACCAGGCAGCGGCAGCCAGCGAGAGCTAATCGACTCCATGCTGTTATTCAGCTGCTCGCGTACATCAGGCCGCAGGCAGGAAATATGGATATGAAAATGATTCTGCGTGCGCCCGGTACGCGAGTTTATAGTCAGCGACACGGCGGAATCCGGCACCGGCGAACCGTGACGAGCGCTCATTACCTGACGGTTTTGCCAGGCCTGCCAGAAAAAGTTGGGGGTGTGAGGATTCAGCAATAGCGGGCTTTCGGTGCCATTAATCCGGTACGTCGGCATCAACAGATATTGCAACGGGCCGTTACGATCCTTGAATAACACATAGCCGCCCTTCAGGTTCACCGAAGCGCACGGGGCCGGAGACTGGCTCTCCTGTTGATGAGGCACGCACTGGTCGATAACGAAGTGGCGTAAGGCATCCGGATTGCCGGCATGCAGCCAGTACCAGCCGCCTGCGGCCGCACCGACCAGCACGATAACCCCTGTCAAAATCAGATATTTGATGCGCTTCATTTTTCGGTCCCTGTAAAAGCTCTGAAGCGAAAGGGTAGCGCAAAAAGATGACCAAAGAAAAACGACCCCGCAGGGCCGTTATGTTTAACGCCGTTAACGCTGACTGATTTGGTCAAACGTCCCGCCGTTGGAGAAGTGATCTTTCTGCGCTTTTGCCCAGCCACCAAATTCCTGGTCGATGGTAAACAGTTTCAGTTTCGGGAACTCGGCTTCGTATTTTTTCGCCACAGCAGGGTCACGTGGACGATAATAGTTTTTCGCCACGATATCCTGACCTTCCGGGGAATACAGATACTTCAGATACGCTTCGGCAACCGGACGCGTTCCTTTCTTATCCACCACTTTGTCGACCACGGAAACGGTCGGCTCAGCCAGGATAGATTCGCTCGGGGTGACAATTTCGAACTTGTCTTTGCCCAGTTCGTTGGTCGCCAGCAGCGCTTCGTTTTCCCAGGCAATCAGCACGTCGCCGATCCCGCGTTCAACGAAGGTGTTGGTCGAGCCACGAGCACCGGAATCCAGCACCTCCACGTTCTTATACAGCGCTTTCACAAAGTCCTGAGCTTTGGCCTGGTCGTTGTTGTTGTGATGCAGAGCGTAGCCCCACGCCGCCAGATAGTTCCAGCGCGCGCCGCCGGAGCTTTTCGGGTTCGGCGTAATCACCGACAGGCCCGGCTTCACCAGGTCATTCCAGTCGTGAATTTGTTTCGGGTTGCCTTTGCGCACCAGGAACACGATGGTCGAGGTGTACGGCGCGGAGTTGTCCGGCAGACGTTTGATCCAATTTTTGTCGATACGACCGCGAGCAGCAATGGCATCCACGTCATAGGCCAACGCCAGGGTCGCCACATCGGCCTCAATACCGTTGATAATTGACGTCGCCTGCTTACCGGAACCGCCATGCGACTGACGAATCACCACGTTGTCGCCGGTTTGTTTTTTCCAGTAAGCACTGAATGCTTTGTTGTAGTTGTCGTACAGCTCGCGTGTTGGATCGTACGATACGTTCAGAAGCTGAATATCTTTTGCCAGAACGCCAGCAGATGCCAGCAGAAGCGTTAACCCGAGGCCTAATTTGTTCATCGACCGCTCTCATTTGTGGTGGTGTGATGAGCGTAGCCTGCCAGAAACAGAACCGATGATTAAAGAATAAAAAAAGATTGGCTATAACGTGAGGATATAAAGCAGGTAAAGCAAAACACCCTTCCGAAGAAGGGTGCTGGGGGAATTTAGACTTCTTCCATGCGGCCCAGGAGCGCCTGCAGACGCTCCTGCCAACCATGCTGCTGTTCTTTCAGTTGGTTGTTTTCACGCTCCAGATCTTCACGACCGTTCTGCGCGTTATGCACTTCCTGCGACAGTGCATTGTTCTTCTCTTTCAGCTCTTCAATTTCCATCTGCAGCAGAGTGATAGTATCAATCGCCTGCTGTACTTTGGATTCCAGTTTCTCAAACACTTCTAATGACATCGTCATACCTCTCCTGAATTTGCAAGGCGTTGAACTCGTCCCGGAACCCCGGCGACGCCTTAACGTAAGTAAGCGCACTGCTATGCATCCGATTGTATGGAGCGCCGCTCTCCCTGTCCAGCGCAAGGGCGCTCAGATCGTGGTTTGCAACACTTTTCAGGCTATACCTGGAGCGTTCGCCGCATATACCTTTAAATTGTTAATCCATTCGTTAAATAAATGATTCTTGCATCAGGTTGACAAGGGTCATAACGCGCATTTTTTCGCGCGTAAACGCTCATTTTATTGACGCAGCACACAGATTTTCATTTCGATATTTCTCGCTTTTGTTCGTTAACGATAAATTAACACTATGCCTACATGGCAACGTGGTCGTCTTCGACCTCCATGTTCACAATAACCATCAATGAATCTTCAGGATCCAATCATGAGCCAAACATCAACCTTAAAAGGCCAGTGCATTGCCGAGTTTCTCGGTACCGGGTTGTTGATCTTCTTCGGTGTTGGATGCGTCGCCGCGCTTAAAGTTGCAGGCGCGAGCTTCGGTCAGTGGGAAATCAGTATTATCTGGGGTTTGGGTGTGGCGATGGCCATTTACCTGACCGCGGGTGTTTCCGGCGCACATCTCAATCCGGCGGTGACCATTGCTCTCTGGCTGTTTGCTTGTTTCGACGGGCGTAAAGTTGTCCCCTTTATCTTTTCTCAATTTGCCGGCGCGTTTTGCGCAGCGGCGTTAGTTTACGGGCTTTATTACAATCTTTTCTACGACTTCGAACACACGCACAATATGGTGCGCGGCAGTGTCGAAAGTCTTGAGCTGGCAGGTATTTTCTCGACTTACCCGAACCCACATATCAATTTTGTGCAGGCCTTCGCGGTAGAAATGGTTATTACCGCTATCCTGATGGGTCTGATTCTTGCGCTCACGGATGACGGTAACGGCGTTCCACGTGGCCCGCTGGCCCCGCTGCTGATCGGCCTTCTGATCGCGATTATCGGCGCATCAATGGGACCTCTGACCGGCTTTGCGATGAATCCGGCGCGTGACCTCGGTCCAAAAACCTTCGCCTGGCTTGCAGGCTGGGGTGAAATGGCCTTTACCGGCGGCAAAGACATTCCGTATTTCGTGGTGCCGCTGCTCGCTCCGATCGTCGGCGCATCGCTGGGCGCATTCGGCTATCGTAAGCTGATTGGCCGCAATTTACCGTGCGACGTCTGCGAGGTGGAAGAGAACGAAACCACCGCCAGCACCACGCAACACAAAGCTTCGCTGTAATCTGACTACGGGACTTAGCATTATGACTGACAAAAAATACATCGTTGCACTCGACCAGGGTACAACCAGCTCCCGCGCCGTTGTCATGGATCACGACGCCAATATCGTCAGCGTTTCGCAGCGCGAATTCGAACAAATTTATCCAAAGCCTGGCTGGGTTGAGCACGACCCGATGGAAATCTGGGCTTCCCAAAGTTCCACCCTGATTGAAGTGCTGGCGAAAGCCGACATCAGTTCCGATGAAGTGGCGGCTATCGGCATCACTAACCAGCGTGAAACCGCCATCGTCTGGGATAAAGAAACCGGTAAGCCGATTTACAACGCCATCGTCTGGCAGTGCCGTCGTACGGCGGATATCTGCGAGCAGCTCAAACGTGACGGCATGGAAGACTACGTGCGCAGCACAACCGGGCTGGTGATTGACCCGTACTTCTCCGGCACCAAAGTGAAGTGGATCCTCGACCACGTGGAAGGCGCGCGCGAGCGGGCTAAACGTGGCGAACTGCTGTTCGGTACCGTTGACACCTGGCTTATCTGGCGTATGACTCAGGGTCGTGTACACGTAACCGACTACACCAACGCCTCGCGCACCATGCTGTTCAATATTCACGAACTGGACTGGGACGACAAAATGCTTGAGGCGCTGGATATCCCGCGCGCGATGCTGCCAGAAGTGCGTAAATCATCCGAAGTGTACGGCCAGACCAACATCGGCGGTAAAGGCGGCACGCGTATTCCAATCGCCGGGATCGCTGGTGACCAGCAGGCGGCACTGTTCGGCCAGCTTTGCGTCAAAGAAGGGATGGCGAAAAACACCTATGGCACCGGCTGCTTTATGCTGATGAATACTGGTGAAACCGCCGTCAAATCAGAACACGGTCTGCTGACCACCATCGCTTGTGGCCCGAAAGGCGAAGTGAATTACGCCCTGGAAGGCGCGGTATTCATGGCTGGCGCCTCCATTCAGTGGCTGCGCGACGAAATGAAGCTGATTAACGACGCTTTCGATTCCGAATATTTTGCGACCAAGGTGAACGACACCAACGGCGTATACGTGGTTCCGGCATTTACCGGCCTCGGTGCGCCATACTGGGACCCGTATGCCCGTGGCGCAATATTCGGTCTGACGCGCGGCGTGAACTCGAATCACATTATTCGCGCTACGCTCGAATCCATTGCCTATCAGACTCGCGACGTGCTGGAAGCGATGCAGGCCGACTCCGGTATTCGTCTGCACGCCCTGCGTGTGGATGGCGGTGCAGTTGCCAACAATTTCCTGATGCAGTTCCAGTCAGACATTCTCGGCACGCGCGTTGAGCGTCCGGAAGTGCGTGAAGTCACGGCGCTCGGCGCAGCGTATCTCGCTGGCCTGGCGGTGGGCTTCTGGCAGAATCTGGACGAACTGAAGGAAAAAGCAGTAATCGAACGTGAATTCCGTCCGGGGATTGAAACCACCGAACGTAACTACCGTTACAGCGGCTGGCAGAAAGCGGTGAAACGCGCGATGGCGTGGGAAGATCACGATTAAGCTTAACCGTTAAGCCATAAAAAAGGCCGGGGATTATCCCCCGGCCTTTTTGTTTCTGCCCGATGGCACATCGCTATGCAAACATAGGCAGCAACAGATACAGCTTGATCACCAACGCATTCACGATATCAATAAAGAATGCGCCGACCATTGGCACCACCAGGAATGCCATGTGCGACGGTCCGAAACGTTCGGTGATGGCCTGCATATTGGCAATCGCCGTTGGCGTCGCCCCCAGACCAAATCCACAATGACCCGCCGCCAGCACTGCTGCGTCGTAGTTTTTGCCCATCATGCGATAGGTTACGAACACCGCGTACAGCGCCATCGCTACGGTTTGCACCGCCAGAATTGCCAGCATTGGCAGCGCCAGAGAGGCCAGCTCCCACAGCCTCAGGCTCATCAGCGCCATTGCCAGGAACAGCGACAGTGACACGTTCCCGAGCACCGATACCGCGCGTTCAAACACGCGATAGAAGCCCAGCACCGCCAGACCATTGCTGAGGATAACCCCGACAAACAGCACGCAGACGAAGGTCGGCAGCTCAAACGTGGTGCCCACCAGCAATTGCGCAACGATTTTCCCGACGGTAAGACAGATAGCAATCAGCGCAATGGTTTCAATCAGCACTAAAGACGTGATCATGCGACCCACTTCTGGCTTTTCGAACGCCGTTGGCACTTCCAGATCGTCCGGTTTACCGTCCGGCGTAGAGGAGTGTTTCACCAGGTAACGCGCCACCGGGCCGCCAATCAGGCCACCCAGCACCAGACCAAAGGTCGCACAGGCCATCGCCACTTCGGTGGCATTGGCGAAACCATAACGTTCGACGAACAGCTTACTCCAGGCCGCACCGGTGCCATGACCACCGGAAAGCGTAATCGAACCGGCCAACAGGCCCATCAGCGGGTCCAGCCCCAGCATTTTCGCCATACCAATCCCGATGGCGTTCTGCATTAGCAGCAGCCCTACCACCACAATCAGGAACGTGCCGACCACTTTGCCGCCGGTGCGCAGGCTCGCAAGATTGGCGTTCAGGCCAATGGTGGCAAAGAAGGCCATCATCAGCGGGTCTTTCAGGCTCATATCGAAATCGATTTCCCAGCCCATGCTCTTTTTCAGCACCAGCAGTGCCAGCGCAGCCAGCAGACCGCCTGCGACGGGTTCAGGGATTGTGTATTTCTTGAAGAGGGGGACGGTATGGACAAGTTTGCGTCCTAACAGCAACACCAGCGTTGCCGCAACAAGCGTCGATAGCGTATCGAGATGAAACATAGAAGCTCCTTGTTAGCGCATAATCCAATTTTAGCGACGTGAATACCTGTAGTGAATGTTCTCATCGTTATTAGCAGGAGCCGGATTTTACGCAAAACACAGTGAAAAATGACAGAGAAAAATGTCAGGAGCGGTGAAATTTGCGACAAAACGTGCAAAAACAGCATAAAAAACTGAGTAGTTATGCTTCCTTAATATATTGGAAGCAACCGTTTGCTTTTGCCTGGCAGTCCGCTAAAATCCCCCCTTTTCCACCACGGGATCGCCTCTGAAATGTCAGTGAACACTCTCGAAGCTGAAAATGCGCAACCGATTGCGCAGTCTCAGAACAGTGAACTAATCTACCGCCTCGAAGACCGCCCACCGCTCGCGCAGACCCTGTTCGCCGCTTTCCAGCACCTGCTGGCGATGTTCGTCGCGGTGATAACCCCGGCCCTGCTGATTTGCCAGGCGCTCGGTTTACCGGCAGAAGATACGCAACACATTATCAGTATGTCGCTGTTTGCTTCAGGTGTCGCATCCGTCATTCAAATAAAAGCGTGGGGCCCGGTTGGCTCCGGACTGCTGTCGATTCAGGGCACCAGCTTTAACTTCGTGGCCCCGTTAATTATGGGCGGTACAGCGCTGAAAACCGGCGGCGCGGATGTTCCAACGATGATGGCGGCGCTGTTTGGCACGTTGATGCTGGCAAGCTTTACCGAAATGGCGCTGTCCCGTGTCCTGCACCTGGCGCGCCGCGTAATTACGCCGCTGGTTTCCGGCGTGGTGGTAATGATTATTGGCCTGTCGTTGATTCAGGTTGGCCTGACTTCCATTGGCGGGGGCTACGCCGCAATGGCCGACCACACTTTCGGCGCACCGAAAAACCTGCTGCTGGCGGGTATCGTGCTGGCGATCATTATTGTTCTTAACCGCCAGCGTAACCCGTACCTGCGCATTGCCTCGCTGGTGATCGCGATGGCGGCCGGTTACGCCGCAGCCTGGTTTATGGGTATGCTGCCTGAAACCGCACCGACCAACAGCCCGGTGATTATGGTTCCGACCCCACTCTATTACGGGCTCGGCATCGACTGGAACCTGCTGCTGCCGCTGATGCTGGTGTTCATGATCACCTCTCTGGAAACCATCGGCGACATTACGGCAACGTCTGACGTCTCCGAACAACCGGTCTCCGGCCCGATCTATATGAAACGCCTGAAAGGCGGCGTGCTGGCGAACGGCCTGAACTCCTGCGTATCAGCGATTTTCAACACCTTCCCGAACTCCTGCTTTGGGCAGAACAACGGTGTTATCCAGCTGACTGGCGTCGCTAGCCGCTACGTCGGTTTTGTGGTGGCGCTGATGCTTATCGTGCTCGGCCTGTTCCCTGCGGTGAGCGGTTTCGTACAGCATATTCCTGAGCCGGTTCTCGGCGGCGCGACGCTGGTGATGTTCGGTACCATCGCGGCTTCCGGGGTGCGTATTGTCTCTCGCGAACCGCTGAACCGCCGCGCGATCCTGATTATCGCCCTGTCTTTAGCCGTCGGGCTCGGCGTTTCCCAGCAGCCGATGATCCTGCAATTTGCGCCTGACTGGCTGAAGAACTTACTCTCATCCGGTATCGCCGCAGGCGGCATTACCGCGATTGTTCTGAATCTGGTTTTCCCGCCCGAAAAGAGCTGATCCCCGTCACGGCGGCCTCTTCTGGGGCTGCCGTGAAACCTTATTAAACGAATCCATCCTTGAGGATTGCGCACAAATCGTGCATAACTCCTTTATGTGCCCTTCACTGGATGGAAGACGATGAAATTTATCGGGAAGCTGTTGCTCTGGCTGCTTATTGCGCTGCTGTTGGTCGTGCTGGTGTTTTACTTTTTGCTGCAAACGCGCTGGGGCGCGCGCGAAGTCAGCGGCTGGATTTCCAGTAATTCGCAATACCACATCGTTTTCGACGCGATGGACCATCGTTTTTCCTCGCCGTCTCACATCCTGCTTAAAAATGTCACTTTTGGTCGCGATGGAAAACCCGCCACGCTGGTTGCCAAAACGGTTGATATTGGCCTGAGCAGTCGCCAGCTCACCGACCCGCTGCACGCCGACACCATTACGTTGCAGGACGGTACCCTGAACCTGTCGCCGTCCGCCGCGCCGTTCCCGTTCGAAGCCGATACGTTGCAACTCAGCAATATGGCGTTGAACAGCCCGGAAACCAACTGGGATCTCAGCGCCCAGCGCGTGACCGGCGGCGTGTCGCCGTGGCTGCCGGAAGCGGGCAACGTGCTCGGGAAGCAGGCGCAAATTCAGATGAGCGCGGGCTCGATGACCCTCAATGACCTTCCTGCGACCAACGTCCTGGTGCAGGGCAATATCGATAACGGCGTGGTGACGCTTAGCACTCTGGGTGCTGATATCGCGCGTGGCTCGCTGACCGGTAACGCCAAACGTAACGCCGACGGCAGCTGGCTGGTCGATAGCCTGCGCCTGACCGACATCCGTATGCAGAGCGACAAATCGCTGACCGATTTCTTCGCGCCGCTAACCACCGTGCCGTCACTGACCATCGGCTCACTGGAAATGACCGACGCGCGCCTGCAAGGCCCGGACTGGGCGATTGCCGATCTGGACCTCAGCCTGCGCGATCTCACCTTAAGAAACGGCGGCTGGAATAGTGACGGCGGGCGTCTGTCGATGAACGCCGACGAATTTATTTATGGCTCGCTGCACCTAATCGACCCTATTTTTAACGCCGCATTTTCGCCGCAGGGCGTGGCGCTGCGCCAGTTTACCTCGCGCTGGGAAGGCGGAATGGTGCGCACATCCGGCAACTGGTTACGCAACGGCAACGCGCTGGTGCTCGACGACACTGCCATCGCAGGACTGGAATACACACTGCCGGAAAACTGGAAAAAGCTGTGGATGGACCCGCTGCCTGTCTGGCTGCAAAGCGTGACCCTGAGTAAATTCACCGCCAGTCGTAACCTGGTTATCGACATCGACCCGGCGTTCCCGTGGCAAATCACGTCGCTGGACGGCTACGGCGATAACCTGCAGGTGGCGAAAAACGGCAGCTGGGGCGTGTGGCGCGGTAACGCGGCGCTGAATGCGGCGGCCGCGACCTTTAATCGCGTGGACGTGCGTCGTCCTTCTTTGAAGCTGGCGGCGAATGGGTCGACGGTGAATATCACTGAACTAAGCGCGTTTACAGAGAAAGGGATAATTGAAGCAAGCGGGGCGGTGTCTCAGCAGCCACAGCGCCAGACAGCTATCAACCTGAACGGACGCGGCGTGCCGCTGGATATTCTTCAACAGTGGGGCTGGCCGGTATTGCCGATTGGCGGCGACGGTAATCTTCAGCTGCGTGCCAGCGGCAGCGTGCAGGCTAACGCGCCGTTAAAACCGACGGTCAACGCCCAGCTGCATGCGGTAAATATGTCAAAACAGGAAGTGACACAGACGATGAGCAATGGCGAAGTGAGCACGGCGCAGCCAGTGGTGCCAGCGCCAACGGAAGCTGCACCCACGCCTGTTTCACCTCCGGCGCAGTAATTTCACCCTCTCCCTCAAGGAAGAGGGAACGCAGCTATAGTTGCCAAAACGTTAAATACGTCACAAACAAAATGTTACACTGCGCAACTTTCCCACCCAATATGCGCAGGTTCCCATGAGCGAATATACTGAAAATCTTTCCCGCAGTGAGACGTTAATGCGTCCAAACTGGTCTGCGGTTTTTGCCGTGGCGTTTTGCGTTGCCTGCCTGATTACCGTTGAATTTCTACCGGTTAGCCTGCTGACGCCGATGGCTCATGAGCTCGGAATTACCGAAGGCGTCGCCGGGCAATCGGTTACCACCACCGCGTTCGTGGCGATGTTCGCCAGCCTGTTTGTCACCCACGTGATTGGCCGCACCGACCGCCGCTACATTGTCATCCTGTTCTCCGTACTCCTGACGCTCTCCTGCCTGCTGGTGTCTTTTGCCTCTAGCTTTAGCCTGTTACTGCTTGGCCGTGCCTGTCTGGGTCTGGCGCTCGGCGGCTTCTGGGCGATGTCTGCGTCGCTCACTATGCGTCTGGTACCCGCGCGACTGGTACCGAAAGCGTTATCGGTGATTTTTGGCGCGGTCTCCATCGCGCTGGTGATTGCTGCCCCGCTCGGCAGCTTTTTAGGCGGCATTATCGGCTGGCGTAACGTCTTTAACGGCGCGGCGATAATGGGCCTGCTGTGCGTGGTGTGGGTCTGGAAGGCGCTGCCTTCGCTGCCGGGTGAAACCGGACAGAAGGCAAATATGTTCGGGCTATTAAAACGCCCTGGTGTGATGGCGGGTATGACAGCGATTTTCATGGCATTTGCCGGGCAGTTCGCGTTCTTTACCTACATTCGTCCGGTATTTATGTCCCTCGCGGGCTTTGATGTCGATGGCCTGACGCTGGTGCTGCTGAGCTTCGGGATTGCCAGTTTCGTTGGCACCTCGCTGTCGGCGGTGATCCTCAAGCGTTCGGTGAAAATGGCCCTGGCCTGCGCGCCATTAATCCTCGCACTTAGCGCCGCGGTGCTTATCCTGTGGGGAAGTGAGAAAGTCGTGGCCGCGTCGGTGGCGGTTATCTGGGGCTTTGCCTTTGCGCTGGTGCCGGTCGGCTGGTCAACGTGGATCACCCGCTCGCTGTCTGACCAGGCCGAAAAAGCCGGTTCCATTCAGGTGGCGGTGATTCAGCTGGCCAACACCTGTGGTGCTGCCGTGGGCGGCGTGGCACTGGACCATTTCGGTCTGCTGTCTCCGCTGATGTTATCCGGCACGCTGATGCTGTTTACCGCGCTGCTGGTCGCGACAAAAGTACGAATGAAGTAATCCTGCCTGCCCGGATCACATGTCCGGGCACTGAATCTGCCCGATGGCATCCCAGTAGTTCTTCTGGTTATTACGCTCAAGCGCCAGCGTCGCGTCGCGCACGTGGCGCTTGTTGTCTTCGGACGCGAGTATCTTGTTGCCGAACGCGTCATCGCTCATCTTCGCATCTGGGGTACAGGTTTTTTTGACGTCTTTCATCACCTGCAGCTTTTGCTGCTCAAACTGCAACCCTTGCATCGGCGAGCTGGCATAGGCGGCGGGGACGCTCAGACAGGCCAGTAAACTGAGAATTGGCACAGCTTTCATCGTAGATACCTTCTGTTGCAAAATTCATTACCTTTAACTATATGTTCAGGCCGCTGATTGCGCAAACCTGGTGACCGGAAAATATTATTAAATCAGTCAATTATGGATTTTATCGCGCGAAAGAATGATTGACAGCTCAGCATTATCCCAGCCGAGCGTGACGGCGTGAATCGAGCGAAATCAGCACCACCGAGGAGAGGATGAGCAGCGTGCCCAGCCAGTCCGGCAACGCAAAGCTGACGCCCAACAGTAGCACCGACAACAGCGCGCTACTCAGTGGTTCGGCGCAGCTCAGAATGCTGGCCTTCGGGCCGCCAATCATCTGCGCACCCTTCAGATACAGGCTGAACGTCAGCGATGTGCCGATCACCACCAGATAGAAAAACGCCAGCAGCAGATTGCCGCTGATCACGAAATGTAGCCCTTCGCCAGCATAGAACGGCAACAAAAAGGCGCCGCCCAACAACATGCTCCAGCCAACGATCGGCAGCGTGCCGTAGCGCGCAATCAGCGTAGACGGATAAGTGGTATAGAACGCGGCGGCGAAGGCCGAGGCAATTCCCCAGAACACTACCGCAGGCGAGACAGAAAGCGACGTCGGGCTACCGTGTGTGACCAGCAAAAAGGTGCCTAGCAGTGAGGTCAGAATGGCGGCAAACACCAGCGCCCCGGGCCGCGATTTGCGCACAATGGCAAACCACGCCACGATGATGGTCGGCGATAAAAATTGAAGGACAGTCGCCGTAGCGGCGTTCGATTTTTCGATGGTCATCAGGAAGGTGAGCTGCACCGTTAGCGCGCCCACCAGCGAAAACAGCAGCAGACTCAACGCGTCTTTGCGGTTCTTCAGAATGCGGAAAATGTTATCGCCATGCACGAAGGCCAGCATCAGCAGAATGAATCCTGCAAACAGCAGGCGCACCATGGTTAAAAACTGCGACGACATCTGGCTCTGCTCCATGATGTACTGCGCGCATACGCCGGAACTTCCCCACAGCACGGCGGCTATCAGTACGTTCAGCATCCCTTTCCTGGTCGAGCCCATCTTTTCCTCAACAACCTGATTTCGTTGCCCGGGATGATAGCACAGGGCAAAAAGCAGGCCGACGTGGTCCCCTGTTATTAGTGATTGAGAAGTTTGTTACCAGACCCAATAATGAGACGGGTTTATGTGAACAAAACGCGGAGACAGGTTATGCACATCGAGGTGACGGAAAAGGTTACTCAGCAGGATCAGGAAGCGTTATTTACCGGTTTACGCGCATACAACAGCCAGTTTATTGATACCAGCAACTGGTTCGAACTGGGCGTCTATGCCCGGGATGAAGACGGCAAAATGCTCGGCGGGCTGATTGGCAAACGAAAAGGCGACTGGCTGTGCATCGACTATCTGTGGGTCAGTGACGCCGCGCGCGGCAAAGGGCTCGGCAGTGAACTGATTCGTGGAGCCGAAAACCGCATCCGCGAATGGGGCTGCAGCCATATGTTGGTGGATACCGCCAGCTTCCAGGCGCTGCCGTTCTATCAGAAATGCGGGTTTACTTTGCATAACACTATCAATGACTTCCCTCATCAGGGAATGCAGCGCCACTACCTGACAAAAGCCCTTTAACCACCAATCCCCTGGTCCATTATCGCCAGCGCGTGACGCACGATAACGTCGGGGGATACGGCTTTCATCCGCTCGTCGGTTCGCAGACGAGAAAACGGCACCAGCACCAGGCTTATCAGCGTCGTTATCAGCAACTCCGGCGCGAGTTCCCGGTTGAGCTTGCCCGTTTCCTGCCATTGAGCCACGGTGCTCAACAGCTTATGGTGTTTATCTTCGCCGAAACGCGCCTGCATGTGCTGACGCAGGACCGGCATTTCGCCAATCATCTCCTGCATCCACAACGGCGCAAACCACGCGTGTTGTTCCGCCAGCTCTGCCAGCACCCGCACCATGATGGTTAGGGCTATAACCGGGTCGTCAGAATGCTCCACAAACGCGCTGCTGATGCGGTTGCGCAGCGGCATAAAACGCTCCTCAAGGATCTGATCGATAAGCGCCTCGCGGGAGGTGAAATAGTAATGCAGCATCGCCGGGGTCACGCCGGCTTCTTTGGCGATGGCGTTGAGCGACACCCGGGCGATCCCCTGCCGCGCAAACAGCGTCAGCGCGATATCCATTAGCTGCTCGCGATTGTCGGCTCCGGCCTGCTTTCCACGTGGACGCCCCGGGCGGCGCGGTTTCTCGGAATTATCTTTGCCATTCTGTGCTTTCATTTGCGGGCTGTCCCTTGACCTGAACCATAACTTACATAAATATTAATTAGGTATTTAATTAATTTCAAGTGAGCTTGTTTATGGCGTCTCAAAAGACGACTCAATCGCAGCACGTTCCAGCCACCGGCGTGAAGTCCATCCGCCTGTTATTCAGCGCGCTGTTACTGGTGATGCTGCTGTCAGCGCTGGATCAGACCATCGTCTCGACGGCGTTGCCCACCATTGTGGGCGAACTCGGCGGCCTCGATAAGCTGTCGTGGGTGGTCACCGCCTATATTCTGACGTCCACTATCGTGGTACCGCTGTACGGCAAATTTGGCGACCTGTTTGGGCGCAAGCGGGTGCTGCAAATCGCCATCGTTCTGTTCCTCGTCGGCTCCGCGCTGTGCGGCCTGGCGCAGAACATGACACAGCTGGTGCTGATGCGCGCCCTGCAAGGTCTGGGCGGCGGCGGTTTGATGGTCATCAGCATGGCGGCGGTGGCGGACGTTATCCCTCCTGCCGACCGTGGACGCTATCAGGGCCTGTTCGGCGGGGTCTTTGGCCTTGCAACAGTGATTGGTCCGCTGATCGGCGGCTTCATCGTACAGCACACCTCGTGGCGCTGGATTTTCTACATCAACCTGCCGCTGGGGCTGTTCGCCCTGCTGGTGATCGGCACGGTATTCCACAGCACTAACAAGCGCAGCGAGCATCAGATTGACTGGCTCGGCGCGCTGTATCTCAGCATGGCGCTGCTGTGCATCACGCTGTTCACCACCGAAGGTGGCACCGTGCGCGAATGGAGTGACCCGCAACTGTGGTGCATTCTGGCGTTTGGCCTGGTGGGTATTGCCGGGTTTATCTATGAGGAGCGCCTGGCGTTCGAGCCGATAATTCCGCTGTCGCTGTTCCGCGACCGCAGCTTCCTGTTGTGCAGCCTGATTGGCTTTATCATCGGGATGTCGCTGTTTGGCTCGGTGACCTTCTTGCCGCTCTATTTGCAGGTGGTGAAAAGTGCGACACCAACCGAGGCCGGGCTACAGCTGATCCCGCTGATGGGCGGCCTTCTGGTGACCTCGATTATCAGCGGACGCTTAATCAGCCGCACCGGTAAATACCGCCTGTTCCCCATCGCCGGGACGCTGCTCGGTTTCATCGGGATGCTGCTGCTGACGCGGATCACCATCGATTCGCCAACCTGGCATCTGTATCTGTTTACCGGCGTGCTGGGCATGGGCCTCGGCCTGGTCATGCAGGTGCTGGTACTGGCGGTGCAGAACTCGGTAGCACCGAATCTGTACGGCGTGGCGACGTCCGGCGTAACGCTGTTCCGCTCGATAGGCGGCTCAATTGGCGTGGCGCTGTTTGGCGCGGTCTTTACCCACGTGCTGCAATCGAATCTCACTCGTTTGCTGCCCGAGGGCGCGGAAATCCCTCGCGGGATGAACCCGGTGGCCGTTCACCACTTGCCGGTGGCCGTACGCACCGATTATCTCGATGCCTTCGGGGCCGCCATTCACGCGGCCTTCATGATGGCGGCGTGCATTATGGTGCTGGCGTTTGCGCTGTCATGGTTACTGAAAGAATCACCGCTGAAAAAATCTCACCATTGAGTCGATGTTCACCGGGAAGACAAAACTTCCCGGTTTCGTTCAGATGAATATGTGCCAGGATGTGGAGAACCCGATCCCGCAGGAGTGAATGATGAGTGAACAACGTCCCCCGCTACCCCCGTTTACCCTGGAAAGCGCCATCCATAAAGTGCGTTCCGCCGAAGATGGCTGGAACAGTCGCAATCCGGATAAAGTTGCGCTGGCCTACACCCCTGACAGCAGCTGGCGTAACCGCAGCGAGTTTATCGACGGGCGCGATGCCATCGTCACCTTCCTCGACAACAAGTGGCGCAAAGAGCAGGAATATCGGCTGATCAAGGAGTTGTGGGCCTATACCGACAACCGCATCGCCGTGCGTTTCGCCTACGAATGGCACGACGAGAACGGCAAATGGTTCCGCTCCTACGGCAATGAAAACTGGGAATTCGACGACAACGGCCTGATGAGCAAACGCTTCGCCTGCATCAACGACCTGCCGATCAACGAAGAAGATCGCCTGTTTCACTGGCCCCAGGGTCGACGTCCGGACGATCATCCGGGCCTCAGCGCATTGGGCCTGTAACCTCGCGTTCGGTCATAGCGGGGGTTTTTCCCCCGCACACTGACTGCACCTGCCGACAACTCTCGCCTAAAGTAGTGCCTGACATCTCATAATTCTAAAGGATG
Organism: Citrobacter sp. 18056; assembly: GCA_902706235.1. GTDB lineage: Bacteria > Pseudomonadota > Gammaproteobacteria > Enterobacterales > Enterobacteriaceae > Scandinavium > Scandinavium manionii. Next base: position 93,907 of record CACSJR010000002.1, on the reverse strand, counting down.
AAAGGTACGATTATGCGCAAGATGAACACTTCTCTCTGTCTCCTCGCACTTTGCCTCGGCGTTTCGCTGCAGGCCGGTGCTGCTCAGGCCGCGAACGACTGTGGCGTACCGCAACTGACCACCTGCCCGGCTCCGGTTGATGCCAAACTGCCTGACGTGAAAGACATGCTCACCTGGAACCAGCAGCAGCGTGTAATCGGCTTTCGTAACGACTATCGCTCCTACGCCGGAGATGTCTTCAAAGCAGGACACGCGCAGCCAATTCCGGTGATGACGCGTTCATTGAGCGATGCGACCTACCAGTATCAGGGCCAGCGCTACGGTTTACAGGATTACATCAAGCGCAACGACGTGACCGGAATGATGGTCATCAAGGACGGTAAAATCGCCTACCAGTATTACAGCCACGGCAACACGCCAACCACGCTGTGGACCTCGCGATCGGTCGGGAAGTCAGTGGTGTCGACGCTGGTCGGGATCGCAGTGAAAGAGGGCAAAATCGCCTCGCTGGATGATGAAATCGTCAAGTACAACCCCGACGTAAAAGGCACAGCCTGGGAGCACGTCACGGTACGCCAGCTGATGCAGCACACTTCCGGCGTGACGTGGAATGAGGACTACACCAATCCACAGTCTGACTTTGCGAAGCTCACCCAGTGTGAAGCCAACAAAGACACTTACGCCTGTGTGAATGCGCTGGTGAAAGACCCGAAACGTACCACTTACGCCAAACCGGGCGCGGCCTGGTCTTACTCGTCAGGCGGTGCGTGGCTACTTGGCGATACGCTCGAGAAAGCGACCGGCAAATCCCTGGCACAGAACTTACAGGAAAAAATCTGGCAGCCGTACGGCATGGTGCATGACGGCGTGTGGCACAGCTATCAACCGGGCAAACACGACGTTGGCGCACACGGTTTCAACGCCACGTTGGAGGACTGGGGTAAATTCGGCCTGTTTATCATGAACAACGGCGTGCTGCCGGACGGCACGAAAACGCTGCCGGACAACTGGGTGAAAGATGCCCGAACCTGGAATACCGCGGAGAAATCCGTATCGACGGCGCATCCGGACGGCATGTACGGCTACCAGTGGTGGAACAACAGCGTGCCGGTAAACGCTCAAGATGTCAGCCCGAAAGAGGGCCTGTCGAGCCAGGATACAATGTGGGCGCTGGGCATTTTTGGTCAGATTATCGTGGTCAATCCGCAGCAAAAACTGGTGATCGTTCAGTGGTCAGCGTGGCCGAAAGCCGAACCTTCATTCAGCGCTCAACCGCTGGAAGCGTCGCTGATGTATAACGCGATTGCGAATACGCTGAACTAACCTGCAGGCCCGGTCAGCGTAGCGCCACCGGGCGTCACCCCTCACTGCCCGGCGGCGCGCTGGACTGCCGGGCCTACAGGATCAGGCCCTATAGACCCGCTTTATCACCTTTTCGTCTTGCTCATTCCTTTTCGTTTTTATCCTCGCTTCGCCAAACTCGTTATAGTCATTTTTATTCGGAACACATTGTTTTAACGACTGTTTAAAAAGGAACTCTGGCGTGAAACTGACTCTTCCTCATCTCGGCGCCTTGCTGCTGACCGGCTTACTTCTGGCGGGCTGTGATCAAAAAAGCGATACCAGCAAACACATAAAAGTGGGCGTGATTAACGGCGCGGAACAAGACGTGGCCGAAGTGGCGAAGAAAGTCGCCAAAGAAAAATATGGCCTCGACGTGGAGCTGGTTGGGTTTAGCGGCTCGCTGCTGCCAAACGATGCCACCAATGCCGGAGAACTCGATGCCAACGTATTCCAGCATCGTCCGTTCCTGGAGCAAGACAACAAAGCGCACAACTTCCACTTAGTGGCCGTCGGCAATACCTTCGTTTTCCCGATGGCCGGTTATTCCCGCAAAATTAAGTCTGTTTCCGAACTGAAAGACGGCGCGACCATCGCGATTCCAAACGATCCGACCAATCTCGGGCGCGCGTTATTGCTGATGCAAAAAGAGAAACTGATTACCCTCAAACCGGGTAAAGGCCTGCTGCCGACCTCACTCGATATCAGCGACAACCCGCATAAGCTCAACATTATGGAGCTGGAAGGGGCGCAACTGCCACGCGTGCTCGACGACCCGAAGGTCGACGTGGCGATCATCAGCACCACCTATCTGCAACAGACCGGTCTGTCACCGGTGCATGACGGCGTGTTTATCGAAGATAAAAACTCGCCGTATGTGAACATCATTGTCACTCGCAAAGATAACAAAGACGCGGAGAACGTGAAGGAATTTATGCAGTCGTATCAGTCACCGGAAGTGGCAAAAGCGGCAGAGAAAATCTTTAACGGCGGGGCCGTACCTGGCTGGGATTGAGTGAGTCACCGGTAGCGAAATGGGCCAGCGGGATGCTGGCCCGATTTATTTTATTCGTGCTCATTCGCCAAATATCCGCCGAAGGAAGAAATAAGAAAATGACAAGGAAACCAATGGCGCTCGCATGCTGTCTACTGACGACATGAAAGCAAATGCCTAATGAACACCGCCCACCGCCAGAGCGGAAGGCAATAAAAGGACCTAATGATGCAAAAGAAAACCGCAATACTGGCGCTTGCCACAACTCTCGCCTTTGGCGGATTAGCGGGCTGCGACCAGAAAAATGCTTCCACACCTGAAATTGGCGTCGTGGATATAGGCAAAGTTCTGAAGGACTCGGCCATCGGGAAACAGGAAATTGAGCATGGCAAACAGGTTCAGGCCGTGCTTATCAAGGCCAACGATGAAGCGAAGCAAGGTTATGCCACCCTGTCGGCGGACGAACAGAAAAAGGCGAGTAACGCCGATGCGCAAGTCCTGAATCACCAGTGGATGGCAGAACAAAAAGCCGCGCGTCAGGCCAGCCTGGCAGCCATTGTAAAAGCCGTGGATACCTACCGGCAGGAAAAAAAGCTGGCGCTGATTGTTGATAATCAGAATGTCATTTCCAGCGATGCAAAATTAGATGTCACTGCAGACATCATCACCCGTCTTGAAAAAACACAGGTGACCTACGGTGATTTGCCCACTATCACGGTGAAAAAACCAGAAGCCGCAGAGTCGGAAACGCCAGCAGAGCACGCGCCGAACGAGAACAAATAATCTCCAGCATCTGGCTGGCGAAACGGGGCCCATGTTTCATCCATGAGCCACCCCAAACGCCAGCCCCTTCCTCAAAATATTCGTCGTTATGAACACATATAGCGGTACGGCCCTGGCGGGCATCGGCGCAGATACGTTTGAATATAGTGATTCTTAAACGAATACATCGCACCCGAAAACGGATCGACAATCAGCCAGCCAGGGACGCCGAGGAAAATGATATTTCCGAACAGATACCAGGGAGTGAGATTCGTGCTCAGCGGCACGATGGACGTGTTGTAGCCATCCTCCGCGAGCGTCAGCGTGTAATTGATTTTGCCAAAATAACTGCCATCCGCTTTCTTCAGCGTAACGGTTTGCGGCGTAATCCCACTGGCGACAATCTGGCCGTCGCTGTCTGAAATAGCAAAGCGAACGTGATCGGGCACGCTATTGATGCGCACCTGTTCTTCATTGTCTCCGACAATAGTGGCGCAGCCTGCAAGCAGTAACGGTAAAAGCAATACGAGTAATTTTTTCATCCTGGCGCTCCATCGGTTAATACAATGAACAGCGACCCAGGCGGGGGAAAACTTAAACGGCGGTGAGAGAACTGGCGGAAGATCACAGGAGTTCGATATGAATTTTAACTATATGTATTTATTAATATTTTAATATTAAACCTCTCTTTTTTATACACATCGCTATACACATTTGCTGGACTGACAAACTATCTATTGATAAGTCACCAGTGACAGATCTCATAAAAAAACTTTTTTTTAGAAAAACTGTTCACACTGTTCACTGTGTATTTTTATTTATAAAAATCATTATTTTACGCGGTGAATGGTTGGTGAACAGTGAACACTTTACTGTTCACTTTTGCCGTTTTTCAGGTAAAAAAAGACCGGCGATTGCCGGTCATGGTAGGTTATTTCGCTATGGGCTCATCACATTTCGGCAGCCAGTCGGCGTTGCTTTCCTCTCTTAACGTGAGATTGGTTTGTATGCCCTGATTTTTTCGGCGCTTCTCATAACTTAGCCCGTACTCTTTCAGCATGGCTGGTAGCCCCTTACCGAACATAGTGAGGCTCAGGGTATTCCTGTAACCGTGGGCTTCCATATATGCCAGATAGGCATGATACAGATACAGACGCGGCTGACGCGGAATGATGTTGGCATTGCCAATATACATCCCCTCAGGCTCCGGCAGGGCTTCCAGATAGCCGCAAAAATCAAATGTCGGGTCGGCATCGCGCTTGATGCTGAGCGCCTCGTCGGAGTTCTGCTGTGACTGGAGCAGGGCGCGCGCGGTCATCGGGTCGCTGAACTTCTGCATTAGCTGGCGCACAATCACGGCCAGCTCACGGGCGATTTTATTCTTAAGCTGCGGGTCGCGTTCCTCCGGGGCAATCTGTTCCGGGAAGTGCAGGATCACCCGGCGACGGGAAACACCACCGCTGCGGTCGGTAAAGCGCATCGGGTTATTGTTCACGGCCAGAATCACCGCCGGAATATAGGTGGAGTATGCATCCTTGTATTTCGGGTCGACCGATACAGCATCCCCCCCGGTGATGGCCTTGAGTCCTGCACCGTCACCGCTCCATTTTTCCTGGTCAGGCAGACGGATAAGCGAGAAGCCAATCAGGGATGCACGTTTTCGGGAGTCTTCCAGCGTGTCGATGTTGGCCGACGTAGCGTTATCTTTCCCGGCGAGCATCGTTGCAATTTCAGCCAGAATACTTTTCCCGCTGCCACCGGGGCCGGTCACTTCGAGAAAGAGCTGCCAGTCGTAACGGTTCGCCAGCACCATAAACAGCGCCGCCAGAATAACGTCGCGTTTTTCCGGTCTGCCACCGGCGGCACGGTCGAGCCAGCGCCAGAAATCCGGGGCGTGGGTTTCCAGCGTTTCACCCTCCACCGGCGGGGTAAAATCGACATCACAAAGTGTGCGCAGCCAGTGTGACTGATGGTGTGGGCTGAATATGCCGGTGCCGGTATCAAGTACGCCGTTGCGAAAACCAATCAGACGCCGTGCAGGGGCGGCCTGTTGCGGAATAACCAGTTTCAGGGTGTCGACCACGGAGGTGATTTTACCCGACGAGAACGGTGCACGAAGACGCTGGAACAGCCCGGCCACGTCGCGCTCAAAATCCGACGTCGGGATGATTTTCCATATCCCGGCCTCATAGCGGGACAGGAGCTGGCCGTTCGCATCCACGGCCAGCGCTTCGCCGTAATGCTCATGCACCCGCATCGCCTTGTCACTGGCGCTCATGGCGGTAAATTCCGCTTCGCTCATGGTAGTGAAAGGACTGTCAGCCGGTGCCCGGATGGCATCATAAATCGCTTTCCGCGTCGCCTCTTCACCTTTCTGCATAAACGCATCATTCCAGTCACCGAATACCGGCGGCAGGGCAACAACACCCTCACAGGCTTCTGCGGCCGCTGCGGCTTTTGTCTGACCGTCGCCGTTAAGGTCGCGGTCGGCCGCCAGCACAATCTGACAGGCCGGGTATTTCTGACGGGCAAGGCTCGCCAGAGAAAGGAGGTTCACGGACGACAGCGCCACCATGACGGTTTCGCCGGTCAGGTGGTGCACGGTGAGCGCGGTCGCGTAGCCCTCCGCAATCCACAGGCGTTTTCCGGCCTGTTTCTGCCCTTCAATGATATGACATGCCCCTTTTACCGCTCCGCCTTTCAGGGTGCGTTTGAGACCGTCAGAATTAATAAGCTGAAGGTTAACCAGTGCGCCGGTATCGTCATACAACGGGACAACCACATCACCGGCGCGGAATGTCACGCCGCCGGTTTTGTGAATAGCCGTCAGCGTCAGACATTCCCGACCGGGGAAGCCCTTAGGGGTCAGGTAGGCGTTGCCGGTGGCCGTGCGGGTTTTCTCCATGAGCTTCACGGCCAGCCCGGCCGCCGCTTTGCGGTCAGCATCGGTTTCAGCTTCTGCGGCCGCAATCACTTCCGGGTCGACCGGCGACAGATTTCCGGTGACGGCATTCACCTTTTGGGCGGCCTCGGAGGCAGATACATTGAATACCTTCTCAATCAGTTTCAGTCCGTCACCCGCGCCGCACTGGTTACATAACCACGTGCCGCGACCCTCTTTGTCATCGAAGCGGAAGCGGTCAGAGCCGCCGCATACAGGGCAGGCCTGATGCCGGTTTTTAATCACCTTCACACCCAGCGCCGGGAGTATGCGCGGCCAGTGGCCGCAAGCCTGTTTTACGGTTTCCGTTACGTTCATTTTCATGGTTATTTTCTCCCTCAGTGCAGTACCGGTGCGGTGATATGACGGGCGCAGAGTTCATCCATCACGGCCAGCCCGAGAAAGGACAGCGACGGCGCGGCCTTAAGTGGTCCGGCTTCCATTAAATCTTCCAGCAACGAACAGGCAATCTGGCGGCCTTTTTCCTCGCCATGCTGGCGCAGGTAGAAGCCCTCCAGTTCTGCGGCAATGGCGTTTTCCAGCGCGTCGAGGGGGAGATGCGGGTAGCGGTGCTGACGTTCGCACAGGGTCAGCCATGCACAGGCCACGGCGCGGCGATAAAGGGCGGCGCGTAATACGGACGGTAATGACTTTTTCATATATTGCCCTCCCCGGTCAGCCAGTGCTGATTGCAGCGCTCGACCACGTCGTCGAGCTGGGCGGTCATGAGATAAATCACAGAGGTGAGCTGTAACTGCTGCGCAGGGTCACGGCGAACAGTGGCGCAGTCCTGCACCTGCATCAGGTCGCTGACGAGCTGGCCGACATTGCGCATATGTTCAAGACATTCGAGGTCACGGGCGGTAATGGTGGTGTGTCTCATGCGCACACCTCCGCAACCGGCAGACGGCCAGCGAACGAGAGGACGTAATCGCGAACGAGGGAAAGGCGTGCGGCGTGTTCATCACCGGCAACGGTGCGAAGCATACAGATACGGGGTTTACGGTCTGCTCGGCGAATAGCGGCAAACACAAAGACAAACTGCGGGTGTGACGGAGTGAGGGTCGTAGCCATAAGGGCAACCTCCTTGAAGTAGCGGTTATCGCCACCACCGGAGTTCTCACGCTCGGGTGGTAGCCCAGACGGGGGTGAGAAACCGGCCTTCAAGGGAACCGGCCAGCCCGAAGGCTGCCCCGCCTGAGCCACCATTACGCAGATACAGCAACGGCTAAAGAACCGATGCGTAAACAACAGGTGCACATAGGCATAGACACAAAAAAAGACGCATGGCGCGTCCGGTGTCGCCTTGAAGTAACTCGGGTTCTCACGCCCGGCTGCCGATTTTGCGACAGCAGGAAAACTATACCTGGAAACGACGAAAAGAAGCAAGCCAGAAAAAGGGGCTGTTTGCTGAACGGTCATCATCATGCATCGTAACTCCGGTTGCGTTCAGCAATGCGATCCGCCATCCATGTCGTGATTTCAGACTGCGCCCACGCCACATTTTTACCGCCGAGAGAGATTTGTTTAGGGAATGACTCCCGACTGATGAGGTCATAAACAGTCGAACGAGACAGGCCGCATAAATGCATCACTTCGGGCAGACGAATAAAACGCTCATGAACAGCGTCAGAGACCGGCATCAGAGGCGCGGCAGGAGCAGAAGACGGGGAAGAAAAAGGAGTGTGCATCGGGCTACCTCACAAAGTCCATACAGTGCCGGTCGTGTCCGTCCGGCTTCGGGTAGCTCTCTATTTTGTGAATATTTTCCCTCAGGGCAACAAGTCATTTCATGTCAGCAGACCACACATCTGTATGAATTTTATACCGTGGCCGCTGCTGGCCTATATTGGCCATTATTGACCTTTATTGGCCAATGTTGGCAAAGTCGATAAGTCACAAATGAAATATCAAATTGTTTATATATTCAAAATAAGTCTAATAAATTAAAGACCAACCATCAGTCGATAAATGCTCAGGGTGAACAGTGGTGAACACTCGGTGAACACTTACACCCTCAACTGTTCACCCTTTATCTTACTGTATTACTTGTCTTTTTCTTTTCAGTGAACAGTAGTGAATAGTTATAAGTAAAAAAACAAACGGTGAGTAAGGTTTTCCTGAGACCTTTCTCTGGCCAGCCGGGTTTTAAGGTCTGTTTGTGCCATTTTTGCCACAACGGCAATGAATCGTGTTGTTGTGTCCGGCGCGGCAGAATCTCCTCAGATTGAAACGAAGAGGAGACCCGACATGACTCATACCGCTGTTATTCCCGACTACCTTAAACCCGCAATAGAACGTCTTGAGACTGCCCGGTCGGCGCATCTTGCCAGTGCCAGTCGCATGGATGAAACCACGACGGCCATCAGCCAGGTGCAAACGCAAAAAAATGAACTGGATCAGGAAAACGGCAATGATTCCGGCGCATGGCGCGCCGCCTTTCGTGCCGGTGGTGCTGTCATTACCGACGAGCTGAAACAACGCCATCTGGCGCGCGTGGCACGGCGGGAACTGGCGCAGGAATGTGACAATATGGCTGAGGTTCTGTCTTTTGAGCTGGACAGCCTTAAGGGAGCCTGTGACCGCACGGCCAGAGCATATCGTCAGGCACATCACAGCGTTCTCAGCCAGTACGCAGAGCATGAACTTGATGCTGCCCTGCGTGATACCTGTAGCGCGCTGGTCAGGGCAATGAAACTCAACATACTGGTACTGAATAACCCGCTTGCCAATACCACAGGTCATCAGGGCTATGTCAAACCGGAGCAGGCCGTCATGCAGCAGGTGAAAGCCTGGCTTGAACAGGCCGTGAAGGGCTGCAATATCCGTCTGACCGATGAACCGGTACTGTTTAAAACAGGGCTCTCAGCCTCCACGCTGCCACATATGGAGCATGACGTTGCGGCCACGCCCGGTCAGCGAAAAGTCTGGCAGGAAAAAATGCGGGAACGTGAAGCCGACCTGAAAGCACGGGGGTTACTGTCATGATGCGCTGTCCTTTCTGCCGCACGGCGGCCCATGTTCGCACCAGCCGCTATATGTCTGACAGCGTCAAAGAGAGTTACCTGCAGTGCCAGAATGTGCATTGCTCGGCGACATTCAAAACGCATGAGTCCATCTTTGAGGTGATCCGCTCCCCGGTCGCCGATGAGAAACCCGCGCCGGTGCCGACAGCCCCCGTAGCACCCCGCCGGGTAAAAGGCTGCTACAGCTCGCCTTTCCGCCACTAATCAGGAGAGACAACCCGTGACCACTCTGACCTTACAGCAGGCCTATGACGCCTGTCAGACGAACAAAACCGCGTGGCTGAACCGTAAAACCGAACTGGCCGCCGCAATGCAGGAATATCAGGAATTATTGCTGGATGACAATGCATCAGGCTCCCGCAGATTACAGAAGCTGCGTGACCTGATTGACGTAAAAAAATGGGAAGTTAATCAGGCCGCCGGTCGCTACATCTTCTCGCATGAGGAGGTGCAGCGCATCAGCATCCGTAACCGGCTGCATGATTTTATGCAGCAGAACGGCGCAGAGCTGGTCGCCGCTCTGGCACCGGAGCTGATGGAGATTAAGAACCAGCCCACGATGATAAAAAACCGTGCGCTTGACCGTTCAGTAGCATACCTGCGTGAAGCTCTATCGGTCTGGCTGACCGCAGGAAATGAAATTAATTATTCCGTACAGGACAACGACATTTTAACGGCCATCGGATACAGGCCTGACGCACCTTCGCGGGATGATAATCGTGAAAAATTCACCCCTGCACAGAGCATGATTTACACCCGTCGACGCGCCGGACTGGCCGCGCAGTAGCCCGTTAAAAAATCCCTGTAAATCCCGTCATTTTCCCCGAATTAAGCCATGCATCCATAAGGTGCATGGTTTTGCATGCGTTTTCCCGACCCTGCACTCCCTGCCAGCGCCAGTTGCGGCGCGGCCTGAGGCCACCTTTGCACCTGCATTAAAAGCGGTCCTTTAAGCGGGCAGGCGTGGCGGGGAGAGCATTGCGCGCAAAAGTGTATTGATATACTTCCAGCACTTTTTGATACTCGCACCCATCAACGGGAGTAGGTCATTACAGATGTAGGGCTTTCTCGGATTCCGATAAAACCACTTAGCAACGGAGCAAAGTTACTCGATACTGAACAACAAATATGAGTCCTTCGGTGAAACCGTGCAACATCAAACCCATAAACCAGCAAATGGGTAAAGGTGGGATATGTGAGGCGTGTATGATTTTTATTTATTGGGCTTCGTTAAAAATGATGATTTAATAGCCATTGAGATTTATCATTCTTTAACTAACTCCGAGGGTTTATGGCTATTTTTGATGAAAAACGGCATTTGTATGAAGCATTGCTGAGGCATAATTATTTCCCTAACCAAAAAGGTTCAACAAGCGAAATCCCGCCGTGCTTTTCTTCCAGGACATTCACGCCGGAAATAGCAGAGATAATTTCATCTGATACATCGGAGCGCAGGAGTTTACAAGGTTATGATTGCGTGGAATATTACGCTACCAGATATAATAACTTCCCAAGAACGCTGTCAATCATCCATCCAAAAGCGTACTCAAAGTTAGCCAAGCATATACATGATAACTGGGAGGAAATACGATTTATAAAAGAAAATGAAAGCAGCATGATCAAACCAGACATGCATACTGATGGCCGTGTCATAATCATGAATTATGAGGATGCAGAAACTAAAACCATAAGAGAGCTAAATGATGGTTTTGGACGACGGTTTAAAGTTAACGCAGATATATCAGGCTGCTTTACCAATATTTACTCGCACTCTATCCCGTGGGCAGTTATAGGAATTAACAATGCAAAGATAGCTTTAAATACTAAAGTAAAAAACCAAGATAAACATTGGAGCGACAAACTTGACTACTTTCAGCGTCAAGCTAAAAGAAATGAAACACATGGCGTTCCTATTGGCCCTGCGACCTCAAGCATTGTTTGTGAGATTATTTTAAGTGCTGTGGATAAGCGACTGAGGGATAATGGTTTTTTATTTAGGCGTTATATAGATGATTACACATGTTATTGCAAAACACATGATGATGCCAAGGAGTTTTTACATTTACTCGGCATGGAGTTGTCTAAGTATAAGTTATCACTAAACTTACATAAAACTAAAATAACCAATCTCCCTGGAACTTTGAATGATAACTGGGTTTCTTTGCTTAATGTAAATTCACCAACAAAAAAACGTTATACAGATCAGGAATTAAACACACTAAGTTCTTCTGAAGTAATTAACTTCCTAGATTACGCTGTACAGTTGAACACTCAAGTTGGTGGTGGAAGCATACTAAAATATGCTATTTCCTTGATTATAAATAATTTAGATGAGTATACAATCACTCAGGTGTATGACTATCTTCTAAATTTATCATGGCATTATCCAATGCTCATCCCATATCTAGGCGTTCTTATCGAACATGTCTATTTAGATGATGGTGATGAGTATAAGAATAAATTCAATGAGATTTTGAGAATGTGTGCAGAGAATAAATACTCTGACGGCATGGCTTGGACTCTTTATTTTTGTATCAAAAACAACATTGATATAGATGATGATGTTATAAAAATGATTATATGTTTCGGTGACTGCTTGAGCTTATGCTTGCTAGATAGCACGGACATGTATGAAGAAGAAATTAATAATTTTGTTAGCGATATCATTAAACTAGATTATGAATATGACATTGACAGATATTGGCTCCTTTATTATCAGCGGTTCTATAAAGATAAAGCCCCAAACCCTTATAATGATAAATGCTTTGACATCATGAAAAATTATGGCGTTGACTTTATGCCAGATGAAAGTTACAAGACTAAAGCTGAGTCATATTGTCATGTCGTCAACAACCCATTTCTAGAAGACGAAGATGAGGTTGTAAGCTTTAACGACTATATGGCGTAACTTTTAGGCCTCATTTTCAGAGGCCTAAGTTACTTGCATACCACTGAAGCATTTCTCTCCTTCTCTCAATGTATAAAGCATGATTGTAAGTTCCACGTATACTATTTTTATCAACATGAGCTAACTGCATCTCAATTAAAGCACTATCAAAACCATGCTCATGCAATATCGTAGACATAGTATGTCTAAATCCATGGCCTGTAGCACGTCCTTTGTAGCCAAGAAGTTCAATCACTTGTGACACGCTTTCTTTTGATATTGGTTTGCTACGATTATTCCTACCAATAAAAATGTATGGATAATGGTCAGTGATAGGCTTGAGCTGCTTAAAGAGGTCAATCACTTGAGTAGATAAAGGGACAATGTGAGGCCTACGCATTTTCATCCGTTCTGCGGGTATTTCCCATATCCCCTTTTCAAGGTCGACTTCTTCCCATGTAGCAAAGCGCATTTCCTGCGTTCTTACACCAGTTAACATGACAATCTTGGTCGCATTTTTAGTGATGATACTGCCGGTATATGCTTCAAGATCCCGAATAAAATGAGGCAACTCTTCAGCGGATAAAAATGGATGGTGCTTTTGTTTAGGAACAGCCAGAGCTATGGCTAAATCAGGCGCTGGGTTGTATTCAGCGCGGCCAGTTATGATTGCGTAGCGATAAACCTCACCGCACCTCTGACGCACCTTACGTGTTTTTTCTAGCGCTCCACGCTTCTCTATCCTCCGTAGCACCTCAAGCAGTTCCAGAGGTTTGATCTCACTGATAGGACGTTTGCCAATGAACGGGAAAACATCTTGCTCGAAGGTCTTAATGATTTCGTCGCGGTAAGCCACTGTCCAACGGTCAGCTTTGTTGGTGTGCCATTCTCGACATATGGCTTCGAATGAGTTCTCTGTGGAGAGTTGCTGCGCTAGCTTTTGAGCTTTGCGTTCTTCCACTGGATCGATGCCATTAACTACCTGCTTGCGCGCTGTATCGCGTTTGTCGCGAGCCTCTGCAAGCGAGACGAGACTGTAGGAACCAAATGACATTAACCGGGCTTTACCCGCAAACCGGTAGCGGAACCTCCATCCTTTGCTCCCGTCGGGATTAATGAGCAAGGATAAGCCTTGCCCATCGTTGAGGGTGTAGGGCTTGTCTTGTGCCTTAGCGCGTCGGATTTGTATGTCTGTAAGTGGCATGTGTATAAGTGAAATCTGTGTATAAAAAAATTATACACAACACTATACATATTTTTCGTGGATTTAGGGAGATTTGCTCGGACTGATACGGACAGCGCTATTAGATAACTTGCTGTAAATGTTGGTTTTAAAGGACATTTTCGGACGTGGTGAGATGATAATTGGCGGAAGATCACAGGAGTCGAACCTGCCCGGGGCCGCTGGCGGTCCCATCTGGATTTGAAGTCCAGCCGCCTCACCGGAGACGACGACCTTCCGCGCCTCGATTGCTACATGGAGGCGGTGCGCATTATAGCTACTTTCAGGCAGTTACCCCACTCTTTGATCTAATTATTTCCTGGCATCTGTGCAGTAAATCACCACAACCTTCATAAAACCCTACAAAATCCGTTGGTTACATCTTTAAACATTAATCTTCCCAACCCCGATCACAGAAAACAAGAAACATAATCCGCTAACGAGATATCGGAATTCCATCGGTGCCGACGATGAATTACAACCATGTAACCGGTTACTGATGTTCAATGACGCTATTGAAGGATAAAAAATGAGTCATGAAGTGTTGTCCGTGAAGGAGAAGATTGGCTACGGCATGGGAGATGCCGCCAGCCATATCATTTTTGATAACGTCATGTTGTACATGATGTTTTTTTATACCGATATTTTTGGTATTCCCGCCGGTTTTGTCGGCACCATGTTTTTGCTCGCCCGCGCGCTTGATGCAATTTCCGACCCTTGCATGGGCCTGCTCGCGGACCGTACCCGCAGCCGCTGGGGCAAATTCCGGCCGTGGATCCTGTTTGGTGCTATTCCCTTTGGTCTCGTGTGCGTGCTGGCCTATAGCTCGCCAGACCTCTCCCACAGCGGCAAACTGATTTACGCCGCCGTCACCTACACCCTGCTCACCCTGCTGTATACCGTGGTCAACATCCCTTACTGCGCGCTGGGCGGGGTGATAACCGACGACCCAACGCAGCGTATCTCCCTGCAGTCCTGGCGCTTCGTACTGGCGACAGCAGGCGGCATGCTCTCCACGGTGCTGATGATGCCGCTGGTGAACCTGATTGGCGGCGACGACAAAGCATTCGGCTTCCAGGGTGGCATTGCGGTACTGTCGGTGGTGGCCTTCCTGATGCTGGCTTTCTGTTTCTTCAATACCAAAGAGCGCATCCAGGTGCCGCCGAGTACCTCGTCGATGCGTGAAGATCTGCGAGATATCTGGCAAAACGACCAATGGCGCATCGTCGGCCTGCTGACCATTCTCAACATCCTCGCGGTCTGCGTGCGCGGCGGCGCGATGATGTACTACGCCACCTGGATTATGGGCTCCGCCGGGCTGTTCACCGCCTTCCTGTGCACTTACTGCGTCGGCAACCTGATTGGCTCCGCGCTGGCGAAACCACTTACCGACTGGAAATGTAAGGTCAGCGTGTTCTGGTGGACCAACGCGGCGCTGACGGTATTAAGCGTGGCGATGTTCTTCGTGCCCATTCAGGCCAATTTCGTGATGTTTGGCTTCATCTTCGTGATTGGCGTGCTCCACCAGCTGGTGACGCCAATCCAGTGGGTCATGATGTCCGACACCGTCGACTATGGCGAATGGTGCAACGGCAAACGCCTGACTGGCATCAGCTTCGCAGGCACATTGTTTGTTCTGAAACTCGGCCTGGCGCTGGGCGGCGCGATGATTGGCTGGATGCTGGCGGCGGGCGGCTATGACGCCACGGCCAAAACCCAAAACAGCGACACCATCAGCATCATTATTGCGCTGTTTACCCTCGTTCCGGCGGCCTGCTATCTGCTGAGCGCCGTTATCGCCAGGCGTTATTACACGCTGAAAACCCCGTATTTACGCAAAATCATGGCGGATATCGCGCAGGGCGCGCGCCGCACTCAGCAAGACTTTGAGCAGGCTCCGGTCAGCAAAGAATTACCGAACTAAGAGGAACAAGGCATGAAAATCAGTGATGGAAACTGGCTCATTCAACCTGGCCTGAATCTAATCCACCCACTGCAGGTGTTCGACATCGAACAGCAGGGTAACGAAATGGTGGTGTATGCCGCCCCGCGCGACGTGCGTGAGCGCACATGGCAGCTGGATACGCCGCTGTTTACGCTGCGCTTTTTCTCCCCGCAGGAAGGCGTGGTGGGCGTTCGCATTGAGCATTTCCAGGGTGCGCTGGATAACGGCCCGCACTACCCGCTGAATGTGCAGCAGGATGTGAAAGTTGAGATGCAAAACACTGCCGAATTTGCCGAGCTGAAAAGCGGCAACCTCAGCGTACGCGTCTCGAAAGGCGAATTCTGGGCGCTGGATTTTCTGCGCAACGGCGTGCGTATCACCGGTAGCCAGGTGAAAAACAACGGTTACGTGCAGGACACCCACAACGATCGTCATTACATGTTTGAACGCCTGGATTTAGGCGTGGGTGAAACCGTCTACGGCCTTGGCGAGCGCTTCACCGCACTGGTGCGCAATGGTCAAACCATCGACACCTGGAACCGCGATGGCGGCACCAGCACCGAACAGTCGTACAAAAACATTCCCTTCTACCTCACCAACCGCGGCTACGGCGTGCTGGTCAATCACCCGGAGTGCGTGTCGTTTGAAGTCGGTTCCGAGAAAGTCTCAAAAGTGCAGTTCAGCGTCGAAAGCGAATATCTCGAATATTTTGTGATTGATGGCCCGACCCCGAAAGACGTCCTGAACCGTTATACGCAATTTACCGGCCGCCCGGCGCTGCCTCCGGCGTGGTCATTCGGCCTGTGGCTGACCACCTCGTTCACCACCAATTACGACGAAGCGACGGTAAACAGCTTTATCGACGGTATGGCCGAGCGCAATCTGCCGCTGCACGTGTTCCATTTCGACTGCTTCTGGATGAAGGCGTTCCAGTGGTGTGATTTCGAGTGGGACCCGGTGACGTTCCCGGACCCGGAAGGAATGATCCGCCGCCTGAAAGCCAAAGGTCTGAAAGTCTGCGTGTGGATTAATCCGTACATCGGGCAGAAATCACCGGTATTTAAGGAACTGAAAGAAAAGGGCTATTTGCTCAAACGCCCGGACGGCTCGCTCTGGCAGTGGGATAAATGGCAGCCTGGGCTGGCGATTTATGATTTCACCAACCCGGAGGCGTGCCAGTGGTATGCCGACAAGCTGAAAGGCCTGGTGGATATCGGCGTCGACTGCTTCAAAACTGATTTCGGCGAGCGCATCCCGACGGATGTCATCTGGCACGACGGCTCTGACCCGCAGAAAATGCACAACCATTACGCGTTCATCTACAACGAACTGGTGTGGAACGTGCTGAAAGAGACGCTGGGCGAGCAGGAAGCGGTGCTGTTTGCGCGCTCGGCTTCCGTCGGCGCACAGCAGTTCCCGGTTCACTGGGGCGGCGACTGCTACGCCAACTACGAATCGATGGCAGAAAGCCTGCGCGGTGGGCTGTCGATCGGTATGTCGGGCTTTGGCTTCTGGAGTCACGATATCGGCGGCTTCGAAAATACCGCTCCAGCGCACGTCTATAAACGCTGGTGTGCGTTTGGCCTGTTGTCGAGCCACAGCCGCCTGCATGGCAGCAAATCCTACCGTGTGCCGTGGGCGTACGATGACGAGTCCTGCGACGTGGTGCGTCATTTCACCGAGCTGAAGTGCCGGATGATGCCGTATCTGTATCGCCAGGCGGCGATCGCCCGCGAAACCGGCACGCCTGTTCTGCGTTCGATGATGCTGGAGTTCCCGGAAGATCCAACCTGTGATTATCTGGACCGTCAGTACATGCTCGGCGATTCGGTTGTGGTGGCACCGGTGTTCAGCGAAGCGGGAGATGTGCAGTTCTGGCTGCCTGAAGGACGCTGGACGCACCTGTGGCACAACGACGAGGTGACGGGCAGCCGCTGGCATAAACAGCAGCATGACGCGCTGAGCTTGCCGGTGTACGTGCGTGACAACACGCTGTTAGCATTAGGCAACAATACTCAGAAGCCGGATTACGCATGGCATGAGGGCACAGCGTTCCAGCTGTTCGGTCTTGAGGACGGGCGCGAAGCGGTCTGTCAGGTGCCTGCGGCCGATGGTACAACCATCTTCACCCTGAAGGCGAAGCGTTCTGGCGGCACCCTAACCGTGGAAGGTACTGGCGAGTCGCGCGACTGGACGCTGTGTCTGCGCAACGTTCAGAACATTGCCAGTGTGCGGGGCGGTTCTCAGTCCGGCAGTGAATGGGGCGTGGTGGTTGCCGCTCAGGGCAATGCCCTGGTGATTACGCTCTGATAGCTCAGGCCTGTTCCCCCGATCTCCTGCGGGTAAGGGGGAACATTTCCGCACCACCTCAGTCTGCCATTTATTTCATTATTGCGAATGAGTGATTCGCTACACACATTATTTTCAGTCTGTCCGTTACAATCCTGCAACACAGTAAAGGGTGGTATATGGAACTGGAAAATATTTTTCGCGATATTAAATTAAGTAAAACCGAAATAACCGTACTGCGCTGTATTCAGAGCGATCCCGAACAATGCCTGCGTGATGGTATTCGCACCGTGGCCGAACGCTGTTACAGCAACCCGTCCTCTATTATCCGCCTGGCCAAAAAAATGAAATTCAGCGGCTGGCTGGAGTTGGTCTATTTCATCAAGTTCAATATCACAATGCCGAAACTGGATGTAACGAATGATGTGGACTTTATGAAAATCCATCCACCCGAGCGTTTACCTGAACTATTAAATAGTCTACGCCAGCAGCGTATATTGATTCATGGTAGTGGATTTTCTCAGCTTATTGCACAATACATTTATAATAAATTTCTGGTCACTGGCGTTAATGCCAGTCTGGCACTGTGGCCAGACTACGAAATTCTGGAACAAAAAAACACGACTCCTTTCGATGCCATCTGGATTATCTCAAAATCAGGTCGTAGTAGTTCAGCCTTAAATTGGATTAAAGCACTCGATGGAAAAGAGACTGACCTTATCTGTTTTACCGGTGATTATCAAAGTCCGTTGGCACAGGCCGCCGATACAGCTCTGATTATTCACGACCCGCAGAAATATGATGATGATATTTACTGGAGTAACCCGTTCTTTGGTTACTGCATTTTAGGATTTGAACATCTGCTCAAACTTTGGTTTCACCAGACGGAGACAGGGGCACCTGTCGATGCCCCTGATGATTGATTACCAGCCTTCGCTGTGAGTATCGTTCAGATACGCCGTCACCAGTTTATTGGCGAGGGACCAGGAGCCGACCAAAGGGTGTGCCATCAGTGCGCGCACCGCAAGCTGACGGTCCCGGTTGAGAATAGCGGCGACAGCCAGCCGCTCATACTCTTTCACACAGGCGATCATGTTTTTCTGCGCAAGGGGAACGTGTTTTGGCGTGACCGGTTTTAATCCGCTTTTACTGAGATCGCAGCTGATTTCAATCACATCATCCGGCAGCAGAAAATCGAGCGTCCCGTTATTGGAAAGTGAAACAACAATCCGTTTACTGGTATCGCTATTAACGGCTTCCAGAATATCCAGCGCCACCCCGGCATAACCGCCAGTGTCAGGCTCTTCAATAAATTGCTGCAACGTAAGCGGTGCCCGGGTATTAAATTTTTCCTGTTGCGACTCGCTCTGCATATAACTGTTTTCACGCTGCAAATAGTGCTTCATCCAGATATCGAATGCTGCCGCTGGGTTGGCTTTCACATCAAGTGTTGCCAGCTCTTCACGCATTGCCTGGTTGATACGCGCTATCTGTTCACCGCGGGTTTCTGGCGCATTTTGTATCGCACTCAGCGCTTCCTCGCGATAGTAGTAATAATAGAGATACTCATTGAGTAACTGCTTATCGCACTGCTGTACCAGCTCCCGAGAGAAATATTGCATGCAGGTGTGGCTGTATAACGCCGGGCTATTGATCAGTTTTTCGGTGACGTCTTCCCCCCGAACGGTGAAGTTGGTGAACCACGAGAAGTGGTTCAGACCGTAGCATTCCACTTGCAAATCACGCTCGTCGCAGCCAAGAATCGACGGCAGTTCGCGGATCAATTCCGACGGGGCATCGCAAATACCATAAACCCGACGCTTAAATCCGGACTTAATAATCGCCTCGGTCACCAGCCCCGACGGGTTGGTGAAGTTAAACAGTATTGCGTCCGGTGCGGCATGTTCTTCAATCAGGCGGCAATAGTCGAGAATCGCCGGAATCGAGCGCATCGCCATCGCAAAGCCGCCAGCACCGGTGGTTTCCTGCCCGAGCGTGTTGTGTTCAAGGGCCACGCGCTCGTCGTGGATCCGGCTTTCGTCGCCGCCGACACGCAGCGTGGTGATCACGAAACCTGCGCCTTTGAGCGCCGCAATAGGATCGGTCGTCAGGCTGAAATGAATATCCGGTCGAATGGTATTAAACACATAGCGCGCAATCTCCCCGAATACCGCCAGGTTTTGCTCTGAGTTATCAAGGAACACCACCTCCTTTAAGCCAATCCGGTGTGCATTGTAAGCCAGTGATTTAGCCAGAAATGCCGAGCGAACCCCGCCGCCACCCAGTACGGTTAATTTCATTACTCCTCCTGATTAATGCGTTGCCAGCCAGGTTTCTACGTGGGTTCGTACCTGTTCAACCCGTACACCATAAATAACCTGAACTTCATTACGGTTTAGTACCACGCCATTTGCGCCAGTACTTTTTAATAAGAGATCATCGACACAGTCCAGATTGCGAATCACCACGCGTAATCGCGTAAAACAGTTGTCGACAGAAATAATATTATCTTTACCACCCAGCCCCTGAATAATGTCATTGGTAATAGCCTGGCTGGCCTCGGATTTATTTTTCATCTTTTCCCGGTAATCCGCTTTGTTATAAAGCTTGACCCCATCATCATCTTCACGGCCCGGGGTTTTCAGATTTAATTTCACTACCAGGGTGCGGAATATCACGTAATAAGCGGCAAATTGTCCGAGACCAATCACGATATACAGCGGCCAGCGGGTTAACGACACCGGCAGCGGAAGATTGTAGATAAGGAATTCAATCAAGCCCGCCGCGCCCCAGGGCCGCACGGTGAAGATATCGCAAATCGCCTGTGAGGCTGCCGTTAGCGTGGCATGGATAACCCACAGCAACGGAGAGATAAACAGGAAGGTAAACTCAATCGGCTCGGTGATGCCGGTCAGCATCGAGGTAATAATCGCCGGAAGCAGTATCGCTTTCGCCAGTTTCTTTTTCTCAGGTTTTGCGGTGTGATAAAACGCCAGCGATGCACCTGCCAGACCGAAAATAGTGGTCATGCCTTGCTGTGAAAAACGTAGCGCCTCGTTCATTACCGGGGTTAAATCCGGGTGACGCATGTAGGCAAGGAAAATGGCCTGCGTCCCGGAAACCGTTTGCCCGTCAACACTCAGTGTGCCGCCAATTTGCGTAAGCTGGAACGGCGACCAGACAAAGTGGTGTAACCCTGTAGGGATCAGGAATTTCTCGAAGAAACCGTAAACAAAGACCCCCGCCACCCCGGCATTTTTCATAAAGCCTGTCAGCGAGGTGATCCCGTGAGTCATAAACGGCCATATCCATGTAAAGGCAATGGCATAAAGAATAATGACTGGCGTCATGGCAATAAGCGTCAACTTCGCGCCGCCGTACATCGATAATGCGCCAGGCAGTTCAATACTCGCGACTTTATTGTGTACCCAGGCGATAGTGCATCCAAGAATAATACCGAGGAATACGCCCATATCCACCACTACAAACCCTAATATTTGGGTTTGACCGGTACCATAATATTCACCGTTAATTTTCTCTGCGAGACGATGGGTAAACTCCAGCCAGGAATGGTTGGCGCCAAGGAACATAATAAAGCACATCACCGAAACTAACGCGACTTCTGTTTTTCTGTCTTTTGCCAGCCCGTAACTGATACCTACACAGAATAATAATCCAAGATTGCTAAACAACGGCCAGAATGTATCGCCTAGTAGCTGCCCTAAATTATGCAGGAAACTGGTTTCAGAAATCAGGGTGGGATTGGTTAATACTGAACTTAGCGCCAGAATTAAACCAATAACGGGTAAAAAGAGGACTGCGCCGATCATTGCTCTGGAGAACATTTGCATATTCTCCAGAATACGTTGACGTATTCCAGACATAATGGCTGTTCCTTTCTTGTAGTAGGTTTTAATTATTGGTTTGCACTTCCAGTGACCACGTTATAACAAGCGCCCGTGCTGAACGGAACAGGTTTCGGAAAATAGGTACAGATAGCCACAAAATGCGAACAGGTTTCGCAGCCATAGAATGAGGAAATCGAATGACAATCGCCGATGGCAATCGTCATTCATGCGGGTATCAATGCAGCCAGGTTACGCCATCCTGCGGCATAAACAGCAGGTTATAGCGGTGCTGGAACGCGTTGAACTCTGATACGTCCGGCTCCAGTTCACGCAAAAATCCCAGCGCCAAACGAATTTGCGCATCGGTCACCGGGGCGGCGAGACGCGCTTTTTGCAACTGACGGTGCCAGTAGTGAAGATTGGATTCGCTGGCATCGACCACCGCGACCTGCCAGATAAGCAAAACCTGCGCGGCATTCTGCAAATGCGCTTCATTAGGACGGTGCAAATAATGCAGGTACTCTTCACCCGCACGCTTTCCCATCTGATCGATCATCGATTCTACATGCATCGGTGTAATACCAATTCTTTCGCTCAGGCGCTTGATAGCCCGGCGAGAGTCAGAGGTTAATACCCGAAAACCCACCACAAATACCACCACTAAGGTGGCTAACGTCAACCAGATCATGCGCCCTCTCAGCCTTCCTCTGCCCGCACATGATAATGGCATCCATCGCGATGTCGACAGACAAACGCCCCATAAATGTGATTATCACTGAAAGAAAAACAGCCACCGGGCTGTATGCCTCGGTGGCTGCGTTATCCGTCAACGGCAGGGATTATTCAAAAAACAGCCCCAGCTTGTTAAACACGCCCGGATCGCTCTGGTGACGAGTCACCTGAGTGACGTCTTCGAGCTTATCAATTTGGCTAATCATCTGCTCCAGACGCTGATCGTTGTTCACTAATAGCCAAATGCGGCTTTTATCGCTGTTCTGGATCGGTAGACAAAGAATGCCTTCCACGTTAAACGCGCGGCGAGCAAACAGGCCGCAGACGTGGGTCATGACGCCGGGGTGGTTGCGCACGGTGAGTTCCAGAATGACGTTGTCATGAATTGCGTTTTGCATGGTTTATTCCCCCACCATTTCAGTATTCGCGGCACCCGGCGGCACCATTGGCCAGACTTTTTGCTCAGGATCGATACGCACGTGAATCAGCGCCGGTCCCGGACGGGAAATGATTTCCTGCAACGCGGCCTGTGGATCTTCAGCCGTATTCAGGTCGCAGGTTTGCAGGCCAAAGCCCTGCGCAATCTGCATAAAGTTAATCATTCCCGGATAGGTGGCGGCAAAAACGCCCTGCTTGTAGAACAGGCTTTGCTGCTGATGTACCAGCCCCAGCGCCTCGTTGTTCATCAGGATAATTTTTACGTCGAGCTGATTTTCTGCCGCAGTCGCCATTTCCTGAATGTTCATCATCAGGCTGCCGTCGCCGGAGAAACACAATACTTTGCGATGCGGATTCGCGAGCGCCGCACCCACTGCCGCAGGCAGGCCAAAGCCCATTGTGCCCAGCCCGCCGGACGTCAGCCACTGACGTGGACGATTGAGCGGATACGCCTGCGCGGTCCACATCTGATGCTGGCCGACGTCGGTGGTGACAATTGCGTCGTCGTCCACACACGCCGCCACGGCGTTAATCAGACCGTAATGGGTCAGCGGATCGCCCGCTTGCGGAATGGCTGACGGGAATTCCTGTTGCAAATCCGCCACCAGCTGACGCCACTCGGCGCGCGGCTGGGCTTCAACCAACGGGATCAGCTGGTCCAGAACGTCACCCACATCAGCCTGAATTGCCACGTGAGGCTGTTTGATTTTGCCAAGCTCCGCGCGGTCGATATCGACGTGAATGATTTTGGCGTTCGGGCAGAATTGTTCGGTTTTGCCAATCGCCCGGTCATCAAAACGTGCGCCTAAAACAATCAGCAAATCAGCTTCTTGCATTACGTGGTTGGTACTGCGTGCGCCATGCATCCCGAGCATCCCTAACGACAGCGGATGCGCTTTAGGCAGCATTCCCAACGCCATCAGAGTCATGGTGGTCGGCAGATTGGCTTTTTCCGCCAGTTTGCGGATGTGTTCCGGGACGTTAATCACCCCGCCGCCGAGATACAGTACCGGGCGTTTGGCGCTGTTAATCATCGCCGCGGCATCGCGCACATCAGCCAGGTTAAACACCGGGGCTGGCGCTTTACAGCCCGGCATCGGCAGGTCGTCGATATCGATTTCAGCGGTCTGAACATCCTTCGGAATATCCACCCACACCGGGCCTGGACGGCCAGACTGCGCAATGCGAAACGCGTCGCTGATCACCTGCGGCAGTTCGCTGATGTCGCGGACTAAATAGTTGTGTTTGGTGATGGGGATGGAGATGCCGTAGGTGTCCACTTCCTGGAACGCATCGGTACCGATCATCGAGGCAGGAACCTGGCCGGTGATACACACCAGCGGAATGGAGTCGAGGCGCGCATCGGCAATTGCGGTGACCAGGTTGGTCGCACCGGGGCCGCTACAGGCCATACAGACAGCCGGTTTGCCCTGCGTACGCGCCATACCCTGGGCGATAAACCCCGCGCCCTGTTCATGGCGGGCCAGTACGTGACGGATCTGCTTGCTTTGGCTGAGCGCGTCGTACAGCGGTAAAACCGTGCCGCCTGGAATACCCGCCACAATGGTGATGCCCTGACGTTCCAGTAAGTGAACAATCAGCTGTGCGCCGGTAAAACGCTTTGCCTGTGACGTCGTCTTAGATGACGCCGCCTGTGATGACATTGTGCCCGAAGTTGTCATGCTCCAGTCCTTTTCTTGTGGGCCGACTTTCCGGGGGGCTTAAACGAAAAACCCCGCCGGTTTGCGCCGGCGGGGTTTTGGAATCGTGTGTTCCGGACCCTACGGCGCATTGCCGACGACCACCACCACACGCACGACGACCACTGCGGCTGGTTGCGCAGTTGGTAGTAGGTTGATTGCGTTCAGGTTGATGTTCATTAGGGACCATGACGTTGTGTTGTTGACTGGATTTATACAAGCACAGGCGGCGTTGCGCAGCAAGCGCTTTATGATTCACCACAAAAATCTGAGTTGCCGATCACATTTCCTTGCAATACCTCAGAAAACAAAAAACCCCGCCGGAGCGAGGTTTTGTCAGTGGTTTGCGGGTGGTATCCGCGAAGCGCACTGTGTTACGTCAACGGCAAAAGTATACCCGATCGGCGGCGATCGCGCAATTTCGCCCATGGTTTACCGCATTAATGAGTATGAGCCAGCCCAGTGATTTTGTCGACAAAAACACCTGTTCATTCATACAGTATATATCTATACTGAAGCTGTTCGCAGTGAGCCATTTGGGGGCCGCATGTTCGACCGGCGCGCAAAAAGTCCTGGCTGAAACGGGTGGTGCCGTCAGCGCCTTAACCCCCAGGAGAGCACACTGTGTTACGTCAACAAACGGCTGGTGACAGGCAGCGGAAAGGTAAATCAGCCGGAAGTTCTCCTTACACTACAGGAGAAACGTATGGGTGGAGTGGAACTGGCAGTGTTGGTCCTGAAACTCATGGTTGCGTTGCTGCAACTGCTTGATGCAGTCCTGAAGACCTTCCGGTAATCAGGTTCAGGCCGTACCAAAGAGGGGCGGGCAACCGCCCCTCTTTCAACCGTTCATCGTGCTTTGGCGGTTTTCGCTCTGTCGTTGGTTGATCGCACAGGGAATGTTACAGTCTTGTGACACTTCACTGCAAAGCGCGCCATGACTCTTACCGTATTCTTTGTATTGCTGTTTGCCGCCCTGCTACACGCCAGCTGGAATGCCATCGTCAAAGCGGGGAGCGATAAACTCTACTCCGCCATCAGCGTGAGCGGTTCCGCATCGCTGATAGCCTTTGTGTTGCTGCCCTTCTCTCCACAACCTGCGCTGGCCAGCGCGCCCTGGCTGATTCTCTCCTGCGGTCTACAAGTGGTTTATACCGTTCTGGTCGCAAAAACCTACCAGGTCTCAGACATGAGGCAGACCTACCCACTGATGCGCGGCACCGCGCCGTTGCTGGTGGCGATGGTCAGCCTGTTTTTACCGGGCGAGCAGCTCTCCTCTTTGGCATGGATGGGTATTGGCGTTATCTGCCTGTCGATTTTGGCGATGGCGCTAAATGGGCGCAGTGGCTCAAGAAAAGGGGTGACGCTGGCCCTGATCAACGCCAGCTTCATTGCCAGTTATACGCTGGTCGACGGCACGGGCGTGCGGCTTTCCGGCTCCGCGCTCGGCTATACCTTGTGGACATTTTTGATGAACGGTTTTTGTCTGCTCGGTTGGGCGATGATCTCTCGCCGCCTCGAGGTCTCCCGCTACATGCGACTTCACTGGAAGAAGGGCATTTTTGGCGGGCTCGGCACCATGGGCTCTTATGGTCTGGCGTTGTGGGCAATGACTCAGGCTCCGCTGGCGGTCGTGGCGGCGCTGCGTGAAACCTCAATTCTGTTCGGCGCGGTCATCGCCCTGGTGATCCTCAAAGAACGGGTGACGTGGCTGCGCCTGACCGCTGCCTGCGGGATAGCTCTCGGCGCGATTTTGCTGCGCCTGTCCTGATCCACTCTGGCAACAATTGTTGCCGAATATCGTTTACAAAACCTGCCTGATGCCGCTTCGTCAATCCTTCCCCTGTGGTTGTTCTGTCATTTTACTGTGGTAGATTCCTCGCGGACTTTGCTGATTCCGCAGTCACATATTCTTTCTTTTTAACCGTTCACAAAGTAATCATCGAATGAAAAGGCATAAGAACGTCAATTTGCTGCTGATGCTGGTGCTGCTGGTCGCCGTCGGTCAGATGGCGCAAACCATTTATATTCCAGCCATTGCTGACATGGCGCGCGAACTGAACGTGCGTGAAGGTGCGGTCCAAAGCGTCATGGCCGCATATCTACTGACCTACGGTGTGTCGCAATTATTCTACGGTCCGCTTTCAGACCGCGTGGGCCGCCGACCGGTTATCCTCGTCGGCATGACGATTTTTATGCTGGCGACGGTTATTGCCATGACCACGCACAGCCTGACGATGCTGATTGCCGCCAGCGCGCTGCAGGGCATGGGCACCGGCGTGGGCGGCGTCATGGCGCGCACCCTGCCGCGCGACCTGTATGAAGGCACACAGCTGCGCCATGCGAACAGTTTGCTGAACATGGGCATTCTGGTTAGCCCGCTGCTGGCACCGCTGATTGGCGGGATGCTCGATACAGTCTGGAGCTGGCGCGCGTGCTACGGTTTCCTGCTGGTGCTGTGTATGGGCGTGACGCTGAGCATGGCGCGCTGGATGCCGGAAACGCGTCCCCAGGATGCGCCGCCAACCCGCTTTACCACACGTTATAAAACGCTGCTCGGCAACGGGCCGTTCACCTGCTATGTGATGATGCTGATTGGCGGCCTGGCGGGAATTGCAGTGTTCGAAGCTTGCTCCGGCGTGCTGCTGGGTGCAGGGCTTGGGCTGAGCAGTATGGTGGTGAGTATTCTGTTTATTCTGCCGATCCCGGCGGCGTTTTTCGGCGCCTGGTTCGCCGGACGCCAGAACAAGCGCTTCTCCAGCATGATGTGGCAGTCGGTCATTAGCTGTCTGCTGGCGGGGCTGATGATGTGGATCCCAGGCCTCCTCGGGGTGATGAATGTCTGGACGCTGTTGGTCCCTGCGGCGCTATTCTTCTTCGGTGCCGGGATGCTTTTCCCGCTCGCTACCAGCGGCGCAATGGAGCCGTTCCCATTTCTCGCTGGAACAGCCGGAGCTTTGATCGGCGGCTTGCAGAACATCGGTTCCGGTGCGCTGGCCTGGCTTTCCGCGCTGCTCCCGCAAACCGGACAAAGCAGTCTGGGCCTGCTGATGACGCTGATGGGACTGTTGATATTGCTATGCTGGCTGCCGTTGGCTTCACGGTTTAATCAGCATCAGCAGACGATTTAAGACGGAGATAGGCCCGGTAGAGCACACTTGCCGGGCCTGCTGAGTCATTTTAACATCGTCATAATTTCCATTGGCGAACGTTGATGGCGAATTAAGTCGCGCATGACTTTCATGTACGCCGCGGTATAGCTGAAAAAGTCGAGATATCCTTCGCAGAGCGCGCTTTTCCCGCTGGCGTCGCGGTGTTTTGGGCAGTCACCGTTACAAAGGCGCAATGCGTGGCAGGTGCGGCATTCGTTGCTGATGGTCCGCTTTTTGTCGAGGCCAAAATCACGCGCGGCGTCGCTGGCGTTTATGTCGCTCAGCGTTTGATGATGGATATTGCCGAGACGGTACGACGGATAAACGTAGTGATCGCACTGATACACGTCGCCGTTACTTTCCAGCGCAAACGCGTGGCCACAGGTTTCACTCATGGCGCACATTTGTGAGGAAAACCCGTTCCATATGCCAAGCGTTGAATCGAACAGCTGCACAAATATGCGGCCGATATCTTTCCGTACCCACACATCAAACACGCCGCGCAGAAACGCTCCCCACGCATCGGAAGGAACAGAGTGTTCGTCCGGCGTCCGATCATCGTTCATCTCCAGCAGCGGAATGAATTGTATAAACGGCGTCCCAAGCTCACGCAAATAGCGGTACAGCATCTGCGGCTTCGCGCAGTTATGACGGCCCACCACCACCAGCAGGTTAAACTCAACGTCGTGCGCTTTCAGGGTTTCAATGGCGCGCAGCACCCTCTGGTGAGTCGGATTTTCGCTGCGGCTGACGCGCATGGCGTCGTGCATTTCCGCGGGTCCGTCTATCGAGATACCCACCAGCCAACCGTGCGCTTTAAAAAAGCGGCACCATTCATCGTTCAGCAAAATCCCGTTGGTCTGAAAGGCGTTATAGATGCGCTTTTCACCGGCATACCGCTGCTGTAGCGCCACCACGCGGCGGAAAAAATCCACGCCACACAGCGTCGGCTCACCGCCCTGCCACGCAAACTGCACATCATCCCCTGGCTGTGCCTCAATCTGCTGGCGAATAAACGCCTCGAGTGTGGCATCGCTCATGTCAGTTTGTTGGGGTTTATCGAGGTAAAAGCAGTAGCGGCAGTGAAGGTTACAGCGCGAACTGGCCGGTTTGGCCATGACGTGACAGCCTGTCATGTGACTCCTTTGATAAACAGCACGATTTGCTTAAGATGCGTTACAGCAAACAATATTGCGAGGGAGAGCACTGCGAGGGAGATCATAAATTTGTCACGTACCGCGCGCGGATGTAAAAAATCAGACGTTTCTTCCGCCATCAAATTCCGCTGCCGGGTATATCGCCAGAGAACGGCTGCCACCAGCGCCAGCACCGCCAACGACAGCCAGAACGGCGTACCCGCGCGATGCCAGCTGTGTTTGACAGCCAGCGCCATCAACGCGCCGTAGCCCAACAGGGTACGTAACCAGGCCAGCGAGGTGCGTTCCGGCTGCAAACCCGGATCGCTTTCGCGACGGGCTTTGCGTTTATCCGGCATAAAACACCAGCAGCATGACCGCCACCACTACGGCCAGTAGCGCGACGCTGATAATCAGCAGCCCGCGGGTGTAGGGCAAATCCTCTTTCAGGCGCATCGCTTTTTCGTTATTCAGCCAGCGCAGATAGCCGTAAATCGCCAGCACACCCGCAAACAGGCACAGCAAAAGCGCCAACACTTCACGGATGAGCGGCGTCGCGAAGTCGGGCGCCAGCTGATCAAGCCCGACGCCCGCCGCCAGAAAGCCGAGCGCGGTGCGGATCCAGGCCAAAAAGGTGCGCTCATTAGCCAACGAGAAGCGGTAATCCGGCGCTTCACCGAGGCGGGATATTTTCATTTCTGCTCCTTTACGCCTTCGCCCGCTCCCGTGAGAGAGGGCGAAACCGGTCATCAAAACTTCTGCGTTTTCTCTTCCACCTTAACACCCTGAGTGGGCAGGCCGGTATCGTAGTCACGCACCACCGGCGAGTAACCATCTTCCGGCCGCGGGCGGAACGCGCCCATCCAGCGCGGCTGCGCCTGTGTGCGCCACGGACGCAAACTCCACTGATAGGTGCGGAACGGATCGCGAATTTTATCCATGTAATCCAACAGGCTGTCGTGCATCGAATCGCGAATACTGACGTAGTCGGCATCTTCAATCAGGTTGCGCAGTTCATTCGGGTCGCTGTGTCTGTCGTACAGTTCATCCGTAGTAAACAGGTTGAGCACCAGTTTCCAGCGCTCCGTTACCCAGCAGCGCACCGGAATAAAACCGCCGAAGCTGTCGTGTTCGATTTCATAGCGGTTAAATTCCACCATCACCCCACGATCGGCATTGGCGCGCAGTATATTTTCACCAGGCAAAATGTCGGGCTGATGAATGCCCGCCAGCGCCATCATCGTGGGCAGCAAATCAATGTGGCTGACGGGTGTGTTCACCTGCGTCGGTTCCCCGTACGGAGGCCGCATAATCAGGGGGATGCGGGTGATGTCATCGTACATCGCCGCACCTTTACTGATGAGCTTGTGCGCGCCCATCATTTCGCCGTGATCCGAGGTATAAATCACCCAAGTGTTTTCACGCTGTTCGGCCGTGAGGGCGTTAATCACCCGGCCAATCTGATCGTCGACAAAATCATTGCAGGCAAAATACATTGGATGGTGATAGCGGGCATCTTCTCCGACGGGCGAAGGCATTGCGTCCGCCCACAGTCGATGATGCAGCGGTTTGCCATCCAGACTGTCGTGCGCCTTTTCGCCCAAATCGTAGTAAAAGTCCTGATATTTCTCCAGATACTCCACCGGACAGGTGAACGGATGATGCGGCTCGTCGTAGGAGACCACCATCAGGAACGGCTCGTCGCTGCGTGTTGGCTGATGCAGAAAATCAATCGCCCGGTTGCTGATGCGATGCGCCCAGGTGAAGGTTTCATCTATCTGATGCGTCTGTAAATCTTCCACGCTATTCAGCCCATTGCGCCACAGGCTGATCTGCTCTTCGGTCAGTTCTGACAAATAGTTCGCGCCGTCGAACCAGTACTCCGCGTCCCATTCCGGCGGGCACACGCCGGTGCCGAAATAGTCGTGCCCGTCGAGATGCCATTTGCCGATGAAGCAGGTGTGATAGCCCGCATCCTGGAAATAGCGCCCCATGGTGGAGATGTTTTTCCCCGGCGCGACGTTGTTGGTCCACGGCCCGGACTGATTGGCATAAATTCCAGTGAATAGCCCGGCGCGCGCGGGCGTACAGACCGGGGAGCAGGTATAAGCGGAATTAAAGCGGATGCCTTCCGCGGCCAGGCTGTCGATATGTTGCGTATTCAACGGCTTACCGCTGTAACACCCGACCATGTTGGTGGCCTGGGTGTCGGTCATGATGAACAGGAAATTCGGGCGGCTCATGGCTTCTCCTTAATGTCTGAAGCGAAAACGGCAGGCTCAACGCGGCGCGCCTGCCAGCGAGAGAAAATGAGATACACCACCACCGCGGCGGTGATGCCGTAGCTCAGAATGGTCAGCCACTGCACGTGATAGCCACCGAACTGCGCCAGCCCGGAATACACCCCGATCATCGCGAACAGAATGCCCACTGAGGCAATCTTCGCGTTTTTCCACGGCTGCATATCCACCGCAAAGGCATCGTGAAATTTGAACGGCGTGGCGCGGGGTTTAAGGGCACCAATCACCAGCATAACCACCACGTTGATGCAGAAGGTGCAGGCCAGCACGTAGAGGAAATGGATATCGAACTTCACCAGGTAGTTGATGGTGATATAGCTGCATATACCGAGGAACATCGCCACTTTGGCGGCAAGGGCCGGGATGCGCGGGAAGAAAAAGCCCATGATGATGATGGTCACCAGCGGCACGTTGTAGATGCCGTTGAGCTGCTTCATCCAGCTGTAGAGTCCTTGCGGTGCGTTGGCTATCCACGGCGCAACCAGCAATGACAAAACGGCGATGAGCAAACCAAAGCGTCGCCCTACGCGCACAAGCTGATCCGGCTGAGCGTTTTCATTGATGATGCGGCGATAAATCCCCATGCTGAACAACGTGCTGGCGCTGTTGAGAAAACCATTAAAGGTGCTGATCACCGCGCCAAATAACACCGCACCAAAAAAGCCGATCAGCGGCACGGGCAGCACTTTGCTGACCAGCGCCGGATAGGCCATGTCGGCGCTCGGTAAATCCTGGAACAGGTGAAACGCGATAAGCCCAGGCAGCACCAGAATCAGCGGGTCGAGCATTTTTAACACCGCGGTCAGCAGCGCACCTTTTTGCCCTTCAGCAAGGCTTTTCGAGGCCAGCGTGCGCTGAACCATGCCCTGATTGGTGCACCAGTAGAAGGTGTTCACAAGGATAAGCCCGGTGAATGCCGCGCCAATCGGCAGCGGGTCATGACTGCCACCGATGGAGTTCAGCTTTTCGGCGTGTACGGTGGTGAGCCTTTCCAGCCCTTGAAAAAAGCTGCCGCCGCCCATCACGATCAGACCAAAGACTGGCACCATCAGGCCGCCAATCACCAGGCCGATGCCGTTAATTGAATCGGCTATTGCCATTGCGCGCATTCCGCCAACAACCGCGTAGAGAATGCCCGCCACGCCTAACAAAATCACCAGCAGCCAGATCGCCGCGCCCTGAGAAATACCCAGTGAATCGCCGACGTGAAACAGGCTATTGAGCGCCAGCGCGCCGGAGTAGAGGACGATCGGCAGGAAACACACGCCGGTGGCGATGAGAAAACAGAAATCGATGATGATGCGGGTCGTTTTGTCGTACCGCTCTTCGAGAAAATCCGGGATGGTGGCAATGCCGCGTTGCAGGTAGCGCGGCAGGAAAATCAGCGCGAGGAAGATAAGCGTTACCGCGGAGGTGACTTCCCAGCCCATCACCGACATGCCGCTGCGATAGGCCTGGCCGGAAAGCCCCACCAGCTGCTCGGTAGAGAGGTTGGTCAGCATTAACGAGGCAGCAATTATCGGCGCTTTTAACGAACGTCCTGCGAGGAAATATCCTTGTTCTGAACCGGTATCC
Organism: Citrobacter sp. 18056; assembly: GCA_902706235.1. Classification (GTDB taxonomy): domain Bacteria; phylum Pseudomonadota; class Gammaproteobacteria; order Enterobacterales; family Enterobacteriaceae; genus Scandinavium; species Scandinavium manionii. The sequence continues at coordinate 61,619 of CACSJR010000002.1, read as the reverse complement.
TGTTTTCGAACTTTCCACCAGGTGATGACGGCAACCAGGAGGGTAAATCCTATAAAGCTCACAATTTGTTGAATGTTCATCATACAGCCCTTTAACGTTTTATTATGCCAGGGTTATGATCCCCTTTATGGGTTGGGCTGATAATTGGTCACCGGCGAAATAAAATGAATGGAAAAACTATTCTTTCAAATGTAAAAAACGAAACCACCTACAATATTCCGCTGGTTCTTGACGAAAATGTGATCTCCAGCGGGATTTCACTTATCTCACTTTGGCATACGCTGGCGGATGAAAGTTATAAGGTAATATGGCCCAGGGATAAGAAAAAACCGCTGATCCCTAACTCGTGGGTCGCCATCTACACCCTTCAGGGCTGCGGCAAACTGCTGTTACGCGACGGCAGTGAAATAACGCTTAACGGTAATTGTGTTATCTTCCTGAATCCGATGGACATTCAGTCTTATCACTGCGAGGGTTTAGTCTGGGAACAATACTGGATGGAATTTATCCCTACAAGCGTGATGGAAATTCCGCTATTACAAACCGGTATAATATATAACGGTGACGTGTTTAATCAGGAATTAGCCGAAGTAGCGTTCATGATCACCCAAAAATCACCGCTTAAAAACAATCTGGCAGTCGCATTTCTCACCAAAATAATATACCAGTGGATTTGTCTTATTTCAGAGAATGGTAAAAAAGATGCAGTTCTTATTCAGATTGAGAAATTACTCTCGATGCTGCATAGCGACCTGCAAAAAAACTGGAGCGTGAAGGAGATGGCGCAAAAGATGCAGTGTAGCGAGCAATATTTGCGGCGTTTGTTCTTACGCTATACCGGTAAAACGCCAAAAGAGTATTACCTCGACGCACGGCTGGATCTAGCGCATTCATTGCTCAAACAGCAGGGGCAGACGGTGGGCAAAGTGGCGGATATGCTTAACTTTTTCGATTCGTTTCACTTCAGTAAAGCGTTCAAACGCCGCTTCAACCTGACGCCTTCAACGGTTATGAAGGCGCAGGCTGAGCAGCATGGGGGTCAGTGAAGTTCTGGCCAGTATGCCCTATTGGCTTCAATCAGATCATCGAGAATCGCCTTCGCGACGGACGCACTTGGCACCGTTTTAGACAGCGTGATCGCCTGCCACAGTTTCTGATACGAGCGCTGTTCCCAGGCATCAACCACCAATTTTTCAACCGCCACCTGCTGGCACATCAGTCCTTTCTGGAAATGAGGAATATCCCCCACGACCAACGGCTCCGGCCCGTTTTTGCCCACCAGACACGGAATTTCCACCATCGCGTCGGCGTCAAAGTTATGGATAGCGCCATTGTTCGGCACAATAAGCAACATCCGCTCTTGGGTGTTAAAGGCGATGGCTGCCGCTAAATCAACGATATACGACGCGTGTTCGTCGATTTCCAGCTCTCCTGCAGACGATTTACCCGCCTGAATAATGGCATTACAGGAACCAAACACATGCTTCTCACGGTGATCCATCACTTCATTCGCGCGGGTCCGCGCCGGGTTTGAATGCTCAACGACGTAATCCGGGAACAGGTAATATTTCAGATAGGTATTCGGCATGGTATCCGGGTCCAGCGCCTGAACATCCTTCGCTTTGGCGAACGTGTCATTCCAGCTCGCTTCGGTATGCGGATCGTTAGATGGCGGTACATAGCCGAATTTCGCCACATGCTCGCGTAATTTCGGCATTAAATCATTGCCCTCCAGGTCTTCTATCGACGTCCACCAACCAAAGTGATTCAGCCCATAATAGCGCGTGCGCATTTGTTTTCTGTCTTTCAGACCCACGATTTGCGCCATGCGACCTTCGATGCCAATCGGCATATCGCAAATGTTGAGGATTTTGGCGTTCGGACGCAGTCGACGCGTCGCTTCGGCTACAATCGCCGCCGGGTTCGAATAGTTGAGCATCCAGGCGTTGGGTGAATACTGTTCCATATAATCGACCAGCTCCAGCACGCCGCCGATGGAGCGCATGCCATAGGCAATCCCGCCCGGCCCGCAGGTTTCCTGGCCGAGCACACCGTGGCGCAACGGGATTTTTTCGTCCTGCTCACGCATCGGATATTTGCCAACGCGAATATGCGCCATCACAAAATCCACATCGGTAAACGCGGATTTCGGGTCGGTGGTATAGCTAAATTTGATATCCGGTGCCTGCTCCTGAAGGATGATTTTGCAGGCTTCAGCGATGGTTTCCTGGCGGGCGCCGTCGTTGTCATAAAACGTCAGTGCACGCAGCGGCAGGCGATCCTGGTTTGCCAGCAACATCAGGACAATACCGGGGGTAAAGGTGCTGCCGCCACCGGCTACAACGATAGAGAATTTTTTCATGATACTGCCTCCGTCATGGATTTGGTTTCGGTTAAGGATGTGTCATTCATCAGAGTTTCTAGCTGGTCACGCACAACGGGAACATTCAGACCGACAATGACCTGGATTGCATCGCCATGCCGTACAACACCGTGTGCACCCAGCGCTTTGAAAATGTCGTCACTTTGCGTCTGAGACGGGTCGGCAAGGGTGATACGCAGGCGGGTGGCGCAGTTATTGATACTGAGAATATTGCCCGCTCCACCGAGCGCCTCAAGGAAGCCTGCCGCCTGGCCGCGCTGAGTCTCTTTTGCCGCCGAGGCGGGGGTTTGCTGACGCGCCTTGTAGTCGGCCTTGCTGTAGAGTTTGATTTCGCTATCTTCGCGGCCCGGCGTTTTGATGTTGAAGCGCAAGATAAGGGTGCGGAAAACCACGAAATAAATTCCGGTAAAGGCCAGGCCGATGGCGATTTGAGTAAAAATCATCCCCGAGTGGTTATGGAACATCGGGATCCAGTCCAGCGGCAGGATGGTGTCGATTAACCCGCCACCCATATTGCCGGAGACACCCGCGACGAACATGACGGTCGCCATAGTGGCGGCCAGTATTGCGTGCAGGACAAACAGCGGCGGGCAGATAAACAGGAAGGTAAACTCCAGCGGTTCGGTGATCCCCACCAGCACGGCGGTGAGCGCCGCAGGAATAAGCAGACCCGCCACTTTTTTGCGGTTCTGCGGGGCAGCGGTGTAGTACAACGCCATAGCAATCCCCGGCGCGGCAAAGACTTTTGAGTTACCGAACAAGGCAAAGCCTCCTTCCGGGAACAGCGTTTTCAGGGATTCAGTCGACTGACTAAACTCCAGTAAATGCTGAGCCCAATAAACCTGAATCCCACCTTCTATCGCCGCCGGACCAAAAACAAACGGGCCATACACAAAGTGATGCAATCCGGTGGGGATCAACAAGCGTTCCAGGAAGGTATAAAGCCAGACACCCCCAGCCCCGGCGCTACGCAAAAACGCCTGCAGAGACTCAATGCCCATCTGTACTTTCGGCCAGCCTAAAAGCGTGAGCCAGGCGCATGGGATCATCACTAAAAAAGCGATCATCACCACGAATGATGTGCCCTGGAACGTACCGAGGAATACCGGCAATGGTTTATCAAAATAGCGATTATGGAGACCTGTCACGATGCCTGAAATAACAATCGCACCGATAATACTGGTATCGAGTGTTTTAATTCCGGCGATGGTCGTCAAACCACTTCCGGCTACGGGATCGATGTTAAAATCAACGCCAAAATAATAACCCCAGGTCATCCCCATTGCATTAATAAAATAATTCCAGGTTAAAAAACTGACCATCACCGCCAGACAGGCACGGCCCGGTGCTTGTCTGGCCAGGCCAATCGGCAGACCTACAGCAAAAATAAGCGGCATATTACGAAAAACCGTCCACCCACCTTCTTCAATAATATGCACAACTTGGTGAAAAAGACTATCAGGGGCTGTTAGTGACTCACTGACGAATAAGGGGTTTTGCAACATAATTGCAATACCAACAACAATACCAGCAAAGGGAAATAATAATACAGGGGTGAACATCGCCCCGCCAAAACGTTGAATTTGACTAAGCATTTTCAATCCTTATGTTTTAATCATCAACCCGCCATAAATCATCAAAAAGAAAGTACGCGTTGACAATAAAGCACTCAAACAAACAAACTCTGTTTTTAAAATTTTATTTGTGATGATGCTCATGATTTTAATTTATGAAAGTTGTATAGTTTTCAGCCTCTTTGTATACAGGTTAGAATGGCCCAAACAACAAAAACAAAAAAAATCAATATTTACAAAAAGATAAATACGTAATTGCAACATGTCATGGCAAGAAAAGAGGTCTATTTATGATCTACAAATCCATTGCGAATACGTTACGTATTCGCATAGGCACGGGTGAGTATGCGGTCGGAAGCGCCCTTCCCGGTGAGAATAAACTCGCCGAAGAATTCGGCGTCGCAAGAACGACAATGCGTAAAGCCATCGTTCAGTTAATCGACGCGGGGCTCGTATTTCGCAAAAGTGGCTGTGGTACCTTCATCCTTCATAAAAATGTCTATCCGGATACCAAAAATCTCGCCGGTTTTTTTAAAGCGATGAAAGCATTCAGTGGAAAGATAATTAGCCAGGTCCTTATTTTTCAAATCCAACCCGCAACAGCGGCTATCGCAGCACAATTAGAAATAGCACCGGGTGATACCGTTTTTTACTCAAGAAGAATGCGCTCAGTTAACAACACGCCATTAATGCTTGAAGACAGCTATATGCCTGCACATTTATTCCGCAATCTTTCCGTGTCTCACCTTGAAGGATCAAAATTTCACTATATTGAAAATGAATGTCACATTGAAATCAGTGGGAATTATGAGTGCCTGACACCAGTTCTGGTGGAGCCGGAGGTTGCCATGCTGCTAAACATTAAAGAAAACACACCTATTCTTTGCATCACCTCTCTCACCTATAGCAAGCAAAATGAGTTTGTGAATTATTCTGTGATGTATCGTAATACCAGTGAATATCGATTGGATCATTATATCCAGACGCGTTCCGCGACACATCTTGTTGATAAAGAGGTTTTCAGATGATCTACAAATCTATCGCGGAAAGACTACGCCTGCGCCTGAACTCTTCCGAATTCAGTATCGGTAGCCCATTACCCGCGGAGAAAAAACTGGCAGATGAGTTTGAGGTGGCACGCATGACCATCCGTAAAGCCATTGATTTGCTGGTGACCTGGAGGCTTGTGGAGCGCCGTCATGGCAGCGGCACTTTCGTGACGCGTAAGGACGTTTATCATGAAACGACCAATCTGACCGGGCTGGTGGAAGTGTTGCGTCAGCAGGGAAAAGAGGTCCGAAGCGAGGTGCTCATTTTTGAAGTGATGCCCGCTCCGCCCGCTATCGCCAGCCAGCTACGCATTCAGATAAACGAGCGTATCTATTTTTCACGCCGCGTGCGCTACGTCGACGGCAAGCCGCTGATGCTGGAAGACAGTTATATGCCGGTGAAGCTGTTCCGTAATCTGTCGCTTATTCATCTGGAGGGATCGAAGTTTGATTACATCGAGAATGAGTGCGGGATAACCATCACCGGAAACTATGAAAGCCTGTCGCCGGTGCTGGCTGATAAGCAGCTGGCACAGCAGCTGAATGTGCCGGAACAGACGCTGCTATTACGTATCACCTCACTTTCCTACAGTGATAGCGGCGAGTATCTTAATTATTCCGTAATGTTCAGAAATACCAGCGAATACCAGGTGGATTACCATCTGCGGCGCATCCACCTGGAAAGTCCGTTAACCCATGCCCCAGAATAGCACCGCCAGAAGTTGTGGGGTGATGATGCGCAGGAACATCACCAGCGGATACACCGTGGCGTATGACAGCGCCGCCGCGCCACTGGTGGCATGCAGATTGTTGGCGAAGGCCAGCGCCGGGGGGTCGGTCATCGACCCGGCGAGCATCCCACACAGCGTCAGGTAGTTCATCTTAGCGAGCAGCCGCGCCAGAATGCCGACCGTCAGCAGCGGTACACCGGTGATGACGATGCCGTAGGCAATCCAGCTCAGGCCGTCGCCTTCGGTGAGCGTACGCACAAAATCCCCTCCAGATTTCAGCCCCACTACCGCCAGAAACAGCACAATGCCGAGTTCACGCAGCGCGAGGTTAGCGCTCGGCGGCATAAACCAGTACAGCTTGCCGATGCTGCCGATACGCCCGAGGATCAGCGCCATAATCAGCGGCCCGCCCGCCAGACCAAGCTTCAACGCCACCGGAAACCCTGGAATAAACAGCGGTACGGATCCGAGCAGTACCCCGAGCCCGATGCCAATAAATACCGGCAGCATTTGCACCTGCTGCAATTTTTGCTGAGCGTTACCGACTTCGGCCGCCACCGCGTTAATCGACGCCGGACGCCCTACCAGATTGAGAATGTCGCCAAACTGCAGGCTGGCATTACTGCTGGCGACCAGCTCGATGCCCGCACGATTCAGTCGCGAAATCACGACGTCATAACGCTGTTTAAAGTGAAGGTCGCGGATTTTCTTCCCCAGAACCTTCTCGTTGGTGACGACCACGCGCTCCACTTTGAGGTCGGTTCCGCGCGTTGAAAGCGAGGTTTCCACTTCTTTACCGATCACCAGCTGCGCATTGTGCAAATCCGCAGGCTGGCCCACCAGATGCAGTAAATCGCCGACCTGAATCAAGGTGCCCGGCGCTGGTACCATTAGCATGTCGTCGCGCTTGAGCCGCGAACAGATAATGTTGTCGCTATTGAGCACTGGCACGTCCTGAATCGCCAGCGCGTTGAGATTTGGGTTTTCGACGCGGATATTGATGGTGTGCAGATTCGCGTGGCCGTTGCCGACGCTGGAATCAAACTGCTGCGCTTCCTTTTCGATGTTGATACGAAAGAACAGACGAACCAGCCACATGGTCAACAGAATGCCGCAAATCCCAAACGGATAGGCCATCGCGTAGCTCATTCCCATCTGGTCGACGACGTCGAACGGCACGCCAAGATCGCGCAAAATCTGCTGTCCGGCCCCCAGCGCAGGCGTGTTGGTGATAGCGCCGGAGAAAATACCGAGCATCACCGGCAGCGGAATGGCGAACAGTTTGTGCAGTAAAGCCGTGACCACACCGCCAATCAGCACAATGAGAATGGCGAAAAGATTAAGCCGCAGGCCGGAAACCCTTAGCGAGGCGAAAAAACCCGGACCGACCTGGATACCGATGGTGTAGACGAACAGGATCAGGCCAAATTCCTGAATGAAGTGCAGCATTGGGCTGCTGAGCGTGACGCCGGCCTGCTCGACAAAATGGCCAACGATAATGCCGCCGAACAGCACTCCACCGATACCAAACCCAACGCCGCGAATTTTGATATTGCCTATCCACAGCCCTATAACCGCCACCAGCGCCAACACGCTGACGGTCAATGCTATCTCACTCATCGTATTTTCCCTGTGAATAACATTACTGACTGAAGGGATTCTTGCAGAAATCGCGAGGGCTGTATGGATCGTGGCGCACAAAAAAGCCCCGACTGGCGGGGCTTCTGCGGCAATGGACGATTAGCTGTTTAACGCCGGGCGTTCGCTGATAGCGATTCTCTGCGGGGCGATTTCTTCCGGCACGTTGCGGGTCAAATCAATGTGCAGCAGACCGTTGGTGAAGGTCGCGCCAGTGACTTCCATATGTTCCGCCAGCGTGAAGCTCAGATTGAACGCTTGCGTCACCAGACCCTGATGCAGGTAAGAAGGCTCTTTTTCAGGTTTTGTCGGCGTGCCTTTCACCGTCAGGCGTGTGCCCTCAAGCTGCACATCTAATTCGTCCTGACGGAACCCGGCCAGCGCCAGTGTAATGCGATAGTGGTTATCGTCGCTCTTTTCGATGTTATATGGCGGGAAACCCTGAGTTTCACCAGTATTAAGCATCGCATTGGCCAGTTTGTCGAAGCCAATCCACTGACGAAGCATTGGGGTTAAATCGTAATTACGCATGGTATTTCTCCTTCTAAGAAGCGAGTGTGTGCCTGCAAGTTCTGGACTCGCAGTTGCTCCCTTACGGCGAGCATGGGTTTATTGTTGGGCGGCGTATCCCGCCCGTCGGAATTAATTAATTTCGATACGGCGTGGTTTATTGGCTTCTGGCACCACGCGTTCCAAATCGATATACAGCAGGCCATTCACCAGGTTCGCACCTTTTACGTGAATATTTTCTGCCAGCTGGAATTTGCGCTCGAAGTTACGTTCGGCGATGCCCTGATACAGATAAGAACGTTCTTTTTGTTCGTCAGGGTGAGAGCCTTTCACCACCAGCAGATTGTCCTGAGCGGTAATATCTAGCTCGCTTTCTGCAAAACCTGCGACGGCAATGGCGATGCGATAATGATTTTCGTCCACTAATTCAACGTTATACGGAGGATATCCGCCGTTGCTCTGGCTCTGGTTGTTTTCGAGCAGATTAAAAAGACGGTCAAAACCAATCGCGGAACGATACAGCGGGGAAAGATCGAAGTTACGCATAATAAAAAAGCTCCTGAAATCAGCGAGAATTTACAGACCTTCCACAATGGACAGGTCACGCGCCCCGAACACCCCTCAGGCATGTTCGTTATCGGGTCACACTCTTAAAATGGGATCCTTTGAACGTTTATCAAGGCTAACGGTCTTACTTTTTTGCACTTTCGGCTGTAAGGCTTAGACTGGAGTACAGCTTTGGAAAGGAAAATGAGACAAGCGCCACAGAGCGCCGTTTCCGGACTATTTATTTTATCAGCGGGCCGTTATAACCCGATAGAGAGGCATTTCGCGTGCCGACAATGATGATATCGCATGATGAAAAATTTAATTTTGATACCTGTTTTTTACTCAGGGGTGATGGTTCTGGCAGGGTGCTCCAGCGTGATGTCTCACACTGGTGGCAAAGAAGGGACGTATCCTGGAACGCGTGCCAGTGCGGAGATGCTTAGCGATGAAACGACAGGCTGGGGGACCAAATCTCTGGTCGCTCTTGATATGCCGTTGACCGCCGTTGCCGATACGCTGCTGATACCGTGGGACTTGTTCCGCAAAGATAACTCTGTCCGATCTCGGGTTGAAAAGAGCGAGCAGCAAACGCAGGCGATGAACGCCGTTATCCCGCCTGCGGCGATGCCCGCTCCGTAACTCAGCAGCCTGTTTGCGTAACCCATAGCTGACGATAGCCGTGGGTTTCCTGCATCCAGGCAACCACCCGTCCGTTCGGAGAAAAGACCACCGCATCGCCTGACGGCGGATTTTCATGATCGGCCGTCAAAAAGCGAATGTCTCCGCTCTGGGCATCGCACATCGCAATCCTGCCTTCCAGAACAAATCCTAAGCCCTGGCCTGACGGATGCCAGTTAAACGCCGACTGAATTCCGCTGCACTGCGTTAATTGCCGCATTCCACTGCCTTCTGGCGCAATCAGCCACAGTTGCACCACGCCTTCATCATCTCGCATCAGAAACGCAATGCTATTGCCCTGCGGATTACAGCGCACCCAGTGACGCGGCACGTTAACCAGGCCGGGATATGTGCGGTCGTGGGTGAACGTCAGACGACGCTGAACCACTCCGGCAGGCGCCGCGGGCAGACTATTTTCCGTGCCACACAGTGGCGCATCACCCGCTAGCTTCCAGCCCGCTTCGTCCGTGGGCAGTGTGACGATAAACAGCTCTGGCACCTTTTCACCATTCAGCGACAGCGTGTCGCCAATAAAAGCCAGCTGCGTATTGCCCACCCATCCCTCTTCATAAGCGCGATTAATTTCATCACTACCGGGCTGCGGCGTCGGCGTGGTGTGGCTAATCAGTACCGACCAATGACTGCCGGCATATTCGCGCGGATGAAAGCCGTGCGGCGTGACCGGCCCATACGGCGCGGCAACCCCAACATTACGCAAATCCAGAACCGGATCGCGCTCATGCATAACGTGATCGTTGTAAGTGAAGCTGACCAGCTCGCCATTTGGGCTGTAAACGTGGACGTGGCTTCCGCCGCGCAGCGCACCCGGCGTAAACGGCGGGGTAATATCCATCGCATCGAGATTTTGGGTTTCGCTCTGAAACGTCACCACGCCACGGCGGTGATGGAAATCGTAGTGCCATGAATCATCAGGGTTTTCCGGGCCATGAATAAACACATAACGTTCGTCCTGCGGATGCACCGTTACCACGCCAACATGCGCGCCATCGGGGGCGGTATAAATAACGTCGGTTTCACCGCTGTGGATATTGACGCGCTCAATGGTTTCTCCGCTAAACGACGCGCCGGATGGACGTACATCAAATACCAGCCATTCGCTGTCCGGTGTCCAGGTTTGAGTGTTGGTGAGCTGGTGATGGCGGGAGGTGAAGGTGATTTGTTTCATGAAGATACCCTGATGCGCGTTGGTGACATCAGGGTATAGCAAAGTCTATTTGTTTACATCATTGCAGAACAAACTTCTCAATCGCGTAGGCAACGCCATCTTCCAGGTTAGATTTAGTCACGAAGTTGGCGACTTCTTTCACCGATGGAATGGCGTTTTCCATTGCCACGCCCATCCCGGCGTATTCAATCATTGCGATGTCATTTTCCTGATCGCCGAGAGTCATTACCTCTTCCGGCTTGATGCCTAACGCATCGGCCAGAGATTTCACACCAGTGCCTTTATTGACGCGTTTATCGAGGATTTCGAGGAAGTACGGCGCGCTTTTCAGCACGGTGTACTTCTCTTTCACTTCCGCCGGAATGCGGGCGATGGCTTTATCGAGAATGGCGGGTTCGTCGATCATCATCACTTTCAGCAGCTGAATATCACGCGCCATGTTTTCCGCTTCACAGAATACCAGTGGGATGGTGGCGACATAGGATTCATGTACCGTGTAGTAGCTGATGTCACGGTTCGCGGTGTACAGCGTGTTGCGGTCGAGCGCGTGGAAGTGAGAACCCACATCGCGGGAAAGTTGTTCCAGGTAGCGATAATCGTCATAACTCAGCGCCGTTTGCGCCACCGTGCTGCCATCACTGGCTTTCTGAACCAGCGCGCCGTTATAGGTGATGCAGTAATCACCTTCCTGCTCCATGTGCAGCTCTTTCAGGTAGTTATGAACACCTGCATACGGGCGACCGGTACACAGCACCACCTTCACGCCACGCTCACGCGCAGCCGCAATGGCCTGTTTAACCGCCGGAGAAATTGTATGGTCGGGAAGCAGCAATGTTCCGTCCATGTCGATTGCAATGAGTTTGATAGCCATAGGATCCCCGAGATAAGTGAGTTCTTACTCATGCTAACGCGATTTAGCTCAAAAAACAGCAAAAGAGTCGGGGTAAAAGGAGGATAGAGATCGAGGCGGGAATTCCTCTTTTGCGGCAATAAAAAGCCCGGTGGCGCTAGCGCTCACCGGGCTTACGTAATTTGTCGCCCCGGAAAACGTTAACGCCACCGGGAACACCTTACTTAGATATCGATGTTCGCCGCTTTCAGGGCATTTTCTTCGATAAATGCACGACGCGGTTCAACAGCATCACCCATCAGAGTAGTGAACAGCTGGTCGGCAGCGATTGCATCTTTGACGGTCACGCGCAGCATACGGCGGCTTTCTGGATCCATGGTGGTTTCCCACAGCTGATCCGGGTTCATTTCACCCAGGCCTTTATAACGCTGAATAGACAGACCGCGACGGGACTCTTTCACCAGCCATTCCAGCGCCTGTTCGAAGCTGGTAATCGGCTGACGGCGTTCGCCACGTTCGATGAACGCGTCTTCTTCAATCAGACCGCGCAGCTTCTCACCGAGCGTGTACAGACGACGGTATTCACCACCGGTCACAAACTCCTGATCCAGCGGGTAATCAGTGTCCACACCATGAGTACGCACGCGGATGATTGGCTCAAACAGATGCTGCTCAGTGTTCTCACGAACATCAAACTTCCACATGCTGCCGTGCTGCTCATCTTCGTTCAGCTGAGTAATCAGCTGATTTACCCAACGCGTCACTTTTTGTTCATCGCTGAGATCGGCTTCAACCAGCGTTGGCTGATACACCAACTCTTTCAGCAGTGAACGCGGGAAGCGACGTTCCATACGGACAATCATTTTCTGTGCAGCGTTGAATTCTGCCACCAGTTTTTCCAGCGCTTCGCCAGCCAGCGCCGGTGCACTGGCGTTAGTGTGCAGGGTTGCACCATCAAGCGCGATAGAAATCTGATACTGATCCATCGCTTCGTCGTCTTTAATGTACTGTTCCTGCTTGCCTTTTTTCACTTTGTACAGCGGCGGCTGGGCGATATACACGTGGCCGCGCTCTACGATTTCAGGCATCTGACGATAGAAGAAGGTCAACAGCAGCGTACGGATGTGCGAGCCATCGACATCGGCATCGGTCATGATGATGATGCTGTGATAGCGCAGTTTGTCCGGGTTATATTCGTCACGACCAATGCCGCAGCCCAGCGCAGTGATAAGCGTTGCCACTTCCTGCGAGGAGAGCATTTTGTCGAAGCGGGCTTTCTCAACGTTGAGGATTTTACCCTTCAGCGGCAGAATCGCCTGGTTCTTACGGTTACGCCCCTGCTTAGCAGAGCCGCCCGCGGAGTCCCCTTCCACGAGGTACAGTTCGGACAGCGCCGGGTCGCGTTCCTGGCAATCCGCCAGTTTGCCCGGCAGGCCTGCTAAGTCCAGCGCGCCTTTACGACGGGTCATTTCACGGGCTCTACGCGCCGCTTCTCGAGCACGTGCCGCATCGATAATTTTGCCAACAACGATTTTTGCATCAGACGGGTTTTCCAGCAGGTATTCTGCCAGCAATTCGTTCATCTGCTGCTCAACCGCAGTCTTCACTTCGGAAGAAACCAGTTTGTCTTTGGTCTGCGAAGAGAATTTCGGATCGGGTACTTTCACGGAAACAACGGCAATCAGGCCTTCACGGGCATCATCACCGGTGGCGCTGACTTTGGCTTTTTTGCTGTAGCCTTCTTTGTCCATGTAAGCGTTCAGCGTACGGGTCATCGCCGTACGGAAACCGACAAGGTGAGTACCGCCATCGCGCTGTGGAATGTTGTTGGTAAAGCAGTAGATGTTTTCCTGGAAACCATCGTTCCACTGCAGCGCAACTTCAACGCCAATACCGTCTTTCTCGGTGGAGAAATAGAAGATATGCGGGTGAATTGGCGTTTTGTTTTTGTTCAGATATTCAACGAACGCTTTGATACCGCCTTCGTAGTGGAAATGATCTTCTTTGCCGTCACGCTTGTCGCGCAGGCGGATAGAAACGCCGGAGTTCAGGAACGATAGCTCACGCAGACGCTTAGCCAGAATTTCATATTCAAAATCAGTCACGTTGGTGAAGGTTTCGTGGCTTGGCCAGAAACGCACCTGGGTCCCGGTCACATCGGTATCACCGGTCACCGCCAACGGAGCCTGTGGCACACCGTGGACATAAATCTGGTGGTGAACTTTGCCTTCGCGGCGAATCACCAGTTCCAGCTTCTGCGACAGGGCGTTTACAACTGAAACGCCAACGCCGTGCAGACCACCGGACACTTTATAAGAGTTGTCATCGAATTTACCGCCTGCGTGCAGAACAGTCATGATTACTTCCGCCGCAGAAACACCCTCTTCCGGGTGAATGCCGGTCGGAATACCACGGCCATCATCCGTTACGGAAACGGAATTATCGGCGTGGATAGTGACAACGATGTCTTTACAGTGACCCGCGAGCGCTTCGTCGATAGCGTTATCCACAACCTCGAATACCATGTGGTGCAGACCGGTACCGTCATCCGTGTCGCCGATATACATACCCGGGCGCTTACGCACCGCATCCAGCCCTTTCAGGACTTTGATACTGGAGGAGTCATAAGAATTCGACATCAACGTTTCTCGCTCATTTAAACTTGGGTTAATCCGTTATTTTACCTTTTTCCACGCTGAACATCTTCGAATTTTTGTCCGACATGTCCATTACGTGTTCAGCGCTAATAGCGCTGACAAAAACCTGCGACTCAGTCGCTTTGAGCCTGCTTGCCAGCAGACCGCGGCGCTCGTCATCAAGTTCAGAGGCAAAATCATCTATGAGGTACAGGCAGCGCCGCCCGCTTTCACGGGTCAGAAACTCACCTTGCGCCAGACGTAAGGCGCACATCAGCAGTTTGAGCTGCCCGCGCGACAGTGTGTCCTCCACCGGTGCGCCATCGGCACGTATGCGGAAATCCGCTTTGTGCGGGCCGTGGGCGGTGTAGGTCAGCATTCGGTCGCGCTCGAAATTCCGTTCAAGCACCTCTGAATAGTCGGTCTCTTTTTCCCAGCCGCGCTGGAAAGAAAAAGTGAGACTGAATTCAGGAAGAAACTGTTTGCAGGTATCCGCCATATCTTCGGCGATACCCGCACTGTATTCCGCTCGCCATTGACTGATTTGCTCGGCCAGCGGGATAAGTTCCATGTCCCACGGACGCAGCTGCGCGTAGCGGGTTACCTGACGCAATGCAGCGTTACGCTGTTTCAGCAAACGCTTGAGATTGCTCCAGGCGGTAAAGAAACCGGCTTCGTTGTGAAAGCATCCCCAATCGAGGAAGGCTCTTCTGTATTTGGGGCCGCCGTTGAGTAAAGTAAACCCTTCGGGGGTGATGAGCTGCATCGGCATCAGCAGCGCCAGTTCGGCCACCTTGTGACCGTCAGTGCCGTCGATGCGAACTTTGCTGTCGCCCTGTTTGTCTTTGGTGAGGCCAATCGAGATCTCGCGCTCCTGGCCCTGCAGGCGTCCATGTAAGATGAACGATTCCTGCTCGTGGCGAATAACGCGGCCTGGTTGCAAACTGCGAAACGCCCGACCGTGGCCGAGCGTGTAGATGGCTTCCAGTACGCTGGTTTTGCCACTGCCGTTGGCGCCGACCAGAAAGTTAAAGCCAGGAGATAAAGCAAGATCCGCGCTTTCGATGTTGCGGAAATCTTTGATAAGCAAGCGCGTCAGTGACATATCTCAGTACATTAGCCCAGGGGCGTGTGTGGCGCAGTCAGTTCGTCTACCGCCAGCGCGCAGAAAGCGGAGCGTACACGAAGTACGTGAGCATTTCGAGCACTGCCGGGAGGCGAAATGGCAAGTAAACCAGCCCCTTTTCAAATATTACAATCTCATTGGCATAACAACGTAAGCCGCGCTTTGGCTGGCTGCATCTTCAATCTGCACGCTAGATACGGAGTCGGTCAGCAGAATTCGGACGTTTTCGCATTTCAGTGCATTGAGCACATCCAGTACGTAGCTGACGTTGAAGCCGATTTCCATCTCGGTCCCGGCGTAGGTAACGTCCAGAATTTCTTCTGCTTCTTCCTGCTCCGGGTTGTTAGCGGTGATTTTCAGCTGATTTTCGCTGACATACAGACGCACACCGCGGAATTTCTCGTTCGAGAGAATTGCCGCACGGGCAAACGCCTGCTTGAGAATGTCACAGCCCGCATCGAGATGTTTGTCCGGGTTTTTCGGCAACACGCGCCGGTAGTCCGGAAAACGACCATCCACCAGTTTAGAGGTGAAGATGAAATCGCCCACGTGCGCACGGATGTTGTTGCTGCCAATCTGTACACGCATCGGGTTGTCGCCGCCATCGAGCATACGCATCAACTCGATAACGCCTTTACGCGGTACGATCACCGAATGATTCGGCAACGTTTCACCGATAGGCATCGAGCAGACCGCCAGACGGTGGCCGTCGGTCGCGACGGTACGCAGTTCTTCACCTTCGGTTTCGAACAGCATGCCGTTTAAGTAGTAGCGAACGTCCTGATGCGCCATGGAAAACTGGGTCGCTTCAATCAGGCGTTTCATCGTCGCCTGAACCACGGTGAATTCCACTTCGCTTTGCCAGTCGTCGAGGTTCGGGAAATCGGCAGCAGGCAGCGTAGAAAGAGAGAAACGGCTACGGCCAGAGCGCACCAACATGCGGTCACCCTCAAGCTGTACGGCAATTTCAGCCCCTTCTGGCAAGCCACGGCAAATATCGAAGAACTTGCGCGCAGGCACGGTGGTGGCGCCCGGCTCGTGCGGCTGAAGCAGCGCGACGCGTGCGACCATTTCCATTTCAAGGTCGGTTCCGGTCAATGACAAGGAACCGTCTGCAACCTGCAGCAGTAAATTACCCAAAATCGGCAACGTTGGGCGACCACCTAATGGGCCACTTACCTGCTGCAGCGGTTTTAATAAATGTTCACGTTCAACGGTAAATTTCATAGCGTCACGAAGATAATGTTCTGATTAAGTTGGAGAAATCTTCTTTGATGTCATGGCTTTCTTCACGCAACTGCTCGATCTTGCGGCACGCATGCAGCACGGTCGTGTGGTCGCGGCCACCAAACGCATCGCCAATTTCCGGCAGGCTGTGGTTGGTGAGTTCCTTGGCCAGCGCCATCGCCATCTGGCGCGGACGCGCCACAGAGCGGGAACGACGCTTGGACAGCAAATCTGCCACTTTGATCTTATAGTACTCCGCCACCGTCTTCTGAATATTGTCGATGGTGACCAGTTTTTCCTGCAGCGCCAGCAGATCACGCAGCGCTTCACGCACGAAATCAATGGTAATGGCACGGCCGGTAAAATTGGCGTTGGCGATAACGCGGTTCAGTGCGCCTTCAAGTTCACGCACGTTGGAACGCAGGCGCTTGGCAATAAAGAACGCCACTTCGCCCGGCAGACGAATGTCGTTCTCGTCGGCCTTTTTCATCAGGATCGCCACGCGCGTTTCAAGCTCAGGTGGCTCGATCGCAACGGTTAACCCCCAGCCAAAACGGGACTTCAGACGATCTTCAACGCCGTTGATCTCTTTAGGATAGCGATCGGACGTCAGGATTATCTGTTGATTCCCTTCCAGCAGGGCATTGAATGTGTGGAAGAACTCTTCCTGGGATCGTTCTTTATTAGCAAAGAACTGAATATCATCTATTAGCAGGGCATCAACGGAACGGTAGTAACGTTTGAACTCTTCGATGGCGTTGTTCTGTAGGGCTTTGACCATGTCCTGAACAAAACGCTCGGAGTGCATGTACACCACTTTGGCGTTCGGTTTACGGGCAATAATGCCGTTACCGACAGCGTGTAACAGGTGCGTTTTACCGAGACCCGTACCGCCATAAAGGAACAATGGGTTGTATGCGCCGCCAGGGTTATCTGCCACCTGACGCGCCGCAGCACGCGCTAACTGGTTCGATTTACCTTCAACGAAGTTATCGAATGTGTGCTTTACGTTTACGTTGGAGCGATAGGACGGTTCTGCCGGCGCGGGAACGTTATCCCAGCCCTGGCGCGCCTGAGGAATGGCACGCGGTGCATGTACCTGCTGAGCAGGTGCCTGAACGGCAACCTGCGCGGTTTCTCTCGCGACCTGCGTGGCAGGCCTGGCGCCCACTTCAAACCGCAGTTGTGGGGCGTCGGTACCGCAGAAATCATTCAACAGTCCATTGATATTATTGAGGTATTTATCCCTTACCCAATCAAGCACAAAACGATTTGGTGCATACAATGCCAGCGTGTTATCGCTCAGCTCCGCCTGCAATGGGCGGATCCACATGCTGAATTCTGTGGCTGGTAACTCATCCTGCAATCGGGCAAGACACTGCTGCCAAAGCGAAAGTGACACGGCGGACTCCAATCGAACAAATAAGGGTGAAACAGAATTAATGATTGTTGACACACGTCGGACAGCCCACAGGTCGGTGGGGTGACGTGCGAACCGCTATCAGCGGTTGTTAC
Organism: Citrobacter sp. 18056; assembly: GCA_902706235.1. Taxonomy (GTDB): domain Bacteria; phylum Pseudomonadota; class Gammaproteobacteria; order Enterobacterales; family Enterobacteriaceae; genus Scandinavium; species Scandinavium manionii. The sequence goes on along the minus strand of CACSJR010000002.1, from coordinate 43,967 downwards.
TCCGGTCAGGATCCAGGATCACGATCGGGACCGCGGATCATAGCCTAAACTGCGCCAGAGATCTCCTGTTTCTCACAGATTCTTCCCGATTTATCCACAGGGAAGATCGAGACCGGCTAAGTGTAATCGATCCTGGCCAGAGTGAGGGGCGATTTCACCCGCATATTGGAAAAATTAATGAGTCGCGACAATTTTTTGCTTAATCGATCTAATAAAGATCCCGGGCGATCCTTGCGCTTTAATTGCCGGGCTTTATAATCCTCCACCCGGTGCGTGTTACTCGCTAACGCGGACCGTTGCCGGTCATTTTGCACGCGAAATCGTGCGGAAATACGCGGGAAATAAGGTAAAGAGAATTGACTCCGGAGTGTACAATTATTACAATCCGGCCTCTTTAATCACCCACACTGAAGCGGAAGTCGTTCGAAACTCGTTCGGGTACACGCAAAAGTCAGTGAATTTATTCAAGTTTAGGTAGAAATCGCCATGAAACGCACTTTTCAACCGTCTGTACTGAAGCGCAACCGTTCACACGGCTTCCGTGCTCGTATGGCTACTAAAAATGGTCGTCAGGTTCTGGCACGTCGTCGTGCTAAATGCCGTTCTCGTCTGACCGTTTCCAAGTAATAAAGCTAACCCCTGAGTGGTTAAGCTAGCTTTTCCCAGGGAGTTACGCTTGTTAACTCCCAATCATTTCACATTCGTCTTCCAGCAGCCGCAACGGGCTGGCACGCCGCAAATCACCATCCTCGGCCGCCTAAATTCGCTGGGGCATCCCCGCATCGGTCTTACTGTCGCCAAGAAAAACGTTAAACGCGCCCATGAACGCAATCGGATTAAACGTCTGACGCGTGAGAGCTTCCGTTTACGTCAGCATGAACTTCCCGCTATGGATTTCGTGGTGTTAGTTAAGAAAGGGGTTGCAGACCTCGACAACCGGGCAATCACGGAAGCGTTGGAAAAATTATGGCGCCGTCACTGTCGCCTGGCTCACGGGTCCTGATAGCCCTTATCCGGGTCTATCAACGCCTGATTAGTCCGCTACTCGGGCCACACTGTCGTTTCACTCCCACCTGTTCACAATACGGAATTGAGGCATTGCGCAGGTTTGGAGTATTAAAAGGCAGTTGGTTGACGGTGAAACGCGTATTAAAATGCCACCCTTTACACCCGGGTGGTGACGATCCCGTCCCACCAGGACCAACAAATACCAGAGAACACTAACGATGGATTCGCAACGCAATCTTCTTATCATCGCTTTGTTGTTCGTGTCTTTCATGATCTGGCAGGCATGGGAGCAGGATAAAAATCCTCAGCCTCAGCAGCAGATTACGCAGACTACGACCACCGCCGCGGGCAGCGCCGCCGACCAGGGCGTTCCGGCCAGTGGCCAGGGAAAACTGATTACGGTGAAAACCGACGTGCTTGAACTCGTCATCAACACCCGTGGGGGTGATGTTGAGCAGGCACTGCTGTTAACTTATCCGAAAACGCAGAATTCTAACGAGCCGTTTAAGTTACTGGACACCTCATCGGACTTTATCTATCAGGCACAGAGCGGTCTGACCGGTCGTGATGGCCCGGATAACCCTGCTAACGGTGCACGTCCACTGTACAACATTGATAAAGATGCGTTTGTTCTGGCTGATGGGCAGAATGAACTGACTATTCCGCTGACTTATACCGATAAAGCCGGCAACACCTTCACCAAAACCTTCACCCTGAAACGCGGTGGATATGCGGTGAACGTGGGCTACAACGTGAAGAACGCCGGTGAGAAACCACTGGAAGTCTCCACCTTCGGCCAGCTGAAACAGTCTATCAATCTGCCACCGGCACTTGATACTAAAGGCGGCGGTCTGTCCACCATGCATACTTTCCGCGGCGCGGCTTACTCCACGCCAGACGAGAAGTATGAGAAGTATAAGTTCGACAAAATCGCCGATAACGAAAACCTGAACATCAGTTCTAAAGGCGGTTGGGTTGCGATGCTGCAGCAGTACTTTGCTACCGCATGGGTACCGAACAACGACGGTTCGAACAACTTCTACACGACTAACCTCGGTAACGGCATTGCTGCTATTGGGTATAAGTCTCAGCCAGTTCTGGTTCAGCCAGGTCAGGCGGCAAACCTTGCCAGCACCCTGTGGGTTGGCCCGGAAATTCAGGACAAAATGGCTGCCGTTGCACCACACCTGGACTTGAGCGTTGACTATGGCTGGTTGTGGTTCATTTCTCAGCCGCTGTTCAAGCTGTTGAAATTTATCCACAGCTTCCTCGGTAACTGGGGCTTCTCCATTATCGTTATCACCTTTATCGTTCGTGGCATCATGTACCCGCTGACCAAAGCGCAGTACACCTCCATGGCGAAGATGCGTATGCTGCAGCCGAAAATTGCGGCGATGCGTGAGCGTCTGGGCGATGACAAACAACGTCAGAGCCAGGAAATGATGGCCCTGTATAAAGCAGAGAAAGTAAACCCGCTCGGCGGCTGCTTCCCTCTGGTTATCCAGATGCCAATCTTCCTTGCGCTGTACTACATGCTGATGGGCTCCGTTGAACTGCGTCATGCGCCGTTTGCACTGTGGATCCATGACTTGTCCGCACAGGACCCGTACTACATCCTGCCGATCCTGATGGGCGTAACGATGTTCTTCATCCAGAAGATGTCGCCGACCACCGTGACCGACCCGATGCAGCAGAAGATCATGACCTTCATGCCGGTCATCTTCACCGCGTTCTTCCTGTGGTTCCCGTCAGGTCTGGTGCTGTACTATATCGTCAGCAACCTGGTGACGATTATCCAGCAGCAGCTGATTTACCGTGGTCTGGAAAAACGTGGTCTGCATAGCCGCGAAAAGAAAAAATCCTGATTCGGTAGGCGTTCGCTAAAATGGAAGGCGGTCAGATGACCGCCTTTTTTATTAGGTATTGAAAGAGACTAACCATGAACCATAACGACACGATTGTTGCCCAGGCCACACCGCCAGGACGCGGCGGCGTGGGTATCCTGCGTATATCTGGCCTGAAGGCACGCGACGTTGCACAGGCGGTATTGGGCAAGCTGCCGAAGCCGCGCTACGCCGATTACCTGCCTTTTCGCGATGTCGAAGGCGCGACGCTGGATCAGGGTATCGCCTTATGGTTTCCGGGGCCGAACTCCTTTACCGGGGAAGACGTGCTGGAGCTTCAGGGACACGGCGGCCCGGTTATCCTCGACTTGCTGCTCAAACGTATTCTGACGCTGCCCGGCGTGCGCATTGCCAACCCGGGTGAGTTTTCCGAACGCGCATTTCTCAACGATAAGCTCGACCTGGCCCAGGCCGAAGCGATTGCCGACCTGATCGACGCTAGCTCCGAACAGGCGGCACGTTCCGCGATGAACTCGCTGCAGGGTGCGTTCTCGGCGCGCGTGAATCATCTGGTGGAAGCGTTGACCCATCTGCGCATTTACGTCGAAGCGGCGATCGATTTCCCGGATGAAGAAATTGATTTCCTCTCCGACGGCAAAATCGAAGCACAGCTCAACACCGTTATCGGCGATCTCGACGCCGTACGTGCCGAAGCGCGTCAGGGCAGCCTGCTGCGAGAAGGGATGAAAGTGGTCATCGCCGGGCGTCCAAACGCCGGTAAATCGAGCCTGCTGAACGCACTGGCCGGCCGCGAAGCTGCGATTGTTACTGATATCGCGGGCACCACTCGCGACGTGTTACGCGAACACATTCATATCAACGGGATGCCGCTGCACATTATCGACACCGCTGGGCTGCGCGATGCCAGCGATGAAGTTGAGCGCATTGGTATTGAGCGTGCCTGGCAGGAAATCGAGCAGGCCGACCGGGTGCTGTTTATGGTCGACAGCACCACCACCAGCGCCGTCGATCCGGCAGAAATCTGGCCGGACTTTATCGCCCGTTTGCCTGCGAATCTGCCAATAACCGTGGTGCGCAATAAAGCGGATATCACTGGTGAAGCGATCGGTCTAAGCGAGGTGAACAGTCACTCACTGGTTCGTCTTTCTGCACGTCAGGGAGAGGGCGTGGACGTTCTGCGCAATCATCTCAAGCAGAGCATGGGCTTCGACACTAACATGGAAGGCGGCTTCCTCGCCCGTCGTCGTCATTTGCAGGCGCTGGAAACGGCGGCTGAACATCTGCAACAGGGTAAAGCCCAACTACTGGGCGCCTGGGCGGGTGAACTGCTGGCCGAAGAGCTGCGTCTTTCGCAGCAGGCGTTGAGCGAAATCACCGGGGAATTTACCTCCGATGACCTGTTGGGCCGTATTTTCTCGAGCTTCTGTATCGGAAAATAAGCGCCGCCTGGCGAAGAACGGCTTATTCAAAACCCACCGCATCCGGTGGGTTTTTCCATTAAGGAAAACACCGTTGTCCAAATGGCAACTCGTGTCCCTCCTCAAAGCCCCGTATGCTCGCCGGAATTTCCGTGTGAGGTACTTATGGCCCGCTTTCTGTTCTGCAGTTTCGCTCTTGTTCTACTTTATCCCTCTGGGATCGATATGTATCTCGTCGGTCTGCCCCGCATTGCGGTGGATCTGTCCGCTACAGAAGCCCAACTGCACATCGCGTTTTCGGTCTATTTAGCAGGAATGGCCGCGGCCATGCTGCTGGCCGGTCGTATTGCGGATAAAGCCGGACGCCAGCCGGTCGGGAGAGCCATCCGCGTTCGCAGGAATCGCTCAGCCTTTTGCCATGGTTTATCGATTTTGAAGTACTGTTCACCGATGTACCGCGGCTCTATCTTCGCGAAGATCACCTGCCGTTGCTGGATGAAGTACCCCATCCCCTTTGATGACGCGCAGCTGCAAAAAGTGACGGTGCCCTTTACGCTGATGTGGCATAAGCGCAACGGTCATAATCCCAGGATAATCTGGCTAAAATCGATGATTAAGCAGCTCTACGGTGATGCGTTTCAATCCGGTTTTCTCAGTGGTTAGGCCCTAAATTTGTGAACTCACAGACTATTGCGCCTAAAGAAATGTAAGTATGCTGGCCGATGGCTTTTCAGCGTCGTTATTCCACATTAAAACCTCATCATCCTGGGTAATAATAGGGTTATCTTTCCGAACTCATGACCATTAATCACGGAGCGACATAATGGCAACGCACTTCGCAAGAGGGATCCTTACCGACGGGCATCTGCACTCAGTGCGACTTTCTTCGTCCTGTCACAACGCGGCACGACAACTGCCTCAGCATCGCCGGGCGCGTTATTTAGCCTCCCGGGCGCTGCTCGCAGAGCTGCTGTTTATGCTTTACGGCATCAGCGAACTTCCCGAAATGGTTTTGCGCCCCGATGGCAAACCGATGTTTCGCGACAGCAAACAACCGCATTTCTCCATCGCCTATGCCGGAAATCTCGTCGGTGTAGCGCTGACCACCGAAGGCGAATGCGGCCTGGACATGGAGCTGCAGCGTACGACCCGCAGTTTTAACCGCCCCAGCGCACCCGAAAATTACCCTTTCAGCAATAATGAATCGCTGTGGATCAAAAACCAAAACGATCCCAACGAAGCACGAGCGCAGCTGCTGGCCTTGCGCCAGAGCGTTCTCAAGCTGACCGGCGAAACTCAACATGATTCGCAACAGTTGCTTCAACTCCTGCCGGGTTCTGGCCGCCTGCGGGCCGCCAAAATGCTACAAATAGAAGCCATTTGCGATGCAGAAGATGTGCTGGTGTGGTCCATTGCCGCAACGCCTGCGATTGAACGACTGAAGGTCTGGGAGTTCGACAGCAAAGCCGGCTGGCGCGGCCTGCCGGATATGCAAATCCGCGCCAGCGAACCCGCGGCACGCCTGATGCGTTTTACCAGTCTGCCTGCGGAAAAAGCACTTATACTGAACTAACTTATCATGATGAAAACTAAAGGAGTAATCATGTCTGATGCGTTGAAAGTGGTGACATTACTGGGAAGCCTGCGCAAAAACTCATTTAACGGTATGGTGGCGCGCACCCTGCCAAACATCGCCCCGGCGGGCATGGCGATTTCCGCCCTGCCGTCGATTGGTGATATTCCGCTGTACGATGCCGACGTTCAGCAAGAGGAAGGTTTTCCGCAGAACGTAGAAGCGCTCGCGGCGCAGATTCGTGAGGCTGACGGCGTGGTGATTGTGACGCCTGAGTATAACTACTCCGTGCCTGGCGGTCTGAAAAATGCCATCGACTGGCTGTCACGTCTGCCAGAACAACCACTGGCCGGGAAGCCGGTGCTGATCCAGACCAGCTCTATGGGCGCGATTGGCGGTGCACGTTGCCAGTATCATCTGCGTCAGATCCTGGTATTCCTTGATGCGATGGTAATGAACAAACCGGAGTTTATGGGCGGGGTGATTCAGAACAAGGTCGACCCGCAAACGGGTGAAGTGATTGATCAGAGCACGCTCGACCATCTGACCGGTCAGTTGACCGCCTTCGGGGATTATATTCAGCGGGTGAAAAAGTAAATCAGATGAGCGCAACCTGATGCTCCCTCCCACTGGGGCGGGTACGCAAACTAAAAACGGCAACCCTTAGGTTGCCGTTTTACATTTACCTGTTTGCTGTTTATCAGTCGATAAACACAATCTTCAGGACGAACAGCACCGCAACAGCGATGACGCACGGGCTAAGGTCGCGGAAACGTCCGGTACCGATTTTCATCACGCAGTAAGAGATAAAGCCCAGCGCTATCCCTTCGGTAATCGAGAAGCTGAACGGCATCATCACCGCAGTAATAAACGCGGGAACGGCTTCGGTCAGGTCATCCCACTTAACGCGGGCGAGGCTGGACGTCATCAATACGCCGACATAAATCAGTGCGCCTGCAGCAGCGTACGGCGGCACCATGCCAGCCAGCGGCGACAGGAAAATAACCAGCAGGAACAGCAGACCGACAACGACTGCCGTCAGACCGGTACGGCCGCCAACGGACACGCCTGATGAGGATTCAATGTACGCGGTAACGGAGGAAGTACCGATAAACGCGCCGGCAACAGAAGAAATACTGTCAACGAACAGCGCCTGCTTCATGCGCGGGAATTTACCGTTTTCATCGGTCAGGCCCGCTTTGTCAGTCACGCCAATCAGGGTGCCGGAGGAGTCAAACAGGTTGACCAGCATGAAGGAGAAAATCACACCTGCCAGGCCGATGTTAAAGGAACCCGCCAGATCAACATGACCGATAACAGACGTCACATCCGGTGGCGTCGAAACGATACCCGAATAGTGAACATCGCCCAGCGCCCAACCCAGCAAGGTGGTCACTACGATGGAAACCAGCACCGCCGCATGAATGTTACGGGAAGCCAGAATCGCAATGATGAAGAAGCCGAGAATGCCCAGCAGCACGCTGTGAGACGTCAAGTGGCCGATAGACACCAGCGTGTCTTTGTTGGCGACAATCACGCCCGCATTTTTCAGGCCCATCATGCCAATGAACAGGCCGATACCGCTGGTGATCCCCACGCGCAGGCTCATTGGGATATTGGCAATCATCCAGTAGCGTACCCGGAAAATGGTCAGCAACAGCAAACCAATCGCGCCCCAGAAAATCGCGCCCATGCCCACTTGCCACGTCAGGCCCATCGCGCCGACCACGACAAACGCGAAGAAGGCGTTCAGGCCCATCGCGGGTGCCAGCGCAACCGGCAAGTTAGCAAACAGCCCCATCAGGATGCTGCCAAGTGCGGCAATAAGACAGGTGGTAACGAAGACCGCACTGGTATCCATGCCCGCGGCACCCAGAATTTGCGGGTTCACAAAAACGATGTACACCATCGTCAGGAACGTTGTACAACCGGCAATCACTTCTGTGCGTGCCGTCGTTCCGTGCTCGCGCAGTTTAAACACGCGCTGAAGCAGACCCTGACCCGACGTCTGGGTGTTTTGTTGTTGGCTCATCTTCTGGTTCCAAACTAAGGAGGGGAAAATTCGTCGCTATCCTATACCAAAATGCGACAATAGGGAGGTGTACGACACATTTTTTTTCATTGATTTTGCTTATACGGCAACGATTGCGTGGGGCAAATTGTATTACGTAAACGTTAAACTTGTGACAACAGGAAACGGCATGTCCAGTATTGAGGCGGTATTTTTCGACTGCGATGGCACGCTCGTCGACAGTGAAGTGATTTGCTCCCGGGCATATGTCCACATGTTCCGGGAATTCGGCATCACTCTTGAGCTTGAAACGATTTTTAAGCGTTTTAAAGGCGTGAAGCTGTACGAGATTATCGACACCATTAACGCCGAACACGGTGTGAATCTGGTGAAAGAGACGCTGGAACCGGTGTATCGCGCCGAGGTTGCAAGACTGTTCGACAGCGAGCTGGAAGTCATAGCTGGCGCGAATGATTTGCTGGACGCGATGACGGTGCCGATGTGCATCGTCTCCAACGGCCCGGTGAGCAAAATGCAACATTCGCTGGGGAACACGGGTTTGCTGCATCATTTCCCGGACAAACTGTTCAGTGGGTATGACATTCAGGCCTGGAAGCCCGATCCGGCGTTGATGTACCACGCGGCGAAAGCGATGAATGTGGATCCGGTGAACTGCGTGCTGGTGGATGATTCGAGCGCGGGCGCAATGTCCGGCGTGGCGGCGGGGATGGAGGTCTTTTACTTCTGCGCCGATCCGCATAATCAGCCGATCGACCATCCGAAAGTGACGACCTTTTCCTCGCTGGAGGAATTACCGGGGTTGTGGAAAGCGCGAGGCTGGGAGATTACACGCTAATCTCGCTGTATTCTGACCTCTCCTGTGTGGGGAGAGGTCAAGGCAGAAAACTCACTCTTTCGGGTCTTTACCCGCCAGCAGTTTATCCAGCTCGTCGCCACCCACGTGACGAAAATCCTGTCCTTTCACGAAATAGAAGATGTATTCGCAAATATTCTGGCAACGGTCGCCGATACGCTCGATTGAGCGGGCGCAGAACAGCGCGGTCAGCACGCTTGGAATGGTGCGGGAATCTTCCATCATGTAGGTCATCAACTGACGCACAATGCCTTCGTACTCCTGATCGACCTTTTTATCTTCGCGATAGATACGCACCGCTTCATCCAGGTCCATGCGCGCGAACGCATCGAGCACGTCGTGCAGCATTTGCACGGTATGACGGCCCAAAGACTCGAGGCTCACCAACAGGGGCTGATGCTGCTGCGAGAACTTCTCCAGCGCGGTGCGGCAAATTTTGTCCGCCACGTCGCCAATACGTTCCAGCTCGGCAATGGTCTTGATAATAGCCATCACCAGACGCAGATCGCTGGCGGTTGGCTGACGTTTGGCGATGATACGCACACAGGCTTCGTCGATGGCCACTTCCATCATGTTGACCTGTTTGTCGCCGTCGATAACGCGTTTGGCCAGATCCTGATCCTGATTGTGCATCGCGGTGATGGCGTCAGAAAGTTGCTTTTCCACCAGCCCGCCCATGGTCATCACCTGCGTGCGGATATGCTCCAGCTCTGCGTTGAACTGGCCGGAAATGTGTTTATTAAGGTTTAGGTTGTCCATTGTTCCTCCAATTGCCCAAAAGATTTCTGACTGTAGCAAGGCGGCAACTGCACGCATCCCCGAGAGCGTAGATAGCTACGTAACCGGGGTAAGTAAAGGCAGCCAACGCGGATACAGCCTGAAAGATGAAGGGCAAATCAACCGTAGCGGCCAGTAATGTAGTCTTCAGTTTGTTTCTTCGCAGGCTTGGTAAACAGATCGTCGGTATTGCTGAATTCAATCAATTCGCCAAGATACATAAACGCCGTGTGGTCGGAGCAACGCGCCGCCTGCTGCATGTTATGGGTCACGATAACCACGGTGTAATCCTGCTTCAGTTCGGTGATGAGTTCTTCAATGCGCCCGGTAGAAATCGGGTCCAGCGCAGAACACGGCTCATCGAGCAGCAAGACTTCCGGGCGAATAGCGATACCACGCGCGATGCACAGACGCTGCTGCTGACCACCGGAGAGAGAGTACCCGCTCTGGTGCAGCTTATCTTTGGTTTCGTTCCACAATGCGGCTTTGGTCAGCGCCCACTGCACACGCTCGTCCATATCGGCACGTGACAGCTTTTCAAACAGACGTACACCGAAGGCGATGTTGTCATAAATCGACATTGGGAATGGCGTCGGCTTCTGGAACACCATGCCGACTTTGGCGCGCAACAGGGCGATATCCTGGGTATTGGTCAGAATGTTGTCGCCATCCAGTAAAATTTCACCTTCCGCACGCTGCTCTGGATACAGCTCAAACATTTTGTTGAACGTGCGCAGCAGGGTCGATTTACCACACCCTGACGGGCCGATAAACGCGGTGACCTGGTTCTTGGCAATATCCAGGTTGATGTTCTTCAGGGCATGGAATTTGCCGTAGTAAAAGTTCAAATCGCGAACAGCAATTTTTCCCGGGGCGGTGTTCACCATACTCATCTCAATCTCTTCCTCATCCGGTGCCGCACGGGGCCGCACCGCAAAAATTTAACCGTGTTTCTGCTTCGCGAAAATGACGCGCGCCAGAATGTTAAGCAACAGTACGCACAGGGTAATGATCAGCACCCCGGCCCAGGCCAGCTGTTGCCATTCGGCAAACGGGCTCATGGCAAATTTGAATATGGTCACCGGCAGGTTGGCAATCGGCTGCATCATGTCGGTGCTCCAGAACTGGTTCGAGAGCGCGGTAAACAGCAGCGGTGCGGTTTCGCCAGCGATACGTGCGACAGCCAGCAGGACGCCGGTCATGATCCCGGAAATCGACGCTTTCAGCGTGATGGCGGAAATCATTTTCCACTTCGGCGTGCCCAGCGCATACGCCGCTTCACGCAGGCTATCCGGAACCAGTTTAAGCATGTTCTCGGTGGTACGAATGACAATCGGCACCTGCAGCAGCGCCAGCGCAATGACGCCAGCCCAACCGGAGAAGTGCTGCATCTTCGCCACAACGATGGTGTAGACGAACAGGCCAACAACGATAGACGGTGCGGAAAGCAGAATGTCGTTGATGAAGCGGATCACTTCGGCAAGCCAGGATTTGCGGCCATACTCCGCCAGCCAAATTCCCGCCATGATGCCCAGCGGCGTCCCGAGCACGGTCGACCACAGGATAAGCAAGCCGCTACCGGCCAGAGCATTCGCCAGACCACCGCCCGCCGTGTTCGGCGGCGGCGTCATTTCGGTGAACAGCGCCAGCGACATCCCGTCAATCCCACGCGTGACCGTCGAGAACAGGATCCACACCAGCCAGAACAGGCCAAACACCATGGTTCCCATCGACAGCGTCAGCGCAATGCGATTTTTGAATCGACGACGCGCCTGCATTTTGCGTCGAGACTCGATGAGCTCCGGCGTGGTTTGCATTTCTAAAGTTGCCATTAGCGTGCCCCCTCGTTTTTCGCGAGGCGTTTAACCATCAGTTTGGAAATGGCCAGAACGATAAAGGTGATAACAAACAGGATCAGGCCGAGTTCCATCAACGCCGAGACGTGCAGCCCGGATTCCGCTTCAGCGAACTCATTGGCGAGAGCTGAGGTAATGCTGTTGCCCGGCATATACAACGATGCGCTGTCGAGCTGGTAGGTGTTACCGATGATGAACGTTACCGCCATCGTTTCACCCAGCGCGCGACCCAGGCCAAGCATCACCCCACCAATCACACCATTTTTGGTGAACGGCAGAACGATACGCCAGATAACTTCCCAGGTGGTGCAGCCGATGCCGTAGGCCGACTCTTTCATCATCACCGGGGTTTGTTCGAACACATCACGCATCACTGCGGCGATGTAAGGAATAATCATGATGGCGAGGATAACCCCCGCGGCCAGCAGGCCGATACCGAACGCCGGGCCAGAGAACAGGGCGCCAACGAAGGGAATGGTAGACAGTACGTTGCCCACCGGCTCCTGGAAGTAGGTCGCAAACAGCGGGGCAAAGATAAACAGGCCCCACATGCCGTAAACGATACTCGGGATAGCGGCTAACAGTTCAATCGCGATACCCAGCGGGCGCTTCAGCCAATTTGGTGCCAACTCCGTCAGGAACAGGGCGATACCGAAACTCACCGGAACGGCAATCAGCAGCGCGATAACGGAGGTCACGATCGTGCCATAAATAGGCACCAGCGCACCGTAGATATCATTCGGTGCATCCCATTCTTTAGTCCACAGGAAGGAGAAACCAAATTTCTGGATGCTCGGCCAGGAAGAAATGATCAGGGAAACAATAATGCCGCCCAGCATCAATAGCACAATCAGCGCCGCCAGTTTTACCAGCACGCCGAAAATGATGTCACCCTTTTTACCCGGTGGGTTAAATGCAGGCTTGGTTGCAGCCATAAATTACTCTTCAGTTAATCACATCTTTACGAATGAGGGCGGGAAGCTCGCGCCACCCGCCATTTTCGTCAGTATACCTAATTAATACAGCGCCTTACCGCTGCTATCTTTTACGTTGGTTTTCCATGCAGCACGTACCTGCTCAACCACGCTGTCCGGCAGTGAAGCGTAATCCAGTGCGTTAGCTTCTTTGGCGCCATTTTTGTAGGCCCAGTCGAAGAACTTCAGCACTTCAACACCCTGCTCTGGTTTCTTCTGATCTTTGTGAACCAGAATGAAGGTAGTAGAGGTGATTGGCCACACGTCGTCGCCTTTCTGATTAGTCAGGTCCTGAGCGAAGGATTTGCTCCAGTCAGCGCCTTTAGCGGCGTTGGCAAAGCTCTCTTCGGTCGGGCTTACGGACTTACCGTCAGCGGAAATCAGTTTGGTATACGCCAGGTTGTTCTGCTTAGCGTAAGCGTATTCTACGTAGCCGATTGAGCCTGGAAGACGTTGAACGAAGGCGGCGATGCCGTCATTGCCTTTACCGCCCAGACCGGTCGGCCAGTTAACCGTAGAGCCTGCACCGATTTTCGATTTCCACTCATCGTTCACTTTAGACAGGTAGCTGGTGAACACGTACGAGGTACCGGAACCGTCTGCACGACGAACGACAGCGATGTTCTGAGAAGGCAGTTTCTTGCCTGGGTTCAGCTTAGTAATCGCTTCGTCATCCCACTTCTTGATTTTACCGAGGTAGATATCGCCGAGGGTTTTACCGTCGAGCACCAGCTCACCGGATTTGAAGCCTGGCAGGTTAACCGCCAAAACGACGCCACCGATAACGGTCGGGAACTGGAACAGGCCTTCCTGAGAGAGTTTTTCATCCGTCAGTGGCGCATCGGAAGCACCGAAATCCACAGTGTTGGCAGTAATCTGCTTCACACCGCCGGAGGAACCGATACCCTGATAGTTGACCTTGTTACCGGTCTCTTTCTGGTAGGTATCCGCCCATTTGGCATACACCGGCGCCGGGAAGGTTGCACCAGCACCTGTCAGGCTTGCTGCTGCAAACGCAGAGAAAGCGCTCATCGATAAGGTCGCGGCGACAACAGTTGCGACAGTGGTACGCATAACTTTCATAATGTCTCCTGCAGATTTCGTAAATCGTTGTTTAAGTGGCTACGTTGAGCAAAATAGGACAAACAGGTGACAGTTAAATGTACGAAATATGACAGTTTTATTACGCTGAAAATTTAGCGTAAATATTTGAGTATTTTAGATTAATAATCAAAGCATTAGCTTTGTTTGTGACATTGCCTTGTCAGTAAAATTTTCTTTTTATGACACTGCAAACGTTAGCTGAATATGACAGATTGTCATGTTTATGACGGTGAAATAGAGAAGGAAAAAACCCTGCGGGAGCAGGGTTTTCGGGGATTACTCGACGGTAACCGATTTTGCCAGGTTACGCGGCTGGTCAACGTCGGTGCCTTTGATCAGCGCCACGTGATAGGCCAGCAGTTGCAACGGCACGGTGTAGAAGATTGGCGCGATAACCTCTTCCACATGCGGCATTTCGATGATGTGCATGTTATCGCTGCTGTTGAAACCGGCATCCCGATCGGCGAAGACATACAGCACGCCACCGCGGGCGCGGACTTCTTCGATGTTGGATTTCAGTTTTTCCAGCAGTTCGTTATTCGGTGCCACCACGATAACCGGCATATCCGCGTCGATCAGCGCCAGCGGACCGTGCTTGAGTTCACCTGCCGCATACGCTTCCGCATGAATGTAGGAGATCTCTTTCAGCTTCAGTGCGCCTTCGAGGGCAATAGGGTACTGATCACCACGCCCCAGGAACAGCGCGTGATGCTTGTCGGAGAAATCCTCCGCCAGCGCTTCGATGCGTTTGTCCTGCGAGAGCATTTGCTCGATACGGCTCGGCAGCGCCTGCAAACCGTGCACGATATCCTGCTCAATCGCTGCGTCCTGACCTTTCAAATTTGCCAGTTTCGCCACCAGCATCAGCAGAACGGTCAGCTGCGTAGTGAACGCTTTGGTGGATGCCACACCGATTTCAGTGCCCGCGTTGGTCATCAGCGCCAGATCGGATTCACGCACCAGCGAGGAACCCGCCACGTTACAAATCGCGAGAGAGCCCAGATAGCCCAGCTCTTTTGACAAACGCAGCGCCGCCAGGGTATCCGCCGTCTCGCCAGACTGGGAGAGGGTAATCATCAGGCTGTTGCGGCGTACCGCGGATTTGCGATAGCGGAATTCTGAGGCGATTTCGACATCGCACGGCACGCCTGCCAGCGATTCAAACCAGTAGCGCGACACCATACCTGAGTTGTAAGACGTGCCGCAGGCCACAATCTGAATGTGCTCAACGTTGGCCAGCATTTCGTTGGCGTTCGGTCCCAGCTCGCTGAGATCGACCTGTCCGTGGCTGATGCGCCCGGTCAGAGTATTTTTGATCGCGTTCGGCTGCTCGTAGATCTCTTTTTGCATGTAGTGGCGGTAAATGCCTTTATCACCGGCGTCGTACTGCAAATTAGATTCGATGTCCGGGCGTTTTACCTGCTCGCCGGATTTAGCAAACACGGTCACGCTGCGACGCGTCACTTCTGCGATATCACCTTCTTCGAGGAAGATGAAACGGCGAGTAACTGGCAACAGTGCCAGCTGGTCGGAGGCAATGAAGTTTTCACCCATGCCCAGGCCAATCACCAGTGGGCTACCTGAACGGGCTGCCAGCAGGGTGTGTGGATCGCGGGTATCCATGATCACGGTGCCGTACGCGCCGCGCAGTTGCGGGATAGCGCGCAGCACGGCTTCACGCAGCGTTCCGCCCTGCTCCAGTTCCCAGTGTACGAGGTGAGCAATCACTTCGGTGTCGGTTTCAGAGACGAACACGTAGCCGCGAGACTGGAGCAGTTCGCGCAGCGGTTCGTGGTTTTCGATGATGCCGTTATGCACCACGACGATATGATCGGAAACATGAGGATGGGCGTTGCCTTCTGACGGCTCGCCATGGGTCGCCCAGCGCGTGTGCGCGATACCCGTGCCGCCGTGCAGCGGCTGATCTTCCGCGGCCTGAGACAGCATGTTTACTTTACCGAGGCGACGCAGACGGGTCAGATGCCCCTCGTTGTCGACCACTGCCAGTCCGGCAGAGTCATAACCGCGGTATTCCAGACGACGAAGCCCTTCGAGAAGGATTTCAGCAATATCACGCTGCGCGACTGCGCCAACAATTCCACACATAGTTAGATTTCCTGATATGGCACGATGCCATGCGTTGTCGCTGACCTGTATTTCCGGTTTTTACCGGAGCCCCGAGCCTTGTAGAGAGTGGGGTTATAGTTTTGGTTACTGCTGGTGGGCGGGAGATTATGTTATCTCCTCAACCCCTGTCTGCCTGATGACGGCTTCGCCTTGTCAGGCCTACAAAATCGTAGGGCGGGTTAGCGATGTACACCACCCGCCGCTTGTATTACTTCTTCTTCACCGGGCGCTGCCAGCCTTGCTTATGCACCTGCGGTACACGGCTTAAGACCAGTTCGTTATCAGCCACGTCGCGGGTCACGGTGGTTCCGGCGGCAATCGTCACGCCTTTGCCGATGCTGACCGGGGCCACCAGCTGAGAGTCGGAACCAACAAACACATCATCGCCGATGATGGTTTTGAATTTGTTCGCGCCATCGTAGTTACAGGTGATGGTGCCTGCGCCAATATTTACGTTATCGCCAATTTCAGCGTCGCCGAGATAGCTCAGATGGCCGGCTTTGGAGCCTTTGCCCAGACGCGCTTTTTTCATTTCAACGAAGTTGCCAACGTGTGCGCCTTCCAACAGTTCAGCACCTGGACGCAGACGCGCGAACGGGCCTATGGTGCAAGCGGCATGCAGTTGAGCATCTTCCACCACGCTGTACGGGCTGATTTCGCAGTCGTCGCCGATCACGCTATTTTTAATCACACAGCCCGCGCCAATTTTTACGCGATGGCCGAGCGTGACGTTGCCCTCAAGGATAACGTTAGTATCGATTGAAACGTCGCGCCCGTGAGTGACGCTGCCGCGCAGGTCAAAACGCTGTGGGTCTCGCAGCATGACACCAGCCAGCAGCAACTTTTCAGCCTGCTCGCTTTGGTACACACGTTCCAGACGG
Organism: Citrobacter sp. 18056; assembly: GCA_902706235.1. Lineage (GTDB taxonomy): Bacteria > Pseudomonadota > Gammaproteobacteria > Enterobacterales > Enterobacteriaceae > Scandinavium > Scandinavium manionii. Next base: position 27,499 of record CACSJR010000002.1, on the reverse strand, counting down.
GAAAGCTGCAGACGGTTGTTCACGCCCTCCACTTCGCTTAAGCGAGCCGGGTGAACGGCAGCAATTTCGCGCCCTTCCTGGTACGCCATGGCGATGATATCGGTGATGTAGAACTCGCCCTGGGCGTTGTTGTTCTCGAGCTTGCCCAGCCAACGTTTGAGGTCCGCGCCACCGGCAATCAGGATCCCGGTATTGATCTCCTGAATTTCACGCTGTGCATCGGTCGCATCTTTGTGCTCGACAATCCCGGTCACCTGACCATTTTCACGGGTGATTCGCCCGTAACCGGTTGGGTCATCAAGCTTAACGGTCAGCAGACCAATTCCACCCTGCGGTTTCGCCGCACGCAGACGCTCAAGCGTTTCAACAGAGATAAGCGGCACGTCGCCGTACAGCATCATGATGTCTTCATCATCGCCGAAGAACGGCGCCGCCTGCTGCATTGCGTGCCCAGTGCCGAGCTGTTCGGCCTGAAGCACCCAATTCAGGTTGCCTTCGCTGAGGGTTTGTTTCAGCAGTTCACCACCGTGTCCGTAGACCAGGTGAACCTGAGATGCACCTAATTCATCAGCTGCATCAATCACATGCTGAACCATCGGCTTGCCCGCCAGTGTATGCAACACTTTCGGGAGATCGGAATACATGCGAGTTCCTTTGCCAGCGGCAAGGATAACCACGCTCATCGCACTGTTTGACATACGCATCCTGACAGTTATTTGAGTGAGAAGTTAAACCCTTTCACATTGAAATTTCTACATATTTTTCATCATGAAATGAAGTGAGGAGAAATTAGCCACGTGAAAGCTTAAATGGGTTTTATGACACTATTTTCAGCTATCGTAGCGCGGTTTGTCTCGAAAAAAAGACCCAATATCCGAAGATTAGACGCTATGTTGCTGCTTTGATTGTTCTTTTGACACATGAATCAAGAATGTTGTTGAGCTGGAAAACAAAAAGGCCGCCTTTCGGCGACCTTCTTTTATTCTTTTTGTGCAACAAATCAGAGGATTAGAAGCTCAGATTGCTGAACATTGCGATGATTTTATGAAAGCGTTTCATGTTGATTCCTGCATAGCATGCATTGTTATGTGATCTAACTCACAAAACAAAGTCTACGCCGGGTTTTTGAACGATGCAACATTTATGTGACACTTATCACACTTAAGGATTACATCAGAGTACCACCCAATAAAAAAGCCAGCCTGGAAAACCAGACTGGCTTTTATGCTTTCAAGCCGGTGTTACATCGCTTTTTTGGTCAACTCGATAACGCGCAGTTTGGCGATCGCTTTGGCCAGTTCCGCAGACGCCTGAGCGTAATCCACGTCGCCGTGAGAGCTCTTAATGTGCTCTTCCGCTTTGCGTTTCGCTTCCAGAGCTCGCGCTTGGTCGAGATCCTGGCCGCGGATGGCAGTGTCAGCCAGTACGGTTACGTTACCTGGCTGCACTTCCAACACACCGCCGGACAAGTAGATGAACTCTTCATGTCCGTGCTGCTTCACGATGCGAATCATACCAGGCTTAATGGCGGTGAGCAGCGGGGCGTGACCCGGGTAAATACCCAGCTCACCTTCGCTACCCGTTACCTGGATCTTTTCGACCAGACCGGAGAACATTTGGCTCTCCGCGCTGACGACATCCAGGTGATAAGTCATTGCCATGTCACCCTCCGATTAAGGCGTTAAAGTTTTTTAGCTTTCTCGACAGCTTCGTCGATAGTGCCAACCATGTAGAACGCCTGCTCTGGCAGATGGTCATACTCGCCGTCCATGATGCCTTTAAAGCCACGGATGGTATCTTTCAGCGAGACGAACTTGCCCGGAGAACCGGTGAAGACTTCTGCTACGAAGAATGGCTGAGACAGGAAGCGCTGGATCTTACGCGCACGTGCTACAACCAGTTTATCTTCTTCGGAAAGCTCATCCATACCCAGGATTGCGATGATGTCTTTCAATTCCTGGTAACGCTGCAGGATGGACTGAACGCCACGCGCGGTGTCGTAGTGTTCCTGGCCAACAACCAGTGGATCCAGCTGACGGCTGGTGGAATCCAGCGGGTCAACGGCTGGGTAGATACCCAGAGACGCGATCTGACGGCTCAGTACCACGGTTGCATCCAGGTGAGCAAAGGTGGTGGCTGGAGATGGGTCAGTCAAGTCATCCGCAGGTACGTATACCGCCTGAACGGAGGTGATAGAACCGGTTTTGGTTGAAGTGATACGTTCCTGAAGAACGCCCATCTCTTCGGCCAGAGTCGGCTGATAACCTACCGCAGAAGGCATACGACCCAGCAGTGCAGATACTTCTGTACCGGCCAGGGTATAACGGTAAATGTTATCGACGAACAGCAGTACGTCACGACCTTCGTCACGGAATTTCTCAGCCATGGTCAGACCGGTCAGAGCAACGCGCAGACGGTTTCCCGGTGGCTCGTTCATCTGGCCGTAAACCAGGGATACTTTATCCAGTACGTTGGAATCGGTCATCTCGTGGTAGAAGTCGTTACCCTCACGAGTACGTTCACCCACGCCCGCAAATACGGAGTAACCGGAGTGTTCGATAGCGATGTTACGGATAAGCTCCATCATGTTTACGGTTTTGCCTACACCGGCACCACCGAACAGACCAACTTTACCACCCTTCGCGAACGGACAAATCAGGTCCATTACTTTGATGCCGGTTTCCAGCAGTTCCTGAGAGCTGGACAGCTCTTCGTAGGAAGGTGCTGCACGGTGAATAGCCCAACGGTCTTCTTCACCAATATCGCCTTTCATGTCGATAGGCTGGCCCAGTACGTTCATGATACGACCGAGCGTTGCTTTACCTACTGGGACTTCGATTGGGTGCTCGAGGTCTTTAACATCCAGACCACGACGCAGACCGTCGGAAGAACCCATGGCGATGGTACGGACGATACCACCACCGAGCTGCTGCTGAACTTCCAGCACCAGGCTCTCGTTACCATTCATAACCTCAAGAGCATCGTACACGCGCGGTACGGCATCCTGAGGGAATTCGACGTCAACCACGGCGCCGATTACCTGGACAATTTTTCCAGTAGCCATCTTGAATCCTCTACGAATTAACCTGGTTATACCGCGGATGCACCACCGACGATTTCGGTGAGTTCCTGAGTAATGCTGGCCTGACGAGCTTTGTTGTATACCAACTGCAGCTCTTTAATCAGGCTGCCGCCATTGTCGGTCGCGGCTTTCATCGCCACCATACGTGCGGCCTGCTCGCTGGCCAGGTTTTCTACCACGCCCTGATAAACCTGAGACTCGACGTAACGGCGCAGCAGGGTGTCCAGCAGCGCTTTCGGATCAGGTTCGTACAGATAATCCCAGGATTTACGCTTCAGATCCTCGTCTTCTGATGCCGGCAGCGGCAGCAGTTGAGTAATGGTCGGAGCCTGAGACATGGTGTTAATAAATTTGTTGCTGACAACGTAAAGCTTGTCCAGACGGCCTTCATCATAGGCCTGCAACATCACTTTTACCGGGCCGATCAGTTCAGACAGGGAAGGGTTATCGCCCATACCTGTTACCTGAGCAACCACGTTACCGCCAACGGAATTAAAGAAAGACACGCCCTTGGAGCCGATCATCGCGAGTTCGCTCTGAACGCCTTTATCGGACCATGCTTTCATATCTGCCAGCAGCCTTTTGAACAAGTTAATGTTCAGGCCACCGCACAGACCACGGTCAGTGGACACCACCAGGTAGCCCACGCGTTTTACTTCGCGTTCTTCCAGGTAAGGGTGCTTATATTCCAGATTACCGGTGGCAAGGTGACCAATCACTTTGCGCATGGTATCAGCATAAGGACGGCTGGCTGCCATGCGTTCCTGCGATTTACGCATTTTGGACGCGGCGACCATTTCCATCGCTTTAGTGATCTTCTGCGTGTTCTGGACGCTTGCGATCTTACTACGTATCTCTTTTGCGCCGGCCATGAGCTTCTCCTCAATGCCTAACGGCCTGCCCTAGGACAGACCGTCAGACGTTACCAGGACTGGGTTGCTTTGAAGGAATCGAGGATGCCTTTCAGCTTGCCTTCGATTTCGTCGTTATAGCCACCGGTCTGGTTGATTTCTTGCATCAGCGGAGCGTGGTCACGGTCGACGTAAGCCAGCAGAGCGGCTTCGAAGCTACCGATTTTCGCCAGTTCCACATCTTCGAGGTAACCGCGTTCAGCCGCGAACAGAACCAGACCCTGCTGTGCTACAGACATTGGGGCATACTGTTTCTGTTTCAGCAGCTCGGTCACTTTCTGACCGTGGCTCAGCTGTTTACGGGTTGCTTCGTCCAGATCGGATGCGAACTGAGAGAACGCAGCCAGTTCACGATACTGCGCCAGAGCGGTACGGATACCACCGGACAGTTTCTTGATGATCTTGGTCTGAGCAGCACCGCCCACACGGGATACGGAGATACCTGGGTTAACTGCCGGACGAATACCGGAGTTAAACAGGTTGGTTTCCAGGAAGATCTGACCATCGGTAATCGAGATTACGTTAGTCGGAACGAACGCAGAAACGTCACCCGCCTGAGTCTCGATGATTGGCAGAGCAGTCAGGGAACCGGTTTTACCTTTAACTTCACCTTTGGTGAAGTTCTCAACGTATTCCGCGTTTACGCGGGATGCGCGCTCCAGCAGACGGGAGTGGAGGTAGAACACGTCGCCTGGGAATGCTTCACGTCCTGGTGGACGACGGAGCAGCAGGGAAACCTGACGGTAAGCAACAGCCTGTTTGGACAGGTCATCGTAAACGATCAGTGCATCTTCACCGCGGTCACGGAAGTATTCGCCCATTGCGCAACCGGCATAGGGTGCCAGGTATTGCAGTGCAGCAGATTCAGACGCGGTCGCCACAACAACGATGGTGTTGGCCAGAGCGTTATGCTCTTCCAGTTTACGCACCACGTTGGAAATGGTGGACGCTTTCTGGCCGATAGCCACGTACACACATTTGATGCCGGAATCGCGCTGGTTGATGATTGCATCGATCGCCATCGCGGTTTTACCGGTCTGACGGTCACCGATGATCAGCTCACGCTGGCCACGGCCGATTGGAATCATCGCATCAACAGATTTATAACCGGTCTGAACAGGCTGGTCGACAGACTGACGCTCGATTACGCCCGGTGCGATAACTTCGATTGGCGAGAAGCCATCGTTATCAACTGGACCTTTACCGTCAATCGGTGCACCCAGGGTGTTCACCACGCGGCCTAACATGCCACGGCCAACCGGCACTTCAAGAATACGGCCAGTACACTTAACCTTCATGCCTTCGGCGAGGTCAGCATACGGACCCATCACAACTGCACCTACGGAGTCGCGCTCCAGGTTCAGTGCGATAGCGTAACGGTTACCCGGCAGGGAAATCATCTCACCCTGCATACAATCGGCCAGGCCGTGGATGCGGATAACACCGTCGCTTACAGAAACAATAGTACCTTCGTTATGAGCCTCGCTCACAACATTGAACTGAGCAATGCGCTGCTTGATCAGTTCGCTGATTTCGGTGGAATTCAGTTGCATGCTCCAGTCCCCTTAAGACTGCAATACGTCTGCAAGGCGTTCAAGACGGCCGCGTACGCTACCATCAATGACCGTATCACCCGTGCGGATGATGACGCCTGCCATTACAGACTTATCGATTTTGCAATTCAGCTTAACTTTGCGTGACAGACGTTTTTCCATCGCGGCAGAGATTTTCGCGAGCTGTTCGTCACTCAGTGCCGTTGCGGAAGTCACTTCGACTTCTGCTGTCGCTTCACTCAGCGCGCGTAAATGCGCGAACTGCTCGAGAACATCCGGGAGCGCCTTCAGACGACCGTTTTCAGCCATAACCCGAATCAGGTTCTGGCCGCTGGCGTCCAGCTGCTCACCACAGATAGCGATAAACGCATCTGCGAGCGTTTCCGGCGCAAGAGCGCCAGAAAGTAACTCTGCCATGTGATCGTTTTTCGTGACCTCGGCGGCAAACGACAGCATATCCTGCCAGCTATCTACGCGTTGGTTTTCGACCGCAAAGTCAAAAGCTGCTTTGGCGTAGGGGCGAGCTACCGTTACAAATTCAGACATCAGCCCCTCCCTCCTTACAGTTCAGCGACAAGTTTATCCACGATGTCGCTGTTAGCAGCTTCATCCACGGAACGTTCGATGATCTTCTCGGCACCAGCAACAGCCAGAATCGCGACCTGCTTGCGAAGTTCTTCGCGAGCACGCTTACGCTCGGCGTCGATTTCAGCCTGCGCCTGGGCAACGATTTTGCTTCGTTCCTGTTCTGCTTCAACCTTCGCTTCGTCCATGATCTGAGAACGGCGTTTGTTTGCCTGTTCAATGATCACCTGGGCTTCCGCTTTGGCTTTTTTCAGCTGGTCGGTCGCGTTGGCCTGTGCAAGGTCCAAATCTTTCTTAGCGCGTTCTGCGGAAGCCAAACCGTCAGAAATTTCTTTCTGACGCTTCTCGATGGCTGCCATTAATGGCGGCCATACGTACTTCATGCAGAACCAGACAAAGAGAATAAACGCGATGGCCTGGCCGAGGATTGTTGCGTTCATGTTCACAGCACAATACCTCTTAAAAATTTAACGGCTACTTACTACGCGACAGCAAACATCACGTACAGACCCAGACCGACAGCGATCATCGGGATAGCATCCACCAGACCCATAACGATAAAGAACTGAGTACGCAGCAGAGGGATCAGATCCGGTTGACGCGCTGCGCCTTCCAGGAATTTACCTCCGAGGATGCCGATACCGATCGCAGCACCGATTGCCGCCAGACCCATCATCACAGCGGCAGCCATGTACAGCAGATCCATATTCAGGTTTTCCATGACAGTCTCCAGTTTGTTTCAGTTAAAACGTAGTAGTGTTGGTAAAGAATCAGTGCTCTTCAGACGCCATCGACAGATAGACGATCGTCAGAACCATGAAGATAAAGGCTTGCAGCGTAATAATCAGGATGTGGAAAATGGCCCAAGGCACATTCAGAATCCACTGTGACCACCACGGCAGAAGGCCCGCGATCAGAATGAAAATCAGCTCACCCGCATACATGTTGCCGAACAGTCGCAGACCGAGAGAAACCGGTTTAGACAGCAGGCTGACGCCTTCCAGGATCAAGTTGACCGGAATAAACGCCCAGTGATTGAACGGCTGCAGGGTAAGCTCTTTAACAAAGCCGCCAACGCCTTTCATTTTGATGCTGTAGAAAATAATTAGGATAAATACGCCCAGCGCCATAGAGAGGGTGATGTTCACGTCCGCAGACGGCACCACGCGCAGAGCAGGCAGGCCAAAAATGTGCTCGCCGATGTAAGGAATAAGGTCGATTGGCAGCAAGTCCATCAGGTTCATCAGGAAGACCCAAACGAACACGGTTAGCGCCAGCGGCGCAATCAGCTTGCTTTTGCCATGGTACATGTCCTTCACGCTGCTATGGACAAAACCGATGATCAATTCGATAGCCGTCTGGAATTTCCCTGGTACACCGCTGGTTGCTCTTTTCGCAACACCGCGGAACATGGCAAGGAACAACAGACCCAGAACCACCGAGAAGAACATGGAGTCAATGTTGAGCGTCCAGAAGGTGGCCGGGGGGTTATGCGGATCCACCAGCGAGAAAGTACGCAGATCAAGCTGAAGGTTATTCAGATGATGACCTATGTATTCCTGCGGCGTCATATTTTCTGAAGCCATGATGCCTTTTACCCTTTGTTGTTGATTACAGCTGGCGCCAGAACTTGTACCACCAGCACCAAAACCCACGTCACTATCAGCGGCAAAAATACCACTTTAACAACCGCCAGCGCCACCGCCAGGAGGGCAAAGGTCAGCAACACCTTGAAGACTTCGCCGAAGGCGAAAGACCAGGCCACTCGGCCTTTGGCTGGTGTATGCGCCTGATGACGCCAGGCAAAAATCATAAACAATGCATTTGGCACGATAACCGCCAATCCTCCACACACTGCGGAGAAGCCCCAGAAGGGGTCTTTGAGGCAAAACAGCAATCCACTTGCCGTTACCGCCAGAAGCTGTATGAACAGAAGCTTACGAGCAACGTTTCTACTCAAGAGCGACACAGACATCACGTTTTACTCCTGCTCCCTTCGAGGTATGCCGCGTGTCGTATAAAACGTTCTTTGACGCTCTGAGTCAAGCTTCAAAAAGCGGACAAATTATACGGTGACGCCCCGTTAATTCAAACAATAAGTAGCGAAAAGGTGAATAAATGTTTAAATTTTTTTCGACAGCACTGTTTTTCAACTTTTCGCGAAAGTGTGAACAATCGGGCAAAACTGCAAACAACGCGAAAAACGGCGCATAAAAGCGTGCATTCGATCACAAAAAAAACATTCTCACGGCTATCGAAAATGCGCATAGAAAAAATTCATAGAATTCATCTTTCTGAATTCAATAACAAAAATAACAGATTATTTTTAAAACAGCCCCATACACCACAAAAACCTTTTATTGACATTTTTAATAAACATTTAACATTCAAATACGGTTAACAATGCCGATTTTTAGCAGGCTGATATTTTCGTGGTTGACTATTTTATCGGGCAAGCAAATATTGAAATGTGAATAAAATGCAAAAAAGCAGTGACCGTTGCGTTAAATGTAACTGAACGTATCACTGCTTTTACCACCCCGTTTTAACACTTTGTACGTCGGTGAAACTTCACATTATTTGATAAAGATTAAACTTTTGATCGCTTAATTTTGACCAGATGACGCTCACCTTCAAGCTGCGGAACCTTAAGCTGAACAATCTCTTCCACCGTGAATTCCGCAGGCAGGTGAGCAATTTCATCTTCAGGCACCAGGCCCTTTAGCGCAAAGAACCGTCCATGCTCGCCTGGCAGGTGGTGACACCAGTTCACCATATCGGTCAGGGACGCAAATGCGCGGCTGATAACACCATCAAATGGCGGCTCTGCCGGGAATTCCTCCACGCGGCTTTGCACAGGAGTAACGTTATCGAGTTTCAGCTCGTGCTGCACCTGGCGCAGGAAGCGTACGCGCTTGCCGAGACTGTCCAGCAGAGTGAATTGCGCCTGCGGCAGGACAATCGCCAGCGGGATCCCCGGTAAACCCGGGCCGGTTCCCACATCAATGAAACGCGTTCCTTGCAAATGAGGTGCAACGATAATGCTGTCGAGAATATGACGCACCAGCATCTCGTTCGGATCGCGTACAGAAGTCAGGTTGTACGCTTTATTCCATTTGTGGAGCAGTTCGACGTAAGCCACCAGCTGTTGTTGCTGGTGATCGGACAACGAAATACCTGCTTCTTCGAGCAGACGAGAGAGTTTGTTAAGCACGGTAAATACCTGTTGGCGATAATTTTCCGGATGGCAGCTTCGCGTTATCCGGCCTACATTGCAGGCCCGGTAAGCGCTGCGCCACCGGGCATAATTCGATAAGTTAAGCGCTGCGGCGCAGCAAGCCCTGCTTTTTCAGCCAGACCAATAGAATGGAAATGGCTGCAGGGGTAACGCCAGAAATGCGTGAAGCCTGACCTATAGAGGAAGGTTTGTGATCGTTAAGCTTGGCGATCACTTCGTTAGACAGTCCTGAAACCTGGCGATAATCAAGTGTAGCAGGCAATATCGTGTTCTCATTGCGTTGCTGCTTCTCGATCTCATCCTGCTGACGGGCGATATAACCTTCGTATTTAACCTGGATCTCCACCTGCTCAGCGGCCTGATGATCGTCCAGACCCGGCGCAAACGGCGACAGCTGAACCAGCTGTTCGTAAGTCATTTCCGGGCGACGCAGCAGGTCTTCTCCGCTGGCTTCACGTGAAAGCGGCGCCGTCAGATGAGCGTTTACTTCTTCGACAGATGCCGCTATTGGGTTAACCCAGGTCGTTTTCAGACGCTGACGCTCGCGTTCGATGCATTCCAGCTTCTCGTTGTAACGCGCCCAGCGTTCATCATCCACCAGACCCAGCTCGCGACCCTGTTCGGTCAGGCGCAGATCGGCGTTGTCTTCGCGCAGCATCAGGCGATATTCCGCTCGGGAAGTGAACATGCGGTACGGTTCTTTAGTTCCGAGGGTGCAAAGGTCGTCCACCAGCACACCGAGGTAAGCCTGATCGCGACGCGGTGCCCAACCGTCTTTGTCCGCAGAACAGCGTGCAGCGTTGAGACCGGCCAACAGGCCCTGTGCGGCTGCTTCTTCGTAACCAGTGGTGCCGTTGATCTGTCCTGCAAAGAACAGACCCTGAATGTATTTGCTTTCCAGCGTCGGCTTCAGGTCACGTGGATCAAAGAAATCATATTCAATGGCATAGCCAGGACGCACGATCTTCGCATTTTCCATGCCGTGCATGGAACGGACGATCTGCATCTGCACGTCGAATGGCAGGCTGGTGGAGATACCATTCGGGTAAATTTCGTTGGAGGTCAGCCCTTCCGGCTCAAGGAAAATCTGGTGCTGGTTGCGATCGGCAAAGCGCATCACTTTGTCTTCAATCGACGGGCAATAGCGTGGGCCAATCCCTTCGATGATGCCTGCGTACATTGGGCTACGATCGAGGTTATTGCGAATTACGTCATGGGTTTTTTCGTTGGTATGCGTGATGTAACACGGTACCTGACGTGGGTGCTGTGCCGTATTGCCCATGAACGAGAACACCGGCATCGGGTTGTCGCCATGCTGTTGAGCCAGAACGCTGAAATCGATGGTACGGGCATCAATGCGCGGCGGTGTACCTGTTTTCAGGCGGCTGACGCGCAGCGGCAATTCACGCAGCCGGCGAGACAGTGGGATAGAAGGCGGATCGCCAGCACGGCCACCGCTGTAGTTATCCAGACCAATGTGAATTTTGCCATCGAGGAATGTCCCGACGGTTAACACCACGGCTTTGGCACGGAACTTCAGGCCCATCTGAGTAACTGCGCCCACAACCCGATCGTTTTCGACGATCAGATCTTCAACCGCCTGCTGGAAGAGAGTTAGGTTCGGTTGATTCTCCAGTGCGGTGCGTACGGCCTGCCGATACAACACACGATCGGCCTGAGCACGGGTGGCCCGAACGGCAGGGCCCTTGCTGGCGTTTAGTATCCTAAACTGGATGCCCGCATGGTCGATAGCGTTTGCCATCAGCCCGCCGAGTGCATCCACTTCTTTTACCAGGTGTCCTTTCCCAATGCCGCCAATAGCCGGGTTACAGCTCATCTGTCCCAGCGTGTCGATATTGTGTGTCAACAGCAGGGTTTGCTGACCCATACGTGCAGCGGCCATCGCGGCCTCAGTGCCTGCATGACCCCCGCCAATGATGATGACGTCAAAAGGATCCTGATAAAACATGGTGGTCTGCCTCGCTTGAAAGCGGTTTGAAAAGTGATTGAAGCCCGGGCCGTGGATTCTACTCAACTTTGGCTGTTGGAGAAAGCACCTGGGATCCTGGGTATTTAATAGAAGATCTTTTATTTAGAGATCTGTTTTATTGTGATCTCTTATTAGGATCGCCATTTTCTGTGGATAAGGTGGATCCGGCTTTTGAGATCATAGGCTTAAGAAGGATCACTGCCTGTGAATGATCGGTGATCCTGGTCCGTATAAGCTGGGATCAAAATGAAGGGTTATACACAACTCAAAAACTAACCAAACCTTATGCTTGGGATAACTACCGGTTGATCAGTGCTTTTAACCAGAGTTATACACAAAAAAAACGCCGATCTTTACAAAACTCAGAGCAAATTTATCCAGGATCCGAGCCAAATTTCAGCCGGATCTTCAGGAATATCATGATCGAGGATGTTGATCTTCAGCGTTTCGCCAATCTGTTTGGCTCCGCAGGCGAGCAGTTCGTTATCGATTTTGTCGATCGCCCCGCAGAAAGTGTCATATTCACGGCTGCCAATTCCGACCGAACCAAAACGTACGGCGGAGAGGTCAGGTTTCTCTTCCTTTATTGCTTCATATAAAGGAACAAGATTATCCGGGATGTCACCGGCACCGTGCGTAGAGCTGACCAGCAGCCAGATTCCACCTTTATTCAGATCTTCAAGCAGGGGGCCATGCAGCGTTTCAGTGGAATAACCCGCGTCTTCCAGCTTTTCTGCCAGATGTTCAGCAACGTACTCGGCACCGCCAAGCGTACTACCACTGATCAGTGTAATGTCTGCCATGAAGTCCACCCCATAATTCCTGAGTGACACATTGTACGCTGTGTGTGAGCTGGGATCTACCTGTGGAAAGGTGTGGGATTAAAATGCCCGATCACGGGCGGATGGTCCGCATGATCGGGTTCTGCAGGGAGATAAGCGTCTCGGTGGACTGAATTTCATCGATTGTTTGGATCTTGTTGATAAGTACCTGCTGGAGGGCGTCGATCGAGCGGCACATCACCTTAATAAAGATGCTGTAGTGGCCGGTGGTGTAATACGCCTCGGTGACTTCGTCGAGGCTTTCGAGTCTCGCCAGCGCGGAGGGGTAATCTTTCGCGCTTTTTAGAATAATGCCGATAAAACAGCAGACATCGTAGCCGAGCTGTTTCGGGTTCACGTCGATGCGTGCGCCAGTGATTACCCCCGCTTGCTTCATTTTCTCGACGCGCACATGGATAGTGCCGGGGCTGACGCCAAATTGTTTGGCCAGTTCGGCATAGGCGGTACGCGCATTGGCCATTAATGCCTCGAGAATGCCGCGGTCGAGATTGTCGATCTGATAATTTTCCATTGGATTTTCTTATGATGTTTGATGATTCACTCTATTTTAGCGCTTCATTTTGACGAATCAAAATACGAAGCGGCTTTTTGTTTGTTGATTATTGAATTACCCCTGCATTCTGTTGCTTAATCAATGGCAACAGGACAGGAGTAAAAATAATGAAAACCGCTTACATCGCAAAACAACGCCAGATCAGTTTCGTAAAGTCCCATTTTTCCCGTGAGCTCGAAGACAGACTTGGACTCATTGAAGTTCAGGCGCCGATCTTAAGCCGCGTGGGTGATGGCACTCAGGACAACCTTTCTGGTTGCGAAAAAGCGGTACAGGTAAAAGTGAAAAACCTGCCAGACGCCCAGTTTGAGGTGGTTCACTCCCTCGCGAAGTGGAAGCGCCAGACGCTGGGACAACACGACTTCAGCGCGGGCGAAGGGCTCTACACGCACATGAAAGCCCTTCGCCCCGATGAAGACCGCCTCTCGGCTATCCATTCCGTTTACGTTGACCAGTGGGACTGGGAACGCGTAATGGGCGACGGCGAGCGCCACACCGCTACGCTAAAAGCGACGGTTGAAGCCATTTACGCCGGGATCAAAGCCACTGAGGCCGCAGTCAGCAAAGAATTTGGTCTGGCACCGTTCCTGCCAGAACAGATCCACTTTGTGCACAGCGAAGAATTATTGACCCGTTATCCGGGTCTGGATGCCAAAGGCCGCGAGCGCGCCATCGCCAAAGAGTTCGGCGCGGTGTTCCTGATGGGGATTGGCGGCAAATTGTCGGACGGGGCACGCCATGACGTGCGTGCGCCGGATTATGATGACTGGAGCACTCAGAGTGAAACCGGGCTGTCTGGCCTCAACGGCGACATTCTGGTGTGGAACCCGGTCCTGGAAGATGCGTTTGAGATCTCATCAATGGGGATCCGCGTGGATGCCGAAGCGCTGAAACGTCAGTTAGCACTCACTGGGGATGACGATCGTCTGCAGCTCGAGTGGCACCAGGCGCTGCTCAAAGGTGAAATGCCGCAGACTGTCGGTGGCGGCATTGGCCAGTCACGTTTGACCATGCTGCTGTTACAACTGCCACATATCGGTCAGGTGCAGTGTGGCGTCTGGCCACAGCAGGTCCGCGATAGCGTTGCCTCTCTGCTGTAATCAGCGTTTCCAGCGGCGCAGCAGTCGGCTGCGAAGCCCGGTATCAAAGCGCCAGATATGATCGAAGATGCGCATGATCCCGGGTTTCCCGTGCTGCGACATCGCCACTGCATGAAAGCGATGCAGATGTTTGCGCTGTAGTTCTCCCACCTTATTCACCACATCGTCCGGCAGCCGCTGGGCGATGAAATCTGAAATGACCACCGCATCGGCATCGGTCCATTCCGGGCCCTGCATCCGCTCGATAATGGCGCGGAAGCAGCTGGCGATATCGGTCCCACCGCGAAAGCGTTGGCTTAAAAAGCGGATCGCCTGTTCCAGGCCCTGCGGGCCAGTCAGCTCGTAGCGCACCACTTCGCTGGCAAAAAGCATAATGAAACAGCGGCGATTGTCTGCCAGTGCGACGCGCATCAGCGCCAGGCAAAATGCCTTCGCACACTGTTCGTTAAACCCACCCATTGAACCTGACGTATCCACGCAGACGATAAACGGTCCGCGCGGTTGTTCGTCGAAATCCTGATGTACCACCGGGCGTTCGCTGAGTTTTTCCCGCCACGCATCGCCGTGCAGTCGGTAAGTGAGCAGTTGCTTCTCCACCAGCCGGCGGTAAAACTCATATTCGAGTTCAGTAATGCCGAGCGTCGCCAGCTCCGGCGGCAGAAGGCGCAGAATGTCGTCGCTTTGTTGCAGGCCATCGACCTGTTCGGGCACTGTGGCGGGTTCACGTACCAGGGTGCGGAAGGTTTCCATCGGTGAATCTTTTTTCGGTACCGATTTGGCCTCACGTGAGCGTCCGAGTTGCTCCGCCAGCCGCATCAGCTCCGGTTGTTCGCTGAGGAAATCGCCGTATCTGACAATCAGCTGCCAGTCACCGCGCTTGAGCTGGCCTTCACTCATGTCCCAGAGTCGTCCGGCGGAATTGTCGTTTTCTACAAGTACCGGTTCCAGCTGACCGCTGAGAGTCATGCGCTCCTGCACTTCGCTCAACAGCTGCTCGCGCTCATCTTCCAGCAACTGCTGGTTCAGCGTGGTGGCCTGTACCACCAGACTCAGTCGCCAGCGCTGTAAAAACAGGGTGTGCAGCGCGGCGGTAAAGCTCGCGTTGTTATCCACCAGCTGCTGCGCCTGGGCGGCAAACGGGGAATGGAGTTTCTGCAACAGGGTGAGGATTTGCGGAAGCTGAACGGTAAACTGCGTGGTCGATAGCGTCTGGCTCTGCTGAAAAGCCATCACCTCATCGCTCAAATCCTGTGGAACCTGCGTCTCTTTCAGCCTGCCTTTTAGCGCTTCCCGCCAGCGGGGAATATCTTGTGCGATCGCATTTTTCAGCCGCGGGAATTTTTCAAAAAACAACGCCAGCTGTGGCGAGGCCAGCAGTGCGAGGATCATCTCCTCGATCATCCCTTCCTCGCTGACCGCCAGCATCACATTAAGCGTATCGAGGCTGAGCATTACTGCCGCGCCTGTTTGATCTGCGCCCCGACGTCCTGCAGGCTGGCTTCAATTTTGCCTAACCAGTCACCGTGTATGAACAGGCATTTTTGCTGCTCGCTAAAGCGGGTATGCTGCTGATGCCACTCGTCATCGAGTGCATCCAGCTGCTGTTTGATTTCCCCAGGCATGTTCTCTGGTGTAGCACTGCCCGGCAGGGCCAGACGCGAGCCTTGCAGGCTGACATCCCTAACCAGCAGATGCAGGCTGGTATCCACTTCCAGATTTAGCACCTGGGCAAAGCCGATACCGTTTAGTTTGCCGCGAATTTCGCCGCCTTTCTCCAGCCAGTGCACGAGCGCCGGGCGTTCCAGGGTGACGTGAACCACGTTCATGTCATGCAGCTTCAGCGGCTGCTGTAACAGCAGCGTCAGCGTGGGGGACTGCACCTCATCCGGCAGTTCGTAATGTGGCTTACGGCTGAACATGCCACCCAGACGCGTCACTTTTAGCGCAGTTTTGTCGCTCTGTTGCTGCTTCAACTGCAGCCGACGCTGGGTTATCGACCCCAGTTTGGTGAGCATCGACTGCTGCTGCCAGGCGTGCCCGGTCATCAATATGTCGAGCTGTTGCTGCATCAGATTGCGGCTTTCGGCGTCATGCCACAGACAGTCTTTAAGCAGGATAAGATCGATAGGCGCAATGGTGTCGCGGCCGCTGAAAAAGGCGCAAGCCTGCAATAAACGAACAGCCTTTTTCCAGCGCCGATCGGAGACATACGGTGCGTTTGGCATCATGTCGAGCTGCTGGCGCAGCTGATAAACCAACTCGAATACGCTGTCTGATAGCTTCACGCCGCCAATATCTACCTGCCACTGCCTGAATTCTTCGTCCGTCACCTGTAGATTTTCTGGCACCGGGTTGGCACTTTCATCGTGCTGGTTGATGAGCAACGAGCGGAAATTGCTTTTTTCCTGCACTTTGTCGAGCCACAGGCGAATCAGCATACGGTCATATAAGGCTTCGAGGCTGCTGTCGGCTTCCGGCAGTTCGTTAGACGCGGCCACCAGCAGGCGCATCGGGATTTTCTCTTCATGCGCACCGTTGCGAAAGCTGCGTTCGTTAATGGCGGTCAGCAGGGTATTCAGAATCGCCGGGCCCGCTTTCCAGATTTCATCCAGAAACACGATTTCGGCTTCCGGAAGATAGCCTGTGGTTAAACGCTCATAGCGCCCTTCATCTTTTAACGCCTGAATCGACAGCGGGCCAAACACTTCTTCCGGAGTGGAGAAGCGGGTCATCAGGTATTCAAAGGCACGGGCGTGTTGGAAGGCAAATTTGAGGCGGCGGGCGATGAGGCTTTTGGCTATCCCCGGTGGACCGAGCAGAAACACGCTTTCGCCGCTCAGCGCGGCCAGCAGGCACAGACGGATGGCGTGACTACGCTCAAAAAGCCCCTTTTCAAGGGACTGACTGAGTCGGGAAATTCTTTCTGCTAATAAGTGTGATTGCGCCATAATAGAGTGGTGTCCTTCCGCCATTTATCCAGCTATCAAGCGATTATAGCCGTTTGCTGGCGCCGGGTAATAGTGGGAGAAGCCGTCGGCATTTCTTTGAGCAAGGTTAATGAGGAGTCATTTTGGAGTACGATTCTTCTGTTAATCGTGCATACTGTGCGCCTTTTGTGAGCCAGGGATCCGGGTACACATTTGTCTTATTAAACGAAAGACGAGTCTATGAGCACTGATAATAAGCAATCGTTGCCAGCGATCACCCTTGCGGCAATTGGCGTGGTATACGGTGACATTGGTACCAGCCCTCTTTATACACTGAGAGAATGTCTCTCAGGCCAGTTTGGATTTGGCGTAGAACGGGATGCCGTTTTTGGTTTTTTATCCCTGATTTTCTGGCTGCTGATTTTTACCGTTTCCTTGAAATACATCACCTTCGTGATGCGTGCGGATAACGCCGGTGAAGGCGGGATCCTGACGCTGATGTCCCTTGCCGGACGCAACACATCGGCGCGAATGACGTCGGTGCTGGTTATCCTCGGTCTGATCGGCGGCAGTTTCTTCTATGGCGAGGTGGTAATAACTCCGGCCATTTCGGTGATGTCGGCCATTGAAGGTCTCGAAATCATCGCCCCGCAGCTTGATAGCTGGATAGTCCCCATCTCTATCGCCGTACTGACCCTGCTGTTTATGATTCAAAAGCACGGTACTGCGCTGGTGGGGAAACTGTTCGCGCCTATCATGCTGATTTGGTTTCTGTTGCTGGCGGTGCTCGGTGCACGCAGTATCATCGACAACCCGGACGTGTTGCATGCGTTGAACCCGTACTGGGCGGTGCACTTCTTCCTTGAATACAAAACGGTTTCCTTTGTGGCGCTGGGGGCGGTCGTTCTGTCGATTACCGGTGTCGAAGCGTTGTATGCGGATATGGGCCACTTCGGTAAATTACCTATTCGTATTGCCTGGTTCACGGTGGTTCTGCCTTCGCTGGTGCTGAACTACTTCGGTCAGGGCGCGCTGTTACTCAAACACCCGGAAGCGATTAAAAACCCATTCTTCCTGCTGGCTCCTGAGTGGGCGCTGATTCCGATGCTGATTATCGCGACCTTCGCGACGGTCATCGCTTCTCAGGCAGTCATTTCCGGCGTGTTCTCCCTGACGCGTCAGGCGGTTCGTCTGGGATATCTGTCGCCGATGCGTATCATTCACACCTCCGAAATGGAATCCGGTCAGATTTACATTCCGTTCATTAACTGGCTGCTGTACGTGTCTGTGGTGCTGGTGATTGTCAGCTTCCAGCACTCCAGCAACCTGGCGGCGGCATACGGGATTGCGGTTACCGGCACCATGGTACTGACCTCGATTCTGGCGACCACCGTGGCGCGTAAAAACTGGCACTGGAACAAGTACTTTGTGTTCGTTATCCTGGTGGCATTCCTGTGTATCGACGTACCGTTGTTCTCGGCGAACCTTGATAAACTGCTCTCTGGCGGTTGGTTGCCGCTGACACTGGGCCTGGTGATGTTCATGGTGATGACCACCTGGAAGAGCGAACGTTTCCGCCTGCTGCGCCGTATGCATGAGCATGGTAACTCTCTCGAAGCGATGATTGCGTCGCTGGAGAAATCGCCGCCGGTGCGCGTACCAGGTACGGCGGTGTACATGTCCCGTGCGCTGAACGTGATTCCGTTTGCGATGCTGCACAACCTCAAGCACAACAAAGTGCTGCATGAGCGCGTGATCCTTCTGACGCTGCGCACCGAAGATGCGCCGTATGTTCACAACGTGCGTCGTGTGTCTATCGAGCAGCTGTCGCCGTCGTTCTGGCGTGTAGTGGCGAGCTACGGCTGGCGCGAAACGCCAAACGTGGAAGAAGTCTTCCACCGCTGTGGCCTCGAAGGGCTGAGCTGTCGAATGATGGAAACCTCGTTCTTCATGTCGCATGAATCGCTGATTATCGGTAACGACCGGCCGTGGTATCTGCGCCTGCGCGGCAAGCTGTACCTGCTGCTGCAACGCAACGCCCTGCGTGCACCTGACCAGTTTGAAATCCCGCCAAACCGGGTTATCGAACTCGGTACCCAGGTCGAGATATAACTCATCCTCAATAATATGCCCGGCATTCTTGCCGGGTATTTTTTTAGTGGGGCCGGGCAAGCGAAGCGCCACCTGACTACTCTCTGACTTCCTGATAATTTCACTTAGCGAAACGTTTCGATACCGATCACACTTCTGCAACCTGATGGTGGTTTTCTGTACGCTATTGGGATTAGACTTATCTCCAGCGAAACGTTTCGCTAGTGGAGCAGAACGATGAAGAAAGGTACGGTACTCAACGCTGATATTTCCTCGGTCATTTCCCGTCTTGGGCATACCGATACGCTGGTGGTTTGTGACGCAGGCTTGCCTGTCCCACACAGTACACAGCGCATTGATATGGCCTTAACCCAAGGGGTGCCTGGATTTATGCAGGTGCTGGAAGTGGTGACGACCGAAATGCAGGTTGAGACGGCAATTCTCGCCGCGGAAATCAAAACCCATAATCCGCAGCTCCACGAAACGTTGCTCAATCACCTCGAGCAGCTGCAGCAACACCAGGGAAACACCATTGAAATTCGTTACACCACACACGAGCAGTTCAAATTACAAACCGCAGACAGTCAGGCGGTGATTCGCAGCGGGGAATGTTCCCCGTATGCGAATATCATTCTCTGTGCTGGCGTCACTTTCTGAGGCCATCATGGACGCATTACTGCAACTCAAAGGGATCGATAAATCCTTCCCAGGCGTAAAAGCCCTTTCCGGCGCCTCGCTGAACGTTTACTCCGGCCGCGTCATGGCGCTGGTGGGTGAAAACGGCGCCGGTAAATCGACGATGATGAAAGTGCTGACCGGGATCTACACTAAAGATGCCGGCTCGCTACATTGGCTGGGCCAGGAAGCGACCTTTACCGGGCCGAAATCGTCGCAGGAAGCCGGAATCGGCATTATTCATCAGGAACTGAACCTGATCCCGCAGCTGACCATCGCCGAGAACATCTTTTTAGGCCGCGAATTCGTCAACCGCTTCGGCAAAATCGACTGGAAAACCATGTACGCCGAAGCAGACAAACTGCTGGCGAAGCTCAACCTGCGCTTTAAAAGCGACAGGCTGGTGGGTGAACTGTCGATTGGCGATCAGCAGATGGTGGAAATCGCCAAAGTGCTGAGCTTCGAGTCGAAGGTCATCATCATGGATGAACCGACGGACGCGCTGACCGACACCGAAACCGAATCGTTATTCCGCGTCATTCGCGAGCTGAAATCCCAGGGCCGCGGCATCGTTTATATCTCTCACCGAATGAAAGAGATCTTCGAGATTTGCGATGACGTGACCGTGTTCCGTGATGGCCAGTTTATTGCCGAGCGCGAAGTGGTGACGCTCACCGAAGACTCACTGATTGAAATGATGGTTGGGCGCAAGCTCGAAGACCAGTATCCGCGCATCGACAAAATGCCAGGCGACGTGCGTCTGAAGGTCGATAACCTGTGTGGGCCGGGTGTGGAAAATGTCAGCTTCACGCTGCGCAAAGGGGAAATCCTCGGCGTGGCGGGCCTGATGGGAGCCGGACGTACCGAACTGATGAAAGTCTTGTACGGCGCACTACCGCGTAGTAGTGGTTACGTTACGCTGGATGGCCATGAAGTGGTGACCAAATCCCCGCAGGACGGTCTGGCCAACGGCATCGTTTATATCTCCGAAGACCGCAAGCGTGACGGCCTGGTGCTGGGCATGTCAGTAAAAGAGAACATGTCGCTGACCGCGCTGCGCTATTTCAGCAAGGCGGGCGGTGGCCTGAAGCATAAAGATGAACAGCAGGCGGTGAGCGATTTCATTCGTCTGTTCAATGTCAAAACGCCGTCGATGGAGCAGGCGATTGGCTTGCTCTCTGGTGGTAATCAGCAAAAAGTGGCGATTGCCCGAGGGCTGATGACGCGCCCGAAGGTGCTTATCCTTGATGAGCCAACGCGTGGTGTGGACGTCGGGGCGAAGAAAGAGATTTATCAGCTGATTAACCAGTTTAAAGCCGATGGCCTGAGCATCATTCTCGTCTCTTCGGAGATGCCGGAAGTGTTAGGCATGAGCGATCGCATCATGGTGATGCACGAAGGGCATCTCGGCGGTGAATTCACACGCGAGCAGGCCACTCAGGAAGTATTGATGGCTGCCGCTGTGGGCAAGCTTAATCGTGTGAATCAGGAGTAAGATAGATGACTACCCAGGCTGTTGCTGGTCGCCGTTATTTCACCAAAGCGTGGCTGTTGGAGCAAAAGTCACTGATCGCTCTGCTGGTGCTGATAGCCGTTGTCTCGACCATGAGTCCGAACTTTTTTACCGTTAATAACCTGTTCAATATCCTGCAACAGACCTCGGTCAACGCCATTATGGCGGTGGGGATGACGCTGGTTATTCTGACTTCCGGTATCGATTTGTCTGTCGGTTCGTTGCTGGCCCTGACCGGAGCGGTTGCGGCGTCGATTGTCGGTATTGAAGTGAATGCGCTGGTGGCCGTCGCGGCTGCGTTGGCCCTAGGTGCGGCGATTGGCGCAGTGACGGGCGTGATTGTCGCCAAAGGCCGCGTGCAGGCATTTATCGCCACCCTGGTGATGATGCTGCTGCTGCGCGGGGTGACGATGGTGTACACCAACGGCAGTCCGGTGAATACGGGCTTTACCGACAATGCCGATGTGTTTGGCTGGTTTGGTATTGGCCGTCCGCTGGGGATCCCGACGCCGGTGTGGATCATGGCGATTGTGTTCCTCGCGGCGTGGTACATGCTGCACCACACCCGTCTGGGTCGCTACATCTACGCGCTGGGCGGTAACGAAGCGGCAACGCGTCTGTCCGGCATCAGCGTCAATAAAGTCAAAATTATCGTTTATTCGCTGTGCGGCATGTTGGCCTCACTGGCGGGGATTATCGAAGTGGCGCGTCTGTCGTCTGCGCAGCCGACGGCCGGTACCGGCTATGAGCTCGACGCGATTGCGGCGGTGGTGCTGGGCGGAACCAGTCTGGCGGGCGGCAAAGGTCGCATTGTTGGGACGCTGATCGGCGCATTGATTCTCGGTTTCCTTAATAATGGTTTGAATTTGTTAGGTGTTTCCTCCTATTACCAGATGATCGTTAAAGCGGTGGTGATATTGCTGGCGGTGCTGGTAGACAACAAAAAGCAGTAATAACTGACATAACAGGACATCTCAGATATGAACATGAAAAAACTGGCTACCCTGGTTTCTGCTGTGGCACTGAGCGCCACCGTAAGTGCTAACGCAATGGCGAAAGACACTATTGCGCTGGTTATCTCAACGCTGAACAACCCGTTCTTCGTTTCCCTGAAAGACGGTGCGCAGAAAGAGGCGGACAAACTGGGCTACAACCTGGTGGTACTGGATTCTCAGAACAACCCGGCGAAAGAGCTGGCGAACGTTCAGGACCTGACCGTACGTGGCACCAAAATTCTGCTGATCAACCCAACCGATTCCGATGCCGTGGGTAACGCCGTGAAAATGGCAAACCAGGCGAAGATCCCTGTGATTACGCTGGACCGTCAGGCATCTAAAGGCGAAGTGGTGAGCCACATTGCGTCTGATAACGTGCTGGGTGGCAAAATCGCAGGCGACTACATCGCGAAGAAAGCCGGTGAAGGCGCGAAAGTTATTGAACTGCAGGGTATTGCAGGGACGTCTGCTGCTCGCGAGCGTGGCGAAGGTTTCCAGCAGGCCGTTGCGGCGCACAAATTTGATGTCCTGGCCAGCCAGCCAGCAGATTTCGACCGTACAAAAGGTCTGAACGTCATGCAGAACCTGCTGACCGCGCATCCG
This sequence comes from Citrobacter sp. 18056, assembly GCA_902706235.1. Classification (GTDB taxonomy): domain Bacteria; phylum Pseudomonadota; class Gammaproteobacteria; order Enterobacterales; family Enterobacteriaceae; genus Scandinavium; species Scandinavium manionii. The sequence goes on along the minus strand of CACSJR010000002.1, from coordinate 4,841 downwards.
GACGTGAAAGCGGTCTTCGCCCAGAACGATGAAATGGCGCTGGGCGCACTGCGCGCACTGCAGACTGCCGGTAAATCAGATGTGATGGTCGTCGGTTTTGATGGCACTCCGGATGGCGAAAAGGCAGTAAATGATGGCAAACTGGCAGCGACGATTGCACAGCTGCCAGAGCAAATCGGCGCCCAGGGCGTTGACGTTGCTGCTAAGGTGCTGAAAGGTGAGAAGGTTCAGGCCAAATATCCTGTTGACCTGAAGCTGGTCATCAAGCAATAAGTCATCACCGATTCAGGCCAACAAGAGCCTGAGGGGACTATCTAAAAAGAAAAGTGTGGCATGCGCCACCGGAAATCCCGGTGGCGCTCTTTATCGGACACTCATGATTATGAAAACCGCAGGAAATCTCGTCGTCCTTGGCAGTATCAATGCCGATCACATTCTTAACCTTGAATCTTTCCCGCGACCAGGCGAAACCGTGACAGGCAGCCAGTATCAGGTGGCATTTGGCGGAAAAGGCGCAAATCAGGCCGTCGCCGCCGGACGCAGCGGGGCGAACATCGCTTTTATCGCCTGTACCGGCGATGACGACACCGGAGAACGCGTGCGTAAGCAGCTGGCGAGCGACAATATCGACATTGCGCCAGTGAGCGTAGTAGCGAGTGAATCTACCGGCGTGGCGCTGATTTTCGTTAATGGTGAAGGTGAGAATGTCATCGGTATTCACGCAGGGGCAAACGCCGCGCTGACAACGGAGCGAGTCGCAGAGCAGAAAGAACGTATTGCCAGCGCCGATGCGCTGCTGATGCAGCTGGAATCGCCACTGGAAAGCGTTCTGGCGGCGGCAAAAATAGCGCACGGCAACCAGACGACCGTGGCGCTTAATCCGGCTCCGGCTCGTGAACTGCCGGACGAACTGCTTTCGCTGGTGGACATCATCACCCCTAACGAAACCGAAGCGGAAAAGCTGACCGGTGTGCGAGTCGAAAATGATGAGGATGCTGCCAAAGCGGCGCAGGTGCTGCATGATAAAGGCATCGACATGGTCATTATTACGCTCGGCAGTCGCGGGGTGTGGGCCAGCCAGAGAGGGATCGGCCAGCGCGTGCCGGGCTTTAAAGTGCAGGCCATCGACACAATTGCTGCGGGCGACACCTTTAACGGCGCGCTGATGACGGCGCTGCTGGAAGGCACTGAATTACCCGAAGCGTTGCGTTTTGCCCATGCGGCAGCGGCGATTGCCGTGACCCGCAAAGGAGCGCAGCCTTCTGTTCCATGGCGCAAAGAGATCGACGACTTCTTACGTCAGCAGGGGTAACGCTTGGCTACCATGAAGGATGTTGCTCGCCTGGCGGGCGTTTCCACTTCGACGGTCTCTCACGTCATTAATAAAGACCGGTTTGTCAGCGAAAGCATCACCGAAAAGGTGAATGCCGCCATTAAAAGCCTTAACTACGCGCCTTCGGCCCTGGCGCGTAGCCTCAAACTCAACCAGACCCATACTATCGGCATGCTGATCACCGCCAGTACCAATCCGTTTTACTCGGAACTGGTTCGCGGCGTCGAGCGCAGCTGCTTTGAACGCGGCTACAGCCTGGTGCTTTGCAACACCGAAGGCGACGAGCAGCGGATGAACAGTAATCTCGAAACGTTGATGCAAAAGCGCGTCGACGGTTTATTGCTGTTGTGTACCGAAACTCATCAGCCGTCACCGGAAATCGTCCAGCGTTATCCTTCTATACCGACGGTGATGATGGACTGGGCGCCGTTCGACGGTGACAGCGATATTATTCAGGATAACTCTTTGCTTGGCGGGGACATGGCGACGCAGTATCTGATCGACAAAGGTTATCGCCGTATCGCCTGTATTGCCGGGCCGCTGGACAAAACGCCCGCGCGTCTGCGCCTCGAAGGGTATCAGGCAGCGATGGCACGCAGCGGATTGCCGATTGTCGATGGCTACATTATTACCAGCAATTTTGAATTTGGCGGCGGATTAACGGCGATGCAGGCATTGCTGGCGCAGCCGGAACCCCCGCAGGCGGTGTTTGTGGGCAATGACGCGATGGCAGTCGGGGTTTATCAGGCGTTGTACCAGGCGGGGCTTAACATTCCGCGTGATATGGCGGTAGTGGGTTATGACGATATCGAGCTGGCGGCCTACATGACGCCGCCGCTGACGACAATCCATCAGCCCAAAGATGAGCTGGGTGAGCTGGCTATCGACGTATTGATTCACCGAATGGCACAGCCCGGGCAGAAACAGCAGCGTGTGCAGCTGACGCCCGAACTGGTGGTGCGCGGTTCGGCCTAAGCTTTCTTGTGCCGCTCTTTAATCAGATTGCGGCCATCTTTCGGTTTTAACAGCATAAAAGTTACCGCGGATACTACCGTCAGAGCACCCATCGTAATAAAGGTATAGTGGAACTGTTCCACGGTGTTGCTGCCGTCGAACCCTTCATAAAAGCGCAGCACTGCGGCGCTGATCGCCACCCCAAGACTAATAGACAGCTGCTGCGTCACGGCCAGCACGCTATTGCCGCTGCTGGCGTTTTCGTCTGTCAGGTCGGCCAGCGTTATGGTGTTCATCGACGTAAACTGCGTCGACATCGCCATTCCCAGTACGAATAAAGGCAGGACCAGCATCCACACCGGCATGGACGGTGACTGCAGCGAGAACTGCGCAATCATCAGGCCGATAAACACCGTTATCCCTACCAGCGTTTTACGATAGCCCAGCCAACGCAGGACCTGCGTCACCGTAGATTTCGCCAGAATCGACCCTAACGCGGTGGGCGCCATCATGCAGCCGGCGATCAGCGCCGGATAACCAAACCCAACCTGCAACATCAACGGCATCAGGAACGGAACGCAGCCGGTACCGAGACGGGTGGCAAGGTTGCCGACAATTCCCACGGAGAAGGTGCGTGTTTTGAACATCGGTAGCGCGATGAGTGGCGTGGGATGACGGCGCGCATGGCGAATATAAGCCAGTAATAGAAGAACACTAATCGTTATGATGGCCAGCGCTATCCACGTCGCGACAATTTTCTCACCGAACAGCTCCATCCCGCTGGAAAACAGAACCAGACTCAGGCCGAACAGCAAGAAGCCGGTCATATCAAATCTGCGGCGTGGCGTGGTGAAATTCGGCATATATTTGCGGGCATACAGCAGTCCGGCGATGCCTATCGGAATGTTAATCAGGAAAATCCAATGCCAGCTCGCCCAGGTCACCAGCACACCACCCAACACCGGCCCCAGAATTGGGCCGACCAGTCCTGGCATGGTCACGAAGTTCAGAACCGGTAGAAGTTCACTGCGCGGATAGGCTCGTAGCAGTGCCAGGCGGGCGACGGGCATCATCATTGCTCCGCCGACCCCCTGAATCACGCGGAAGATAACCAGCTGCGTTAATGAACCTGACAGGGCGCACGCCAGCGAGCCCAGGGTAAACAGACTCACGGCAATCATAAAGATGCGGCGCGTACCGAAGCGATCGGCCAGCCAGCCGCTGACCGGGATAAGCATCGCCACAGTCAGGGTGTAACTGATAATGGCCGACTGCATCGCCAGTGGGGAGCGGTTCAGGCTATGGGCAATCGCGGGGAGCGCGGTGTTAAGAATGGTGGCATCCAGCGCTTGCATAAAGAAGGCCATCGCCGCAATCCACGGCAAACCGGCCATACTGCGTGATTTCTTCTCGGTCATCTATTGAGTAGCCTGGGTGTTTGGGGCCGTTAACAGTGCCAGGCAAGCCTGCTGGGCACGAGGGCCATCGCTTTCCTGAATGGCATCCACAATGTCCTGGTGGAGACTGAGCTTCACCACTTCGTTTTGCGTGATGGCGGCAAAGTAGGTCTGATAGACAGAATGAAACAGTGAAGCAAAAGAGGTCAGAAACGGATTGGAGCTCATTGCATAGATCTGTTCGTGCCAGGCCATATCCACTTCAATCCAGCGCTGACGGTCAAAGTGCCGCTTCAGGTGGACCATATCTTCCATCAATGTATTCAGCCGGGCTTTTTGTTCAGCGCTGCCGAGCGTGGCCGCCAGCAAGCAGGCCTGCGGTTCAAGGCTGCTGCGCATAACGAGGAAGTGCTTCACGACTTCTTCAAAGTTACTTTCCGTGAGCCACCAGGATATCAATTCTTTATCAAGGAAGTTCCAGTCGCTGCGAGGCATCACTCGGGTGCCAATACGCGGTCGCGGCAAAACCATTCCTTTTGCGGTCAGCGTCTTCACCGCTTCACGCACGGCGGTACGGCTTACGCCAAACTGCTCGCCCAACTCCATCTCTCCTGGGAGGATGCACTCCGGCGGGTATTCGCCGGTTAAAATCTTCTGCGCCAGTTTCTCTGCAAGAACCCATGAAATGTTCTTTTGTGCCGCCAGCTGTTGCGCGCTCAAGGACATAGATGCCTTTCCTTCATATCGAATTACCTTTCTAGTATGCCATTCAGAGACAAAATACGGCGGTAAAAACAGCAGATAGAGCAATTAATGGTGCTTTTATGAGTGGTTTGGTGAAAAAAAGGGCGAACGAAAAATTAATTCAAATTTCCTCTTGCCGTCTCGTCAGAACTCCCTATAATGCGCCTCCACTGACACGGAACAACGGCACGCTAGCCGCCGGGTCAGAAGGGTTTCCCAGGAAATTCTGACAGAGAAAAGCGAAAATAAACGCTTGACTCTGAATGAGGAAAACGTATTATACGGGACCTCGAGTTAGCAAGCGAAAGCGCGTAACTCACTGCTCTTTAACAATTTATCAGACAATCTGTGTGGGCACTCAAAGTGACATGGATTCTTAAACGTCGAAAGACGCTAAATAGAATACCAAGTCT
>CACSJR010000001.1 GCA_902706235.1 Citrobacter sp. 18056 | reverse complement strand
GTCAGTGCCATAGGTGTGGGGGCGGTTAACCCAGGGGATGCGTTTATTTCTCTGGGCACCTCCGGCGTGCTGTTTGTGGTTAACGAAGCCTATCGCCCGGCGCCGGCCTCTGCGGTGCATGCGTTTTGCCACGTGCTGCCCAATCGCTGGCATCAGATGAGCGTCATGCTGAGCGCTGCCAGCTGCCTGCAATGGTTCTGCCGACTGGTGGGTGTGACCGAAACGGCGTTGCTTGAGGAAGTCGCGCAGCTGAGCGAGCAGGAAAAGGCGGAGGCACCCATGTTCCTGCCATATCTTTCCGGGGAACGCACACCTCATAACGATCCGAATGCGAAGGGCATTTTCCACGGGCTAACGCATGCCAGCAGTCGCGCCACCATGGGGTATGCGGTGCTGGAAGGCGTGAGCTTCGGTCTTGCAGATGGACTGCGGGTGTTGCAGGAAAGTGGTACGCACATCGAGCAGTGTTCATTGGTCGGCGGTGGTGCCCGTAGTCCATTCTGGGCGCAGCTGCTGGCGGACGTGCTCAATATGCCTATTGTCACCCACAAGGGGGGCGAAACCGGCGGTGCGCTCGGGGCAGCCCGTCTGGCCTGTCTGGCGGCGGGTAAAGATCTGGCATCGGTTTGCAGAAAACCTGAAATATACCAGAGCTGGTCGCCACGGGCTCAGCAGCATGCCGCGTTGATGAAACGCTACGCGCACTTTACGGCGCTCTACCTGAACGATCTGAATTATAGAACCTTCTGATTTTAATAATAAAAGTGACCCGGCTGCGGCCGGGCTTACCCTGTACAAAAGAAACGAGGTCACTATGTCCGTTGCGAATAAACAATGGTTTGGATTACCGCTTCACCTGCTGTGGGGCTATATCGCTATCGCCGTATTCATGACCGGTGACGGGTTTGAGCTGGCGTTCCTCTCTCACTACATCAAAGAGCTGGGCTTTTCGCCCGCCCAGGCATCGTTTGCCTTTACGCTCTATGGCCTCGCCGCCGCGCTGTCCGCCTGGGTTTCCGGGGTGGTTGCCGAAATTATTACGCCGCAGAAAACCATGTTTATCGGCTTTGTGCTGTGGTGTGTGTTCCACGTGCTGTTCCTGACCTTCGGTCTGGGGCATGCCAACTACGCGCTGATCCTGCTGTTCTACGGCATTCGCGGTTTTGCCTACCCGCTGTTCCTCTACTCCTTCATCGTGGTGATTATCCATAACGTGAAGAGCGAGAATGCCAGCTCCGCGCTGGGCTGGTACTGGGCGGTCTATTCGATTGGTATTGGCGTGGCGGGCAGCTACATTCCGAGTTTTACCATTCCACTGGTTGGCGAACTGGGTACGCTGTGGATGGCGCTGTTCTTTTGCCTGGCGGGCGGGGTGATTGCGATGATCTCCCTGCGTAACGTGCATACCCCAACGCACATGCATAACCTGACGACCAAAGAGAAACTCAACGAGCTGAGCCGGGCGATTACGCTGCTCTATACCAACCGTAGCATTATGTATTCGAGCATGGTGCGCATTATCAACACGTTGTCGCTGTTTGGCTTTGCGGTAATCATGCCGCTGATGTTCGTCGATGAGCTGGGCTTCAGCACCTCTGAGTGGCTCCAGGTGTGGGCGGTATTCTTCTTTACGACCATTTTCTCGAATATTTTCTGGGGCATAGTGGCGGAAAAAATGGGCTGGATGCGCGTCGTCCGTTGGTTCGGCTGCATCGGTATGGCCCTTTCAAGCCTGGCGTTCTACTACGTGCCGCAGCATTTCGGGCATAACTTCGCCATGGCGCTACTTCCGGCTATTTCTCTGGGGATTTTCGTCGCGGCATTCGTGCCGATGGCGGCCGTTTTCCCGGCGCTCGAGCCGCGTCACAAAGGGGCTGCGATTTCGGTCTACAACCTCTCTGCGGGCCTGTCTAACTTCCTGGCACCGGCAATTGCGGTAGTGCTGCTGCCGTACTTCAGCACCATTGGGGTGGTGATTGCCTACACCACGCTTTATATCATCGCCTTTTTCCTTTGCCACTTTATTCGTGTTGAACAGCCTGGCTTTGAAAGCCGTGTGGATAAAACCGACAACGCGGTGGTGCGGGCGTCTTAAGACAGTGACGGCTGGCGTACCCTGCCAGCCGCTAATGGAACAGGAACAGCAATGAGCGTACAAGCGGTTATTTTTGATATGGACGGCGTCATTATCGATTCGGAAGGCTTCTGGCAGCGGGCCCAAATCGAGGTGCTGGCAAAACAGGGAATTGCGATAACAGTTGAGGAATGCGAAAGCACCACCAAGGGGAAACGGATTGATGATATTGCAAGGCTATGGTGTGAAAGATACGCGTTGAGCATCTCTTCGCGGCAGGTCGAAGTGCAGATTGTCGCGCGGGTTTGCGCCGCCATTCGCAGCGAGGGCGTGGCTATGAGCGGGCTGGATCAGGCACTGCGCAGCTTCCGGGCCGCAGGTTACCGCCTGGCGCTGGCGACGTCATCCTGTAAACAGATAATTGAAGCGGTGTTTGACCGACTGAAGCTGTGGGACTGGTTTGACGTGGTATGCAGCGCGGACGAGGAGCCTTTCGGCAAGCCTCATCCCGCTGTCTATCATAAGGTGATGTTTAAGCTGGGGCTGGAGGCCAGGGAGTGCCGAGTCATTGAGGACAGTCTGAGTGGTTTTACCGCCGCCCGGCGGGCAAAAATCGAAACCTTTGTGGTGGCCGCCGATTACCAGGACGTAAAGTTTTCGGCGGCGCTCGGGCGCTATCCAACGCTTGAAGAACTTATTGATGCTTTGCAGCCAGCGCTCGCCTGACGTTTGCTACTACCAGGGCGGCGCAGAAACCATCCCGGGGACGTCAACGGACGTTGTGACCCCGGTTTCTGCGCTTCCCCTCTTTTGTGAATTCAGGCGCGACCGTGGCTCACCCGCGAACGCCTCGCCATCGAATCCACAATGACGGCAATAGCCAGCACGCCGCCGGTGATCATATAGCGTAACGACGACGGCAGATTGAGCAGCGTCAGCCCGTTGGAAATACACTGAATAACGATGATGCCGAGCAGGGCAGAGTACGCGCTGCCGCGTCCGCCAAACAGGCTGGTGCCGCCGATCACCGCTGCCGCGATAGCGTTAAGATTCACATCCCCGGTCCCCGCCTGCTGGCTGGCAGAAGCCAGGCGTGAAGCGGCAAGGATCCCGCCGGTTGTGGCCAGCACGGAACAAATCATAAACGCGCTGATGTAAATACGGCGTACATTAATGCCGGAGCGGCGCGCAGCCTCGCGATTACCCCCTACGGCAAACATTGAGCGGCCCCATTTTGTGCGTTTCAGGGCATAGTTCAGTACCACGACGACGAGGATAAACAGCCCAAAAACCCACGGTACACCTCGACCTATATTGAGATAAAACACCATGAACTCGAACACGGCGGTGAGAAAAATGCTGCGCGCCCAAAGTGAGCTGAGCGGTTCGCAGGACAGGTTGGCCTGAGTCCGTCGCGCGCGGGTGCGCAACCCCTGGACCAGCATTAGCACTCCCGGTAGCAACGCAAACAGATGTGCCAGCCAGCCCGGCATCACCAGTACCTGGCCGAAACGCACCAGCGGGGAAACGTAGGGCAGGTTAATACTTCCCGACGGGCCGAGGATATACAGCTGCATACCGAGCAGCGCCAGCAGTCCGGCAAGGGTTGCCACAAAGCTCGGCATCCCTAAGCGGCTGTAAAGCTGGGCGTAGAGCAGGCCTACGGCGGCGCCCACTGCCAGCGCAACGGCTATTGCGCCAATGACGGGCCAGCCCTGGTTCACCCACAGCACGCCGATAATGGCCGAGGCCAGGCCGCTCATCGACCCGACGGAAAGGTCAATCTCACCCAGCAGCAACACGCAGACGATACCCAGCGAGATAAAGCCCACCGTGGCGCAGTCGAAAAGCATATTGACGAGGTTATTCGGAGCCAGATAAATCGGGTTAAGCACGGTAAAAACGATGGAGATAATGATAAGCCCAAGGACCACGGGGATCATCCCCAGGTCGCCTGTTTTTATGCGGTTGATATACGCGCGCAGCAGGCCGGAGATGCTGTCCTGGTGGCTGACACGCTCGTCGCTACGGTCTAGCCTGGTTTCAGGCATCAGCGGTTTATTGGTGGTTGTGGTCATGGCTCAGCTCACTCCCGTCGTATGTTCATGCGTTTTTCTTTCGACCCGGCGCGACACGGCGTTCTCCGTCGCCCCGGTAATGGCAGCGACCAGATCCTGGTTGGTAGCTTCCGGTGTGAAGATGCCTTGATTGCGGCCTAGCCGCAGAACAACGATTCGGTCGGCAACGGCTCGCACGTCTTCCATATTGTGGCTGATGATAATCACGCCCAGCCCGCGCTCGCGTACCCCCTCAATCAGGTTCAGCACTTCTGCAGTCTGCGCCACGCCGAGGGCGGCCGTGGGCTCATCGAGCATAATGATTTTTGGATGGAGCAGCAGCGAGCGCGCGATGGCAACCGTTTGCCGCTGTCCGCCAGAAAGGGAGGCGACCGGTTCGCGCACGGAAGGAATGCGGGCAGCCAGCTCGTTGAGCAGCGTCCATGCCTGCACCTCCATGCTCACTTCGTCGAGCTGCCAGGCCGACAGCTCATGCCCCAGAAACAGATTCGCCACCACGTCGAGGTTTTCGCACAACGCCAGATCCTGAAAAACAGTGGAAATTCCATGCTCCAGCGCCTTGCCCGGGCTATCGAGGGTGATTTCCTTACCTTCAAATTCAATAGTGCCGGAAGTAGGTTGATGAACGCCCGCCAGCACTTTAACCAGCGTCGATTTACCTGCGCCGTTATCGCCAACCAGTGCCACGACTTCACCCGCATAAACGTCGAGATCAATATCCGTCAGGGCGGAAACGGCGCCAAAGTTTTTAGAGATTTTCCTTAACTGAAGAAGCGGGCTATCCGTGCGCGGGGCGAGGCCATTGTCGATTAACATAGTAAAAACCTTCTTATCGTCGGTGCGTCTGCGAACGCACCTGCTGCGACTTAGTTGAGGATCCCTAATTTCTGGCAGGCCTGCTGGTACTCTCCGGTACAGACCTGTTGCGGGGTCTGGATTTTCTTATCAAAGATTTCCGCTTTGATATTTTTGGCGGTGATCACCGCCGGAACAAAGAGCTGTGACGGTGTGTTGTAGAGGGTTGAGGTGGCCTTAGGCTTCTGACCATTGATCAGCTGCACAGCAACATTCGCGGCAGCGGCAGCAACGATTTCCGACGGTTTGGAGATGGTGTTGTACTGATCACCGGCGATAATCAACTGCAATGCGGCGATTGTCGCATCGTTGCCGGTTACCGGAGGAATGGGCTGTACACCGCCGGATTTAAAGGCGGCAATAGCCCCACCACCGGTCCCGTCGTTCGCCGCGACCACACCCTTAATTTTATCGCCGAAGCGGGTTATCTGACCGGCAGCCCACTCTTGCGCCTTTGGCGGAGCCCATTCTGGCGTGTCGAACTCAGCTAACGTTTTGTAACCGGAGTCCTTCAGCCCGCGGTGGATACCGTCGCGAATCAGACCCGCAGCGGCATCGGTCGGCGAGCCGTTAATCTGCAGCACACCGGCGCCAGCGGGCACGTTTGTCGCCTTCAGTTGTTCAACCAACGAGGCGGATATCGCGTAGCCGATGCCTTCGTTATCAAAGGAGATATAAAAATCGGCCGGCTTGCCGGGGATAGGGCGGTCGTAAGCCACCACTTTCACACCCTGGGAGTGGGCTATTTCCACCAGACCGGCAGCGGCAGAGGAGTCAACCGGATCCAGGACAATCACTTTCGCGCCCTGGGCAATGGCGGAGTTGAACTGCTGCTGTTGCAAAGAGGCGCTGGCATTGGCGTTCTGGTAGATAACCTTGCACTGCTGGCAGAGCCTGGTCAGCTCCGTTTTAAAGCCGGGAAAATCATGTTGCTCATAACGGGTGGATGCCTGATCGGGCATCAGAAAAGCAACGGTAGCGGCTTCCTGCGCCTGTGCCATGCCGCTAAAACCTATTGCCGCAATAAGCGATGCTTTGAATACTGTAGGGTAACGCATAGTTCTGCTCCTCACTGACTCGAATAAGATGACCGCCTCACCATTAATTCACTGAGGCAGCGGTTTTGCTTAAACATCAGGAAACCAAAATACAGCTTTTCATTATCATTGCTGCTACATTTGCTCAATCGGTGAAGCAAGAATTGACACTCCTGATTCAGGTTGTCAAGAAAGGGCAGAAAAGCGATGTGGATTTTGTGACTGAGAGCAGATAGGCAGGGAGGAGAGCAGGCATAAGCGCATGTGGTTCCAGAGATGTCCCTGCCTGCGAAGCCCTGTGATTTCGTTCACACTTCTCTATAAAGACAAAAAACAGGAATCCCCCGGACAAAGAACGCAAAGTGATTAAATAACCCCTGGCATATACTGCCCGGGCATATTACAAAAATGGGCAGTTCAAAATGGAAACAGAAAACAAACTCTCCACAAGCTATGTCGTTATCGGCATTAAAGAAAAAATAGGTTATGGTTTCGGTGACTTTGCCTCTAATTTGTCATTTGGTTTTGTCTCTCTCTTTCTCTTGTTTTTCTATACCAATATCTACGGGCTTAGTGCCACACAGGCCAGTTTGATTTTTGTTATTGCCCGCGTTATTGATGCCATCTTCAATATTCTGATTGGCTTTGCGATTGATAAAACGCACAGCCGCTATGGAAAGCTGCGCCCCTGGTTGTTATATGGCGCCATTCCGCTCGGGTTCTTGACCGTGCTTTGCTTTGTACCGTTTGGCGGTCAAGCGAAATTCTTTTTTGCCCTGATCTCGTATACAATTTACTGCCTGGCTTACACTGCGGTGAACACGCCATACTCGGCGCTGACCAATCGACTGACGCAACATGAAGCATCACGATCGTCTTTGTCAGTGTACCGGTTTGTGCTGGCTATTGTTGGCTACCTTATTGTATCAACCACTGCCGATTTACTGATCTCCCCCTTTGATGACAAACAGTTAGGCTATGTCTTTGCGGTATCCTGTTTTGCACTGCTGGCCACCTTCCTGTTCCTTGCCTGCTTTGGCATGACCAAAGAACGCGTCGGTGAAGAAGAAGAGACGCCAGCTCCCACCCTGCGCGAAATGTTTCGCGCCGTCGTCGGCAATACGCCACTCATCAACCTGTCGCTGTTTACCGTCTTTTTCTATATTGCCTATACCGTATGGATGGCTATTGCTATCTACTTTATTAAATACATTATCGGCAACGAAGGTTTTACCGCCACATTCTTTATGATTCAGTCAGCGGCTTATATTTTAGGGACTGTGATGTCAGAAAAAATCATTGCAATAATGGGCAAAAAGAAAATGGTGCAAGTGGCACTGTTGATAGGCGCCCTTGGTGTATTAATGCAGTATTTTGTTGCTGCCCATAATATATGGCTGATAATGAGTGGCGTAAGCCTGTTTAGTATTACGCTAGGGATGGGGTTTGTTGCGATGTGGTCGATGATTGCCGACACTGTAGAATATGCGGAATGGCATCACGGCGTGCGTACCGAAGGCGCTATTTACGGTTTCTTTAATTTTATCACCAAGATTGCGATGGCGATTGGTGGCGGTTGCGCCGGATGGATGCTGGATTATTATCACTATGAGGCCGGGAATATCAGCGCCAGTGCCCTGAATGGTATCAATATTTTGATGACGCTGTTCCCCGGCGCGATGTTTGCTATCAGCGCTATCTTTATCGCTGCCTATTCGCTGGATGAAAAAACCTATCGCGATATTGTGCAAAAAATCAGCCTGCGTAAACAAAACGCGCTTTAACCTCATGGAGTCAGAGAAATGAATCGTGATTTTAACCGCCTTATCGCCGCAATGACTACAGAAGAGAAAGTCGCTCTACTGACCGGGAGCGGCCTATGGCGTACTGCCAGCCTGCCGCAGCACGATATCGACGATATTGTTATGACCGACGGCACCTATGGCGTGCGCTACAGCAGTGCGCAAATCGATGGCAGCGAGAAATGGAGCATGGATGATTTCATTTCAGTGATCACCCAGACCGCCGACCAGGCCAGTGCTGAAGAACCGGCGGCGAAAGGGGGCAGTGAAGCCCTTTTTAGCGCCTCGCTACCGGCCACCTGCTTTCCGAATGGTTCAAGCCTGGCGTGCAGTTGGGATGTAGATTTGGTTTATCAGATGGGTCAGGCGCTGGGACGCGAATGCCAGCACATGGGCGTAGGCATCCTGCTCGGGCCAGGGATCAATATTCGCCGCACGCCGCTTGCCGGGCGCGGATACGAATATTACGCTGAGGACCCGGTGGTGAGCGGGGATATTGCCGCCGCACTGATTAATGGCTTACAGGACGAAGGCGTGGGCGCCAGCCTGAAGCACTTCGCCGCCAACAATTCAGAGTACCGACGCACGGAGATGGACTCGGTTATCGAGGAACGTGCGTTACGCGAAATATACCTGGCGGGCTTTCAGCGGGCGATTGCCAAATCGCAGCCGTGGACGGTGATGTCTTCCTATAACCGCTTAAACGGCGTGCAAACGTCTCAGGATCCGTTCCTGTTAACGCAGGTACTGCGTGATGAATGGGGCTATGACGGACTGGTCATGTCTGACTGGTACGGTATTAAAGACCGTCCGGCGTCCTTGCTGGCAGGGAATGATTTGGCAATGCCAGAAACCCGCCGCGATAAACGGACACTGTTGGCAGCGATCGACGCAGGAGAAGTCCCGATGGCCGTTGTTGATCGTGCCTGCCATCGCATGCTGGTGCTGCTGGATAAAGTGCAGCGCAACCGTCGTCCGGACGCACGGGCCGATTTCCCCGCGCATCATGTGCTTTCGCAGCACCTGGCAGCAGAATCGATTGTACTGCTGAAAAATGACGATGATATTTTGCCGTTGCGCCCGGAAAAAACGCGCCGTATAGCCGTACTCGGTAAACCGGCGCTGGAGCCAGTGATTCAAGGGTCCGGCTGCGCGACCACGGTACCGTATCTACTTGACCGCCCGCTGGATGAAATTTTTGACCTCGCAGGCGATGACTTTAACGTTACCTGGGCAATTGGCGCACCAGACGATCTCAACGATGATGAAGCTGCCCTGGAGCAGGCCAGAAGGGTGGCACAAGATGCTGATGTGGCGGTGATCTTTGTCAGTACCGCCGTAGGTGAAGACGGTGAAAATGGCGATCGTCATGATCTGAATATTCTGGCGGGGCATGAGCGCCTGATCTGTGAAGTGTCACAGGTTCAGTCGAATGTGGTGGTGGTACTGGCAAACAGCGATGCGGTGGTAATGCCGTGGCTCAGTCAGTGTAAAGCGCTGCTGGAGACCTTCTTTGCCGGACAAGGAATGGGACGTGCAGTAGCGGAAATTCTGTTCGGCAAACGCAACCCTTGCGGCAAACTGACGGTGACGGTACCGAATACGCTGGAAGAGACGCCAGCCTGGCTGAACTATCCGGGTGAAAATTTACGTCATCATTATGCAGAAGGGCTGTTCGTCGGCTATCGCTATTATGATAAGCGCTGCCTGACCCCGCGCTTCCCGTTTGGTTTTGGCTTAAGCTATACGCAATTTACCTACGCGAATCTGGATCTGTCGGCCCCGCAGGTGGGGGAAGCCGACACGCTCACGCTTTCATTTGATCTCACGAATGTCGGCCAGCGTGATGGCAAAGAGATAGCCCAGCTCTACGTTAGCGCACCGGACGGTGAACTTATCCGCGAAGTGATAGCGCTTAAGGGCTTTAGTAAAGTGGCCTTAGCCGCCGGTGAAACTCGTCGGGTGAGTCTGCAATTACCGATAGCCGAGCTGGCCAGTTACCATCCGGGACTGGCCGATTGGGTCATCACGCCGGGGACATGGCAGATTCACGTGGGCCGTTCCTCTCGTGATTTATCGCTGTATGCCGAAGTCGAAGTGGACTGCCCGTCACGCCATGTACCTCTGCGCGATGATAATTCCCTGCAGCAGTTAATTCAGCAACCGGAAGCCTTTGCACGGGTAGTGGCGCTTATTGCCGGGAAAAGCCAACTGTCGCCAGACCAGGTGCGTGAAAAGCTGATCCGCCTGGCACCAGATCTGTTCTGTGGACTGCTCATTGCCCTGACGGAGTTCCTGGCGCTGGACATTGAGCGTGACGAGCTAAATGCCGTGCTGGTCGGGCGAGAATAACCGTTAACGATAAGAGATATTGCATGTTTCCTTTTTCAGTGACTCATCCGGGCCCGACGGCACAAACCGGGCGACAAACGGTCAATAGCGGCTACGAGCTGATTGCTTTTGACGCGGAGAAACTGAACGTGTTTGCCGCTGAGGTGCGTTATTGCGAACCTCACTGGCATCCGGCTCCGGAGCTTATCACGGTGCTGGCGGGACAGTTTTCACTCGCCGTTGGCCAGCAGCGTGTGGTGCTTTCGCAGGGAGAGATGCTCTATATCAATGCGCAAGAGGTGCATTCCCTGTGTGCAGAAGAGGCGGGTAGCGAACTGGTGACTGTCCAGTTTTCCCCGGGGCTTTTTGACGAGCTGCACTCGGCACCGTCGCTGAAATGGCGTACTCAGGCGGGGGTTGCCACCGAGGCTGACCGACAGGTGCAGCGGCGGCTGGCGGCACTGCTTGACCAGCTTGTCGATAACCGTGCGCCGTTTCAGCGTATTGCAGCAACTTACCTGTTGCTGGATGCGCTGGTGGCGGCGGGAGAGCCGACGCAACGGGAAGAAAGCTCGCTGCGTGAAGAAGCAATGATCAAAGAGGGGATCGAGTTTATTAATCAGCACTTTGACCAGCCGCTGACGTTGAGCGATGTCGCCCACCATTGTGGGGTGAGCTACTCGTGGTTTTCACGCATGTTTAAGAAGGTGAGCCGGCATAATTTCAAAGAGTACCTGACGCTGGTACGACTCAACAAAGCCCGTACTCTGCTGCGCGATACCCGAACGCCGATAACCGAGATAAGCCACAACTGCGGCTTTCAGGAACATAAATACCTGATTGCCGCCTTCAATAAGTATTGTGGGTTGACGCCAACCGAGTACCGCAAGCGCTTTATCTCCCGCCAAAATGTCATCGAAAGCGAGCTAGCGCTGGGGGAAGATTGCCTCTGTCTGCCACTCAACCCTGCGCTACTCGAACGGCTAAGGCTGAGCCAGCTATGCGAGTCTGCGCTTTAATACCTGCGTCGAAGCCATGAGTTTGATAATTTCCAGTTCCGCCTCAAAAAATCTATCTATGAAAGGGAGAGCAGCCTTGCTCCGCATGCGGCAATATATGAATGAATGTTAATGAGTGTCAGTTTGTCTTTGAGCATATTTCTGAAAATGTCTGGGTCTGATTGCAGGAAGGTAAGGAGAGTGATTAACTGCGATCCTGATTTTTTATCGGTACTCACTGTAAGCTGAACATGAACAGCAAAAAAAGAATTCAAAGAAAACTGCTGAAATATCATAATCCTATTAAAAACTCTCATCATCAGTCGGATATGGCAGGTGCTGACCTGCGGTTTATGGATCTCCGGAGGCTTAACTTGCGCAATATTAATTTATCGGGATGTGATCTTTCGTTCAGCGATCTTCGGGGGGCTGATTTCTCTTATGCTTCTCTGACAGGGGCGAATTTCAGCCACTGTAAAACTGAAGGTGCGATTTTCAGTCACGCAGATTGTACCGGCGTGAATTTTTCCGGGAGTGATGTTCGAGAAACCCGGTTTACCGGGGCGCTGACGGAACTGGAGAATATTGACAGTGACACACTGTCATCCCAGCCGCTCATCTCCGTCTATATGCCCACCTGGAATCGGGAAACGCTGACGATCAGGGCCATACAATCGGTGTTGAAGCAGGACTATGAACACTGGGAACTCATTATAATCGACGATTTTTCATCGTCATTTGAGCAACTCCAGACGTATATTGCCGATCTGAATGACCAGCGCATTACCTATGTCCGCAATGAATTTAATTCCGGGGCCTGTGCTGTACGGAATCAGGCAATACGAATGGCCCGGGGCTATCTGATAACAGGTCTGGATGATGATGATGAATGGTTGCCGACACGCCTGTCCTCTTTTCTTGCCTGCCAGTATAAACTTCAGCAGCACGGCTTTTTATACGCCAATGATTACCTCTGCGACAGTATCGGATACCACCATCCTGATGAGTTGCAGGTGTATCCGAAACCAGCCTATAAAAAGAGTCTGTTTGATAAGCGGAATATTATCGGCAACCAGATGCTGACCTTAACCAGTAGGATGCAGCAGGTTCTGTTCGATGAGCGCCTAACGGCCGCACAGGATTACGATGCCTTTTACCGGCTGGCAGAAACCTTCGGCGATCCTTTCAAGCTGGATGCGATCACTCAGGTGCTTTATGTCAATCACGGAGAGGTCCGCATCACTTGTTCAGGACGAAAGTTTGCGGGTTACCTGGATTTTTACCGTAAGCACAAAGCCAAATTAGACGTATCGAGTAAAAAATATCAGCTTTTCACCCTGTACTACATCCGCAATAAAAAGATGCGCCCGCAAACGCTGATGAAACTGATGACGCTACGCAATCTGAAACGCTATCTGATGATGTATTCCAGCTTCCGGAACAGGAAGTTCTAATGCGGACAGATAATGAAAGATCTTCGGTCTTTAGTATCGTGGGTTAGTTCAGGTTGAAAGTTGAGGCGATTTATGAGACGTCACAGCTTTCATTTTTCGCTCATAGTGGGCATCCTGTTTTCCAGAGATGTCCCCTTTGATTAAGGATAGCGTTGCATCGATCTGTTGAACTCACAGCTCGAAGCAGCCTGTTAACTTCTGGCGGCTAAAAAAATAGGTTTAACGTGGGAAAATTTCCGTTTTCCAGGCGGACCCCAACTTCAGCACTGAACGTACTTCAGGTAGCAGTCGACTTACTATCTTCAAACTTTGTATACCCCCTCCGTTTATATGTATATTTCATCGAATATTAAGAACAGTTATCGAGATTTTTTGGACTTAGTCACTGATAGATACCTTAATGATCAATATACTAATACCTTCGCATGGGAATCAAGGATGGACCGTTCAATTCAGTGCTACACTATTTTTTTGTTTTTGTGGAAACACTTTGTAGATATGACTATGAGTGGTAATCTCTAAGGGTAATAAATAATGTACTTAAAGGCTGTTTCTAATATTACGCTATCTGCATTAATGTTCGCTTTGGCAGGGATGATCGTCAAATATGTTTCTTATAAGATGGATGTCTTTTCATTAGTGTTCTGGCGAAATGTTTTCAGCTTTATCTGCGTATTGTTTGTGGGTTGGCATTCTGGAAAATTAAGCTTTAAATCTGAAAGAAAAAAACTGCATGCACTGCGGTCACTATTTACATTTTTTGCACTCATTACCTACTTCTATGCCGTTAAGAATACGGAGCTGAGTACAGCAGTGTTACTTCAGCAGACATCACCAGTTTTTGTCCCGATTATTTCATTTCTGGTGTTCAGAAGGTTGTCAGATCGCTATGTTTGGATTGGCACATTTGTCGGGTTTCTGGGCGTCACAATAACAAGCTGCATGGTAACGCATAGCATCAATGGAGGTGATTTATCAGGCATCATTTCGGGTGCAATGGGGGGGGCAGCAACGATTACAATCTGGATGATGTCAGATACAGAATCTCCATATCGACAAATGCTCTTTTTTTCTCTGTATACCTTACTCTATTCATTCGTGTTTCTTCCATTGGTATGGGATTCTTTTAATCTCTCCCTCCTACCTTATTTGATTATTCTTGGTGTGATAACTACTCTGGCACAATACTTCCTTTCTGTCGCATGTGCCAATGCTCCGACTGATAAAATCGTATCATGGAGCTACCTTTCAGTAATATTTGCTGCATTGCTTGGTTACTTAGGCTGGAATGAAAAAATAACGATTAGTATGCTGTCAGGGATGATTCTAATTGTCCTTGGCGCGGAAATTTCATTAAGAAAATAAGTATAGGTTATTCTTTTGTCGCATTTATAGATGCACGCTTTAAAACTTTAAGGACCAGAATTCCAATGTCCGCAATTCGCTGCAAGCGGACCTTATGACCTGGCTTTCTGTCAGATCCGGGCCAAGAGAGGACATTGCTGACCCTTAGGTGCTACTGTCAATTAAGGGAGATCACATACCGCAAAACATCGATTGGCTACATATTCGCAGAAATGCAGCCGTTCGGATGTTTTTTTCCTCTTGCAGAACTATCAGAACCTTGCACTATTTATTTCGTTTCACCTCGTATTGCAGGCACACTACGCCCGACGGGAAAACTTTACTATTCACCAGCATGAGTGAGGTTCTGTCTTTTATGTTTTTGAACAAGGGAATGCCTTGTCCCAGCAGAATCGGATTGACGAATAGCCAATACTCATCGATAAGGTTTTCCGCCATTAGCGCATGAGTCGCTGAGGGACTGCCAAACATTAAGATTTCGCTGCCCGCGTTATGCTTGAGCTTGCTGATTTCGTCGCTTAAATTGCTACTGATAATTTGCGTATTAGGGTGATTTTTTTCCAACAGGGTTTTCGACAACACCACCTTGTGGGCAGATTTGTACCAACGCGAATGCGTATGATCATGCTGGCTGGCGTCAGGCTTATCGGCAGCAGTTGGCCAGTACGACTCCATCATCTGATAGGTGGTACGCCCATATAAGGCGGTGTCGGTCTGCTGAATCCGCTGCTCGACGTATTCAAACAAGTCGGGGCTTATGCTTATCCAGGCCAGACCCGCCGGGCCCTCAACGGTAGAAGCGACAAAACCATCCAGCGACACATGGACAAACGAAACTATTTTTCTCATGATTTTCTCTCTGATTAAGTTTTGATTACATAGCCCGTGAGCCGCAGATGGGTTACAGCAATGTATTCAGTTGAGCGCGGGCTTCCGGGGAAAGATCCAAAGGGTGGCGATAGTCCGCCGCTTCGGTGGCACGGGTGAACAACGCGACTAACCAATCATAGACATAACGCGTGGCAGCGTGGGCAGGGCGCTCACCTAACTGCGTCAGACGTTCGGTATTACTCGCCGTCGGAGCAAACAGAGTACTGCTTTTCACCACGCGGCTCGCCGGGCGTGAGTCGACGGGCATATCCGCGTAGCCCAGCCATGCCAGGAAATTACTGATAGTGGCCCTCAGGCGTGCGGCGCTTGCGCGCTCATCCGGAAGGACCGCCTGCAGCTGTTTTGGCAAATCGAGCCGGTAGCTGGTGATTATCAGACAATCTGCCAGCTGCTGGAGCACCGCCGGAGCAATTCCATAGCGACGTGCGTGGGATTCGCTGCGACTCCACTGGCGCAGGTAATTCACCCACAGCGCATGAGCCTGAAAGCCGCTGTCCTGTCGAGCACTGCCGCTGAGCTGCGGATCGTCCGGGAGAGCGAAAAGATCCATGTTATCGCTGAACAGTTCACTGACTTTTTCTTCACGTGGCTGCTGCACCTGACTGAGCTGTTCGAAGGTGGAAAGTGGAGGCAGTAAGCCTTCCAGCAGCTCGCCCAGGGTCGCAGCGTGGCCCTGCAACTCACGTACGAGATTTTCTGCCTGGCGACGCGCGCTGGCGGGATCGGTCTGCGGCGCGTGCTGCCAACAGACCATAATCTGGCGCATAGCCTGTCGCTGACGTTCACTCAGGCGTTCGAAACGCGCCGCGCGCAACGCAGGTACCGTCGCCTGTGACAACCATTCGATCAGCCGTTGCAAACTGCTGCCATCAAGCGCCTGTAACGTCCCCCAACGCTGGCCCGGCTTCTCAATTAACAGTTGAACGGCTTCGTCGAGATTCAGCTTCCGCACGAAGCGGTCGTCCTGCGGCGTAATGGCCCACACCAGGCCCGGTAACGCGCCGTCGTGCAGCGGTTGAGTGTCGCCGACCCAGCGCATCAGCGCCCGGGCATGGGTTGGGATTTGCGCGCGTGTGGCCGCCGCATTACAAATCAGCAGCAGATCGGGCTGCATCTGCTGGCGATAATGTTCCAGCAGCCAGCGGCATTTACTGGCCCACAGCGCATGGTCAGTTCCCTGGGCGGGCTGCGGGATATCAATCAGGTCGACGTTATTCAACACGCCATTATCAGTGGGCAAGACCAGCTCAACGGTCAGCAGCGCCAACGCGTTTAGCGGCAGACTGACAGCATTGTGTAACTGTTCGTCGATCAGCGGATGCACTACCGTTTCGCCTTCTGGTTCGCTCTCTGGCGTCAGAAAACCCTCTGCGGGTAAGGTGAAACTGTCGACCAGCAGGCTGAGCGGTGCGGCCAGTTCGCGTGCGTTTCCGCATTGCTGGAGCACATGCGCCAGCGTCAGCCACTGGCGGGTTAGTTCCTGCTGCTCACCCCACAGCAGCGCCCAGGCGCTGGCACGCGCGCTAAGGTCGAGACACGGTAACAGCTGAATAAACTGCTGCCACAGGGCGTCGTCAATCTGCTGATGTTGGGCAGGCATATTCGCTTGCCAGAAGTGAGCGATAGCTGCCACATCTTCTTCATTAATCCCCGGTACCGGCTGCGTCTGACGAAGCGATTGCCAGGCATTCAGCCGCGCGGCCACCACCGATTTTTCTACCTGACGCACCACGCCTTGCTGCCACGCATGGGCGAGAAACACCTGCACCAGTTCTGCTTCGCGCATAATGCGCAGGCGTAACGGAAAGGCGTCGTCCGGGGTTTGCGCGCAGTGGCTAAAACGCAGCGCCATCCGCGTCACGGCGTGACCGGGGTTAAGGTGCGTGAAATAGTCGAGTGTTTTACTGCCGGCGTACACCAGCAAACGGCCGTTACCGCTGCCGCAAAGGGTGCCAAGCAGGTGCGCTTTTGCCGCCTGCGAATGGCCGTATAGCGCAATGCTTGCCGGGGCGGACTGCACGGTTTCCAGGGCCGTTTCCTGCGCTTTCAGCTGATACAGACGCGTGAGTAACGCGTCGGCGTCGGTATCGAAAAGCGGCGAGGTCCGACGGTTCATGTGGGTCCAGTCGATGATATTTTTCAGTCGGCTCATTTCAGGTACACGCTCCCGCTGTCGATCCAGTAGTGGCTGCCGCTGTGGCGGCGGTCGGCCAGAGTATTCAGTTTTAGCGTCAGGGCGTCCGGCGCAACCGGTGTGCCGTCCTGAAGCCAGGCGTCGGCCAGCACAAAGGCTTCCGGGCCTTCCGCTTTGTTGCCGCCGGTGAGCTGCAGGCGAACCTGCAACACGCCGTCTCCGGCGATGGCTTTTGCCACTTCCGGCGAGTTGATGCTCAGGGTGTACAGCGGCGTCGCGGGCCAGCGGGCATTGGCGAGCTGACGGAAACCGAGTGTGACGTTGCCGCGCAGCGGGAAATGCACCCGCGTATCGACCTTCGCCCCCGGTTTGTCCAGATCGAGCTCTGAATACCAAATATTTTCTTCGCGCAGCGTGTTGACGGTGCTGTCCAGCACGCCGAGATAGCGTACGGTGGAGTAGGCGCCGATATCCGCCGCTTTAAAATTAAAGCGCGGCAGACGTAAATCCAGCGCCAGGCTGCACAGCATCGCGCCGACGGCGGCGGTGGATTTCGGGTTGCCGATGCGGCCTTGCTGGCTGAACGGATACCATTCGTGAACGTGATAGCTGTCCATCCACACCATGCGATTCACCGGCACCGGCTGCAAATAGCGGATCAGCGCCTGAACGCCCGGCAGACAGCCCGGACGCCCGGTCACCAGCAGCACGTCGCAGGCGTAATGAGAAATCGCTTCGCACACCGCATGCAGTGGGGCGGCGATGGTAAATTCGCCCGCCAGCATTGCATCGTGTAAATCGCGGAAGCTGACCTGCAACGGTGTGGCGAATAGGTCGAAAGGCTCCGAACCGGCTGGCTGCGCGTGGCTGATTGCCTGACCGACATAGTTCATCACGTTGCGGGTCGGCGTCTGTGGTAACAGTTCGCCGAAGGTGGCATGCAGGCCCGCCAGCGGATCGTTGATGTCGCTCTCTTCCCACGCACCAAGAATGGCGTGACCAACAGGCATAAACAGCTGCAGGGCCGTTTGCTGCCGCAGCACGGCCTGCGTATCAATACGCCCGGAATCGCCAAACAGCGTTGCCATCAGGGCTGGCGCATCGGCAATACCGGATTTTTGCAGCTGAGTTTGCAGCGCGGGCAGCACACAGCGC
Organism: Citrobacter sp. 18056; assembly: GCA_902706235.1. Classification (GTDB taxonomy): domain Bacteria; phylum Pseudomonadota; class Gammaproteobacteria; order Enterobacterales; family Enterobacteriaceae; genus Scandinavium; species Scandinavium manionii. The sequence continues at coordinate 478,428 of CACSJR010000001.1, read as the reverse complement.
TGAATAATGTCGAGCAGAATATCGTCGCCTGCCACCTTAAACCCTTCGCGGAACAGCAGCTGCGGCGTGATTTTGACGTTGCTGCCGGTGCCTTCATCCAGGCGATAATGGGTGATAGCCATATCGGTGGTGCCGCCGCCTAAATCGATGGCCGCCACGCGCAAGGCGCGACCTGGACGACTACCGGGTTCCGGGTCACGATCCGGGCGGGCAAGGGCGGCGAAGAATGCTTCTGTCTGTCCGCCAAAGTGCGACATTGCCTCGTTATACAGCCATACCAGCTGCCCACAGCTGGCTTCATCCCACTCCATGTGGATTTTTGGCACCGGAACAACGCTTTTGTCCTGCTGTTTTTGCGTCACAAAATCGTCGTCCTGCGGGTGCCAGCCCAGTGCTTTCCACACCAGGGCAATGGCTTCAAACATGCGGCGACGGAAAATCTCGCGTTCTTGTTTCGGCATCGCCGACGGCAGAGTCAAAATCAGGGTACGCAGCTGGCGAGGCGAGGACGGGAAACCGAGGCGCTGGCGTGTCGCCACGCTGTTGATTTGCCCCAGCGCCTGCGACAAAATTTCGCACAGCATATGCGTCATCAGCGTGCTGCGGCTGTACTGCGGTGAAAACACCGGCATCCGCTCATCCTGCGGTAGTGTAAACAGTGGTTGTCCGTCATCATTCATCAGATAAGCCAGCGGAAACGCGGCAGCCAGCGGTTCGCGCTGAGTCCGGCTGTTCACCTGGCTGAAGCGCCAGTCCTGAACGGTCGGTGTTTCATCCCATAAATAGCGGCGCGGGCTGGAGATCCCACTGTTGCCTTCGGTGCCCAGACGCTGCATCGCCAGCTTGCGGGCTTCATCGCCCACGCGAACGATTGACGGCCAGACGAACGCATCTTCGCGCCCGCTTTCCACAGAGAAATGCTGTTTACCAAAGCGCGCTTCGGAGAACTCCAGGCGGCTGGTGAACAGTGGGGCATTGAGGAACTGCGGTTCACTCAGCGAGCGTACCTGTAATTCTGCGGTCTGGCGCAAACCATCGTTGGCATCGCCATGATCTTCGATGATCACCCCGCAGGTATGGCTGTTGCCGACGTCCAGAATCAAATCCACCGGGATCGCCGGAGTACTGACGGTGGCGGTGGCGATTTTCACTTCCGGCACGCTGAGCTGTTCACCTAACAGGGCCAGCAGGTTCAGCCAGTGTCCCTGATATTCAAAGCCGCGCATCGCCTGGGCAATGTCACGCTCGCTGCGGTTTTCTTCCACGCTGGCGTGATGACTGAAAACTTCGCGTAGCCAGCCGTCAACCCAGGTCTGGTCGAGGAAATCCGCGACTTCTTCATCGCGCCAGGCGAGTGCAAAACGTGTCCCGTTCAGCAGGTCATTTTCAATCGGGGCCAGAGCGGAAGGGGCGTCGTCACGAATTTGGCTGTCGAGGGCTATGGTGACGCGGTGGGTGTTTCCGGCGCTGTCCGGATCCGGCAGTTTGCGAATTTGCACTCGCGCCCAGTTGTCCGGGCCTTCGACAAACGTGCGGGGTGGATTAAAACGCAGGAACGGCAGCGGTAGCCAGACGCCGTCGAGTATTGCCAGAGATTGCTCAAGCGGCAAGGTGCTTTCGGGTTTCACCACTTCAGCCTGCTGGCCGTCAATAGCAGGCAGCGTGTAGCGGCTGTTGACGATGTCGTAGTTCAGACGCAGCAGCGGACCGTTAGCGGTTTTGCGCACGAAGCGTCCATTGCTTAAGGAATCCTGTGGCGTCAGACCAAAATCGAGAAACTGCACCCCGCTGTTGGCAATCAGGGTAACGCTTTGTTGATAATCACATAGGGTAACCAGCATTAGCGCGCCCCCACTTTACGGAACGTCAACGGAACGACAGTGTTTACGTCGTAGCGTCCGGTGCATTCCGCCACGTCGCTGACGCCTGCTTTACAGGTAATTTCTGGAACCGGATAGCGTGAACCATCGCTGCAACGCGCGTTGCCACGGCTTTTTACCAGCAATTCGCCGTTCTGATGCAGGCCGGAGAAAATTTCAGCCTTACAGACCACATTGTCGCCATGCACCAGACGCGCGTTGCCTTTATTGTTGAGAATTTGATAGCGAAGAGACGGGGCTTTACCGGTGACCGGATCTTTCACGTCGACCAGCACACGCCAGGTGCCGTTAAGGAATTTGGTCGTGCCAGCGCGCATCTGATCGGCCTCCATCACCAGCGCATCTTTCGGAATGGCAGCGATAATCACCGGTTTTTCTTCCGGCTTCTCTTCTTGCACCGGCTCTTTGACGCTCGCCAGATGCAGCGGCAGGGAGTGCGTCAGTTCTGGCAGTGCAGGTGCCGTTGGTTTTGTCACAGCGATGGGATCCACATGGGCCAGGATCGGTTCCGCGGATGTCGTCGACCGAGGCCATAACAGCGGCCCGGCAATGGCGGCGACGAGTACGGCCGCCACCGGTAAGCTCCAAAGCGGAATGCGGCGAGAGGCTTTCTGCGCAGCGACGTCCACTGGGGCCTCTGGCTCGACGTTTTCTTCAATGGGCTCAGGAAATTCTTGTTCTTCTGCGGCAACGCTCATTACCAGCGGCGCGGCCAGTAGCGGCTCATCGGCCTGGCTGAAGGTGACTTTCAGCGCGTCTTCATTTGGGATGTCTTCGTAAAGGTCGACAACGGGTTCTGGTATGGGCGCTAAATGCAGGCAACCAAACAGTTCCTCCCGGGCGCTTTCGTTCAGATTCACAAAGCCCCAGAAGGTGATAACCGGTTTGCCGCCGACCAGGAAAACGTGATTTTCGCCGGGAAACTGTAACGCTTTTTCCAGCAACGCGCCGAACAGCTGCTGCGCGGTTTTCTCGGACTGTTGACATTTGCGGGCCAGGCCCAGTGCGCCATCGGCCATCATTTCCAGCTGACTCAGCGCGCGTTCACGCAGGTCTTCATCGGCGGCTTTCCACGCCAGCACGTCGCCTTCAACCGGCGAATACCAGTCCACGCGATCGCCGTCATCGTTGACCTGCGGGATAGCCAGACACTCCACCAGCGTCTGCTGTTTGCGCAGGCGCAGCGTCTCACGAATCTGTAATGCTGATGCAAATACGGCCTGGCCGCCGCCGCCCACGGACTGGAAATCGTCCAGACTGCCGCTGCGTAATAGAGTTTTTGCCACGTTCTTATCCCATCGACTTTTTCACACCGCTACTCTAACGCAGGCGGGAAGGGGATAAACGGGCGAGGAAAAGCCAAAAACAGCAAATACTCTGGCTATTGAAAACGCGTGAAACGCTTGCTTTTTGACAAAGTTCTTAAGTGAAATTATTGGCCAATAAAACGGCGAAATTTGCTGGGTAAGCATAACCTGATGCATTTTGGTTATTTGCCAGAATAACCCCCTTGTGCTGTGATTAAGCTTCGATTACCCCAAATAATAAGAGCAAAAGGCTTATAACTATGTCTCCAACACCGACAGGGAAAACGCTGCTGGCCCTGGCCCTCAGCGCATTGTTACCGGCAGGGGCCGCGATGGCGGCAAATAATGACACCCTTATCTACTGCTCCGAAGCGTCACCGGAGTCATTCAACCCGCAGATTGCCAGTTCGGGGCCGTCGTTCGTTGCCAGCTCACAGGTGCTGTACAACCGCCTGATAAATTTCGATCCGCAGAAAAACACCCCGATCCCCTCTCTGGCAACCACCTGGACTATTTCCCCGGATGGTAAAACCTATACCTTTACCCTGCGTCAGGGCGTGAAGTTCAACAGTAATAAATTCTTTAAGCCGACGCGTGATTTCAACGCCGATGACGTTATTTTCTCGGTCATGCGCCAGAAGGATGAAAATAATCCTTATCACAAAGTATCGCAGGGGAATTACGAATATTTCACCGACGCGGGCCTCGATAAACTGATTAAAGACGTGAAGAAGATTGATGATTATCACGTCCAGTTTGAGCTAAACGAACCAAACGCTTCTTTCCTGGCCGACTGGGGAATGGATTTCGCCTCGATTCTTTCGGCTGAATACGCCGACGCGATGATGAACAAGGGGACGCCGGAAAATGTTGATACCTGGCCTATTGGCACAGGGCCGTACGCGTTCCAGCAATATAAAGTTGACTCGCTGATCCGCTATGTCGCTAACCCGAACTATTGGGATGGCGAGGTACCGACGAAACACCTGATTTTCTCCATCACCCCGAATGTGGAAACCCGTCTGGCGAAACTGCAAACCAACGAATGCCAGATTATCCCCGCGCCGTCGCCGGTGCAGTTCGACGTTATCAAAAATAACAAAGATTTGGTGCTGCATTCTGTGGATGCGCTTAACGTCGGTTATCTGGCGTTTAATACCGAGAAAAAGCCGTTTGATAATGTGCTGGTACGCCAGGCGTTGAACTACGCAACGGACAAAAAGTCGATCGTCAATGCGGTGTTTATGGGTTCCGGTTCGGTCGCAAAATCACCGCTGCCGCCGAAAATGCTGGGTTACGACAGTAATTTGGCAGACTACGATTACAACCCTGAAAAAGCCAAAGCGCTGCTAAAGCAGGCAGGGCTTGAGAAAGGCGCGGAAGTGACGCTGTGGTCGATGCCAGTCCAGCGCCCGTATAACCCGAACTCGCGCCGTATCGCCGAGATGATCCAGAGTGACTGGGCGAAAGTAGGCATCAAAGCCAAAATTACTACCTATGAATGGGGTGAATATCTTTCCGGGATGCGCAAAGGCGAACACGATTCGGCACTGTTTGGCTGGATGTCCGACAACGGCGATCCGGATAACTTTGCCGATACGCTGCTCGGTTGTGACAGCATAAAAACCGGCTCCAATGCCGCGCGCTGGTGCGATAAAGGGTATGATGGCCTGGTGAAAAAAGCCAAGCTGACCAGCGACCCGGCCGCGCGCGCGAAACTGTACCAACAGGCGCAGGAGATTTTCTACCAGCAGGCTCCATGGATTGCCCTGGCCAACGGTAAAACCTTCTTCGCCACACGCAGCAACGTGACCGGCTACAGTGTCAGCCTGATGGGCAGTGATTTCTCGAAAGTGAAGCTGAATTAAGGAGCAGATATGTCACATTTGGATGAGGTAAGTACCCAGGTAGACGCGGCCATTGAGGATGGTTCTATCATCGGCATGAATGAATTGCTGATTGTGTTGAGCGATGACGCAGATCTAAGCCGGGAAGATCGTTATACCCAGCAGCAGCGCCTGCGCACCGCAATCGCCCACAAAGGCCGTCATCACAAGGAAGAAGAGGACGCACGGCAGGAAAGCCTCACCAAAGGTGGCACGATTATTTGAGTGTTTGCTTTATGGCATTCCCCGGTAATGGGGGAATGCCATTCCCATACTTAAAATCTTTCCAGTACGAACACGGTATTTTCCTGAAACTGGCGTTGGCTATTAACTTATCGTTATATTGATGGGGTCAATAATAAGTGATATGACGCGCTCTTAAAAATCATTGAATTCCGTAATGCTATATATATTCTGAATTGATATAAATCAAAGTCTAATGAATTAGCTATAAACCTCAATCCACATGTAAAAATATAACAATAAAATCAGCGAGATGATTTACGTCGGGTTATTTTCAGAATAATCCCCTCAGTATAATGCCCTTTGAAATTACCACCAGGCAAGATATCTATCTGATTAGGTAATGTTTATAATCTATTTGGCTATTTTATTTGATATGGTACGTCATTTAACGTGTGGTTAAATGACACGGCAGTTGTCTGTTTAACTCTTAATCTATATAAACTCAATATATTGCCATGCTTTAAATGATGATTTCTCTCTACTGAGCAGCAGTCTATGGATGATGAAATATAGCGCAGGAAATTATGGATCATATCAATGACAAATAATGGATTGTATTTTACGCTGAATGTAAAAGGGTTACCCGGTGAGACTTTTTCGGTCGTGGGCTTTACCTTACAGGAACAGTATTCAGCCCTGTTCTCCCTCGAACTGGAGCTCGCCAGCGCGATACCTGCTGTCGATTTTGGTACAGTGTTGGACAAAGATATTACGCTGACGGTTTGGCGTGATGCTGTCATACAACGTGTTGTTAACGGCATTGTGGTGTCGATGGAGCAGGGCGACACCGGTTTTCGCCGCACCCGCTATTCACTTTCGGTTCGTCCAGCGCTCTGGCGGGCCAGTCTGAGGCGTAATTCACGGATTTTTCAGCAACAAAATCTGCAAACTATCGTTGAAACGCTGCTGGGTGAGCATGGTATCAGTAATTACGCCTATTCGCTGCGCTATGAACATGCCGTCCGTGAGTTCTGCGTCCAGTATCAGGAGGACGATTTAACATTCATTGAACGCATGTTTGCCGAGGAAGGTATCTTTTACTTCTTTGAACATGACGGTGACAGGCACACGCTGGTCTTCGCTGACCACTGTGGTGGCCAGAATGCCGGCCCCGTTTTACCCTACAACACCGCCCCGGCTCAGAAGCCCTGTATCACGACGCTGCGTCGGCGTGAAAGTCTGCGTCCGACAGACGTCCTGTTAGGGGATTACACCTTTAAAAATCCCCCTTGGGATGCGGTTTACCGCGATCACGCGCGGGATATGCAGCATCAAAACCAGCGCTATTTTCATTACGATTATCCGGGGCGCTATAAAGATGACTCCGGGAAACGCTTTTCCCGCTGGCGGGTGGAAGCGCTGCGTAATACCGCCCATCAGGGAGACGGGGCTTCTAATTACGCCGCCCTACAGCCGGGTACGGATTTTACGCTGACTGACCATCCCCGCGAGGAGATGAACACTCGCTGGCAGATAACCCGTATTACCCACACTGGCCACCAGCCGCAGGCACTGGAAGAAGAAGCCGGTGAGGCGGGAACCACGCTGGTCAATCAATTCACCTTTATTCCCCGCAACCAGACCTGGCGCCCTCTACTGACGGATAAACCGCGTATCGATGGGGCGCAAATTGCCATTGTCACAGGGCCCCCAGGTGAAGAGATTTACTGCGATGCGTATGGTCGTGTTCGGGTTCGTTTTCTCTGGGACCGGTCAGGAAAAACCGATGACAGCAGCTCGTGTTGGATACGGGTCTCCCAGCCCTGGGCGGGAAAAGGCTGGGGAAGCCTGGCCATTCCGCGCATCGGCCATGAAGTTATTATTGAATTTCTGAACGGTGACCCCGACCAGCCGGTGGTCATCGGGCGAACTTACCATGTCAATAATTTGCCGCCGGGTGGCCTACCCGGAACCAAAACCCAGATGAGCCTGCGCTCCCAGACCCACAAAGGCGCTGGATTTAACGAACTGCGTTTTGAAGATGAAAAGGGCAAGCAGGAGGTGTTTATCCATGCCCAGAAAGATATGAACACCAAAATATTACATGATCGTACGATGACAATAGCCAACAACGATACAGAAACAATTGGAGGATTTCAGAATATCACGGTGGATAAAGATCAGACACTGACTGTGAAAGAAAACAGAATAGAGAATATCACTGGTAATGAAACGATTACAATTGGTGGAGGCGAAGATGTTACCGTCGATGGGAGTTATACGCTAACAGTTAAATCAGACTCCTGTAAAATTATACGTGGGGGAGCCAGCATAGAATTAATGAATGAATCTATTGATTTAAAAGTGGGCGCTGCATCTATTGCAATGAGAGCGAGTGGTCAGATTGAAATTAGTGGGGCAACAATTAAGATTACTGGAGGCGGAATTGTTGACATTGATGGTTCCGAAGTACAAATCAACTAACAGTGATTTCGTTAATTCAACAAGGGATTGGTTAAGAAAATGAACGAAAATAGTGATGGCGTGATAAAAACGAATGATTCACTGCCGCGCATTACAAAATATAGGGTTGAGCAAGAGATTGCAATAAAACTTAATGACATCCCTGTTAACAGCACTCAGGTTAAAACGGATTATACTATAACACATAGTGAAAATGAACCTCTGTTGTATTTCGTGCATGTTGATGATTATATTTCAAAGATATCTCCTGATGCACATCAGCCGTTATTAGATGTAGTGAAAGAAATCGACAGGTTAAAAAGTAATGTTGCTGTGTGGATTCATCCCTCGACAGGAAAGCCTGTGAGCATAATGAATCATCAACATATCATTATGGAATGGCAAGAGTATAAAAAAGAGTTTCTCAAAAAGAATGAGTTTATTCGCGCCGAAGAAGTAAAACAACATGTTATTAATTTCATTTCAGCCTTCGATGAGCAAATTCTCTCCCATGAACAGTTAGTGTCTAATCTGGACACTCAAATATTCTTTACCACTTTTTTTGATCGTTTTTTAGTTCGAACGCAAAATTTTGAGCGTGACGTGTTGATGGAATTTAATTCGCAGCTTTTTGAAAAGGTGGTGACGCCATTAACTGTAACGCAGAAGATCATACAGGAATCACCTGAGAGCGTTGTGGTGCGCAAAACGGGTAAACCAACTGGCTTTATTGATGTAGATGAAATAGAACGGCAATATAACCAAAAATATAAGCCATCTCTTGATTATCAGTTTTCAATTTACTCTGTGGAATATGATTCCCAGATTGAATTTAATACAGTCGATAAATATTTGGAATATGCAGATATCCGAATGCGAGAGCGAGTAGAGAGTAATGTTGAACTGGATATTAGTTGCCGAATTCGGAGGAAGGTCTAATGGCTCAATCATTTGTTCGACAGGGGGTTAATATTATTTGCAGCAACATGACCGTGTCATCCCCCAGAAAATTAGGCTTGCATCCGGATAAAGTACTCGTGAAAACTGCAGGCATTACGATAAACACTGTTGTTCCTGCGCCATTGTTAAATATTCTGGATAAAAAACTAGACGATTGTTTTAAATGCAAAATGCCGAAAAAAGTGTGGGGCGGACTGGCTGCCTTTTTTGCAGGCATTGCGATTGTGGCAGTTGTTATAGTCGTGGTGGTTACCGCTCCTGTGTCGGGCCCCATTGTTGCCGCAATAGCCGGGGTTGCGACTGTGACATCCGCTATTGTTGTTGGCTCAGCCGCTGCTGTGGGCGGTATAGCATCCACAATCTATGCTGTTTATAAGCTAAGTCATGAATGTGACAAGGTTTTCGATGCACAATGGAAGTATTTCCACAATACGGTTTTATTTGAAAAACAATATGCACTGCTCAATCATTCATATTTAATGTGCCCAGTCGGCGGCAGACTGAATATTATTATTAGTGACCCACTGGCTTCACAGGCTGCAAGATTAATATCCAGCGCTAACAACAAAGAAGTTTGGCTTCAGTGGACAAGTAAATTTATTACAGGCGTTTTAGCTTTTGGCTTCGGGATACCTATTGGTGTAACTATTGCATCAGGGATGGAAATCTATAGCACAATGACAGACAAAGGTCTTTCCAACCAGAGTGCTAACATTTTCGGCGAGGCGGGAAAAGCGTTGCAGGATCACGCAGTGAGTACTACAGCAGAGGCAGCGGTTAAGCATAGTTTAATCCGCAACGGTGGGATGATGATTTTAAATGTCGCCATCTACGCTGAGGGGAAAGGGATTTTAACCACAGCGCAGGCTAATAAGATGTTAGATTGGTTAGTCAGTAATGGGAAAGTTTTTTCCTGGAATGAGCTTCGTGCTGAATTTAAAAAAGGGATAGTCGGTGCGTTGTGTGGTTTTGTGGTAGATCAAGTGTCTAATAGGGGTGAGCGCTATTATGAAAAAGAAAGTAGAGATGCTAGGGACTCATTAGATAGGAAAGACCAGAACGATGAAAATCATATCAAAATAATATCCATGCTTAAATAAGGAAAAAGTAATGATTAGGGGGTTAGGTTATACTTTTGGTATGTTTATTGGCATCCCTATTTTACTCATAATAGTGAATTTTTTGTTCTTTCGTGGTAATCAGGTAACTCAAAATGAGGTTACTGAATATATTGAAGAGTCAAAACTTATTGAAGTTGTCGTTCCTGGAGGGGTTACACGCATTTCAGAAGGCTACTATCCCAAATTAACTCAGGGTGATAATGTAAAAAGTATCTATCGAATCATATTTTATTCGCAAGAGCATCATAAATATATGATGTTGATTACTTTCGATGGTTATGACTTTCGTGGAAAATACAATCATGATAACAATGATCTTAGAAATACCATAATTTATTATGGTGGAAGTTTCTTAGTTCGCGCTAACAAGGCGCAGTGGAGTGATCCCTCTTATGGTTCTGAAGCGAACCCGGTCCCAGTTTTCGGTGTGAAAGTCATTAAAAGTGGAACCGGAGAGCCTGATGCGGAATTTGATGTCCCGGATAATCTTAATCGTATATTTGTTGAGCAATACCTTGACCATTTTTTATCTAAAGAGGATTTTAAGAAACTCTTTGGATAAAAACACCGAGAGGAAACGCAGTGGAGCCCATACGGATTCCTCTGTTTGCCTAAGAAAGACCAGAATGATGAAAATCATATCAAAATAATTCCCATGCTTAAATAAGGAAAAAGTAATGATTAGGGGATTAGGTTATACTTTTGGTATGTTTATTGGCATCCCATCGATTCTCGTAGTAGTTAATTTATTTTTCTTTAGAGGAAATCAGGTAACACAAAATGAGGTTACTGAATATATTGTTGAATCTAAACTTATTGAGGTTTTTATTCCTGCAAAATCTACAGAAATTTGGGACAGTTACTACCCTAAATTAACGCGTGGTAATAATTCAAAATGTTTTTTCCAAATAATGTTTTACTCACAGGAACATCATAAACATATGGCATTGATTACTTTTGATGGTTATGATTTTCGAGGTGAGTATCATTATGATAATAATAGAACCAGAAATGATGTGATTTATTCCGGTGGAAATTTCTTAGTTCGCGCCAACAAGGCGCAGTGGAGTGATCCCGCTTATGGTTCTGAAACTAACCCGGTCCCTGTTTTCGGTGTGAAAGTCATTAAAAGAACCAGGGACTCCCAGGTGGCATTTGATGTCCCGGATAATCTTAATCGTATATTTGTTGAGCAATACCTTGACCATTTTTTATCTAAAGAGGATTTTAAGAAACTCTTTGGATAAAAACGCCGCGAGGAAACGCAGAGGAGCCCATACGGATTCCTCTGTTTGCCTAATCATTGTTGAAGAGTAAAACTGGGTGAATGGTAAAGAACGCTCAGAACGATCGCCTGGCCACCAGCCATGCGCCGACGACCAGCATCACCGCGCCGCAAACCGGGCCGACCAACGCGCGCCACGGAATGCCCTGCTGGCGCAGAATATCCATTGCTAACCCGCCAATTAACTGGCTGGCGACCAGCACCGCGATCGTCGTTGCCGCGCCCACGTATTGATAGCCGCTGATGCTGGCAAAGACGAAAAATGAGCCCAGCAGGCCGGGGATTAACGTCCACCATTTGATGCACGAGGCCAGTTCCTGAAAGCCGCCCAGCCCGTGTTTAATCAGCAGAATCGACACAAACAACACAATACCGACAAGCGAATTGAGCAACATGGCAATGAGGATAGTCGATGCCGATTGGGTGATGCGTACCATCAGCGTATTCTGGATAACCAGACCGATACCGGCGGCAATCAGAAAGGTGAGGGTCAGCGACTGGTTCATCCGCGGGCGTCCGGATCCTGGCGATCGTCGAGCTGTAACTGCATAAACGTCAGATCGAGCCAGCGCCCGAACTTGGTCCCGACCTGTGCCATTTGCGCGGTGGTAACGAAACCGAGCGTTTCGTGCAGCTTCAGCGATGCCTGATTCTGCGACTCAATGCCCGCCACCATGACGTGTTTACCGATGTGTCTGGCCTCAGAAATTAACTGAGTCAGCAGCGCACGGCCGAGGCCTTTACCCTGATGCTGGGGGTGAACGTAAACGGAGTGCTCGACGGTATGACGAAAACCATCGAATGCGCGCCAGTCACCAAAAGATGCGTAGCCAGTCACAGCGCCGTTTTCTTCGCTAACCAGCACTGGATAACCCGCAATCTGGCGGGCTTCGTACCACACGATGCGGTTATCGGTATCAACGGTTTGATCGTTCCAGATGGCGGCGGTGTGCAGCACCGCGTGATTATAAATTTCCGCGATCGCCGCGCAGTCTTCAATGCTCGCGTAACGAATGTTCATGGCTGGCCTCAGTGTTCACTATAGTAGTACGGTATAGATACTATAGTTCTGTTCGGTTTGACAAGAGGGCGGTGAGGCTGTGGGTAGAAAACCGCAGAAATGCACTATAGTATTACGCCATGAATACTATTGAAGACAATCTCAACCAGCGCATCAGCGCGCGTATTCGCATTGAGCGCGAATCCCGGGGCTGGTCGCTGAGCGAGCTGGCAGAACGGGCCGGTGCGTCGCGGGCGATGATCCACAAGATCGAACGCGGTGACAGCAGCCCGACGGCGACCATGCTCGGGCGGCTTTCCGGTGCGTTTGGGATAAGCATGTCCACTCTTATTGCCAGGGCGGAAATGCAGGAAGGCAAGCTCCTGCGCCTTGCCCATCAGCCGGTGTGGCGCGATCCGCAAAGCCATTATTTACGCCGCCACGTCTCTCCGCGCAGTGATTTACCCATCGATTTAGTGCAGGTCGAACTGCCTGCGGGCAGCGATATCCCGATGCCCGCATCGTCGTATGCCCTGGCGCGTCAACTGATTTGGCTGCAGCAGGGAGAACTGCTGTTCATCGAAGGCGACACTCGGCATGCGATGCAGGCCGGTGACTGTCTGGAACTCGGGCCACCGAACGACTGCCGCTTTGTGAACGAAACCGATCAACCCTGCATTTACCTCGTCGTGCGACTGAATCATTCAGGCTCATAAAGACAAGGCGCAGGTGCGGATTAACGTCCAGGATTAATAGCTGAATTCCCAATAAGGAGCAGATCATGAGTCAACAGACATCACGTCATCGTCGCTGGGTGCTGGCATCGCGTCCACACGGCGAACCGGTACAGGATAATTTCCGCCTGGAAGAGGGCGATATTCCGACGCCGGGCAACGGTCAGCTGTTGCTGCGTACCGTCTACCTTTCGCTCGATCCTTATATGCGTGGCCGCATGAGCGACGCGCCGTCTTATTCGCCGCCGGTAGAAATCGGTGCCACGATGGTTGGCGGTACGGTCAGCCGTGTTGAGCAGTCGAATCATGCCGATTACAAAACCGGGGACTGGGTGCTGAGCTACAGCGGCTGGCAGAACTATGAGGTTTCCGACGGGCAGGGGCTGGTCAAACTTGGCGATAGCCTGGCGCATCCGTCATGGGCGCTGGGTATCCTCGGGATGCCGGGCTTTACAGCGTACATGGGCTTGCTGGATATCGGCCAGCCAAAAGCCGGTGAAACGCTGGTGGTTGCCGCGGCTACCGGGCCTGTGGGGGCGACGGTCGGGCAGATTGGCAAGATTAAAGGCTGCCGCGTTGTGGGCGTGGCAGGCGGTAGCGAAAAATGCCGTCATGCCGTGGAGACACTTGGCTTCGATGTTTGTCTCGATCACCGGGCGGAGGATTTCGCTGAGCAGTTGGTAAAAGCCTGCCCAGATGGCATTGACGTGTACTACGAAAACGTCGGCGGTAAAGTCTTTGATGCGGTCCTGCCGCTACTGAACACCTCGGCCCGCGTGCCGGTATGCGGTCTGGTGAGCGGCTACAGTGCCACGGAACTGCCGGCCGGGCCGGATCGTTTGCCGCTGCTGATGGGCACGTTGCTGAAAAAACGCATTCGCATGCAGGGTTTTATCATTGGTCAGGACTACGGGCACCGAATCGGTGAGTTCCAGGCTGATATGGGCCAGTGGATAAATGACGGTTCGATAAAATATCGTGAACAGGTCACCGATGGGCTAGAAAATGCGCCAGAAACGTTTATCGGTATGCTAAAAGGTAAAAATTTCGGTAAAGTTGTTATTCGTGTCGGCACCGACGGGTAAAAAAACAATAGCGGCGCCATGCGCGCCGCAACTTTTCGTGCAAAAAATCCATTAGCGTCTTTAATTAATCATGCAATAGCCTATTGGTATGCTGTGTACGGACTAAATTAACAACCTAATAATTAAATAGTTAATATTTATAGCAGATTGGTCCATGTTATTTCCAGCACTACCCACGATACAGGATATATCCTGGTATTGTGCTGAGTTGTTTATTCGCAGGCCGTAATGAGAACAATGATTATGGAAACAGGAAATAACCATGCTTGATTTTGAAAAAGCGCAACGTATGAGCCTGACGATGCAGGTCGAAGTGAATTTAAAAAGCGCGTTGATTATTGGGGCACTGAAGCCCGGAGCTCGCCTGGTAACCCGGGATTTGGCTGAACAGCTCGGGACCAGTATCACCCCGGTGCGGGAAGCGCTACTGCGGCTGGTGTCTTCCGGAGCACTGCAGGCCACACCGGCCCAGGCATTTTTAGTGCCGGAGGTGTCGCTCCAGCGGTATAACGAAATCAATCAGATCCGTAAAAAGCTGGAAAGCATGGCAGTGTCTACGGCAGCATCGCTGATGACGGAGGAAAAACTGCGGGATTTGCGTCGCCACGTTGATGCTTTCCATAATGCGAAAGCGCAGGGCGATATGGAGGGAGCATTACAATCTAACTGCCGGTTCCGTTTTCATCTGTATGACTACGCTGAGATGCCGACGCTGACTGCGCTCATCGAACAGTTATGGGTACGCATAGGACCGTGTTTTAATTTTTTACATCCGCTGCCGTGCGAAATTTTTAAACAGGATCGGTATTATGACGATCTGTTGAGCGCGCTGGAAAAAAGGGATCAGGTGGAGAGTGGGGCGGCGATTTGTCGGGCTATCGATCAGGGTGCGGCTATTTTGCAGCGCCAGTACGTAAATTAATGCAGATAATTAATTTCGGTAATTAACAGATAACATGCGTGCCGGGTATTCCGGCACGCTGATATGGCTATTTAAACTAATTATGTTACTGGAACTGATAGGCCACCGATAAACCCACACCATAATTACGGCCAGGCGCTGGCTCGTAATAACGACCGTTAGATTCGTTCACAATTACCGAACCTACGTATTCGCGGTCGAACAGGTTATCGACGCGGCCAAAGACATCCATTTTCCAGTTGTCGGCGATGTTGAATTTATAACCGGTGTTCAGGCCGACCACGGTCCACGACGGCGCTTTGGCGGTGTTTTCGTCATTGGCCATGATATCGCTCAGATAGCGGATATCGCTGCCTGCATACCAGCCCATCTCCGGCTCATAGCCAAACGAGGCGTAACCCATGTTACGGGCGATGCCCGGAATACGGTTACCGTTGCAGTTGGCATCATCACAGACGTTGCTGCGGTAGGTCGCGTCCAGCCACGTCCAGGCGGCTTTCAGTTTCCAGCTTTCACCAAACTGTTGATCGAGCGACAGCTCCGCGCCCTGACGACGGGTTTTACCGGCGTTTTTATAGGTGGTGCGCCCGCCACTGCTGGTGTCGGTCACGATTTCGTTATCTGTGTCGGTCTGGAACAGGGCGGCGGTCAGCAGGCCATTGCCAATACGCGTTTTGCTGCCGATTTCGACCGTTTCGTTAGTCGATGGCTCAAGGCCAAAGTTCAGCCCGCTTTGGTTATCCGGGCGATAGGAAAGCTCGTTGATGGTCGGCGTTTCAAAGCCGCGTCCCGCCGAGACATATACGTTCCACGCATCGGTCACCGCATATTTCAGAGAACCTGCCGGAAGCCATTTATGGTAGCTGGCATCGCCACTGTCGTCGCCGTTACCCGGTGTGACGTAGAAATCGTTGGAGTCGAACCACACTGAGCTATAGCGCACGCCTGCGTCCAGCGACAGTTTGTCGGTGAGCTGCCATTGAGTTTGCAGATACGGGTCGAGGTTCCACATCAGGTTACGCTCGTTACGGCGCATTGCGCCTTTCTGCCCGTAGTCCGGCACGCCGTTATCCATCACAAAGTTTTCGTAACCTTTGCGCTTCTCGCTCATGTTTTCGTAATCGAGGCCGGTGGTAAACGTGACTGGCACCAGCAGTTCACCGCGGTGCGTCCAGCGGGTATCAATGCCCTGATAATGGCGGTCGAGGTCGATCACACCACCGGAGTGTGAAGGGTTGAGTTGCGGACCCATTGGGATTGACTGATATTGCGTGGTCTGGCGTTCCCCGGCGTACATCATCACGCTGAGGTCGTCGTTTTCGCTCAGCTGGCGTTCATAACGCATACCCGCCTGGGTCTGTTTGATATCTTTGCGGGTGTTGTACTGATCGCCACGTGGCGATTGCTGCGGATCGGCGCGCCATTCGTTGTAGCTCAGGCCGCCCGGATCGTTAGCTTTAATGTCGACGCTGTTAAACATCAGGGTCAGTTTGCTGACGTCGTTAATGCGCACGCCGAGTTTGGCGTTGGCGAGGTTTTTACGCGCGCCGCTGTGATCGCGATAACCGTGGGTGTCGAAACGGGTGGTAGAGACGGTGTAATCCACGTCTCCTGCCTGCGTACCGTCGCCGACTGCGCCGCTGGCTTTCAGGCCGTAACGCCAACTGCCATAGCTGCCGTAATAGCTGCTGGCTTCAATGGTGGTCGGCTGCTGGCCGGTTTCGGTGGTGACATTCATCACCCCGCCGGATGAGTTACCGTACAGCGCGGAGAATGGGCCGCGCAGCACTTCGATATCTTCGACGCTGCTGATGTCGATGTTTGAGGTCTGACCCTGGCCGTCAGGCATTGTAGCGGGAATTCCGTCCACGTACAGGCGAATGCCGCGCACGCCGAAGGTCGAGCGAGAGCCGAACCCGCGAATAGACAGCTGCAAATCCTGGGCAAAGTTCTGACGATTTTGTATCTGCAGGCCGGGCACCGCACCGAGGGATTCAGACAGGTTCACGCGCGGTGTAGCGTGGCGCATGTCGTCACCATTCACCACGCTCACGGCGGCGGGTGTATCGAGTTCAGAGACGGTTTGTGGGCTGGCGGAGACCACCATCGTCTGTTCATCGGCGGCGAACGCGTCTGGCAGTGGAAGAAGCGGCAAAAGTAATGCCGGAAGCGCGGCCCTGCGGACAGTAATGATTTTCATGCAATTCTCGTGATAATGAACCAAATGGAACAACTGTGAATATGTTAATGCTTTTGTAAATTATTTGAAAATCATAACGGCACTTAACGTTAAACGAAGGTTTAACAATGGCACATTTCCAGCGAAACAGCGGAAATATCACTGCCCTTTTAATCTAATAATGATTACTATTCTCAACAACTAACGTGGCGCAAAGACGCTACGAGCAGGAAGCATGTCGGGCAATACAAAATTTGGTTTTTAAAAAGGGATTCGTCATGTCTTTACGTCATATGTCCATGCCGCGTTTACGCCGTTCACTACTGTTATCTTCACTGTTGCTCGCGGGCTCATTCAGCGCCCATGCGGCAGATGACATGCTGCGCAAAGCCGTCGGCAAAGGGGCCTACGAAATGGCGCTCAGCGAGCAGGAAAGTGCGTTGTGGGTAGCCACGTCACAAAGCCGTAAAACCGATAAAGGCGGGGTGATTTACCGTCTCGATCCGGTAACGCTGGAGGCAACCCAGCTGATTCACAGCGATTTAAAACCGTTCGGCGCGACGATTGATAACCAGACGCAGACCCTGTGGTTTGGCAATACCACCAACGGCACCATTACCGCCATTGATGGCAAAACCGGCGACGTAAAAGGGCGCGTGGTGCTCGATTCGCGCCAGCGCAGCGAAACCGTTAAACCGTTGCAACCGCGCGAGCTGGCATCTAACGACAAAACCAACACCGTGTACGTGACCGGCGTCGGCAAAGAAAGCGTGGTTTGGGTGATTGATGGCGCAACGCTGAAGCTGAAAGCGACCATCAGCGGAACAGGTAATCGTAGCACCGCTCTGGCGCTGGATAACGATGCGCAGCGTCTGTATACCGTTAGCGCTGACGGCGAGCTGATCACCATCAACACCGCCAGTAACAGCATTCTGACTCGTCAGAAACTGGTGGATGACGGCAAAGAACACGCCTTCCTGAATATCGCGCTGGATACCGCTAAACACCGCGCTTACATCACCGATTTCAAGCAGCCGGAGCTGTTGGTGGTGGACTACCGGGACGGCAAAGTGCTGAACAAAATCGCGGTGCCAGAATCGCTTGCCGTGAAGTTCAACCCGGTGCGCAATGAAGTTTACGTGACTCACCGCAAGGCGGGGAAAGTCAGCGTGATTGACGCGAAAACCAATAAAGTGGTGAAAACCTTCGATACGCCAACGTACCCGAACAGCCTGGCACTTTCCGCCGATGGTAAAACGCTGTACGTGAGCGTGAAGCAGGAATCCACCCGCGAGAAAGAAGCCACGCAGCCGGATGATGTGATTCGGATTACGCTTTAATCCACAAAAAAAGCCCGGCAAGCTTGCGCCGCCGGGCTTTCACTATACTGCCCGGTAGCGCTTACGCTGACCGGGCCTATAATTACTTCACATCATCCGGATGAACCGGCGCGGTACGGTGAATTTCATTCACGCGCTTACGCACGCCAAACCAGCCAGCAACCAGCAGAACGGCCAGCAGCGGAATCGAGCCGATGGTGTAAGTGCCGTTCGGATAATCGAAGGCCATCAGCACCAGCACGCTGAACAGGAACAGCAGCGTCAGCCAGGAGGTAAACGGCGCACCCGGCAGCTTGAAGCTGACATCCGCGCATTTCCCTTCCTTGATGAACTTACGCAGGCGCATCTGGCACACCACGATAAATGCCCAGGAAGCGATGATACCGATTGACGCGACGTTCAGGACAATCTCAAACACCTGAGACGGTACCAGATAGTTCAGGAACACACCAAAGACATAGACCACCAGCGTCGCAAGGATCCCTGCATAAGGCACCTGTTGTTTGCTCATTTTTGACATGAACTTCGGCGCGGAACCGCCCATCGACATCGAGCGCAGAATACGACCCGTCGAATATAGCCCGGAGTTCAGGCTGGAGAGGGCTGCGGTCAGTACTACCATATTCATCACGTCGCCAATATACGGCACGCCGAGCTTCGAGAAGAAGGTCACGAACGGACTTTGTCCTGCCTGATAGGCATTCCATGGCAGCAACAGAACCAGCAATACCACAGAGCCGACGTAGAACAGACCAATACGCCAGATAACGCTGTTAATCGCTTTCGGTACCATAGTCTGCGGGTCTTTACATTCCCCCGCGGCGGTCCCGACCAGTTCAATAGAGGCGAAAGCAAACACCACGCCCTGAACCAGCACCAGCGCCGGCAGCAGGCCATGCGGGAATAAACCGCCATTATCGGTGATTAAATGGAAGCCGGTGGTGCCGCCGTCAAGCGGCTTGCCAGTGCCGAGGAAGATAGTCCCGACCACGAGGAATGCGACGATCGCCAGCACTTTCACCAGCGCGAACCAGAACTCCATTTCGGCGAACCACTTCACGCCAATCATGTTCATGGTGCCGACAATCGCCAGTGCACCGAGCGCAAAGATCCACTGCGGTACATCGCCAAACGCACCCCAGTAGTGCATGTACAGTGCGACGGCGGTGATATCGACAATCCCGGTCATCGCCCAGTTAACGAAATACATCCAGCCCGCCACGTAGGCGGCTTTTTCGCCGAGGAATTCACGCGCGTAGGACACGAAGCTGCCGCTGGACGGACGGTGAAGTACCAGCTCGCCGAGCGCACGAAGAATAAAGAAGGAGAAAATACCGCACACCAGATAGACGATGGCGAGAGAGGGGCCAGCCATCTGTAAGCGCGCACCAGCGCCCAAAAACAGACCGGTACCGATTGCGCCGCCAATGGCGATCATTTGAACCTGACGGTTGCCCATCGCTTTGTGATAACCCGCTTCATGCGAGTTCAGCCAGCGGCGTTTAGCTGCGTGATGCTCCGCCGCGCTGTTGTTTTGTGTGGTCATTGTTGTATCCCATTTACCTGTCTTTACCCCAATCTGGGGACCAAAAAGTACCGCCGCGTTTAAACGATTGCGTGGCAGCATACAATTCTGCCTTTCTCAACATTCTGACGCAGAGATAAGGCAAAACATGGCGCAGCATCGTACCTGCAAATGGTAAGCGACGCAAAACTTACCCGCCGATCCAGTGACGGACGTCGTAACATTTCGTGTGGTCAGATCTGCTGTTTAATCGAAAACCAACAGCATAACTAATTGGGAGAGATTCCAGTAAGTTACGCCAAACGTAGCGCATCAATCAGTAAGGCAAACGCCGCGGTGTTCTGGCGTCTTCCTGGGTAGTAGAGGTAATCGCCGGGGAATAGCGGGCACCCGTCTTCAAGTACTCATTTATGAATCATATTCATAGTACCAATCTGATTATGCAGTCTTATCCTCAGAAGCGTTCCGCGCTACGCTGAATAGATAAACCAGGAGAAAGTATGAAAATTATTCGTAGTGGTTCACTGCCGTCCGTTACCGGTCCAGAGCAATGGTTTACCGGCAAGGTCAGAATTGATGCGCCGTTTCAGGCAACAGAACCGGCAAAAGTCGGCGGAGCAACGGTAACGTTTGAACCGGGCGCACGCACCGCATGGCACACACATCCGCTGGGGCAAACGCTGATCGTGACACAGGGCCGCGGCTGGTTGCAGGAAGAAGGGAAAGAAGCGCAGGCGCTGAATCAGGGCGATATCGCGTGGATCCCCCCGGGCATCAAACACTGGCACGGTGCAAGTTCCGAAACGGCGATGACGCATATCGCCATTGCTGAATCCGAGAATGGCTCACCTGTGACCTGGCTCGATAAAGTCACCGACGAAGAATACGCCGGGCGTTAAGTGCAAGATTGATCGTTTTTGATGGCGGGAAGGAAGCGATGAGAATAAACGTGGTTGGCACTAGCGGCGTGGGAAAATCAACCCTGGCTCGCCGTCTGGCTACGCAATTGAATGTACCTTACATAGAAATGGATACACTCTACTGGCGCCCAGATTGGCAGGGAACACCAGACGATGAACTGTTTGCTCGGCTGGAAGAAGTACTGGCCGTCAGTGAAGGCTGGGTACTCGACGGCAATTATAACCGTACTCGGCCGGTGAAATGGCGTAACGTCGAGATGATTGTATGGGTGGATTATGGGTTCTGGCGAACACTCCGGCAGGCTGTTTACAGAGCCTTTTCGCGAGCGTGGACGAAACAGGAACTGTGGCCGGGCACCGGAAATCACGAAAGTTTTCGACTCTCGTTTTTAAGTCGAGACTCGATTATTTTATGGACGCTAAAAACCTGGCATAAAAATCGACAGCGTTATTTAGCCGATATGCACGACCCACAATTTGCCGGGCTGACCTTCGTCAGGCTGCGAAATCAGGCCGATACTGACGCTCTTATTGCAAAATTGACGGTACGCACTACCAACTGATATCTAATTTTGTGCAGAGCAAATGTAAATAAATTGTTTCTCACGCGACTCAAGCCCTTCTAATAATGCAGACATGTTCCTCAACAAGAGCCTGCGACATGTCTTACCGAATCAGCATTCTGGATAAAAGCCCACTGGCAGATGGCGAGACCGCATCTCAGGCACTGGCACGCACGTTAACACTGGCGCAACAGGCTGACGTCTGGGGCTATCACCGTTTATGGATTGCCGAGCATCACAACACGCCACAGCTGGCAAGCCCGTCCCCGGAAGTGGTGATTGGCTGGCTGCTGGGGCAGACGCACCGTATTCGTATCGGGTCCGGCGGCGTGATGCTGCAACACTACAGCCCATACAAAGTGGCGGAAAACTTCAATCTGCTGGCCTCGCTTGCCCCGGGGCGCGTTGATCTTGGCGTCGGGAAAGCGCCGGGCGGTTTACCGCATTCCACTCGCGCGTTGCAGCAGGGCATCGATCCGCAGCAGAAGGGGACGTTTGCCGATCAGCTCGCGCAACTGGACAACTGGTTATCGCTGACGCGAGCGGAAAGCGCCGATGCGGTTCTGGCGACGCCTGTTCCGCCGCAGCGCCCGGACGGTTTTCTGCTGGGGGCGAGCCTCGAAAGTGCCGAACTGGCCGCCCGACTCGACTGGAATTTTGTTTTTGCGGCGCACCTCAACGGTGACACAAATTTACTGCGTGATGTTCTGACTCGCTGGCGCGACCGCAGCCTGCGAGATGCGATAGTCGCAGTCCAGGTTATTGTCGCGGCGAATGCGTCACAGGCCGCAAAGCTTGCCGCACAGGTGGAGGTCTGGGGCGTGCGACTGGAAAATGGGCAGCGCGTGTCGGTGGCCAGCCAGCAGCAGGCCGACGCTTTTGCGCATCAGGCGGGCAGCCCGGCGGTGGAAATTGTGCGCCGCGAATCGGCAGTCATTGCGGGCACCGCGCGGCAGGTTCATGACCAACTCGATACGCTGCATCACACCTTTGGTATCGACGAATTCATTATCGACACCCCGGTGGCTGAAGGTGCGGCCCGTCTGGCGTCGTTGCGCCTGCTGGCAGAAGAACTTAACCGCGCGGAGGTGCTGTCATGAGCTTAGAACAACAGCTGATTACCTGGCGGCGCGAGCTGCACCAGTTCCCGGAGCTGTCTTTACAGGAGGTGGCGACCACCGCGCGCATTCGCGACTGGCTGCAAAGCGCCAGGCTGTCGATTTTGCCCTATGCGTTGAAAACCGGCCTGGTGGTTGAGATTGGGCAGGGTGAAAAAGTGATAGCACTGCGCGCAGACATCGACGCTCTGCCGATTGAAGAGGCCGCAGACGTAGCGTTCCGTTCGCAAAATGCAGGCGTCATGCACGCCTGCGGCCATGATATTCACACCAGCGTGATGCTTGGCGCGGCACTATTGCTCAAAGCTCGCGAAGCACAGTTACCGGGGCGAGTCCGTATTCTGTTTCAACCTGCCGAAGAGAATTTTGGCGGCGCAAAAACGCTGATCCGCGCCGGCGCGCTGGAAGGCGTTTCCGCCATTTTCGGTATGCATAACGAACCAGGGCTTCCGGTGGGCGCCTTTGCCACTCGCGGCGGGGCGTTCTACGCCAACGTAGATCGTTTCGTGGTGCGGGTGCACGGAAAGGGCGCCCACGCAGCCCGCCCTCATGAAGGGCAGGATGCGATCCTACTCGCCAGCCAGTTGGTGAGCGCTCTGCAAAGCGTCGCCAGTCGCGAAGTAAACACCCTGGATTCGATGGTACTGAGCGTGACGCGCATTCAGGGCGGCAATACCTGGAACGTGCTGCCAGAAAACGTCGAACTGGAAGGCACGCTGCGCACCCACCGAACCGACGTTCAGCAGCAGGTTAAAGCGCGAGTGAGTGAAATTGCCGCCGGGTTTGCTGGCGCGTTCCGGGCGCAAATTGATGTTATCTGGCACGCGGGGCCAACCGCGCTGGTGAATACCGCCGAATGGGCCGAATTCGCCACCACCGTGGCCGACGAGGTGGGTTACCACACCACGACCGCAGATTTACACATGGGCGGTGAAGATTTTGCCGTGTATTTGCAGCAGACGCCTGGCGCATTCGTCAGTATCGGCAGCGCCAGTGAATTTGGCCTGCACCATCCGGCGTTTAATCCGGATGAAAAACTGATCACTCCGGCGGCACACTATTTCGCAACGCTGGCAGAAAAAGCCTTACAGCACATTTAATTTCATTCTTAATTTTTATTACCGGCAGGGTAAGGGGTCATTATGTCTACAGCACGGCAATTACGGCTTGGCACGATATTACATGGTGCATCTGGAAATATGTCTGCCTGGCGTCATCCGGCGGCGCAGGCCGACGCCAGTATTAATTTTGAGTTTGTGAAACAGACGGCGTTAAAAGCGGAGCAAGGCAAGCTGGATTTTATTTTTGTTGCCGACGGCCTGTATATCAACGAAAAGTCGATCCCTCATTTTTTAAATCGCTTTGAACCGCTGACCGTTTTATCGGCGCTGGCGAGCGTGACGCAGCATCTCGGTCTGGTCGGCACGCTGTCGACATCTTATAGCGAGCCGTTTATCACCGCCCGTCAGTTCGCGAGCCTCGACCATTTGAGCAACGGCCGCGCGGGCTGGAACGTGGTGACGTCGCCCCTGGAAGGGTCGGCGAAAAACTTTTCCCGCGCGCAGCATCCCGAACACGCGCTGCGCTATCGCATCGCTGATGAATATTTGCAGGTGGTGAAAGGGCTGTGGGATTCCTGGGAAGACGATGCGTTTGTGCGTAACAAGGCCAGCGGGCAGTTCTTTGATGCGTCAAAACTGCACACCCTCGATCATCACGGTGATTTTTTCCAGGTTGCCGGCCCGCTGAATATTGGACGTACGCCGCAGGGCAGACCGATTATATTCCAGGCGGGTGCGTCGGATGACGGCAAAAAATTAGCCGCCACCCACGCCGACGCTATTTTCACTCATCATGAATCCCTGGCAGAAGCGCAGGATTTTTATCGCGATGTGAAAAGCCAGCTCGAAATTCACGGCCGTCGTGCAGATGAGCTGCATATTTTCCAGGGCGTGAGCGTGATTGTCGGGGATGACGCCCATGATGTGGAACAGCAATATCAGACCACTGCCGCGCTGGTGTCAGTGGACGACGCGCTGAATTATCTGGGGCGTTATTTCGAACATCACGATTTCAGCCAGTATCCGCTGGATGAACCTTTCCCAGAACTGGGCGACCTCGGACAGAATAGTTTCCGCAGCACCACGGATGAAATCAAACGCAATGCCCACGTGCGCGGGTTAACCCTGCGACAGGTGGCGCTGGAAGCGGCCAGTCCACGCCCGCGCTTTTCCGGCACGCCGGAGGAGGTTGCCGACGGTTTACAGCTGTGGTTCGACAGCCACGCAGCGGACGGATTCATCATCCAGGGCGGCACGCCGGATACCTTCCCGCGCTTTGTTGACCGGGTTGTGCCGGTGCTACAGGCGCGTGGCCTGTTCCGTCAGGACTACCCGGGCACCACGCTTCGCGAAAGCCTCGGGCTGACGCTGCCCGTTAATCAGTTCACACAATAATCGGCAGAACTGTTCAAAAAACAATAAGAGAGACTTCACCATGCAAAAATCATCGCTACTGCTGGCTATCGCGCTGGCATTTTCCGGGCTGGCGCAGGCCAGTGACGTCACCATTAACGGTACAGGCGTGAGCGTCGAGGCCAATAAAACGCCGGTGAATACCGATAAAAATCCGTCGGCGATAGCTCAACTTCCAGCGGGCTTTACACCGGCGGTGCCGGGCAAATTCACCGTTGCCGTGGCGGGCCTGAATCAGCCGCCGCTGACCGTGTTTTCCGATGACAACAAAACCCTGCTCGGCAGCGAAGTGGATATCGCTCGTCTGGTCGCCGACAGCCTCGGGCTGCAGCTTAACGTGGTAGTGACCTCCTGGGAAGACTGGCCGCTCGGCGTGGCCTCCGGCAAATACGATGCCGCAGTCAGCAATATTACGGTGACCAAAGAGCGCAAAGAGAAGTTTGATTTCGCGACCTACCGCAAGGATTCGCTGGGGTTCTACGTCAAATCGGGCAGTTCAATTGGCAAGATTGAGAAAGCGGAAGATATCGCCGGGCTGCGGATTATCGTTGGCTCCGGTACCAACCAGGAAGCCATCCTGCTGGCGTGGAGCGCGGAAAACGTCAAAAAGGGCTTAAAACCGTTTATCCCGGTTTATACCAAAGATGATGCCGCGCAAACCCTGGCGCTGCAGTCCGGACGCGCCGATGCCTATTTTGGTCCGAACGTGATTGGTGCGTGGAAAGCGGCATTGAACGGCAAAACGCAACTTGTCGGCAGCGTCGACGGCGGCTGGCCAAAGGCCGCCCACATCGCCGTGACGCTGAAAAAAG
Organism: Citrobacter sp. 18056; assembly: GCA_902706235.1. Classification (GTDB taxonomy): domain Bacteria; phylum Pseudomonadota; class Gammaproteobacteria; order Enterobacterales; family Enterobacteriaceae; genus Scandinavium; species Scandinavium manionii. Next base: position 452,668 of record CACSJR010000001.1, on the reverse strand, counting down.
GCAGCGGTTTAGCTGAACCGGTACAAACGGCGCTGAACGGCGTCATCCAGAACGGTGACTACGACAAAGTGCTGAACCGCTGGGGCGAAGGCGTGGAGCGCATTCCGCATTCTGAACTCAACCCTGCCGGACTCGGCGACTGAGGAGCCTTACCATGACTGAACGCTTTCGTGATGTTTCCCCGGAAGATGCCGAGCTTGAGCCGATTTTAGATGGCCTGTTTGCAGAATATGCCGCGCGTTACGGCGACTACTTTGCCCGTGATGCGGAAGTGGAACAGACCGAGTGGTATCTCGCGCCACAGGGGCTGTTTATCGTGCTGGAGCGCGACGGCGCGATCATCGCTACCGGGGCGTACAAACCCTATGACGCCCAAACGGCGGAAATTAAACGCATCTGGACCGACAAATCCCTGCGCCAGCAAGGGCTCGCCGGTCGGGTGGTGGCCGAACTTGAACGCCGGGCACGGCTCGCGGGCTATGTGCAGATGTACCTGACCACCGGTTTTCGCCAGCCGGAAGCGGTGCGTTTGTATCTCAGCCAGGGCTATCAACCGCAGTTCGATCTCGATCGCGACCCGGAAGAGTACAGTCGTCCGCCGTTTGACGGTCGACTTCGGTTCACCAAAGCACTGGCGCTGCCGGTGCTCAGCAAAAGTGCCTGAGGAGTGACGATGAAGAGCAACGAAACCATCAAAGTGGTGCCCGCGCGTTATCCGCTGCGTATCGTCGGGGCGGGCGTGGCGCTGCTGGTGCTGGCGATTGTGGTGCAGTCGGTAGCTTTTAATCCGCGCTGGGAATGGGCAGTGTTTGCCCGCTGGTTCTTTGACCCGGTGATTCTGGAAGGGCTCGGGCAAACGCTGCTGTTAACGTTGCTCGGCACGGTACTGAGTGTGATGTTTGGTGGCCTGCTGGCGCTGTGCCGGCTGTCGTCCTCCTGGTTGCTCAGTAGCCTGGCGTGGGCGTACATCTGGCTGTTCCGCTCGTTGCCCCTGATCGTAGTACTGATCGTGCTGTACAACTTTTCGTATCTCTACGACACGCTGTCGGTCGGCATTCCGTTCACCGGGATTACGTGGGCCAGTTACCAGACTATTAACGTGCTCGGCCAGTTTTCAACGGCGGTGGTGGGTCTGACGCTGGTGCAAAGTGCCTACACGGCGGAAATCATTCGTGGCGGTTTTCTTGGGGTCGATCACGGGCAATATGAAGCCGCGTCGGCGCTCGGTTTACCCGCCTGGCGACGCACGCTACGCATCATTTTACCGCAGGCGTTGCGCACCATTTTACCGTCCGGTTTCAACGAAATTATCAGCCTCGCGAAGGGGACCGCGATGGTGTACGTACTGGCGATGCCGGAGCTGTTTTACACCATCCAGATGATCTACAACCGCACCCAGGAAGTCATTCCACTGCTGATGGTGGGCGCAGTGTGGTATCTGGTGATCACCAGTTTCCTCTCCGCCATTCAGTATTTGGTTGAACGGGCGCTGGCGAAGAGCGAACGCCGCTCCGCCGTGAACAGCAACCGTAGCCGCGTCGCGGTATCTACCGTCACACCAACCCCGGAGGCTGCCCATGTTCAACTCTCCTGAAGGCCATATTTCGATTACCGGCGTCAGTAAATTTTTCGGTCGCCATAAAGCGCTGGATAACGTATCGCTGGAGATCCCGCCCGGAACGGTGACGGTGATTTTAGGCCCATCAGGTTCGGGAAAATCGACGTTGCTGCGCACCATTAATCATCTGGAGCGCGTCGATGAAGGGTTTATCCAGATTGATGGGGACTACATTGGCTATCGCCGTCAGGGCGATAAGCTGTACGAACTCAAGGAAAAAGAGATCCTACGCCAGCGTGTGAACGTCGGCTACGTGTTCCAGAATTTCAATCTGTTCCCGCACATGACGGTGCTGGAAAACCTGATTGAAGCGCCGGTGGCGCATCGCCAACTGAGCCGCAAGCAGGCCACGGAACGCGCTTATGCGCTGCTTGACGTGGTCGGGCTGCGCAATAAGGCCGATGCCTGGTCGCGTCATTTGTCGGGTGGGCAACAGCAGCGCATTGCTATCGCACGGGCGCTGGCGCTCAACCCGCGGGTGATGCTGTTTGATGAACCCACGTCGGCCCTCGACCCGGAACTGGTGGGTGAAGTGCTGGACGTTATCAAAAAGCTGGCCCGGTCTGGCACCACGCTGGTGGTGGTGACGCATGAGATTGGTTTTGCGCGCGAAGTGGCGGACCAGGTGGTATTTATGGTCGATGGCAAAATCGTGGAACAGGGCGAAAGCGACGCGGTCCTGAACCGCCCCCAGCACCCGCGTACCCGACAATTTTTATCAAAGGTATTGTCATGAATAAATGGATGTTTCTGGGAGGGCTGCTGTGCGCCACCTCGGCGATGGCAGAAGGGCGCATTGACCTGAAGGCGAATGAGCAGCCGCTGCCGGTAGTACGCGATGAAGCGGCGATCGCAAAGATCCCCTCCAGCTATAAGTTTGTCGAGCCGGGCACGCTGACGGTGGCGATTTCTGCGTTAAATTCACCGCCGCTGGCGCTACTGGCCAGCGATAACCGAACAAGGATTGGCAGCGATCCGGATATTGCCCGACTGCTGGCGGGTAGTTTGGGCCTAAAACTGAAACTGGTGCCGACGGCGTGGGAAGACTGGCCACTCGGTATTACTTCCGGGCGCTATGACGTGGCGCTGGTGAACATTGCGGTCACCGAACAGCGCAAAGAGAAATTTGATTTTGCGACCTATCGCGTCGATTCGCTGGCGTTTTCGGTGAAAACGGGGAGCCCGATAACGACGATTAAGGGCTCGGCCGATCTCTCCGGGAAGAAGGTGATTGTCGGTTCTGGTACGAATCAGGAGCGCATTTTACTCGGCTGGAATGCTGAGAATGAAAAAGCAGGGCGCACGCCTGCGCTGCCGGTGTACCTGACTGATGACGCTTCCGCCAATCTCTACATTCAGTCCGGACGCGCCGACGTGTTCTTCGGCCCGCAGTCCGTTTCGGCGTATAAAGCGGCATTGAGCGGGAAAACCACCGTCGTTGGTCTGGGCCCCAAAAAAGCCTATGTGGCGACCACCACCAAAAAGGGCAATCAGCTGGTGTATGCCCTGCAAGCCGCGCTGAACGGCGGTATTGAACGCAGCGAAGTGCAGCGTATTCTGGCGCGCTGGGGTGAAGACGGCGAGGGCGTGGCGCAGTCCGACGTTAACCCGCCGGGGATCACCTATCCATAATTTGGGTCCACGGCGTAAAGGCATAAACGTTATGACGTAATAATGAGGCTGAGTAACAACACCATCAGTAATCCGACGATCGAGCTGATGAGTTCAAGTAGTCCCCATGTTTTGAAGGTATCTTTCATGGATATACCAAAAGTCTCTTTGAATAATAAGAAACCACCATCGTACATTAGCGTTATCGTATTACTGCCACAGGCGACCGCCAGGCACATTAGCGCTGGATTCAGATGAAATGCATTAACCATTGGCGCGACAATGCCGGCTGAGGTGATAGCTGCGACTGCACCCTGGCCGGTGAGAATACGAATAATAGCCGTGATTATCCACGCGACAATAAATGGAGAGAGTGGGACATCACTCATAATACTGACAATATGCCCCCCAACGCCTGAGACGATAATTACCTGCTTCAGGATCCCGCCTGCACTGATAACAAACAGGACGTTGGCAATTTTGGCAATGGAATCACTCACACAATGCGTAATATTCTCAGTGGACATTCCTCGTTTCTTACCCAAAAACCAAATGGCGGCCATTGTTGCCAGCAGCATACTTATTTCTGCGCTGCCTAAAAACGTGCAGAGTTTTGCCAGACCGCTATCGACGCCCATAAATCCCTTTACCACCGATGCCACCACCATCAGCACGGCCGGAATCAGAGGTATTAGCATGCTGATACCAAAAGAAGGAATATCGGCTGACGACTTCTCTTCTACCGGTTTCATCATAGAGTTCAGGGGGATTGATTTAATGCCGGGCAAAAATTTAGGCAGTAAAATCCCGGTGCAAAAAAGAGCAGGGATAATGACAATAATTCCGTAAAGATAGACCTGAACAATATCGGCATTAAATGCACTGATAAGCGCTACCGGGCCAGGCTGTGGTGGGAAAAGACTATGTCCCAGCGTGGCGCCTACCACCGTAGGAACAACCAGCTTCATGTAGGGAATGTTCGCCTTTTTGGCAATATTCAACACCAGCGGCATAGCTATCAAGAATGCCACTTCATAAAACATCGCAATCCCAAAAATGACGCCAACAAACATCAGTCCGGTTGACAAGAAACGCGTGCCGCAGCGCTTAATGACGGTATCGGCAATTTGCTGGCTGGCGCCTGATTCGGTCATAAACCGGCCAATGATCGCCCCAAATATAATAATAAGTGCCAGATGTCCTAAAATACCGCCGAGACCATCCTGAATGACCGGAACAATTTTATCGACTGGAATGCCTTCCATAATAGCGACAAATATGCCCGCGATCAGCAACGCAAATATATTGTGGAATTTATATTTTAGATTCATTATGACGAGAAGAGCGATACCAACCAGAACCCAAAAAAGAGCCAGCAAGGGGGACATATGTTTACCTGCATTCAACGTATTGAATAAATGCCGACTGGATAGCCGGCCTGGATATTAATGTTGTTTTTCGAGTGCTTCCCACATGCCGAGGAGATAGGTTACACCTAATGCCCGGTCGTATAAACCGTATCCGGGGCGGCCAGTTTCACCCCAAATAAAGCGTCCGTGGTCGGGGCGAATATAGCCATCAAAGCCATTGTCATGCAACGACTTCATTACTTTGAACATATCCAGTGAGCCGTATTGTGATAAGTGAGCCGACTCATAAAAATCTTTATCTTTAATAATCTTGATATTTCGTACGTGGGCAAAATGAATACGTTTGCGTTGAGTAAATTCAGCCAGTATGTCGTAAACGTTATTATCAGGATCTTCGGCAATTGAGCCGGTGCATAACGTAATCCCATTTGCTTCGGAATCAACTGCATTACACAGCCAATCAAGATCGTCTCGATTTTTCACAACCCGCGGCAGCCCGAAGATGGAGTAGGGAGGATCGTCGGGATGAATCGCCATTTTAATCCCGACCTCTTCACATACCGGAATGATGGCTTTCAGGAAATAGACAAGATTTTCACGTAATTTGTCGTCATCGACATCTTTGTATTGCGCAAACAATTCTTGCACTTTAGCCAGACGTTCTGGCTCCCAACCGGGCAGGGCGAAACCGTTTGAATTATCGAGAACATCTTTAACAACATCTTCAAGACTTTTGTCGATGCCTTTCTTTTCAAAGGCCATCGTCAGAGAGCCATCCGCTAAAACATAGTTCATATCCGTCTTCATCCAGTCAAAGACCGGCATGAAGTTGTAGCAGATGATTTTAATACCGATCTCAGCCAGATTGCGGATAGTCGTTTGATAATTCTCGATATAGCGGTCGCGTCCAGGGCTGCCGATTTTAATCTCATCGTGAATATTCACACTTTCAATAACTTCCAGCTTCAGACCCGCTTCACGCGCCTGCGTGGCCAACGCCAGAATTTTATCTTTTGGCCAGACTTCGCCCACGGGAACATCGTACAACGCCCCCACAATGCCTTCCACGCCAGGCACCTGTCGTATGTGTTGCAGGGAAATCTTATCTTCTGCTGGTCCAAACCAGCGCATTGTCATTTGCATACTCATCACACCTTTAACTGAAAGCCTGCCTACCATACTAGTATCTATGTGAAGGGCTGTTAAGACTGATTTTTTCGACATCAGTCACAAAATAGACCGATGACGGAGGGCAGTCGCAATCGACGAGTCCAAAACCCCTATGCAGGAATCTGGTCCATACTTTTGTTTCTGCATTCGTAGGAGGCAAACCTATGTTAACGCTCTATGGTGTACCGGGCTGGGGCTCGGCAATCAGCGAAGTGATGCTGACGATGGCAGAAATGCCGTACCATTTTGTCGACGTGAACGGCTTCGATAATCCCGGCCCGCAGCATGATGTGCTGGCCCAAATCAATCCGCTGTGTCAGGTGCCGACCCTGCGGCTGGACGATGGCAGCGTAATGACCGAATCCGCCGCCATTGCGCTGATGATCCTCGACCATTGTCCCGAACTGGCACCGCCCATTGGCTCAGCGCAGCGCACGCTGTTTCAGCGTCTGCTGGTGTGGCTGGTGGCGAACGTCTATCCGACGTTTACCTACGCTGATTACCCTGAACGCTTTGCCCCTGACGCTGCGGAGCAGTTGCAAAACAACTGTATTGCTTACCGGAAAACGCTGTATCAATGGATGGATGGTCAACTGGTGGGACCGTACGCGATGGGTGACAACGTCACGTTAATCGATGCGTACATCGTGGTGATGCGCACCTGGGGCCCGCGTGCAGCGTGGTTTGCCGAAAATTGCCCGCGCATGAGCGCGATTGCGGACCACATCGAAAAGCGTGAAGAACTGCACCACGTCCTGAGCGAAAACGAAATCTTAACTGCACAAAACGCTAATTAAGCTGCTGAGAAGATGATAGTTTTAGGGAACACAACAAGGAGACCACCATGCCGCATGTAGCCATTAAATGTTTTCCCCGTGACCTAAACGACGAACAAAAAGACGCGCTGGCCGCGGATATCGCCGCTGCGATTACCCGTCATCTGGGCAGTAAAGACGGCGCAATTAGCGTCGGTCTGGAGCAGGTAGCCGAAGCCGACTGGAAAGCGCAGGTCTGGGATAAAGAGATTGGTCCCCAGCTCGAGACGCTGCTTAAAAAGCCCGGTTACAGTCTGTAAGAAAAAGCCCTAAATGCCCGGCGGCGCTATGCTTGCCAGGCCTACGTTTTGTAGGCTCGATAAGCGCCAGCGCCATCGGGCAAAAAAGAGGTTACGGGGTTATCATCCTCCCCGCATACCCGCTTTTTGTTGGAGCCGTTTAACCGCTTCTGCCGCCTGAGCGCCCAGCTCGCGCAAATCCAGCCCTGGAATCACGTCGTTTTCGACAATCACTTTTCCCTGACACAGCAGCGCTTTCAGCGTCGCCCGCCCGCCGCAGGCCACTGGGCCGATCGCCACGTCGTGTAAACCGAAATAGCGTGGGTCGTCGAGCCGATACAGCGCGATATCGGCGGGCATTCCTGGACGCAATTCCCCGGTATCGAGCCCAAGCACAGCTGCACCGCCGGACGTTCCCCAGCGGATCACATCTTCTATGGTGGCCGCATCGCCGCCGCCTTCGAAGGTGCCGCCGTCATAGCGCGGACGGGCGAGCATCCCTTTACGTGCGCGCTGTAGCTGCCAGGCCGCGTGGGTTTCACTTTGCATATCGGCGGCTTCGTTGGAGGCCGCACCGTCCACGCCGATGGATATTTTTACACCAGCCTGTTCCAGAGCGACGATATCCGCGATGCCGCTCCCGAGCCGGGCGTTGCTTTGCGGACAATGGGCAATACCGCTGCCGCTGGCCCCGAGTAGGGCAATTTCTTCCGGCAGCAGTTTCACCAGATGGGCGAACCATACGTCATCGCCGATCCAGTCCTGTTCGGCGCAAAACTGCAGCGGCGTTATGCCGAATTTTGCCCGTGATGCATCGAGATAATCGACCGTTTCCGACAGATGGCTGTGCAAACGCAGGCCCAGCGCCCGTGCCAGTCGCGCGCTTTCCCGCAGTTCCTGCGCGGTGGTTGAGTGCAGCGTGGTGGTCGGGGCCATGACGACGCGACGCATCGCATCCGACTGCAGCTGGTGATACTGCCCGGCGAGGCGTTCGACGTCCTGCATCCAGTCGTCAAAACGCTCGGGTCGCAGCGCGGTCGGCAACGTGCTTTCCAGACCGCGCGTTTGCGTTGCGCCGCCCCGGCACAGCACGAAGCGCACGCCAAGCGCCTGCGCTTCCTCAAACAAAATGGCGGCCCCGTCGAACGGCATTCCCGGCCAGTACAGATAGTGATGATCGGCCACCGTTGTGCAGCCGGAGCGCACTAATTCCACCAGACCAATTCGCGCGGCGAGGCGAAACGTTTCTGCATCAAACGCGCCGCGAAAACGGTAGGGCGTCGAGGCCAGCCATGCGCTGAGGCTCTGGTTGAGCCCTTGCGGTTCGCCCTTGAGCAGCGACTGGAACAGGTGATGATGCGTGTTCACCCAGCCCGGATACGCCACGCAGTCGCGGGCATCAATCACCCGATCATCGGCGTTTGGCGTCAGCGTCCCGATGGCGGCGATTCGCCCGTCGGCCACGCGAATATCGGTCCCGGCACTGCGTGGTTTTTCGCGATTCCCGGTCAGAATGGCGGTACAGCCTTTAATCAGCAGCGAGCTCATAATTTTCCTCAGGCCAGTTCACTGTCGTGCCAGCCGCGCAGGCACAGTCGGGTGATTAATGACATCAGCGCCCACAGCGCGAGGCCGGTGCAGGTGATCAGGAACAGCGCGGCGAACATCAGAGGTAGGTTGAGTTGAAAACCGGCCTGCAAAATCTGCCACGCCAGCCCGGCACCGGAGCCGCCGGTTCCGGCGACAAATTCCGCCACCACAGCGCCAATCAGCGCCAGCCCGCAGGAGATGCGTAATCCGCTGAAGAAATAGGGCAACGCGTTCGGCACACGCAGGCGCATTAGCACCTGCCAGCGGCTGGCCTGGTTGATATGAAACAGGTTTAGCAGACCAGGGCTGACGCTGCGCAGGCCGAGAGTGGTGTTGGTCAGAACTGGGAATACCGCCACCAGCATTGCGCAGACCACCAGCGCCAGGGTGGTGTTGTGGATCCAGATGATCACCAGCGGGGCGATCGCCACCACCGGCGTGACCTGAAACAGGATCGCCCACGGCATCAGGCACGATTCAATCACCCGGCTCTGTACGCAAAGAAACGCAATCAGCGTGCCGGTAATCACCGCCAGCAGAAACGCCAGCAGGGTGACTTTCAGCGTAACCAGCAGGCTACCCAAAAGCGCAGCGTGTTGTTGATACAGGGTGACAGCAATATCGCTGGGTTTGGGCGCCAGGTAGACAGGTACCGCAAACTGACGGAAGCTGATTTCCCAGACCGCGAGCAGAATAATCAGCACCAGCAGCGGCCACAGTGCGCGCTGCACCTGCGGATACTGAATCAGGGGTTTAGTCATGCACGCCTCCGCTGGCCTGTTCGAGTAAGTCGGAAAGTTGCGCCACCTGGCGAATGAATGCGGGTGAGGTACGAAACGCCGCATCGCGTACCGCGGGACCGTCTATTTCGATATCGGCAATGACGCGCCCCGGACGCGCACCCATCACGATCACTCGCGACGAAAGCCAGACCGCTTCATAAATGCTGTGAGTGACAAACAGCACCGTCAGATTGCGACGGCTCCACAGCGCGCGAATATCGGCGTCGAGCTTGTGGCGGGTAAATTCATCCAGCGCGCCGAACGGCTCGTCCATCAGCAGCAGATCCGGGGCGATCACCAGCGCCCGGGCCAGCGCCACGCGCATTTGCATCCCGCCGGAAAGCTCGCGCGGGCGGGCATGAAGGAAGTTTTCCAGCCCGACTGCCAGCAGCGCCTGCATCACCTGCGGCGTGCTCTCCTTTTTACCGATACCGCGCAGGCTCAGAGGCAGTCGCACATTTTCCTCGATGGTCGCCCAGGGCATCAGCGTGGCTTCCTGAAACACCATCGCCATCTGGCACTGCTGTGCCAGCGACGGCTGGCCGTTCCAGCGCAGCATTCCGGCGCTGGGTTGTTCCAGCCCGGCGAACATTTTCAGCAGCGTGCTTTTGCCGCAGCCCGATGGGCCGAGCAGCGACACCAGTTCGCCACGGCCAATATTCAGATTCAGACGTTCCAGTGCGACGGTGCCGTTTGGCCATACTTTTTCTACGCCGCGCGCCATCAAAAAGCGCGGCTCCTCATTTTGCTGCACCGCACCCGGCGGCTCAAAAGGTAAGACGTGATGCATAGCGCCTCCTTACATCGCGGCCTGCGGATAGAATTGCGTGGTGTACGCGGCTTTGTAATCGGTTTCTTTGTTCAGCAATCCGGCGCTGACCATAAAGTTGCGCGTTGCCTGCCAGCGTTTGTCAGTCATCACGCCGAGACCTTTATTCGACGCGTCGCCACCGTCAATCAGATGCAGGGCTTTCATCTGTGCCACGCCGAAGGCCAGTACCGCGTCAGTCATCTGCGGATTCTCTTTCTTGATCAGCTGATTGCCGATTGTGGGGTCCGCCAGGTAGGCTTTCCAGCCTTCCATTGATGCTTCGACAAAGCGCTTCATTACGTCTGGTTTCTCGGCCAGCAAGTTGTTGCGCGTAACCAGAATGCCGCCGTACGCCGGGTAGCCGTGCTCGGCGAACAGCCAGAATTTGCTGTCCGGCTGGGCGGCTTTTGCCTGCTGCACTTCGGAAGTGGCATACGCCTGCTGAACTGTGTTTTTATCCGCCAGGAATGGCTGCATGTTGAAGGTGTACGGGCGCACCTGGCTGTCTTCAAGCTTGTACTGACTCTTCAGCCACGGCCACCAACTGGCCTGACCGCTGGCAGACACCAGCACGGTTTTGCCTTTCAGGTCGTCGAGCGAATTGACATTGCTGTGGGTGAGGATCCCCTGCGGATCGAACTGGAACGGGGCGGCGATGGCTTTCAGCGGGAAGTTCTGTTCCACGCCTTTCAGCACCTGCAAATCGTAGCTAACGATAACGTCGGCGCGGTTAGCCAAAAGTAAGGTCATGTTATTGAGCTGCGGGCCGCCGGAGCGCACTTCGACGTCCAGACCGTATTTTTTGTAGATCCCCGCCGCGACGGCCTGGTAATAGCCGCCTTGTTCCGCCTGGGCAACCCAGGTGGTCTGGAGGACCAGTTTATCGGCCGCGAAGGAGAGAGACGTTGCGCTGAGCGTGGCGCACAGGGTGAGCAGACGAACGGACGACATTGACATAAAAGACCCCCAAATCAAAACGTTGTACACGGTCTGTCGGGGGCTAAGCGATGCTCACGACGCAATGCGCCGCCCCCTGACGAGGTACAGCCGAGGCTGTAGAGCAATGTCCCGCGTGCTGCCACGCTGACCGCTTATACTCTGTTTGCGATGTAGCAAACGGCGTGCCATTCGCGCTAATTATTCGCAATGCCTTGAATTAACAGATTATCGACTGAATTTGCGGCGACGCCCGCTGAAATTGTTGTTTCACACAGGCCAGCGTTGCACAACCATGAGGCAAAAAGTTTCACAGCTGCACATCGGCCGTGCATTCGCCATTTGCGCGCGTATCTACCTCGCTGAAATCAAAAGGGTTCACAGCCTGGCACGGGCATTGCTTGAGTCAGCCTGAGTAGAAGCTGTCAGCCGGGAACTCAGCCGGTGGGTCATTGCTCAGTCGTCTTTACCGACGATGCCGCGACCTGTCCGCTGGTTGAGAACCGCTCCACGGCAGGTCCTCCGTTAATTGAGTTAACGAGGTTTCCCTATGAACAGCACTTCGGCTTTCGCCATGCATGAACTCAGCAAAGAATCCCGCATGGGCGCTCGCGGTCAGGAAACAAACCGCGAAGTGCGCATTATCGACCTGTCTAATTTTGACCAGCGTAAGGCTTCAATCGCCGATGAGCTGTGGCAGGCGTCGACCGAAATCGGTTTCTTCCAGGTCTCAGGCCACGGCATTCCGCTGGAGGATATCAACGCAGCGTTTGCCCGTGCGGAGCAATTCTTTGCGCTGTCACAGGAAGTAAAGGGCCGCTATCCGCTTAATCGCAACGCGGGCTGGGAATACCGGGCGCAGATCAGGCCGTCTACGGGTAAGCCCGATCAAAAAGAATCGTATCAGGTGACGCGTCCACGCATGTCCGGCCTGTGGCCAGACGAAGACACGCTGCCCGGTTTTCGCGAGGCAGTGCTGGCGTTTGAACGTCAGTGCTGGGCCGTGGGCATGAAACTGCTTTCTTGTTTCGCGCTGAAAATGGGCTTCCCGGAAGAATTTTTCAGGCAGGCACATGACCCGTCCAAAGAGACGTATCAGAGCACACTGCGAATGCTGCACTATTTCGCGCTGACCGGGGAAGCAGATGGTCCTTGGCGTGCCGGGGCGCACACTGATTTTGACTGCCTGACGCTGCTGTTTCAGCAGGCGGGACAGGGCGGTTTGCAGGTCTGTCCGGGGAAAGAGTTGGAAACGCAAAGCTGGACGTCCATCGAGCCGCTGGAAGGGCTGATTACCTGTAATATCGGCGATATGCTGATGCGCTGGAGCGATGACCAGCTGCCGTCGAACTTCCACCGCGTGCGCAGCCCGCTGCCGGGCGAATCGGTGGAGGCGCGTTACAGCCTGGCGTTTTTCTGTCAGGCCAATGAAGATGTGGTGATTGAAGGGCCGGACAAAAAGTACCCGCCAATCACCGCCCGGGACTATCTGGCGCAGCGCATTAGCGCCAACTTCTCCGGCAAATATTAATTACTCCGCGGCTTTAATCATCCGGCCGCTGGTGACAAAGGTTCCAGCGCCGAGATGATGCAGCGTATTGCGGCGATCGCCGTTGAACTGCCAGCGTCCGGCGATAAACGCCTGTTCATCGGCGGCCGCCGCCACCACTTCCCCAAACAGCGTGTCGTATTTCTCCTGCGCTGCCGTCGCGGGCAGCAGTTTGCACTCCATCCACGCCAGACATTTCTCTTCAACGACCGGCAGGCCAAGTACCGGGCCGTGTTCGACCGGAATACCGTAACAGTTGAATTTATCCTCATCGCGACCACTGACACTGCCGACGGCATAGGTCCAGTTCGCCGCATCCACGGCGGGGATGACGATGCCGAATTTTCCGCTACGCTCGATAAGTTCGCGCGACCAGGCGCTTTTATCGACCACGATAGCGATGCGCGGCGGTTCAAATTCCACCGGCATTGACCACGCGGCGGCCATGATATTGCGCCGGTCAATACTCTCGTCGAAGCTGGTGATAAGCACAGTTGGCCCATGATTGAGCAAGCGGCTGGCATGTTTTAATTCCACGGGACGAAAACGGCTCATAGCAATTCTCCAGGTTGTTTGCTGCATTTAAGCGTGTTCCAGCTGCGGAAAATAGCGGTCGCGCACAAACGGAAAAAAATCACCGCACAAAAACACCTGTCAGCTGAAAAAAATACGTTATAAACAGTTTATATCTCAAGCATGGAGGCCGTATGAGCCCATTTTTAACCGCGTATTTTGCCCGTCTGAACTGGAATTCTCCTGTCGCTGTTGATATCGACACCCTGCGGGCGCTGCATTTGCGCCACAACTGCACCATTCCGTTTGAGAATCTGGACGTGCTGCTGCCGCGCGAAATCCAGCTCGACGATCAGGCGCTGGAAGATAAGCTCATCTATGCCCGTCGCGGAGGTTACTGTTTCGAACAAAACGGCCTGTTTGAACGCGTGCTGCGTGAAATCGGTTTTGATGTGCGCAGCGTGCTGGGGCGCGTGGTGCTGTCGAATCCGCCGCAGATGCCGCCGCGTACGCACCGTTTGCTGGTGATTGATTTAGCCGGTGAGCGCTGGATTGCCGACGTTGGCTTTGGCGGACAAACGCTGACGGCTCCGATTCAGCTTCAGGCAAATAAAGAGCAAACCACGCCGCACGGCGTTTATCGTCTGCTGAACGAAGGCAACGACTGGATTTTACAGTTCCGTCACCACGACCGCTGGCAGTCGATGTACCACTTCGACCTGGTGCCGCAGTATTTCTCTGATTACGTGGCGGGGAATTTCTGGTCGGCACACTGGCCGCAGTCGCATTTCCGCCATCATCTACTGATGAGCCGCCATTTGCCAGAGGGCGGTAAACTGACGCTGACCAACTTCCATTTCACCCATCAGCAAGACGGGCATACTGTTGAGTCAATCAATTTACCGGATGTCGAAAGTTTGTATTTGCTGCTGCAGGATAAATTTGGTCAGGGCGTCGACGACCCGAAAAATGGCTTCACACTGGCGGATTTAGCCGCGGTGATGGCGGCGTTTGATCTGCATCCGGAAGGCGGGAAGTAGGATAACTTTCGGGCTTGAGTGAGCTTTCACGCTATGGTGGAATTATTGCGTTCACCAGATATTTGGATTAAGGGATTAATGATGAAACTTAATATAATTGCCACCGTGTTACTTGCTTTTTCCGTATCTGCTTTTGCTGTCGATTATCCGGTGCTGTCTCATACCAGTCCTGAGAACGTTGGTTTTGATATTAAAAAGCTGGATAAGCTTGACACCTGGGTGACAAATCAAGTTCAGGCCGGGTATTCCGGCATGAACATTCTTATTATTAAAGACAATAAAATTGTTCTGCAAAAAGCCTGGGGCGAAGCGAAAAAATATGACGGTTCGAGATTAATGGCTGTTCCCATTCATGCTACGACCAGTACGATGTATGATCTTGCTTCGAATACAAAAATGTATGCCACGAACTTTGCCTTACAGAAACTTGTCTATGAAGGGAAGATAGATGTAAATGATTTAGTCTCTAAACACATCTCCGGATTCGGTGATACGCCAGAAGACAACATCAAAGGTAAAAGTACGTTGCGGATCTCTGATATTCTTCATCATGTCGCTGGCTTCCCCGCTGACCCGCAATATCCTAATAAAAATGTCGCAGGTAAATTATTCTCGCAAGATAAAAGCACTACGCTGGAGATGATTAAACATACTCCGCTGCAATATCGACCTGGAACACAGCATATTTATAGTGATGTCGATTATATGATACTGGGCTTTATCATAGAATCTGTTACCGGAAAGCCGTTAGACCAATATGTTGAAAATAATATTTATAAACCGCTTGGATTGAAACATACGGTTTTTAATCCGTTAGAGAAAGGATTTACGCAACAGCAAATTGCCGCGACGGAATTGAACGGGAACACCCGCGATGGTGTGATCACTTTCCCTAATATACGCACTGAAACAGTATGGGGGCAGGTTCACGATGAGAAAGCCTGGTATTCAATGGGGGGGGTATCAGGTCATGCTGGATTGTTCTCTGACACAAGTGATATTGCTGTACTGATGCAAGTCATGCTCAACGGTGGCGGCTATGGCAATGTTAAATTGTTCGATAAGAAAACGGTAGATGAATTTACGGGCAGTTCGAAAGAAGATGCGACGTTCGGCCTGGGCTGGCGGGTAAATGGGAACGCCTCAATGACCCCCACTTTCGGTGTGTTAGCCAGCTCAAAAACATATGGTCACACTGGCTGGACTGGAACGTTGACCGCAATCGATCCCATTAATCATATGGCTATTGTTATCCTGGGAAACCGGCCACATTCACCCGTGGCTGATCCAAAATCCAATCCAAATGTATTTGTGAGTGGGTTACTCCCAGCGGCAACATACGGCTGGATTGTTGATCAGATATATGGAGCGTTGAAATAAAAAAAGGGGCAATGGCCCCTTTTTTGATATATGGGGAAATTCACCGCCGAGAGCGGACGACTTGATATCGCCGGGTGAAATACTCCACCGGGGCGCTCCACACATGCACCAGACGGGTGAAGGGGAACAGCAGGAAAATGGTCATTCCCAGCGCCAGATGGACGCGATACACCAGCGCGACCCCCGCGAGATGCGTAGACGCGCCGCCCTGGAAGGTCACTACCGATTGCGCCCATCCCACCAGTTTCATCATTTCGCTTCCGTCCGGGTGCTGTGCCGAGAACGGAATCGTCGACAGGCCCAAAATGCACTGAATCAGTAATATGCTGAGGATCAGAATATCGGCGGTCGTCGACGTGGCGCGAACGCGTGGGTTGAACAGCCGACGAATCAGCAAGCCCGCGCCGCCAATCAGCGTCAGCACCCCACAGGCCCCACCAAGGATCATTGCCATTTGCTGCTTCACGGAAATCGGCAGGAACGATTCATACATCCAGTGAGGGGTCAGCATCCCGAACGCATGGCCGAAAAAGACGCCAAGAATGCCGATGTGGAACATGTTCGACCACAGCACCATCCCGCGTTTATCGAGCATTTGGCTCGAACCCGCGCGCCAGGTATATTGCCCGTAGTCGTAACGCAGCCAGCTGCCGATGATAAACACCGAGCCGCAGATGTAGGGGTAAATATCGTAGAAGAAGACGTCAAAGAAGTGGCTCATTTGGGGCCTCCGGAACGGACGTCGACGTACTGCGGCGCAACGTCCTGGCTAAAACGTTTCTGATAACTTTGTAGCGGCGAGCTGTCGCAGGCGGAAGTGGCGTTGTCCTCGATAAACTTCACCTGTTCTTCCTCCCAAACGGCGTCCAGCGCCTGTCGGGTATCGTCGCGCGGTTCGGCTTTCACCTGATGCGTGACGCTGTCACTTCTTAGTGGGCTGTTAGCCAGCAAAAGCAAGGTATCGAACAGCTGATAGTAGTTCGACTGCCGTTCTTTAAGCCTGCCACCGAGCAACGCCAGAATCGGCGCGACGTTCTGCAAGCCTTCGCGGGCTTCCTCCGGCGAACGTGTGCTGAGAAACTCCAGATACAGCGGCAGATGGTCCGGCAGTTCGCGACAGTCGAGCTGCAAACCGGCCTGCTCATACTTCGCCATTAAATCCACCATCGCCTGGCCGCGATCGCGGGATTCGCCGTGAACATGTTCAAACAGCAGCAGTGACATTGAACTGCCGCGTTCAAACAAGTCGCACCACAGTTCCTGCTGGTCGAGCAACGGGGCGCTGAGATAGTTCTCCACCCACGGCGCCAGCGTGGGCGCATCTTGCGTCACCAGCGCCTGTGCTTCATCCCGATTATCCCACAGCATTGCATCCGGATATTCCAGCAGCAGGGCAATCATCTTGAGGATCGGCATTATTCACCCTCCCCATGCTGGCGTACGCCGGAGACGTCGATGGCGTCGATGCGTTTGCTGTTGAACAGGTTGAACTTGGTGTCGGAGCCGTGGCAGCCGTCACCGAATGTGAACCCGCAGCCGTTACGTTCCGGGAAGGCTTCTTTCGCCATTTCGCGGTGGCTGGTTGGGATCACGAAGCGGTCTTCATAATTGGCGATGGCGAGATAGCGGTACATCTCTTCCACCTGTTCCACGCTCAGGCCGGTCTCTTCCAGCGCACGGGTGTCGGTCACGCCTTCCACCGTTTGCGAGCGTTTGTAGTGGCGCATCGCCATCATGCGTTTCAGCGCGCGCAGAACCGGGCCGGTGTCGCCCGCGGCCAGCAGGTTAGCGAGATATTGCACCGGAATGCGCAGGCTCTCGACCGACGGCAGAATATTGCCGTTATGCGGCAGTGCGCCGGCATCGGCGACAGACTGAATCGGTGACAGCGGCGGCACGTACCAGACCATCGGCAGCGTGCGGTATTCCGGATGCAGCGGCAGCGCAAGCTGCCATTCCATCGCCAGTTTGTACACCGGCGACTGCTGCGCGGCCTCAATCACGTTCTGCGGAATGCCCTGTTTGACCGCTTCTTCAATCACTGCCGGGTCGTGCGGGTTGAGGAACACCTCGCACTGACGCTCATAGAGATCGGTCACATGTTCAGTGCTGGCGGCTTCTTCAATGCGGTCGGCGTCGTACAGCAGCACGCCGAGATAGCGAATGCGCCCGACGCAGGTTTCTGAACAAACGGTTGGCTGGCCGGATTCAATGCGCGGATAGCAGAATGTGCATTTTTCTGACTTGCCGCTTTTCCAGTTAAAGTAGATTTTTTTGTACGGACAGCCGCTGATGCACATGCGCCAGCCGCGGCACTTATCCTGGTCAATCAGTACGATACCGTCTTCTTCGCGTTTGTAGATGGCACCTGACGGGCAGGTTGCCACGCAGCTTGGGTTCAGACAGTGCTCACACAGGCGCGGGAGGTACATCATGAAGGTGTTTTCGAACTGGCCGTACATCTCCTTTTGCATGTTTTCGAAGTTCCGGTCTTTGGCGCGTTTTTCAAATTCGCCGCCGAGCAGCTCCTCCCAGTTCGGGCCCCATTCGATTTTATTGATGCGTTCGCCGCTGATAAGCGAACGTGGGCGAGCGGTGGGCAGATGCTTGCCTTCCGGCGCGCGATGCAAATCCTGGTAGTCGTAGGTGAACGGCTCGTAATAATCATCGATAGAGGGCAGCACCGGGTTGGCGAATATTTTTGCCATCAAGGCAAGGCGTCCACCGAGGCGCGGCGTGAGTTTGCCGCTGATCCCACGGATCCAGCCACCTTCCCACTGTTCCTGATCTTCCCAGTTTTTCGGATAACCGATGCCGGGCTTGGTTTCGACATTATTGAACCACGCATATTCCATACCTTCGCGGCCGGTCCAGACGTTTTTACAGGTCACGGAGCAGGTGTGACAGCCAATACATTTG
Source organism: Citrobacter sp. 18056 (assembly GCA_902706235.1). GTDB lineage: Bacteria > Pseudomonadota > Gammaproteobacteria > Enterobacterales > Enterobacteriaceae > Scandinavium > Scandinavium manionii. The sequence continues at coordinate 434,325 of CACSJR010000001.1, read as the reverse complement.
TCGAGATTGAGAACCATGCCAACCTGAGAACGGATTTTCATTTTTTCGCCTCCTGGACCTGATCGTTGCCTTCGTCATCCAGCCAGTTAATGTTCTTCATTTTGCGGATCATGATGAACTCATCGCGGTTGGAGCCGACGGTGCCGTAATAGTTAAAGCTCCACGCCAGCTGGGCGTAACCGCCAATCATGTGCGTGGGTTTCGGGCAAATGCGGGTCACGGAGTTGTGAATGCCGCCGCGTCGGCCAGTCACTTCGGAGCCTGGAATATTCATGATGCGCTCCTGAGCGTGATACATCATGGTCATGCCGGGTGGAATGCGCTGGCTGACCACCGCGCGGGCGGTGAGGGCGCCGTTGGCGTTGAAGGCTTCTATCCAGTCGTTATCCTCAATGCCGAGCTCTTTGGCGTCGGTTTCGCTGAGCCAGACAATCGGCCCGCCGCGCGACAGCGTCAGCATTAACAGGTTTTCGCTGTAGGTCGAGTGAATGCCCCATTTCTGGTGCGGCGTCAGGAAGTTGAGCGCTTTTTCCGGGAATCCGTTGGGTGGAATGTCTTTCATCTGACTGACGCTGCGGGTGTCGATTGGCGGACGATAGGCCACCAGACTTTCGCCAAACGCACGCATCCACAGGTGATCCTGATACAGCTGCTGGCGGCCGGAAAGGGTGCGCCATGGGATCAGTTCATGCACGTTGGTGTAGCCTGCGTTGTAGGAGACGTGTTCGCTCTCGAGGCCGGACCACGTCGGGCTCGAGATGATTTTGCGCGGCTGGGCGACGATATCGCGGAAGCGGATTTTTTCGTCTTCTTTGTTGAGCGCCAGATGCGCATGTTCGCGGCCGGTGATTTTGCTCAGCGCCTGCCACGCTTTGACCGCCACCTGGCCGTTGGTTTCCGGGGCGAGGGCGAGGATAACCTCGGACGCGTCAATAGCGGTTTCGATGCGCGGGCGGCCTTTTGCCGGGCCGTCGGCCTTCACATAATTCAGTTTGCCGAGGAACTCAATTTCGCTATCGGTGTTCCACGAAATACCTTTGCCGCCGTTGCCGAGTTTGTCCAACAACGGCCCGAGCGAGGTAAAGCGCTCATACGTCGCCGGGTAATCACGTTCCACGACCGCAATACCCGGCCCGGTTTTGCCTGGCACGTACTCGCATTGACCTTTGCGCCAGTCGGCCACCTCAAACGGCTGCGACAGTTCGGCCGGAGAATCGTGCATCAGCGGTTGCAACACCACATCGGTTTCGGTACCCAAATGACCGACGCATACCTGAGAGAACACTTTGGCGATACCTTTGTAGATTTCCCAGTCGCTGCGTGCTTCCCAGGCCGGATCGACTGCCGCCGACAGTGGATGAATAAACGGATGCATATCAGACGTATTCATATCATCTTTTTCATACCAGGTAGCGGTCGGCAGCACGATGTCGGAGAACAGGCAGGTGCTGGACATGCGGAAATCGAGGGTCACCAGCAGGTCGAGCTTGCCTTCGATGGCGGCGGTTTGCCATTCGACTTCCTCCGGCTTCACGTCATCGCTTTCACCGAGTGCGTCGCCCTGAATACCGCTCTCGGTACCGAGCAGGTATTTGAGTAAATACTCATGACCCTTACCCGATGATCCGAGCAGGTTGGAGCGCCAGACAAACAGATTGCGCGGGTGGTTGTTACCGCTGTCAGGCTGTTCGCAGGCCATGCGAATATCGCCAGATTTCAACGCCTGCGCAGTGTAATCGGCTGGCGTTACGCCCGCGGCGTCGGCCTTCTCTTTGATGCTTAACGGATTCAGATTGAGCTGCGGCGCGGACGGTAACCAGCCCATCCGTTCAGCGCGGACATTGAAATCAATCAAATGCCCGGTGAATTGACTGGCGTCCGCCAGCGGAGAGAGCAGCTCTTTGGCGGTGAGTTTTTCATAACGCCACTGGCTGGAGTGATTGTAGAAATACGAGGTGCTGTTCATCTGGCGCGGTGGACGGTTCCAGTCCAGCGCAAACGCCAGCGGCAGCCAGCCGGTTTGCGGACGCAGTTTCTCCTGGCCGACGTAGTGTGCCCAGCCGCCGCCACTCTGACCCACGCAGCCGCAGAATACCAGCATGTTGATCATCCCCCGGTAGTTCATGTCCATGTGATACCAGTGGTTGACCCCGGCACCGAGGATGATCATCGAGCGGCCGTGTGTTTTGTGGGCGGTATCGGCAAATTCACGGGCGATTTGCGCGATGTGGTATTGCGGCACGCCGGTGATTTGCTCAGCCCATGCGGGGGTGTAGGCTTTGATTTCGCTGTAATCTTTGGCAGAGAGTGGATCGTCCAGCCCGCGGTCGAGACCGTAATTCGCTAAAATCAGATCGTAGACGCTGACCACTAAACCCGCGTTGCCGTCGGCAAACGTCAGCTGTTTAACAGGTAACTGACGCACCAGGATCGGGTCCTGCTTCACGCTGCGGAAATGCGGATTTTCGTTGCCGCCAAAGTAGGGGAAAGCCACGCCCACGACACTGTCATGATTACCCAATAAACTGAGCTGTAGCTCAATTTCACTGCCCGCAGCCAGTGATTCGAGATTCCATTTCCCCTGCTCGCCCCAGCGGAAGCCGATCGCACCGTTGGGCACCACCAGTTCACCCGCGGTGTTGAAGGCGACGGTTTTCCACTGCGGATTATTGCTTTCGCCAAGGTTATCGACCAGATCCGACGCGCGTAGCATCCGGCCCGGTACGTAACTGCCATCTTCCCGCGCATCGAGTTGCACCAGCATCGGCATGTCGGTGTAACGGCGACAGTAGTTGATGAAATAATCGCTCGGGTTATCGAGATGAAACTCGCGCAGCATGACGTGGCCCATCGCCATTGCCAGCGCGCTGTCGGTGCCCTGTTTTGGCGCCAGCCACTGGTCGCTGAGTTTGGCCACTTCCGAGAAATCTGGGGTGATGGCGATGGTTTTGGTGCCTTTGTAGCGCACTTCGGTAAAGAAGTGCGCATCCGGCGTGCGCGTCTGCGGCACGTTTGAGCCCCAGGCGATGATGTACGAGGAGTTATACCAGTCGGCGGATTCCGGCACGTCGGTTTGTTCGCCCCAGGTCATCGGCGAGGCGGGCGGCAAATCGCAATACCAGTCGTAAAAGCTGAGGCAGGTGCCGCCAAGCAGCGACAGATAGCGCGTGCCTGCGGCGTAAGAGACCATCGACATCGCCGGAATGGGCGAGAAACCTGCAACCCGGTCAGGCCCATACTCTTTAATGGTCCAGACGTTGGCTGCCGCAATCAGGGTATTCAGTTCGTTCCAGTTGGAGCGCACAAACCCGCCGTGGCCGCGAGCCTGTTTGTACCTCAGGCATTTGGCCGGGTCCTGCATTATCGAATTCCAGGCGTGAACCGGGTCAGCGTGCTGTTCCAGCGCCTCACGCCACAGGGAGATCAGGCTTTTGCGGATCAGCGGATATTTCAGGCGGTTAGCGCTGTAAAGGTACCAGGAATAGCTGGCTCCGCGTGGGCAGCCGCGCGGTTCGTGGTTGGGTAAATCGGGGCGGGTGCGCGGATAATCGGTTTGCTGAGTTTCCCAGGTCACCAGCCCGTTTTTTACGTAGATCTTCCAGCTACAGGAACCGGTGCAGTTCACACCGTGCGTTGAGCGCACGATTTTGTCGAACTGCCAGCGCTGGCGATAACTGTCTTCCCAGTCGCGGTTGGTGTTGTACACCTGGCCGTGACCGTTCGCGAAGGTTTCCTCTTTTTGCTTAAAGTAGCGAAACCTGTCCAGTAGCTTACTCATGACATTTCTCCTGACGGGGCCAGGGCTGGCCCGTGGTTAGGGGGCTCACATTGTTATGATTATTTAGCGGAAGGCTGGCGGCGACCGTAGACCAGCCACGTCACCACCACGCAAACGATGTAGAACACCAAAAAGATTTTCATCGCGCCGACCGGAGAACCGGTCATCGCCAGTGACGTACCAAAGGCTTTCGGGATGAAGAATCCACCGACCGCACCGATGGCGGAGATAAAGCCCAGCGCGGCGGCGGTATCGGTTACCGCTTCCTGCTGCGCCTGTTCGTCGCTGCCGCCTTTGGCTTTCACACGGTCGATGGTAATTTTGCGGAAAATCACCGCAATCATCTGGAAGGTTGAGCCGCTCCCGAGTCCGGCGGTCAGGAACAGGCCCATGAACACGAGGTAAAAGGTGAGGAAGTTGCCGGGAGAGCTGCCACCTGGCAGAGTGAGGAAAATCAGGGCGCTGAAGATAGCCATGAAAATGAAATTAATCAGCGTCACGCGCACGCCGCCGAGTTTGTCGGAAATGACACCGCCAAAGGAACGCGCCAGTGCGCCGAGGAACGGCCCGAAGAACGCCAGTTTAAGGATGTTCACATCGGGAAACTGCGTTTTCGCAAGCATAGCGAAACCAGCCGAAAAACCGATAAACGAGCCGAACGTTGCCAGATACAGCAGGGCGAGGATCCAGGTGTGCAGCCGTCCCAGTACCGGCAGTTGTTCGGCGATCGACGCTTTAGAACTGGCGATATCGTTCATCCCGAACCAGGCGGCGAGTGTGGCAATCAGCAGTAGCGGAGCCCAAATCCAGGCGGCGTTAGTCAGCCACATCGTTGAACCGTCTTCCTGCGTTACGCCGTGCACGCCGAGGAAGGTGAAAATCGGCAGGAAAATCACCAGCGGCGCGGCGAGTTGCATCACGCTGACGCCGAGATTGCCCAGTCCACCGTTAATGCCGAGCGCGCTGCCTTGCCGGGCTTTCGGGAAGAAGAAACTGATATTTCCCATGCTCGAGGCGAAATTCGCACCAGCAAATCCACACAGTAAGGCAATAACAATAAATACCCAATATGGAGTAGCGGTGTTTTGAATGGCAATTCCGAGCCAGACGCAGGGAATAATCAGAATAACGGTGCTTAATACCGTCCAGTATCGACCACCAAATAGAGGTACCATAAAGGAGTAGGGGACGCGTAATATTGCTCCGGAAAGGGATGGCAGGGCGGTTAATAAAAATAACTGGTCGGTAGTGAAATTAAATCCGACTTTATTAAGATTGACGCTGACGGCACTGAATAACATCCATACGCAGAAGGCCAATAGCAGACAGGCTACGGAAATCCAAAGGTTTCGTCGGGCGATACCTTTACCTTTGTTCTCCCAGAACAGCGGGTTTTCTGGCTTCCAGTTTTTTAAGAGGTAATGATTATTCTTCTCATCTTGTTGTGACATATCGCCCTCGTCTGCACCAGTACGTTATGAAAAATAAGCAAAAAGAGACGGACGGAACGTAATGTTCCGCGAAAAGTAAGGATTTTTTGGGTTATGTGAATGAAGGATAGATAAAAAAGCGCAACCCCGCGAATGGGCCTGGAATATAGCTGCGCTTAAGTGTTACTAATTGTAAAAAAACTAGGCTAATTCGAGTTCAAGGGCACGGTGTAAATGACGATTAAATGCGGCATCGTCGACGTCCGGCATCCCCAATACATATATGCCGTCGAGCCCGCAGACTAATGAAATTAAACGCCAGGCAATGTCTTTGGCATTGTCATGCAGGGTAAATTCACCGGCTTTTTCACCGGCCACGATCAGCCTGACGGCCTCTTCGTGCCACATCGACATGGTCAGCAGATACGCCGCTTTAATGTCTGGGTCGCTATCTGCCAACAGCTGCGCCTGGCGCCACAGGCGAATATACGGCTCCAGTCGTCGATCTTCACTGCCAAGTAGCGCAAACAGGCGTTCGCGCCAGCTGGCATTTTCCTCGACCAGCGGGAGTTCCATCATTTCGCGGATCACCCGTACAAAGGCCTGCGATTTTAGTTCGCCCGATGACGTGAAGTGATGGTGGACCTGGCCCGCAGCAATCCCCGCGCGGCTGGCGATGTTACGGACGGTCATGGCAGTGAAACCTTCTTCCAGCGCCACGCGAATGGCGGCCTGCATGATGGATTCCCGACGGTCTTCCCGATTCAAATAGCTCATAGTTTCAGTCCCTGGCGGCAGTATGGTCATGATAACAAAAAGCTGGACAAGCGTTCAACTCTCAAGCAGGATCGCAATCTGGACAACTGTCCAGTTTGTTTTTGAAGAGGGAAAGATTATGTTTCGTCAATGGTTAACGTTGGTTGCTATCGTACTGGTGTATATCCCGGTAGCGATTGATGCCACGGTATTGCACGTCGCCGCGCCGACGCTGAGCGTTTCGCTCGGTGCCAGCGGCAACGAGCTGCTGTGGATCATTGATATCTACTCGCTGGTAATGGCGGGTATGGTTCTGCCGATGGGCGCGCTGGGCGACCGCATCGGCTTTAAACGACTGCTGCTTATCGGCAGCGGACTGTTTGGTCTGGCGTCGCTGTGTGCGGCGTTTGCGACCACCGCAGAATGGCTAATTGCCGCGCGTGCGGTGCTGGCCATCGGTGCGGCGATGATCGTTCCGGCGACGCTCGCTGGGATCCGCAACACCTTCAGCGAAGCCCGCCACCGTAATATGGCGCTGGGTATGTGGGCCGCGGTGGGATCGGGCGGCGCGGCGTTTGGGCCGCTGATCGGCGGTATCGTGCTCGAGCACTTCTGGTGGGGCGCAGTATTCCTGATCAACGTCCCGATCGTACTGTTTGTGATGGCGCTGAGCGCACGCGTGGTTCCACGTCAGGCCGGACGCCGTGAGCAGCCGCTGAATTTCAGCCACGCACTGATGCTGATCGTCGCTATTCTGCTGCTGGTGTGGAGCGCGAAAACGGCAATGAAAGGCGTGATGGCGCTGTGGGTTGTCGGCCTTGTGCTGCTGTTTGGTGCAACTCTGCTCACCGCCTTCGTGCGTATTCAGCTCAATGCCCGCACGCCGATGATCGATATGCGCCTGTTCACGCACCGCATTATTCTCAGCGGCGTCATGATGGCGGTCACGGCGATGATCACGCTGGTGGGGTTCGAACTGCTGATGGCGCAAGAACTGCAATTTGTGCACGGTAAAACGCCGTTTGAAGCCGGACTGTTTATGCTGCCGTTAATGCTGGCCAGCGGCTTTAGCGGCCCGCTTGCCGGGGTTATGGTGTCGCGTCTGGGGCTGCGTCAGGTGGCAACCGGTGGTATGGCGCTGAGCGCATTCAGCTTCCTCGGCTTGTCGATGACCGACTTCAGCACTCAGCAATGGCAGGCGTGGGGCCTGATGACGCTGTTAGGTTTTAGCGCCGCCAGCGCCTTACTGGCCTCGACGGCTGCGATTATGGCGGCAGCACCGAAGGAAAAAGCGGCCGCAGCCGGGGCTATCGAAACCATGGCCTACGAGCTGGGTGCCGGTCTGGGGATTGCGCTGTTTGGCCTGATTCTGACCCGGAGCTATACGTCGTCGATTATCCTGCCGGAAGGGCTGAATGCTGACGCTGCCAGCCGGGCGGGGTCGTCGATCGGGGAAGCGATGCAGCTGGCTCAGACGCTGACGCCGACGCTGGCGGATTCGGTTGCCGAGGCGGCGAAAAGCGCCTTTATTACCTCGCACAGCGTGGCGTTGTTCAGTGCGGGCAGCATGATGCTGATTCTGGCGGTCGGGATTTGGTTTGGCCTGGCGAAAGCGCGCCAGACCGTGTAACTAGTTTCGCGTTGCGTACCAGCACAACAAGGAGCCTGCACACACCATGCAGGCTCCTTGCCAGAAGGCCCAGGAGAGCGGGGCGCTGAGCAGAACGGACGCCAGCGCAGAAGAAAGTACCGGGGTAAAATAAGAGCCAACCGCCAGCAAACTGACACTGCCGTGCAAAATCCCGATATTCCACGCCGCATAGGCAAATCCTAACGACAGCGCACACAGAATGAGCTTAATCACTACTGGCCAGCTGAAAATCATTTCAGGCTGAGGGCTGGAAAAATACTGTGCCCACAGACTAAACGCGGTCAGTAAAACAAAAAGCGTAATCCCATTTTTGCCTTTGGCGTATTTGGCGGTAACGGTGCAGTAGGTCGCCCAGATAAACGCCCCACAAAACGCCAGAATATAGCTGAGTGGACTGCTGGCAATATTGTGCTTTATTTCTACCAGGTTCAGACCGTTCTCACCACCTAATACCCAGCTAACACCGAGCAGTGAAATCAGAAGCCCTGGAACAACCCACCATCGGGCTTTCTGTCCGTTGAACAAAATGGCAAACGCGATAGTCAGACTTGGCCATAGGTAGTTGACCATCCCGACTTCAATCGCCTGCTGGCGTGTGGCGGCATAGCCCAGAGAGAGCGCGAGGCAGATTTCATAGGTGACAAACAGCACGCAGCCCGCCACCAGATAGCGAAAGGAAAAGGTTTTGAGTTGAGGAAAACCCACGGTAAGGAGTAACAGCAGCCCACTGCAGCTGTAAATCGCCGCCGCGCCGCCGACCGGGCCTAAGCCTTCACTGACGCCGCGAATCAGACCCACCATTGTGCTCCACAGCAGAATAGCCAGCAGCCCGATGAGCGTGGCTTTTTGTTTTGTCATGAGCGTAATCTTGTTCATCCTGAAACGACCAAGATTACGGTATTACGACCGCAAAAGGCAAAAAATCCGGCGCAAATGTTAAGACTATGCGGTAATGTCCCCTTGACCCAATCAGAAATGTCACCCACCGTATTTGGGGAGGATATTTCATGGCAAAAGAGACAATTAGCATGAGTCACAAAGAGCTCAATCGGCTCCAGATTATTCGGAAGTCGGTCAGCCGCCACATCACTCAGGACCAGGCTGCGGAGCGAATAGGTAGTGAGTAAAAAATGGGATTTTAGTAATCATTTGATTCGCATTCTTCCAAACGAAACAGAGGGTTTTAATATGGGGCCATATCGCACTTATCTAATCACTGGTGCAACAAGAGGGATAGGAAGAGCTCTCAGTGATAAATTATCAAAACAGGGTCATCTGGTTGTCGGTATTGCTCGGAATGTCGATGCCAGCTTCCCTGGTACTTTATATACGGCCGATCTGAGTAGCTCTGCTGAAACAAATTTCATTCTAATGAAAATTGCCGAAAATCACGAAGTCCACGGCATAGTGAATAATATTGGTGTAGCCTTACCTCAACAACTTGGAGGTATTGATATTCAAACTTTCCAACATGTCATGGATATAAACGTACGCGTGGCAGTTCAAATAACACAAGCACTCATTGGCAACATGAAGAGCAGAGGCTGGGGAAGAATTGTTAATGTATGTAGCCGCGCCATTTACGGTGCGATTGACCGAACTGCTTACTCAGCAGCAAAAAGTGCTCTGGTAGGTTGTACACGGACCTGGGCATTAGAGCTTGCTCAATTCGGGATCACCTCAAACGCGATTGCTCCTGGGCCAATAGAGACAGCGCTTTTTCATAAAACACGACCCGTTGGAAGTGAAGCAGAACAACGTGTTTTATCGACAATCCCTATGGGCAGACTTGGTTCTCCTGCTGAAGTGGCTTCAGCAATAGCCTTTCTTTTATCACCAGAAGCGAGTTTTATTACTGGCGTGGTGCTGCCTGTTGATGGTGGAGGAAGCTTGGGAGGACGTTAGAAACGTTAAGAAACCCTGTGGAAATAGATAACGCCTATCCAGGGCTGGAATTTGATATTGTCGCAGTTAGTCAGATATTTTTAACCTGTCTAACCCAATAAATACACTGATGAATTTAAGCGAGATCTATGAGTGTAAAGCCGCATACAATGGTTTTAATTCCCGGGTTTATGCTGAATGAAATGCTGTGGCATGAATTTGAAACGTACCTGCCGTCAAACTGTATTGTTCATCATGCATCTGTAACTGAAGGACGAACCATTCATGATGTAGTGCAGCATCTGATTACTCTTCTGCCTGAAAAGTTTTCTTTGATAGGTTTTTCGATGGGAGGGTATATTGCCCGACAACTGGCAGCACAATTCCCTGAACGTGTTGAGTCCTTAGTGCTTATTGCCAGTTCCTTACGGGAAGATACGCCGTTAGAGGCTGAAGCAAAGCGGAAGAACGCGCAGTCATTGTCCCCCACGACGTTTAAGGGGCTGAGCAGCCATGCTATTGCCCGCTCACTCCACCCTCTAAAAACATCAAATCAGGATATGATTTCAGCTATCCAGAAAATGGGGTGTTCTCTGGGATTTGAAGCCTTCATCACGCAATCATCCTTATCCAGGCAAGGTATACCTTCTGCAACGATATGTTGTCCAACGCTGGTTATCGCCAGTGAAGATGATGCCATCCGTTCGATGAAGGAGGCAGAAGAGTTGGTAGAAGCCATACCTTATGCATCGTTAAGAATCATTCGGGATTGCGGCCATATGATTCCGCTCGAGCAGCCCGGGGAGTTGGCAAGAACAATTGTTGAATGGATCCCGTTGAACTCACAGCACAAAGCGGACTCGTATCACCACTCTAACGGCTGGCATTCCTGACTTCCTGTGTGACTTACTATATGCATACGGCAATGCAATACTTGTAATGACATTTGTATTTACAAGAGGTGTGAGACATGGGGAGCATTAACCTGCGTATCGACGATGATCTTAAAGCTCGTTCTTTCGCTGCACTGGAAAAAATAGGGGTAACGCCTTCGGAAGCGCTTCGCCTCATGCTTGAATATATCGCTGACAATGAACGTTTGCCGTTCAAACAGACACTCCTGAGTGATGAAGATGCCGAACTCGTGGAGATAGTGAAAGAGCGCCTTCGTAATCCTAAGCCTGTTCGCGTGACTTTGGACGACCTCTGATGGCGTATTTTGCGTTGACAAAAATCCGGCGCAAAGGCCGGATTACGGAAATGCTTAGAATCGCGGAGAATCTACACGAATTTAGCCAGCGGGTCGGCGGCGGCAAAGGCCACGTCACGATCGGCTTCTGGCGGATAGATAAGCTCGTTAGTAATGGCGATTTTCAGCTTTTTAGCGTCTTCACGAACCAGTTTCAGCTGCTGATCCCAGCCTTCGGTGTATACCGCGCCCCACGCACCGAGATCAAGACAGGTCACATAATTCACCTGGCGATACGGTAAACCTTCCACGCCAAGCAGGCTGGCTGCGGCGTTATGACCGGCGAACTTACCGAGCTGAATGGCGTGCTGACAGGTCATCAGCGCGGTGTTGCCTATATCATCTGATTTCGCATGAGCCATATCGCCGGTTGCGAAAATATTACGGTATGACGGGATTTGCAGTTCTTCGTTCACAACAAAACGGCCCAGCGCATCGCGGTCTGCGGTGAGGTTTTCACCCAGCGGGCTGGCTTTCACCCCGGCAGTCCAGACCACAGTTGCGGCGTCGATCCGGCTGCCATCCTGCAAGGTGACACCGGTGGCATCGACCACTTCCACGCCTGCGTTCAGACGCCACTCGATCCCCAGTTCGTCAGAGGCGTTTCGGATAACTTCGCGCAGCGCCTCACTCCAGCGGCCACCAATCTCTGAACCTCTTTCTACTACGACAATTCTGGTCTGCGTATTTTCGCCGAACAGGGCTTTCAAACGAGAAGGGAGCTCCGTTGCCAGTTCAATCCCGGTGAAGCCACCGCCGCACACGACGACGGTATTGCGGGCAGGGCTTTCCGGCTGGTTTGCCAGAGCGTGAAGATGATCTTCCAGACGCTGAGCGGAATCCAGCTGATCGACATCGAAGCCATGCTCAGAGATGCCTTTGATACCAAAGTGGTGCAGGTGGCTGCCGCTGGCAATAATCAGGCGATCATAGGAGATAAAGGTCGACTGCGACTCGGGTGTTTTGTACCAAACGCTATTCTCTGCGGCGTCGATACGCTCGGCGTGACCTGCAATGAAACGGATATTCAGCTCGGCAAACAGCGGCTGTAAATCAGCGGTCAGCGTCGATACATTGGCTTCATAAAAACGCGGTCTGACGCGCAGTTCAGGCTGTGGCGCCAGCACGGCGATTTCCAAAGAATCGTTGCCCTGCAGATGCGCCAGACGTGCCGCACTGACTGCAGACCACATACCTGCAAAACCGCTACCGATGATAAGAATACGTTGTTTCATGTTTTGTCCTTCTGCATTTTTAGGCCGTTTGGCTCCAATAACTGCCACTATACTTGTCGGAGTTAACTCCGACAAGATCTTTCTGAGTATCTGAGTTATCATCACCGTGAATAAACCGAAGAGGATTATAAAATGGCGTTTTACAGTTCTGGCGTGGAGTACGGGATCCACAGCCTGATGAGCATGGTGGATGCGAATGGCGATGCGCGTGAAATGAGCGTGCGAGAGCTGGCGGAACTGCAGAACGTACCTTATGACTATCTGGCGAAAATATTTACCCGTCTTTCTCGCGCCGGGCTGGTGGTGAGTACAGAAGGCAAGGGCGGGGGATTTCGGCTGGCACGAGCCAGTGAACTCATCAGCGTGCTGGATATAGTGCAGGCCATTGACGGTGACAAATCGATGTTCGAGTGCCGAGAGATCCGCCAGCGTCTGGCCTTATTTGACGAAGCGCCCCCATCCTGGGTTTGCGATGGTCCGTGCGGCGTGCGTTCGGTGATGGACAGCGCTCAGCAGCGGATGGAAGAAGAACTTGCTCGCCATACCGTGCTCGACCTGGCCCGTAAAATGTTCCGTAAAGCGCCGGACACCTTCACCATTGAAGTGAAACAGTGGATTAACGATCGTCGGAGCAAAGCGTGAATATGCCGTTCATCCTTCAAGCTACATCTTTGTTGGCTACGTTCACTTGCCCGAATCACTTAGCTTACTAAGCTCATCGAGACCCATTCTCTTGCCGCCGCGATGCAACTCAAATTATTTTGGGTATATAGCGGTCTAAAAACGGCGCCTTTTGGCGCCGTTTGTCGTTTAAGGCCGGATTAATGACGCAGGTCGATAACCATACGGCCGCGAATCTGCCCTTGTTCCATTTCTTTGAAAATGGCGTTGATGTCGCCAATCGGACGCATTGTCACTTTTGGCACCACTTTGCCTTCGGCGGCAAACTGGAACGCTTCAATCAGGTCCTGACGCGTACCCACCAGCGAACCGACTACCTGAATACCGTCCAGCACCAGGCGCGGAATATCAAGGCTCATGGATTCTGGCGGCAGGCCAACGGCAACCACACGGCCACCGGCACGAACCGCATCGACCGCGGAATTAAACGCTGCTTTTGCTACGGCAGTAACGACGGCCGCGTGCGCGCCGCCGGTTTTTTCCTGCACGATTTTCGCCGCGTCTTCACTCCGGGAGTTGATAATCAAATCAGCGCCCATTTCTTCCGCCAGTTTCAGCTGCGCGTCGTTGACGTCCAGGGCGATAACTTTGGCATTGAACACGTTTTTCGCGTACTGCAGCGCGAGGTTACCCAAACCGCCAAGACCGTAGATGGCAATCCACTGGCCCGGTTTGATTCCGGACATTTTGACCGCTTTATAGGTGGTGACGCCCGCACAGGTGATGCTGCTGGCCGCCGCGGATTCCAGACCGTCCGGCACTTTTACGGAATAATCGGCGGTGACGATGCACTCTTCGGCCATACCGCCGTCGACGCTGTAACCGGCATTTTTCACCGAGCGGCAGAGCGTTTCGTTGCCGCTGTTACAGTATTCACAGTGGCCGCAGCCTTCAAAGAACCACGCCACGCTTGCGCGATCGCCGGGTTTCAAAGAGGTCACGCCTGGGCCGACTTCTTTCACAACCCCAATACCTTCGTGACCCAGAATGACGCCCGTTTTATCGCCGAAATCGCCATTCTTCACGTGGAGGTCGGTGTGGCAAACGCCGCAGCATTCCATCTTCAGCAGCGCTTCGCCATGCTTCAACGGACGAAGCGTTTTTTCAGTCACATTGACCTGATGGTCTTGAGTTACAACAGCAGCCTTCATGTATGTCTCCTTTTTGGATGAAAATCTGCAATGCAGGTACGGCGCCAGTGAAGCACGTCGTTACTCCTTTAGAGTTAAAGCATTCCGTTGTTTTAGCAAGCCCATCGCAACATAACGTAATAATTTTACGATAATTAGTAGTGTTTAAAATCACAAAAACTATAAATTAAGCTTATGAATCTCTGTGTGTTAAGACAAAAAACAGGCACCCGAAGGTGCCTGGGAAGGGAATTACAGCGATTCCAGACGCGCAGTAAGTACCTCAATTTCACGCTGCCATTGGGCCTGAAGCTGAGGTTTCTGATGCTTCGGTTTACGTGCCATGTCGTCAGCCAGCTGCGTTTCGAGAGCGAGCAGGGTTTCCAGCAAATCGTCTACGGCGTCTGATGTCGTTTCCGGTGCGACAGCGGGCTTCGAATCTGGCGCAGCCGGGAGCGGTTCGCGCAACCGTTCCCACGCCGCATCGGCATCGTGCCACTCCTCCAGCACGCCATTTTCAATCAGCCAAAAACGATTACAGCTCCGTTGCATCAGTTGCCTGTCGTGGCTCACCAGCAGCACACCTCCGGCGAAGGTTTGCAGCGTTTCCGCCAGCGCCTCTTTGCCTTCCATGTCGAGATGATTAGTAGGCTCATCGAGCATCAGCAGGCTATAACGCGCCAGAGTCAGGCCGACAAACAACAGCCGGGAACGCTCGCCGCCGCTCAGTGAATCGACGCGCTGGCCATGTCTCGCCCATGCAAAACCCGCGCTGATTAACGCCATTTTTCGTGTTTCCGGTGCGGGCGCGAACGGCTCCAGCGCGTCAAACAGCGTGGCGCTATCCGCTAACTGGTGTAGCGTTTGATCATAATAACCCAGCGCCACACGCGGGTGGATAGATAATCCCTCCGCCATTACGCTGGCCTGATATTGCTGCCAGATAAGTCGCAGCAGCGACGATTTTCCGCAGCCGTTACGGCCAAATACGGCCACCCGATCACCGCTTTTCAACCGGGCAATCGGTACACTAAACAGCGGCGCGACTCCGGCCGCCGGTGATACGGACAGCTTTTCCAGCTCCAGCAGACGGTCAGCCCGCAGCAGGTCGCCATGCAACTGTAATCGCCACTGACTGCCTGCGGTAACGTCGGTCTGGCTTGCCTTCAGCCGTTCAATCTGTTTCTCCATTTGCTTGGCTTTTCGCGACAAATCTTCGTTGTCATACACGTGGCCCCAGACAGCCAGCCGTTTGGCACTGGCTGCCACCCGGTTGATCTCTTTCTGTTCAGCTTTGAAGCGCAGGGCATCGCTTTCATCCTGTTCCATCAACGCCTGACGGGCGGCACTACAAGGCAGGGAAAAGCTGTGCAGTCGATGATCACGCAGGATCCAGCTGGTGTTGGTCACGTTATTCAGCAGCTGTTGGTCATGGGAAACGACGATAAAACTGCCGTTCCAGCCGTTGAGGAAACGCTCCAGCCACAGCAGCGTCGGCAGGTCGAGGTGATTACCCGGTTCGTCCAGTAGCAGCAGATCCGGAGAGGTTATCAATGCCCGTGCCAGCAGCAGGCGAGTATGCTGCCCACCGCTAAGTGTGGCGGCCGTTAATGCCTGGTCTTCGCTACTGAAACCCATTTCCGCCAATAACGCTTCGGCACGCCAGCGTTGGATTTCCCGCTCAGCGTGAGGAATGTTATCCAGCACCGCATCAAGCATCGTCAGCGGCCCGAGGGATTCAGGTAAATGTTGCTCCACGCGTGCCAGCAGGCAGTGGTTGGCAATGGAAACGTAGCCGGATGATGGCGCTTGTGAACCATCCAACAGTTTTAGCAGGGTACTTTTACCGCAGCCGTTATAGCCAATCAGCCCGACGCGATCGCCTTTTTTCAGCGTAAAGGAGAGGTCAGTGAACAGGGGGCCGAAGGCCGTTTCGCTGCACAGCGAGTGGGTACTTAATAATGTGGTCATAGAACTTACTCAAGTGTTACTGGCGTAAGAACGCCTCGTCAGTTAACGCCGACGATAACCCGGTAAGCCGAGGAAGGAATTCAGTCTTGGTTTTCTTCGCTCAAGCAGAAGTTATCGCAGCACGATACGGATAACGCTTGAGCAGGTGCGATCGCCAAAAGTACGTGAAAAAGTAAACTTTTCACAATACAGCATGGGATCCTCCTTTTATATTTTCAGCAGATTAATGGGTGGAAAGAGTGTAGCGGGGATTGTTGATTGGCGCTACGTCTGCAAGACCTACGATTTCTTGTAGGCGCAGCGCCACAGGCACAAATGTTAAATCGAGGTACGACGGTAGCTGCGGTATTCCGGCTGCCAGAAGTTGTCATCAATCGCCTGTTGCAGGGCTTCGGCCGACGTTTTCACCGCGACGCCTTGCTGCTGGGCCATTTTGCCAATCGCAAACGCAATCGCCCGCGAGACGGTATGAATATCCTTCAGCTCTGGCAACACCATGCCTTCACCGTTGTTTGCCAGCGGCGAATGCCTGGCCAGCGTTTCGCTCGCTGACATCAGCATTTCGTCGGTGATGCGCGACGCGCCGGAGGCAATCACGCCCAGACCAATGCCCGGGAAGATGTACGAGTTGTTGCACTGGGCAATCGGATACGTTTTATCTTTCCACGTGACCGGTGCGAATGGGCTGCCGGTGGCCACCAGCGCACAGCCTTCGGTCCAGGTGATGATGTCCTGCGGCGTCGCTTCTACGCGAGAGGTCGGGTTAGACAGCGGCATCACGATTGGGCGCGGGCAGTGCTTGTGCATTTCACGAATGATTTCTTCGGTGAATAGCCCGGTCTGGCCGGAGACGCCAATCAGAATGTCAGGCTTCACGTTGCGCACCACGTCCAGCAGGGAGAGCACGTCTTCTGCGGTGTCCCACTCTTTCAGATTGTCGCGCTTTTGCACCAGCTTGTTCTGGAACGCCAGCAGGTTTGGCATCTGATCGGTCAGCAGGCCGAAGCGGTCAACCATAAACACGCGGGCGCGTGCCTGTTCTTCGGTCAGGCCTTCGCGCTGGATCTGGGCGATAATTTGTTCGGCAATCCCGCAACCGGCAGAGCCTGCGCCGAGGAAGACGATTTTTTGCTCGCTGAGCTGGCTGCCCGCAGCGTGGCTGGCGGCAATCAGCGTGCCGACGGTAACCGATGCGGTGCCCTGAATGTCATCATTGAATGAGCAAATCTCGTCACGATAGCGGTTCAGCAAGGGCATGGCATTCTTCTGCGCGAAATCTTCGAACTGCAGCAGCACGTTCGGCCAGCGCTGTTTCACCGCCTGAATGAAATCATCCACAAACTGATAATACTCGTCGTCGGTGATACGCGGCTGGCGCGACCCCATGTACAGCGGATCATTCAGCAACTGCTGATTATTGGTACCGACATCAAGCACCACCGGCAGAGTGTACGCCGGGCTTATCCCGCCACAGGCGGTGTACAGCGACAGTTTGCCGATAGGAATGCCCATTCCGCCAATGCCCTGATCGCCGAGGCCGAGAATGCGCTCGCCGTCGGTGACCACAATCACTTTGATGTTGTGGTTTGGCACGTTTTGTAGAATGTCATCCATGTTGTGACGGTTTTCGTAAGAGATGAACACGCCGCGGGAACGACGATAAATCTCGGAGAAACGCTCACAGGCGGCGCCGACGGTCGGGGTGTAGATAACCGGCATCATCTCGTCGAGGTGGTTTTCGACCAGGCGGTAGAAGAGGGTTTCGTTCGTGTCCTGGATATTGCGCAGGTAAATATGTTTGTCGATTTCGGTCTTGAAGCCCTGGTACTGGATCCAGGCGCGTTCGGCCTGTTCTTCGATGGTTTCCACGACTGCGGGCAACAGGCCTAAGAGGTTAAAGTTGCGACGCTCCTCCTGGCTAAACGCGCTGCCTTTGTTGAGGAGTGGAAACTCCAGTAATACGGGGCCTGCATAGGGGATATAAAGAGAACGGTTGTTTTTATGGTTGCTTAACATCTTACTGATCCTTTGTCATCACGGCCGGCCCAGTCAGGCGAATCGAGAGGGCTGGCGGGTACTTCGGCGCGGCAAAGTATAAAGCAAGTGTTAATAAAAAGGGTAAACGCTGCGGTTCAGAAACTAAAAAAAACACCATCTTATGTAAACGATGGTGTCGGTCTTTATCGATGAAAGGGCTGAAAAAGCCGGGGTATTAGTCGGTGCGACGTTTACGGCCGGTGGCATGAGTGTGGTTTTGCTGGGTTTCCGCATCGCCTTCGATAAGGACTTTTTTCTGGTTTGAAAGCTTGTAGTTCAAGCCGAGGATATGACGTGCCTGACGGTTCGATTTCATGCTGACTCCTTAATCCTGTGAATGGTTTCAAGGTCAATCCCGGAGGTGCCGGGCGAAATTTACCCTTAAGCGCAGACAATGTATTTGCCTGCGAGATTGATAGTTGACCATTCTGCTCGAAATAGCAACACCAGCTGGCGCTTTCAGGAACTCTCTGAGATTTAACCCTTTGTGCGACGAGCGTCACACTGTCATATACCTGAACTATGCTTTTTGATTCGCGCTGAGATTTCCCCATTTTGTTCATCGTGAGGTCATTCCATGAAAGTTTTAGGATATGCAGCACAAAATCCCACCACGCCGCTGGCTCCGTTCTCCTTTGACCGCCGAGAACCGCGCCCGGACGATGTGACCATTGAGGTTTTGTACTGCGGCGTTTGCCACTCAGACTTACACCAGGCCCGCAACGACTGGGGGTTCAGCACCTATCCCATTGTTCCTGGACATGAAATTGTTGGCCGGGTGACGGCTATCGGTGACAGCGTCACTAAATTTAAACCCGGTGACCTGGCAGCCATCGGTTGTATGGTCGATTCCTGTCGCCGCTGTTCACCTTGTAAAGACGGGTTGGAGCAGTATTGCGAAGAAGGCAATACGCAGACCTACAACGGACAGGATCGTCACGATCACCAGACCACCTACGGCGGCTATTCACAGACCATCCTTGCGAGTCAGGATTTCGTCCTGCGCATTCCCGATGGGCTGGATTTGAAAGGGGCCGCGCCGCTGCTCTGCGCCGGGATCACCACCTGGTCGCCGCTGCGTCACTGGAAGATTGATGCCAACAGCAAAGTGGCGGTGATTGGTCTTGGCGGGCTCGGGCATATGGGCCTGAAACTGGCGCACGCGCTGGGCGCGGAAGTGACGCTGTTTACCCGTTCGCCGGGGAAAGAGGCGGATGCGCGTCGTCTGGGCGCGAGCCATGTGGTGCTCTCTACCGACCCGGAACAAATGAACGCAGTGAAAAATCAGTTTGATCTGATTATCGATACCGTCCCGTACACGCATGATGTAAATGCGTATATGCCAACGCTGACCCTCGACGGCACATTGGTGTTTGTCGGTCTGCTCGGCGATTTGCCGGAAGTGAACACCATTCCGATGCTGATTAACCGTCGCTCGGTGGCGGGTTCGGCGATTGGTGGCATTGCAGAAACGCAGGAGATGCTCGATTTCTGCGCGGAAAAAGGTATCGCGGCAGACGTTGAGGTCATCAGAATTCAGGATATCAATGAGGCCTACGAGCGCCTGCTGAAAAGCGACGTGAAGTACCGTTTCGTGATTGATATGGCATCTCTTAACGCCTACGGCTAACGGCCAGAAAGGCGTGTTCTATACTTAGTCCCCCTAACGGATAAAAGGAGTGAACGATGACGATCCACAAGAAAGGCCAGGCACACTGGGAAGGCGATCTGAAACGTGGCAAAGGCACCGTCTCGACCGAGAGCGGCGTTCTGAACCAGCAACCGTACGGGTTTAACACCCGCTTTGAAGGTGCGAAGGGCACCAACCCTGAGGAACTGATTGCGGCTGCACATGCCTCCTGTTTCTCGATGGCACTTTCGCTGATGCTGAGCGAAGCCGGGTTTACGGCGACCTCAATTGATACCGAAGCGACGGTCTCACTGGATCAGGTCAGCGGCGGATTCTCGATAACCAAAGTGGCGCTGCAAAGTAAAATCGCGATACCGGATATCGATGCCAGCACCTTCGATGGCATCATCCAGAAAGCAAAAGCTGGCTGCCCGGTGTCTCAGGTTCTTAAAGCTGAAATCACCCTCGATTATCAGCTCAACTAACGAGAAAATGCCCGGCGGCGCGAGCGCCATCGAGCGAGATAGCCCGCTGATTGCGGGCTTTTGTTTTCAACAATCATAAATGAGCGCTATGAGTGAGATTAAAACCCTGAGTTCGCAGGAAATTTATTGCAATCAATGGATGCGTCTGAAAGAAGACAGAATTGAACGTGCCGACGGTTCGCACGGTGTGTATTCGGTGATTGAGAAGCCCGATTTCGCGGTGATTGTCCCGGTATCGCACGGTTTTATCTGGGTGGTGGAGCAGTATCGCTATCCGCTTGGCTTGCGCACGATTGAATTGCCGCAGGGATCGTGGGAGCTGGACCCGAATGCCGATCCGATTGCCGTCGCCCGTGGTGAACTGGCGGAAGAGACCGGCCTGCTGGCGCAAAAAATGGAGCAGATTGGGTATCAGAAACTGGCCCAGGGCTATTCCAGTCAGGGCTATCACATCTGGCTGGCGACGGATTTTGTCTCCAGCACCCAACAGCTCGATGCCGAAGAAGTGGGGCTGACCTGCCGCCAGATGCCGGTCACTGAGTTTGAAACTCTGATTGCAGAGGGCAAAATCAGCGATGCGACCTCGGTGACGGCATTTTTACTGGCTAAGCTAAAAGGCTTCGTGTGACGTTGTCACTTACACCTGTGCTTTTTGAGGCTGTTTACGGCGCAGGCGGCTCAAACTGAATGCAATGGCCAGCCCGGATGTGGCAACCGCCACCCATAAACTCATCTTCACCGCCTGTGCTTCCAGCACGAGTTGTGAACTCGAAGCCATCACCGCCAGCAGCACGCCCACTAACGCCGCGCCGAGACATTGCCCGAAGGTGCGCATTATCGCCAGCACGCCTGAGGCGTATCCGCTGTATTCCCGCGCCACGTTAGACAACATTTCACGATTGTTCGGACTCTGAAAACAGCCAAATCCCATCCCGCACACCAGGCTACGCAGCCCGATATCCCACGCTGCGGCGTGATCGGGCAACGTCGCCAGTAGCGCTAAACCGAGAACAAACCCCAGCAAACCCATGGTCGAGATTATCGACGGCGAGTATTTATCCGCCAGGCGTCCGGCATGGGGTGCAACCAGCACAATGCCCACCGGCCACGGCGTAAACAGCAGCGCAGAAGTCAATGCGCTGTAGCCGTACACGCTCTGGAACAGGAATGGCAGGGCAACAAAGGTAATGCCCTGGCTGATAAACGAAGCCAGTGAGGTCAGCGCCGCCAGTGAAAAACGCCCGGAGGTAAAGATAACCGGCGGCAGCAACGGTTTTGCCGCCCGGCGAATATGCCAGACAAACGCCGTCCCGCTGACCAGCGCCAGCATACTCCAGCCCATCACGGTGTTGCTGAGAGAGTGATCGCCAGCATGCAGGTCGGCAAAACCGTTGGCCGCCATGATCAATGCTCCGAGCATCGTCGCAGACAGAACGGCCCCCATTACATCAAACCGCTGATCGCTTATTGCCGGTTTACGTGGAATGGCTTTGATAGCCAGCAACATCGCCACCATGCCGGGCAGCACGTTGATGGCAAACAGCCACTGCCAGCTCAGCGTACCCAGCAGCGTGCCGCCTAATACTGGGGCGACGGCGGTGCTGGCGGCAATTAACAGTGCATTCAGCCCCAGAATGCGCCCGAGCAACCGGCCAGGAAACACCGAGCGTAATATTGCGGGGGCAATACTGAGCGTGGCCGCGCCGCCGACGCCCTGAAGGACGCGCATTACGATAAGCATCTCTGCCGAGTCAGACATCGCACAGCCGAGCGATGTGAGGGTGAACAGGCTCAAACCAAAGATAAAGATCGGGCGAAAACCAAAGCGGGTGGCGAGCGCGGCAAAGATGGCGAGCGTCATGGCGGCGGAGAGCAAATAGCCATTGGCGAACCATACCGCAAGCGGGGCGGCCACCTGTAAAGATTGCGCCATCTGCGGTAAGGCGATATTCACCATCGAACCGTCAAACACGGCCATCAGGGTTGAGGTCATGACCGCCGCCATCGCAAACGCCCGTTCGCGGCCTGGCAGGCCTTCATCGCCGGGTTGATCAGAAAAGAGTTCCATCACACTATTCTCATGGGTAAGTTTTTTGATGAGGAAAGTCTATGCCCTGGCTAAAGAAGGCGGAAGACACAGCATTGGTACTGTATAGTTGCATCAAGCGCCTTATCTAAAGTCGAAGGAATATTTTGATGACCGATCCAGATTTTAATCTGCTGATTGCACTGGATGCGCTGCTGACCGAAGCGAGCGTGGCTGGGGCGGCCCGGCGTCTGAATTTGAGCACCTCAGCCATGAGTCGAACGCTCAGCCGTTTGCGTGACGTCACTGGTGACCCGTTGCTGGTGCGTGCCGGGCGAAATATGGTGCTGACGCCTTACGCCGAGGCCAGCCGCGATCGGGCGCGTAACGCCGTGCTCGAGGCCAGGGCGGTGCTGCAACCGTCTACCTCGGAGCTGAATATCGCGCAGCTGGAGCGCGTGTTTACATTGCGCGTGAACGACGGTTTTATCGAAGCCTTTGGTCCGCCACTGATTGCGGCGGTGGCAGCCATGGCGCCAGACGTATGCCTGCGTTTTTCACCGAAACCCGAGAAAAGTTCACGCTTTTTGCGCGAAGGACTGGTGGACCTGGAAATTGGCGTGCTGAGTAATATGGGCCCGGAAATACGCGTGCAGGCGCTGTATCGGGACCGTTTCGTTGGCGTCGTTCGTCATGGACATCCGCTGGCCGGGAAAGCGCAGGTGGGTGTGGAGGAGTACATTGCGTGGGGACATGTGGTTGCCTCTCGGCGGGGGCTGCCGTCAGGCCCGGTCGATGAAGCGCTGGCAGAGTTGGGGCTGGCGCGCAAAATTGTCAGCGTGGTGCCGGGTTTCCCGTCGGCGCTGGCGGTGGCGAAGGCGTCAGATTTGATTGCGCTGGTTCCGGCTTCTTTTTTATCTCTGACGGAAAATCAGTCCCGGTTACACGCTTTCGAACTGCCGTTTAAAACGCGGACGATCACCATTTCGCAGCTGTGGCATCCCCGAATGGAAGCTGATCCGGCGCATCGCTGGCTGAGACAAGCAGTTCTGGCGGTGTGTCAGAAGCAATGTCCTGATCAACGCGGGGGAATTTCAGGTTAAGACGACGCAACGTGTTTTATGCGAGGTGCCGCAGGGGATTCAATGCGCCTGATTCGCAAAGTAATTAACGTTGTGCCAGACTTTTCCTCATCATGGGCGCAGCGCTCTGTTTAACACATCCAGGAACAGTAAATGCTCGAGTTTATTGCACATATGCTGGTCGGTACGCCGATATGGGTGTACGTGCTGTTTGTGTTTCTGGTGATTCGTGGAGTTAAAGCCCGTCAACCCGCCACGGTGACGCTGGAGCGCTTGTCCATTATTCCGCTGATATTTTTGGTATGGGATCTGTATGATCTTGTTCTTTATCGGGATCTGTCATTGGGCGTAATGATGCTGTGGATTGCGGTGCTGATTATCGGCGCAGCACTGGGTTTCTGGCTGATTAAGCCTGAAAGGTTGAGTCACGGGAGTGCTCCGCGCACGATTAACCGTCCGGCGGATTATTCTGCATTGCCGCTAATGATGGCGGCATTCGCCATTAAATATGTGTTCGGCGTGATGGCGGCGGTGTCGCCGCAGACCATGCAACAACCGGGGATGAGCGCGGCGGCCGTGGTGGTCGGCGGGCTGTTTGCGGGCAGTTTTATCGGCAAATTTATCCGTTATCTGCAATGTTACTTTGGCCCAACGCAAAAGACGAATTAAGACGATCCTGTGTTAAAAAAAATAGGTTTTATCAGCCGGGACGTCTACATTAATGGGTTGATAAATTTACGCTTTCTCTGGTCATTTGTGCTGCATTTTTGCCACGAATGAAGGCCAACAGCACGTTCAGGAATGAAAATGACACTAAACCGCAACGCCGCGGCTGCGCTTAGCGCGCTCTGGCTGTTCAGTACTTGTGCCGCTGCCGAAGTGGATCTTGGCTCGCTGGATATTCTGGCGAGAGATAACCCGAAAAGCCCTGTACCAAAGGGTTTTGTGGTCGGTGCCGCGACGTTAAGCGGCCAGGCGCGTTATAAAGATCAGGATAACAGTACCTACTTTATTCCAGGTGGCCTCTATTTTGGCGACAACCTGATGTATCTCGGGGATCGCGCTCGCTACTATTTCCGTCTGGATGATAACGTGGCGCTGTATGGCTACGGCCGTTACCGTTTTGGAAACCTTGACCCGTCGGACGCCGATTCCCTGCATGGCATGGATAAGCGAAAAGGGGAGTTTGAAGCCGGGATCGGCGGGACAATCATTACGCCATATGCGCTGCTGACCGCCCGATTCGCCAGCGATGTGACCGGGCGCAGTAACGGCCAGGAACTCCTCTTGTGGGCGGATTTCCCGATCGTCAGAGACAATCTGCTGGTGATGCCAGGGATGGGGATGATGATCCGCAGTCACAATATGGCGAACTACTATTTCGGCGGCGTTTCGAAAGAAGAGGCCACGCCGCAGCGTAAAGCCTGGGATACCGGCACGACATTCTCGCCGATGGCGGCAGTGGTGACATCCTACCGTTTCAGCCAGCACTGGATGGGTTTGTTTGCCGCGAACTATGAGCTTTACGACAAAGACATCGCTGACAGCCCGATTGTGCAGCACAGCGGTGAGTTTTATGTGATTGCCGGGGTAGGATATACCTGGTAACGATTAACAGCGCGTTCGAGGGTTGAACGGCAGCGGGAGGTGTGAACACGAATGAGCATACTGTTCCCGGGCATTCGGCTACTGCTGCTCACCGCCTGTCTTCCGGCAACGCTAAGTTATGCCGCCGACGGCAATCGGATTCGACAACGCGCTAATGCGGTTCTTTCGCTGATGAGCTATACGGTCGTACCGGACGTCACAGCCAGCGACCTGAACATCGGCAGCGGTGGCCGCGACGGCGACAACAATGAGCTCGATATTACCCAGTTCGGCGGTGGGGCGACGCTCAGTGAAAGCGTGCCCCTTTATGTCGAAGGCACCATGGGCTACAGCCGCTTCGATCCGCATTTCGTGTTATCTGACGGCACACGCACCCGTAAAATCCCGACCAAATGGAACAGCCTGACCGCCACCGGCGGCATCGGCTGGGATTTCCCACTGTATACCGACCGCTGGGGCGGCAAACTGGTCATCCGCCCGATTGCTAACGTGATGCTGGGCACGATGGCGAGTGATGTGCGCATCGGCGGCTTTGTGCTGGAACGGCGTCGGGATGTTGATTTCAAGTTCCTCGACGGTGGCCGATTGAATGCGTACGGGCTGGGCGGCTCGCTGATGTTCGACTACGAGTTGGTGTCGAAACCGCAGGATATCGACGTGGAATTACGTTATTCCAGTATGAATTTGCAAACCTTCGGCAGCACCTCGGACGCGGTACAGGGCGAGGCTACCGCGCAAAACCTGGGCCTTTATCTCCGACGCCGGGCGCCGATTTTCGACTGGACGCTACTCAAAAGCCCGGTGCGTTATGTACTTGAAGGTGCTCACACCGAATACCTGGGATCTCAGCGCGGCGAACTGGGCTTCAACAGCCTGAGTTCTCTGGGTTTAGGCATCGAACTGGACAGCAGCAAATACCCTGTTTTTATTACCCGCACCCGGCTGGTGGCCCGTTATATGTTTGGTGAAAACACCACTGGCTATGGCGTTGGCCTGGCGATGAGTTTTTAACGCTTTTCGTTTTTTTCATTTTTTTAGCAATATTTTTCCCCCTCATACGTCTACCTCAGCATGAACACGATTTAATTTCTAAGATGAGGTAATTCTAATGAGAGATTTTGATATGCATGAACATCAACGTGGCCGTGGTTTTGGCGGCCATCGGATGGCGAAACCGCTGATCATGGGCGCGGTGATTTTTGTCGTACTGGGCCTGTTGGTGATGTCGCTGTGGAATGCACTGTTGCCCGCTATCATCGGCGTGAAAGCGATTGGCTTCTGGCAGGCATTAGGGCTGCTGGTGCTATGCCGCATTCTGTTTGGCGGCCTTGGTTTCCGTCCTGGCATGTTTGGCGGGATGCGTCGTCGGATGCACGAACGCTGGATGCAAATGACCCCGGAACAGCGTGAAGCCTTTATGCAACAGCGTCGCGAGGGCTTTGGTCGCCGTGGGCATTGTCATCATCGCGGCTGGCACGAACGCCGTGACGAAAGGGCAGACATGCGCCAACAGCCTGAAGAGTCTGTGGTGAAAACGCCGGAAGGCGAGTAATTCGGATGAAAGCCGCAATGGCGAAGGATTCCCTACTGCTTTCGGCCCTTAACGCCTGCCGTTCGCGGCTCACTATGTTTATTCGTGGCCGCACGGCGGTGCGCGAAGATGCCGATGACGTATTACAGGAAATTACCTGGCAGCTCATGAAAGTGGAACAACCGGTGGAAAATATCGCCGCCTGGCTGTTCCGTGCCGCCCGGAACGAACTCACCGACAGAGCGCGTAAAAAGCATGAATTACCGCTGTCGGCGTTCTCCTCGGCTGACGAAGACGGTGATTTTCCGGAAGACGAATTGGCGGAAACGTTATTTGGTGTGGCACAAACGCCAGAAGACGATTACCTGAAGGCGCTGCTGTGGGAAGAACTTAACGATGCGCTGGCGGCTCTTCCGCCCGCACAGCGTGAGGTGTTTGAACGCACGGAGCTGGAAGGGCTGAGTTATAAAGAGCTGGCCGAGGAAACCGGCGATAGCGTGCCGGCGTTGTTGTCGCGCAAACACAAAGCGGTGTTGTACCTGAGAACCCGGTTACGCAGCGTTTACGATGATTTGACGGAGTAAAGGAATTTGCCCGATGGCGCTAGCGCTTATCGGGCCTACAAACTGAATCTTATATAGGCCCGATTAACGAAGTCTCACAGGGCAAATCAAATCAGCTTCCCCAGCGACTGCGCAGGTAATTCACCGCCTGCTGAGTCTGTGGCTGATTGAGGTTGTTTTCACGGAACAGAATGGTGCCCTGAATTTCCGGCAGCGCATCGTTCAAATCGAGCTGTTTTTTCAGCTCCGGCACGCCGCCCTGCACGTTCCAGTCTGGCTCATTCTTTAACGGTTCCCCGACCTTATACAGCGCCACACCGATATACAAACGGGTGTGCGTCGGTTTCACCACATCAGCCCACCATTTTGCCAGCACATCGTAACGCGCCGCATCGCGGGCGAACGGCCAGTAAACCTGCGGCGCAATGTAATCCAGTAATCCTTTTTGGACCCACAAACGGGTGTCGGCATACGATTCGTCATACGCCGCCGCGCCACGGGTATCAGACCCCGCCGGATCGTGCGAGCGGTTGCGCCACACGCCAGCCGGACTCACGCCAAACTGTACGTTTGGATTCAGCTGTTTGATGGTTCGCGATACCTGGGTTATCAGCAATTCGGTGTTGTGTCGGCGCCAGTCGGCCTTCGAGGCATAACCCTGGCCGTAAGTGCGGAACGTCTGGCTGTCATTCAGCACAGAACCGGCGGTTTCGGTATAGAAGTAATCATCGAACTGCACGCCGTCAACCGGATAGCGCGACACCACTTCAGCCACGATGCTGGTTATCCAGTCACGCGCTTCGGGAATGCCCGGGTCGATAACATAGCGATCGCCGGAAGTACGGATCCAGTCGCGATGCGCCACAAACACGCTGGACGGGTGCATTGACAGCGTGCGATTCAGTTCCGCCACGGTGCCAGGTTTGGTATTGGTCGAGACGCGATACGGGTTAAACCACGCGTGGACTTTCATTCCGCGTTTGTGCGCTTCATCGAGCATAAACTGCAGCGGATCGTAGCCCGGATCCTGGCCCACTTTGCCGGTCAGCATATCGGACCACGGCAAAATCTGGGACGGCCAGAGGGCAGTGCCATCGGGTTTAATCTGGAAGAAGACGGTGTTAATACCGAGACTTTGCAGCTTATCCAGTTTATCGGTCAGCGCTTTCTTTTGCAGATTGGCGCGGGCCGCTGCATTGCTGACGTTGACTGATGACACCGGCGGCCAATCGAGACGCGAAACGGTGGTCAACCACACGCCACGCACGGGTTGGTGGTCGGCGGGCCTGTCGGGCAACGGATGTTTGGCGACCGGTGGCAGCGGAGTCACCAGCGATTTCGGTTTTTCTGACGTGCAATTAGCAAGCAGAAGTGCACTGGCAATCAGCGCCCCGGTAATAGTGACTCGTGCAATTATGGAGAGTTTACGTGAGCTGATAATCATATCCCTGTTTTATTCAGGCCTTCACATTAGCGAGACTCATTCTCGTATGATTCGATTTGAGGAGCAACCGGGAAAGTTTGTGAACGCATCAAAACGCATTCTGCGTTCAAGCTTTTTCCGACTGCTCAACAGCCAAACAAATATATGACAGCCGTAGGGGACGGGCAGGTGCGATTTTGGGTCGTTATTAAAGCTATTGCGCAGAATTGTTTTGGATAGACTGAAGTAGCGTATCCAGTAAGCCGGGGAAACGTGCATCTAAATCATCGCGGCGCAGGGAAATCATATTCTCCCGCCCCTGAGGGCGTTGCCAGATAACGCCGCTGTCACGCAAAACGCGCCAGTGATGCGTCATGGTCGACTTCGCCACGTCCTGTCTCAGCGCGCCACAGCTCAGTTCACTTCCATCAGCCAGCGCTTTTACTATCTCCAGACGCAATGCATTCCCCAACGCAAAAAGGACATTTTCCAGGCGAATCTGTTCACGTTCCGGATGATTGGCGATCATACTGTTCCTTTATTTACCGGTGAATGTGCGGGAGCGAGAGGGCGCTAATATACCGAAAGCCCTCGCTGAACGCCACGCGGTGCGTCGGCGGGTCACCGATTGCTGCTATAGCTACTATAGTTCGAATATACCCGTACAGTTGTACTATTATAGATGCCGTTACATAACCCGTGATCAATTCCGGCCGCGGAATGACAGTCAACAGACTTAAGGACGCATCATGCCTCGACCCATCCCCCTCGAACGTTATCGCAACATCGGCATCTCCGCGCATATCGATGCCGGTAAAACCACCACCACAGAGCGCATTCTGTTTTACACCGGAATGAGCCACAAACTGGGTGAAGTGCACGATGGCGCGGCAACGACGGACTGGATGGCGCAGGAGCAGGAGCGCGGCATTACCATCACCTCTGCCGCCGTGAGTGCCTTCTGGCCCGGAATGGATCGTGATTTTGAACCGCATCGGATCAACATAATCGACACCCCTGGCCACGTGGATTTCACTATTGAGGTGGAACGTTCTATGCGTGTGCTCGATGGCGCGGTGATGGTGTATGACTCAGTCGGCGGTGTGCAGCCGCAGTCCGAAACCGTGTGGCGTCAGGCCAACAAATACCACGTGCCGCGGCTGGCTTTCGTCAATAAGATGGACCGACAGGGCGCTGACTTTTTCCGCGTCGTGCAGATGATGAAAGACCGCCTGAAAGCGAATCCAGTACCGATTGTCATTCCGGTTGGTGCGGAAGAACATTTTTCCGGCGTGATTGATCTCATTAAAATGCGGGCGATCCACTGGGATGACGAAACCCAGGGCATGACCTTCAGCTACGGCCCGGTACCAGCGGATTTACTGGAAACCACGCAGGAATGGCGCGAGAAAATGGTTTCTGCAGCTGCAGAGGCCAACGATGCGCAGATGGATAAGTATCTGGAAACGGGCAGCCTCGACGAAGCCGAGATTATCGCCGGTCTGCGTCAGCGTACGATTGCCGGTGAAATTCAGCCGATGCTGTGCGGCAGCGCCTTTAAAAACAAAGGGGTGCAGCGGATGCTCGATGCGGTTGTGGAGCTTATGCCGTCGCCGCTGGATGTTCCGGCCATTGACGGGATTGATGAAAAGGGCCAACCGGCGGAACGTCACCCGAGCGATGACGAACCGTTTTCGGCGCTGGCGTTTAAACTGATGACCGATCCGTACGTCGGCCAGCTGACCTTTATTCGCGTTTATTCGGGCGTATTGAGAAAAGGCGACGCCGTATATAACCCGGTTAAAGGCAAGAAAGAGCGTATTGGCCGTATCGTGTTGATGCATGCCAATGACCGCCATGAAGTGGATGAACTGCGCGCCGGGGATATTGCCGCCTGCGTGGGGCTGAAAGATGTGACCACCGGGGACACGCTGACGGACCCGGACCACGTCATCACCCTGGAACGCATGGAGTTTCCGGAGCCGGTTATTTCTCTGGCGATCGAACCGAAAACCAAGGCCGATCAGGAGAAAATGGGTATCGCGCTCCAGCGTCTGGCGGCGGAAGATCCGTCGTTCCGTTTGCACACAGATGAAGAATCCGGACAGACGATTATTTCCGGTATGGGTGAATTGCATCTGGAGATCATCGTCGACCGTATGAAACGCGAGTTTGGCGTGGACGCGAATATCGGACGGCCGCAGGTCACGTACCGGGAAACGATCCGCAAACCGGTGAAGGAAATCGAAGGCAAGTTTGTGCGCCAGTCTGGAGGGAAAGGTCAGTACGGTCATGTGGTGCTGAGCCTTGAACCGCAAGAGCCTGGGAGCGGATTCAAATTCGAAGATGCGACCAAAGGCGGCGTGGTTCCGCGCGAATACATTCCTTCGGTGGAGAAAGGCCTGCGCGAAGCGATGAACAGCGGCGTGCTGGCCGGGTATCCGGTGGTGGATGTAAAAGCGACGCTAACGTTTGGCTCATATCATGACGTCGACTCGTCAGAACTGGCGTTCCGCATGGCGGCGATCTTTGGTTTCAAAGAAGGCTTTCGTAAAGCGGACCCGGCAATTCTGGAGCCCATAATGCACGTGGAAGTGGAGACGCCGGAAGACTATGCCGGGAATATCATGGGTGATTTGTCGTCGCGTCGGGGGATGGTGCAGGGTATGGAGGAACTATTTGGCAGCCAAATCATTCGCGCCGATGTGCCGCTGGCGGAGATGTTCGGTTATTCCACCACGCTGCGATCGATGTCACAGGGGCGGGCCACCTACAGCATGGAGTTTCATCACTATGCTGAAGCGCCGCGTAACGTAGCGGATGACATCATCGCCAAACGTGCCAATGCATAAAAGGTAATACCTGACGGGGGCGTTCTTGATTGAGCGCTCCCGTTTTTTTGCCTGAAGCGTGTGGCGCGCTACCCGTAGGTTGCACATGGCTTTTGGAGCCAGTATGGTGTGCGAAATTTAACAGGAATCGCAGGACATATCATGACCAACCCGGCCTCAAAAGATCCGCTGCACGGCGTCACGCTTGAAGCATTACTCAACACGCTGGTGAATAAATACGGTTGGCCCGAACTGGCGAAACGCATCAAAATTAACTGTTTCAAAAGCGATCCAAGCATTAAATCGAGCCTGAAATTCCTGCGTCGTACACCGTGGGCACGCAAAGAAGTTGAAGACTTGTACATTGATTATCTTCACGACCAGCAAGAGAACATCGATGATGAAAGCCCATGGGCAAACTGGCAGAGTAAAAAGCCGCAGGATTAGTGCGACTCCGCATCTCCAATGCCGGTAATTTTATCGCGACCTGTTTTTTTCGATTGATAGAGCGCCTGGTCGGCATCAGACATCATTCTGTCCTGGTCAGCAGGTAAGCCTTTTGCCACGCCAAAACTGGCGGTTAAACGTATGACCTCGCCATTATCGGTCATGACGCGCAAATTCCTGCAGGCCATTTGCAGCCTGCGGACAGAGTTCAGAACATCCTGTTGGCTATCCGAACTGAACATTACGGCAAACTCCTCTCCGCCGATTCGGGCAACCATCCAATTGGGCAGGGCGACATGATTTAAGGTATCGCCCAGGCTGGCCAAAACCTTATCCCCCGCGGGATGGCCCCAGGTATCGTTGATCCGTTTGAAATGATCAATATCGATTAACACCAGCCAGACCGGCGTGTCAGCGCTGACCGTTGCGAGCAGTTTTTCCCGTTGTAGTTCGAACCCGCGACGATTTAACACCCCGGTAAGCGCATCAATTTCAGTGAGTTTTTTGAGCTCATCGCTGAGTATTCTGTTTTCATCGATATGTTCTTCGAGCTTATCAAGGCTGGACTGCAGCGCTTTTATCTCGCAGACCTCCTGATAAGCGGGGGATGACACGTCATCTTCGCCCATAGATTTCGCCCTGACATTCAGTTTCAATAAGGGTTTCACCACGTTGAAATGGATATACAGAATGCCGATTATCGCCAGTGAATAGATAGTAAAAAGGATAATAAGCGTCAGGACAAAATGCTCCAGCGCCTGATTTTTCACTCATAATACTGATGGACGTTAAATAAATACATTTGAAGCATGTCATTAAATGTATTAAGGCTGTCCTGATAACGGACGGTAAATTCGCTGACCGAGACAGAATAAAATTCTCTGTTTTCACTTTGAGTCTGGAGGTGGCGTATCAGCGCTGCACCTTTATTCTGAAAGTCATGCCGGGTTTTCAGCATTAACGTGCGAAACGAGTCCGTGTCAGAACTGTAGCTGGTCGGAATACCCAACAACCACCATTGAGTTTCAATTTGTTGCCAGGCTCTGGATATTTTCTCCAGCTGGGATTCAGACAACGGCGTTCCAGTGTTCAGGTAATACAAAAAATAAGACCCCAGTTTTCCTGTTGAATTTCTCAACTCCCCTAGGGCCTGACCTTGCAAAATGGCGCTGAAGGCAGTTGGCTCCATTTTGATGAAGGATTCGGTTTTAACAAACAGCACATTGTGAAAATACTCCGTCGACTCCATCATCATATCAACGGCTTTCCTGGCTTCATGCGGGTCTGTTCTGGGGCCTGCCGCATAGATATCAACCTCTTCACGGCCTCGAATCAGATGTGAAAGCGTGTTCTGTAACAGAGCGCTGGAGAGGATATCCTGAGGGACTTTTGTTAGCGCTTCATCGGTTTCCATCTGGCTTTTAATGAAGGCCGCTTTAGCATGGGCCATGCTTCCAACCGTCGCGAATATCAGCTGATTCGCATACCCACGTTCTTCAGCGAGTTTGTTAGAGACATCCAGCACCCGATAAAAGTCAGAAAATTGCTCAATGTTATTTTGTGCCTGACTATAATGTTCATAAGCATCTTTAATTAACCCCCATGACAACACAGACGCCAGACAAACGATTAAAAAGGAGAATGTCGCAATTTTTTTAATCAGCGGTGAGTTTATTGCCAGTAATGTTTTCATTGTCTGTTCCAGCCGGGATATCAGAGAACTACACTAAGTGGCATAACCCTGTTTCTCAAGCCCAATAAAACGAAGCGTGAGCCTGACACCATTTTTTCTGTTTATAAAAAAATATCCGGATCCTGATTTAAGTAATGGACGTGTTTTGTCGCCTTATGCCAAATATGAGCCAGTCATCATGAAGCGTGTTTTATTTGACGCAAAGAAATGGGATTGAAAATGAAAACAGAACACCAGGCTGGTGTTCTGAATGCGGTTCGAAAGTTTAGCGTGACGCGATAAACAGGGATTTGCATCCCGGACACAGCATTGCCTGTTTGAGTCGTATTTTTGAGGCAGCCTGCGTTGATTTAACACCACAATTGGGGCAGGTGACCGTCGTCGTCGACGCACCACCAATGAGCTTCATTGCGTAGTCGAGAAAAGACATAATGATTAACTCTTCAATGAACGGGCCTCACCATAGCACGAAGGGGCAAAAGAGTATGTGTATTCCGTCGGGAATCATGGATACGCTGAAGTCGATTCACTCGCGCTTCGATGAAACAGGGACGCATGCACGCCCCTGTTCTGGCTTACTCAAATAATCTACGGTGTAGCGTCACAATCGCGTCGTCGGCAGTATTCTCCGGCAGCAGGAAACAAAGATTGTCATTGGATGCGCCATGAAAAATCATTCGCACGCAATACTCCTCTGATTCCATAAAGGCATCCCGGCATACGCCTGGACTACGAGGGAGTTGATTGCCAATCACTGTGATCAATGCCAACCCGGTTTCAATCTCGACCTGACAATGAGCAGAGAGGGCGGTCAACAGCGCGGTGGTTAATGTGTCACCGTCTCCTGATGTGCAACCCGTGCCGTTCAGGGCCATCGCGATGCCTCGCTCGGTGGTGGTGACCAGATCCACATCAACCTGATGCTCTGCCATAATCGTAAAAATGTCGGCAAAAAATGCATATGCTGGTCGCTGGTGCAGGCTGTGTAATCTCAGTAGGGTCTGTTTGCGGCGAACGGCAATGGCGCGATATTGCTGCGGATTTTCTGTCTCGCGGCGAACCAGCGTTCCACCAGCTGCGGTATTTTTGCTGGAACCGACAAAGACCGGGATGTTTTTCCGCATTGCCGGTAACAGGGTCGCCGGATGAAGTACCTTCGCACCAAAAGTGGCCATATTACTGGCTTCTGAAAAGGAGATATGGTCGATACGGCGGGCCTGCGCCACAATGCGCGGATCGGTGGTGTAGATCCCAGCCACATCAGTCCAGATATCGACCCGTGCGGCGTGCAATGCTTCCCCAAGCAGGGAGGCGGTGTAGTCGCTGCCGCCCCGTCCAAGCGTCGTAGTCTGCTCATTTTCATCACTGCCAATAAATCCCTGAGTGATAACAATCGTCTGTTCAAGACGTGGGCGAAGATGGGTCTCGACCTGTGTTTCCACATGGCTGAGATGGGGTTCTGCGCAGCCGTAGAGGGAGTTTGTTCGGATGACTTTACGCGCATCAAACCATTCTGCCCTGGCTTCCCGTTCCCGAAGAACCTCAGTGAATAACAGGCTAGACATCAGTTCACCATGGCTGACCAGTTCATCACTCAGTGCAGTGGACGGCGTAGCCGATGCCGTTTCGGCAAGATGGGCAATATTTTCAAGTAGTTGGTCGATTTGCCTGGCAACGATCGACGGCGATTTTAAACGGGAAATAATGTTGTGCTGGATAGCGCGAAGGGTATCAATTTTATCCATCCGATCGTGACTTTCCAGACCTTTAGAAAGTTCGACTAATAGATTGGTAACACCTGCGGAGGCAGATAAAACGACCAGACGAACGTGGTCATCTGCAAGAACAATACCGGCACTACGATTCATAGAGTCGAAGTCAGCAACGCTGGTACCGCCAAATTTGGCAATGACGAATTGTGGATAAACGCGTGTCATAACACTCTCATCTCAGGGCGCCATAAAAGATGGCAAGAAACTTTCATTCTCGGCATAAGGGAAGCTCGCTTCACCTTACGAAATGTCCGCCCGCGAACATTTCTGTTTATACCCGTCATCCTTCAAGCTGCATCTTTGTTGGCTACGCTCACTGGCCCGAATCACTTAGGTTACTAAGCTCATCGAGACTCATTCTCTTGCCGCCGCGATGCAACTCGAATTATTTTGGGTATAGTTCTTTATTTACGGATGCCATAAATAAGCGCGACATAGTAAGTGATTTATCTTTAGGGATCGATGTTTTTATTTCCCTAAGAAATAAACCAATAAAAATAATGTGTTATGGGATGATTCTTGCATCATTTGGGAAAAATTTGCGACAGGGAAATGTAAACCATAAGAAAACGATGTGTTTCATGACATTGCAAACAGTCATAAATGCCAGTTAAAAATCAAATAAACACCATTAATCATTGATTTTAATGATAAAAGTTAAAATTAAAAAAATGATTGAGTCCTTTTTTAAAAAAACATATATTAGCCGCGTTTTTTACAGGCAATCCTTTTAACCTTTAACTCAATCCGGTGTTATTAATACCCGTGGTTGTAGGAGTGATATGATGACGGATAAAGTCCGTATTGATACTTTAAGTGCTCATTCATTACCTCAAAGCAATGATACCTTCCTCGCAAGACAAGCCGAGTTTGAATCTAACGTCAGAAGCTACCCACGTAAGCTGCCCTTGGCGATTGCCAAAGCACAGGGCGTATGGATAACCGACGTTGAAAATAATCAATATCTTGATTGTCTGGCAGGCGCCGGAACGTTGGCGCTGGGTCATAATCATCCTGACGTGCTTCAAAGCATTCAAAGTGTCATCAGCAGCGGCTTACCGTTACATACGCTGGATTTGACCACGCCTCTGAAAGATGAATTTTCATCTTATTTACTCTCTTTATTACCGGGTCAGGGCAAAGAATATTGCCTGCAATTCACCGGTCCGTCAGGCGCGGATGCGGTTGAAGCGGCACTTAAACTGGCGAAAAAAGTCACTGGCCGTTCAGGCATTATCAGCTTCTCCGGCGCCTACCACGGGATGACGCACGGTGCGCTCTCCGTAACCGGTAACCTGTCACCAAAAGAAGCCGTCAGCAACATGATGCCGGAAGTGCAGTTTATGCCTTATCCGCATCTGTACCGCTGCCCGCTGGGTATTGGCGGTGACGCTGGCGTTAAAGCGCTGACCTACTATTTCGAAAACCTGATCAACGACGTTGAAAGCGGCGTTCGCAAACCAGCGGCGGTGATCCTTGAAGCGGTTCAGGGTGAGGGCGGGGTGAACCCGGCCCCTGTTGAGTGGCTGCAGCGCATCCGTAAAGTCACGCAGGAGCATGGCATTCTGCTGATCCTCGATGAAGTCCAGGCTG
Organism: Citrobacter sp. 18056; assembly: GCA_902706235.1. GTDB lineage: Bacteria > Pseudomonadota > Gammaproteobacteria > Enterobacterales > Enterobacteriaceae > Scandinavium > Scandinavium manionii. Next base: position 397,839 of record CACSJR010000001.1, on the reverse strand, counting down.
GTTTCTGCCGCACCGGCAAACTGTTCGCCTTTGAGCACGCCGGTATCGAGCCCGACATCATCGTCATGTCTAAAGCTGTTGGTGGCGGTCTGCCGCTGGCTGTACTGGGCATCAAAAAACAGTTCGACGCATGGGCGCCAGGCCACCATACCGGGACATTCCGCGGTAACCAGCTGGCAATGGCCACCGGCTTGACCACGCTTAAAATCCTTAAAGATGAGTCCGTTGCCGATAAAGTTGCCGTGCAGGGTGAATGGCTGAAGGGCAAACTGGCTGACCTGCAAAAACGTTACCCGGTTATCGGTCACGTACGCGGTCTGGGCCTGATGATCGGCATCGAAATCGTGAATCCGAATGAAGCACAGGATCATATGGGATGCTACCCGGCAGATGGCGAACTTTCTGCACTGTTGCAGAAAAAATGCTTCGAATCCGGACTGATTCTGGAGCGTGGTGGACGTCATGGTTGCGTCCTGCGCCTGCTGCCGTCTCTGCTGATCACCGATGAAGAGCTGGAAATTTTCCTCGATAAATTTGAAAACGCCTTGCAGGGCGCTGGCATCAAGCCAGTTTAATCGGAGCTAACTCAGTGTCAGATAACAACCCGATTTTGTCCGGTTCGGCGCAAAGTGTCGCCGCCTATCAGGATGCCATTGAGCAGAGCAGCCAGGCGGTTATCGACTGGTTAAAGCAGCCTGAAATGTATCAGGGGAAAACCGTCGACCAGCTGCGCGAACGCATCCAGTTGAACTTTACCTCAGAGGGCCTGGGCAACCAGGCCGCCATTGCGCGTGCAGTTGAGTATTTCCTCAAGGACAGTCTTTCTGTCCATCACGCCCAATGCGTGGCGCATCTGCACTGCCCAAGCCTGGTCATCAGCCAGGCCGCGGAGGTGTTGATCAACGCCACTAATCAGAGTATGGACTCCTGGGATCAAAGCCCGTCAGCGACTATCATTGAGGTAAAACTCATTCAGTGGCTGCGGGAACAGGTGGGATACAGCGCCGGTGATGCCGGCGTGTTCACCAGTGGTGGCACCCAGAGTAACCTGATGGGGCTGATGCTGGCGCGTGATGCCTTCTTCGCGCGTCAGGGGCATTCCGTCCAGTTGCAGGGATTAACGGGCGATCTGAGCAAAATCAAAGTGTTCTGCTCTGAAAGCGCACACTTTTCTGTGCAAAAAAATATGGCGTTGATGGGGCTGGGCTATCAGTCCGTCATCCAGGTGAAAACCGATGCGTTCTCACGGATGGATCTTGCTGATCTGAAAGCCAAACTGGCGCAGGCGAAAGCCAAGGGTGAGCAGGTGATGGCGATTGTAGCCACCGTCGGCACCACGGATGCAGGTGCCATTGATCCGTTAGTCGAGATAACAACGCTTGCCACGCAAGAAAATATCTGGGTTCACGTCGATGCTGCATGGGGCGGAGCACTGCTGCTTTCTGAGAAGTATCGCCATTACCTGAACGGCCTGGAATGCGCAGATTCTGTCACCCTGGATTTCCACAAGCAATTCTTCCAGACCATCAGCTGTGGTGCATTCCTGTTGAAAGACGCACGTCATTTCGAGTTGATGCGTTATCAGGCGGCGTACCTGAACTCTGATTTTGACGAAGAGCAGGGCGTGCCGAACCTCGTGTCAAAATCACTGCAAACCACGCGTCGGTTTGATGCCCTGAAACTGTGGATGGGCCTTGAAGCGTTAGGCAAAAAGCAGTACGCCGACATCATTGATAACGGTGTAACGCTGTCGCAAGACGTGGCTGAATATGTTTCAGCACAGCCGCATCTGGAACTGGTTATGCAGCCTCAACTGGCAAGCGTATTGTTCCGGTTCCGCCCGGAAAGTGGCGATAGCGCATTTGTCGCCTTGTTAAACCAGCGTATCGGCGACGTTTTGCTGGCATTCGGGAGCGCCAACGTTGGGGTAACCGAAGCTGACGGCATAACGTGCCTCAAGATGACGCTGTTGAACCCAACGGTTTGTCTGGAGGATGTAAAAATCCTGCTGGCAAGCGTGAAAGATACGGCTGAAATATTGCTCAATGCAGAGTTCCAGTCCTAAACGCGTAGAGTTGAAGTGAACAGCCATGCGCTGCGTGAAATCTGCAATTTGCTGTAGGTAGCTAGGTCAGGTTTCACGTAGCGCGCTGATTATCCCGCCCAGGTAGACAATTTAGCCCAATAATTGGATTGATCCCGCACCAGAAGTTTACATAAATATTAAATCGATATCGTTCAGCTCAACCTTTAAAGAACGATGGTGATGAATGTAACATTCAAACTTCAAATTTAGTTCATTTGGCAGCGGGAATGGCTTTAATGGAAATATTTTTTGCAGGGCACCAATGAACACATCAGGAACAATCATGACTGAATTCCCTCTGGAGCATAAATAAGCCATGGTCAGTAAATTAGGGCTTTCCCATAAAATCTCGCGATTAATGATAAGTTCATTTTCTGTATCTATTCCATCAATCATGCTGGTAATACTACCAAGATCCCGGCGCCAGCGAAGATGGCTATTATTACGCCAGTCAGAGAGAGTGAAATTGTCATCTATCGTCGAGTGATTCTCACTGACAAGAATCTTCATATCAGATTGCAGAAATTTTTTAGACACAAGGGCGACATCATCCGGAAGTTTTCCCCCGATATCAATATCAACTTCGCGCTGTTTGAGTTTGCTCAGTCGCTCCTCTTCGCTTGCATCCATAGTAATAAAATGGAACAGGGTCGAATCATCGCGGAATTGAATTGACTCGGTCAGCAAAAGCTCAATTAAAGAGTATGTTGCAATAAAATATTCTTTTCGCGATGTGTTTAGCGCATTCAGTTCTCGATAACGCGCCTGCAACGCCAATGCAGTATCATTTGGTTTTAAGCCAAAACGGGTTCGGATAAAAATATCAGTGCCAAGCTTCTCTTTCAGACTCTTAATGGTGTAGCTAATCGTTGACGGTGAGATTTTCAGACGTGAGGCAGCTTTCATCGCATTCTCACACTCGATGACTTCATTGATTATCTTTAGTTTTTGTAGGCTTATCGTATGCATTATTCTTCCAGCGGTGACAAAGCTAGGGTGACTGACAGGTAAATGTTGTTCTCACAGAGTGAATGATGTCATCAATCAGACGCGTTATCATGGGATTTTCTGTCATTTTATTATTAAAATGGATATAGCAATCATGCTTCATTCTCAGTTCCGCTGGCAGTTGAAGACGTTTAACAGCGAATGCCTGAGTAAATAATGGAATAAAAATATCAGGTAACAACATGATGTAATTACTGCGGGCGCAAAGCTCCACCATGTTAATGATGCTACCAGAAACCACCGCCACATCTCTCTCCTGGATATATTTTTTCACTTCCCCAGAGACTTGCATATTTTCACAGTAATAATCGCCGAGGGATGACCATATGGCGTGTTTCGCCTGATATAAATCAGCACAACTCACTTCTGCCGGAATTTCTGTGTTATGAACACTGGTGAGTATTGAAATGTTTGAGGTAAACAGTTTAACTTTGCTGACCGCTTTGTCCTGTGGCAGTTCGGCGCCAATATCGATATACGCATTTTTATTAACCAGGTTGTCCAGTCGTTCATTAACGTTAATGGTGTACGGTAAAAAGATATAACGATACTTATCGGGCTGGTGGGCTAAACTGGCAATTGACTCTGAAAGTAACATTTCAATGGGCGAATAGCTCAGAATGGTCAGGCTGTTCTCATTCTGCTGATTTTCATCACGGCTAATGTCGACATCAGTCGCGAAATACTTTTGATAGCGTTGGCTGAGTTCATAAGCCGTCGCATTTGGTTTCATTCCGGTTCTGGTTCGAATGAACAGATGCTCCCCGGTAATATCCCTGAGTTTTTTTAACGAGTAACTAATTGCAGCAGGGCTTAAGTTAAGCAACTTTGCCGTTGTTTTAACGCTACCACACACAACGAGCGTATTAATAATTTTTAGTAGCTTTAACTCTATTGTCTGTGACATGCCATAAACTCCACTCAGCCAGCGTATACTTCATAAAATATATATAAAGTAAGTGTTGATGATGTTGTACTTATTAACCGAATACCATGTCAGATGAAATGTAGTGTCAAATCGAAATGCAAACAATACATAAAAACACATAAGTTAGATTGCATATGTGTAACACTTCAGTCTCGCTAGCTAACTCGTTGTTTTTGCATTAATTTAATGATTATTTAACTAAGTTAAAAAGTAAAATAAAAGACACTAAAAATGGGGGGTAGGGCTTGGTAATCACCTACATTATTAACTATTGTGCTCCACTGTCAAATTGATATTAAGAACTGAGAATAAACGGCAGAAAATAAATCTGTGTAACGCAGTAATGGATGATTACTGCAGAATTTACTTTTGTCACGTGGGGGGTTGTTTCAGAGTAACCACACATTCAGCTCCTGCACTAATAGGCGGGAGGATGAGGGGCCTGTTTGCTGCTATCATGGCTATATTTTTGATGGCCACAGTATCGGTGTGGCGTAGGATTATGTGAAATGAATGTAGAACTGGATATCAAAGTCCTCCGAGCCATTTACACCCTGAGTACAGCAGGTAGCGTCACCAAAGCGGCAGCAATGCTACAGGTTACTCCAGCAGCAGTAACCTATCTTATTAATAAAGCACGAAAAATAACAGGGTCCGCCCTGTTTTACCGCACCCGAGAAGGAATGAAACCGAATACGCTGGCGACGGAACTTAGCCAACGTTATCAGGGGATGATGCAGGATTATTTCCCCGAAGAGAGCATATCATCCAGCCTCAGCCGGGCGTTTACCATCAGTACCTATTCACTTTTAGAGTTCATGCTGGCGCTTGAGTGGGGGAACTCCGTACAAAAAGGGGCAGAGCTCAGTTTTGTTCCCACTGAAGTGAACGATACTCGCCGTCTGGCGGCGCTGCGTAATAAAGAGGTTGATATCGATATTGGTTCCCGCTTGCCGGTGGACAGCGCTATCGTGCAAATGAAACTGTTTTCAAGCGATGTCGGGATCATTGCCAGAAAAGGGCATCCGACAATCAGTGACCGATTCACGACTGCGGACTGGCATGAAAATGGTCATGTGCTGTGGTCCCGTGGTATGCATTTTATCAGCGATGATATCGAGCAGACGCGTAACTTCCGTAATCTGTTCGATCAACAAAACAAGGTGTGGACATCGAGCAGTACACTGAATGTGACGTTACTGTGCGCGTATTCCGATGCGATAACCCGCATGCCTGTGCGCCTTGGGCACAAACTTGAGTCTGTGTTGCCAGTGACGTTGTTCAACTTACCGGATAATTTGCAGATGACCTATGAATGTTACCTTCATTATCATCACTCCCTGTCAAATGATCAGATCTTTCAGCAAGTGATAGCCAAAATCCAACAGACGTTATGACGTACATTTCCCCCAAAATGCGCCCTTTATAAGGCGGAACTATCGACCCGGGTTAGCGATACGCTGCTCGGGCAGTACCCGGCCAAAATCATTAATACCTTGCCAGCTTACCGGACATTGCGCGGCCTGCGCGCATCCATCGATATTGCGCTGGCTGAAGGGCGCTACCATCCCGGCATTACGCACTTCACGACCATTCACATGCAAATTGAATAGCGTCACGTAGTAAGCCGTGGGGTTCTCCACCCGTAATTGCTTGCCCACTCGTGTCCAGCGTAGTTTTTGACTCGCGTCTTGAGCGGAACCTTGCAAACCGACAGGACGGTAAAACAGTTTTAACTGTGAACGAATGGCAACCTGCACGCTGTTATCTTGCGGTGACCCGGATGGGATCGTCGCAATACTGAGCGTAAATACGCTTTCGCGATCACGGGCAAGTGAGCCGCCGGTATAGATTATTCGTAGCGTGCTTTCACGCCCGGCTTTCAGGGCAAAAAGCGGAGGCGTTATCACAAACGGGGCTTTTTTTGCCGAAAACGTGCTCCCGGGCCAACTGCCGCCGGTCGAAACTTTGCTGTTAATCAGCCACGTAGTCTGACTGTTATTGCGCAAAGGCAGGGCGACGCTGCTCTGTTTTTCGCTATATACCACGCGCGTGCCACCAATCACCACCCCGGCCCGGGCACAGGGAATGGCGAGGAGGGTTATCAGCAGGGAGCAGAATAAATTACGCATAATTCAGCATAAATGTTGCAGATGAATTAGCCGGGCCAGCGGTGACCGTCTCACCGTTCGCCAGGTAGCGGGCATAAAAAGTCATCGTCACAGTGGTCTGATTCGGCGTGAGTTCGGTACTCCCCCCAGGCTGACCCAGCGGGATAAGCGTTTTGTTATTGTCATAGATGGCAATCGCCACCCCCTTTGCTACACCCGCATCGGCGGTCAGTGCCAGTAATTCAGAGTTACTGCTGTCAGCATTACCCGTAAATGTGACCGTGACATTGTTTGCACTCCCCCCGCATTTCTCCAGCGAGATGGTGAAAGGTTCATATCGACCGCCGTTACCGGAATCGGCAAAGAGTTGACTGCTGACCGAGCCAAATTTGACCAGCAAAGCTGTTGAATCCGCTGAGACGAAACAGGTATTGCCGTCAATCGAACCGGTAATATTAATTGCTCCGGCCTGTGCAACAGGGTTTGCTGTCCACAAGGCGAACAGGGAGAGTGCGGTAATACCGCGAAAAACAGGGCGTATCATTGGCAACTCCTCATTGATACTGCAAATCGAAATACATCACCGCCGCGGCATTACCCGGGACAACGACATCCTGCGTCGATTTATACCTCAGGGCGAAAGCCAGGGTGTTCTCCGCGCCAGGTGTCAGCGAATAGGCGGGAACGCCATCCTGGTTAATCGGTATCAATAACCGTGTCTTGTTGTCGAGTATCTCTATGCCGACCCCTTTGGCCACATTGTCGCCATCAGAAAGTGCCAGCAGGCGTGAATTGTCTTTATCAGCGGTGCCCGAAAAGCGGATAACCACACCGCTGACGGAGGCATCACAGCCGGTGAGCTTGATATCAAACTCTTTTTCCGCGCTGACGCTATCAACTGCCGTAAAATCTGACGCCGAAAACTTGCCGATATCGACCGTTTGCGTCTCATTTTCCACCTCACAGGTTCGGGAAAGGATGGTGCCAGTCATTTGCAGGTTATAGGTTTCTGCCCTCAGATTTGCCGACATCGCCAGCAAACTGATAAGCAGGGATGCGCTTAAAAATGTCGATTTCATGAATGGCACTCTCGGGTTAATTTGTTGATGGCATTCCGGGTGGCATCGTCTGGCAGACGATATGTCACCACACACTGGCGGGCATCACCGTCCCCCCAGCGTACCGTCAGCGTGCCTTTCTGCGCCAGACCGGACAGATACACTTGCCCGTCATCGCCGACAATACTGTTACTGCCTTTCTCTGTGGTGACGATTGCGCCAAAAGGAACCACGTTGCCGTTATGGGTCAGATTCAGCAGGGCACGAGCGCCAACATGGGTGTCAAAACTGGCACGAACCAACGCGCCGCGGGTCGGCACGACGTTGACCACCGTATCGTCCAGATCGACGTTTTCCGGCAGGGTGGTGGTATCCAGTGCCATACGGTTGCGGCGATAGGTGGTGGCATAAGGAACAACGGCATAGCCTCGCCAGTCGGTACGCAACCCGGCGTTACCTTCCACTTTCACATCATCGGCACCAGGCGCTGCGATCAGGACGTTGGTTTCACCCAATGGCTGTGACAGTGTTACGCCATTGCGGTGCGCAACAATGGAGCCGCTCAGCCCATAGTTGACCTGCTGATAGTTACCGTTATCGCTGTAGTTATAGCCTGCATTGGCGCTTCCCCAGGAACCATCATAATTGGTGCTGATCGAACCACTGGCACCGCCGCCCTGGTTCTGATAACCCTGTTGAATGCTGTAATTCAGATTGTCGTCTTCCAGCAGCGTGCCGCTCAAACCAGCATTCTGGGTGGTGTGTCCACGTGTATCGTTGCTGATGCTATAGGTCGCATAGGCATTATGTTGTTGACGCGTAATGTCACCCGACGGGGTCAGCCACTGGCCAAGCGGGATTGAAATACCCAGCGCGACGCGGTTATCCGCCTCACGAAGCCCAGGGACTTTGTTGTAGCTGTAGTTGAGCGTCCATGAAACACCGTACAGGTTGCCGCTATATCCGGTTTGTACCAGCGTGTTGACAGCGCCCGTTCGCCAGTAGGTCTGGCGACTGCCGTTGATGTAGATCGAGCCATTGCTGCCAAGTTGTTGTGAAATGTTGAGCTGGATTTTGTCGCGCTTGTTATTGCGCAGATCGTAATAGTCACTGGGGGCGACCTGGGATTGGGGATCGTCGCTTTGTGGATTACGGGCATAGCCATTCATGCGCTCCCGGGTACTCTCTTCAAGGGTATAAAACCCTTCTGTCGAGTAACGATAGCCGACCAGCTGAAAGTTAGTCCCGGTGCTGTTGAGTGATTTACCGTACAAAAAGCGTAGCGAGGCGCCGCTGTGTTTGCTGTCATCGGCCAGAATACTGTTAGCCTGGGTCACATCCAGCGACAATGCGCCAAAGGTACCAATGTTGACGCCCAATCCGAGAGCAAAGGCATTGTAATTTTTCGCGACCTGCGTGCCGCCATAGGCCGTAAATCCGGCGGGCAAACCCCACAACAGCGTAGACTGAGCAAAATTGACCTCATCCTGCTGTTCTGAATTACTGCGATACTTGCCCGCGGTGACGGCATATTTGATATGACCTTCGCGTTGCAGTACCGGTACAGAGGCATAAGGCACGGAATAAACGTTAACGCTGCCGTCAGTCTCTTTGACTTCGACAATCAAATCACCACTGGATGAGGTCGGAAACAGGTCATTAATTTCGAACGCGCCAGGCGGGACGTAACTTTGATAGATAGTGTAACCATTCTGACGAATGGTGACTTGCGCATGGGTACGCGCGATACCGCGAATGGTAGGGGCAAAGCCACGCAGACTATCTGGCAGCATATTGTCATCGGATGCCAATTGCACACCACGAAAACCCAGGCTGTCGAAGACATCTGACGGCGTAGTGCTGTCACCGATGACCAGTTCACTGCGCAATGGAATAATCGCCCGCTCAATCCAGGTATTGATATGTTGCCAGTCGCTGTTGCTGTTATGGCTACTGCTACTGTAGTTCCAGGTCGAATAATCACGCAGGCGCCATGGGCCGAGATTCAGGCCGCTGTGCAAGCCCAAAAAATAGTTATTGCTGGCGCCGCTTTGTTTGTCGTCGTTATTCGAGCCGCTAAAATTGTAGTTCAACATCAGTGCGTTGATACCCTCATCCCACTGTGAGGGCGGGATATAGCCACGGGCAGAATTGTTCATCATCGCCTGCGGAACGCTGATATCCAGTCGCAACTGCTCAAAGTTAAATTGGGTGGTTGCCCCTTCAATGGCGGTAGCAATATCCAGACATTTATCCGGGTCAGCATCGGCGAGCGCGGGTTTTCCCTCGATGTTAACACCCATGGCGCTTAACTGAGCCGGAGTCAGGCACGGGGTCAGGCCGGTCTCATCGGCTCCCGCAGAGGGAAGGGCGTTAGCCGCCTGGAATTGAATATCCTTTCGCGACTGAAACGTATCGTTGAGATAAATATCAACGCGATAAGTGCCGGGTGCTTGTGTGCCGCCTTCAAAACGAGACAGATCGGCGACCGCAGAAGGATCGTCAGATAAAAATGCCGGATTAAAGTATTCATCGGCATATCCATTCGCAGATGCCATCGCAATCGCAACAGCCAGAGGCGCTATTTTATAAGATTTATTTTGCACTGGCATAGTATCCCTTTCCTTCCTGCACACCTATGGCCGGCGTTCTGCCGACGCTTTAGCATTCCTTTTTAGTTAGGTTGTGGGGCCTCACGCGCCGCAAGACTGCGTGGCGGTATTGGCGCCGTAGTCATTGACCGTCTGAAAACTCACCGCGCCGTTTTTATGACCGGGAACGTCAACCGTCAGTGAACCCATTGGCGAGACCATGGAATTTGGTAATTTTTGACCGCCCACGGTGAACTGGACCAGGGTGACAAAATATGGGGACGGATTTTTAACCGTCACGCGGCCACCCTCGACCCGACAAGTCAGATATTTTGGCGCGTCAACGGAGTTCGACGAGAGATGCTTCGGGCGTACAAATAATTTGATGACGCTCTGGGTGGCAATCTGCAAGGTATTGCCTTTCAGGCTATTTTTATCGACAGAAGGAATCGCTTTGCTGTTCAGGTAGAACACGCTTTCCCGATCGCTGGGCAGTGCCGGGCCGTTGTACATGATCCGCAGCGTATTCTCTTTTTTCGGTTTCATGGTGAACAGGGGGGGCGTCAGCACAAAATCGGCTGATTTGCTGCCGTCAACATTGGTTATCCACGACTGAATCAGATAGACATTCCCGGTGGAGGTGTTGCTCAGTGACAGCGAGGCTTCTTTTGCACCCTGTGGATAAATAATCCGTGTTGCTCCCAGCGCAATCCCCCCGGTGCTGGCACTGGCGGTGCCAGCCATCGCCATTGACAACAGCCCGGCGCTACACAGAGCGGTTATCGCGTTGCGGTGATTTATGGTGTTTCTTTTCTTCATAACTGTGTTCCCTTTTATACCTGTTACCTGACTCCAGCCCTTCCGTTAGCAGAGCCAACAGCAGCCTCCGTGCACGCACGGAGGTATGCAATCAATCAGGAGTAATTGATGTTAAATGTCGCTGTCGCCGCCACGCTACCGGCCGTTGCCGCTGCATCAGTCGCGATATAGTCCACTTTGAACGGAATGGCCGTGTCGGCACCGTCCTGTACGCTAATAGTTGAGGAGTCGCTGCCTAGCGCTAAAATTTGGTCATCCGGGCCGTACAGTTGCAGCGCAACGTGGGTTGCGGCCCCAGCGCTGGCGGTATTCTTCAGTGCGTTAGGCAGGGTGTCGTCCCCGGTACCATTAAAGGTAATACCGACATTTTTGAGCACGGTGGAGCTGCAATTCTGCAGAGTAATGCTGAAGTCTTTTTGCTGGCCGGCAGGTTGGCCTGGGTCTGCCAGCAGCGTGCTTGACACAGGATCCAGTGTGACAGTCGGGGTGCTGGCGACGGCGGAACAAGCCGGGTCAACAACCTCGCCAGTAAAATCGACGGTGCCACCTTCTACGGTTATCGCTCCAGCATGGGCTGCACCCGCGGCGAATAACGCAGCAGTTAATGTGGTGTAGGCAATGTTTTTAAACTTCATAATGAGTCCTTAAATATCAGTAGATTTAACATCCGGGTTATTATGTTAGGTGCATAAAAAATGCATCTAATAGAGGTGCGGTAACGTAGATGGTAACAACATAAATAGCTAACTCGGCTGGCACCCACAGGCGAGATACTACGAAATACGACTTAATTGATGCAAACATCAAAAAAAACGACACGATTCAATACACTGAAAATTATTGTTAACTTTATGATATCAATGAAAATTTAAACTCTTTGGTTATGTAATTCAATGTTCTAAAAAACAAATAATGGATAGGCTTAAACGCATGGTTGAAATGCATAGGGCAGGACTCTAAACCCTGCTTTAGGGTTTATCGCTGACATCGCAAATAAATTACCCATCGTTAAGTATTTCAAATAAGCAATCGACATTCATGTTAACTGATAACTATTTTTATTTGTTGCCGGGTGGTATCTATTCTGCGCGCAACGTCATTAGGCAAAATCAATCCGTAAATAAGCCAGTGTGGTAAATGTACCCACTGCAGGTGTATTGCCCGTGGTGCCCACAGGATAAGCATGTAATGTGATATTCGAACTGTTATTGGCATCTAACTGAAAAGGGATCTTACTGGTCATATCGTTAGGCACCAATGAATGACCACTTTCATCTGTCACAATCACGCCTACATCACTGTTGTCTGATTGCAAAGCGTCAGGGACATCAACAGAAGCATTACCTTCAATACGCAACGTCAGATTTGCCGTGGCACTCATGTCATTGCAGGTGATCGGCACAGTAAAGGCTTTTGGGGTGTAGTTATCGGGTTTTTGCCCGACAGTTTTAAAATCACTGCTGTAAAAGTCGCCTAATGGAACACTCAGTTGTGTTCCTGCGTGAATCACACAGTTTTGCGGTACAGTGACCGTACCGGTGAAATAATATTCAGCCGTGGGTGGCGTAGAAGCATCACAGAGACCATCATTGGCTAAACAGGCATATATAGCCGCAACTTTCATCTGTGGTAAATTGATTACACCGACCATTGATTTCCGTACTCTTAGTGAAATATAGCCATTGGTGCCGGATGCATTAGGCCATGTTTTGGCACCTGAGTAACATTTTGTCGATGAGGCTACCAGGTTTTCAAAAGGAACATCTCGAGTCCCAATCCCACCAATATTAGTGATTGTCAGCTTCATATCGAGGTAATCGTTATAGTTATACCAACCGCTTCCGGCATCAGGGAGTAGCATAAAGGAGGTTAATACCCAGTTTCCATTAGCCGAACAGGCACATGAAAAGGTGGTAGTGTAACCACTCCAGCTATATGCCTGGTCCATGACATAACCCGCTGTATTATTAGCAGGGTCAGTAATTTCCCGATTTCCAGTGTCTATCGTGATTTGGTTCGGCCCGTTGGTATTTGTACAGTTGCCATTGGCCATTGCAGGCACTGAGACAAACACAACCCCGAGCAAGGCAATTAACTTAGCTAAGGAAAATAGGAATTTTGCTTTCTTCACTTTAATTTCTCATTATCTTTAGTAAGATATAAAATATTGCCACCCTGAAATTTAATGATTTCATTGCATATTCAGGTAACACCTCTATAAATAGCGTTTTATCTGGCACCTTCAAGTGAAGATAGTATGAAATTAGACCCTGTTGATGCAAATTTGAAAATGCTGATTTGCCGTTAGGTTTTATTCCTTAATTACATAATACACTGAATTTAAAGTACTATATTTAGAGTTTTAATTTCCTGGTTATGAAATTTAACGAAATAGAAAAGAGTATTATGTTTTGCCTGTCCATTCAGCAGTACATGACTGAGGGGCTGTGGAACCTGATTGCTGGCCGCATCTTGGTGATGGAGCAGGGCGCTGGAGCCATGATGTACTGGATAACCTGGGTTATCCTACATTACGAAGATGACACATCACAAAACAGCTGATAGATTGTTTATTCATTGAGATATTCATCTATCTATTCATTGAGTGATTCATCACGATGACAAACCGATGTGACACGATACGCCAACGACTACGCCAGGGGCCGATGACTGTGAGGCAACTGACTGATATTTTGGGTATTAGTCAGCCAACCGTTTCCCGAGATTTAAAAGCACTCGGTGATGATGTTGTTCGAATTGGTTCAGGACCATCTATTCAATATGCTATGCGCGATGCTTTTCGCGGGTTTCGTTTTGCCCCTATTTACCGCATTACCGAAGCTGGACAAGTCAAACCACTGGGGCAACTCATCCCCGTTCATCCAGAGGGATTTGTCATGGAGCAGACGGATAGCGTCTGTCTCCATAGTGACGGGCTGCCATGGTGGCTATTTGACATGCGGCCGCAGGGATATCTTGGGCGCGCGTATGCCTCAGCATATTCAGCCGAGCTTGGCCTGTCGACTAATCCAGAAGCCTGGACAGACACGGACGTTATTAGAGCTTTACTCGCATATGGGCACGATGCCGTGGGGAATATATTAGTAGGGGAACAGGCAAGAAACTTGTTTCTCGAGATGCCGTTACCTGTTCCCGTTGAACGTGCCAGTACCTACCCAAGGCTGGCATTGGCTGTGAGTTCCGGTGAGGTACCAGGTTCATCTGCTGGCGGAGAACAACCAAAATTTTGCACCTATACAGAACGTGGTCATGTGTTGGTGAAATTTACGGCTCTGGACGATAACCCTGTAAGTGAACGCTGGCGCGATCTGCTTCAGGCCGAACATCTTGCGTTAAAAGTGCTTGGCGTAGAAACAGAGGTGTTTGATTTTGGCGGGCAGCGCTTCCTTGAGATCCCCAGGTTCGATCGCATAGGGCCATTAGGCCGGATAGGTATCTTTTCTTTGCGGGCGCTGGAAGCAGAGTTTGTTGGCCGGGCGAGGGACTCCTGGCCTGTTCTGGTTAATGAACTGGTAAAGCAGGGGTGTGTTCATTCTGATGCCGCCATTGGCACGGCGCGGCTTTGGGCGTTTGGGATGCTGATTGGCAATACTGATATGCACCATGGAAACTTGTCGTTCATCAGCGGCCATGGTCGTCCATACCGGCTTGCACCAGCCTACGATATTCTGCCAATGGGTTTTGCCCCGAAATCAGGTGGCGAAAGAGTGAATACATTACGACCGGTGACGCTATCTGAAGTGATTAGCGGGGAAATCTGGCAAGAAGCTCTGGCGCTGGCTGAAGACTTTTTCGCTCTGGCCAGTGAGAGCCGTCGCTTTTCCGCCAATTTTGGTCCATGCCTTGTGGCGTTGCGTAGCCACCTTGATGAGATGACATCGCGTTTATCGCGTTTGGGATAATAGCCGAAGGTCACGTAACAGGGTGGCCCATTAACAATGCAAGAAGAATGGCTGACTGCGAAGACTTATCGAGCAAGAGTCCGTTAGATGCAATTTAACATAATATACATTATGCGCACCAAAATGGAATCAGGCAGAATCCGGTGTTTTGTGGGCATCGTTGGCCTGGTCGCTGATGGCGTCTGAAAGCGCTATCTCCAGCGCAGATACCATCATACACGCCATCTTATATTTCCGCCGAGCCGCAGCGCGACTTAATCTGACTTCCTCCACTCTTAGCCATTCCTTAAGATCGTTGGAAGAAAGACTCGGTGTCAGACTGCTTAATCGTACTACCCGTACCGTTTCACCTACCGCAGCAGGAATGGCATTGCTGGAAAAAATTGATCCTGCATTTTCGACTATTGAGGAGGCTGTCGAAGATGTAAACGCCTTCCGCAAGCTTCCCCACGGCAGACTACGGATCAACTCTTCTCGCATTGCGTATCAGATGGTCCTGGAACCTATTTTTCAGGATTTCTGTCGTAACTTTCCTGATATAACTCTGGAGATTTCGCTCAATGATAGCTTTGTAGATATTATTAAAGAGGGTTTTGATGCCGGTATCAGATTACACTCTGATATACCTCAGGATATGAATGTGGTACGGGTTACTCATGACCTCACTGCCGCTGTGTATGGTTCGCCCGATTATTTTCGCCGTTTTCCTCTACCGAAGACGCCACAAGATTTACAACAGCATTTATGTATTGGCAGACGTCAAATCGCCAGTGGAAATCAGTATCGATGGGAATTTGTCAAAGAAGGTAGACACATTGCGATACCGGTACACGGTCCGCTGGTATTTGATACGGTCGATTTGATGACTGATATTGCGCTACAAGGGATTGGGTTGGTGTATGCCCTCGACAGCGAAAAAAATAGACAATATGTTGCAGCTGGCAGACTGGTACGCGTATTGTCTGACTGGTCACCGACTGTACCCGGTTTCTGCCTCTATTTTTCCGGTCACCGGCAAATGCCAGCAGCACTGAAAGCATTAATTTCAGCAATTCGTGTTAATACTTAATTCGTTGCGAGCGGATACAGATTGACGGCTGCGACAATCACTGGTTTGAGGCCCTGTACTGCTCTGGTCTATGTTGACGATACCACCAGTCGGCTGATGCACCCTGGAGCAAGATAGACTCAAATCTTCACCTTCATTTATTCTTCTATATTTTAAGAAAATCCCTATATTCCACGATGGGGAAATAAATGCTACGTTTAAGTATATATTCCTGTGCTAACTATTTATCCACGATTTAATTATTAATTGCATTGTGAATTACATTTTTCACAGAAGATTATACTTATGAATGGTGTAGCTTATCCCCTACAACAAAGATAGTGCTAAAGGTAATAAATGCAATGATCATGAATCAATATATAAAAAACAATTTGCGTTCTTTTAAGCGCACGATTAAAAACATGCATAAAAAATGGAAGAACAAAGACAATCTCAAAGCTGATACGCTTTGGGTTTCTATGGGTGAGAACTGTCTTCCCGATGATATCTTACGCAGGCACAACAGAAAATCTTTTAGTACGGTTTTTTCCGCAGGACGTTCCAATATTGAGTATATTCTTCAAATGGAGCATGATAATTATAAAAATCTACTAAAAACAGATTGCCTGGTACAATGCCCGGATGGCGCAAACTCTGTTATTCGCTCCGCGTATTATAAAAAATGCAATGACAAGTACAGTCCCCGACACATGCTCGGGTTCGAATTTACACATCATAACCCACTCCAAGTGAGAGAGGATAATAGGGCATTTAAACGACGAGTTTCACGGCAAATAAAATTGCGGGGAACAAAGGATTTTGTTTTTTTATATCATCACAGAATTACCGATAACTCAAATCTTTCATCACTACGATCTCACCTTAACGAGCTATTATCATTATACAATATACAAAATCGGAATTGTAAAGTGGTGCTTTTTTACCAAAACATTATTGACAGAAGTGTTGAGAAATTCATAGATTTTAATTTCCATAAGTCAGGTTTACTTGAGTTTGTGTGTCATACCCATGATATTTGGGGTGGAGATGATTTAGACACATTCTGGGCAAAAAAAGATGACAGGCTTTTTGCAGAAATGTTCAGTAAAGTTGATGGTATCAGCCAACAGGATTTGATCTCGTAGCGTAAACACATGCGGACGCGCCTCCGGCCTGTCCAACCAAAATTTCCAGTAATTACCTAGCATAGATTTTGCCGTGTGTGGTTAATATAAGCCTGTACCGCAGCACTGGGTTCATCTTTACGACTGACCATCATCAGATTCGCTGACAGCTCTTTCGAATCCAGCACTCGATAAACGATGCCCGGGATCGCCACCCGCGCTAACGGCGCGGGAACCAGCGCGATACCCAATCCAGCCCCTGCCATGGCGAGCACGCTCAGTGAACTGGAGATTCGCAAGGCGATATTTAATGATTCACCCAGCAGCGTTTGTAACTGTGAATCAAGTTCAGAATCCGTGTCATTGATGGAGTACATGATCAACGGCTCATTGGCCAGCATATCCACGGTCAGACTCTCTTTATCGGCAAGAGGATGCTCGCTGGACATCACCACTACCCTTCCCCATTTCCCTACAGACTCATAAATCATAGCCGGGTCATGATCCGGATAGTAATCAGGCATATAGCCGACATCCAGCGTACCGTTCTGGATTGCATCGTTTTGTAGCTGCGGGGCCAGTTCCTGGCAAATAATCTCAGCATCCGGATACGCCTGATGAAATGAGCGCACGTCCTGCATCAGCCTGCCGCTAAAGACAGCATTGCCAGCAAACCCGACCCGTATGCGACCCGTTTCACCACGAATTGAACGTTCGACCGCAAGACGCGTATGTTCCATATGCTCCAGCGTGCGCATGGCTTCAGCCTGCAAAAGCTTACCGGCGTCGGTAAGTTCGACCCGACGGCTGGTGCGGATCAGCAAAGGGCCGCCCAGCTCAGCTTCTAGCGCTTTTATCTGCATGCTCAATGCAGGCTGAACGATGTTGAGTCGCTCTGCCGCCCGGCCAAAATGCCGTTCTTCTGCAACTGCCAGAAAGTATTTCAGGTGTCGTAAGTCCATAACTCCCCATGCATCAATACAAATGATGAATCAGTCAAATCTATATTTTTTAGTTTAATTGCTTTCGGGGCCAAACTGAAGATAGCGGCCTGGTTACCGCACTGATTTAGCGAGTAAACGTCAGCTCCGGCACCAAAGCATCATCGTCCTGCATGCATTTCTTCCAGGCGCTACCTTCTGAACCGTTGTCCAGAATGGTGGAGGTTCGGTACTCAACGGAGCGACTCTGTTCTTTGCCCGCAGAATCTTTGGTGACGTAGTTTGCCGTCGTCCAGCGTGTGCGTGTCGGTGCACCATTGGCAACCAGCGCGATGGTTTTCTCTCTGACCTCTTCTGCGCAGCTGTGAGCTGCCGTCATTACGCGTTGATATTGCGCTTCCTCTGGCGAGGTGGATTTTTGGGAAGTACAACCGGACACCATCAACCCTGCAAACGCGATGCTGCAGACCATTTTTATCATTATTAATGCCTCAATTATTGCTGACGGGTTTTTCAGGTTTTTTCTGTGGGACAGGCACCGCTTTTTCCAGTCTAGCCTTACTTGTAGATTGCTCCACCGCTTTCTGTTTGCGGGCCAGTTCATCAATAACCAGTCGATAGGCAATGTAGTATTTATAAATATTGCTGACGTAGGTAACGGTTTCAGCGCCAATTTTCTCGGCGGCCACATTCTCAACGTTACCAAACCAGACATTGGGGTCGAAGCCGCGCTTTTGAGTTTCTGTGCGTAAGCGTGCGATCCGGGCAGGACCGGCATTATACGAGGCAAACGAGAACAGCACTTTATCCAGCGGGGTCATTGGCTCATCGCCGTAGTACTGGTCTATCATCCAGCGCATATATTTGACCCCGGCGTTAATGTTGGGGTCCAGATTGCGAATATCGCCGACGTTCAGCTCTTTCCCGGTCTTCGGCATCACCTGCATCACACCAATCGCCCCGACCGGGCTGCGTACTTTCTGATTCAATCGGGATTCCTGATACCCTTGGGCAATCATCAGCAGCCAGTCCACGTTGTAGCGTTCACCGTATTTTCGGAAGATATCTACCAAGGTTAAAAACTTCCGCCGTTCCGCTTCGGATGTCGCACTCTTCACGTATTTAGCGTTCTTTAAGTATCGTATTAACAGTATATTTCCGAATGTGCTCCCCACTTTATTTTCACGCACAAAGCCATTTAATACAGCCAGCAGTTGAGGATTACTCTTACGCACGCTCCAGGCAATATTAGCGTGATCGCGAAGGACGATATTTTCATGTACCTCAATGTTAGGGAAAATATTTTTCCAGAAAAGTGCTTTATGCCTGTCGACGACAATCAGCGGGATCAACCCGGCATTGAGCATTTCAATCAGGTCTTCATCCTCAAGGGCTTCAGGAGCGGGTTGTAGCGTGACCGGGGGTAAGGATTGTTTTGCGAAGTGTGCATTCAGCGTTTTCAGGCTTTCATAATAGCTTGATGAATAACGGACAAAAACGGTTTTGCCTGACAGCTGTTCCAGGTTTTCTACCTTAGGTGAATCCGGCCCGGACAGCAGCAGCTCTTTGACGTTGGCATAAACCGGATCAGTGAAGGAGGCAAGCTTCATGCGATCGGGAGTAATGGTCAGATTCGCGGCGACGATATCCCCTTTCCCCTCATTCAGGGCGCTAAAGAGCTGCTCGCGGGTCACCGGCACAAAGATAATGCGCACCTTCAGGTGGCGATGTTTGAGCCGTTTATCTTTCATCAACTTGTTGTTCAGGTCGCGCTCGAACGCCATAAATGCATCGTGGGTCACGCCGCGTTGGGTGCCTTTGTCGATGAAGTAAAAGGTTTTGCTGTAGGTTGTCAGCACGCGGATCACCCGCCTATCGTACATGCCCTGCAAATCACCGACCCAGGGCTTCTGTATGTCCTCCATGCTGACGCTCAGGGCTTTATCGTGGCCATCTTTTACAGGCGTCGTAAACGCAGCGGTGACGAACAATAATGCGGCAAGGCCAATCAAATTGGCGGCAGTAAAGGGATGTGAAAATGATGCATTCATGGAGCGGCACTCCGCGCGGTGCATCACTCTATTTTAGTCAATTTACCGACGACAGGCGTAAGAATAAAGGGTGAACATCCCGCGCGGTGCCGTCCGTGGCGAGGGTATTTCAGTCGCTTGCGCCCTACTCTTTGACCAGCACTGGCGTGGTTTGCCACAGCGTCGGGAAGTCAGCTTTCAACTGCTGGACTTTAGGAATGTCGTTAATCGCGATGTAGGGATAATCAGGATTGTCGTTGAGAAAGTTTTGGTGATATTTCTCCGCTGGATAGAACTGCGCTTTATCTTCGACAGTGGTCACCACCGGGTCACTGAAAGTATGTGCGGCGTTCAACTGGGCGATGTACGCCTTCGCCACTTTTTCCTGACTGGCACTTTGCACAAACAACGCGCTGCGGTACTGCGTGCCGTAATCCGGGCCCTGTTTGTTGAGTTCAGTTGGATCATGCGCCACTGAGAAGAAAACCTGTAACAACTTACCGTAAGTGATTTTTTGCGGATC
The DNA here is from genome assembly GCA_902706235.1 of Citrobacter sp. 18056. Taxonomy (GTDB): domain Bacteria; phylum Pseudomonadota; class Gammaproteobacteria; order Enterobacterales; family Enterobacteriaceae; genus Scandinavium; species Scandinavium manionii. The sequence continues at coordinate 377,649 of CACSJR010000001.1, read as the reverse complement.
GAAGGTCACACTCACCGACTCCGCATGGCCGGTCATTCCACTGCTCACCGTCGGGTAATTTGCGGTTCTGGCCTTACCGCCCGCATACCCGGAAACCGCGCTGGTCACGCCTTTGATATGCTGGAAAACGCCCTGCACGCCCCAAAAACAGCCGCCCGCAAAAACGGCCGTTTCAAGTCCCTGACCTGAGGGTGCTTCATCCTGAGCAGGTGGCGGCACGTTTATGGTTTGAGCCCAGCCTGTGCCTGACAAAAACAGCGTGGCGATCATGGCTGCAGCGAGCCGGAGACACGTAAATTTACTCATCATCTTTCCCCTCTTAGCCAAACGTGAAGGCGTATGCTGTCGCGCCTGGTTGTTCAAATTCAATGCTGACTGTATGCTCACCGGCCCCGTCTTTCTGGCGAATCAGCTGGTATAAACGCTGATCGGTCACAGTCCCAGAGCCATCAGCAGCAATATCGCTGCCGTGCATTGCGCCGGGTGGCTGCCCGTCGAGAGACACCTTAAACCGCACGGGCTTGCCGTTGTCTGCGGGGCCTAGCACCAGATGCACGTCGCGCGCGCGGAACTGATACACAATGCGGCCTTTGTCGCCCGCCAGCGTGATGTGCTCGCCGCCGACATTCCAGCGCCCCACCAAACCCCAGGCGTTAAGCGGCAGCGCCGTCGGTTGAGGGTAATCAGCCACGTCATCGTTATTCAGGCTGCCGGAAGCAAAATTCTCGGCGCGCTGATAACCCAGATAGGTTTCCGGTGAAATATCGTTCATGCCGCTGGCCGATTGCTCAACGCCCTTGCCTGTCACGTTCGCCAGCTTGTCATTGACGTTTTGGGCGCCAGCCTGGCGTAACAGTTCCTGAATCACGCGTTCGGATTCGGCGTAATTCCCCTCTCCAAAATGCATGTAGCGGATGTGACCTTTGGCATCGATGAAATAGTGCGCGGGCCAGTACTGGTTATTGAACGCCTGCCAGATACTGAAATTGTTATCGATGGCGATCGGATAAGTGACGCCGAGTTTTTTGGCTTCTTTGGTGACGTTATTTATATCTCTTTCGAAGGCGAACTCAGGGGCATGCACGCCAATCACCACCAGGCCCTGGTCGCGGTATTTTTCCGCCCAGGCTTTAACGTACGGCAGCGTGCGCAGGCAATTGATGCAGGAGTACGTCCAGAAATCGACCAGCACCACTTTTCCGCGCAGTGATTCAGCGGTAAGCGGCGGCGAGTTCAGCCATCGCACCGCGCCGTTCAACGAAGGCATCATTCCAGCATCAACCAGCGCAGGCACATTTTCATTGGTAGCGGATGCCAGCGTCGCAGACGGTTTCCTCGCGGAAAGCGCACTCTCAGGTTTCAATTTTTGAACTAACGTCTGCTCGATCCCGCCGGTGGAAACGGTCGACAAACGCGCCAGTACGCCGGTATCGAGGCCCAGTGAAATAGCGGCGACGCCCAAAAGCATTACCGCACCCAGCCCACGGCGGATCCATTCCCCCACGCCGAGCGAACGTTTCATGGCGCTAAAAACTTTGCCGCCAATTAATAACGCCAGCGCCAGCGAGGTCACCGCCCCGGCAGCGTAGGCCAACAGAAGTAGCGTTGAACCTGCGTTCGCGCCCTGCAAAGCCGCACCTGTTAAGACCAGGCCAAGAATGGGCCCGGCACACGGCGCCCATAACAACCCGGTCGCCACACCTAATAGCAACGAACTGCCCGGCCCGGCCGAGCGGCCAGAAGTGATTTTTTCGGAAAGCGTATTCCCGGCATTAACCAGCGGATGCATCAGGCGTTCGCCGATCTGCGGGAACAGCAAGGTAATGCCAAATACCGCCATCAGCACTAATGCGGCAATGCGCCCGTACTGATTCGCGGCCACCACCCAACCGCCGCCGACCGCCGCCAGGGTAGCAAACAGCGTAAACGTCAGCGCCATGCCGAGCAGTAACGGTAGCCCCGAGCGAGTAAAAGGTTGGTCTGAGCGGGCGAAAACAAACGGCAGAACCGGGAGAATACAAGGGCTGGCAATGGTCAGCAGACCGCCAAGATAAGCAAGAGCAATGACCAGCATAGTTGAAGCCTCAGCAAGGACAACGTGGAGGTGATGTCCTGACTGTAGCGGGGTATTGGTTACGGGATCCTCGCGGAATATTCACATTTTTGTGATAACTGCGGGAAGCGCCCTCCGCGAAGGAGAGCGCTGGAAGGTGTTATAGATTCCCTACGCCGCCATCAACCAGTAAATCGGTCCCAACGATATACGCAGATTCATCGGAGGCCAGAAATACCGCGGCTTTTGCCAGTTCAGACGAAGTGCCTAAACGCCCAATCGGCACCAGTTGACGGATACCCTCGCGCAGTTTTTCCTCTGCCACGCCGTTGCCCAGTTTACCCAGTGCCGGAGTTTCTGTTGGGCCAGGGCTTAAGCCGTTGACACGGATCCCTCGCGGATGAAGCTCGCCCGACAACGTGCGTGCCAGTGACAGTATTGCCGCTTTACTGGCGGCGTAAACGCTGCTCTGCGGTAAGCCAATCCGGGCGCTCACTGACCCGCAGACAATCACCGATGACGGATTCGCCAGCATCGGTAACAGCGCCTGAATGAGGAAGAACGGCCCTTTGAGATTGGTGCTCATCAGACGGTCATATGCGTGTTCATCCCACGCCTCAAGCGACTGATGCGTGACATCACCGGCGTTAGCGAAAAGGATATCCAGCCGTGGCCACTGTTCGCGTAATGCACCGGCCAACTGTTGTTGTTGGCCTAAATCGCCCGCATCGCTTTTGAGAATCAGCACATTTTCACCGAGCTGCTCCCTCGCGGCCAGCAGGCCTGATTCGCTGCGTCCGGTTATCGCCACCGTCGCACCTTCCTCCAGGAACTGGCGAGCTGTTTCCAGCCCAATGCCGCTGGTGCCGCCGGTAATTAATGCGTATTTGCCGTTAAGTCTGCCCATTATGTCACCTCATATTTAGCTGGTGACGTCATTATTTGCGCTATAGTATCTTTTAGATAGTAGGCACCTTTTGGATACTAAGGCACGCCATGGAATGCATTGACGAACGACGGGAGTCCGCATGACAAAAAATATTTACCTGGTGCCAACCGCAGGGTCGGATTGTCCGATGGTTGGTTTTGTAAACCTGATTGCCGGGAAATGGGCGATCCCTATCCTCTATCGGCTGATCCTGATTGATGAGCCGGTCCGATTCAGCGAATTACAGCGCGCGGTCGACCCTATCACCCAAAAAGAGCTCACGCGCCAGCTGCGCCAGTTTGAAGCGCGCGGGTTGTTAACCAGAGAGGTATTTGCCGAAGTGCCGCCGCGTGTGGAATATCAGATTACCGCACTCGGGAAATCACTGCGCCCGACGCTGGATTCATTGGCGGAATGGATGCGGGAAAATGCCGCTGCGATGAGGTGAAGATTGGCCCGGCAGCAGAGCGCCACCGGGCGAAACATGCAGAAATTACAATGCAGATTTAAGACGTTTAACGGCTTCGTACAGTTGCTCTTCGGTGGCAGTCGCGTAAGAAAAACGCAGCGTTTTCTTATCCGCATGATCGCTAAAGAAGAACTCGCCCGGCACGTAAACCACACCTTTTTCCAGCGTCTGCTTCAGCCATTTTGTGGTGTCGAAGTCATACCGGAACTGCGCCCACAGGAACATACCGCCCTGTGGCTGATTAAAGGTGATGTGATCGCCGAGTTCCTCTTTCAGGAAGCGCGACAGCGCCAGGCATTTTTGCTTATAGGCATCACGGATCAGCGCGATTTGCGGGTCAAGGCGATTCAGGGTCAGATACGCCGCCACCAGAGATTGGGTAAATGAGTTGGCGTGAAGATCGGTCGCCTGTTTCACAATCGCCACTTTCTGTTTCATCCATTCCGGCAGAATAATCCAGCCCACACGCAGGCCCGGTGCCAAAATTTTTGAGAACGTCGACGTGTAGACCACGCTGTCATGGTTACCCAGTTCAGCTGCGGTCTGGAACAAGGTTTTCTGACGTTCTTCGGTAAAGCTGATGGCGCCATAGGGGTCGTCTTCGATGATCACGAAGTCGTGTTTAATCGCCAGTTTGACCAGTTTTTCACGACGTTCGGCGCTCAGCGTAGTCCCGCTCGGATTACCGAAGGTCGGCACAATGTAGACCGCTTTGATGCGCGTCGTGTGCAGCAGTGTTTCGAGCTCATCGACGAGCATCCCATCGGCGTCGCTGCCCACCGACTGCACGGTGGCGTTGGTCAGACTGAGAATTTGCAGGGTCGCCAGATACGTTGGACGCTCTACAACAAACACATCGCCCGGATTAGCAAGTGAACGGATCAGCAAATCCAGCGCCTGCTGAGAACCCGAAGTGACCAGCAGACGGTCAGCCGTGGTGTCAATTCCACGAGATTGACACAGCCCGACCAAATGATCGCGTAATTCGACGGTCCCTTCTGTTAAACCGTACTGGAACGCCTCACCGAAGTTCTCTTCGACGACGAGCTGCGTGGCCTGGATAAGCCCTTCTTTATCGAATAATTCTCCCGACGGGATGCCGCCAGCCAGTGAAATAACGCCTGGCATTTTACTGTGTTTTAACAGTTCACGAATGGCGGAAGGTTGAAGCTGTTGGATGCGGTCTGCGAGGTGATTGCTCTTGCTCATGTTTTTTCTCTCGTTTTTATTCACCTAAAATATACATAGCACCCAAACGAATAAGCAATGCCTTTAGCAGCCAAAAGCAAAAAACCACGCCAGGCGTGGTTTTTATGCGCAACAGACTCAGTTCAGTGCAATACGCACCACGCTATCCGGGCCTTTGGTGGTGTTGTCTTCATTAAATTCCTGCTTGACCGTTACATACAGCGACTGTCCATCCGGCGAGATAAGCAGGCTATTTGGATGACTGTCAAAAGACCAACTGTGTTTCACTGCATAACTGGTGGCGTCCAGCTGCAGTACTTTCTTCGATTCACGCTGGCTGATATAAATTTCGTTGCGCTTATCATTAAATTTAATCCCTAACGCATCACCTTCAATGCGTTTAAGCACCTTGCCAGTCCGTTCATCAATGACCAGCGTCACTTTGGCTTTGGAATCGTCAGTCACGAACAGCCGACCGGTTTTGGCGTCTTCCGCCATGTTCAGGAATAAATACGTTTTTCCGTCGCCTGGCGTCCAGCGCTGTTCTATTTTGTAGGTTTCAGGATTGATCGTGAGAATTTCCCCGCCCCCGTTGGCTGCATAGATACGCTGAGTGACCGGGGAATAGATAATGCCAGTGACCCATTTGCCGGCATTTTCAATCCGATGTTTCAGCGTCATGGTGTTTGCGTCGACGACCGAAATAAAACCTGGGTCCGCGACACCGCCGATAAACAGCATGCCGTTGTGCCAGAAGATTTCTCGCGCGCCCACCGGGTCGCCGTCTTTGTCTTTGCCTTCAAACATCAGTCGTTGCGGCACTTTTCCGCTTTCGGCATCCACTTTCGATACCCCACCGTCCAGCGTGTTGGTGGTGTAAAACAGCTTCCCACCAGGATCCATCGTCATGCCGAAGTTTTTGTAATCGGTAAAGGTCTCACCGGTTTTTTTCAGCGTAGCCGGATCAAGACGATATAACGCCCCGCCGTTTACATCTTTAAAACCCTGTGCGCTGGCGACGTACAGGGCCTTTGTTTCTGGCAAATACACCATTTCATACAGTCCATCGCCTACCACCTTTTCCGACACGCCAGTCACCGCAGTTTGCGCCTGAACGTTAAAGGTCGACAGGCTGAAAGCCGCGGTCATCGCAAGGGCGATTGTTGTTTTGTACTGCGCGAAGGGAAATAGCATCTGAAACTCCGTAATAGGAAAGAACCCTGCCCAAAATGGGAAAATCGGTGTGGCTTTTATATTAATGAGAATCATAAGCATTTGCGTTATTTCTGTAAACCCATTGAAAAACAGGGTTATCAGTCGGTTGCTGATTCACAAATTGTTACACATAGAGCTAAACTCTTGCGCGACGACGCAAAAGCAAATAATTATTATTACCATTCTTATTAAGTCGTTCTCCGCTTTTCACGTACCGGGCCATGAGAGAGCCAGGGCATCCACAGAAACGACAACGCTTCACATAACAATAATTCTGACAGGAACCTTTATGTTTTTTATCTGCAAGGAAGCCAGCGGCGGCCCCCGCACGTCTGGCAAAAAGTTAATGACCGTTTCACTGCTTGCGTCAGCTATCCATGCCCTGCTCTATTCACCTCAGGCACTTTCTGCCAGTCCTGAGAGCGAACAAACGATGATCGTCGAAGGCAGCAGCGGTACGGACAGCGACGAAACGCATGATTACAACGTGAAATCGACTCATGCGGGCACCAAAATGCAGCTTGCTCCGCGTGATTTACCGCAGTCTTTCAGCGTTATCACCGAGCAGCGCATGAAGGATCAGGATCTGGAAAATGTCGGTGATGTACTGACGAACACCACCGGTATTTCAGCACAGGTGGTGGACAGCGAGCGCTCGACCTACTTCTCACGCGGATTTGAAATCAGTAATTACACCTATGACGATATCCCCACCTCCGTTAGCGACGTGTGGAACTACGGCGATGCGGCATCTGATACGGCGATTTATGACAGAATAGAAGTGGTTCGCGGTGCAACGGGCTTGATGACCGGCGCAGGAAGCCCGGCGGCGTCGGTGAATATGGTACGCAAACATGCCGACAGCAAAACATTTACCGGCAATCTGAGCGCCAGCTACGGCAGCTGGAACGATCAGCGCTACGTGGCCGATCTCTCTGCCCCGCTCAATCAGGAAGGTTCCGTGCGTGCCCGTGTGATTGCCGGTTATCAGGACCAGGACGGCTGGCTCGACAGGTACCATAAGACCAAAAAATTCTTATACGGCGTTATTGATGCCGACGTAACCGACAGCACCCTGCTCTCATTGGGTTATGACTATCAGGAAAGCAACACCGATAACCCGACCTGGGGCGGTCTGCCAACGTGGTACAGCAACGGCAAGCGTACCGATTACGATCGCAGCCTGAACAGTGCCGCAGACTGGACGCGATATAACCTGAATTCGCGCAAAGTCTTTGCCAATCTGACTCACACCTTCGACAACGGCTGGATCTTCCGCGTGAACGGCACGCACGCGGAGCAAACGTTTAACGACAAGCTGCTTTATGTGATGGGCAATCCGGACGAAACCACCGGCGAAGGGACCACCGGTTTTGGCAGTAAAGACCGCGGCGAACGTCATCTGGACTCCATCGACACCTACGCCAGTGGCCCGTTTGAGCTGTTGGGTCGTCAGCATCAGCTGGTGGCCGGCGTGAGTTACAGCCGTCAGCATAATTCAACTTTTAGCGCCGATGGCCCGTTGGACAGCGAACAAATGGGTATCTTCAACAATGGCTGGACTGGCAATGTGGTCGATCCGCAATGGGGTGACTGGTATCAGAACGCCGATGACATCGTAAGACAGAAATCGGCTTACACCGCAGCCCGCCTGTCTCTCGCCGATCCGCTGTCACTGATCCTGGGGGCGCGCTACACCCAGTGGAGCACTATCGGCAGCAGCGGTGACATGAGCAAAAACAACATTACGCCATACGGCGGTTTGGTGTATGACATCGATGACACCTGGTCAGCGTATGCCAGTTACACCTCTATCTTCCAGCCGCAAACCAAACGCGACTCAAGCGGCCAGTATCTTTCACCGATTACCGGGGAAAACTACGAAACGGGGCTCAAATCCGACTGGTTCAACGGCAGCCTAACGGCTACTTTCGCGATTTTCCGCATCGAACAAGAAAACGTCGGGCAGGAAGTGGAAGGTGAATTTGTGAATGGCAGCAGTGAGCAGGCCTATCGTCCGGCGAAAGGCGCCGTCAGCAAAGGTGCGGAATTTGAATTAAACGGTGCCCTGACGGATAACTTGCAGATGACATTCGGCGCGACGCGTTATGTGGCGCGGGATTCTGAAGGCCGGTTTAACAGTAATATGCCGCAGACCACCTTCAAGCTGTTCACCCGTTATCAGGTGCCCACGCTGGCAGACCTGACCATCGGCGGTGGGATGACCTGGCAGAATAAAACCTTCCAGGATGCAGTTGGGCCAGACGGCGAAACGCAGCGTGTTTATCAGGGAAGCTTCCCGCTGGCGAGCCTGTTTGCCCGATATCAGGTCAGCAAACAAGTCGCCGTTCAGGCGAATGTTAACAACCTCTTCGACCGCAGCTATTATAGCTGGCTTGGCGACTCGGCGGTGTACGGCGAGCCGCGGAATGTCTCCGTCAGCGTAGGGTATACCTTCTGATGTTCTCGCCCTGGCGCTCGCCGGGGTCTCTTTTTGAAGTCTTAAGCCGCTCTCGCCTGTTCCGTCCTACTCCTTTCCATCGCTATCGTTGACAAGTCATCGGTGATCGCACACACTAAATGTGTACCAAGTACATTTTTATGTTCAGTACACTATCTTCCTCTTCAGAGAATCACTATGAATAAATCCCTGATTGTTATCTTCACAACAATCTGTCTCGATGCGGTGGGCATTGGTCTTATCTTCCCTATTCTTCCACGTCTGCTGGAAGACGTGGCGCACACCACCCACATCGCACCGTATATTGGCATCATGACGGCGCTGTATGCTGCGATGCAGTTTGTTTTCGCCCCGATGCTGGGCGCGTTAAGCGATAACATTGGTCGTCGACCGGTGCTGCTCATCTCCCTCGCCGGCGCGGCTATCAACTATATCGTGATGGCGTTCGCGCCTCATCTTTGGATGCTGTTTGTTGGCCGTGCGATTGCCGGGCTGACCAGCGCCAACATTTCCGTCGCCACCGCCTACATCACCGATATTTCAAAACCTGAACAACGCGCGCGCCGTTTTGGCCTGTTTAACGCCATGTTTGGCATCGGCTTTATTATTGGCCCGGTGTTAGGCGGCGTGCTGGGCGATACCTGGATTCGCCTGCCGTTTCTGGTGGCTGCAGTGCTTAACACCTGTAACCTACTGATGGCGCTTTTTTTATTGCCAGAATCGCGCGTTCCGGCGCATCGTTCACTGAAACTTTCCGCGCTTAATCCTCTCCAACCGATGCGTTGGGTATTTTCAATGAAAAAGCTGATGCCGCTGGTGCTGGTCTTCTTCATTCTTAGCGCAACCGGTGAAGTATACGGTACCTGTTGGGCGCTGTGGGGCTCGGACACTTTCGCCTGGAACGGCATGTGGATTGGCCTGTCGCTAGGCGCGTTTGGCGTGTGTCAGACGCTGGTTCAGGCGTTTTTACCCGGCCCGGCGACCCGTCTTTTTGGTGAACGGGGCGCGGTTCTGGTGGGTGTCGCCTGCTCCTGCTGTGCGCTGGTGATCCTGGCCTTTACCCGTGAAGGCTGGGTGGTGTTCGCGATAATGCCGCTGTTTGCGCTGGGCGGGATTGGTGCTCCGGCGTTACAGGCGCTCGCCACCCGGCAGGTCGATGCAGATCGTCAGGGTCAGTTCCAGGGCGTGCTGGGGTCAGCCATCAGCCTGGCGTCGATTATCGCCCCGCTCGGCTTTTCGTCATTCTATTTTGTCGTACAGCAAAGCTGGCCAGGTGCCATCTGGCTATCAGTGGTTGTGGTGTACGCGATCGCGGTGCCGTTAATTATTCTGGGCACGCGTAAAAACGTTGCCGCTGAATCCACTGATGCTGCGTAATTAAAGGAGAAACCATGTCTGAAGTTACCGACCGTCGTGCCAGAAAGCGTCTGGAAACGCGCCGCAATATTTCTTACGCCGCGACCGGACTGTTTGCAGAAAAAGGGTTTGATAACGTCACCATTGATGAAATCGCATCGGCGGCAGACGTCGGAAGAATGACGGTGTTTAACCACTTTCCCCACAAAGAAGATATGTTTTTCGACCGAGACGATGAGATTCGCCAAACGGTGGCCGACGCGCTGCGTCAGCGCAAGGACGCTGAGTCTCCCATTGAATCATTGCGCCTGTTGGCTCATCGGCTGATTGCTGAAGATCGCCCTTTCTTGCAGTTTTCCGACGCCAGCCAGGGGTTCATTGCAATCATTAAAGGCAGTGACACGCTCAAAGCGCGGGCCAGAGCGATTCGGGATGAAGTAGCAAACGGCGTGGCCGCCGAGCTTGCGCACTGTGCGGGGCGTGAAGACGTAGATGCAGATGCGAGGCTTGCGGCTGCGCTACAGCTGGCCTGCTGGAGTACGGCGCTCATCAGCGCCCATGAGGAATTTGCGCAATCTCTCGACGCTACCCGGGCCGCCGCGACCTTTCTGAAACTGGTTGATAAAGGTGCTGCCGGGCTCAACGCGGCATTAGCCGGAACGCCTTACGTCTGATTAGCCTTCCGAACCCGCCGAGGCGCATTTATCAAAGCGCTCGGCAAGGTTCGCCAGCGTGATACCCGCAAACTTCGCCAACAGCTTTTGCTCCGCTTCTGCCAGCACGCTTCCCAGCTCTTCATTTACGGCGGCTTCGACCGCGCAATTCGGATGTTCATCCCCACTGCCAATGGCAAAAAGCTGCTTTACCCCGACCCCCTGATATATATCCAGTAGTGTTATTTCATTGAGGTCTTTCGCAATACGCCAACCGCCGTGATGCCCCTTCTCGGACGCCACAAAACCGGCATCCCGCAGCCCTGCCAGCGTGCGTCTGACGACGGCGCTATTGCTTCCGAGCATATGCGCGATTTGCTCTGAGGTGAACGCTTCGTTGTGTCTGGCCATGTGCAGCAGCACATGCAGCATTCGTGACAGCTTATTATCCTGGCGCATTGATGACTCCGCGAAAACGATTTCATGTATCTTACAATGTTACGTGAGATTGACAAGGCGATAAGTCATGTGATTTTATAAGTCACATGAAATACCTTCCCTGCTCCAGGAGAAAACCATGAGCTCATCACTAACGTCTGCGCAGTTCTGGGACGATCGCTACGCTAACATTTCGCCGGTGTCGAATGGCAAACCGGGCACCATGCTGGTGCGCTTTACCGAAGATCTTTCCCCGGGTCGGGCCCTTGAACTGGGATGCGGCCGTGGTGACGATTCCGTCTGGCTCGCGAAACGCGGCTGGCAGGTCACCGCCGTTGATATTGCTAAACAAGCTCTTGCCTATGCCGCTGCCAATGCCCGTCGAAATAACGTTGAAGAGAGCATTCACTTCGAACAGCATGATCTGTCGCTGACGTTTCCTGAGGGAGAATATGATCTGGTTACAGCGTCTTTTCTGGAATCGCCCGTCGATTTTGGTCGCCAGATGGTTTTGCGAAAGGCTGCAGCCCTTGTTGCACGCGGCGGCGTGCTGCTGATTACCTCTCACGGCTCGGCGGCTTCGTGGTCGGATCATCGACCGTCCCCCTTCCCCACGCCTGATGAAGCACGGGCTGAACTGCAACTGGGCGATGACGCATGGCAGTCCATTTTCGTCGGAAATATTGAACGGCTGGCGACGGGACCAAACGGCGAAACCGGGGACATTTTGGATACTGTGCTGGTTCTGAAGCGGTCCTGAGCACCAATACCGCCAAGATACAAAGTCAACACAGTTAATTATCATTATATTTACTTTTAGAGGCGCGTCATACTTCTGGAAAATAGATTATTTCGTTTATTATGCACTTAAAGTGCATGGATTTAGGCTTCAAAAGGCGCTCAGACGCCTTTTCCATTTGGATATTTATTCAAATATGCTGTTAAAAATTACTTCCACAACATCTCATTCCTGCGCTTCGCCTGATGCTAAATTTTAAAAAAGTGTTAAATTTATACTCACATAGTCAGTAACGCTATGGACCACGGTTAATTAAGAACATATTACTTACAATACTTAAGGTTCATCATGGATAAGTTATCTTACGCTTCAGATAGCAATACATCTGCCTGGAATACCTACCTGCAACAAATCGAGCGCGTTGCGCCCTACCTGGGCGAGCTGACCCGTTGGGTGGATACCCTTCGTCATCCGAAACGTGCGCTGATTGTCGATATTCCAGTACAGATGGACGATGGCACCATCCGTCATTTCGAAGGTTATCGGGTGCAGCACAACCTCTCCCGCGGCCCGGGCAAAGGCGGTGTGCGCTACCACCCGGATGTGGATCTGAACGAAGTTATGGCGTTGTCTGCCTGGATGACCATCAAATGTGCTGCGCTGAACCTGCCTTACGGCGGCGCAAAAGGCGGCATTCGCGTTGACCCGTTTGCCCTGTCGGAAGGCGAACTTGAGCGCCTGACCCGTCGCTATACCAGCGAAATCGGCATCATTATCGGGCCACAAAAAGACATTCCTGCTCCAGACGTTGGCACCAACGGCAAAGTGATGGCGTGGATGATGGATACCTACTCCATGAATCACGGCAGCACCATTACCGGCGTCGTCACCGGCAAACCGATTCACCTTGGCGGCTCTCTCGGACGTGAAAAAGCGACCGGCCGTGGCGTGTGGATCAGCGGCCGTGAAGTGGCGCGCCGGGCAAACATTCCGGTGGAAGGCGCTCGCGTTGCAGTGCAAGGTTTCGGTAACGTCGGCAGCGAAGCGGCTCGCCTGTTTGCCGCATCGGGTGCGCGCGTGGTAGCGATTCAGGACCACACCGCCACGCTGTTCAATGCGATGGGCATCGACATGAACGCCCTCACCGCCTGGCAGATTGAACACAAACAGATCGCCGGTTTCCCGGGGGCTGAAACCATCGCCAGCGAAGCGTTCTGGGACGTTGAAATGGACATTCTGATCCCGGCCGCGCTGGAAGGTCAGATTACCCGTCACCGCGCGGAAGCGTTGAAATGTAAACTGATCCTCGAAGGCGCGAACGGCCCGACCTATCCGGATGCCGACGATATGCTTGCCAACCGTGGCATTATCGTGGTGCCGGACGTTATCTGTAACGCCGGTGGTGTCACCGTCAGTTACTTTGAATGGGTTCAGGACATGGCGAGTTTCTTCTGGAGCGAAGAAGAAATTAACGCGCGCATGGATAAAATCATGACCGACGCAATGGTTCACGTCTGGGAAAAGGCAGCTGAAAAATCCTGTTCCCTGCGTACCGCCGCGTACATCGTTGCCTGCGAACGCATTCTCCTGGCACGTAAAGATCGTGGTATCTATCCAGGCTAAGGCCTGAAAACGGTGAGTCGCCCCTCGGCTCGCCGTTATTTTATCGTGCGCAATCAGCGATACTTTTCGCAAAACTGCGCAATATCCTGGTGCTGAAAATCCGCTAAGCGTGCAACGATCGTTTCCAGCGGCCAGTCCCACCATGCGATGCGCTGCAATTCGTTGGCAATGGTCCCGGTAAAGCGCGGACGTAACAGTTTGGCCGGAACCCCGCCGACAATAGTGTATGGCGCCACGTCTTTAGTGACTACCGCCCCCGCTGCCAGAACCGCACCGTCCCCTACCGTAACGCCCGGCAACACAATGACCCCGTGCCCCATCCAGACGTCGTTGCCAATAACCACCCGCTCATCCCGGCGCCGGGCGAAAAAATCATGATCGCGGGTGGCGTTCGGCGAATAGTATTCCGGGCAATAGGTGATGCGGTGCTGTGATGCACGTTCCATCGGATGATTCGGCGCGCCGAGGCGAACATGGTTGGCAATCGCCACAAAGCGGCCTATTTGCGCATCGGCAATCGTGCAATATTCCCCAACGTATGAGAAATCGCCGAGAGACGAATACTCCAGCGCGCTGTGCGCCAGAATCTCACACTGTTGGCCAATCCGGCATTCGCGCAGACGCACGCTGCTTTCAATAAAGGTTTCGGCAAGTTTTACGGTTTTCATTAACGCACAGCTCCAGAGAGAATTATTGATACTCTATTGCCTGTTTGTTAACAAAAAATGACCAGCGTTTTCGGTTAAATCACACAGCCTGCGCTATGCTGTAAGCCGTTGAAACCGCGCTAGGGAGTCAAAATGGCTGACTGGAACCCGTCGTTGTATTTGCAGTTTGCGTCAGAACGTACCCGCCCGGCGGCAGAGTTGCTCGCCCGTATTGCTAAACCTTCAGCAAAACACATTGCCGATTTGGGCTGCGGTCCGGGTAACAGCACCGAGCTGCTGCGGGCCGCGTGGCCAGAAGCCGCCATTACCGGCGTGGATAACTCCCCGGCGATGCTGGATAAAGCGCAAAAAGCGCTGCCGGATTGTCAGTTTGTGAATGCCGATATTGTCACATGGCAACCCGAACAACCGCTGGACGTGCTGTATGCCAATGCGTCGCTGCAATGGGTGTCCGGACATTCAGCGCTGTTTCCGCATCTGGCCTCACTGCTGGCGAAAGATGGCGTGTTAGCGGTGCAAATGCCGGACAACTGGCAGGAACCGTCACATGCCTCAATGCGGCAGGTTGCCGCCGAGCTTGGGTACCCGGCGCACAGACGCATTCCGCTGGAAAGCGTGCAGAGTTATTACGATTTATTGAGCGGTAGCGGCTGTGAAGTGGATATCTGGCGGACGACTTATTTCCACCCGATGGCATCGCATCAGGCCATCGTGGAATGGCTGAGTGCCACCGGCTTGCGTCCTTTCTTGCAGGATCTGGATAGCGTCAGCCAGAAGGCGTTTTTGAGTCGTTATCTGCAATTACTGGAAGAACATTATCCTCGCCAGCAAAACGGACAGATCCTGCTGGCGTTCCCACGTTTGTTTATTGTTGCTCGCCGCATTACCAGCTGAAGTCGCGGACTAAAGAGAGGTCCCAGGCCGTCGCGAACAAGGAAACAAAAATGATAATGTTCACGGCGGTCTCAATTTTCTTTTCCATGATGATTCTCCTGTTGGCTCGATGGCCATGTTACTGGGAAAATCTTAATGATTTCTTACCCTGCACGGTTACAGATTCATCCGATAAAGTACAAACCCTTCCACATCGGTGAACTCGTCATACAGTTTTCGGGCCGGATTATCGGTGCCAGTGTGCCAGTAAAGGCGCGACCAGTTCTTCTTTTTACCTTCATCAACCAACGCCTGAATCAGCTGGCGGGCAATGCCGTGACCACGCATTTCAGGTGCCACAAAAAGGTCTTCCATATAACAAATGGTAGATAATTCCCACGTCCCCTCATGCAAAACGCTGTGCGTGAAACCCACGACATCGCCGTTAACAACGGCAACGCGCCCGTAAATCGGAGACTGGTCGTTCATCATCCGCTGCCAGGTTTTCTCCGTCACGGATTCACGGACGTTTGACTGGTAAAAGGCGTTATAGCCATTCCACAGGGTGCGCCACTGGGTTTTGTCCTGGGGTTGAATGTCACGAATCAAAACGTCCATTGCGGATTTCCTTAGGTGAGTTGATAGCACTTATCGGGGAGCATTTTTGCTGGCACGTCTTTTTCATCATTCATTTGCAGCAGATCGATCTCGATCGCGTTAGTGATGGCGTCCAGCGGCAGGTCATTATTTTCCACCCCGAACGGTTCTTCAAGCTCTTCCGCCAAAACATCCAAGGATATAAAAGTATAAGAAATCAACATCGAAATGAACGGCGTCATGTAATGCAAGTCACTCACCAGTGCAAATGGCAGCATAATGCAGAACATGTATACCGTTCGGTGCAGGATCAGCGAATAAGCGAACGGCACCGGCGTGCCCGCAATGCGCTCACAGCCAGCCAGCACGCCCGACATATCATTGAGTCGATTATTGAGACTGTGGAACAGAATGTCCGATAGCACGCCTTGCTGACGATGTTCTGCCAGCCAGTTGCCCATCAACAACAAAATTCTGTTCGCGGGAGACTGTACCGCTAAAACCTGTGCGAGCTGTTCTGGCGTCAGGTATTTATCCAGCGTTTTTTCCTGCGGTAAACGACGTAGCTGCATACGCAGCGAGTGCGCAAACGCGATTTGCAGACGCACAAATGCCGTCATATCCGTTTCCGGCGGCAGCGTGTTTTTGACTTCACGCAGCAGCGAGCGTGAGGCAATCATCAACTGGCCCCAGAGCTGGCGAGCCTCGACGTAGCGTGAATAACAGGCGTTATTACGAAAACCAAGGAAAATGGCGATGGCGACGCCAAGAATACTGAACGGCGCGACAGTGAGCTTCACGCCTAGCGAGGTATACCAGGGCAGCAGAATGATAACCGCCACTGACAACAGAAAATTGAGAAACAGTCGGGAGAAAATCTTGGGTAACACCGCGCCGTGCCAGACAAAAATGCGGGGCAGCCAGTGTTCAGTCGGTCTGAGGATCATGAGTCACTATCAGTAAGAAAGGAAGGCTGCGTTATTTAACGTGATCCAAATCACTCTTTCAAGTTTAATGCGATATTTAGCTACAAAACAATAACAAGTGGTGGTTTTACTTTGCGCTCTATTCGGCTCATAATATGAGCCAATTACGATATTATTCGGCTCAGAGGTCACCATGACACAATGGATCTGGCAACAACCGGACTGGCCCGCTTTTCACTGGCGGGACGAAACCGTTTTGCCGCTGCTGCGCCAGCTGCAGCGTAAATCCGGCGTGCTGATTGGCCGCAGCGAAATGCAGGACGAAGACCGGCAAACGCTGGATGCGCTGCTGTCGAACGTGCTCGCCTCTTCGGCGATTGAAGACGAACGGCTCAATGCCCAATCGGTCCGCTCGTCTCTCGCCCGCCGTCTTGGCGTCGATGAAGAAACACCGTTCCCGGTATCCGAGCGCTCTGAGGGCGTGGCATCGATCATGCTTGATGCCATCGACAATCGCCATGAACCGCTGTCTATGGCTCGTTTGAATCAGTGGCACCACTGGCTTTTTCCGCATGACCCCTGGTCCATGCACGCCGTTCACGCGGGAGAATTGCGCGGCGGCGAACCGATGCAGGTCGTCTCTGGCCGAATGGATAAGCCGGTGGTGCATTTCGAAGCACCGCCGCGCGAAGGACTCGACGCTCTTCTGGACGCCTTTATTGCATGGTTCAATCAGAGTAAAGATGACCCGCTTTCGGACCCAATACTGCGAGCGGCCGTGGCGCATTTGTGGTTCGTGACGCTGCATCCGTACGATGACGGCAACGGACGATTAACGCGTGCGCTGACGGATCTGGCGCTGGCTCAGGCGGATAATCAGAGTATCAGGCTGTATGCTATGTCGGTGTCGATTCTTGAACGGCGGAATCACTACTATCGCATCCTCGAGCAGACGCAAAAAGGTGGCCTGGACGTGACAGAGTGGGTGTTGTGGTTTTTGCAAACGCTCGATGTGACGCTGGATACGGCACTGGCCAGAATCGACAGCACGCTGGCGAAGAGCCGGTACTGGAAACACAACGATTCGGTGCGCCTGACACTGACAGCCGAACAGCTGAAAGTGATCAATCGCCTGCTTGACGGCGGTGAATCAGGCTTTGCCGACGGGATCAGCGCCAGTCAGTATCAAAAAGTCGCCAAAGTCAGTAAAGCCACCGCCACGCGTCATCTGGCGTATTTGCTTGAACAGGGTTTACTGGAAAAGCTGCCCGGCGGCGGGCGCAACACACGTTATCAAATCACCCAACCTTCGTGAGCCGATAAACCTGGCCAATTCGGCTCTTATAGTGAGCCGAATATTTGCGGTATTTGGCTCATTTCTCCCCTGAGAGACAAAACGCGCTGAGGTGTTAAAGGGTGCGTTATTAAAGCCATAAAGATGTATGTTGTAACTAATTCATATTCTACATAACCCGGCACGCTGGCCGGGTCAGATTTCAGGCAATCAGCAAAGCGGTTTAACGGCTTCGCGCATCCCCTTCGTCAGTATGGTATCAAGGTCGTGCGTCACCTGCTCAACCAGACCGTTCACTTCTGTCAGGTCCTGCTCCCAGTGCTCTTTCACCGACAGCACAGACTCAACCAGCGACGTGGTGCTGATTTGCTTATCGTGATGCAGCGACCAAAGCTGCTGGTAGCGCTCAAGCCAGTGCGCATCGTCCTGCACCGGATAGCGTTCACCGTTACGTTCAGCACGATAAAATGCAATCAGCGCCGCCAGGGAGAACGTCAGTCGTTGAGGCAGTTTCCCGGTCGCGGCCTGCCCCGCCAGCAGTTGCGGCAGAATACGGGTGCGGAATTTGGTCATTCCATTCAGCGAAATCGACAGCAGCTGATGCTTGATGTACGGGTTACGAAAACGCCCGGTCACCGCACGGGCAAATGACTCCAGTTCATCGCGCGGTAAATCGAGAACCGGGATAATTTCCTGATGAATCGCTTTCTCAACGAATGCGCAAACGTCGGCATCGTTCATTGATTCACCCACGGTATCCAGCCCGGCCTGATACGCGACCGGCACCAGCGCGGTGTGCGCGCCGTTGAGGATCGCCACTTTACGTTCTTTATACGGTTTGATGTCATCAACAATCAGCACGTTGAGCGAAAGTTTGTCGAGACGCAGTTCGCGGGCCAGTGTTTTTGGCCCCTGAATCACGAACAGGTAAAAGTGCTCGGCAGTATCGAGGAATCCGTCTTTATAACCGAGCTCAGCTTCGAGATTTGCCGCTTCATCTCGCGGATAACCGGTCACGATGCGGTCAACCAACGTGGAACAGAATGCATTGGCGGTATTCAGCCAGGCCACAAATTCCGCCGGTAGCGCCCATTCCTGTGCATAGCGCAGGACCAGTTCACGCAGGGCATCGCCATTATAATCAATCAGCTCACACGGAATGATGACCCAGCCTTTATCCGCCGCACCATTGAAGTGGCTGAAACGTTCGAACAGCAGACGCGTCAATTTCGCCGGATAGCTCACCGCTGGCGCATCTTCAAATTTGTCGCCCGCGTGATAGCTGATACCCGCTTCAGTGGTGTTAGAGAACACAAAGCGCATCTCAGGATTGTGCGCCAGTTTCAGGAATTCCTGATAATCGGCGTAGGCGCTGATTTCACGGTTAACAGAACGAATCAGACGCGCGTCGCTGACGGCTTCGCCCTGCTCGTTCAGGCCGCGAATGATGGTAGTGTAGAGGCCATCCTGGGTGCTGAGCGACGGCGGAAAATCGCTATCGATTGGACGCACAATCACCACGCCAGAATTGAGGTCGGTGTGCTCGTTCAGGAGATCAATTTGCCAGTCGACAAAAGCCCGAAGAAAATTACCTTCTCCGAACTGAATGATGCGTTCAGGGTACTGAGCGCCGGGAAAATCGCGGCGGTTTACTGTTTTCACAATGGGTTTCCCTTATTGATTGGTCATACAGCCTGCGTTATTGGTCTAATAACTTATCAGACTTTAAAACCAGGAAACCCTGTTTTGATCAAACCGGATGCTGCTTTTGAGGCGGTTTATACAAATTTGTAATAGACCGACGTCGCCGTCATTTCACCGTCAGGCATCAGCGCATAGCGCGGGATCTCACCGGCCTTTTGCCAACCGCACTGCTGATAGAAGTCTTCCGCGCCGCTTCCCGTTGCGGTGTCGAGTACCAGAACCGATTTAGCCTGAGCGACAGCTTCCTGCTCCAGGGCGGACATTAACCGTCGCGCAATGCCCTGACGGCGACCGCGAGAGTGGACTAACAACTTTGCCACTTCCGCGCGATGTGGTTGGTTTTCCGTTAAATCGGTGATCAGCTGGACCGTTCCGACCAAAGTACCGTCGCCGAGCTCTGCGGCAAGAACGACACGCTCGTTCGCCGCCACGCTGTGAGCGATTTTTTGCCAGAATGCCACTGCTTTATCGGGGTGAAATGGCAGCATAAAACTGACAGACGCCCCGCCGTTCACGCTATCGACCAGAATCTCGCTCAGCTCAGGCAGGCGTTGCAGAATGTCGTGATGGGAAAGAGGAAAAACGCGCAGCGACAAAGTCATGTTGGGCTCCTTGAAAAAGGTTTTCACTATCCACTTAACAAACTAACAACACAACAAATCGGTCATAGGCTTTGCTTATTCATTTGGCTATGACACAACCGTATTGAAGATACCTTCTTCAGCCAGAGATTTGGCGCAGGTTTTGTTACGCCCGGCTTTTTTAGCCCGGTAAAGATACTCGTCGGCTTCCACCAGCAATTCATTGAAGACATCAATATTTTCGTTGCTGCCGAGCGTTCCGCTTCCGGTCCCAATACTTACCGTAACCCGCAGCGGCAGCTGTCGCCACTGGAACACGTTGGCTTCGACACGCTGACGAATTTTCTCAGCCAGATGATAACCATCCAGCGGATCACGCGTTTTCGCGGCAACCACAAACTCTTCGCCGCCCATCCGTGCCACCAGCCCCTGCCCACCCACCGTGTCATACACCTGACGCGCAAACGCCGCCAGCACATAGTCGCCACATTCATGGCCGTAGTTATCGTTCACGCTTTTAAAGAAATCGATATCCAACAGCATCACCGTCAGATGCTGACTAGTATTGGCGGGTTGGTTTTTGAGGGCTTCATAGAGGCCAGAGCGCGAGTAGACGCGGGTCAGAAAATCGAAATCCGCACGCAGCGAAACCTGACGAACAAGATTATTGATGGCCGCCACGGTGGTAGAAACGATCACCGGACTGATAGCCAGCGACGCAATCCCCAGACGCGTGGAAAAAAGCTGTGCGGTTTGCAGCGGCCCGCTCACGGCAAGATTGATAATTCCATTCGCCACCAGAATGATTTCACTGGCTCCGGTGATCAGCGTCAGCGCAGAGGTGACCGGCAACGGATAACGAAGGGCGCACCAGATAAGCGCAGGCAGCGGAAAAGTGAGACTCCCTGCTCCGCCAATAGCGATCGCCGCCAGCATAGAGAGCGCCAGCGTCAGCACCGGCAGCAGCTGTTGCCAGCGGATCCGGGCAATTTCGTGTGGCAACGTCAGGGTCATAACGCACGGTAAAATCAGCACGCCGGTAGAAAACTGTTCGCTAAACCAGTCCGCCAACAGCGGCATGAATGATTGCCTGTCGATCCCGACCGATCCAAGCGCACCCAACAGCGCGCAGAAAATCGCGGAAATAAGACAGTAATAGAATAACCGCAAAGCGTTAATTGGCTCGGGTTCACTCCCTGCCTGACGTTTATCGCGCATGACCAGCTGCGCCACCATCACGATAAACACCATATTCGAGGCGTTGATTATCAGCGACGCAAAGCCCCATTGGGTCGTCATTACGTCAAAAAGCAGCATTGCGCCGTAGCAAATCGCATAATAATGCAGTCGGTTAAGCCAGACGTAGCGGGCAAATATTGCTGCCATCACCGCATTCAGCGGCCAGAAGAGCGAAAGCTCCTGCACAAGGCGCAGCATAGCGCCCATCGCATAAAACAGTGTGGTGATAATAAACAGGAAAAATACATTACGCAGGACATGCGCTTCACTGAATACAGTAAATCGGGGGACAGAAATCGAACGCATTAATTATTTTCCATATAATCGCAAGCAGCAATTATTTCGGCAATTACAGGGTAATGATTGGTAATACAGATACTATTGATCACAATCTGCGTATTAACAATTATCTGTGTTAGTTATTTGTTGTCCATTTGCAACGCGAAGCGATGAATAAATCAATAGACTGAACGCCCCAACCGCTGGGTTAGTTTTTCCAGAATCGCGGTCCCCGCCAGCGAGTTCCCGGCGTCATCAAGCTGTGGACTCCAGACGGCAATCGCCATTTCGTGCGGCACAATCGCCACGATCCCTCCGCCCACACCAGATTTCGCCGGAAGCCCCACGCGCCAGGCAAATTCCCCGGCATTCTGATACATCCCGCTGGTCGCCATTAACGCATTCACCTGGCGTGCCTGTAACGGCGTGATGATGGTCTGATCGCGCTGTGGGAAATGCCCCTGATTCGCCAGAAACAGAAAGGTTTGCGCCAGTTCGGCACAGCTCATTTTAAGAGCGCAATAATGGAAGTAGTTTTGCAGCACCGTCGCCACGTCATTATGGAAGTTGCCGAAGGACTTCATCAACCAGGCAATAGCGGCATTACGGGCGGAATGATCGAGTTCGGATCGCGCCACCACCGTGTCGTAGGCAATATCCTCGACGCCGGACAGCTTGCGCACAATCTCCAGCATGCGCTGACGCGGCGCACTGAGACGACTTTGCAGCATGTCGCATACCACCAGCGCGCCGGCATTGATAAACGGATTACGCGGAATACCCTGCTCGATTTCCAGCTGCAGCAGTGAGTTAAACGGCTGTCCGGACGGATCTTTCCCCACCCGCTGCCAGATTTCCTCTTCGGCGTAGTGATTCATCGCCACCACCAGACTCAGCACTTTGGAAATCGACTGAATGGAAAAACGCTCCTGCGCATCGCCCGCAAAAAAATGCTGGCCATCAACGGTACTGATGGCAATACCCAGCTTTGCGCCATCCACACAAGCCAGTGCCGGAATGTAGTCCGCCACTTTGCCTTTCCCAATCAGCGGTTTTACCTCTGCCAGAACAGATTCCAGCATACTGTTATCGATGACCGTTGCCACTCTTGCTCCTTGCCCACAGGCCGATTTCGGCTTGCGAGTATACCAGCGTCAACGGTTGAGCGCACAGTGTAAGCACCAGAGGAGAGAATGCAGAATTCAGGCCCGGTAAACTTGTGTTACCGGGCATTCGGGAGGGGATCAGTGCCGGTCTTTCCAGACAGTCTGCACATTGCAGAACTCATGCAGGCCGAAGTGCGACAGCTCGCGACCAAAGCCGCTTTTCTTCACGCCGCCAAATGCCACCCGGGCATCGGAGGCACTGTAGCCGTTGATAAACACGCCGCCGCATTCCAGTTCATCGGCGAAACGCTGAGCCTGGGTATCATCTGCGGTATACACCGTAGCTGAAAGACCAAAGTCGCTGTCATTCGCCAGAGCCAGCGCATGATCGGCATCGCGTGCGATGGTTACCGCCGCTACCGGGCCAAACATCTCCTGACGGAAAGCAGTCATTTTAGGTGTGACGTTGCCCAGCACCGTCGCAGCATAGTAGTTACCTTTGCCGGAAATCTTCTCGCCGCCGAGCAGCAGCGTGGCGCCCTCTTCCAGCGTCGCGGTCACCTGGTCATGCAGCTCGTCACGGAGGTCGTAACGCGCCATCGGCCCAAGGTCGTTTTGCTCATCCTGCGGATTACCCATTTTCAGTTTGGCTGCCGCGGCGACAAACTTCTCGGTAAAGGCATCGGCAATACCCGCTTCCACGATAAAGCGTTTCGCCGCCGCACATACCTGTCCGGTATTCTGGTAGCGCCCCATCACCGCTGCTTTCACCGCTTCATCAATATCCGCATCGTTGAGCACGATAAACGGATCAGAACCGCCTAGCTCCAGCACGCATTTTTTCAGCGCCGCACCGGCCTGAGCACCGATAGCCTTCCCGGCGCGCATACTGCCGGTTAAGGTCACCGCCGCAATACGCGGGTCGTTAATCATCTGCGATACGCCATCATTTGTGGCATTCACCCAGCCAAACACCCCCGCCGGAATACCCGCTTCGGTGAAGATATCACCAATCAGCTTCGCGCTGCCCATGACGTTTGGCGCATGTTTCAGCAGGTAGCTGTTGCCCGCCAGCAGAATGGGTACTGCGCCGCGCAGAACCTGCCACAGCGGGAAGTTCCACGGCATGACCGCCATGATTGGGCCAAGCGGGCGGTATTCAATCACCGCCTTATTATTCTCCACCTGCGTCGCCTCAGTAGAAAGCATCGCCGGACCGTGTTCGGCATACCAGTCACAGAGGTTCGCCGACTTGGTCACTTCGCCACGAGCCTGAATAATCGGCTTGCCGATTTCACGGCTTATCATCTGCGCCATCTCTTCGGCATGTTGACGCAGCACATTGCCCACTTTACGCAGCGCATCGGCACGTTCGGAAACAGCAGTTTTCTTCCACTGGCGATAACCGGTATCGGCCAGCGCGACCGCCTGATTAACGTCATCGGCCGTGGCCCAGGCGAGCGTGGATAGCGTTTCGCCCGTCGCCGGGTTGAGGGAAATGGCGTGAGTTGCAGGTGATGTCATGATTTTCTTCTCTCTGTTCGATGAGGCTGTTGATTAATACTGGACCACTCTGCTATTTATGGAAAATGAATAATATTAACCATCCCATTCACGATACGAGAACGTCATGGACTTAACCCAGCTTGAGATGTTTAACGCCGTCGCCCAGACCGGCAGCATTACCCAGGCCGCGCAAAAGGTGCATCGCGTGCCCTCTAACCTGACTACCCGCATTCGTCAACTGGAAGCGGATTTGGGCGTGGATCTGTTCATTCGTGAAAACCAGCGTCTGCGTTTGTCCCCGGCAGGGCACAGTTTTCTGCGCTACAGCCAGCAAATTCTGGCGCTGGTCGATGAAGCCCGAATGGTGGTGGCGGGCGATGAGCCGCAGGGGTTGTTTTCATTAGGTTCGCTGGAAAGCACCGCGGCGGTGCGCATTCCCACCACACTTGCGCTGTATAACCAGCGCTACCCGAAAATTCAGTTTGATTTGGCGACGGGTCCCTCTGGAACCATGATTGACGGCGTGAACGAAGGCAGACTGAGCGCGGCGTTCGTTGACGGACCCGTGATGCACCCGAATCTGGAAGGCGTGCCGGTATATCAGGAAGAGATGATGATTGTCACGCCGAAGGGCCATACGCCGATCAAACGCGCCAGCGATGTGAACGGCACCAGCATTTATGCGTTTCGCGCCAACTGTTCATACCGCCGTCATTTCGAAAGCTGGTTTCATGCCGACCGCGCCACGCCGGGCCGCATTCACGAAATGGAGTCTTATCATGGGATGCTGGCCTGTGTGATTGCGGGTGCGGGTCTGGCGATGATCCCGCGCAGCATGCTCGAAAGCATGCCCGGACATCATCAGGTTGATGCCTGGCCGTTGGCCGAAAAGTGGCGCTGGCTGACGACCTGGCTGGTGTGGCGTCGGGGGGCGATGACCCGTCAACTGGAAGCGTTTATCACATTGCTTGACGAAGGTCCGCAACCAGCAGTTTCTCCATAAAAATGCTCAGCGGGTCAGGCAGATACGGCGCAAACGCCTCGCGCTGGAAATACCCGCTACGTTCATAAAGTTTTACGGCCGCATGTTGATGAATACCGGTTTCGAGGCGCAGTGTATCGCAACCGCGCTGCAGCGCTTGCGTTTCCAGCGCGGTTAACAGCGATTCACCCAGGCGCTGCCCACGGTGCGTCGGGTCGATATACACCCGTTTCATTTCGCCGCTCCCGTCACCGTTTAACACCACCGCCCCGCAGCCAACGGGCTGCTGCTGCGCATCACGAATAATCAGCATCTGCCGCTGTGATTCCGCGACCTGCGTTAAATCGAGCAGATGATTACTTTCCGCCGGATACAGCGTCTGCTGATAGCGGTCGAGGGCGTCAATCAGCGCCACGATATCGGGATGGTCAGGGGAGCACGGCGTAATCGTATACATATCAATCTCCTTGCGCGTTTTCCCCTGACTGTAAACCGAAACGGACGTTGCGGTTCATAGCATTAACTTATGCCGCCTGACGACCTTAGCGCAGCAGGATTTTCCCCTGCATCCACGTCACCGCCGTGCCGCTCATTAACACGCGATTGCCCTGCAATACACAGCGCACATCCCCGCCACGCGCAGAAACCTGGCGGGCCAGCATCTGCGTTTTACCGAGTTTTTCACTCCAGTAAGGAATAAGCATGGTGTGCGCCGAACCGGTGACCGGGTCTTCCCAGACGGCTTCTCCCGGAGAAAAGAAACGGCTGACAAAATCGTAATCCCCCGTGCCATGCGCGGTGATCGTCACTTTATGTGCAACCGGCGTCATTGCCGCAATATTCGGGGTGACCGCCTCAACCTGCTCACGGCTCGCCAGTTCTATCAGCCACGCACGCCCTTTGCGGGCAGTTACGTAATCCGTAATGCCCAGCGCGGCCAGCATTTCAGCCGGTGGCGTTTGCTCTGTGGTGTGCCCAGCGGGGAAATCCAGGGTCAGCCATTCGCCTTCGCGACTGACCGTTAACCGGCCGGACGCCGTATCAAAGTGAATTCGTGCGTCCGGGTAATCCAGATGATTGAAAATCACGTGGGCAGTCGCCAGGGTGGCGTGCCCACACAAATTAACCTCATTGCGGGTCGTAAACCAACGCAGTTCAAAGCCGCCTTTCGCCGGAATAAAGAAGGCCGTCTCCGACTGATTATGCTGTTTTGCGATTTGCAGCAGTTGTTCATCAGGAAGCCAGCTATCCAACGCACATACCGCCGCCGGATTGCCGCCAAAATTATGTCGGCTGAACGCATCAACCAGCCAGACAGGAAGGGTTTTCATCAGAGTGCTCCTTCGTGGAGATAGATGCTGCCGATGATCCACGTCGTGGCCTGGCCGCCGATCAGTACCCGCTCGCCCTGCCATTCACAGCGCAACTCGCCACCGCGAGCAGACACCTGACGCGCCTGCATCTGCGTTTTTCGCAATTTATCGCCCCAGTATGGGATCAACATACTGTGCGTCGAACCGGTGACCGGGTCTTCCGCCACGGATTCGCCGGGACAGAAAAAGCGGCTGACAAAGTCGTCCGTATCGCCTGGGGCCGTGACGCACACCATTTTGTCGAGCGGCAGTATGGCGTGAATATCCGGCGTCAGCTCTTCAACCTGTTGCTGACTTTTCAGCACCACCAGGTAATCACGCGCGACGCGCACCTCTTCATATTCATTAATACCGAGCGCATTGAGCAGCAGCGCCGGAGGCTCCACGGCCTCGGTTTTCCACGCCGGGAAATTCAGAGTCAGCCAGTCGCCGCGGCGGGACACCGTCAGTTCACCGACAAAGCGCGTCGAAAAACGGATTTCAGTGTGCGGGTAATCGAGGAATTCGAAAATGACGTGAGCGCTGGCGAGCGTGGCGTGTCCGCAGAGATTAATTTCCCCTTGGGTGGTGAACCAGCGCAATTCAAACCCGTCGTCGGTGCGCACGAAGAATGCGGTTTCGGACTGGTTATGCTCCTGTGCCATTCTCAGCAGCGTGTCGTCGGGCAACCATTCGATAAGCGGACACACCGCCGCCGCATTCCCGCCAAACGAGCGGTCGCTGAAGGCATCAACCATATAAAACGGAATTTCCTGCATAGCCAGTATCCTTTTGTTTTTATGAGCACTTAATAACATTAATACCGTCTTTGCCCACGAATTACGAGCCTCCTTCCAGTGAAGTTGATGAACGTCGCCCCATTCCAACGGGCAACGTAACACTGACCATCACCGCGTTATCACTTTCTGATATGAGATCTTAGTCACAAAACGGTTGTGTTTTGCACAATGATGGTTTTAAGATCGACCTCTCTTCTTCCCGTTATCCATCCAGAAAACTGATATGACAACTAACACCGTCTCGCGCAAGGTTGCGTGGCTGCGGGTGGTCACTCTGGCCATTGCCGCTTTTATCTTCAATACAACGGAATTTGTGCCAGTGGGGTTGCTGTCTGATATCGCCCGCAGTTTCTCGATGGAAACGGCACAGGTAGGGATAATGTTGACGATCTATGCCTGGGTGGTGGCGCTGATGTCGCTGCCGTTTATGCTGCTCACCAGCCAGATGGAGCGACGCAAACTGTTGATCGGTCTGTTTGTGCTGTTCATCGCCAGCCACGTGCTCTCATTCCTCGCCTGGAACTTTACCGTGCTGGTCATTAGCCGCATTGGTATCGCCTTCGCCCACGCCGTATTCTGGTCGATTACCGCTTCACTGGCGATCCGTCTCGCCCCGGCGGGCAAACGCGCCCAGGCCCTGAGCCTGATTGCGACCGGTACCGCCCTGGCAATGGTGCTCGGTTTGCCAATTGGTCGCGTTGTCGGCCAGTATTTCGGCTGGCGTACCACCTTCTTTATCATCGGCCTCGGCGCGCTCATCACCCTCGTGGCGCTGACGAAGCTGCTGCCTAAGATTCCAAGCGAACATTCCGGCTCGCTGAAAAGCCTGCCGCTGCTGTTCCGTCGTCCGGCGCTCATGAGCCTGTATCTGCTTACTGTGGTCGTCGTGACCGCCCATTACACCGCGTACAGCTACATCGAACCGTTTGTCATTAACGTAGCCGGGTTTGACGCCAGCTTCGCTACGCTGTTGCTGTTAGCGCTGGGTGGGGCCGGGATCATCGGTTCGGTTATCTTCAGTAAGCTCGGCAACCATCACGCTTCAACGTTAGTCAGCGGTGCCATCGCCCTGCTCACCGCGTGTCTGGCATTGCTGATGTTAGCAGCTGAAAGCGAAATGAATCTCGCCGTTCTGAGCATCATCTGGGGCGTGGCAATCATGATTATCGGCCTGGGAATGCAGGTGAAAGTGCTGGCGATTGCCCCGGACGCCACCGACGTGGCGATGGCGTTGTTTTCCGGCATCTTTAATCTCGGCATTGGGGCAGGCGCGCTGGTGGGAAATCAGGTCAGCCTGCATTTCTCAATGGCCGATATCGGCTACGTCGGCGCGGTTCCGGCGCTGGCGGCACTTGTCTGGTCCGTGATTATTTTCCGCCGCTGGCCTGTGACGCTTGAAGAGTCGGCTCAACAACATTAACGAATACCTGTCCCTTTATAGACAGAAAGAGATAAAGGAAGTCGCATGGATCAGGACACGTTCAAGCCCTGGCTGAATCGCTGGAAACTCATTCCAGATGGCGCGCCATTGAAGACGCATACCTCGCAGCTGTTGCCGGTGAGAACAGCGACCGGCCTCCCCGCCATGCTCAAAATGACCGATGACAAGGATGAACAAACCGGGAACGCCCTGATGGCGTGGTGGGCAGGAAATGGCGCAGCGCGGGTGATTGCGCATGAAAATGAGGCCATCCTTTTGGCACGCGCCACAGGGTCAGCCTCTCTGTCTGCGATGTCCCGGGAAGGTCAGGACATCGAGGCCTGTCGAATCATGTGCCTGACCACCATTCGGCTTCACACCGCCCCCAAACGACCTTTACCCTCGCTGCCTTCACTGGAGAATTGGTTTGCCCCATTAAAAGCCACGGCCAACAAACAGGGCGGGATCCTGGTGCGCTGCGCTGAAATCGCGGCACACCTGCTGTCGACGCCACAGGATATCGTCGCGCTGCATGGTGACTTACATCATGCGAACGTTCTGGATTTTGGCGCATCCGGCTGGCTGGCCATTGACCCCAAAGGAATAAAAGGTGAACGAGGGTTTGATTACGCCAATATCTTTACCAACCCCGACCTTGCTCATCCCATCCCCCGGGTTGCTCCTGTACCCGAGATATTTAAGCAGCGATTGGCTATCGTCAGCGAGATGTCCGGAATAGACAGGGAGCGTCTGCTCATGTGGATCATCGCCTGGTGTGGGCTCTCAGCAAGCTGGTCACTCGAAAGCCACTCTCCCATCACCATTCCTTCAGCCGTCGCTGAACTGGCCATTGCCGAACTTAGGCAATGACCTGGATAAACGTTTTCATCCCCGTTTACGGGCAAAACTGCTCGCCCCGGCTGAAGCTCCAGTCTT
The DNA here is from genome assembly GCA_902706235.1 of Citrobacter sp. 18056. GTDB lineage: Bacteria > Pseudomonadota > Gammaproteobacteria > Enterobacterales > Enterobacteriaceae > Scandinavium > Scandinavium manionii. The sequence goes on along the minus strand of CACSJR010000001.1, from coordinate 348,263 downwards.
CGGCCTGGTTGAACTGAATCGTTACCATCACATCCTCTGGGCTGATCCCCACCTTTGCCGAAAGCCCCTCACTCAACGCCCGATAGAATCGCCGTTTCTGCTCGGTACTTCGCGGATTTCCGGCTGTTATCAGTACCAGGACAAAGTCGTCACTGCGCCCACCGCTCAGATAGTGCCTGTCGTAAACACGCTGACGGGCGGGGAGACGCTCGATAATCTGAAACTTATCCTGCAGCGGAACGGCGAATTCACGTACCAGACACTCATGCAACGTATCCGAGATTATGGCTACTGCCTCCTCACTCAGCGTTTCTCGACACACAATTCGGGTTAACGGCATTCGCTCTCCTCCGCGGTCAGGCAGCCAAGTGCACTAACGGATGCTGGCCATCCGGCATAGAAGGCCAGATGGGTAAACAGCTCGGTGATTTCTGTATTAGTCAGTCCATTTTGTCGCCCAAACTGCAGATGCCAGGGGATCTGCTGTACGCGCCCTAGCGCAGCCAGTATCGCCAGGGTGACCAGACTGCGATCGCGCGCAGAGAGTTCGGGGCGTTTCCAGATATCGTCAAACAATATCTCCTGGCTAAGCGCCGCCAGTTTAGGGGCATATCGGGCCAGGCTTTCGCGGTCGAGGGATGGATTCATCGTTGTTCTCCAGGTTGACAGTCAGGCCATCCTCACGCAATAGTTCGATCCTGAAAATCAAATTATTCACAAGTAATCATCCCGAAATTCAGGAGAGTCAGTGTGAAAATCCCTTCGACATTGGATCTCGATGCCCTACGCAGTTTTGTCACTGGCATCGAATCAGGCAGCTTTGCCCGTGCCGCGCTTAAGCTCTCCCGCTCAACCTCGGCCGTCAGTGCTCAGCTCAAAAAGCTCGAGCTCCAATGTGAAGCAGACCTGGTAGAAAAATACGGGCGTCATCTTCGGCTAACCGCTCAGGGTGAAATATTGATGGGCTATGCCAGACGGCTGCTGGCGTTAAACGATGAAACATTGCGGGCGCTACGTGGCGAACTGCTGAAAGGCGAAATCCACATCGGGATGCAGGAAGATTTTGGTGAGTCGCTGATGCCAGGCATTCTCGGTCAATTCAGCAGACTGCACCCGGATTTACGCATCCACGCCCGCGTCGACAGGAACGCTCCACTTATCGCCGCGCTGGCAGAAAACAATCTCGACATCGCGCTGATGTGGGAACCACAAAACCCTGTCGAACAGGGGGAATCGCTGAGCCGCTGCCCACTGGAATGGATTTACCATCAGGATTTAAACCTTGATTCCCTGCTTGCCGACGAGAAACCGCTACCGTTGGTGATGTTCGACAGCCCTTGTTTGATGCGCTCCCGGGCGATTGAATCTCTCGACAACGCCGGGATCCCATGGCAGATAACCTTCGTCAGTCACAGTCTCAGCGGTATCTGGGCTGCGGTTCAGGCGGGGCTTGGTCTGACACTGAGAACGCATTTTGGTCTGCCCGCAAATCTGTTAACGGCCGGATCGCGGCTACCCTCTCCGGGAGATCTGGGAATAACATTGGTACAAAATGCGTCTTCCTCTGAAGACCGTCAGGTTCAGGCGATGTTAGCGGGGCTGATAAAAGACGCGGTGGCGGGACAAAATGACCAGAGGAAACAAGGGCGACAACCTGCCGCCCTCTAAGTTTACGAAAGCGTTAAGCGTGGTAGGTGCTGATAATTTCCAGCACGCCGTTGATGATAAACTGCACGCCCATGCAGACCAGCAAAAAGCCCATCAGACGAGAAATGGCTTCGATGCCCCCTTTCCCGACCAGGCGCATAATCGCCCCTGAGCTGCGTAAACAGCCCCACAAAATCAGCGCGACGCCAAGGAAGATCAACGGCGGCGCAACCAGTACCACCCAGTCCGGAAAATTCACGCCGTGCCTTACGGTAGACGTCGAACTGATAATCATCGCGATAGTACCGGGTCCGGCCGTGCTCGGCATCGCCAGTGGCACAAACGCAATATTGGCGGTCGGCTCTTCTTTCAGTTCTTCCGACTTATGTCTGGCTTCCAGCGAATCGTGCGCCTTTTGCTGCGGGAACAGCATCCGGAAGCCGATAAACGCCACAATCAGGCCACCGGCAATACGCAGCCCGGGAATCGAAATCCCGAAGGTATTCATTACTACCTGACCGGCGTAGTACGCCACCATCATGATCGCGAATACGTACACCGAGGCCATCAGCGACTGACGATTACGTTCGGCGTTATTCATGTTCCCGGCCAGCCCAAGGAACAATGCAACGGTGGTTAACGGGTTCGCCAGCGGCAACAGCACCACCAGTCCGAGGCCAATAGCCTTAAACAAATCCAGCATTCATCAACACTCCTGTGTTAGCACTCAACGGCCGGCTGAGTATAAGAGCTTTCTCGTTGCCGTGACTATGGCTAATTCATGACGAAATCTTACCCTCGCGTGTCCATAACAGCAGGTTATCCATCAGCGGCTTACGGCACAAAAAGTGTGCCGTGAAGCGTTTTAGCAATTCGTGGCATAAGCTTATTCATTCAGTTGACTTATGGTTGCCTGGGCAATAATATCCCTCGCAACTAAACTACTTGCCAGGGCAACCTTTGTGAAAAGCACCAGTGATCTGTTTAACGAAATCATCCCACTCGGTCGCTTGATCCACATGGTCAACCAGAAAAAAGATCGTCTTCTGAACGATTATCTGTCGCCTATGGATATCACCGCTTCGCAGTTCAAAACCCTGTGTTCGATTCGCTGTGAAGTGTGCATTACCCCTGTTGAGCTAAAAAAAGCGTTGTCGGTCGATCTCGGTGCCTTGACCCGAATGCTCGACCGCCTGACCTGTAAAGGTTGGATTGAGCGTCTGCCAAACCCGAATGATAAGCGTGGCGTACTGGTGCAATTGACACCGGACGGCGCGGAATTATGTGAGCAATGCCACCAGCTGGTGGGACAAAACCTGCATCAGGAATTAACAAAAAACTTAACGGTGGATGAGGTCGCAGCCCTTGAGCTTCTGCTCAAGAAAATCCTGCCGTAAACAGAACAAAGAGGTAAGTCGCGATGTCCAGACGTAACACTGACGCTATCACTATTCATAGCATTTTGGACTGGATCGAGAGCAATCTGGAATCACCTTTGTCGCTTGAGAAAGTGTCGGAACGTTCCGGTTACTCCAAATGGCACCTGCAACGGATGTTCAAGAAAGAAACCGGACATTCACTGGGTCAATATATTAGAAGCCGTAAGCTGACTGAAATCGCACAGAAGCTGAAAGAGAGCAATGAGCCGATCCTGTATCTGGCCGAACGCTATGGCTTTGAATCCCAGCAGACGCTGACGCGTACCTTTAAGAACTATTTTGACGTGCCGCCGCACAAATATCGCATCACTAATATGCCCGGCGAGTCGCGTTATCTGATGCCACTCAATCACTGAATAGCCAAGATAATTCGAGTTGCAGGAAGGCGGCAAGACTGCGAATCCCAGGCGCTTACTCAGGTAAGTGACTGGGGTGAACAGGCGCTGCCAACGCACATGCAGCTTGAAGTATGACGGATAGAGTTGTTAATCGCCTGCACAAGACATATCGAGGAAAAAAATGAAACTGTTCGCCTCCGCCGCCCTCACCATGTTGGTGCTGGTCTCCGGCCAGAGTTTTGCGGAGCAATCCACTCACCCGGCAAGTAACGCGGCCCGTGACACGATGCTTATACCTTCAGCACAGGATCGGTCGCCGTTTGACTTTAACCACATGGGTTCCGGCAGTGACAAATCCGACGAACTGGGCGTGCCATACTATAACGGAAACTCCCAGTAACTCTTTTGCCCCGCAGATGCGGGGCTTTTTTCTTCACGCCTTATCCCTGCATGACTTTCGCCCGGCGCAATCGCAAACCAAACACGTTGATGTACAACCCGGCCATGATCAGCACCGCCCCCATCATCTGTAATGCCGAGAGCGTTTCATCGAGCAGCAATGCTGCACTGGCGATGCCCACCACCGGTACCAGCAGAGAAAGCGGCGCCACGCGCCAGGTTTCATAGCGTCCCAGCAGCGAGCCCCAAATGCCGTAGCCGACAATCGTCGCGATAAAGGCCAGATACACCAACGACAGAATGGTCGTCAGGTCAATATCCACCAGGCTCTGCATCATTGCTGTTGAGCCATCCAACAGATACGACGCCAGCAAAAATGGCACAATGGGGATCAGCGCACTCCACACCACCAGCGACATCACCGGTGGACGCGACGCGTGCTGCATGATTTTCTTATTGAAGATATTGCCACAGGCCCAGCACAGTGCCGCCGCCAGCGTCAGGAAGAACCCGAGCAGTGCGACGTGCTGCCCGTTCAGACTCGCTTCAATCAGTACCAGCACGCCAAACACCGCCAGGGTTATCCCCGTCAGCTGTTTACCCTGCAAACGTTCGCCAAACACAAACGCGCCCAGAATAATGGTGAAGAAGGCCTGCGCCTGTAGTACCAGCGACGCAAGCCCCGCAGGCATACCCAATTTAATCGCGCTGAACAGGAAGGCAAACTGACCGAAGCTGATGGTCAGCCCGTAGCCAAGCAGCAAAGAGAGCGGGATTTTCGGCCGGGCGACAAAGAAAATGGCCGGAAACGCGACCAGCATAAAACGCAGGCCCGCCAGCATCAGCGGAGGCATATTATGCAGTCCGACCTTAATGACCACAAAATTGAGTCCCCAGACGACGACCACCAACAGCGCTAACAGCCCATCTTTCCGCGTCATAACCCGCCCCTGAAATATTAAATTTTTGTAAACAGAATCAAAGTATCGAAAAACGAGCGCGAGGAACAGATCATTATTTTTAGCAGGTGGTCAAGGCACTTAGGGATAAATTGGGATCTGTACAAGCCCCCGGATGCCGTGATAATTGTGATTACACACAAAATAATAACATAAGCAATTTGTCGGGCTAAACCATGAAATCCTCAATAAAACGTTCAACCTCAGCGTTGCTGGCGTCGTCGTTGCTGTTAACCATCGGCCGCGGCGCCACGCTGCCTTTTATGACCATCTACCTGACGCGCCAGTACGGCATGAGTGTCGAGGCCATCGGCTATGCCCTGACGCTGGCCCTCACCGTCGGGGTGATTTTCAGCCTTGGCTTTGGCATCCTGGCGGACAAATTCGATAAAAAACGCTACATGATTGTCGCCATTGTGGCCTTTATCGCCGGGTTTATCGCCATTCCGCTCGTGCACAGCGTCGCCCTGGTGGTGTTTTTCTTTGCGCTGATCAACTGTGCCTATTCGGTCTTTTCGACGGTATTAAAAGCCTGGTTTGCCGACGCACTGAGCGTGAGCGACAAAGCGCGCATTTTCTCGCTCAACTACAGCTTTCTGAACATGGGGTGGACCGTCGGCCCGCCGATTGGTACCTGGCTTGTAATGTACAGCCTGCAATTACCGTTCTGGCTGGCCGCCATCTGCGCCGCCTTCCCGCTGGTGCTGATTCAGCTTTACGTGCAGCGTGGCGCGCAAAGCGATGAAGAGAAAGTCGCCACTGTGTGGCAGCCGTCGGTGCTGCTGAAGGACAAAGCGCTGTTCTGGTTTACCCTCTCCGGCCTGCTGGCGTCGTACGTCGGCGGCTCGTTTGCGACCTGTATTTCGCAGTACGTGCTGACGATTGCCGATAACGCGGATTTTGCGCAAAAAGTGGTCTCGGTGGTGCTGCCGGTCAACGCGGTGGTGGTGGTCAGCCTGCAATACATTGTCGGACGTAAAATCACTGCGCATAACATTCGCCCGCTGATGGCTATTGGCACGCTTTGCTTCCTGCTGGGTCTGGGCGGCTTTATGTTCTCAGGCGAGAATTTAATTTACTGGGGTGTCGCCGCGGCAGTGTTTACTCTCGGTGAAATCATTTATGCCCCGGGCGAATACATGCTGATTGATAACATCGCCCCGCCAGGCATGAAGGCGAGCTATTTTTCCGCACAGGCGCTGGGCTGGCTGGGAGCGGCCGCCAACCCGATGCTGACCGGGCTAATTCTCACCTCGTTACCGGCCTGGACACTGTTTGCCATTATGATGCTGGTGATTGTGCTGGCATGGCTGATGATCCTGCGCGGCATGCGCGTAAAAACCTGGGACGGCGCGTTGAAAACGGCCTGACTCAGTATTATTCAGCGCCGATTGTGCTCGCCGCAATCCAGCGCTGAATGATTGCCCGACTCTCGTCATTGGCCGGATTGAACACCATCATTGTCAACTCCGGCCGCCCTTCCACCGCGAAGGTTGAAAACTCCAGCGAAATTGGCCCCAGCTGCGGGTGAAGCAGACGTTTAAGGCCTTCACCGTGTCCGGCCACATCGTTATTACGCCAGTAGCGGGCGAAATCCTCACTTTGCGCGGACAGCTCCGCCACCAGACGATCAATCTCTTCCGATGCACCAGAGCGCGCGGCATCTGCCCGAAACGCATTAACAATCAGCCGTGCCACGCCATCCCAGTCTTCCTGCATTTTCCGGGCTTGCGGATCGGTAAACAGCAGACGCAGAATATTGCGCTGTTCCGGCGGAAGTTGACCATAATCCTTCAGGACGACAGTCGCCGGTCGGTTCCATGCCAGAACATCCCAGGTTGCGGTTTTGATAATCGCCGGAATACTGAAACTGTCCAGAACCCGTTGCAGGCGCGGCGTCATGGAATCCGAAGCGCTAAGGCGGTTTTCTGGCGGATGGCCGAAGGCCAGAATAAACAGGTGGTCACGTTCCGGTGCAGTCAGACGTAGCCCTCCGGCAATGCGGTTCAGTACTTCTCGCGACGGTGCTCCACCGCGTCCCTGTTCAAGCCAGGTGTACCAGGTCGGGCTGATGCTGGCGAGCTGCGCCACCTCTTCACGCCGCAGGCCCGGCGTACGGCGGCGACCGGGCATGAACCCGAACGACGCCGGATCGAGTCGCAGGCGGCGGGCGCGCAGGAAATCACCCAAAGGATTATCGGAAAGTAGCGTCATAATTAACCTGTTAGTATTTATACCCTGATAATGTCACTACTTTAATAGTAATCGACGACGACATACGCTGTCGCTGAAATTCATTCAGGAGACAGGCTATGCGTATTTTTGTTACCGGTGCGACGGGTTTTATAGGCTCACGAGTGGTGTCAAATCTTCTGGCAGGCGGTCATCAGGTGACCGGTCTGGTGCGTTCGGAAGAGGCAGCGCGTAAATTATCCGACGCGGGCGCCACGCCTCAGCGCGGCACGCTGGAAGACCCGCAAAGCTGGCTCTCAGGAATCGAAAACTGCGACGCGGTGATCCACACCGCCTTCGATCATGATTTCAGCCAGTTCGTCGCGAACTGCGAAAAAGACCGCCGGGTGATCGCCGCCATTGGCTCGGTGTTAAAAGGCACCTCTCGCCCATTGATTATTACCTCCGGCACCGCCATGGGTGACGACGATAGCGGCCAACCGGCGCGTGAAGATGTCTTCAACCCGGCCAATCCAAATCCGCGTAGAGCGTCTGAACTGGAAGGCAACATCCAGCTGGCAGCGGGCGTTGACGTGCGCGTGGTGCGTCTGCCACAGGTGCATAACACCGAACGTCAGGGGCTGCTGAGTTATTACACCCCTCTCGCCCAGCAAAAGGGCATGGCAGCGTATATTGGCGAGGGCGAAAATGGCTGGTGTGCTGCGCACGTCGATGACGTCGCCCGTCTGTATGTGAACGTGCTGGAGCAAGGCGAAAGCGGCAAACGCTATCACGCGGTTGCGGAAGAAAGCATTTCCGCCCGCCAGATTGCGGAAGTGGTTGCGGAAGGATTAGGCGTGCCTTGCGTGTCGCTGAAAGCAGAACAGGCAGAAGCACATTTTGGCTGGTTCGCGCTATTCGCCACCCACGATCTTCGCGCCAGCGGAGAATGGACGCGCCAGCAGCTAAACTGGCAGCCGAAAGGCCCAGGATTGATGGACGATTTGCGTAATATGGATTATTCCGTGTTCACAAAATAATGTTTTCGGTCGGTTGAAAATTGCCCGGTGAACGTCAGTGCCACCGGGCATTCTTTTAATGGTGCAACATTTCATCCACCACCTGATGCGTATGCAGTTGCTCAGGATAATACGTCGGCCAGTTATCCATCTCTTCTAACAATGCCGCCTGTGAAGCATTGCCGCTGAAAATATGGAAATGCTGAGACTGCCGCGGCCCGATAATGTGATCGCTAAATTGCACGAATGTCGGTGCAGCACTTTTGCTGTCGGTGCATTCAAACAGATAGCGCACGCCCTTCTTGCCGGACGCATAGTGCAGAATTTTGTAGCCGTCGTAGCGGTATTCACACGCCGCCGTTTTATCGCCGTCATGAAACGCCATCACGTTGTTTTCAATCTCGATTTTTCCGACGGCCGTTTTGTATCCCGCCGTGTAATATGCTTTGATTTGCTCAACGGTTTTGCTGCCGTCCTTCTGCGCTTTCTGTTTAAACACCGGGTCCAAATCCCCGTTCTGCAACAGCGGATAGACCGACTGCCAGATGCCATCCCAATTGGAAAGCGGACGGTCGCGGACGTCGCCGTCGCTAAAAATGCCCGAAGCCGCTTTTTGTTCGGCCTCGCTCATCTGATGTCCGTGTGAATGGGCGAGCACGCTGCTGCTGACCAGCAGCCCCAGAATAGTCAGAGTGAAACGTTGAAAAGACACCATAAATCCCTCGGGTCGATGTGAAAAATGAAATGTTATAATATAACAATTGACACATCAACCCTTCGGGCAATCAAATCGTGACCATACCGCGCACGCCGTCGGCTTCCATATTTTCACCACGCCCTTGCTGCACAATGGTGCCACGCGACATCACCAGATACTGGTCTGCCAGGTCTGCGGCGAAATCATAAAACTGTTCCACCAGCAGAATCGCCATATCGCCCCGGCGTGCCAGTTGGCGAATTACCTCGCCAATTTCTTTAATCACCGAGGGTTGAATGCCTTCGGTCGGTTCATCGAGGATCAACAACTGCGGGCGACTCGCCAGCGCCCGGCCAATCGCCAACTGCTGCTGTTGGCCGCCGGAGAGGTCACCGCCCCGCCGCTGTTTCATCGCCCGCAGCACCGGGAACAGCTGATAAATTTCTTCTGGCACCGCTCGCGCATCACGGGCAGAAAATCGCGACATGCCGAGCAGCAGGTTTTCTTCGACAGTGAGTCTGGGGAAGATTTCTCTCCCCTGCGGCACATACGCCATACCCGCCTGCACCCGCTGGTGCGGTTTACGCTGCATGATGGCCTGATTTTGCCAGTTCACGCTGCCACTGCGGGCCGGAATCAGCCCCATCAGGCGTTTCAGTAACGTGGTTTTCCCGGCGCCGTTGCGCCCCAGTAAACAGGTGATTTCCCCCGGCTGTGCAGTGAAGCTCACGCCGCGCAGAATATGGCTACCGCTGTAATATTGATGCAGTTCCTGAACCTGTAGCATTCGACCTCCTTAGCGCCCCAGATAGACTTCAATCACCTGCTCGTTGGCCTGAACGTCACGCAGCGACCCTTCCGCCAGAACCTGGCCCTGATGCAGGACGGTCACGCGGTCGGCGATGGTCTCGACAAACCCCATATCATGTTCCACCACCATCAGCGAATGGCGGCCCGACAGCGTGCGAAACAGCTCGGCGGTGTATTCCGTTTCAGCATCAGTCATGCCCGCCGCGGGTTCATCAAGCAACAGCAAATGCGGCTCCTGGACCAGCAACATGCCGATTTCGAGAAACTGCTTTTGTCCGTGGGACAGCAGCCCCGCGCGCCGGGCGCGTTCGCCTTCCAGGCGCAGCAGCTGCAACACCTCGTCGATGCGGTCCTGCTGTTCACCAGAAAGTTTCGCCCGCAAACTGGCCCACACCGATTTATCGCCCTTCATCGCCAGCTCGAGGTTTTCCGCCACGCTCAGCGCTTCAAACACCGTCGGCTTCTGGAATTTACGTCCAATGCCCTGCCGAGCGATGGCAATTGAATCCAGTGTGGTTAAATCTATCGATTGATCGTAAATCGCCCTGCCGCTTTGTGGCCGGGTTTTGCCGGTGATCACGTCCATCAGTGTGGTTTTTCCCGCGCCGTTAGGGCCAATCACGCAGCGCAATTCACCCACGCCAATTTGCAGCGACAGATTGGTTAATGCCTGGAAGCCATCAAAATTGACGTTGATGTTCTCGAGCTGCAAAACCGGATCCGTTTGCTCGCGGAAGCGATCCCCCGGCAGCTGACGGGTAAAAAGTCCTTCATCGGGTTGCATTATTTGTCTCCTTTGCGCAGCAGGCCAATCACGCCTCGCGGCAGGAACAGCGTCACCACGATGAAAATCAGGCCAAGAAACAGCTGCCAGTATTCTGGCATCGCCACCGTGAACAGGCTTTTCGCGCCGTTCACCAGCCCGGCACCGAGGATGGGCCCAATCAAGGTGCCGCGCCCGCCGAGTGCGACCCAAATCGCCGCTTCAATTGAGTTGGTCGGCGACATTTCGCCCGGGTTGATAATGCCCACCTGCGGCACATACAACGCTCCCGCCAGACCGCACAGCACGGCGGATAGCGTCCACACCAGCAGTTTGAAACCGCGTGGATCGTAGCCGCAGAACATCAGCCTGTTTTCCGCATCACGTACCGCCGTCAGAACGCGGCCAAATTTGCTGCGTGCCAGCGCGAAACCCACCGCCAGCGTGGCAAGAAGCAGCAGGACCGTCGCCAGAAACAGCGCGGCGCGCGTGCCGGTGGCGCTCACCGGAAAACCAAGAATAGTGGTGAAGCCGGTAAAACCGTTGTTGCCGCCAAAACCGGTTTCATTACGAAAGAACAGCAGCATCCCGGCGTAGGTCAGCGCCTGGGTCATTATCGAGAAATACACCCCTTTGATTTTGGAGCGGAAGGCAAACCAGCCGAACACCAGCGCCAGCAGACCCGGCACCAGCATCACCAACAGCATTGCCCACGCAAAATGTTGCGTTCCCCACCAGAACCACGGCAGCTCGTTCCACGATAAAAAGGACATAAACGCCGGGAGTCCATCGCCCGCGGCCTGACGCATCAGGTACATACCCATCGCATAGCCGCCAAGGGCAAAGAACAGCCCGTGCCCCAGCGACAGCATTCCGGCGTAGCCCCAGACCAAATCGAGCGCCACCGCCACAACCGCGTAGCAGAGAATTTTGCCGACCAGGGTCAGCGTCCAGGTCGAAATGGCCAGCGGATGGGTAGCCGGAAGCAGCGCCAGAAACGGCATACTCAACAGTACCAGCACCGCCAGGCCGCCAATCCAACGCAGCGGACGCGGCGCCCGGCGGGCAAGTGTTAAGGTTAATGGCTGGCTCATCAGTCAATGACCCTCCCTTTCAGCGCAAACAGCCCCTGCGGACGCTTCTGAATAAACAGAATGATCAGCACCAGAATCAGAATTTTGCCGAGCACCGCGCCCATTTGCGGCTCCAGAATTTTGTTGAAGATTCCCAAGCCAAATGCGGCTGCCACGCTGCCCGCCAACTGGCCGACACCGCCGAGCACCACCACCAGGAACGAGTCAATTATGTAGCCCTGACCGAGTTCCGGCCCGACGTTACCCAGCTGAGACAGCGCCACGCCGCCAAGCCCGGCAATGCCGGAACCGAGGCCAAACGCCAGCATATCCACACGCCCGGTCGGCACGCCGCAGCAGGCCGCCATCGCACGGTTTTGCGTTACCGCCCGCACGCGTAAGCCGAGCCGCGTTTTGTTGAGAATGAGCCAGGTGAAAAACAGCACCAGCATCACAAAACCGATAACCACAATCCGGTTCCACGGCAGAATGAGATTCGGCAGCGCCTGAATCCCACCCGACAGCCAGGCCGGGTTAGAGACTTCGAGGTTCTGCGGGCCAAACAGCATTCGCACCAACTGGATAAGCATCAGGCTGATGCCCCACGTCGCCAGCAGCGTTTCCAGCGGGCGGCCGTACAGATGGCGGATAATCGTCCGCTCCAGCAACATGCCAATTCCGCCGGTGATGCAGAACGCCACCGGCAGCGCCAGCAGCGGATAAAATGCCAGCCACTGCGGCGCAAACTGGCTTAGCCCCTGTTGTACCAGCCAGGTGCTGTACGCTCCGAGCATCAGCATTTCGCCGTGTGCCATGTTAATCACGCCAAGCAGGCCGTAGGTGATCGCCAGCCCCAGCGCCGCGAGCAGCAGGATCGAGCCGAGCGAAATGCCCATAAATGCCTGACCGAGAATATCCCCCCAGAATAAACGCTGCTGGATCTGCTTCAGGCTTTCCACCGCGGCGGCACGCACCGTAGCATCGGGTTCATGTTGGGCATCGGTATAAGGTTGCAGTCGCGCTTGCGTTTCCGGGTCGGATGAATGCCCGAGCAGGGTCATCGCCTGTTTACGCACCGCGGCATCCGGGCTGCTGAGCTGTAAATTAGCCAGCGCGAGTTCAAGCTGTTGCTTCACGCCATCGTCGGTTTCCACCTTCAGGCGTTTTTCCAGCATCGGGACCACTTCTGGCCCGGCATCGCGTTGCAGGGTTTTCGCTGCGGCAAACCTTAGTGTGACGTTGTCACTTACCAGTTGATGCGTGGCGAGGGCGCCGGCCACCAGATTGCGCAGACGGTTGGTCAGACGAACGGGTTTGAGGTCGCCTTGCGGCTGGACGGTGGCGTCTAAGGCCAGCGGTTTGCCACTTTCAACGCTAAAGGCATGATGCGCGGCGTCACTTCGCAGGCTTTCGGCGCTGAGCGCCTGCAACAGCGGCAGTCGCTGCGGTTGCGGGTCGGTCGCCCATTTTTCAAGCATGGCCGACTGCTGGCTGCGGTTGGCGGCCACAAAATCATCCGCGTCTCCTGCGTGAGCGAAACACGGCAACAGCGAGGCTACCAACAGCAGCCAGCGGACTGGTTTCATCAAAGACTCCTTTTTGTGAATATCGTGCGGTCTGATGCTCTCTCCCTGGCCCTCTCCCCCGTGGGAGAGGAGGCCAGGATGAGGGAGAAAATGCCACTCAGTTGCTGGCCATTTTCATTGGCTGATCTGGCTTCTTATCGTTACCCGGAATGTATGGGCTCCATGGCTGCGCGCGTACCGGCTTATCGGTCTGCCAGACCACGTTAAACTGGCCGTTGCTTTCGATTTCGCCAATCATTACCGGCTTATGCAGGTGATGGTTGGTCGCATCCATCGTCAACGTAAAACCAGAAGGCGCTTTGAAGGTTTGTCCGGCCATTGCCGCACGTACTTTGTCCACGTCGGTGGTACCCGCTTTTTCCACCGCCTGCGCCCACATATGAATGCCGACGTAGGTGGCTTCCATTGGATCGTTGGTTACCACCGTGCCCGCATTCGGCAGATTGTGGGCTTTGGCATACGCGCGGTAATCCGCGACGAAGCTCTGGTTAGTCGGGTTATCGACGGACTCGAAGTAGTTCCATGCCGCGAGATTGCCAACCAGCGGTTTGGTATCTATCCCGCGCAGTTCTTCTTCACCGACCGAGAACGCCACCACCGGCACGTCGGTCGCTTTCACGCCCTGGTTAGCCAGCTCTTTGTAGAACGGGACGTTGGAATCGCCGTTGATGGTCGACACCACCGCCGTTTTCCCGCCCGCGGAAAATTTTTTGATATTGGCGACGATGGTCTGGTAATCGCTGTAGCCAAACGGGGTGTAAACCTCTTCGATATCTTTATCCTGCACACCTTTAGAATGCAGGAACGCGCGCAGAATTTTGTTGGTGGTGCGCGGATAGACGTAGTCGGTGCCGAGCAGGAAGAAGCGTTTGGCCTCGCCGCCATCTTCACTCATCAGATATTCCACCGCCGGAATAGCCTGCTGATTCGGCGCAGCCCCGGTGTAGAACACGTTTGGCGACATTTCTTCGCCTTCATACTGCACCGGATAGAACAGCAGCCCATTCAGCTCCTCAAACACAGGCAGCACCGATTTCCGCGAAACTGAGGTCCAGCAGCCGAACACCGCCGCCACTTTGTCCTGAGTCAGTAGCTGACGCGCCTTTTCAGCAAACAGCGGCCAGTTTGAGGCCGGGTCAACCACCACCGGTTCCAGCTTTTTACCGAGCACGCCACCCTTAGCGTTGATCTCGTCGATGGTCATCAACGCCACGTCTTTCAACGGCGTTTCGGAAATCGCCATCGTTCCGGACAGCGAATGCATAATCCCCACTTTGATAGTGTCAGCGGCATACACGCTGACGCTAAAACCGAGAGCAATCGTGGAGGCAGAGAGAGCAAAAGCTTTAAGCAAAGTTCGACGGCGCATGATTCACTCCTGAAAGAGACAGCAACAAGGATTAAAAACATCGGTGTAGTCGTCAGGAGACAGGCAAGAAAGATGCCAACGTGGGAAAAAGTACGGAAAACAGGCGGGTGGACTGGGGAATTACAACTTTCGTTGCAGAAAATACCCTATGCCATTCGAGTTACATCGAGGCGGCAAGAGAATAAGTCCCGATGAGCTTACTAAAGTAAGTGATTCGGGCGAGTGAACGTAGCCAACAAAGAGGTAACTTGAAGGGCGAAGGGTATGTGGAACGTCCGATTCAGGAGCAGCACTGCATTAAAAAGGTGCAGCGCTGCCCTGTGAGTTAAACCTTACCAGACGTCAGCGGCAATCTCGGTCACCAGACGGACTTTCTGCCACTGCTGGGCTTCGGTCAGGCTGTTACCCTCTTCGGTAGAGGCAAAACCGCACTGTGGGCTGAGGCAAATCTGCTCTTTCGCCACGTACTGCGCCGCCTCTGCCAGACGCGCTTTCACACCCTCCGGGTTTTCCAGTTCACCATTTTTCGTGGTGATCAGGCCCAGAACCACCTGCTGATGGCCCGGACGCACAAAGCGCAGCGGCGCGAAGTCACCGGAACGGTCGTTATCGTATTCAAGGAAGAATGCGTCGACGTTAACGCTGCCGAACAGCACTTCCGCCACCGGCTCGTAGCCGCCAGAGGAAATCCACGTTGAGCGGAAATTCCCACGGCACACGTGCAGTCCGATGGTCAAATCGTCCGGTTTACCTTCCAACGCTTTGTTCAACACCCGGGCGTAGGTTTTCGCCAGCTCATCCGGATTGTCGCCGCGCTCACGCACCTGCTGGCGCTGTTCATCAGAGCAGAGATATGCCCAGACGGTGTCATCGAGCTGCAAATAGCGGCAGCCTGCATCATAAAATGCGCGGATCGCATCGCGCCAGGTGGTGGCTAAGTCATCAAAATAATCGGCCAGATCCGGGTAAACCGTGGCATCGATATCTTTGCGACCGCCGCGGAAATGCAGCACGCTTGGGCTTGGAATGGTCATTTTCGGCTGTGCGTCGCCGCTGATGCTTTTCAGATAGCGGAAATCGTCAAGCATCGGGTGCGAGCCGAAACCGAGCTTGCCAATCACGCGCACGCCGTGGGCTTTGGTTTGCACCCCGTTAAACTGAATGCCTTTGTCAGAATCGTAACGCTCAACGCCCTGTAAACCGTCGAAGAAGTCAAAGTGCCACCACGCGCGGCGAAACTCACCGTCGGTCACCACGTTCAGGCCACAATCACACTGGTGCTGCACCACGTGGAGGATCGCTTCATCTTCCACCGCACGCAGCGTCTGCGCGTCGATGGCACCTTCCGCAAACTGCTGGCGGGCGTGTTTAATGCTGTCCGGACGTAAAAAACTGCCGACGATATCGGCGCGGTATGGCGCGGTGTGACGTGACATGGTCTCTCCTTGTCGTCAGGCAACTGATTGCCTGACGTGATAATTGCGAAATCAATGTTTAGACTTCTGGATGGCTATATACCCTAAACTTGCCATGCGGGAGAGGCGCAGGCAAACGAGATAAATTCATCACCCGTGAAAAAAATTCATGATGAGGCAAATGCCAGGCCTTCATCCGCCCAGCCGGTGAGTCCGCCAATCATGATTTTTACCGGACGCCCAAGCTGCGCAAGCTTCAGCGCCGCCCTGTCTGCTCCGTTACAGTGCGGCCCTGCGCAATAGACCACGAACAACGTTTCCGGTGGCCACTCGCGCAAACGCGCTTCGGTGAGATAACGATGCGGAAGATGCAGCGCGCCTGGCAGATGCCGACGGGCGAACGTCTCAGGCGAACCGACAACATGCAGCAGCACAAAATCCACCTCTCCGCTTTTTGTTGCCGAATACACATCATCGCAGTCAGTTTCCACGCTCAGACGGCGCTGAAAATGGGCAATGGCGTCCTGCGGGCTCGCCGCCTGGATCTCAGTGACATAACGCATGGTATTTCCCTCTTGTTGTATTAACGGATGTCGTGTTACCTCTTATCTCATCAAAAATTCAGGACAGGCACCGCCCGCCGACATGACAGAAATCGCCAGGATAATGACAACCGCTTCTCGCCCGCTGGTCGTGGCCCTCGCCTACGACGGCCTCTGCACCTTTGAATTTGGCGTCGCCGTCGAGATTTTTGGTCTGCCACGCCCGGAGCTGGGCGAAAACTGGTATCGCTTTGCGGTGGCTTCGGTGGATGACGGCGAACTGCGCGCGACGGGAGGGATCCGCATTGTGGCCGATGGCGGCTTTGCGCTTCTGGAACAGGCGGACACCATCGTGATCCCCGGCTGGCGCGGGGCGGAAGCCCCGGTGCCGCAGGCATTATGTGAGGCATTGCGCCAGGCGCATCAGCGTGGCTGTCGGTTAATGTCGATTTGTTCAGGCGTGTTTGTACTCGCGGCCAGCGGCCTGTTGAACGGGCGTCAGGCCACTACCCACTGGCGTTATACCGATGAACTACAGCGGCGTTTCCCCGCCGTTCAGGTGGTGGAAAATGTGCTGTACGTCGGCGACGATGGGCTGATGACCTCGGCGGGCAGTGCGGCGGGAATTGATTTATGCCTGCACGTAGTCCGCAGTGATTATGGGCTGGATGCCGCCAACAGTGTCGCGCGGCGCTTAGTCGTCCAGCCACATCGCGACGGCAGCCAGACCCAGCAGCTCGAGCGCCCAGTGGCACGCAGCCGGGAAAGCGAACGCCTCGGGCAGCTATTTGACTGGCTTCACGCGCATCTTGCCGAACCCCATACCCTGGAATCGCTGGCCCAGCGCGTCGGGATGAGCCCGCGCACGTTGCTGCGCCGTTTTCAGGAAGCCACCGGTGTGACGCCCGCTCGCTGGTTGCTCGATGAACGGCTACAGCGCGTGCAACAGGCCTTAACCGACAGCCGACTCAGCGTTGAACATATCGCCGCGAATAACGGCTTTGGTACCACCAGCGCCCTGCGCCATCATTTTCAGCAACGTTTCGCCCTCAGCCCACAAGCATTTCGCAAAAAATTTACTCAAGTGGCTAAATAATTCACATAATTAACGATTCGTTTAGATTGACTCCGGTATTCTCTGTTCATCGCGGCTAATTAAGGTAAGTGAGGATTTTATCGTACGCTTTTAACATTAACGGAGGTTAATCATGCTGGGTAATATGCATGTCTTCATGGCAGTTTTGGGAACCATCGTATTCGCCGGTTTTCTTGCTGCGTATTTCAGCCATAAATGGGATGACTAATGAACACTGATAGTCCCGACCCGTAACGGCCCCTTGATGCTTTTCGCACAAGGGGCTTTTTGTTGGCATTTATCCAGGTTGCGAGAAATTAAAGACAAAAAAAACCGCCAACGGTGTGGCGGCAAATGCTTGCATGGATAGATTTGTGTTTTAATTATTCAGCAAATCGGGCGCGTCCTTGCCTTATTTGCCTCATACTCACAGGCTACCACCCTGAACGTCAATGAAGCCTAAACGAAGCGGCTTTCTATACGAACGGTCCGGTCTTCGCCCTTGACTTAACGCACCACCACGCCCATGACTTTGCCTGCTGAGTTCATATTAAATTCCGCCGTGTGTCCGGATTTCTTCCAGCGGGTTTGTTCTTCATTCAGCGGTTTCCAGCCCGTTACCCGCATATAATCAACCGCCTGTCCCTGATACTTGCCGGCGATGTCGGAGTCAATACTCCGTGCTAAATCGCGCGTTTCCTGTGCGTCGCCCTTCACACCATTCTGAGCCTGGGCGTGTTGATTCTGCTTGTAGGTGAGCATTGGGTTACACGTTCCGTTAGCCTCACTAACCTGTGTGCAGCCCGATTTTTCCAGCTGTGCACGCCAGGCTTCACTAATGGCAGAAGCAGGAAAAGAAAAGATCCCGCCAACCACCAGCGTTGTTGCTACCATCATTATTTTTTTATTCATCATTCAATCCTGAGTATTATTAAAATAACGCCCCTGTCAATTCAGTATTTTTTATCATTCCGTGTTTATGCTGGGCGTTTTGTTGCACATGGTGTCATGTGCCAGAGCATCATATTTATTTATGCGCACAATGAACAGATCCGATGAGCAGTGAATAATATCTTTTTATCTGTTTGATTTAGAAGATATTATGATTATCAGTTTAGGTTATGTTGAGTGGGTGTATCTAAAGTGTATTGCGGATAAAGATATTATTTTTAAGAACTGTATAAATAAGGCACCAGATAATTCTAAAGCATAACAATTAACAGGTATTCTAAAACATTCCCGGTAGCACTGCGATTACCGGGTCGACACATTCACACGTCGTCCCGGCAAGTTTGCGCCCCCAGGTAAGAAAAAAGACCCCGAAGGGTCTTTGGATTATTTTTTCTCGTCGGCATAGCGCCGGGCGTTATCGAACAGATTGGTACACATCGCTTCTCTCCTTTTTACTGATGGGGAACTATTCGCATAACCCGCGATTGATGAGCATCGGTTCCGGCAGCGGATCGTGTCCACGCCAGTCGCGGTATAACGCTTCCAAATCACTGCTATTGCCGCGCGATAAAATCGCCTCGCGGAATCGCTGACCATTTTCACGCGTCAGGCCGCCCTCCTCGACAAACCACTGGTAGCCGTCATCGGCCAGCATTTGCGTCCAGATATAAGCGTAATAGCCTGCCGCGTAGCCGCCGCCAAAAACATGCGCAAAATAGCTGCTGCGATAGCGCGGCGGCACAGAGGCCACATCGAGGTTTTCTCTGCGGATTGCCTGCTGTTCAAACGCGTCTACGTCATCGGGCAGCGTGTCAGGCGTCTGGGTGTGCCAGTTCATGTCCAGCAGCGCGGAACTGACCAGCTCGGTCATGTCGTAACCTTTATTGAACGTCGCGGCACGCATCATGCTGTCACGCAGATTTTCCGGCATCGGCTCTCCGCTCTGATAATGACGCGCAAAGCGGGCAAATACCTGCGGATGGCGAGCCCAGTGCTCGTTAATTTGCGATGGGAACTCGACGAAGTCGCGCGGCGTGCGCGTGCCGGACAGGGTCGGATAACGCTGGACGGCGAACAGCCCGTGCAGCGTGTGACCGAACTCGTGGAACAGTGTCACCACATCGTCCCAGCTCAGCAGCGCCGGGTTGCCCGCCGTCGGCTTCTGATAGTTGCAGACGTTGTAAATCACCGGGCGCTGTTCGAGCAGCGTCGACTGCGTCACGTAGTTATCCATCCATGCGCCGCCGCCTTTCGAATCACGGGCAAAGAAATCGCCGTAGAACAGCGCCAGACCTACGCCATTGGCGTCAAAAATTTCCCAAACGCGAACATCCGGGTGGTAAACCGGGATATCAAAACGCTCGACAAAGCGGATACCAAACAGCTGCGAAGCGGTCCAGAACACGCCGTCGGTCAGCACGTTATTCAGTTCCAGATACGGTTTGATCTGCGCTTCGTCAAGATCGTAACGCGCCAGCCGCACCTGCTCGGCGTAATAATTCCAGTCCCAGGCTTGCGCCTGAAAACCGCCCTGCTGCTCATCAATCACGTGCTGAATATCGGCCAGTTCACGTTCGGCGCGCGCCCGGGCGGCGGGTGCAATCTGACGCATAAAGGTGAATGCGGCTTCCGGCGTTTTCGCCATCTGATCAGCCATGCTCCAGCTCGCGTAATCGCGATAGCCCAGCAGCGCCGCCTGTTTTGCGCGCACGGTGGCCAGACGCAAAATCAGCGCCCGGGTGTCGTTCCCGTCGTCTTTCTCATTGCGTAACCAGCCCGCATCGAACAGGTTTTTACGGGTTTGTCGGTCACGAAGCTGCGCCAGCGCAGGTTGTTGGGTGCTGTTCAGCAAGGGCAGAAGCCAGCGATCGTTGAGTCCTTTTTCATGGGCCGCGCTGGCGGCAGCGGTGATGTCTTCGGGACTGAGGCCATCCAGTTGATGGTGATAGTCAAGCACAAGACCGCCGGATTTGGCGGCGGCCAGCAGTCGCTGGTGAAATTGGGTGCTGAGCGTTGCGGCTTCGGTGTTCAGCGTGCGCAGCTCGGTTTTCTGCGCTGCCGCAAGCTTCGCCCCCGCCAGAATAAATTGCTGATGGATAACCTCGACTAACCGCCGCGATTCCGCATCCAGGTCCAGCGTTTCCCGCTGCTGCCAGATGGCATCGACGCGGACAAACAGCGCCTCGTTGAGGTACAGATCGTTGGCTAATTCCGCCAGTTCGGCAGAAAACTGCTCGTCGAGAAGCTGGAGCGTGTCGTTGGTGTGGGCGGCGGTCATGGCAAAAAATATAGACGTGACGCGGCCCAGCAGCTCGCCGCTTTTTTCAAGCGCCACGAAGGTGTTGTCGAACGTTGCGGGCGCGCTGTTCCCGGCAATTGCCGCGATCTCTTCACGTTTTTGACGCAGGCCCGCATCAAACGCAGGACGGTAATGACCGTCCTCAATCGCATCAAAACGCGGGGCCTGATAAGGCAACTGGCTGACGGTTAAAAACGGGTTCTCACTGCTCATCACGGACTCCTGAAAACGGGGTTCTCCTTAGATTAGGCAACCCCTTGATAAACCGCAATGATTTCCCCCGCCACCGCTACGGCGATTTCGGCGGGCAGTTTGCCTTTTACGTCCGGCAGGCCAATCGGGCAGCGCATCGTATCCAGTGTATCTCGGGCAATGCCTTTACCCTCCAGCAGATAATCAAAACGCTGGCGCTTGGTTTGCGAGCCGATCACGCCCAGATAACGATAGCGCCCACGTCGCAGCAGCGTTTCTGCCAGCGCCAGATCCAGCGGATGATGATGAGTCATTACCACGAACAGGCTGTTATCCGGCGCATTGTGGGCAATTTCACACGGGTCATCGGTGTGATGACAGCGCACTCCGGCGGGTACCGCGCCAAACTGTGCCTCGCGCTGATCCACCCAGTTCACCCGGCACGGCAGCGTGGCGAGAATGCTCACCAGCGCTTGCCCCACATGCCCGGCCCCAAAGACGTACACTTCCGGCTGTGGCCGTCCCCAGGGTTCGAACAGCACCTGGATCATACCGCCGCAGCACTGCCCGGCACGCGCGCCGAGGGCGAACGTTTCCTGGCGCGGCGTCTGCGTGCCGGAGTGCAGCATTTCGCGTGCGATGGCGATGCACTGAAATTCCAGATTACCGCCGCCGATGGTCAGCCATCTCTCGTCGAGGCTGACCACCATCTTGGTGCCCGCCTCGCGCGGCACGGAGCCTTTATCCTGCAACAACGTCAAAATCACCGCGGGCACGCGTCGCTCGCGCAAAGACATCAGTACGTCCAGCCATTCATCAGCTTTCATCACCGCCCGCCTCCAGTTGAGTGACACCCGCCAGCACCCGTTCTGGCGTCGCCGGGGCGTCGAGCATCGGGTGACGACGATAATCTGCCACCGATGCCACCGCGTCCTGTAACGCGCACCACACCGAAATGCCGAGCATAAACGGCGGTTCGCCCACCGCTTTAGAGCGATAAACCGTCTCACTGCTGTTAGCGTGCGCCTCCAGCAGTGAGACGTTAAACACCTCAGGCATGTCGCTAATCGCCGGGATTTTGTAGCTCATCGGGCCGTCGGTGAGCAGCCGCCCGTTGTTATCCCACTTCAGCTCTTCGGTAGTCAGCCAGCCTGCGCCCTGCATGAAGCCGCCTTCAATCTGGCCGATATCCAGTGCCGGGTTCAACGACTGTCCGACGTCGTGCAGAATATCGGTGCGTAACAGACGATATTCCCCGGTCAGCGTGTCGATAATGACTTCGGAACAGGCCGCACCCCAGGCGAAGTAATAGAACGGTTCGCCGCGCCCGGCCTGACGGTCGTAGTGAATGCCCGGCACCTTGTAAAATCCGGTTGCCGAGAGCGGAACCTGATTGAGCCATGCCAGCATCGCCACGTCGGCAAAACTGAAATAGCGTTCGTTGACCTGCACCACGCCGTTGCCAAACGTCACCCGATCTTCGCTACACTGGTGCAACGAACACAGCATCTCCACTAAGCGCTGTTTGAGGGTCTGGGCGGCGATTTCTGCGGCTTTACCGTTAAGATCCGCTCCGGACGACGCCGCCGTCGGCGACGTATTTGGCACTTTTCCGGTGCTGGTGGCGGTGACCTGAATCGCATCCAGAGGGATTTGCAGCACGTTGGCCACGATTTGCGCCACTTTGGTGTTCAGACCCTGGCCCATTTCGGTGCCGCCGTGGTTGAGCTGTAGCGTGCCGTCGCTATAAATCAGGATCAGCGCTCCAGCCTGATTGAGGAAACTGGCGGTAAACGAGATCCCGAATTTTACCGGGGTCAGTGCCAGCCCGCGTTTTAGCACCGGGCTTTGGGCGTTAAAGCGGACGATCTCCGCCCGACGCTCGGCGTAGCGCGCGGAGTCCGCCAACTGACCGATAACCGTTTGTGCCAGATTTTGCTTTACCGGCTGGTGATAATGGGTGACGTCGCGGCCTTCACTGCCGTAGGCGTTAATTCGACGGATATGCAGCGGGTCGAGGGATAGCTGACGGGCGATGGCATCCATGATTTGTTCAATGGCGACCATGCCCTGTGGGCCACCGAAGCCCCGAAACGCGGTGTTCGAGGCCAGATTGGTCCGGCAGCGATAGCCGGTGACCCGGGCATCGCCGAGGTAATACGCATTATCAGCGTGGAACATGGCCCGGTCACAGATTGAGCCGGACAAATCCAGCGAATAGCCGCAGTTGGCAGCCAAATCAATGACTACGCCGTGCAGCATTCCCTCGTCGGTGAAGCCCACATCAAAGCGCACGAAGAACGGATGGCGTTTGCCGGTGATGCGCATGTCATCGCGGCGCGCCAGGCGTAGTTTCGCCGGGCGTCCGGTCACCCGCGCCGCCAGCGCGGCATGACAGGCAATCCCCGCCGCCTGCGTCTCTTTTCCACCAAAGCCGCCGCCCATCCGTCGCACGTCAACGGTCACTTTGCTTTGCGTTACGCCCAGCACTGACGACACCAGTTTCTGCACTTCGGTCGGATGCTGCGTTGACGACCAGATTTGCATTGCGCCATCTTCGCCGGGCAGCGCCATCGCCACCTGGCCTTCAAGATAAAAGTGCTCCTGGCCGCCGATATGAAACTGACCCTGCAAGCGATGTGGCGCAGCGGCCAGCGCCGCATCGGCATCACCGCGTTGCTGAACGTGCGGCTGTTCGACAAAGTACGATTTCGCCAGGGCCTGTTCAACGTCCAGCACCGCTTCCAGCGGTTCAATGGTTATCTTCGCCGCTAATGCTCCGGCACGCGCCGATTCGGGCGTTTCAGCGGCAATCATCAACACCACCTGACCGTGATATTCCACCGTTTCTTTGGCAAACAGGGGGTCACCCGGCGCCAGTGGCCCGATATCCAGCTCGCCCGGTACGTCCTGCCAGCTCAGCACGCGCACCACGCCCGGCACCTGCAAACAAGCGGCGATGTCGATGTGAATAATGCGTCCGTGGGCGCAGTCGCTGAGCACCGGACACAGATGCAGCATCCCGGTGAGCGGCGTTTTATCATCGATGTATTCCGCCGCGCCGCTGACGTGACGCGCGGCGCTTTCATGCACGCAGGATTTGCCCACGCGACCGTTTAACTGCTCAAGAAACTGCGCTTTCAGCATCGTTTCGGAAATGGCTGGCGGTTTAGCGGACATAATCAGTCACCTCCACGAGATGTTCAGACGTCATGTGCAGGAAATAGCGTTTCAGCAGGTTTTTCGCCACCTGCAGGCGGTATTCCGCGCTGGCGCGGGCGTCGCTGAGCGGCGAGAAATCCGCTGCCAGCGCAGCGCAGGCGGCGTTGAGCGTCTCACGATTGAGCGCCCGGCCGATCCACGCGGCTTCGCATTTCAGGGCTCTGGCAGGCGTAGCCGCCATGCCGCCAAAGGCGATGCGTGCCCGGCTCACGACGCCGTCGCAGACCTCCAGATTAATGGCGGCAAACACCGAAGAAATGTCGTCTTCCCGTCGCTTCGAAATTTTCCACAACCGCATGTTTCGTGACAACGTCACGTCATCAATGAGGATATGGCTGATGAACTCCCCCGGCTGCATGACGGTGTTACGGTAGCCAATAAAGAAATCGGTCAGCGCTACGTCGCGTGTTTGTCTCCCGCAGCGCAGGCGAAGTCGTGCATCGAGGGCCAGCAGCGCCGGGGCGCAGTCCCCGATTGGCGAAGCGTTAGCGATGTTGCCGCCCAGCGTGCCCTGGTTGCGAACCTGCTGAGAGGCAAAGCGATCGAGCATCTCGCTCAAGGCAGGGAGCGTCTCTTTCAATTGACGCTGTAGGCTGTCCAGGGTGGTCATCGCGCCAATCACCAGTCGGTTGCCCTGCTGTTCGATTCCGCGCAGTTCTGCTACGCGCGCCAGCGAAATCAGCTGGCCGTGTGGCTGGTGCGCCTGCGTCACCCGTAAATTAAGATCGGTTCCACCCGCCAGCAGTCGCGCCTGCGGGTGTTGGGCATAGCATTCTGCCAGCGCATCGATCGTTTTCGGCATCAACAGCCGTTCATCCGTTGGCTCGCCGAGGGCCTGAAGCTGTGCCACCGTTAGCGCGGCCTGTGCATCAAATTTATCCGCACAGCAATCAGACATTATGCTCAACGCGGCTTCAACTATTGGCCGATAGCCGGTGCAGCGGCACAGATTTCCCCCCAGTTGATGCGCAACCGATGCGCAGTCTGCTGCTGCGCCATTTTTTTGCATGGCAAAGGCCGACATCACGATGCCCGGCGTGCAGAACCCGCACTGGGAGGCATGGCCGCAGGCCAGCGTGCGCTGTACCGGATGCAATTCTTCGCCATCCGCCAAATCTTCCACCGTCAGCAATTGTTTGCCGTGCAGTTGGCCCACTAATAACAAACAGGCGTTAGCGCTCTGGTAGCGAATTTTGCCGTCGTCCACGCAGCCGAGCACCACAGTGCAGGCTCCGCAATCTCCAGACGCGCAGCCTTCTTTGGTGCCGCAGCGCAGCCTGTCGTTACGCAGCCAGTTCAGCACGGTCAGATTCGGATCGACGTTTTCAAGCGTGACCGGCTGCTGATTGAGTAAAAATTGGGTCATGCCGCCACCTCCAGCCCATCACGGTTCCAGGCACATTCGCCGTTGATCCACGTCTGGGCGATATTGCGGTCATCGCCGAGGGTTATCAGCATGAACAGCAGTTCGTAAATATCTTTGCAGCGGGCGCTGCGCAGCTGTTGAAGCGGCGAAACCGCCGGGTCCAGCACCACAAAATCCGCCTCTTTGCCGACGCTGAAATTGCCGATGTGCTCATCGAGACACAGCGCCCGCGCGCCGCCGAGGGTGGCGTGATAAAACGCTTCGCTGGCGCACAGTTTGTAGCTTTGCAACTGACCAATTTTGTAGGCTTCACCGAGCGTGCGCAGCATGTTGAACGTGGTTCCGGCGCCAACGTCGGTGCCGATGCCCATTTTCACGTTCTTCTGCCAGCAGGTTTGCAGACGGAACAGGCCGCTGCCGAGGAATAGATTCGAGGTCGGGCAGAACGCCACCGCTGAATCACTGTCGTGCAGGCAATTCCATTCCGCATCCTGTAAGTGAATGGCGTGGGCGAATACGCTGCGTTTGCCGGTCAGGCCGTAGTGGTGGTAGACGTCGAGATAATTTTCATGTTCCGGCCACAGGCTTTTCACCCATGCAATTTCCTGCGGGTTTTCGCTCAAATGGGTGTGCAGCCAGGTGTCCGGAAACGCTTCGCGCAGCCGCTGCACCGCTTCAAGCAGCGCTGGCGTTGAGGTTGGCGCGAAACGCGGGGTGATGGCGTAGCCGAGACGCTGATGATTGTGCCAACGCAGGATGAGCTCACGGGTTTGCTGATAGCTCTGCTCAGCGGTTTCGGTTAAATAGTCGGGCGCGTTGCGGTCCATCATCACTTTCCCGGCGATGAGACGCATATTTTGCTGTGCCGCGGCGGCAAACAGCGCGTCGACGGATTCCGGATGCACGGTGCCAAACACCAGCGCAGTGGTGGTGCCGTTCGAGAGCAGCTGGTTGAGGAAGAATGCTGACATTTGCGCCGCGTGTCCGGCGTTGCCGTACTGACTTTCCACCGGGAAAGTGTAGGTGGTCAGCCATTCGAGAAGTTGTTCACCAAATGCGCCGATCATTTCTGTTTGCGGATAATGCAGATGGGTATCGACGAACCCCGGCACGATAAGCTTGCCGCGCAGATCGACCCAGTCATCCGGCTGTTTGAGCATTGACTGCCCTTCTTCCCAGCTCATCAGCGCGGCAATGCGCCCTTCTGCGATGAACATCAGGCCGTCGTCAACGTAGCGCGCCTGACGGGCTATTTCCTCAGGGCTATCAGCCGTTGCGGCAATATCAAAAAAGCGCCCGCGCAGCGCGTGGCGATAGTCGACCATTCTGACCTCTTCTTATCCCGGTTGGGTCCGGGTTATTTATACCCGTCATACTTCAAGCTGCATCTTTGTTGTCTGCTCTTACTCGCCCAAATCACTTACCTGAGTAAGCTCATCGGGACTCGTTCGATTGCCGTCGCGATGCAACTCGAATTATTTTGGGTATATGCAGGTGTATTGTCAGAATAGTATTGCAAACAGAATGCCAGCTTTATTTTTTCTATTTCCGTTATATTTCAGTGCGTTATTAATTATTCATTCATTTGCGCAACAAACTGAATATTATTCAGCTCGCAACCGTTTGCTTATTCTGGCAATCGGTTTCCTTGCATAAATATTCCTCTGAACATTGGCGAAAACAGAAACGGCTGCGTAAAACGATGCACAACGCTGAAGCAGTTGCACCGTTTTTGCGCACGGTGACGGGGGCTTTAAAGTGGTACAACAGGTTGCAAAGTTCCGCTCCCGAAGCCCGACCACGCGTGGTATTGTATGGCAACAGTTAACGCATTGAGGAACAGGAAGAATGATTGTACTTGTTACCGGAGCGACCGCCGGGTTTGGTGAGAGCATCACCCGCCGTTTCATCGCCAATGGCCATAAAGTTATTGCCACCGGACGCCGTCATGAGCGTCTGCAGGAACTGAAAGAAGAACTGGGCGAGAGCATTCTGACCGCGCAGCTCGACGTGCGTAACCGCGCAGCTATCGAAGATATGATGGCTAACCTCCCTGCTGAATGGCGCAATATCGACATTCTGGTCAATAACGCCGGGCTGGCGCTGGGCATGGAGCCTGCGCATAAAGCCGACGCGGATGACTGGGAAACCATGATCGACACCAACAACAAAGGGCTGGTGTATATGACCCGCGCGGTGCTGCCGGGCATGGTTGAACGCAACTGCGGGCATATCATTAACATCGGTTCTACTGCCGGGAGCTGGCCGTACGCGGGCGGCAACGTTTACGGCGCGACCAAAGCGTTCGTTCGCCAGTTCAGCCTGAACCTGCGCACCGACCTGCACGGCACCGCCGTTCGCGTGACCGATGTTGAGCCGGGCCTGGTGGGCGGCACTGAGTTCTCAAACGTGCGCTTCAAAGGTGACGACGCGAAAGCCGAGAAAACGTATGAAAATACCAGCGCCCTTTCTGCGGAAGACGTGACCGAAGCCGTGTGGTGGGTGGCAACGCTGCCAAAACATGTCAACATCAATACCCTCGAAATGATGCCCGTCAGCCAGTCCTTTGCTGGCCTGAGCATTCATCGTCAGGGCTAAGCGATTCTACTCCATCCGGCCTGCGGGCCGGACTGGGCGTAGCGTCATATTCAGCGTAAAATAGCGCACTTACCCCGCAATGAAGAAAGAGCAATGGCCGCAGAATCGCAACTTAATCCGACACAGCCCGTGAACCAGCAAATTTACCGTATTTTGCGCCGGGATATCGTGCACTGCCTGATAGCGCCGGGTACACCGCTGTCCGAGAAAGAGGTTTCGGTTCGCTTTGATGTTTCGCGCCAACCGGTGCGTGAAGCCTTTATCAAGCTGGCCGAGAACGGGCTGATTCAGATTCGCCCGCAGCGCGGTAGCTACGTGAATAAAATCTCTCTTTCCCAGGTGCGCAACGGCTGCTTCGTGCGCCAGGCCATCGAATGCGCGGTGGTGCGCCGGGCGGCGGCAATGATTACCGACGCCCAGTGTTATCAGCTGGAGCAAAACCTGCACCAGCAGCGGATCGCCATTGATCGCCAGCAGCATAATGATTTCTTCCAGCTCGACGATGAATTCCATCAACTTCTGTCGCAGATTGCCGACTGCCAGCTCGCCTGGGACACCATCGAGAACATTAAAGCCGCCATCGACCGCGTGCGTTATATGAGTCTCGATCACGTTTCCTCTCCGGAAATGCTTTTGCGCCAGCATCAGGATATTTTTAGCGCGCTAGAAAAACGCGATGTGGAGGCGGTCGACAAAGCGATGACCGTTCATCTGCAGGAGATCAGTGAATCCGTGCTGTTGATTCGTCAGGAAAATGGCGAGTGGTTTAGCGAAGAATAATGACATGTTAGCAAGCCCGGCAAGCAACGCCCGCCGGGCATCAGCATTTACAGCTTTTCAGCAAAGGCAGCCACGGTGGCTTTAGCCCCTTTCTCCAGCAGAGACAGATAGGCATTTGTCACCTGCGAGACAAATTTCCCTACCAGCGGCAGCTCATTTCCAAAGATGGCCTCGATACCCAGCAGCGCTTTCACGCGGGCTTCGCCCTGCTCACTGTTTTTCACCACGGTCTGAATAGTGCTGAGCAGCGGATCGCATACTTCAATCGCTTCACCTTGCTCGTCGGTTCCGTCGACATAGCGCATCCAGCCCGCTACGCCCAGCGCCAGCAGTGAGAAATCGCTGTTATGCGCCAGATGCCAACGGACGGAATCCAGCATACGCTGCGGCAGTTTCTGACTACCGTCCATGGCAATCTGCCAGGTGCGGTGACGCAGCGCCGGATTACTGTAGCGCGCAATAAGCAGGTCTGCATAACGGCCCAGATCAACGCCCTTCACTTTCAGGGTCGGTGCCTGCTCTTTCAGCATCAGCACGTGCGCGGCGCGACGATAGTTTTCGTCTTCCATGCAGTCGTTAATATGCTGATAGCCCGCCAGATACCCCAGATACGCGAGGAAGGAGTGGCTGCCGTTTAGCATTCTCAGCTTCATTTCTTCGAACGGGATGACATCGGAAACCAATTCGGCCCCGGCTTTTTCCCACTGTGGACGCCCGGCGACAAAATTGTCTTCGATGACCCACTGGCGGAACGGCTCGCACGCCACGCCCGCCGGATCACGCACGCCGGTGATGGCTTCGATTTTTTCCAGCGTTTCAGCGGTGACGGCAGGCACGATGCGGTCAACCATGGTCGACGGGAACGTGACGTTCTGTTCGATCCACTCGGCCAGCTCGCTGTTCAACGCCCGCGCATAGGCACGCACCACTTTCCCGAGTACATGACCGTTTTCCGGCATGTTGTCACAGGACATCACGCTAAAAGGCGCCAGCCCTGCCGCTTTACGACGGGCCAGTGCTTCGACCACTACGCCCGGTGCAGACGTTGGCTGATGCGGGTTTTGTAGATCGGCGGCGATCATCGGGTGACTGAGATTCAGTTCGCCGGTTGCCGGAGAGTGGCAGTAGCCTTTCTCGGTGATGGTCAGCGACACGATCGCTACCTGCGGCTCGCACAGTTTTGCCAGCACGGTTCCGAGGCCGTCGACCTGGGCGTGGAGGGCTTCTTTCACGACACCTACGATACGGGCTGTCCACGCATCGGCGGACATCTCTGCCACGGTATACAAGTTATCCTGACGCTTGAGGTCAGCGATTTGCTGCTCACCGCCAATCAGGTTCACTTCTGTGTAACCCCAGTCGCTGTTGTGCTCCTGAGCTAAAATATCGGTATAAACGGCCTGATGTGCGCGGTGAAATGCACCAAAGCCGAGGTGCACGATGCGGGGTACCAGTCTGGTGCGGTCGTATGCGGGTAATGTGGCTTTGGCTTTCAATAAATGATTATTCATGTGGTTGCTCATTTTAGTGAAACATCATCGAACCTGAAGATGTAAACCTCTCATGCAATTGGTATGACATCTTTGATTTCCATCAACTACCATACAAGAAGGGTCGCAACCGGCAGGAAATCCTTCTCTAATCCGACGGGCTACAGCCTTCAGTCACTCCATCTGAGTTGTCACATCAGCACTTGCGGTAAAAAAAGCGTGATGGATGGAAAAAACACCAACATCAGTACGAACAAAAGAAATGCAATTAAATACGGGATCGACGCTTTAACAAATGCCACAGAACTGCAATCGAGAATTCCGCACACCGTATACATACATATTCCGACAGGTGGTGTATTTGCCCCCAAAAGAGTAAGCACCACAAATATGAGTCCGAAATGTATCGGGTCAAACCCTGCATCGATGGCAATAGGTAAAAGGATTGGCGTAAGTAATAAAATAATGACACTGCCGTCAAACAACATCCCTGCAACCATAATGAATGCTAACAACAAGAACAGTATTCCATAAGGATTTTCAGTAATTTGCAGGATGGTTTCCGCCAGTTGCTGGGGGATCTGGTCGAGGATGGTGATATGCCCGAGAATCGCTGCGGACATGATCAACAACATAACGACACCGATATCTCTGATCGTTTCTTTTAGCACCTGCCACAATGCAGCATTATCTAATGCCTTATAAACATAGCGACCAATAATGAATGAATAGGAAACAATAAATGCCCCTGCCTCCGTCGTCGTAAAGATCCCCAGACGAATCACCACTATCAACACCACTGGAAACATCAGAGCCCAAAAACCATTCTTAAACCCATGCCATATTTCACGCCGATTGGGTAAGGATTTAAGTTCTGGTTTGATATCCATTTTACGTGCCATGATATAATTGGTAAGCATCAAGATGATGGTCAACAGGAGCCCGGGAATAATTCCTGCGATAAATAACTTACCGATAGACACATTACCGACAAAACCATACAGAATGAGCAAAATACTGGGCGGAATGGTCGCAGTGATTAATGAACTGAATGCGATAACGACTGCGCTGAACGCTTTTGGATAGCCACGTTCAATCATAGGCAATCCCAGGATTCTGGACTGCATTGCCGCATCAGCGGTCGCAGAACCGGATACACCGCCTAATAAACAAGCCAATAGCACATTGATTTGTGCCAACCCGCCAATCATCCAACCAGTAATCAGCCTGGCAAAATCCAGCAACCGATGAGTGACACCCGACTTATTCAACAGATTACCTACCAACAAAAAAAGAGGGGTGGCTAATATTGGAAAAGACTGTGTCGGTGCAGAGAATTTTTGAAAGGCAATGCCGATAGGTAAAAAATCAGCGTTAAAAAAATAGCTTAAACTGGATATCGCAATCACCATACCCACCGGCATACCGATAACCAGCAATATTACGAACAGAATCGCCGTTAAGAGCATGGTTCCTCCATTTCTTGCAACGACTGTTGTTTTCGACATCCATTTAACAGGAAAGAGAGTGAGGTGAACGTCATCAATAAACATCCGGTTGGCACTGCGCTATTCAACCAGGCTAATGATATTTCCGTTACCGGTAGCGTCTGGTGATGAGTTGTCCAGGTGAAATTATAGCCATACCACACTCCGCACAGTAAAAATGCAAGAATGATTAATTCACTGATCCAAACTAATAAATGTTGAACCCACTGCGGAAGAAGTCGAGTGATAGCGTCGATACCAATATGATTACGGGTCTGAAAGGCATAATCAATTGCGAACATACTTATCCAGGCAAAAATAACCATTGAGATTTCAAGTGACCAGATAACAGGATGCCCTAGTGCGCGTCCCAATCCTCCGATGAGAATGATAACAACAATCGCGGCCAGTCCTACCCTTGCAAGCGCGAGTTCAAGCGAATGAATATATTTCATGATTTCATCCTGTGCATAATAAGCAGCGCGTGCTGCACTGCTTTATGCTCTTAAGGTTAGTTAATAATGCTATTAACCTGTTTCTGTGCAGCACTCAACCCCATTTTTTCCGGGACATATTTACAGGCTTCGATAAACGGCTGTACATCAACTTTAGAGACGGTCATTCCCTTGGAGGCCATTTCTTGCAACATTTTCTCGCCGACATTTATGGTGTTCTCAGAGGCTAACTCTCCATTTTTACTCGCCGCCTCTTTGAGGATTTTTTGATTTTCCGCGCTCAACGTTTCCAGCCATTTTTGTGAAACAATGATCCCCGTCATTAAATGAATATGTTCAGTCCGGGTGATGTATTTGGTTATTTCGTAAAGCTTTGAACCATAAATAGCCGTTGGCTGTGCTTCAGCCGCATCGACAACGCCAGTCTGTATTGAAGAATATATTTCTGACCATGATAGTGGTGTTGGTGAACCTCCCAGACATTTAATGGTTTCAATCGTGACAGGGGCTTCCAGGGCACGAACCCGGACACCGCTCAGATCCGCAGGTTTAGTCACCGGCTTTTGGGTGATCAACATTCTCGCCCCTTGATACCAGTTGAACGACAGCGCCGTGAGTCCTGCTTCTGCTGTGAGTTTCTCATTCCACTGCGCAAAAATGGGGCTATTGATAAATCTCTTCAGTGCATCATAATTTTTAAAGACAAACGGTGCAGGCAGAATGGCAAACTCAGGTACAAATTGCGCAAGACGGGCACCATCAACAACCACCGCCACATTACTGCCTGCCTGCGCATGTTGTAGCAGCTCATTATCAGCACCCAATTGTCCACTTGAGAACAGTTTTACTTTTATTTCTCCGTGGGTACCGCTTTCAACATCCTTTTTAAAACTTTGCAAACCTTTATAAACGGGATCATCTGGCGATAATGAAGTACTGACATTTAAAGATTCTGCCCCCCAGGAACCCCCTGCACAAAGTAAAGGGATAAAACATAGAACCTTTGCGGTATATTTTATTTTCAACGTTAATCTATTCATAATTTAACCCTCAGATCGTTATCGTAAGTCGTGAATATCACCCGTATAAAGTTGTGGATTGGCCGTATTTCGTTCTGCGGCGTCATGCGCCAAACTCAAATCACGGTCGCGCACTTCCGGCATCAGCACCGCGGAGATCAGGCCAATCACCGAGTAGCAGACGATCATGACGACCATCGGCCACCAGCTGCCGGTAACGTTGCAGAAGATCCCTGCCAGCAGTGGGCCAAAGCCCACCGCAACCAAACCGCCAGCCTCTTTGGCGATCGCCATGCGGGTGAAGCGGTTACGCGAGCCAAACATCTCCGCCATGGTGATGTTTTCCAGCGCGAACAGGCCGAGTACCGCCACGTTATGAATCACTATCAGGCTAATCATGATGGTGCTGGCGCTGTAGCTTTTGTCGACAATCAGCGCCAACATTGGGTACGCCAGAATAATCGCCGAGATATTGAGGATGATGTACGGCAGGCGGCGGCCGAATTTGTCCGACAACCAACCCAGCAGCGGAATGGTGATGAACCCGATGACCGAGCTAATCATCAGCGCGTCTGTCGGAATCGCTTTATCAAACAGCAGCGTCTGTACCAGATATCCGGCAAGGAACGTTTGGATCAGGCCCGAGTTTCCGGCCTGACCAAAGCGTAAACCGGTTGCCAGCCAGAACGATTTACTGCGGAACATCGCCCCGAGTGTGGCCTCTTCCGGCGCGACCTTCTCCGCCACCGTGCCGTTTTCGCTGACTTTCTCAAACACCGGGCTTTCTTTGAGGTTCAGACGCAGCCAGATGGCGAAAATCATTACCACTACGCTGGCGAGGAACGGCACGCGCCAGCCCCAGGCAACCAGCGATTCACGATCGAGTGCGAAAAACATCACCGCCCAGATTGCTGTGGCACTGAGCGTGCCGCAGTTGGTGCCCATCGCCACCAGTGAGGAAATGATCCCGCGTTTCCCCTTCGGCGCATATTCGGCCAACATTGTCCCTGCCCCAGAAATCTCCGCACCTGCCCCCAGCCCTTGCACGATACGCAGCGTCACCAGCAGCACCGGTGCAAAAATACCAATCTGCGCGTAGGTCGGTAATACGCCGATAAGCGTGGTGCAAATTCCCATTAGGGTGATGGTGATAAACAGCACCTTTTTGCGCCCAATTCTGTCGCCCATTTTGCCAAAAATAAACGCGCCGACGATGCGAGCGATATACCCTGCGCCGTAGGTACCCATCGCTAAAATAAGCGCCATCGCCGCAGACTGTTCTGGGAAGAAAATCTCATGAAAAACCAGCGCCGCGCCGAGGGAATAAAGCTGAAAATCCATGATTTAACGGTGCAAAAGATGAAAGTATGATGATGTAAGATAAAAGCAGGAACAAACCAAAGCATTAGCGCAAAATGAATCATCACCTTCGAAGGTTTTGAGTTGTTTTGCGCTAATTTTTTGCCCCATCCATGCCCCATACATGCCCCATCCATGCCACATCACATCACCGGCACATCATCAAACTCACCAGCCTGGAGTCGTTGATGGTGTAGTTGATAACCAAGAATGCAGGCTAATCGCTATTTTACCTTGTTGTTTTGGTCTCCATATCACCAGACTCTACTAAGGTTTGTTTCGATTTCCAGATGCTGTCAACCGGCATATCCAGACGGACATCGATCCAACTTTCTGCTGGCACATCGATAAGCTCACCTTTTGTTTTAACGATTTCTCCATTATCACCCAGTATGTACTTCCTGCGATAAAGATACACTGTGATGGTGCCATCAGCGTCTTCAGCCTCGACAACGCCAAGCTCCCCCATCCCTCCCGGATCCATAGGTGGAAGTAATTGCCAGCCTGAGGTCGCAAGGGATTGCGCACCAGTGATGGTGTAAACCCCAACATCCATCCTGTTAATCGTAATTCCTTCAGCTTCTTCGTTGGCCGTTCCATTACCGCACCAGGTAAAACCGTCTTCAGTTATATCTAAGCGTTCACAGATCGCGGCATCTGCAACAATTCTTGCCACAGGTGAGGCGGCTTTTAGCGTGCCATCAGAAGCGGTGGTTGTGTTAGCAGTCGTATAAACCTTTTTCCACTGATATTGCCCGCCAGGTATGTGGTTGGTCTGAACATATGCCTGCCCATCATTTGTCCAGACAAACCATGAAGTTGAAGGACTACCATCCCACTGCAGCTGAACACCAACGCCATTTGTATTGCCGGGATTATTCCCTGTAGCAGTGGTAAAACGCCCAAACCCAATTTGAGAAGTATCCGAGAAATTGTCGATATGTACCGCGCCAGCAAGGCCAAGTGCGCCCAGAGTCGGTATTGTTGATGCATTTCGATTGGTGTTTTTATTGGTTTCTACTGCATAGGTTGCCACGCTCCCTAAACCCATGTTTGAGCGAGAAGAGGCTTTGTCCGCCAAATCATTAAGATTCTGGCTTTTATCGAGCTTTCCATTGAGTGCAGTGGTAATCGAACTCCACGCAGGACCAGTCCAGCTGCTTCCATCCGGGAGCGTTACTGTTACATTCCCAGTACCGCTAAAAATGCTCTGCCAGTTCTGCTTATCATAATTCAGACCACGCAATGCTTCAGCGCTTTGCGCCACCAACGCCGCTGTCACCAAGTTCATAGCAGCGCGGGGAATCGCAGACCATGCAGCGCCAGATTGAGTAGGTCCGTTGTAGTTGCTGACCAGTGTCAGTGAGGTATTGCTGTTAACCGTCTTTACAGGCAGCGTATATGGAACGCCACCAACAGTAACAACAATGAAATCACCAGCGGCCAGTTCAGTGCTAAATGTTGTGCTCACGCCCGTTACCGTTGGCGAGTTGTTTGTAAGTGTGAGAGTACCTGCTGACATTTTTTATCCTTACCTGTTTACATTTAGACTGAAAAAAGTTGTAGGTGAGTTTTTAAATAAATTGGAGGTTTAGGATGAAGCAATTATCCACATTTATTTTCTTAAGTGTAACCACATTATCGGGCTGCACTAACCAGGACATTGTCGATTATCGGTTCCAGATGGGCTATCCTTTACAGGCCGCTCGTATTTCTATAAGTGGAGAAGTTTCCGCAATTATTAACTGCCAAGATCGTAAAATAGATATCATTTCAGATTCAAGTGGTGGAATACTATCCCGGCATGTTAAAAGTCGGCTAGCTAATATCTGCTATAACAATGAAGAAAGTTTTCAGGTCATTTACAAGTTCAACTCAGTTCGAGGCCCTAGACAAAATATGATAGCAACTGAAAAGAATAGAACACTGCCAGTTTTAAATACCTACGAACTGCGCTAATGGAACTCTAATACCCCTGCTCTGGAATGTCTGACTCCAATTTCGTTGATTCTTCGAGACGTAGGAGGCTTGTAACTGGCTGCCCGTCCATTTTAGCATCAAACCAGAGTACCCAGTGACAGCGCCATCATCAGTCAGGTTCCCAGGGCAGGCGTTTGACAATATCCATGGGTTAAAAGTTAAACTAATAGAAAAAACTTTATCCTGTAAATCATACGCGCTCGGGATGTCTACGAACGCTTTTATCCTTGGCATTTTTGAAGCGGAATTAGCACTCCATATCAAACTCCCGGCAGAGTTATAAACATTTAAATAACCGCTTTGCATGGCGGTTGTCCTGGAAGTGCGAACCATCCTTCCTGCGTTAGCTTCCATTAAGTTGGCACCAGGCATTCCGTATTTACCAGACGTAAGTTGTATCCATCTCAAATAGCCGTCAGCCCAATAGTCAGTAGGCAGAAACCCTAACGTGCTCCCATTACCAAAAGGACTATTGACCTCATAAAATCCCGTGTCACTAATTGCCCCAAGTGCCCTATTGTCATAATAAAGAGTCGACCTGAAATCAGAATCGACTAGAATTTTACTATCGCTGTTGTAAACTTGGAAACCGCTCATTGGAAGCTATAAATCTCCACGTTAAGAGTGATAGCCTGCGTACCCCCAGTCGGAAGGTACAAGGCATTGAATCCACCGTCGTATGCTCTGCAATAAAATTCGTTCATTGAATAGGCTACGCTGCTGGACACTATAGTTACAATTGACCCGGCTTGCGTCACGCCAGGAAACGACACATTTTTGGATGACTCCCCTTGCGCGAAGCTTACCGACGTTGAGCCTATGTAACGGATTGCATAATCCGTGAGGTCCACCACTAAATTGCCGGAGGCATCCCAACACTGTAGGCCTTGTGGCATTAGAATAGCCCCATTCTGACACGCAGCACATTATTGCTATCGTAGATGCTTATCAGCGTGCTGGTAATAAGCATTCTACCACCTCCAGCCACACCATTTATTTCGAAGTTTCCATTCTTGTCTAACTTCCAGCCCGAAGATTGTGAAGCATAGTTGTTTGACTGTATGTAATTACCGATCTTGGCGTTACTTATACTCCCGTCCTGTATAAACGCACTACTAATAAACACCTGACCATTATACACAAAGAAGGCGGCCTGATAATTACCTGGGGAGCTTCCTGAATAAATTCCAAACTGGTCAGCGGCAAAAACTGTCGTGGATTTATATCCGGAGCCGTCTGGCTCTATGCCCATTGCAAATCCGGTGTTGTACTTAACTCCATTTCTGACAATGCCCATATTCAGCGTATAAAACGCAGACGCTGAACCGTCGCTATTGACCTCTGCTGTCAATTTCTGGTTTACCGCAGAATATACATCACCAAATGAAGCCTGAACCTGTGTCTGATATTCGGCAAAAGCCTGATCCATGTCTGCAATGGTTGTCGTGATGTGAATAACATCAGCCCTGACCTCGCCGTATTGCTCAAACTGCCGCGAAACGGTCCCGTGGTTAGCCAGGGCGTTCTCCATCATTCCATCGAGATTAGTATCAACACCATCCTGCAGATTTTTAAATGTATCCGATTCCCTGATTTGCTCATCAATTAATTCTATCATCCCTGGAATGTCATCAGAGGCCTGCCCTGAAGCTTCTACAAAATTAGATACACCAAAAGCATTCCGCGTGCGAACGTAAACATAGTAAGTTTTGTCAGCCTGTAACCCGTGCAGCGTCCATTGGTTAGATCGTCCCAGGAATTGAGTCTGGTCTTCAATGTCTGCAGGGTTGATAACCTGATTCTGTCCTGAATACCAGAACTCAAATGAGGTGTCTGTCGTGGCCGTAATGCGCATCACGGGAACAAGATCCGCAGAGAAAAGGCCTGGTGTCCAGATGATACTGGAAGGCGCTGGCGGTGCCCCTATAACCATGCTGATTTGCGTCTCAGCACCCTTCATCCCATTTTCATTGCGGCCACGAACACCCAGCAAATAGCTACCGGCATTCAGCCCATAGAACTCATACCGGAACTGGTCGGTTTCATATTGAGCAATTACCTTTCCGTCACCAGAATAAATATATAGCTCAAACATCAGCCGTTTGGTTGTTGTAGCGGTTTCCCATGTAGCTGTCGTTTGAACGGTCTCGGAGTTCGTATTAATTATCCGCAGATTTTCAATATTCGGAACGCGATAGCCGTTCAACGTATCTGTCGGGATTTCAAATACAGCTCCATCATCCACAACCGCTTGTTTATTTGGGTCATGCTGCGAGGCACTAATGCTATAAATAGAGTTATTTTCGGTCTCTGTCACCCCTAATATCCTGAACAGGCGCGTCGATACCTGACCAGTTGATACCGCAAATATTGTTCCATTTCTTACCCATGAGGGCGTCGATTTCAGGGTGATGGTATTACCCGATGCGCTCAATATTTCATATTTAACAAACTTCCCATTACTTCCCATGATGGACATTGTGTCCCCATTGGAAATTAGAGACCCAGCAACCGCATCAACAGTGATAGTCACGCCGGAATGAGAAATAATCCGCCCACCAAGCCGGGCGCCCGCATAGTCATTGTCCATAACTTCAACTATGTCGCCTGGCGTAAACGCTATGGCATCTCTCGCCATCTGAAAAGATAATCGGCTGCTTTCGCGTTTTGCCGTTTCCAGTAGCCATTTACCTGCCCGCCAGGCCTGCCCGCGAGAAGTACACCCAAACGCCTCCAGCGTAGTTTCATTATAGTTTCCACGCGCAATCATCTCGTCGTCAGAAACATACTCTTTAACCTGTTCCCAGCCATTGTCAGGGTCAGTCCAGGAGACTACGACCGCATTGTATTTTTCTGAGCGCTTTACTGAGCTGCGACTAAATTTTCCATCGACAACATTGGCGTTCGTAATCGTCGCGATAGGGTCTTGAGGCGCATCAAGCATCACCGATAAACGCATCCCGTCCCACAGTGCAATTCCACGAAACATCCCGGCGACTTTATCGAGGATGTCTCGGGCGCTTGCCTGCTCAGTGATGTAGGCATTCAGGGTCATTCGAGGTTCTTTACCGCCGTACCCGTCATTGACCAACTGATCGCAATACTGAGAGAGCACGTACATTGCCCCATCATCAACATCGATGTAGCCAGCGCGACGAGCGAGACCAAATCGCTCGTTTTTTGCCAGTTCACGGAATAGCCATGCGGGATTGTTAGTCCAGGCTTTTTTAAAACCTCCTGTCCATAGTCCTGCATACGTTTTGGTTATTGGGTCATAGTTGTCAGGAACGTCAACAATAAGACCACGCAGATGATAAGTGCGGTTTGGGGTGTCGTTATACTGATCGCGGTCTATCACTGCACCAGCAATCGCTGAGAACGGGTAATTTAAATTATCGTCGGTGATTTCTGTATAGCTGTTCCAGATAGTTCCGTTTGTCAGTAAGTCACTGGTGCTGTCGGGAGTGATTCGGCGTACTCGGATATCAAAAGGCTTAGTCTCTGGAGCATCAATGACATATGCCTCCAGATATTCCCCAGAGATTTTCCCAGAGATTGTGACGGTCTGAGCTACTGCCCACCCGGTAGATCCAATTCTTGTTTCCAGCACCATCGTTACGGAAGTATTGTGTTGATTGCCTTTGGTATCTTGCTCAACCAGCCCCGTAACACCAACGTTGAAGCGAACCCGCGTTACTTCCTGATCGGTTATTGTCCTGACCAGTGGGGTGTCAAAATTGACATCGGTATTGATAATCGTCGTTGCTTCAATCGCAGAAAAGCCGTTAATAGGCTGCTGCGTCTCAGAGCCAGGCCTCCATGCAACGCTCACACCATTAACGCTGATATTACCGTTCACATCCGTTACAGGCGTGTCGTTCAGCAGGAAAGATGAAAGATGGGACTGGTCTATCGGACCGTATATTGGGCCTTCACTGATGAGGTCGAGAACGCGGTAAAATTGTTTTGATTTGAGATTGTCATCGATAAGTTTGGGAGTTG
The DNA here is from genome assembly GCA_902706235.1 of Citrobacter sp. 18056. Taxonomy (GTDB): domain Bacteria; phylum Pseudomonadota; class Gammaproteobacteria; order Enterobacterales; family Enterobacteriaceae; genus Scandinavium; species Scandinavium manionii. The sequence goes on along the minus strand of CACSJR010000001.1, from coordinate 307,760 downwards.
ATCCGCCGCCGCCGCCACTTGACATTATGCCACCTTAACTAATTGATTCAGTCCAGTCCTGGTTATTGGATGTATCTATACCGAGACTGATAACGTTGCTGCCAACCACCATTTCGCCCAAGAGTATTGGAACGGGCCTGCCCTGGCCAACCCGGTTTTCGGCGCTGGTAAAAGAGTTATTTGTCAGCGTGTTATTATCCGCTGCCTCGGCTGAGGTTTTAGTCTTCATATTGCGCGCCGAATAGACCGAATAAGCCACTGATGCGGCTGTCACCACAAGAGAAATAACTAACGCCGCCGTACCAGATATTGCGCCCTCAACAACTGGAGCAAAGATGACGGTCGATCCATTCTTCAGTTGTCGGTCCATATGCCAGTTAATTGAGGATTCGCTGACATCCTCTCCAGCTACCCGAAGCCTAATTTTTGAACTCAGAAACGCTTTTTTAAATTCATGGTTCTGCGCGAGAAGCAACCTGAGGCCCTGCGCTGGGGTTTCAACATTTAAAGAGATCTGGCGGTGAAATCGGCGTAAATTCCCTGCAAATTTAAAGATAAGCACTGTTCATGCCTCCAGATTGAATGCATCTGTTTAATGTATGCTGGTCGCATAGGCTCCCTGCGACTCAGGTGCCCGGCGTGGTCATGGTGAAGTACGATATTGTCTTCAAGCAAAATCATCGCGTGACAAGGATCTGCGCCCGGGAAAGGTTGCCGGATAATGACGTCACCCGGCTGCGCTTCCTTTGCTGAAATCTGATGGAACCCATTAAGTGGCATGTTAGTCAGGTAAAGATTTTCACCCCGTAACCACCATCCGTTTGCGCGCTCGAAGTCAGGTAAATCAATCCCGCACAGGTGATACGCATCCCTGAACAGGGTGTAGCAGTCCATTGCACCATGCTCGAACTTCCGACCCAGAAGAAAGGGAGCTGGTCTGAACTCAATAACACGACCACCAGACGCCAGGAGCCAGGGAAGACCAGTGATAACCTGCATATGGCGATCTGCACCTGACAATACAGGGGCGTTTCCAGGGTGCGAGTGAAATACCGCAGTCACCTCCCCTTCTTCCTCTGCTGCCAGCCAGTCGCTATCACTGATGCGGAAGTGTCTGCCTGGCTCGGGATGGATGTTTGGGCATCGATACACGTGCTCATCGTCGATTATTAATGCGCACACTTCATCCTGCGACGATGCCGCATAGTCGAGTAATTCTTGCATCAGGAAACCTTCTGAGAACCAGGGAAGCTGCTGATTGGCATTGGTTCAGGTCGTGGATAGCGCAATCTGCAGCCGGTGCGCCGATGAGAGCATTTATCTTTTGCCGGGTCTGATGTCGGATTATCGCGCTCATCTGCCACGGGCGGGCCGCCATACCCACACCCGACACCGCGATACTGCCACTGGCAAACATCGGCCAGAATTGTGCGCGCCGGGATAATTGCGTTGTCACAGTCAATCGGCGTTGCAAGGGAATAGGTAACCTGTTCAAACGTCTCCTCCGTCATTTCCTCGACAACATAACGAGAAACCGCTTCCTGCGTTGGGTCTGCATCCGGGTTACCATTCGGGAAGTTAACCGCATCCAGGTACTTCACCGGTACTTGCCGTCGGGTGATGACAACGCCGAGCATGTCGTCAAAGTCGTTATTGATGCCCGTAATCAGGCCGGTGATATTGGCAACCGTCATCGTAGGACGACCATAGGTGCCTTCATTTTTCGATTCAAACCCTTCGACGGCAATAGGGTATGCGGGATAGGTATTCCCTTTCCACACGACATCACCGTAGTAACCGTTAGTGCCAGAATAAAAGCGAACGATGTCACCACCATATGGCTGGAGATTCGCTTCAAACAAATCAATGAAGGCACCCACTCCAGCATCGACGCTATCAATAATTAAGTTTGATGGTATGTCGCGCACGGAAAACTCCCATTAAAAAAGCCACCCGGCGGTGGCTTATCGTGGCACTTGTTCAAATGTGGCCGTCAGTTCGTACAGAGGCCCTGTTTTCGTCGTGCTCCAGGTTCTGCACACGAATAGCGCCTGTATTCCAGTATCGGATGGAGTCCAGTAAAACGCCTCGACAGCCATTCTCGCTTTGAGGAACGCCTCGGCTGCCTTGGCAACATTGGGCTGGCTGCATTTGCCATCGTCCACGCCTTTAAATGTCAGGGAGTACTTGTCCATTAAGGGATTTATTCCCTTGGTCTGGCGCTGTTCATAACCGTCACCCAACTTTACGACGGCAACGTTCGGAGAGCGCTCAGCCGTATACCCTTTCTGCGGCGACCATGTGAATGTTTCTGGCATTAGCGGCTCCTGCTCAAAAGCCCATTGGGCCGTTGTTGATCCCGAATGGTGGATAGGCTGACTTGCTTACTTATCCTGGTAGCCATGGCTTCCATTTTGGCAATTGTCGCATCGTCGATCCCACCAGTGGTCTGAATGTCGAAGTTAATCACCACTCCGCCTGCCGCTGCATTTGAAGACCCCTGCATATCACGGTTGCTTATCACCCGGCCATTGTCGCCCGGTATCATATACTGGCTACCGTTGCTGGCCTGGTAAATCTCAGGCTTACCGCCTTCCCCTACCCGGTACATACTGTTGGCGCTGACAGGACCGCCATGTTCGCGTGCGCCAGCAATCGCCATGCCTTTAGCCGCAAGAAGTGATCCCGCATATGCAGTTTGACCAACCGCTGCCGCACTACCATATGTTGCGATTGAAGCGCTTACAGCAGCGGGAGCCCATGCTGATGCGGCGGTAGTTGCCTGCGCAATAGTGGCACCCAAAGAGGCGGCGGCAGCAGCCTGCCCCATCAACTGGCTTTTTACATACTGCATCCCCATCTCAACCAGAGCACCAACCACACTACTCAGAATAGTTGAGCCAACATTGGCAAAAGCCTCTTGCAGACTTTGAGTGCCATTGATCAAACCAGTCAGGGCATTGGTTGCTCCGCTTTGCAGCCCATCAATTGAGGATGCAAGCAGTTCATTTGCCTGGCTCTGGTTGCGGTAGATTTCCCACTGAGCGGCTAACCGATAGCGGAATCGTCGACCGGCACTTCACGATGTCGGCACCGGCGCGGTATATCGTGCAAACGTCACTTACAGCAAAGACACGACTCTGCACTCGTCGCGCAATCTTTCATGCGGCAGAGGGTCGTCGCCAGGAGAATATCGAGAAAGCGGCACGCCGCAGTCGCCTGATTGCTGCGGGCCTGTACATAAACGAATTCGAGGCGGTTCTATGACGCATTCGCAAGATGACATTGTTGTTTATGGCCTTCGCCTGTCGTTCATCACAGGTAAAAACGGCTGGCTAATGCCATGGGGTGAAGTGGTCAGCAATCCATTAAAGGCGCAGCGGCTAGCTGAGGAATATCTGGAAAGGCAGGAGGCGGCATGACAGCGAAATACTCTCTTTTGTATGCCGATCCGCCATGGGCTTACGGCAACACCATTAGCAACGGCGCCGCTGCTGATCACTATTCCACCATGAAGCTAATCGACATCAAGCGCCTTCCTGTGTGGGAACTTGCCGCCGAAAACGCGGTGCTGGCGATGTGGTACACCGGCACGCATAACCAGGAGGCTATCGAACTGGCCGAGGCGTGGGGCTTTACAGTGCGCACCATGAAGGGTTTTACCTGGGTGAAGCTGAACCAACTGGCAGAGCAGCGCATCACCAAGGCCCTCTCTGAAGGTGAAATCACCGACTTCTACCACTTTCTCGATTTGCTGAACGCCGAGACGCGCATGAACGGTGGTAATCATACCCGGGCTAATACTGAAGACCTGCTGATTGCCACTCGTGGTGCCGGACTGGAACGTCTGAACGCCGGAATTAAACAGGTCGTTTACAGTCCTCTCGGAGCGCACAGCGAAAAGCCATGGGAAGTCCGCCACCGGCTCGAGTTGCTTTACGGCGATGTGCCGCGCATAGAACTTTTTAGCCGTTCGGCGGCGCCTGGTTGGCACCACTGGGGAAATCAGTGCGCGACCGCCGCGGTTGAATTGTTGCCCGGCTGCGCAATCGACGTTGTAAAAACGGAGGCTGCATGACAACCACTGAATGCCTGCTTCTGGCTCTTGGATTCGTTATATGCGTGTTAATGCTTGCCAATATGGGGTTGCTTCAATGACACCAGAAAACGAAAACGCCATCCGCGCCGCCTGCCGCCGCTGCACCGAGGAAATCCAGCAGGCCATGAGCAAGAAGCCAAAGCCAAACTGGAACGAAACGGTGCCTCCCATCATCAACAAGCATCACAAGAAAATTGAAGCTCTGGGAGTTAGCCTCCTTGAGTTCGTCGTTTACACAGGTCGGCTTAATCGCCGCTTCGGAGCAGAACAATGACAGCAGAATTTAAAGCCCTACCCGTTGAACGCAACCAGTGCGGCTACTGGACTCACCCGCTTTACGATGAGTTTTGTGATGGGCGTGAATCTATCTCGCCTGATGAATTCAACGCCTGGCTGGATAAGAGAGGGCTCGAATGGACGGTAGTTTACCGCGATGAGGATGACGTCGATTCCGATGTGGACGGTTATGACATTTCAGCGTGGCAGCCAGAAACACCCGACGGTGACGGTTGGTTTGTCGGTTCAATTCATGACACGGAAGATGGCGCGGTCTGCATCTGGCTGCGCAACGTTGGCGGTACAGCATGAACAGAGCCTGCCCCGTTGATTTGAGGAAAAGCCTCGAGGCTGCCAATAGCCTCGCGCGAATTGGTATTCGCTTTGTTCCGATCCCGGTAGCGACCGAGGAAGAATTCCAGACGCTGGCCACCGAGCTATCACAACGGCTTGAGAATATGGCGGTCGAGGCCGAGAGGAATGAAGGAGGTGCAGTATGAAAGCACTAATCACCCGGGAGCTTAAGGCTCCTTTTTTATTGCTGGCGTTCACCTTCAACCGTATTAACCGACAGTTCCGGGAGCACTGATATGGCTGACATCATTGATTCAGCGTCAGAAATCGAATGGTTACAACGTAACAATGCCCTCGCCGCTCACCGCCTTAACCGCAATGCCGTATCAGCTGAGCATTGTGTTGAATGCGGTGAGGACATCCCTGAGCCGCGGCGCACTGCCGTTCCCGGATGCCAGACGTGTGCCGAGTGCCAGGGCGTTATCGAAATGAAGAAAAAGCAAAGGGGTGGTTAAAAATGATTGGAACGCTTAAACCGGTACCGAAAGAAAACTGGCCTGCTCGTTGCCACGACCCGAAGCGAAGCAACGTTTGGGCTAACGCCTACTTTCTCGTTCAGGAGTTTCAGGAAGACAACGGCCTCATCCGCCTGACGGTGAACGCCACCAGTATAGCCAGTTCCGGCCGGTGGAAGGATGGCATCGGCTGGGATGCGTTGCAGGAGATAAAGTCGGCCGTTGGCTATGGGGATCGGGATGCTGTGGAGGTTTTCCCGCGTGACACCGATGTGGTGAACGTGGCGAATATGCGCCACCTCTGGATCCCCCCTGAACCCATCACCTTTGCATGGCGTAAATGACGCAATTGATAGCCAGTTATGAGCTGGCTATTGGGTGCGGAAGCTCGTTATCCACTGATGTTATTGCCGCCTGCGGGCGGCTTCTTTTTGCCTGGAGGAAACCATGAGCGACATTATTCAGTTGGTACCCAACAAATGGGTTTCCGAAGAAGTGCTGATGACGATCACTGGCCTGACAAAGAATGCCATAAAGTCAGCCCGAACTACGTCATGGATGGAAGGCCGGGAGTATCGTCACTACACCGGAAACTGCCAGCCATTCGACAATTCCCCCATCCTCTACAACCGCCACGAAGTTGATAACTGGGTTGAGAGACAACGCCCGGCGATCCCACGTCAGAAATCTGCTTAAATAGCCCTACCTTTAACAACGAGGAAAAGGCATGTCTAAATATCCAACCGGGGTCGAGAATCACGGGGGCTCACTGCGCCTGTGGTTCATCTATAACGGTGTCAGGGTAAGGGAAAGTCTTGGTGTACCTGACACCGCAAAGAACAGGAAGATAGCCGGAGAGTTGCGAACAAGCATTGTTTACGCAGTAAAGACCGGAACTTTCAACTATGCATCACAGTTCCCCAACTCCTCTAATCTTCAGCGATTTGGGGAGGTGAGCAAGGCGCTAACTATAGGAGAACTTGCGGAGAAATATCTGTCGCTGAAAGAGACAGATGTCGCTTCAACATCAATAAAGACATACCGGACGATTGTGAAAAACGTCCTTCTCATCCTAGGGGATAAGACGATCGCATCATCCATAAGCAAGGAAAGGATTCTGGAGGTAAGGAAAGAATTGCTGACCGGTTATCAACTGCCAAAAACTCAGTATATTGTGACCGCGCCAGGACGTTCGGCGGTGACAGTGAACAACTACATGACCAACCTGTACGCAGTATTTCAGTTTGGCATGGAGAATGGCTATATCGATGATAATCCGTTCAAAGGCATATCACCGCTCAGGGAGTCGCGAGTTGTTCCTGACCCGCTTTCAAGGGAGGAGTTCGTCAGGCTCATCGATGCATGCCGTAGCCAGCAGGCTAAAAATCTGTGGGCGCTTTCTGTCTATACAGGACTTAGACCTGGGGAGTTATGCTCTTTAGGCTGGGAGGATATCGACCTGAAAAGTGGGACGATGATGATCAGGAGAAACTTGGCAAAGGATAAATTTACGGTTCCAAAGACCCAGGCTGGAACCAACAGGGTTATACACCTCATTAAACCGGCAATAGAGGCGCTCAAAAGTCAACTGGAGATATCACGACTTGGAAAGGAGCACGTGCTGGATGTTCACCTGCGGGAATATGGTAAAAAGGAAAAGCACAAATGTACCTTTGTGTTTCTTCCTTCTGTTACCTCCCGAACCGGAGTATGCGGCGATCACTTCACTGTCGATTCTGTCAGACAAACATGGGACACAGCAGTAAAACGCGCAGGCATAAGACACAGGAAGTCATATCAGTCCAGGCACACTTACGCTTGCTGGTCATTGACGGCCGGTGCCAACCCAGCATTCATTGCGTCACAAATGGGGCATGCTGATGCGCAGATGGTATTCCAGGTTTACGGTAAATGGATGTCAGAAAATAATGATGCCCAGGTGGCTCTTCTAAACTCAAAATTGAGTGAGTTTGCCCCAACGGTGCCCCACGCAATTTCAATGGCTGTTTAATTCTTTTAATATTCAGTAAGTTAATCTGTATAACACTTGAAATCCATGAATTCCAGCGCGGTACCTAGCCAACCCGATACCGCTGCGCGGATCAGGTCTTTGGTGCTTCGTACAGGTTGATGTTGCGTCATAGTCGTTATCTCTGAAGGTGCGGACCACATACTCGCTATCGTGATTATTCTGTGAAGGTCAACAGGACCTTGCAGCAGTGCTGCCTGTCTTTCTCGAACCGTTCAATGGCATCGCTGACATGCCGATAATCCATGACGTGGGTAATCAGCTTGTCCGGATCTATCAGCCCTTTTTCCATCCAGTCGATAACCACCGGGAATTTGTTGGCGTTCAGACGCGAGGAGTACAGCGTCAGCTCTTTGCCGGTGATGCCCTGCTGTGCGACGGACGACGGCTCGTTTGAGAAGCCCATCAGCACAATGCGCGCTGCCGGAGATGCCAGATTGACCGCTTCCTGCAAAATGGACGGATGACAGGCCGCGTCGACAATCAGCGTCGGCTTGATGCCTTTTTCGTCCAACACCGCCTGCAATGACTGCGCGCTATTATTGATGGTCAGGTCCGCGCCGCTACGTTCGGCCATCACCAGACGCTCAGGAATATGATCGACAACGATCACCTGTTTGACACGATATACGCCTTTCAGCGCCTGCACCGTCACCAGTCCCATTGGACCTGCGCCGTAAATCAGGGCCACATCCTGCTCTGTCGGTTTCGCCTGGCCAGTCACGTTCGCCGCGATGGTGAATGGCTCAACCATCACCGCGTGTTTGTCTTCGATGCTGTCGGGTATACGCCAGGCGTTATGAGCAGGCACAGCCGCATATTCACTGAAGCCGCCGTCACGGTGGACGCCGAGCACCACCAGAGAGGTGCAGACATTAGGTTTGCCAACCGAGCACGGGTAGCACTGTCCGCAGCTGATCACCGGGTCGACACTGACGCGCTCGCCGAGGCGGGCCGGATTAACCCCCTCTCCCACGGCGTCAATCACGCCGAAAAATTCATGGCCAATAACCCGTGGATATTTAGCAAAAGGATTGTGGCCGCGATAAATATGGCTGTCCGAGCCGCAAATCCCGGCCAGTTTGACCTTCACCCGCACTTCGCCCGTGGCGGGCTGCGGTATGTCGCGTTCTTCAATCACTAACGCGTTCGGTTGACGAATAACGATACTTTTCATGCTTCCGCTCCTTACCAGTTCCACAGAGTGCCGTCTTCCAGGCGCGCGACCGGTAGACAGGCCGGATCGTAGGGATATTTCGCCGCGAGTTTTTCATCAAACTCGATGCCGAGGCCCGGTTTCTCACCCGGATGCATATAGCCGTTGTCGAAAGTCCAGTTATGCGGGAACACCTCGAGCATTTGCTCGGAATATCCCATGTATTCCTGAACGCCAAAATTCGGCACCCACAGATCGAAATGCAGCGCCGCCGCCATGCAAATCGGCGACAAATCGGACGGACCGTGCGAACCGGTGCGCACCTGATACAGCGAGGCAAAATCAGCGATGCGTCGCATACCGGTGATGCCACCCGCGTGGGTAATGGTGGTGCGGATGTAGTCGATGAGTTGTTCTTCAATCAGCTGTTTGCAGTCCCAGATACTGTTAAACACTTCACCTACCGCAATCGGCGTGACGGTGTGCTGGCGAATCAGACGGAAGCACGCCTGGTTTTCTGCAGGCGTCGGGTCTTCCATCCAGAACATGCGGTACTGTTCAATGCTTTTGCCAAAGCGCGCGGCTTCAATCGGCGTCAGACGGTGGTGCATGTCGTGCAACAAATGTTCGTTGAAGCCGAATTTCTCGCGTACCGCATCGAACAGTTTTGGGGTGAAATCGAGGTATTTTTCGGTGGACCACAGCTGTTCATCCGGCCACTGGCCTTTGGTGGCAGGCTCGTAAGCCTGGCCTGTGCCTTTCGCCATGCCGTAGGTGGTTTTCATTCCCGGCACGCCGCACTGAACGCGAATGGCTTTGAAGCCCATCTCTTTGTGACGCGCATAGTCGTCGAGGACATCATCAATGGTGTGTCCGGTGGTGTGGCAGTAAACCATCACCCCTTCGCGGGACGCGCCGCCGAGCAGCTGATACAGCGGCATATCGGCGGCCTTGGCTTTGATATCCCATAGCGCCATGTCGACCGCAGAAATGGCTGACATTGTGACCGGGCCGCGTCGCCAGTACGCGCCTTTATAAAAGAACTGCCAGATGTCTTCGATTCGGTGGGCATCACGGCCAATCAGCTGCGGGCAGAGATGATCTTTCAGGTACGAGACCACGGACAGCTCGCGCCCATTCAGCGTGGCATCGCCCAGCCCGGTCAGGCCCTCTTCGGTGGTGATTTTTAACGTGACAAAATTACGCCCTGGGCAGGTAACAAATACGTCTGCGGCAACAATCTTCATTTTTGATCCTTACGGCTCCTCGTTGATGGCGTCATTTAGCGCTCACAACAACTACCATACAAGTATATTGATCAAAAAGAGTTCAGCAGATCACAAAAAAAGGCGTGGATAAATCAAGAAAGCCCGGATGCGTTTTTACACAGCCGGGCAAGATTAAGGGATTATTCGATGCGGTCTTTTACGATGAAGAAGTAGCACAGCGCCCCGGTAAAGGTAACGCAGGCGGCAATCACTAGCGCAAGGTTAAAGGAGTGCGTGGTGTCGACCACCCAGCCGGTGACAATCGGGGCAAACGAGGCAAAAACGAAACTGCCGAAGTTTTGAATGGCGGCCACGGAGGCGACTTTGGTTTCCGACACCATTACCTGCACCAGCCCCCACGCAGAGGTTCCGGCAAAGTGTACGCAGAACAGCGCCATCGAAATAAACGCCACCGCCTGAGTCGGCGTTGAGGATTGCACCACCAGCAGCGTACCGAGCGCCGACAGAGTAAGACCTAGCACAATGGCTGTTTTACGCGTTTTCGCCAGATCGTATCCACGACGCGCCAGCGCATCGACCACAAAGCCGTTAGTCCACATCCCGACCGCTGCGGCCAGAAACGGGATCGCTGCCACCCAGCCAGTTTTCGCGAGACTAAAGCCCTGCTGCGCCTGCAAATAACCCGGCAACCAGGCGATGTACAGCCAGCCGGTATAGTTCACGCCGGAGAAACCTAAGATCATGCCCCACGTGGTGCGGCGCTTAAACAGCGCCAACCATTCGCTGAACGCCAGTTTTGGCCGCGGTGTGACCGGCGCAGAGAGATATTCGCGTTCGGTATTGTTCAGGGCGAACTGCGCGCGATTGCGATACCACGCGTACCAGCAAATTCCGACCAGAACCCCTGCCAGGCCAATCACCACAAACATGGTGCGCCAGCCCCACGCGAGCTGCATTACCACCAGTGCAGGCGGTGCGAGGGCCTGACCAATCACCGTGGATGAGTTAAAAATCCCCAGCGCCGTGCCGCGTTCTTTCTGCACGTACCAGTCGCTTATCGATTTCACGCCCGCAGGCATAAACGGCGCTTCGCCAATCCCTAGGCCTATCCGCAGAAAGATAAAGTGGCTGAACGAGTTCACTACTCCGGTCAACGCCTGCATCGCCGACCAGAAAATCAGCCCCGCGCCCAGCACCAGTCGCGGCCCGAACCGGTCGAGTAAAATGCCCGCAGGCAGTTGCGATAAACCATAAGAAAGGGAAAACGCCGAGAGCAGAACACCAAACTCGGTGGCCGACAGGCCCAGTTCGCCGCGGATCGCTTCGCCCGCGACACTTAGTGAGGAACGATCGAGGAAGTTGACGATCCCGGCGATAAACAGCAGCGCCAGCGTTACCGTCTGAATCGTTTTTATTCTTGCGGGCTTTGCCAGGGCCGCCTGTTCCACTATTTCAGTTGCCATAAAACACTCCCGGTCTGTCTTCCGCCCGCGCCGTGATACCCGGCGCGGGCCGTTAGAGGTTAAATCCGGCAGCTACCATACAAGAAGTGTCAGCAAGAAAATTCACAACGATCACATTTTAGAAACATTCAGGAAAATACCCAGACGAGGATCACCTGACGATCGGCATTGCAACCAGGATTAAGCACGGCTCCAGCCCGCGACAATGATTAACATGCCGCCCAGCGCCACGGCGGCTCCAACCCAGTCGTATACGCTCAGGCGTACGCCATCGACGTAGCGTAACCACAGCAGCGCGGTACAGACATACACCCCGCCATAGGCGGCGTATACTCGCCCGCTCGCCGCCGGATGCAGCGTTAAAAGCCAGACAAACAGCGCCAGCGATATTCCTGCGGGTACCAAGAGCCACATCGTCGCCCCGCGTTTCAGCCACAGCCAGGGTAAGTAGCAGCCGATGATTTCACACAGCGCAGTGGCAAAAAACAGCAAACTTGTTTTTAACATGAACGATTATTTCTGATGGTTGTCAGCAAAGTTCTTAAGGATAAATTAACCTTAGTAAAGGGAGAATCTCTTTTCTCCGAATAAGCCCTATGGCCATTGAGGTGCAGTACAATGAGTATCGACAGAATGGCGAAGATGGTGTTGCGCCGTCAGGGCATTGGCGTGAAAGACAAAGTTATTCGCTTTCGCGGCGATACCATTATTTTCCGCCTGAGTCAGGACGGCTACGACATCTATGTCAACGGACTGAAAATCAATTCCGTCAAAACCCAGGATGTGAACGAGGCGGTGCGCATTTATAAAACCACGCTTAGCGACGCCTGCTGAGAAACGTTTCCTGAGCGACAACCAGGCCGGGTATTCCCTGCGCGGGAGTTGGTGTAAACTTTGCGTGTGGGATTACCGTTTTTAACACCCTTAAGGAAACAGCAATGAAAGTGACTTTTAGCAAACGCCTGTGCCTGACGGCGATGCTGACGCTGGGTGCCATCGTTTATACCGCGAGTGCATCTGCGCAAACCAGCAAACTCATCATTGAATCCGGTGACAGCGCGCAGAGCAAACAAGATGCGGCGATGGACAAGGAACAATGGAACGATACCCGGTCGCTTCGACAGAAAGTGAACACCCGCGTTGAAAAAGAGTGGGATAAAACAGATGTCGCTTTTGATACGCGTGATAAATGCGATAAAAGCGCCAATCTGAATGCGTACTGGGAACCAAACACCCTGCGTTGCCTCGACAGAACGACCGGTCGACCGCTTACTCCGTAGCACCGTTGGGCGCCTGCAGGCGCCCTTCTTCCCCGTTTGACACGCTTACCCAAATCAAGGAAATCACATGGCCGATGCTTATGCCGTTAAGCTGCGCCCTCTGGAACGCGAGGATCTGCGCTTTGTTCACCAGCTGGATAATAACGCCAGCGTTATGCGTTACTGGTTCGAAGAGCCATACGAAGCCTTCGTTGAGCTTTCTGACCTGTACGACAAACATATTCACGATCAGAGCGAGCGTCGCTTTGTTATCGAATGCGACGGAGAGAAGGCTGGCCTCGTTGAATTAGTGGAAATCAACCACGTTCACCGCCGCGCAGAATTTCAGATTATTATTTCCCCGGACTATCAGGGCAAAGGGCTGGCGTCAAAAGCAGCGATGCTGGCGATGGACTACGGCTTTATGGTGCTGAACCTGTACAAGCTGTATTTGATTGTCGATACCGAAAACGAAAAGGCAATCCACATTTATCGCAAACTCGGATTCCAGGTGGAAGGCGAACTCATCCATGAGTTCTTCATTAACGGCGAATACCGCAATACCATTCGTATGTGTCTGTTCCAGCATCAGTATCTGCCAAAACACAAAACGCACACACTGCTTAAGCCGACGGCTCAGTAGTACTCGATGGTATTTTTGATGGTGTAGCGCCGGGTCACTGGCGGCGTTGCGCTGTCATCTACAATCTGCAACTCGCAGCTCAGCGGGTTGTCGTGTCGGTCGTAATCACAGGTTTGCACCACATTGCCGATGGTTTTGTCATTCAGTATGCTGACCGCCGTGTAATCAAGTTTCTTACGGGCATCTTTCGGTGGCGTCGCCACTATTTTCAGCGTTTCATTGCCACTGGTTGAGGTTTTCCCTAACGGATAACCTTCGCTATCGTAGTGATAATCCACGCTTAATGTTTTTCCGTGTGCAGCTACTACAAAACCGTTATCGTCGGTGTCCCAACTCATTCCGGCAGCAGGCATTCCCGCTAACTGGCATTTCCCTTGCAGCAAAATACGTTTTTGCTGGGTGGTGCCGTCGACATAATAGTTCGCGTCGAGTACCAGCGTCGCCCCGGAGTTATTCTCCAGATCGTGCAGTTCAATCAAATCAAAACAGCCTTCCTGCGAGAGTCTGGCGCTGACGCGTTTAGTTACTTCGCCCTTCTCGTTCATCAGTGTCTGGCTGAAGTCTTTAACTGGCCCCCGCAATGGATCGAAATCAAACTCATTGGAAAAACTCGCCATTTCCGGCGTAAAGGCAGCCGGTGTTGAGGCGTCATCGCAGGCGGTGAGCACGCTGATAAGCGGCACCATAAACAGCAGTTTCTTCACAGACTGTCCTTCACGGTAGAATTTTCTCAATCATATTAGCAATATACAGCGATTTACACTACAGCAGCATCGCAACAAGAAAAACAAATGAATTTCATGCACTTACAATCTTTCAGTCCAACAAATTCAAGTTAGGGAAAATACATTACGTCAACTGGCGAAACGAACATTTTGAAGGAAAAGATGACATGATTAGCTGACTGTTGTGTTTAGTCCTAACAGAAGGGTATTTTTTGAGATCCCTAACCGCATATCCTGCCTCATAAAATCCAATGCAATCAACAGCAAACCAAAGATGAGTGGTGTTTCAAACAACTCTTCAATAAGATCCTGGTAGTTTGAGTCACGTAGGAAAATCGGTGATAAAAGACGGTGGTGCTCTACCGTATCTGCCAGTAAAAACAGAGTGACGACGAGCAAGCAGGTCCACAAGGGAATACGCCACGTTTTAAGCCGAACAGCGATCGCTTTACGTAATTGCGATGAAAGCAAGAATGAAAAGACAAGACCGGCAATGAGGACCACTGAAATGCTTCGAAATATTGCTTTTGGTAAATCAGGGAAATAATCTCGCCCCCAACTGGTACTTCTACCCAATAGCACAACCCACCACAACACAGTCCACAACCAGAACTTCCGAGCCCCCTCGGTGAGTTGAAAAGGTTTCATGTAACTGAAGGTGAGCATGGCACCCAGTAAGAGTAATAGGGCCTGTGAGTGCTCGATCACTCGAACGGTATATCCATGTAATAAAGACAGACCAATCTCTGGCGTAAAAGGTATCAGGCAACTTAGAAAAGCCAATAAGATTGTTGAGTTAGTAGGTTTAATATTAATACTCATAAAAATCGTAACCTGTTGGGATATATTTTTTCGAGTGTGAGGCAAACCTTAATAAAACATTAAACCCTATGTGCCATTATCTAAATGAAAATCATTTAACTTGTTTATTATTAAATTTAACTAGCCGCCGGCGTAACGATTGGGTCCGTTTGGTGGTGTGATATTGGGGAACAGGATTGGTGAGATTTTGGTGATTTCTCCCTACTCTCAGAAATTTCAGAAACTTAACTTCAAAGACAGCTACTTACACGACGAGTGCTATGCTTTTATCTCACCATAGCGACAAGGAGATGCGTATGAAAAAGACTCACTGGCTATTTGCACTGTTACTGGCTGGCGCGATGCCTGCTTTCGCTGCTGCCCCGGAGTCCTGCGAGCGAGTTAAGGATGACATCCAGCAGAAAATAGTGACCAACGGCGTGCCGGAATCCGGGTTTACGCTGAATATTGTGCCGAACGACCAGGCAGACAGGCCGGATGCACAGGTGGTCGGGCATTGCGCCAACGACACCTTCAAAATTCTCTACACCCGCAACGGCAACGATCAGCAGTAGTCTTCGCCTTCAAACGAAAGATATTATCCCTGGATTGACCGGGGATAATATCTCTATACCTCTAAGTAAGTAACATCCCTCCATCAAAAGTCGGGCTGCGCGTCCGGTGCATAAATAAAAAATGGAGTGAGCGATGTCTGATAGTGAACAGCATGTACACCCCGGCGGGATCAGCCGCCGCAGCCTGATCAAATCCACTGCTATTGGCTCTATGGCCCTCGCCGCCAGTGGAATTTCACTTCCCTTTACCCTGAAAAATGCAGCCGCCGCCGTTCAACAGGCCACACAGCCTGATGACAAAGTAGTCTGGGGCGCCTGTTCGGTAAACTGCGGTAGTCGCTGCGCCCTGCGTCTGCACGTGCGCGACGACGAAGTATACTGGGTCGAAACCGACAATACCGGCCATGATATCTACGGTGATCATCAGGTACGCGCCTGTCTGCGCGGGCGCTCTATTCGCCGCCGTATCAATCACCCGGAACGCCTGAATTACCCGATGAAGCGCGTCGGCAAACGTAGTGAAGGCAAGTTCGAACGTATCAGTTGGCCTGAAGCGCTCGATATGTTGACCGACAGCCTAAAACAGGTAGTGAAAGAGTACGGCAACGAAGCCGTTTACATTAACTACACCTCCGGGATTGTTGGCGGCAATATCACACGCTCTTCGCCGTATGCCTCTTTGGTGGCACGTCTGATGAACTGCTACGGCGGTTTTCTCAGTCATTATGGTACATACAGTACCGCACAGATTGCCTGTGCCATGCCCTACACCTATGGATCGAATGAGGGCAACAGCACCTCCGATATCGAGAACAGTCAGCTGGTGGTGATGTTCGGTAACAACCCGGCAGAAACCCGCATGAGCGGCGGCGGCATTACCTGGTATCTGGAGCAGGCCCGCGAGCGTTCTAACGCCAGAATGATCGTCATCGATCCGCGTTATACCGACACCGCCGCCGGGCGCGAAGACGAATGGGTGCCGATTCGCCCAGGTACAGACGCCGCGCTAGTGGCGGGCATCGCCTGGGTGTTGATTGCCGAAAATCTCGTCGACCAGCCGTTCCTCGACAAATACTGCGTCGGCTATGATGAAAAAACGCTGCCGGAAGGCGCGCCCGCCAATGGGCATTACAAGGCGTATATTCTCGGTCAAGGCGACGACGCTATCGCTAAAACACCGGAATGGGCCTCACGTATTACCGGGATCCCAGCGGATAAAATCATCAAACTGGCGCGTGAAATCGGCACTGCCAAACCTGCGTATATCTGCCAGGGCTGGGGCCCACAACGCCAGGCCAATGGTGAACTGACGGCGCGCGCTATCGCCATGCTGCCGATACTGACGGGCAACGTGGGCATTAACGGTGGTAACAGTGGCGCGCGTGAATCGACCTACACCATCACAATTGAACGTATGCCGGTGCTGCAAAACCCGGTGAAAACCGCAATCTCCTGTTTCACCTGGACCGATGCCATTGAACGTGGCACCGAAATGACCGCCATCCGTGACGGGGTGCGCGGTAAAGATAAACTGGATGTGCCCATTAAGTTCATCTGGAACTACGCTGGTAACACAATAATCAACCAGCATTCGCAGATTAATCGCACCCACGACATTCTTCAGGATGATAAAAAATGCGAAATGATTGTGGTCATCGAAAACTTTATGACCGCCTCGGCAAAATACGCTGACCTGCTGCTGCCGGACCTGATGACCGTGGAGCAGGAAGATATCATTCCTAACGATTACGCGGGTAATATGGGTTATCTGATTTTCATCCAGCCTGCTACAAATGCGAAATTCGAACGCAAACCGATTTACTGGATCATGAGCGAAGTGGCAAAACGCCTCGGCGCTGACGTGCATCAGAAATTTACCGAAGGCCGTACGCAGGCGGAATGGCTGCAATTCCTGTACGCCAAAATGCTCGCCAAAGACCCGGAACTCCCTTCTTATGAAGCGCTGAAAGCGATGGGAATTTACAAACGCAAAGACCCTAACGGCCATTTCGTGGCTTATAAGGATTTCCGTAAAGACCCGGACGCCAACCCGCTGAAAACGCCGTCGGGTAAAATTGAAATTTACTCTGCACAGCTGGCCAGCATCGCCGAAAGCTGGGAGCTGGAAAAAGACGACACTATCAGCCCGCTGCCGGTGTACGCGTCAACGTTTGACGGCTGGGATGCCCCACAGCGCGATACCTTCCCGCTGCAGCTGTTTGGCTTCCATTATAAAGCCCGCACGCACTCCAGCTATGGTAACGTCGACGTGCTGAAAGCCGCCTGTCGTCAGGAAGTGTGGCTCAACCCAGCGGACGCAGCCAAACGCGGCATTCGTAGCGGTGATATGGTGCGGGTCTTTAACGATCGTGGCGAGTTGCGTATTGAGGCGAAAGTCACCCCGCGCATCATGCCGGGTGTGAGCGCAATGGGCCAGGGCGCGTGGCATGATGCCAGTATGAACGGGGACCGAATCGATCATGGGTCATGCATCAACACGCTGACCACACATCGCCCGTCGCCTCTGGCGAAAGGCAATCCGCAACATACTAATCTGGTGCAGATCGAGAAGGTATAGTCCTTCTGCGTGACGGCGTGGGAAAACGCCGTTATATGTTTAATAAGTGAAGTCCACCGGCGGGGAGCATTCCCCGCCGCAGCAAGGAAAATGTTATGAATCAACCGCGCTTCGTTGAAGCCATCGCCATCACTGGCCGCGTGCTGGGTGGACTGTTTTATTATGACCCGCAGAGCGAAAACATCGCCCCACTGATCGCCGCCTTCCGTGACGGAAGCTGGGCGCAGCAGTGGCCGGAATCGATTCCTTTCAAACCGGAGCTGGTCGACAGTTTTCAGGCCGCGTCAGAGGAGCCACTCAGCGAAGCATTTCAACGTCTTTTCGTCGGCCCCTACGCACTACCCGCGCCGCCGTGGGGTTCGGTCTGGCTGGATCGCGAAAACGTCCTGTTTGGTGACTCAACCCTCGCTCTACGCCAGTGGATGCGTGAAAACGGAATCGCCTTTGAAGCGCAGCAGAATGAGCCGGAAGATCATTTCGGTACTCTGCTGATGCTGGCCGCCTGGCTCAAAGAGAACAACCGCGACGAAGAGTGGCAGCAGCTGTTGAGCTGGCACCTGTTGCCGTGGTCAGGTCGTTTCCTTGAAGAGTTTGTTGCCCATGCCGGGCATCCTTTCTACCGCTCGCTCGGCGAGCTGGCACAGCAGACGCTGGCCTTCTGGCAGACCGAATTGCTGTCGCCGGTTGCCGATAAAAAACTTTATCGTTAATCCGCTATCACCCGCCGCCCGGCGGGTGACTTAACTTAAATTTCAGTCACCTGCAAAACCACTTCTTGTGACAACGTCACTTTTGCCGCTAAGCTTTAAGACTATTCTGGTCTTTTGCCACTCAGCCTTTATGTCATAAGGCGTAACACCTTGTTTACAAAACCTGACCCCGTCACTTAATTCGCCCCTCTTCTGGAATCCTTCCCAAGCACTTGCTATAGGTCTTAAACCCTGCCGGAACATGGCATAACAACAAGCAACGTCGTTGCGATAACGCATGCACACAGGGAGACACACTGCAATGCACAACTCTTTACTGACCCGCGCGCTGTTGTTTATAGGCGCGATTATCGCGGTCCTGGCATTACTCACGTGGGGAATCGGCCTTGAGACAATCCGCTCTCGTCAGGTTGATTTAGTCTATCTCGGACAACAGCACCTGACCCTGGTGTTCTCCTCAATGTTCTTCGCGCTCCTGGTCGGTATTCCCAGCGGAATTCTTCTGAGCCGTCCTGCCGCACGCGGTATCGCCGAATACGTGATGCAGATTTTCAACATCGGTAACACCTTGCCGCCACTCGCGGTGCTGGCGTTAGCGATGGTGGTTGTCGGCATCGGCGATAAGCCCGCGATTGTGGCGCTGTTTCTGGCGTCACTGCTGCCGATTGTGCGTAACACCTACGCAGGCTTGTGTTCAGTGCCGGGCTCTCTGCTGGAAGCAGCGAACGGTATCGGCATGACCAAAATGCAGCGTTTGTGGCAGGTGGAAATTCCTAACGCCTGGCCGGTGATGCTCTCAGGTATTCGCATTGCCACCGCGATTAACGTCGGTACCGCGCCGCTGGCATTCCTGATTGGCGCCAGCAGCTACGGCGAGCTTATCTTCCCGGGCATTTACCTGAACGACTTCCCGACGCTTATCCTCGGCGCGGTCGCGACGGCCCTTTTCGCCCTGATCCTCGACACGCTGTTGGCGGGTCTGGGACGCTTACTCAGCCCGCATACCGCCGAATAACAATAATCAGGAGCATTACATGAGACGATTGAAACGTCTGTTTGTCGCCGCCGCTGCGCTGGCGATGGTTGCCGGGCAGGCCCACGCGGCCCCGATCATTCTGGCGACAAAAAGCTTTACCGAACAGCATATTTTGTCCGCCATGACCGTGCAGTATCTGCGTAAGAAAGGTTTCCAGGTTCAGCCGCAAACCAACATTGCGACCGTAATTTCCCGCAACGCCATGATCAACAAGCAAATTGACATGACCTGGGAATACACCGGCACCTCACTCATCATCTTCAACCACATCAATAAGCGCATGTCTCCCCAGGAGTCTTACAACACTGTAAAACGCCTCGATGAAAAGCTCGGCCTGATTTGGCTTAAACCGGCAGACATGAACAACACCTACGCCTTTGCGATGCAGCGTAAACGCGCCGAAGCGGAAAACATCAACACCATGTCGGAAATGGTGGCGAAGATTGAACACATTCGTCAGACCGACCCAAAACACAACTGGCTGCTGGGTCTGGATCTGGAGTTCGCCGGGCGCAGCGATGGGATGAAACCGTTGCAGCAAGCCTACAACATGCCGCTCGACCGTCCGCAAATCCGTCAGATGGACCCAGGCCTGGTGTATAACGCCGTGCGCGACGGGTTCGTCGATGCCGGTCTGATTTACACCACTGATGGCCGCGTGAAAGGCTTCGATCTCAAAGTGCTGAAGGATGACAAAGGTTTCTTCCCAAGCTACGCCGTGACGCCGGTGGTGCGTAAGGACACGCTGGAAGCCAACCCGGGGCTTGAAGAAGCGATGAACACGCTTTCCGGTCTGCTGAATAATGAGGTGATCACCGAGCTGAACAAGCGCGTAGATATCGATCACCAGTCGCCACAACAGGTTGCGCGGGACTTCCTGCACAGCAAAGGCCTGGAATAAGGAGGCGTCATGGATACGATTCACTACATGATTGATAACTGGAGTTATCTGGCGACGCTGACCTGGCAGCATCTGTGGCTGGTTCTGCTCGCCGTTGGGCTGGCAATCATCATCGGCGTGCCGCTAGGTATTCTGATTGTGCGCCACAAATGGCTGGCAACGCCGATTCTGGGCCTGACCACCATTTTGCTGACCATCCCGTCGATTGCGCTGTTTGGTCTGATGATCCCGCTGTTTTCGCTGATCGGTCAGGGTATTGGTGCCCTGCCCGCCATCACCGCGGTATTCCTTTACTCACTGCTGCCGATTGTACGTAACACCCATACCGCGCTTGATAATCTGCCGCCGGGGCTGCGTGAAGCTGGCCGAGGGATTGGCATGACCTTCTGGCAACGTCTGCGCTGGGTGGAAATCCCGATGGCGCTGCCAGTGATTTTCGGCGGCATCCGTACTGCGGTGGTGATGAACATCGGCGTCATGGCGATAGCCGCGGTCATCGGCGCGGGCGGTCTCGGCCTGCTGCTGCTGAACGGCATTGGCGGGAGCGATATTCGTATGTTAATTGCCGGGGCGTTAATGATTTGCCTGCTGGCTATTGTGCTCGACTGGTTGCTGCACCGACTGCAGATTGTCCTGACACCAAAGGGGATTCGATAATGATAAAGTTAGAAAATCTGACCAAACAATTTACGCAAAAGAACGGCCAGAGCTTTAACGCCGTCGATAACGTCAACCTCAACGTGCCGGAAGGTGAAATGTGCGTCCTGCTGGGGCCGTCCGGCTGCGGGAAAACCACGACGCTTAAAATGATTAACCGCCTGATCCCGGCGAGCAGCGGGAAAATCCTGATTAACGGCCAGGACACCAGCGACATGGACACCGTCAACCTGCGTCGTAATATCGGCTACGTTATCCAGCAGATTGGTCTGTTCCCGAACATGACCATTGAGGAAAACATCACCGTCGTGCCGCGGATGCTGGGTTGGGATAAAGCCCGCTACAAAGCGCGCGCCGAAGAGCTGATGGATATGGTGGCGATGGACCCCAAAAAATTCCTGAGCCGCTATCCGAAAGAGATGTCCGGCGGACAGCAGCAGCGTATCGGGGTTATCCGTGCGCTGGCAGCGGATCCACCAGTGCTACTGATGGATGAACCGTTCGGCGCCGTCGACCCGATTAACCGTGAAGTGATCCAGAACCAGTTCCTCGAGATGCAGCGCCAGCTGAAAAAAACGGTGATGCTGGTCAGCCACGACATTGATGAAGCACTGAAACTCGGCGACCGTATTGCAGTGTTCCGTCAGGGCCGCATCGTACAGTGCGCCAGCCCCGACGAACTGCTGGCGAAACCGGCGAATGAGTTTGTCGGTTCGTTTGTCGGTCAGGACCGCACGTTGAAACGCCTGCTGTTAGTATCAGCCGGTGACGTCACCGACCAGCAGCCAACCATCACCGTGAAACGCGATACCGCCCTGCCGGAAGCCTTCTCGACCATGGACGACAACGACATTCGTGCGATTACGGTGGTGGATAACGACGGCAAACCGCTGGGCTTTGTGAAGCGTCGCGAAGCGCGTAACGCCTCCGGCAGCTGCGCGGATCTGCTGCACCCGTTCCGCGTCACCGGTAAAGCCGAGGACAACCTGCGCGTGGTGCTTTCTAAGCTATATGAAAGCAACACCAGCTGGATGCCTATCGTCGATGAAGACGGCCGCTACAACGGTGAAATCTCCCAGGATTACATTGCCGACTATCTCAGCTCTGGCCGTACGCGCCGTGCGCTGAATATCCATTCCGCAGATTAACCGATTTCCCCCTCACCCGAGGGGGATTTCTGCGTTTGTTTTTTGCCAAGCTCCCGATTTCCTCGCACAATACGGTATCACTCTGATCAACCGTGAAAAAAGATGCATCGTCTTCATGCTTATCCTGACATTCAGGCTATGTTTCGCCGCCTGCTCATTGCGACGATAGTCGGCATTCTTGCCGCCCTTGCCGTGGCGCTGTTTCGTCACGCCATGTATCTGCTCGAGTGGCTGTTTTTGAGCGACGACAGCAAAAGCCTGGTGTACGCCGCTGGCAGCTTGCCCTGGTGGCGACGGCTGTTGACGCCTGCGCTCGGTGGACTCGCTGCCGGGCTACTGCTGTGGGGCTGGCAGCGTTCCACTCGCCAGCGACCGCACGCACCAACGGATTACATGGAAGCACTGGAAACCGGCGACGGACAGTTCGATTACGGCGCGAGTCTGGTGAAATCTCTTGCGTCGTTGCTGGTTGTGGTTAGCGGCAGCGCCATTGGCCGCGAAGGTGCGATGATCCTGCTCGCTGCTCTCGCCGCCTCTTTCTTTGCTAAACGTTTTACGCCCAAAGACGAATGGAAACTGTGGATTGCCTGCGGAGCCGCCGCCGGGATGGCCAGCGCTTATCACGCGCCATTGGCGGGCAGCCTGTTTATCGCAGAAATCTTGTTCGGCACGTTAATGCTGGCCTCGCTCGGGCCGGTAGTGGTCGCGGCGGTGATTGCCCTGCTGATAACCAATCTGCTGAGCGGTGGCCCGGCGCTGCTGTATGTGGTTCACGTCGACGCCCCACACAGTGCGGGCACTTACGGCATGATGCTGGCGACCGGGCTGCTCGCCGGGCTGTGCGGGCCAGTGTTTATCTGGCTGATGGGTTTCACCCATTCGCTGTTTTTACGGCTCAAACTGTCTCCGCCATGGCAGTTGGCACTGGGCGGATTTATCGTCGGGTTGCTGTCGTTATTAACGCCTGCGGTATGGGGCAATGGCTACAGTGTGGTGCAAAGCTATCTGCTGGCGCCGCCGCTATTTGGCGCAGTGGCGGGCGTGTTTTTGTGTAAATTGCTGGCAGTGCTGTCGAGCAGCGGCTCCGGTGCGCCGGGCGGCGTATTCACGCCAACGCTGTTTGTCGGTATGGCGATTGGCATGTTGTTTGCCCGATTCTGGGGGCTATGGCTGCCGGACGGCAATGAAATGGCGGTGCTGATGGGGTTGACGGGAATGGCCACACTGTTGGCGGCTACAACGCATGCACCCATTATGTCGACATTGATGATCTGTGAAATGACCGGGCAGTATGCACTGCTGCCCGGCTTACTGATTTCCTGCGTGGTGGCGTCGGTGCTGTCGCGGACGTTACGCCAGGACTCTATCTACCGCCAGCATGTCGCCGAACAGGGTTAAATCGACGTAGTGGCTCAGTTCACGCTGTTCAGCGCGTGGCAGATACGGAAGCTCAGCCACCAATGGCGCTGGCAGTTTTTTGCTCAGCACGTCGATGATTTCGGCGTAGTGTGCCAGCCCCGGGTTGATGCGGTTAGCGACCCAACCGATTAACGGCAGACCATCGTTCGCAATTGCCTGGGCGGTCAGCAATGCATGATTGATGCAGCCTTCCTGGATACCTACCACCATAACAACCGGTAATTGTTCCTGTACGACCCATTCAGAGAGCGGGCGCAAATCGTTCATCAGACTACGCCAGCCACCTGTGCCTTCGACCACCACGTGATCGACACGCTGACTCAGGTCATCCAGACCTTTGGACAATAAGGTGTAGTTGATCGGGCGACTGTGCGCCACGCTGCTTTCCTCTTCGCTCAGGGCGATAGGATTAATAGCGCTATAGGGAAGTTCCGGGGTGGAAACACTTTGTAGTACCAGCGCATCTTTGTTGCGCAGTCCTTCAGGCGTTTCCTTGCTGCCTTTGGCGACAGGTTTGTACCCTGCCACGCTTTTGCCATTGGCGGTCAACGCCTGCAGCAACGCGCGTGATACCACCGTCTTTCCAACAGAGGTATCCGTACCAGTAATAAAGAAACGCTTAAGCATGTTTCACTCCACAGCTTTGACGGTGAAAATATAAATCAGGGTGATAATTCAAGAACGGAGGGAGTGTAAGGGATTGGGCGAAAAGCCAGCTTGCGTTAGCGCAATTTTTAGCTTAACAATTAAAATTTGTTAACCTTGTAACAGTCTGATCAGCAGAGACCCGTTATAAAGCGCGTCTTTAACCAGCGCGGCGCCGGTCATGGTTCCACGGTTGCGGAACTGCGTGCTCTCGACGCTGATATGTCGACTGTAAGCGGGCAGAGACTGCTGATGGATACAGGCGCTGATGGCGGGGAACAGAATGCTGGAAGCCTGGTTGAACGGCGAACCGATAAGAATTTTTTGCGGGTTAAATAAATTCACCATGATGGCGAGAATGCGTCCGACGTGGGTCCCTACGCCGCTAATGATATCCTTAGCTAATAAATCACCCTGCACTGCTGCCTGACACAGCCATTCAACAGTCAGCGGCTGCTGATGCAGCATTGAACTAATCGACTGTTTCATCCGAATTTGCGCCAGTTCCAACACGCTTTCCACACTGGCGATGGTTTCCAGACAACCGTGATTTCCGCAATAACAAAGCTTGCCGTACGGGTCGACCTGGGTATGGCCTATTTCCACCAGACTGCTGCTGCCCGCGTGCAGTAAGCGTCCGTCGGTGATAACCCCCGCCCCGACGTTATGATCGATAACCACCTGAATAACGTCGCGCGCGCCGCGAGACGCACCGAACAGCGCCTCCGCCATGGTCCACGCGCTGATATCGTGTTGCAAATAGACCGGCACGCCGGTGCGAGACTCAAGCGCTTCACCGAGTGCCACGTCTTTTACGTCATCGTAAAACGGCATCCGGTGAATGATGCCATTTTCGGTATCAATAATACCGGGAAGGGTTATCGCGATAGAGGTTAAGCGCTCGAGCTTTTGCTGATGCCGAATGAAAAAGTGATCGATATGTTCGATAACCCGGTCGAGAAACGGTTTGTCATCCACCAGCGGCAGCGTTTGTTCTTCTTCTACCACCAGCTTGCTGCTCAAATCACGCAGGGCGAGGTTAATTTCTCCCCGGCTGATACGCAGTGACAGATAGTGCCAGGCTTCGGTTTCCACCATCAGGCCTACCGCCGGACGCCCACGGCTCCCCGGGTCCTGAATTTCAGTTTCCTGCACCAGATGCGCTTCGAGCATTTCGCGAACAATCTTAGTGATACTGGCAGGCGCAAGTTGCGCAAGTCGAGAAAGGTCGATACGCGACACCGGGCCGAGCTGATCAATCAGGCGGTATACCGCCCCTGCGTTGGTCTGCTTAATCTGATCAATATGCCCAGGCTGACTTTCTGCTACCACCGAAGACTCCCTTATTTTCGCGCTTCGAAATAAACTTTTGCTATGTTGAAGCACTTCGACCTGAATCGTCAAATTTTTACTTAGGCTTGTGATTTACCGCACATTTTTTCGTGTATTTTCGGCAAAAAAGTCGACCATTGCGGCTGCCAGCAGCTGCTCGCGGAAGCGAAGCGCCGCCTGGGTTTGGTCATGATGCCTGGACCACACCAGCCACATTTCCGACACCGCGTCCGCATCACTTATCGGCAACCAGCGCATCTCATTAAGCTGAACCTTCTTAAAAGAGGCCGGAAGAATCGACGCACCCAGCCCGGCGGAGACCAGCCCAATAATGGTCATCGCCTCGCCCACTTCCTGAGTAATGGCGGGGGTACCGAAACGCCTGAGCAGGCCGAGAATATCGTCATACAGGCCAGTGCCGACGTGCGGATCGAAAAACACCAGCGGCTCCAGCACCAGTTCTGCCAGTGATACGGATTCGCGGCTTGCCAGCGGATGATCCCGGTGAAACATCGCCATTAGCGGTTCTCGCAAAATAACCTGCCACTCGAGGGTATCCGGCAGCTGCGTTTTACGCATCAGGCCCAAATCCAGCGCCCCTTCGCTCAGCGGCGCAATTTGCTCGCGGGTATTACTTTCCCGCGTCTGGATATGAACGTCGGGATACTGACGCCGAAAACGCGACAGCGTATCCGACACGGCCTTAATAAACGGCGCCGATGAGGTAAATCCAATGCGCAGCTCTCCGGTTTCCCCCTGATGCAGGCGAGCGGCCCGGGCTGCGGCGTCTTCAACCTGAATCAGGATTTGCCGACTGTCAGCCAGAAACAGCTTCCCGGCGGGCGTCAGGCTCACGCTGCGGTTGGTGCGGGCAAACAACCGGGCACCAATCTGCTGTTCAAGGATCTGAATTTGCTGGCTTAACGGTGGCTGGGAGATGTTCAGCCGAGCGGCAGCGCGGCCAAAATGCAGTTCTTCGGCTACCGCTACAAAGTAGCGCAGGTGTCGCAGCTCTATATTCATATGTTAAAAGTATCATTTGAGATTATTAATATATTAGACAGAATATTTACATTTTCCTACTCTGTGCCAATGAGACAAATTCAGTGCACAAAATCATTCGTGCTGCATCGCGGCGGAAAGTCCGAAGCTCCCAGGGAACAAGCGAACTATGTGACCGAGGGTCTGAGGGTAAAGCCCACAAAGAGGCAGCGCGAAGGATGAAGTGCTTTCACGCAAGGATCTTGCTTTGAGCCGTACCTCCACCGTTGACACCGCCCCGGCCCGTGATGTCAATGATATCCGTCTTCCTGCGCCGGGCCAGTTTATCCAACGTGGAACCCCACAATTCATTCGCGTCACGCTGGCGCTTTTCTCCGCTGGACTCGCCACGTTCGCCCTGCTCTATTGCGTTCAGCCTATTCTCCCGGTGTTGTCGCATGAGTTTGGCGTATCGCCTGCCAGCGCCAGTATTTCCCTGTCGGTGTCGACCGGTTTACTGGCCGTCGGCCTGCTGTTTACCGGGCCGCTGTCGGATGCCATCGGTCGTAAACAGGTTATGGTCACTGCTCTGCTGCTGGCCTCCTGCTGTACGCTATTGTCAACGATGATGACCAGCTGGCACGGGATCCTTATCATGCGTGCGCTGATTGGCCTGTCGTTAAGCGGCGTGGCGGCGGTCGGCATGACCTATTTGAGCGAAGAAATTCATCCGAGTTTTGTCGCCTTTTCGATGGGGCTGTACATCAGCGGAAACTCGATTGGCGGCATGAGCGGACGTTTGCTGACTGGGGTGATAACCGATTTCTTCGGCTGGCGAGTAGCAGTGGCGATGATCGGCTGTTTCGCTCTCGCGGCGGCGCTGATGTTCTGGCGCATTCTGCCTGATTCACGTCACTTTAAACCCGCATCGCTGCGCCCAAAATCACTGTTCATCAACTTTCGTATTCACTGGCGTGATAAGGGCCTGCCGCTACTGTTCGCGGAAGGCTTTCTGCTGATGGGGGCGTTTGTGACACTGTTCAACTACATCGGCTATCGCCTGATGATGTCGCCGTGGTCATTGAGCCAGGCGGTTGTTGGCTTGCTGTCCGTGGCTTACCTCACCGGTACCTGGAGTTCCCCAAAAGCGGGCGCCATGACGCAACGCTTCGGGCGCGGCCCGGTGATGATTGCCTTTACCGGCGTGATGCTGTGCGGCCTGCTGCTGACGCTGTTCTCATCACTGTGGATTATCTTCTTCGGTATGCTGCTGTTCTCCGCGGGCTTCTTCGCCGCGCACTCCGTCGCCAGCAGCTGGATTGGGCCTCGTGCCCGCCGCGCACGCGGCCAGGCTTCGTCGCTGTATCTGTTTAGCTACTATCTGGGTTCCAGCATCGCGGGGACACTCGGCGGGGTGTTCTGGCATAACTGGGGATGGAACGGCGTGGGAGGATTTATCGCAGCAATGCTGGTTCTGGCGCTGATAACCGGCAGTTGCCTGCACAAACGCCTGCACTAATTTGAATGCCCACCGCGGGTGGGTAGCTTCACCACTGACCTAAAAAGGTGGTTAAGCCTACCCTGTCTCGCACTGCGTCAACTGACAGCAGTGCGATGAAAATCCAGATGAATGGATTCATGATTTGCCGCACACTGATGACCTGTGATACTGATTTGCCTGGCGTATAATTTACATTCCGCCTCATACTTTCGTCGTATTTTTGACCTCACGCGCATTTCGACGTCACTCAATGGGAATTAAGGCAAAATGGCAAACAATAACTACCAACAGCTCACCCGCGTTTTCCAGCGTTTATCGCGTTTTTCGCACCTTTCTTCTATAGCCGGCTGGGATATGGCCGCCATGATGCCACCGGGCGGAAGCCAGGCTCGCGGCGAAGCGCTGGCTGAATTAGGCGTGTTGCAGCATCAGATCTTGACCGACAAAAATGTGGCGAACTACCTGGAAGCTGCTCAGCAGGAAAACCTCAGCGATGACGAACGCGCGAATCTGAACGAAATGGCGCGCACCTACCATCAGGCTGCACTGTTACCCGAAAGCCTGGTCGAAGCGAAATCGCTGGCGGGCAACCGTTGCGAGCACGCCTGGCGTACTCAGCGTAAAAACAACGACTGGCAAGGCTTCGCCCCGAATCTGAAAGAAGTGGTACGACTGAGTCGTGAAGAGGCCAACATCCGCGCTGAGGCCAGTGGCGGTTCGCGCTACGACGCCCTGCTTGACCTCTACGAACCAGGCATGACCAGTAGCCGCCTCGATGTGCTGTTCGCTGACCTGAAAAGCTGGCTGCCCGATTTACTGCAAACCGTGGTCGACAAGCAGGCCAGCCGCAAACTCATCAATCCACAAGGCCCGTTCCCGACCGAAGCACAGCGCCAGCTCGGGCTGGAAACTATGACCCTGCTCGGTTTTGATTTTAACGGCGGTCGCCTTGATGTCAGTACCCATCCGTTCTGCGGCGGCGTACCGGAAGATGTGCGCATCACCACCCGCTACGACGAAAACGATCTGCTCAGCGCCCTTTTTGGCGTTATTCACGAAACCGGGCATGCGCGTTATGAACAAAACCTGCCGCGTCATTGGGCCGGACAACCGATTGCTCATGCGCGGTCAATGGGCGTGCATGAATCACAGAGCCTGTTCTTTGAAATGCAACTCGGCCGTAGTGCCGCGTTCCTTAAGCATCTGCTGCCGAAAATCCAGCAGCATTTCGGCAGCCAGCCGGCGTTCAGTCTGGATAATTTCATTGCATGGAGTCAGACCGTCGAACGCGGATTCATTCGTGTGGACGCCGATGAAGTCAGCTATCCAGCGCATGTGATCCTGCGTTATGAAATCGAACGGGCGCTGATTGATGGCCAGATTGAAGTCGATGACATTCCGGCGCTGTGGGATGAAAAAATGCAGCAGTATCTGGGGCTGTCGACTGAAGGCAACTACCGCAATGGCTGTATGCAGGATATTCACTGGACCGACGGCGGTTTTGGTTACTTCCCGTCTTATACGCTGGGCGCCATGTACGCCGCGCAGCTGTTCCAGGCCGCCCGCAAAGCGCTACCGGACGTCGATCAGAACCTGAATGACGGTAACTTCAGCCCGCTGTTCGGTTGGTTACAGCAAAATGTCTGGCAGCACGGCAGCCGCTTCAGCACCTCGGAGCTTATCACCCACGCCACCGGCGAAGACCTGAATAGCCGCTATTTCCGCGAGCATTTAACCGCGCGTTATTTGTAAGTTGCTGGGAGAGAGTGTGGCGCAGCCCGCCACACGCTTTTTTTGTCAGTGAGTCAGCATTCCGGCTAGCCTGCTCAGCCTGGTGTGAACCACTCGCCCATATTTAGGGTGCATTGCAATTCTCAGCTGATCAAGCTCATTTTTTTCTGCGACAAGAAACTCATCCCACTCTTGCTGCAATAATTTAAGTTCGTCCTCGCGCTGCTCCCGCCCTTTACGCGAGCGCCGCATTTCCCGCTTCAGCCTGCCGCTATCGTAGTGCAACCACAGCATCGCAAACACTAGAAGTAGAACACCGCCCCACAGGACGGAAGAATTCCCAATCACATCTCACCCCAAAAAAATAATTAGCCCGCTATGTTACGGGTACCAAATGGTGAATGGTGAACTTTAAATGCGGGTTTTTGGCGGCCCTAAGAGGTTTCCTGCAGCGCTACCTACCCGGAAATTTACATCATTGCGGGAATTTCTAGGGCTCGGGGAACAGCCTTCATCGTATCTTACTGATTTTTAAAGAGTGATAAAGCACCAACTGGAAGTGTACATATGGTTACACGCCGATACCAATCACTCACGGAAACCTCGAAAAGACAAGCATATAGTCTATTCAACGGCCCCGCAGTGGGGTTGAACATAGAAACCAAATTCGAGGATTTCAGAATGAAAAAAGTATTAGCTCTGGTTGTTGCCGCTGCTATGGGTCTGTCTTCTGCTGCTTTCGCTGCTGACACCGCTGCTACCGCTCCGGCTGCTGCGCCTGCTGCAACTCATGCTGCTCCGGCTAAAACCACTCACCACAAGAAACACAAGAAAGCCGCTGCAAAACCCGCTGCAGAGCAGAAAGCTCAGGCCGCTAAAAAGCACCACAAAAAAGCAGCAGCTAAACCTGCTGTAGCGCAGAAAGCGCAGGCCGCTAAAAAACACCACAAAAAAGCAGCGACCAAACCCGCTGTAGCGCAGAAAGCGCAGGCCGCTAAAAAACACCACAAAAAAGCAGCAACCAAACCTGCTGTAGCGCAGAAAGCGCAGGCTGCTAAAAAACACGTGAAACACACCAAGCACCAGGCTGCTAAACCAGCTGCACAGCCAGCTGCGTAATTTCGCAACCGGTCGTACGGTCTTGTAAACTAAATCGGCGCTGTTTCAGCGCCGTTTTTTTCTGGAGAGCAATGATGCTGCGCCGCTATCGATTCGAGCTCATCCTCTTATTACTGATTGTTTGTGCCCTGGTTGCCACCCGGTTCTTTTTGTACTGAGTGTAGCACGCTGATTTTACTCCCACTTTTCATTCATCCCGTCTATAGTAATCTCATTGGGTTACCCTTTTTATAATCATAATCGCCCCTCAGAGAGTGTTATGCACAGATCCATAGTGGTTTTACTGGGAGCCGTTTGTCTTTTTTCTCCCCTGACCCACGCTGACGATGACAGCGAAGACACCGGCATCAGTGCCTCCGATCTTAAGACGCTTTTCTTTGGTCATGATGACCGCGTCAAGGTCACCAATCCTACGCAATCCCCGTGGGATGCTATCGGCCAGCTGGAAACTGCCAGCGGCAATCTTTGCACCGCGACCTTAATTTCTCCGCATCTGGCGCTGACCGCAGGACACTGCCTGTTGACGCCGCCGCGAGGTAAACTCGATAAACCCGTCGCCCTGCGCTTTGTATCGCAAAAAGGTCTCTGGCGTTATGAAATCCATGGGATTGAAGGCCGCGTCGAGCCGTCGCTCGGCAAACGCCTGAAGCCGGATGGTGACGGCTGGATTGTTCCGTCGTCTGCCGCGCCCTGGGATTTTGGCCTGATTGTACTGCGCTATCCGCCTTCGGGTATCACACCGTTGCCGCTGTTCGCCGGTGATAAGAATGCGTTGACCGCCGCGCTCAAATCCGCTAACCGCCAGGTGACGCAATCTGGTTATCCGCTCGATCATCTCGATTCGCTGTACACGCACAATAACTGTCTGGTGACCGGTTGGGCGCAAAGCACCGTGCTGTCGCATCAGTGCGATACCTTGCCTGGCGATAGCGGCTCACCGCTGATGCTAAAAACCGATGACGGCTGGCAGCTGATTGGCGTTCAAAGCTCAGCACCGGCGGCGAAAGACCGCTGGCGGGCAGATAACCGCGCGATTTCAGTGACCGGCTTTCGGGACAAACTTGAAGCACTGGCTGGCCAGTAACTAACACTGTCGCTGCTGACGTAACTGCAGCAGCGACGTTATCGGCATCAGTTCACTGAACAAAATACCCTGTTACTGTTCGCACCCTGCCAACATCATGCGAGTTTAATCATCACCATTCCGGCGATTAACAAGATCAAACCTATCCATCCTTTGTAATTAAGGCGCTGTCCAAACAGGATCCAGCCCGCTGCCAGCGTGGCAACCACACCAAATCCGCCCCAAATTGCGTACGCCACCGAAAGATCGATACCTTTAACCGCCTGCGACAATGCGCTAAATGCGGCCAGTACCGCCACCAGCGACAATATGCCGTATATTTTTCGGCGGAAACCGTCCGAGAACTTAAGGAATATATTGGCGATGATTTCCAACACAATCGCCCCTGCCAGCCACGCGCCGTGTATCCACTCAAACTGCGGCATGGTTCACCTTCGCAGAGTTGTTTTTGACTTTACGGGTACCGGACTTAATCAGCACAATACCCATCACCAGCGTGGCCAGCCCTGCGCCTTTCATCAGCGTCAGGCTTTCATCAAATAACAGTACGCTAAACAGCGTAATCAATAAAATACCGACGCCTTCCCACAGGGCGTAAGCCACGCCGAGCGCGATTTTTTTAACCGCGAAGGAAAGGAATATATAAGAAAGGGCAATCATGCCGAGCATTAAAATATAACCGGCATGACCATCGCTGACGCTTGCCCATTTCATCGACAAGGTACCTGTAATTTCAGCAACGATCGCCAGACCTAACAATATCCAGTAAAACATGGTTCTTCTCCTGCCTGAGAATATAATCCGTTGCAGTTTGCAAAGAGGTGCAAACCGTAAAAGTGATTAAGTTTTAGCTTAAAGGAAGGAAAAGACTATAGCGCAGAGCGCCAGTGCTGCTCGGCAGAAAGCAAGGAAAGCGTGGGGATAATGACAGATTGCAAGGAAGTACAGGTTCTGAACGACATGTCCATAAAATTACAATTATCCGCGGGATTGCTTCTCGTCTTTGCGGATGAAAATTGTCCTCAGTAGTTAAACACAGCGTAATTCTGGCATAGTGAAAAATTAAACTCAAAGTCTTTTCAATTCTTTACCCAGCAAATTCTGTATTAATGAGTTTATTCTTACCTAACGCCGCTTTATGATGTTCTTTATCACGTTTATCAAGGAATGTTATGGCAAAGTCGGGTATTACACTTAATGGATTAAAGATAGTCATCATGCTCGGAATGCTGGTGATTATCCTCGCTGGTATTCGCTTCGCCGCTGATATTGTGGTGCCTTTTATTCTGTCACTGTTTATCGCCGTGGTGCTCAATCCGGTGGTGCAGCTGCTGGTCCGCTGGCGCGTTCCCCGTGGACTGGCCGTTACCCTGCTCATCACCTTCATCATTATGGTAGCGGTTTTGCTGCTCTCCTATCTGGGCACGTCGCTCAACGAACTTGCCCGCACACTGCCGCAATATCGTTCGTCTCTGGTTGTACCGATGGAAAACCTACAACCGTGGCTACAGCGCTTTGGTATTGATGTATCCGTTAATGCGTTGGGGAAATATATCGACCCGAATGCGGCGATGACGCTGGTCACCGGCCTGCTGACGCAACTCACTAACGCCATGTCCTCCATTTTCCTGCTGCTTCTGACGGTGGTATTTATGCTGTTTGAAGTGCCGCAGCTCCCGGCTAAACTGCAGCAGATGATGATGCGTCCGGTGGAAGGCATGGCGGCGATTCAGAAAGCTATCGACAGCGTGAGCCACTATCTGGTGCTGAAAACCGCTATCAGTCTGGTAACCGGGCTGGTCGCCTGGGGCATGCTCGCCGCCCTCGACGTGCGCTTTGCGTTTATCTGGGGAATGCTG
The DNA here is from genome assembly GCA_902706235.1 of Citrobacter sp. 18056. Classification (GTDB taxonomy): domain Bacteria; phylum Pseudomonadota; class Gammaproteobacteria; order Enterobacterales; family Enterobacteriaceae; genus Scandinavium; species Scandinavium manionii. The sequence goes on along the minus strand of CACSJR010000001.1, from coordinate 273,995 downwards.
GCGTTTGCGCTGAACTATATTCCCAACATCGGCTCGGTGTTGGCTGCCGTCCCACCGATATTGCAGGTGCTGGTTTTCGGCAACATCTACGATGCGCTGGTGGTGCTTGCGGGCTATCTGGCGATCAATATGGTGTTTGGCAACATTCTTGAACCACGCATTATGGGCCGTGGGCTGGGCCTTTCCACGCTGGTAGTGTTCCTGTCGTTGATATTCTGGGGCTGGCTGCTTGGTCCGGTCGGCATGCTGCTCTCAGTGCCGCTGACCATCATCGTTAAAATCGGGCTGGAAAATACCCAGGGCGGGCAAAATATTGCGGTACTGCTGAGTGATTTGAGTAAGAAATAGCAGATGCGGATGGGCTGATTAACGTGAAAAGAGGCGTGTAATACATGCAGTTAGTGAATATGTGACGTCAAAACCCCACTGGTGGTTTTTAGTCACATATCACCGGTCATCCTGGGCTAATTACCGACAGGAATTACTCGTTGCCCCATGTATTCAGGAATGTCGCGATATCATCAATACGCTTGGCGTTGATCCCGGCTTCCTGAGCCATATCCTGCTGCGCTTCTTCGCTGATTTCTTCGTTATTCATTAAACGGGTGACCAGCAGCTGGAAATAGTGCGCCAGAGAATCACGTTCGGCGTCGCTCACCGGCTCGGCGCTTTCGGTCGAATACTCGTCCACGATGTCATAAAATTTCAATGGAATCTCGGTGTTCATTAATCGTCCTCGGGAGTTAAAGTCGGTTAGCGGTGCGTTACCACATCAAATCATCAGGCACTTTGAAATCAGCATACGGATCGTCTTCATCCTGCTCTTCCTGACTCAACGCACTGTTCAGAACGATGCTGTCAGCGTCACGCTGTGCAATTTTATCGGCCACGCTCGCGGGGATAATGGCGTAAGTGCTATCACCGTTTTTATCGACAACCAGACGCGCAATCGCCAGACGACCGCTGATCAACTGTGACTGCGTCAGCTTATCCACTACAACTTTCTTGATTAAATTGTTATCGGTGAAGTTAAAATCAATATTGCCTCTGGCAATCGTAATTTTATTCATTTCAATCAGCTGCTTCACCTGCGCTTTATATTCTTTCGAAAGCGTTGCTTGCTTTTGCTGCTCACTGAGCTCTTTATCACGCTCAAGCTGCGCTTTTTTATTCGCTTCTACGGCCTCTCTTGCCTCACGAGCCTGAACGCGTGATTTTTTAGCCGTACGCTGGACCTTGGCCATTTTTTTGCTGGACACTAATCCCGCTTTTAACATCTGCTCTTGTAAGGTGAGTTTTGTCATCTTCGTATCTGAACCGGTTGAATAATTTAGGTGATTATACCCGTATTTTCGCGGGCGATACCAGACGGCAGGCGCTGAGTCCGGCCCGGCAACGGCCAAATTCGTCAGTCGCCTGAAAATTCGCTATCATCCGCTTCCACTCTTCATCCTGGCCGCCCGATGTCTTCAATAATTGATACTTTTATTGCTCCGCCGTGTCATGACCAGATAGAAATCCTCTGGCAGGATGCGCATCTGGTGCTTATCAATAAACCCACGGGACTGCTCAGCCTGTCGGGGAAAAACCCGCAGAATCTCGATTCGGTGCATCATCGGCTGGTCCAGCTTTTTTCCGGCTGCACTCTGGTCCATCGCCTGGATTTCGGCACCTCTGGCCTGATGGTGGTAGCGCGCAGTAAGGCTATCAATGCCGCACTTTGCCATCAGTTCAGCCAGCGCGCCGTGACCAAAGTGTACAGCGCCCTGCTGTGTGGACATCTGCCCGACGATGAAGGGGTAATAGACGCGGCGATTGCCAAAGATCCGGCGCTGTTCCCGCTGATGTCGATTTGCGCCATCACTGGCAAGCCCGCGCGTTCACGCTATCGGGTTATTGAGCGTTTACATTATGCGCAGGCAGACGGGACCTCTGTGCCGGTGACGCGCGTCCAGCTGACGCCGGAAACCGGGCGCACCCATCAACTGCGCATTCACAGCCAGCTGCTAGGCCACCCTATTCTGGGTTGTGACCTGTACGGCGGGCTTCTGCCGCCAGGCTGCGAACAAACGCCGCGCCTGATGCTGCACGCCAGCGAACTGCATTTCGTGCATCCCATCACCGAAGAACCGATCGACGCCCATCACCCCAGCCCATTCTGAAAAAGAAAATCGCTATAATTTGACGACAGAATGTTGCTGGAGTCATTGCCATGTCGATTGAAGATCTCGATCTTAGCCAGTTTCACGCGTCCGGCGCACCGCCGCTGCCGTCAACCGCTGTCGAAAGCTGGCTGGAGCATGACGGGGCGCAAATCGGGTACGCCACCTGCGGCGATGGCCCTGCGGTTATTCTGCTGCACGGCGGTCTGGGCCATGCCGGGAATTGGGGCTATCAGGTTCCGGCGCTGATTGACGCAGGATACACGGCAGTGCTTATCGACAGCCGCGGGCACGGTCGCAGCACCCGCGATAACCAACCCTATTCATATCATCTGATGGCGTCGGACGTGCTGGCGGTAATGGACGCATTGAAGCTAAAACAGGCTTATTTTGCAGGCTGGAGCGACGGCGCCTGCACCGCGCTGGTTCTGGCTTCTTTGCACCCCGCACGCTCGGCTGGCGTGTTTTTCTTCGCCTGTAATATGGACCCTTCCGGAACCAAAGAGATGCAGCCCGGCCCGGTGATTGACCGTTGTTTTTCCCGCCACCGCCAGGACTACGCCGCGCTGTCGGCCACGCCGGAAGAATTCGACGATTTTGTGGCCTCGGTCAGTGAAATGATGCGCACCCAGCCTAACTATTCCGCCGATGATTTACGCGCCATCCACGTGCCGGTCGAGATTGTGCTGGGCGAGTACGATGAATTTATTAAACCCGAACACGCGGTGTATCTGGCGAACACTGTTCCCGGCGCAACGCTGACGATTCTGCCTGGCGTCAGCCATTTCGCGCCTTTGCAACGACCCGCGCTGTTCAATCAAACCCTACTGAGTTTCCTCAACAGGCTCAGGGCGGAATGAATTATCCTTAAAAATAAACATCCATTCCCTTTTCATTTCGCCTTCGGGTACATTGGGCGCACTGACGTAAAATTTTCGATTTTTAACAGGTAACAACGGCCATGGCTCTTATCCCAAAAAACTACTCGCGACTGGAAAGCGGTTACCGCGAGAAAGCGCTAAAAATCTATCCATGGGTATGCGGACGCTGCTCGCGGGAGTTTGTGTATTCCAACCTGCGCGAATTAACGGTCCACCATATCGATCATGACCACACCAATAACCCGCCAGACGGCAGTAACTGGGAGTTGTTGTGTCTGTATTGTCATGACCACGAGCACTCAAAATACACCGAAGCGGACCAGTACGGCACCCGCGTTGTGGCCGGCGAAGACGCGCAAAACGATGTCGATGCGGCGACGTACAATCCGTTTGCTGATTTGAAATCGATGCTCAGCAAAAAGAAATAATCTTTCCTCTGTCCATGCTTTTTCTGTAGTCACCTATCCTCTTTGTTTTCCAGACCGGGCACCTGTCAGCTTTGATTGGGGCCCGTCCTGCATTCTCCCCCGTAGTCTACACTCAACCTTCCTGCTTCGATCGTCATCACATAATTACCCAGGAAATTATTACTCTTAGGCTAACAATCCGCAGTCCAGCTTAATTGATGCTCTACTCCTAACGGAGCAGACTTACTGCAGCATAAATCCAGGCAAAAATGATTTGCTGAATCAGGAGGTTAATTATGAATACTGGCCAAACTCCGGCCCGGAACTGGAGCACGCGTCGTAGCGAAAAAGCACGGCGTGTAGCGTCCCTCCCGGTGCAGGGCAAGGTAATTCCCACCGAGGGTCTGGTGGATGCGCTGGAAAAACTGATTGCCCCCGGCGACCGTGTAGTGCTGGAAGGTAACAACCAGAAGCAAGCCGATTTCCTCTCGCGTATGCTCGCCGAAGTTAACCCGGCGAAAGTCCACGACCTGCATATGATTATGCCGAGCGTAGGACGTAGCGAACACCTTGATATCTTCGAAAAAGGCATCGCCCGCAAGCTCGACTTCTCCTTCTCCGGTCCTCAGAGCCTGCGCATTTCGCAGTTGCTGCAGGATGGTCAACTCGAAATCGGCGCAATCCATACGTACATCGAACTCTACTCCCGTCTTTACGTCGACCTGTGCCCGAACGTTGCGCTGATCGCCGGTTTTAAAGCTGATCGTAAAGGTAACCTTTATACCGGGCCAAGCACCGAAGATACGCCAGCGCTGGTTGAAGCCGCGGCCTTCCGCGACGGCATTGTTATCGCCCAGGTTAACGAACTGGTCGACGACGAATGTGACCTGCCGCGCGTCGACATTCCAGGCTCATGGATTGACTACGTTGTCGTCGCCGATAAGCCGTTCTTTATCGAACCGTTGTTTACCCGCGACCCGCGCCTCATCAAGCAGGAACATATCCTGATGGGCATGATGGCGATTAAAGGCATCTATGCGGAACACCAGGTGCAGTCCCTGAACCACGGGATCGGCTTTAATACCGCCGCTATCGAACTACTTCTGCCGACCTACGGCGAACAGCTCGGTCTGAAAGGCAAAATTTGTAAGCACTGGACTCTCAACCCGCATCCGACGCTGATCCCGGCGATTGAAAGCGGCTGGGTGGAAAGCGTGCACTGCTTTGGCGGTGAACTGGGTATGGAAGAGTATATCCGCGCCCGTCCGGACGTGTTCTTCACCGGCGCCGACGGCTCAATGCGCTCCAACCGTGCCTTCTGTCAGCTGGCAGGTCAGTACGCGGTGGATATGTTTATCGGCTCCACCCTGCAGATTGATGGTCTGGCGAACTCCTCTACCGTTACCCGCGGTCGTCTGTCCGGTTTTGGCGGTGCACCAAATATGGGCCATGACCCGCACGGTCGCCGTCATGCGACACCGGCCTGGATGAACATGAAAACCGATCCCGATCCGATGGTGCGCGGTAAAAAACTGGTCGTGCAAATGGTCGAAACCTTCCAGGCGGGTGCAAAACCCTCCTTCGTGGAAAAACTCGATGCGGTTGACGTGGCGCAATCCTCCGGCATGCCGCTGGCACCGGTGATGATTTACGGCGACGACGTGACCCACGTGCTGACCGAAGAAGGCATTGCCTATCTCTATCGTGGCGAAAGCATGGAAGAGCGCCGGGCAATGGTTGCAGCGGTCGCCGGGATCACCGATATCGGCCTCGGCGTTGACGCTAAACGCGTCGCCGAACTGCGTAAGAGCGGCAAAGTGGTGTATCCGGAAGACATGGGCATTCGCCGTAGTGATGCTTCCCGTTCCCTGCTCGCTGCTGGCAGCGTAGCGGATCTGGTGGAATGGTCTGACGGTCTTTACAACCCACCTGCGAAATTCCGGAGCTGGTAATGAAACAGCTGTCACAGACTCATGCAGAGGTTCAGGCCCAGCGACTAGCGACACTCGCCCGCGACTGCCTGATCGACGAAGCGCGATTAAGCCCGAAGCCGGGTCTGGTGGACAGCCGGGGTAACGGTGCCCATCACGATTTGTCTTTGGCGTTGATGGAGCGCTCTGCGCACAGCCTGACCCCCACGTTTCTGCAACTGGCCCAGCAAAGCTGGCTGCGCCCCGCCGACATCGCCCTGCGCGAAACCGTCGGCCGTCTGGGACGCGAAGGCGAACGGCAGATGATGGCCGCCACCGATGGCGTTAATACCCACCGCGGCGCTATCTGGGCACTGGGCCTGTTAGTCAGCGCCGCCGCGATGCAGGGCGAAAGTACCAGCGCGCAGCAGATTGCGGATACCGCCGCCGGACTTGCCCGCCTACCGGACAGCGCCGCGCCGAAAGTCTTCAGCAAAGGGTTGAAGGCCACGCACCGTTATCAGGTGCCCGGCGCACGTGAAGAAGCGCAACAGGCCTTCCCCCACGTGATGACGCTGGCATTACCGCAGCTGTTACGCAGTCGCGCGAACGGAGCCTGCGAAAGCGAAGCCCGTCTCGATGCGCTGATGGCGGTCATGACCTCGCTTAGCGACACTTGCGTGCTGTCTCGCGCCGGAATGACCGGCCTGAACGCCATGCAAAACGGCGCACGTGCGGTACTCACCGCCGGGGGCTGCGCTCAACAGGCCGGCCGCGAGGCTCTCGCCCGTCTTGATGCGCAAATGCTGGCGCTCAACGCCTCACCCGGTGGTGCCGCCGATTTGCTCGCCGCCACGCTGTTTCTCGACAGGGTCAGCCAGCCCGCGTCTTGCTCAATTTAAAGAGGATGTTATGGAACACATTACATTGTCATTCCCTGCCAGCCGCACCTTCAGTGGCAAAGCTCTCGCAGGGGTCGTTGGTTCCGGTGATATGGAAGTGCTGTTCACCGCAGCCGCCGGGGAAACCCTCAGCATTGATATCACCACTTCAGTGGACAACAGCACCAGCCGCTGGAATGCGCTGTTCGACCGTCTGAACCTGATTAACGGTCTGCCTGCGGGCAAGCTGGTGATCCACGATTTCGGCGCGACACCCGGCGTGGCGCGTATTCGTATCGAACAGGTTTTTGAAGAGGTGAGCCATGCGTAACGACCGCAGCTTTATTGAATTACGGGCCCGTGAACGCGCCCATGCGCTGCTGGACGACGGCAGCTACCGCGAACTGCTCGACCCGTTCGAAGGCATTATGTCGCCATGGCTCCCACAGCAGGGCGTGGTACCGCAGTCTGATGACGGCATGGTCGTCGCACGCGGCACCATCAATGGCCAGTCTGCTGTGGTGATTGCCATCGAAGGCACCTTCCAGGGCGGCAGCATGGGCGAAGTGTCCGGCGCCAAAATGGCCGCGGCACTTGAACTGGCAGCAGAAGATAACCGTAACGGCATCCCGACTCAGGCCGTGCTGTGCCTCGAAACCGGTGGCGTTCGTTTGCAGGAAGCCAACCTTGGCCTGGCGGCTATCGCCGATATCCACGCCGCGATCGTTGACCTTCGCCGCTATACCCCGGTCGTCGGCATTATAGCTGGCACCGTCGGCTGCTTCGGCGGGATGTCCATCGCCGCCGCGCTGTGCAGCTACCTGATTGTGACCCGTGAAGCGCGTCTCGGCCTGAACGGCCCGCAGGTTATCGAGCAGGAAGCCGGGATTGACGAGTACGACTCCCGCGACCGTCCATTTATCTGGAGCATGACCGGCGGCGAAATTCGCGCCGAGAGCGGTCTGGTTGATGCGCTGGTCGGTGACGGCATCAACGCGGTGAAAACGGCGATGAACGACGCTATCGCCAAAGGCGTTCCGGCCCAAAACCGCAGCGATAAATATGCCGAATATCTGGCTCGCCTGACCCAGTTTGATACGCGTCAGCAGGCCGATACCGACCAGATTAAACAGCTTTTTGCCCAGGAGGTGAAATGATGACTCAGTCCAATAGCCGGGGTGCAGTCTGGCTGGAAAAACTGGCCCCTAATGCCCCACGTATGAGCGGCCTGTGCCCTTCTGTTCAGGTGGCTGACGGTGAACTCAACGGTGAAAACGTGCGTTTTATCGCCGTGGTCCCGGATGCAAACAACCATTATCCGCGCGCCGTAAAAGGTGAAGTGGGTCTGCTGGAGGGCTGGACGCTGGCAAAAGTGGTCAACGAAACCATAGATGCCGATGCCAACAGCGACGTGAAGCGCCCGATTATTGCGGTAATCGACGTGCCGAGCCAGGCCTATGGCCGCCGTGAAGAAGCCTTCGGCATTCACCAGGCGCTGGCCGGTGCCGCAGGCGCTTATGCGAAAGCGCGTCTGGCGGGCCATCCGGTTATCGGCCTTATCGTCGGTAAAGCGATGTCCGGTGCTTTCCTGGCGCACGGTTATCAGGCCAACCGTCTGATTGCCTTTAACGACCAGGGCGTTCTGGTGCATGCGATGGGTAAAGACTCCGCCGCACGTATCACCCTGCGCACCGTTGAAGCGCTGGAAAAACTGGCGGCAACCATTCCGCCAATGGCCTACGACGTGAGCAACTATGCGACGCTGGGTCTGCTGTCTGATTTGCTGAACATCAGCAACCCGGACGCGCCAAGCGATGCCGACCTGGCGCAGGTGTTAATCATCCTGCAACAGTCTGTTCGCGACGCACGTCAGGATCCAAGTTTGAAAAACCGCCTCGGCGCGGAGAATCGCCGTAGCTCGGCTCTGGTACGCGAACGAATGCGCGCCAGCTGGTAACGAGCCGTTGTAGTAAGAAGTACGTAAAAAAAGACCTGCCGAAAGCGGTCGCCGTCGGGCGCAACATAGCGCCCACGGTACAGCCGTTTTTAGAAAATTATAAACATCGCAAATGTTCAATACGCACCTTCCTTCACGCTGTGCAATGGCAGCCTGAAGGATGGCACGTAGACTCTTTTTTTATCTACAGGTGGTTAATTCTATGACTTACGTAATTGTTCATGCCCTTGCTCCGATCTTCCTTATCATGCTGCTGGGCTTCTGGGCCGGCAAAGCTAAAATGGTTGACAACAAAAATGTGTCGCTGCTGAATATCTTTGTTATGGATTTCGCCCTGCCTGCGGCGCTGTTTAGCGCAACCGTGCAGACGCCGTGGTCGGGTATTGCCGCTCAGTCTCCCCTGATTGTGGTCCTGACTGGCGCAATGTGGATTACTTACGCGGCTATCTACTTCCTCGCAACCAAGGTCTTCAAAAAGTCTCCGCAGGATGCTGCGGTGCTGACGCTGACCGTTGCCCTGCCGAACTATGCGGCGCTGGGCCTGCCAATTCTGGGCAGCGTTCTGGGTGAAGGATCTGCCACGTCCCTGTCCGTTGCGGTCTCTATCGCCTGCGGTTCCGTGCTGATGACCCCGTTCTGCCTGCTTATCCTTGAGCGCGAAAAAGCGCTGGCAGCGGGCGAAAACAGCGGTTCTACCCTGGCAATGCTGCCCGTGTTGATGTGGCGTTCGCTGAAAAAACCTATCGTTATGGGCCCGCTGCTGGGTGTGATTCTGTCGGCGATTGGCATCAAAATGCCGGACCTGGTTCTGTCTGCGATTAAACCACTGGGCCTGTCTGCGACTGCCGCAGCCCTGTTCCTGACCGGTGTTATCCTGTCTGCGCGTAAACTGAAACTGAATGCGGTCGTGGGTATTGCCACTATCACCAAACTGCTGATTCAGCCGTTCATCGCCTGGGGTATCGTTCTGGCGTTCGGTCTGCACGGCTCCGTGGCAATCACCGCTATCCTGATGATCGCGCTGTCTGCGGGCTTCTTCGGCGTAGTATTCGGTAACCGCTTTGGCGTTCAGTCTCCAGATGCAGAAGCCGTGCTGCTGTTGAGCTCCGTTCTGTGTATCCTGTCGTTACCACTGTTCATTACCTTAACTTCAGGCATGTAATATGACTTTCACATCGCGCCCCCACGATTTGCTGTGGCTCAGCAACACCGACGCTTTACTGAACATTCAGGAGGCGTGGGTCGCCAGCCAATGGCACACCGGCCTACCGGTGGTGGTCCGGCGCGATGTGAATGACGACGCTGATATCCCGGTGGGCGTGCGCGGCATCAAGCGCGAACAACGCGCCGCCGGTTGGGTGAAAGCAGAGACCGTTTCCCGCGTCGTCACGCCCGAAATGCTCGCCGATCGCGAACGTCTGCTGCACTCCCCGTTTGTCTCTCAGCCGCCTGTTCAGGCGGCTATTTTACTGACCACCTTTGCGTGGCCGTGGCACTGGGGTATTACCGGCAGCACCGGTTATGCGCTCGCCACCGAAATTCCCGTCCTGCACGCCGAGAGCGATCTCGATTTGATCATCCGCGCGCCGCAACCGCTGACTCACGATGAGTTATGCCAGTGGCAGGCGCAGGTGGAAAAATTGCCGTGCCGGGCTGACACCCAGGTTGAAACGCCCTTCGGCGCGTTCGCGTTAAACGAATGGCTACGCGAAGGACGCGTATTGCTCAAAACCGCCTCCGGCCCGCAACTGACCGCGACGCCGTGGCACAGGGAGCCATAATGAAAATCCTCTTTACCTTCCCCGGCCAGGGCACTCAGCGCCCCGGTATGCTGCAAAATCTGCCCGACGGCGACGCCATTCTGTCTGAAGTGCGTGACGTGCTCGGCGATGAAACTGACACTCTGGACAGCGCCGATGCGTTACAGCACACCCGTGCGGTGCAGCTGTGTTTACTGATAGTCGGCGTGGCATGGGCGCGTGAATTAATGCGTCATGACGTCAAACCCGATATCGTCAGCGGCCTGTCGATTGGGGCCTATCCTGCGGCGGTGATGGCCGGTGCGCTGGCCTTTGATGATGCGCTGCGCCTGGTGGCGCTGCGTGGTGATTTGATGGAGCAGGCGTATCCGCGCGGCTACGGCCTGACGGCGATTGTCGGCCTGACCCTGTCCCGCGTCGAAAAGCTGATGGCGGGCACACAGACGTACATCGCCAATCTGAATGCCGAAACGCAGATTGTGATTGCCGGAAGTGATGAAGAGATGGCGATTGTGGCGCACAACGCGCTGGAAGCCGGGGCCAGTAAGGCAACCCGCCTTGCAGTCAGCGTGCCGTCGCACTGCGCGCTACTGGATAAACCCGCTGAAAAGCTGGCTCACGCCTTTGAATCCGTGACATTGTCACGCCCGCAGCGTGCGTATCTGAGTGGCTCTACGGGCCGCGTGCTGTGGGAGCCCCTGAAAATCGCCGACGATTTGGCCTATAACATGGCGCGAACCGTACAGTGGCAAGACGCGATGGTGTCCGCCAATCAGCGTGACGCCCGACTCGCCATTGAAATGCCGCCGGGCAGCGTATTGACCGGACTGACGCATCTTTCAGGCTGGCAAGGTGAAGCGATTTGCCTGGAACGTAACAGCATTGAGGTTGCGCAGCACCTGCTGAAACGCCTTAGCCGCTGATGCTTCGGGCATACATGCGCCCTTCCGCCGCCAGCGCCAGCAGGTCCTTATCGCGCTCGCGATGATGCGAATAGACAATCGAAATCAGTTGGCGCATCTGATACGGTTCCGCCAACTTCAGCAACTGCACATCGTTCTCGTACACTTTCTTCATTCGCCCTGGGATCAGGGCAAATCCCACACCTGCCTGCACCAGACTGATCATCGAGAAAATATCATTCACCCGGGTCACAATTTCTGGTTGAAAGCTGGCGATACTGAACGCTTCCTGAAAACCGGCGTAGGTGGCGAATCCTTCCGCCAGCGAGACGAATTTCCGGTCGGCGTAATCACGCAGATCGGCATCCTGAGAGGTGTCCAGCGCGACGCTGGCGGGTGCGGCGAGAAAAATATCGTCGTGAAATAGCGGGATAACATCGAATTTCGACCCGGCGAATTCGCCTTCGTTGGTCGAAATCAGGATAGCGTCGAGGGCGTCATCTTCGAGCATATCCAGCAGCATCTGGTTCGAGCCCATGGTCAAATCCAGTTCCAGCGACGGACGACGCAGCTTCATGCCCATGATGATTTTCGGTACCGTTTCCAGGGTCAGCGAATAGAGCGTGCCGATACGCAAACGTCCGCTACCGACGCCCGCCACTTTCCGCGTCTGCTCCAGCCCTTTGCTCATCAGGCTTATCACGTCCTGACAGTATTCCAGCAGCGTCCATGCCGCTGGCAGCGGCACCAGATTACGGCCTTTATGGACAAACAGCGGACAGCCAACGCCCTCTTCAAGGGTGTGCAGCGCGCGGTGCACGCTGACGCTGCTCAGCCCCAGCGCTTCCGCAGTGCGGGCGATGTTGCCTTTATTCATAAACATCATAAAGACGCTGAGCTTGCGAAAAGTAATGTCCTGATTGATGTCGTCTTTCATGGCTGTCCGGTTTCGTATCACTGAGTTGAACAATTATACCCCTAATTATTCATAACCCGTTGAAACCGTATCACACCGACACTACCTGACCCGTATGCCTTACGGCGAGGCCACTTTTCCCCGCACCTGTTTATCGGCATAAATCGTCATCGTAATCCCCGCAATCACCGTCACCGTTGACACCACCAGCTGAAGTGTCAGGTGTTCGCCGAGAAACGCCACACCGCCAAGGGCCGAAATGCACGGCACACTCAGCTGAACGGTGCTGGCCGTCGAAGAGGTCAACGTCGGCACGATGGCGTACCACAGCGCATAGGCCGCGCCAGACGTCATTCCTCCTGATATCAGCGCCAGCAGCACGCCATGCGTGTCCGCGTGCACCGCCGGATTGAGGGTCAGCGACAGCAACAGGGCCACGGGAAAGGCCAATATAAAGCTACCCGCCGTCGCCGCCGTGGCGTTATGAACGCTTTTCCCTGCGATGCTATAGGCCGCCCAGCCAACCCCGGCCAGCATCATAGTTGCCGCCGGAACGTACGCTGGACTGTTCGCCCCGGGCAGCAGCAGCCAGCAAATCCCCACTGCTGCCAGCGCAATCCCGGCACTTTTCAGCCAGGTTAACTTTTCACCCCGATATATCCCCCAGCCCGTCATCACCAACTGCACCGTGCCAAACAGCAGCAGCGCTCCTTCGGCGGTACCGAGATGAACATAAGCGATGGAAAAGGCGATGGCATAAACGGCCAGCATAAGCGCATTTTTCACTTTCCACTCAATCCGGCGATTCAGGAACGGTTTCTGCAGCAGGACAAACAGCACGATGGCACCGCTCAGCAGGCGCAGGCTGCTAAAAGTCAGAGGATCAATATGCACATCTTTGAGCGCAATCCGGCACAGGATCGAGTTCGCGGCGAATGCGAACATGGCTAGCGTGATTTTACTCGTCATGAATATTCTCTTGTTGAGCGCTTAATTCTGCATGTAAGCATCGCATAAGGCCTGGGGGATTTCTCCCCCTACTGGCTGAAAGCTGCTGCAATTCGGTGTTATTTATCTATTTTTCAGCACGCTGCACGTATTGCCGAAATAAAGCCGATGATGGTTGATGAAGGGTTTACGTTAGCAAAGGCAATATACCCCCATTATTTTTGGGTGTATTTGATATTTACCCTTCCTGTTTTCCATTATTAATGTCGAGGTTTATTTTGAAGTATTTGATGTATTTTGTGATCGCCTTACCCTGCATTGCCTTTGCTAATGACCATAACTTCGACGAGCATACATTCAGATCGAATTACCATGAATACAGCATTGGTGACAAAGCGCCGGACATCAATTTCACTAAAGACTACAACATCACTTCCTGGCGTATAAGGCATTTACCCGCGCCGAAACCAGGGACATTCTGGAGCTATATGGACGGTACCTATGTCTTACTCAGAAATAGCGACCATAAAATAATTGATGCTAAATCTTCTGATATCTTTTATCGCCATATGAAAGACTGATATCCCTTTCCGCGCCACTGATGTGAATGCTATTCAATTCATAGGCATAAATGCGCTGGGCAAAAGTTAGAAAGTGGCACCTACAACAAAAAAACTTGTTCTATGCTGTTAAGTGTCACGCCAGTGCCACTGATATGCATTGCGAGGTCATCGTGCTTTCACCCAAATTCATTATGCAGTTATTGCTGTGGTGCGTGCTCTATTATTTTCTCGGATATATATCGCTGTTTCTCGATGACCCGGCTAGCCGGGTCTCGTTTGTCTGGTTCCCTGCGGGCCTGGCGGTCAGCGCTTTCCTGCTGACGTCACGCCGCAACTGGCTTTGGTTATTCCTCGGGCTGTTTCTGGTGCGAACGCTTCTTGATGTGACCCTGCGCCATTCGCTTGAAACCTCCCTGGTACATTCGGTGATTTCGTTATCCAACGATTTTGCGATTGCCTGGTGCGTCCGCCATTTCACCCGCTCCCACGACATGCTCTACAGCCTCATCGTGTGGCTGGTGGCGACCGTGCTCACTAGCGCCGTTGCCGCCGCACTGGGCGGGGGATGGGTCGTCCTGCGTCACGACGTTGATTTCGTGTCGACGTTGTGGATTTGGTGGTCCGCCAACGTGGTCGGTACCATATTGTTAACGACCATCGTGATGGGTTTGTTTTGGCGACAGGAGACCGCGGTTCCTCACCGGTGGTTCACGGGCGCTGTGTTGTGGGTGCTGTTATGCATAAGTGCAGTGTATGTGTTCCACCAGCCTGTTGATGATTCCCAGGGGGAGGTATTCCTGTTTGGCCTGGCCTGTATTCCGGTTGTACTCATGATCCTGATACCCGTAATAACCGGCAATCAGCTCGGCGCAATTTCATTTCTCAGCTTTTGCATCATCGTTATTTATTACTCCTGGCAGCGTAACGGCCCGCTTTTTGTCCCGGGTTTACGCCCTGGCGAGCCCCTTTTGCTGGCCCAGTGTTATCTGTCAGGCACGGCGCTGCTACTGAATTTTGTCTATATGCTCAAGCATCATCAGGAGGCGACTCCCGCGTCGTCGTATTATCTGGATTTCACCAGCGGACGCCTGACCTGGGACGACAATTCACCTTCTGCGTTGACCCAACAGCTCTCCAGTATTCGCCATATTGATGAACTGTTCACTTACATGTCTCCCGACGATCAACAAAAAATGCGTGATCGCTGGGCGCTAGCGCAAAGCGGCCGGGCGATTAAGGGATCTTTTCGTTTTTTACTGACGCTTTCTCCGTCAAATAAATTACATCTGCAGGAAACAAAACTGATTGCGCTGCAACAGCCGAATGGCGTGGCGCTCATAGGCTATTGGGTCGGTGAATTTCAGGGCACCGAATCCGCTCGGGTCATCAAGGGGGCGTAATCCATGTTGCAGATTGCACTTTTATTGATGGGCGTGGCTTTTGTACGCAAGTCGGCCCCGATACTCGGGGTAACAGGCGTGCTTTGGTCAGGGCTCGGTTTCTCGATTTTCCTGGATGGTGTGGAAGGCATGCGCTACTTCCCTTTTCATGTTTTTGGCCTCCTGCTGTTGATTGAAAGCCTTGTCACCCTTTTCTTCGCCGGCAGCGCCAAAGGCGCACAGAAATCAGTCTTTTATTTCAAAGGCGGCATATTTTTCTTCATCGCGGTGCTCATTCTCTCCGGACGTGAAAGCAGCAATCTGTTGCTGGCCATTTTGTTTGGTTTTGCATTTTTCATCACCGGGCTTTTCGTCATGGCCTCTGCCTGGGTGGTGCGCTACCACCGCTGGCGCCGTGTATTCATGGGAGGGCTGGCACAGCTGGCTTTTGCGCTGTTTCTCTTTTTGCCCTATCCCACTCACCACCACGGCACCATTTCTCAACTTCTCGGCGTGATCATGATCCTCGGTGGTGTGCAGTGTGTTCGGCTGGCTGTCCGTGCTTTGCGCTTACGTGAGGGTTCGACGTTCTTCAACATCATGGAGTCCGACGCGCATTCGCCAATTGCGGAGTCAGTAAATCCACTTCACGCCACGGGGCCGCTGATTATTCACATCTGGACTCCGGAAGGCTCTTCTGAAAATTCGCCAATTCCAAGACCGGTCATTAATCGCTATATCGCCGCGGTGGACGTCGACGGCGTGATTTCAACCGGGCACGCTGCGCTTGAAATGTCGCCTGACATCTACATCAGCCTGTATCCCGCCGTCGAAATTGACCGTTCGCCATCAGAATTTTTTCAGACCTTAAAAGCGATTCAGGAAAACAATGTGCAGGGTGAATTTCAAAAGAGCTACCAAAGCGAGGCGGCGGCCTGGTGCGATTCCGACCGGAAAATTGTTTTTCAGCATTACAACGCTCAGGCATTGCAGCGCTTCTGGACCCGCTATCGGGAAGTCAACACGTACAACCTGACGTGGCGCAACTGTTCCAGCAGCGTGGCCTACGGGCTCGAGGCGGCGCTGGACGGCGTGCTTTCCCACCGACTGGGGTGGCTGCACTTCATCAGACTCTTTTTCATGCCCGAATTATGGATTGCCGCCCAGCTGCGCAAACGCGCTACCACCATGGCCTGGACGCCGGGCCTGATGCTGGATTACGCGCGCGCGCTGCACGCCTTAGTTCATCCCGTCAGGCACTCCTGGTTCCAGCGCTGGAAGCAACAACTGGACAGAACTCAATGATGAATCGCCTCATGCAGCATAAAGCGGCGTTCGCCCGGAAAGGAAACATCATGCGCAAATCCCTGGCACTTGTGCCGTTTATTCTGCTGTCTGCAATAGATACGGCGCACAGCGCGGATTTTTCTCTTGGTGTCCAGGGAGGTTCATACGGCACGGCATATAAAACCCGTCATGCCGATTATTGGGCCCTGCCGTATATCGGTTACAACGGCCAGACCTGGTATATTGATGGTACCGAGGCGGGCTATAACTTTATTAATACGGATACGCAGACTTTCCGCGCCAAAGTGTATTACTACACCAATCAATACAGCGCATCCGACGGGCGTAATGCAGCGATGCGCAGTCTCGACAGTCGCTACAGCACAATGATGGCAGGTTTTACTTATCAATATATCGCTCCCATCGGCGCATTCAGCACTACGCTTGGGGCTGATACGTTGAATAACAGTAAGGGCGTCACCGTGAATGCGGCGTATATTCTTCTGCAACAGTGGGGTAATTTCATTCTGGTTCCCGAAATGGGCATTGACTGGTCTAATGCGCAAAACACCCGCTATTACTATGGTATTTCAGAGCACGAATCCGCGCGCAGCGGCCTTGCCCCCTGGCGTCCACACGATAGTTTCGTGCCTTATTTGCAGCTGGCGATGAATTACGCCTGGTCAAAACAATGGAATACCTGGGGCGAAATCACCGGACGATTTTATCCATCGACAATAAGCGACAGCCCAATGGTCAATAAACACGGCGTCACCGAACTGACACTAGGGGTCAGTTATACCTTTTGATTTAAACCGATTCAAACGAGACGAGGTGCATGGCAATGAAAGCAAAAGCGGTGGTATGTGGCGTGGCAGCCATTTGTTCTACTCCAGTCTGGGCGGTTGATTACCTTTCAGGCCAGGAAAAACAGTATATTCACGATGGTTTATCGTTAACGACGTCGCTGGGTTACATGGGCGGGGAATCGAAAGAATACGTTTACGACAATGATAAGTTACTCAGCCGACTCGACTGGAAAATAAAGAACGCCGCGATCCTCAAAATGGAGGCAAATTATGATGTTCTTCCGTGGCTGAGCGTAAATGCCGCTGGCTGGACAACAGTAGCCTCCGGCTCTGGCCATTTAAATGATTTTGACTGGCAGGATCCTAATTCTTCGTCAAAAACCGACAGTTCCTCAAGCACTGCCGTATTGAATGAAGCCAATGAATATGATCTGAGCCTAAGAGGCTGGATAGTCAATAACAATAATTACAAGGCGGGAATGATTGCTGGCTATCAGGAGAGTCGGTTTAGCCTGACGGGGAAAGGCGGTACCTATGATTATGCAGGAACGGATGCGAACGATAACTATGACCCAAATCTCCCACGTCAGCGTGGCTCCTTCCCACGAAATCAATCGGTTATAGGCTATAAACAAACCTATCGCACCCCTTATATCGGCCTCATCGGAAAATACGCCATCAATGATTTTGAATTTAATGCACTCATGAAATACAGCCATTGGGTTGATGCCAAAGATAACGACAACCATTACTTAACCGGTGCAACCAGCGCGACCAATACCAGCAGCGCAGAACTTTGGGCCGGTCAGATTAATGCGGGTTACTGGGTGACATCGCAGGCCAAAATTTTCACCGAAGCCAATTACACCTATTATCCGAATAAAAAAGGCAAGATTGAGCAATGGGATAACGATGGCTATCAGTCAGCGTCCAGCGGGGGGGGTATTCAGAACAGAAACTGGACCATCACGGCTGGTTTGCAATATTTGTGGTGACGCAATAAAGGGGTCGTATGTTATTAAATAAGCGGCTATTTGCCATTATTTTTTCAGTGACGGTATTCAGCTTAACTTACGGTCTGAGCTCACCTTTATTGTCCTTTAAACTGATTCATGCAGGCATGACGGAAAGCATGATTGGCCTCAATGCCGCGATGCACGCCGTCGGCGTTTTTGCCATCGCGCCGTTTTTGCCTGCTTTGTTCAGACGAGTTCGCCCTGCCACTCTGATGCTGATATCACTCGGCGCCATCGCCATTATTTTCCTGTTATTCAGCGTGGTCACACTCCCGTTCTGGTTCTTGCTAAGAATGGGGCTCGGCATGTTCAGTGAAATCATCATGGTCCAGACCGAAACCTGGTTGAACGGCAGTACCGTGGAACGCGCCAGAGGCAAAGTGCTCGCACTCTATACGGCAGGGATGTCATTGGGGTTCGCGGCGGGCCCGTTGATACTCGCCTACACCGGCAGCGACGGCAACCTGGCGTTTTATATTTCGGCCCTGATTACCGCCATCGCGATTGGGCTAATCGCGCTTTCCGGCATGCCACGCGTCGAGCACGACGAGGATGCTCCGGAAGGGTTTTTAGGTAGCCTGAAACTTGCCGCCTTACCGATTATGGCCACGGTACTTAACGCCGCAGTCGAAATGCTGGGCATGAATTTCCTGTCTCTCTATGCCATAAAACTGGGCTGGAGCGAATCTGCGTCCGCATTACTGATTTCGGTTCTGATGTTCGGGGCCATCGTGCTGCAGCTGCCCGTTGGCTGGTTGGCCGATAAGGTCAACCGGCTTTCGCTCATACGAGTCCTGGCATTTCTCGCCGCGGCGCTGGCCTTTATCTGGCCCTATATTCTCGCCTTTCATTTTCTCTCGTACGTCATGTTATTTATCTGGGGCGGAATTTTTGTTGGCATATACACCGTCGCCATCACATGGGTGGGTGAGCGCTTTAAAGGTAGTCAACTGGCCGGAATTTATTCCGCGATGTCGGTCGCCTGGGGTGCAGGCGCGCTGGCAGGTCCGCTCCTGGGTGGGTTCGCCATGCAATATTCTTTACACGGACTGCCGTGGCTGACCGCTGCAATGTGCCTGTGTTTTGCTCTCTTCAGTTTGAGACCGTCTTTTCGGATGCTGAATTAACACCATAATTTGTTAAACACAGTGACCATTAGCCCGATAATTGTGCTCGCCATGTTCTTTCAGAGGAAGAGCTGAATATGGATGAACGGCAATTCGCATAGTTAGTGATTGATGTCGGCGGATGACATGAAAAAACGTGAATAATTGAATCATTTCGTAATTGAAGAACTCACCACGCTCCCTCATCTCACCATAAGTAAATCCGCATAGCGCGTGGTATATCGTGGCGAGAGCATGTCCCGTTTCATTTGCCACTGCTGGCGGATCCCCTGCCCGGCGAAATACAACGTCCCGCGCCCTTCTTTCACGTTCAGGTGATCCAGAACGTTCATCAGCTGCGGGCTGTTGTGACGCGACGCGTTTTCATCGAACAGGTTAAGCTGCGCCACGCCCTGACTGTAAAAATCGCTCAGCATCACCCCGGCTTTCTGATAGCGATGCCCTTCTCGCCAGATAGCCTCCAGGCAACGCGTCGCCACGCCGATAATATCCCGGCTGTCCTGCGTCGGCGTCAGCAGTTTTACCGAGGCGCTGTTGCCGTAATACGGCACATTCGGCGCAAATGGCGACGTTTTGACGAAAGCGGAGACAAACCGACAATATTGATGCTCGCCGCGCAGTTTTTCCGCGGCACGCGACGCATAGCTGCAAATCGCCTGGCGCATCTCCTCATATTCGGTGATGCGGTCCCCGAACGACCGGGAGCAGATAATGTCCTGTTTGACCGGCGCAAACTCTTCCAGCCCAAAACACGGTTCACCGCGCAGCTCACGCACGGTTCTTTCCAGCACCACGTTGAAATGCTTCCTGATGAAGCGAATATCGCTGTCTGCCAGCTGTAGCACGGTTTTGATCCCCATCGACTCCAGCTTTTTCGAGATCCGCCTCCCGACGCCCCAGACTTCACCCACCGACAATGCCGCCATCAGTTTCCTCTGACGTTCGACGTTCGACAAATCCACCACACCACCCGTCTGCCGCTGCCATTTCTTTGCCGCATGGTTCGCCAACTTGGCCAGCGTCTTGGTTTGGGCAATCCCCACCCCAACGGTCAGATGCGTGCACTGCAAAATCGTCGCTCTGATTTCACGGCCAAACTCGGTCAGGTCACGGCAGTTACGCACTCCGGTCAGGTCACAAAATACCTCATCGATGGAGTAGATTTCGCAGCGCGGCAGCATCCCCTCGAGGATGCTCATCACCCTGTTGGACATGTCCGCGTAAAGCTCATAGTTACTGCTGAAACACACCACGCCGTGACGCCTGAAAGCGTCTTTCTGTTTGAAGTACGGCTCACCCATTTTCACAAAGGGCTTTGCTTCAGCAGATCGCGCAATCACGCAGCCGTCGTTGTTGGATAAAACGACCACCGGCTTTCCCTTCAAATCCGGGCGAAACACGGTTTCACAGGAGGCATAAAATGAATTCACATCACACAGTGCGAACATATCAGCACGCAGACTTCACGATGTAAGTGACGACGCCGAACACTTCCAGGCAGTCTTCGCTGCCAATCATAATCGGCCGGTAGGCGGTATTCTCCGGTTTGAGCATGACGACAGGATGCAGTTGCAGGCGCTTCACCGTAAATTCGCCGTCGACCGCGGCGATGACGATGTCACCGTGTTCGGCCTTACGGGAGCTGTCCACCACCAGCAAATCGCCCTCGCTGATCCCGGCATCCATCATTGAATCACCAGAGGATTTCACAAAATAGGTCGCGCTCGGGTGCTGAATCATCAATTCATTCAGGTCGATGCGCTGCTCAACGTAATCCTGCGCCGGGCTGGGAAAGCCGCATGGGACACGGTCTCCAAAGAGGGGGAACGCCACAATTGGGCGCAATTCGGCGGGTGTGAAAAACTGCATGAGAATCACCATCAATGATAACTGTATATACATACAGTATTGCATGTTGATGGCAGAGATCAAGCAGGATCCGCTGATAACGCAGATCCTCGACGCAACCGCAGGGGTGACAGCAGGCTACGATTCATATACGATTTATATATGTTTCATATATAGAGTGTCGCTTTATGGGAATCGTTAAAATTTCCGACCTGCTGCATGAAGACATCCGTGATGCCAGCAAGGCCATGTCACGGTCGGTGAATGCGCAGGCCGAATACTGGATCCGCCTCGGAATGATGAGCGAGCTGTACCCGGATCTTAACTACCAGCAAATCAAAATGATGATGCTGAAATCCGGATCCGATCGACTGCTGGAGGTAATCAATGCCATCAATTCTCATTAAAACCGCCGATGAACTCTCCCGCCAGCGTCATGCGGGCGAGCTGTTAGCCTCTGTGTTTGCCATGCTGGATGACTTTATTCAGCCCGGCGTCAGCACTATGGATATCAATAACCGCGCCGAAGATTTTATCGTCAATCAACTGCAATCCCGCCCGGCCAGTAAAGGGCAATACGATTTCCCATACGTACTGAATACCTCGGTGAATGAGGTGGTGTGTCACGGGATCCCGAAAGAGTCGGAACACCTGAAATCCGGCGCTATCGTGAACGTCGATATCACGCTGGAAAAAGACGGCATGATCGCGGACTCCAGCAAAATGTACCTGATTGGCGACGTTTCGCCACTGGCCCGTCGGCTAGTGAACAAAACCTACGAAGCGATGTGGAAAGGCATCAAAGCCGTGAAGCCCGGTGCGACGCTGGGCGATATTGGGCATGCCATCCAGACGTATGCGGAAAGCAACGGTTATAGCGTGGTGCGGGAATACTGTGGGCATGGCATTGGCAAAGAGATGCACGAAGAGCCGCAGGTGCTGCACTACGGCAAACCCGGCACCGGCGAGGTGCTGCGTGAGGGAATGGTGTTTACCATCGAACCGATGATTAACCAGGGCGACAGCAAAATCAAAACCAAAAAGGACGGCTGGACGGTGATCACCCGCGACAAAAAATTGTCGGCGCAGTGGGAGCACACCATCGCCGTGACCGCTGATGGCTTCGACGTTTTGACGCTGCGTAAAGGTGAGACCATTCCGGTGTAGTGCTTGATTGCCTGGCGGCGCTACGCTTGTACGGGCCTACGGGACATTTATCGACCCGTGCAAACGCAGCGCCGCCGGGCAATTTTACGCATCCAACTCGTCAAACACCTGTTGCGCCAGATGCAGCGTAGCGTTGGCCGCCGGAAGACCGCAATACAGCGCCGAATGCATGATGAGCTCTTTGAGTTCATCGCGCGTAACGCCGTTATTGAATGCCGCACGCAGGTGCATTTTCAGCTCGGCCTCGCGGTTGAGCGCAATGAGCATCGCGATGGTAATCATGCTGCGGGTGTGGTGGCTCAAACCCGGACGGGTCCAGGTTTCGCCCCACGCATAGCGGGTAATAAAATTCTGAAACTCTTCATTCAGCGGCGACAGGTTATCCAGCGTGCGATTTACGTGCGCGTCACCCAGCACTTTGCGGCGCACATCCATACCTTGATGATAGCGTGCTTCATCGTCCATGCATTACCCCCGGAAATAGCTCAACACCACAGAGGCAAACTCATCTGCGGCTTCAACGTTAGAAAGATGCGATGCGGGCAGCGTCACACACTGGCTACCGGCAATATTTTTATGCAGGAAATCGGCATCCACCAGCGTGGTCACCGGGTCATATTCCCCGGCGATAATCAGCACCGGCGCGGTAATGGCGCTGACTTCAGCGCGTAAATCTGCCGCGGCCAGCGCTTCGCAACCTTCAGCGTAGCCTTCCGGATCCATGTGCGTCAGCTCGTGAACCAGTTGATCCACCACTTCCGGAGAATGCTGCCGAAACGTCGGGGTGAACCAGCGGTCAGCCGTGCCTGCCGCCACAACGTCCATGCCTTCCTGACGCACGGCGCGCGCACGCGAAAGCCAGCTGGCCTGGTCGCCGATTTTGGCTGCCGTGTTCGCCACGGCAAAGCCATAAAAACGCTCCGGCGCAAAACGTGCCAGCCACAGCCCGGTCAGGCCACCGACAGAAATCCCGCAGAAACAGGCCTTGTCGATATGCAGGTGATCGAGTAGCGCAATCACATCCTCGCCCAGCTGTGCAAGCGTCACTTTGCCGCGTTTGGTGGTTTGCCCATGGCCGTGCGTGTCGTAGCGCAGCACGCGAAAATAGGCGCTCAGGGCCTGAATCTGCGGCTGCCACAGCGACAGCGACGTGCCCATCGAGTTCGAGAGCACCAGCACCGGCGCGTTTTCCGGGCCATCAATATGATAATGAAGCGTCATGGCGTTGCTCCTGATATCGCGTCAGAACCTGACGCACAAAATGATCGGCGCTGCCGGTGGCCCGCGACGGGTCCAGCAGCGTATGTAATTCAGTCGGAGTGAACCAGGCGGTGATGCGCGAGTCGGCTTCCAGCAGCTGCAGCAGTGGGCGTTTTTGGTCCAACGCCGCGTGACAAAGTGTCTCCACGAGATGATGCGCGTCCTGTTTGCCCAGATGTTTCGCCAGCGCCAGAGTTAACGATTCCGCCATAATCAGCCCGTGCGTGATATCCAGGTCGGCGCGCATTTTGGCGGCGTCCACCTGCATCCCACGCACCAGCTGTTCGCTCTGAACGATAGCCGCGCCGGTCAGCATCAGCAGTTCGGGCAGCACTTCCCATTCCGCCTGCCAGCCACCGAGCGCCCTTTCATGCTGCTGAATCTGACTGGCGTACAGCGTCGCCATCAGGCCCGGCGTGCGCTGGGCGGCAGTGAGAATAGCCGCGCAGCCAATCGGATTACGTTTGTGCGGCATGGTCGACGATCCGCCGCGCCCTGGGGCCGTCGGCTCGCAGACTTCCGCCACTTCGGTCTGCATCAGCAGTGAAAAATCGTTGGCGAATTTACCGAGCGTGCCACACATGCCTGCGTACCCGTGCCCGACCTCGAGGAACCGATCGCGTTGGCTGTGCCACGGCGTATCCGGCTGCGTGAGGTGTAATTCCTGCGCTAACGCCTGTGCCACCGCCGGACCGTGCTCATTGAGTGAGACCAGGGTGCCCGCCGCGCCGCCAAACTGAAGCGTCAAAACGCGAGACTGCATTTCACGCAGGCGTAACTGCCAGCGCAGTAGCGCATCCAGCGTTCCGGCGAGTTTGAGGCCAAACGTGATCGGCAACGCGTGCTGCATCCAGGTGCGGCCCGGCATCACCGTCTGGCGATGGGTTTCGGTTTGTTCGGCCAGCGTCGACAAAAGCTGCGTCAGCATCACGTTCGTTTCGCGCAACGCATTACGCAGTTGCAGCACAAAACCGGTGTCGATAGCATCCTGACTGGTTGCGCCCCAGTGCACGTAGCGGGCCGCATTTTCATCTCGCATTTTCACCTGTGCAGTGAGCTGCCTGACCAGCGGAATTGCCAGGTTACCCGCGCTGGCGGCGGCATCAGCCAATGCCAGCAGGTCGATATTCTTTACCTGACAGGCGGCTTCAATGGCCGCCACTGCCTCCTGCGGGATAACGCCGCAGCGCGCTTCGGCCCGCGCCAGTGCGGCTTCAAAATCGAGCATCCCCTGCACGGTGTTCGCGTCGCTAAAAATTTCCGTCAGCGCACTGCCGCGCAACAGCGGGGTCAACACATCCATTCCGGCTCCTTAAACCCGTTCAATAATCAGCGCAATCCCCTGCCCAACGCCGATACACATGGTGCACAGCGCATAGCGCCCGCCGGTGCGTTTCAGCTGATACGCGGCGGTCATCGCCAGTCGTCCACCGGACGCACCGAGCGGATGCCCCAGCGCAATCGCCCCGCCGTTCGGGTTGATGTGGGCCGCATCGTCCGCCAGCCCCAGCGAACGCGTCACCGCCAGCGCCTGGGCAGCAAAGGCTTCATTCAGTTCTATCACATCCATCTGGTCAAGCGTCAATCCGGTCTGCGCCAGCACTTTGCGTACCGCAGGAGACGGACCAAAACCCATTATTCGCGGTGCCACGCCCGCCGTCGCCACGCCAACCACGCGCGCCAGCGGCTGTAAATCGTGGGCAATTAATGCTTGCTCGCTTGCCAGCAGCATCGCACATGCCCCGTCGTTCACACCGGAAGCATTGCCCGCCGTGACGCTACCGTCGGCACGCACCACCCCTTTCAGTTTAGCCAGTGATTCCAGCGAAGTGTTGCGCGGGTGCTCATCGCGCGCAAAATTCAGCGCATCGCCTTTACGCTGCGGCACCGATACGGCGATGAGTTCGTCATCAAACAGACCTTTTCCCTGCGCCAGTGCGGTTCGCTGCTGACTACGGAGCGCAAACGCATCCTGATCGGCGCGGGAAATACCGAACTCATCCGCCACGTTTTCCGCCGTTTCCGGCATCGAATCTACACCGTATAGCGCTTTCATCAGCGGGTTGATAAAACGCCAGCCGATGGTGGTGTCTTCCATTTTCATGCTGCGGCTAAAGGCGCTTTCGGCCTTGCCCATCACAAACGGCGCACGGGACATGCTTTCCACGCCACCGGCGACCATCAACTGCGTTTCCCCACTTTTAATCGCGCGCGCCGCTATACCTATCGCGTCCAGGCTCGAACCACAAAGGCGGTTCACGGTGCTGCCCGGCACATTTTCCGGCAGTCCGGCCAGCAGCAGAGCCATGCGCGCCACGTTGCGATTGTCTTCCCCGGCCTGGTTGGCACAGCCGTAAATCACATCGTCGATACGCGCCGGATCCAGCCCCGGATTGCGTTCCAGCAGCGCCTTCAGCGGCAGAGCGGCTAAATCATCAGCCCGCACCGTCGAAAGCGTACCACCAAAGCGACCAAAGGGTGTACGCACTGCGTCGCAGATAAATGCCTGATTCATCGTCATTCCTTACGCGCTTTGCGCCAGTTGGCTGAAGGTCAGTTTCACCGGCGTGAGTCGCTGCAATTCTTCAAACGAGAGTCCGTTGAAAATTTCGCGCACCACCGGGCCGTCAGGTGTGATATCCATCACCGCCAGATCAGTATAAATGCGGCTGACGCAGCCAATACCAGTCAGCGGATAGCTGCAGCTCTCCACCAGTTTGCACTCGCCGTCGCGAGTCAGGTGATCCATCATCACGAACACCTGGCGTGCGCCAATGGCGAGATCCATCGCCCCGCCAACAGCCGGGATCGCATCCGGGGCGCCAGTGCTCCAGTTAGCGAGATCGCCGCTGGCAGAAACCTGATACGCGCCCAGCACGCAGATATCGAGATGGCCGCCACGCATCATCGCGAACGAGTCACCGTGATGGAAATAGCAGCCACCCGGCAGCAACGTGACGTACTCTTTCCCGGCGTTGATCAGCTCCGGATCCTCTTCCCCTTCCTGTGGCTTTGGCCCCATACCAAGCAGCCCATTTTCGCTGTGCAGGAAGATCTCTTTGTCCGCCGGAAGGTAGTTGGCGATGCGGGTTGGCAGGCCGATACCCAGATTCACATACGCACCTTCAGGAATATCCTGGGCCACGCGTTTCGCCATTTCGTCACGAGTCAGTTTTTGCATCAGGTTATCCTCAGGCGCTTTTGGCCGCGGTCAGGTTAGCCAGCGAAAATACGCGCTGAACGAAGATCCCCGGCGTTACCACGTTTTCCGGGTCAAGTTCACCAAGCGGCACAATGTCCGACACTTCCGCCACGGTGATTTTTGCCGCCGTCGCCATGATCGGCCCAAAGTTGCGCGCCGCTTTGCGATAAATCAGGTTGCCCCAGCGGTCTGCCTGATGGGCTTTGATCAACGCGAAATCCGCATGGATCGGATATTCGAGCACATAATGACGACCGTCTATTTCACGCGTCTCTTTGCCTTCCGCCAGCGGCGTGCCGTAGCCGGTTGGCGTAAACACCGCGCCAAGCCCTGCCCCAGCAGCCTGAATACGCGCCGCCAGATTGCCCTGCGGCACCAGTTCCAGCTCCACTTTCCCGCGGCGATACAGGTCATCAAAAATCTGCGAATCCACCTGACGCGGGAAGGAGCAGATCATTTTGCGCACCCTACCGGCTTTCAGCAGCGCTGCCAGGCCGACTTCGCCGTTTCCGGCGTTGTTATTAATGATGGTGAGGTCACGGGCGCCCTGTGCTATCAGGGCATCAATCAGAAAGGTAGGCTGTCCGGCGGGGCCAAAACCACCGATCATGATGGTGGCACCATCGGGGATCCCGGCGATGGCCTGTTCCGGCGTCGGGACGCTTTTGTCGATCATCAGGTTGCTCCTTGTTGTGCGGTTATCGCACTTTTATGCGTTGCTCGCACAAAATGTGACCCGCTTAACGATGTCGGTCAAGGGCGATAATCGAAATATGGTGCGATTATCGAACATCCTGTATGTTTGTTTTCAGAATGTGATCGGTGACAAACCCGGAGACAAAAATATGACCAAACATCCTGACGACGTACTGAACGGTGAGAGCGATCCGTTCAAGGGAGACCCGAATTATATGGCTTCGCTGGCGCGTGGTCTGGAGGTGATTCAGGCATTTACCCCGCAACGCCCGCTGCTGTCGATTTCGCAAATCAGCCAGAAAACCGGCATTCCCCGGGCGGCGGTACGACGCTGCCTGTACACCCTCGGCAAGCTGGGGTTTGTGTACGCCGAGGACGGCAAAAACTTCCAGCTGCGTCCGCGCATTCTGTCGCTCGGCCACGCCTGGCTGGCCTCTACGCCGCTGGCCCGTTCCGCGCAGCCGGTGCTCAAACACCTGAGTGAAATGCTGAATGAATCCTGCTCCATCGCCACGCTCGACGGTGACGATATTCTGTATATTGCGCGTGCATCGAGTTCCCGAATCATGACTATCGATTTGGATATCGGCAGCCGCTTGCCCGCCTGGGCGACGTCAATGGGGCGCGTACTGTTGAGCCACCAGCCGGAAGAGAAACTGAACGATATGCTGGCGCGGGTAACGATGATCCGTTACACGCCGCAAACGGTGGATTCAGTGAGCAAACTACGTACAGAGTTGAAGCGCGTGCGCCAGCAGGGCTACGCGCTGAACGATCAGGAGCTGGAAATGGGGTTACGATCGCTGGCGGTGCCGCTGTTTAACCCGCAGGGGCATTGTGTTGCGGCACTGAACGTCGGGGTCCATGCGGGCCAGGTTTCCGCCAATGAAATGGTCGATCGCGTGTTGCCAGAACTGCAGAAAGCGGCGAAGGAATTAACGCTGTTGCTGCGTTAGCGGCTGCGTTTGGCGTGGCGTTCCCAGTTTTCCTGCTTCGCCTGTTCGGATTTCTTCAACGCCACATAGCACGCCCCGCTGCCGCCGTGATGCGGCAGTGCGCTACAAAACGCCTGTACGTCGTCAAATTCCGTCAACCAGCGCGCCAGATAGCTCCGAATCACATTGGCGTGGGAATTGTCCGCCTTGCCTTTGCCATGAACGATCAGCACGTTTCTCAGACCGTCTTTATGCGCCTGACGGATAAACGCAAACAGCTGCTGTCGACATTGCTCGACCGGCTGGCGCAACAGCGTCGTCAGGCTCGCCTGTTGGCTGTATTTTCCTAAGCGTAATTTATCCAGAACGCCGGTTTGTAGCCCGTCACGCTTGAACTCCAGCGGCGTACCGAGCGGCACGAGGTCGAGGAAACCGGTGGTCAGGAAGTTATCAAGCTGGATCGTATCAATGTGCTGCGGCGTACGGGTGTTGCGGCTGGGCTGCCAGTGCACGTCATCATTGCGCTTCAGCGGCTGAACATCTTCCATGGCGTCAAGAAACAGAAATTTGTCGTCAGGGTTCATCTTCACTTCCTCCCAGTGCTGCGACGGCTGAAAAGCTACTATAGCCGCGCCCCGCCTCGCGCTCAACGCGTTTTGAGATTCTGGAAACTGATTGCTGAAAGAATATATTCTGAGATGAACATTAACCGAATGGGGAATAGGGACACTTAAGCCCTGCTTAAATAAGATTAATGCGCAATGAAGTGAATCACCAATGTTAATAAATTGTGAAATATATCACCTGAAAGTACTGGAAATTTAATTTAAATTCGCTATAACTATAATACCTGCATAGGGGAGCCAATTGCAGGAATACGTTATGGAAATATTGCTGTGTATACTGTGGGATCTGGCGGATGTCGGCAGATCCTGTTTTTTATTGTCGCGAAAACAATCAATTACGGAATAATTGCTGACTCTGACGACGGAACTGCGTAATTAGCGAGGCGGTTAAGGGCGTCTGTTGGCTATCGCGGCGCTGAATCAGATAGTACGCGGCTTTCGGTAGCGGTTCAGCTATCGGGATTATCTCCAGACGGTGCGAGATTAGTCGGTCAGTACCTAACTCTTCCGGTAAAATACTTAAAAAATCACTTTGTGCAACCAGACTTATGCAAGATGAAAATGTTTCACACACCACGCCGATATTCGGTATTTGTGAACGGTCGCTGAATAATTCTTCGAGCTGTTTATAATAACTTCCACGCGGCGTTGGCATTGTCCAGTTATATTGTAATAAATCACTTATTGTTTTTGCCTCTCGCGCCGGATGACCGGTCCGGGCAAATACCGCGAAGCTTTTTTCAAATAATTTTTCAAACGTGAACTCGTGATCGTATGGCCCTTTATAATAACTATTAATGGTGAAATCCAGTTCCCCCTGCCGTAATTCATTGATCATCGATACCAGTTGGCCCTCCATGATCCTGACCTTCACTTGCGGATGCTGTTGATGAAAACGGGTAATTACCGGCGGCATGAGAGTGCGCGCCACGCTGGCCCCCAGTCCGACATTAATTTGCCCCGTTAAGCGTCCCTGGCGTTGCAGAATTTCTTCTTGCGCCGCACGCAGCTCCTCAAGAATTAAACTGGCATGCTGATAAAAACTTTCGCCGCATTCTGTGAGCGCCACACCTTTACTGCGTCTGACAAATAACTGGGCGGAAACGCCCTCTTCCAGCTCTTTAATCGATTTGGTCAGCGCCGGTTGTGAAAGCTGAAGGATCCGGCTGGCTCCACGAATACTGCCCTGTCTCGCCACTTCCACGAATGCACGAATTTGATGAATTTTAACCTGAAAGGTCATACCCGCCCCGATAACCAAAATCTATCAGACACAAGAAACTGGCATCTACTGTAATGCAAAGCGATATGGCAGGGTAATGGCCGAAACGTTAAAAAATTATTACTGATAAGTAAAAACTATCACAGCGTGAAGTGATTCACATTTTTTGCCGATGACAGGAGAACTTATGCAATTACTTAGCGATTACGTTGCGTCGCTGGCGACGGATCTCCGCGCCTGGCGTCGTGATTTTCATCAATATGCCGAATCCGGTTGGCTGGAATTTCGTACCGCCGCCAAAGTGGCGGAGATCCTCGACGAGCTGGGCTACGAATTAGCCATCGGTCGCGAAGTCGTCGAGGCACAAAGTCGGATGGGTCTGCCCGATGACAACACACTGGCGCAAGCCTACGAACGCGCTCGTCTTCAGGGTGCGCCGGAACGCTGGCTTCCGGCATTTAAAGGTGGCTTTACTGGCGTCGTGGCGACGCTAAAAACGGGGCGCCCTGGCCCGACGCAGGCCTTCCGTGTCGATATGGATGCACTGGATCTCAATGAACAGCTGGACGACAGCCATCGCCCATTCCGCGACGGTTTTGCTTCCTGTAACGCAGGCATGATGCACGCCTGCGGCCATGATGGGCACACCGCCATTGGTTTAGGTCTCGCCCACGTGTTGAAGAGGTTTGCTGATAACCTCAGCGGCACCCTTAAACTCATTTTTCAGCCAGCCGAAGAAGGCACTCGTGGCGCACGGGCGATGGTTGCTGCGGGCATTCTGGATGATGTGGATTACTTTACTGCGGTACATATCGGCACCGGCGTGAGTGCAGGAACCGTGGTCTGTGGGGCGGATAACTTTATGGCTACCAGCAAATTTGATGTGCGTTTTAGCGGTGTTGCCGCGCATGCAGGCGGGAAACCCGAAGACGGTCGCAATGCGCTTTTGGCTGCAGCTCAGGCGGCAATTGCACTACACAGTATTGCCCCACACAGTGCGGGAGCCTCGCGGGTGAATGTCGGGGTGATGCAGGCTGGAACCGGGCGCAATGTCGTGCCTTCCTCGGCGCTGTTAAAAGTGGAAACACGCGGTGAGAGCGAAGTCATCAACCAGTACGTTTTCGACCAGGCGCAACATGTCATTGCGGGGGCGGCGGCGATGTACGGCGCGAGTGCCGATGTACGTCTGATGGGCGCGGCCACTGCGAGTTCACCGTCCCCGGTGTGGGTCAGTTTCCTCCGTGAACAGGCGGCTCTGGTCCCGGGCGTAAAGCAGGCAATCGATCGTGTCGCCGCTCCGGCGGGATCTGAAGATGCCACTCTGATGATGGCACGTGTGCAGGAACATCACGGTCTGGCCTCCTATATGGTTTTCGGTACTGAACTGAGTGCCGGGCATCACAATGAACAATTCGATTTTGACGAACAGGTGCTGGGCATTGCAGTGGAAACACTCGCGCGCATCGCGCTTTGTTGTCCGCAGACAGGAACAAAATAATGCAGCAAATTTACGATTTTGTGGCTGATACCTTGAATGCCCGCCAGCAGATGTTCAGCGATATTGCGGATGAGATTTGGGACCATCCGGAAACACGTTTTGAAGAATTCTGGTCAGCCGAACGACTGGCTGGCGCTCTTGAGGAAGAAGGGTTTAGTGTGGCCCGTGAAGCAGGCGCTATTCCCAATGCCTTTATTGCCAGTATCGGCAGCGGCAAACCGGTTATCGCGGTACTGGGTGAATACGATGCGCTGGCCGGGCTGAGCCAGCAAGCACATTGCCCCCAACCTCGCTCAACCACGCCTGGCGCCAACGGTCACGGCTGCGGACATAACTTGCTCGGCACCGCAGCGTTTGCCGCAGCGGTGGCAGCAAAAGCATGGCTGGAACAGCACGGTGGCGAAGGGACGCTGCGCTTTTATGGTTGCCCTGGCGAAGAAGGAGGATCGGGTAAAACCTTTATGGTCCGTGAAGGGCTGTTTGACGATGTCGATGCCGCTGTTACCTGGCATCCGGAAGCATTCGCCGGGATGTTCAGCTCCAGCACCCTGGCGAACATTCAGGCGGCATGGCGTTTCACCGGAGTGGCAGCTCACGCGGCCAACTCCCCGCATTTAGGGCGCAGCGCACTGGATGCCGTCACGTTGATGACGACGGGCAGCAATTTCCTCAACGAACACATCATTGAAAAAGCACGGGTGCACTATGCCATTACCGACACCGGCGGTATTTCACCCAATGTGGTTCAAGCGCAGGCCGAAGTGCTGTATCTGATTCGCGCCCCGGAGATGGCGGATGCGCAGCAGATTTATCAACGGATCGAAAAAATCGCGCAGGGCGCGGCGTTGATGACCGAAACCCAGGTCAGTTGTCGTTTCGAGAAAGCCTGTTCCAGTTATCTGCCAAACCGCACGCTGGAAGCTGCGATGTATCACGCGGTTCAGCACTACGCGACGCCAGAATGGAATGAGGAAGAACTGGCCTTTGCCCGGCAAATCCGCGACACACTCAGCGAGAACGATCTGCAGAACAGCCTGCAAAATATCGCCCGCACTGGCGCTGACGCAGGTACAGCATTTGCCCGTCGCCATCAGCAGACCCTACTGATTGACGAAGTCGCACCGTATGTGGCGAACGATGGCATTTTGCCGGGTTCAACGGATGTCGGTGATGTCAGTTGGAAAACACCGGTGGCCCAATGCTTCAGCCCCTGCTTTACCGTCGGTACGCCACTGCATACCTGGCAACTGGTGAGTCAGGGTCGCACCTCTATCGCCCATAAAGGAATGCTACACGCCGGTAAAATTATGGCGGCGACGGCCATCAAACTGTTTAACGATCCTGCGCTGTTGCAAGCGTGCCAGCACGAGCTGGCTCAGCAACTGGCGGAACGGCCTTATCAGTGTCCCATCCCGAAAAACGTGACACCGTCACCTTTAAAATAATCATTATAAAACAGAATAAACACAACGACACCCGAGGAACGCCCATGAGTATGTCTTCCATACCGACGCATTCCCCCACCGGTAAGCTATATGGCTGGGTAGAAAAGATTGGTAATAAAGTGCCGCACCCTTTCCTGCTGTTTGTGTATTTGATTGCGGCATTGATGATAGCCACTGCCGTACTGTCGGCCTTTGATGTCAGTGTTAAAAGCCCCGCTGACGGTTCGACAGTGGTGGTTAAAAACCTGCTTAGCGTCGAGGGGTTGCACTGGTTTTTACCCAATGTGATTAACAACTTCAGTGGCTTCGCCCCACTCGGCGCCATTCTGGCTTTGGTGCTGGGTGCAGGTCTCGCGGAACGTGTGGGCTTGCTACCCGCCCTGATGGTCAAAATGGCCTCGCACGTCAGCGCCCGTTATGCCAGCTATATGGTGCTGTTTATCGCCTTCTTCAGCCATATTTCGTCTGATGCCGCATTGGTGATTATGCCGCCGATGGGAGCCTTAATTTTCCTGGCAGTCGGGCGTCATCCGGTGGCGGGTCTGCTGGCAGCGATTGCCGGGGTTGGCTGTGGGTTTACCGCAAACTTATTGATTGTTACCACTGACGTGTTGCTCTCCGGAATCAGTACCGAGGCGGCAAAAACCATGGATGCCGCACTGCACGTGAGCGTGATTGATAACTGGTACTTTATGGCCTGTTCGGTGGTTGTGCTGACGATTGTCGGTGGCTTGATTACCGATAAAATCGTCGAACCGCGCCTCGGGGCGTGGCAAGGCAGTAGCGATGATAAACTGGAAACGCTGGGCGCTGAACAACGTTTTGGTTTACGGGTTGCCGGGGGCGTCTCACTGCTGTTCATCGGCCTGATAGCGCTGTTGGTTATCCCACAAAACGGTATTCTGCGTGACCCGGTGTTGCATACCGTACTGCCTTCACCGTTCATTAAAGGCATCGTACCGCTTATCATCTTTTTCTTCTTTGTGGTTTCGCTGTCTTATGGCCTGGCAACAAAGAAAATCCGCAGCCAGGCTGATATTCCCCATTTGATGATCGAACCGATGAAAGAGATGGCGGGATTTATCGTCATGGTGTTCCCGCTGGCCCAGTTTGTTGCGATGTTTAACTGGAGCAATATGGGCAAGTTTATGGCGGTCGGCCTGACCGATGTTCTGGAAAGTGCCGGGTTAAGTGGCGTGCCAGCGTTTGTCGGGCTGGCATTGCTTTCGTCATTGCTGTGTATGTTTATCGCCAGCGGCTCGGCTATCTGGTCAATTCTGGCACCTATCTTCGTGCCGATGTTTATGATGCTCGGTTTCCACCCGGCCTTTGCACAAATTCTGTTTCGTGTCGCAGATTCTTCCGTTATTCCACTGGCCCCGGTATCACCGTTCGTGCCGCTGTTTCTTGGCTTCCTACAACGCTATAAACCGGAGGCAAAACTCGGTACCTACTATTCGCTGGTGTTACCCTATCCGCTTATCTTTTTAGGGGTATGGTTGCTGATGCTGGTGACATGGTATCTTGTCGGGCTCCCCATTGGGCCGGGGATTTACCCGCGGCTGAACTAAGGAAACGTGATGCTGAGATTGCTGGAAGATAAGATTGCTACCCCGCTTGGACCGTTGTGGATCCTGTGCGATGAACAATTCCATCTGCGCGCCGTTGAGTGGGAAGAACACAGCGAGCGGATGGTGCAGTTACTGGATATACACTATCGCGCGGAAGGCTATCAGCGTGTGGCATCCAAGGACCCCAATGGCTTAAGTAGCAAGATGAAGGCCTACTTTGACGGCGATCTCAGCATTATTGACACCCTGTCCAGCGCGACCGCGGGTACGCCTTTTCAGCGCGAAGTGTGGCAGGCGCTACGTTCCATTCCGTGCGGCCATGTGATGCACTACGGTGAGCTGGCCGAACAGCTTGGCAGACCGGGTGCGGCACGCGCAGTGGGCGCGGCGAATGGCTCAAATCCGGTCAGTATTGTGGTGCCCTGTCATCGGGTGATTGGCCGTAACGGCACCCTGACGGGATATGCTGGGGGTGTGCAGCGCAAAGAGTGGCTGCTGCGCCATGAAGGCTATCTGCTGCTTTGATTTTTAGTGCTTTACTGGAGTGATTGCGCAATTTTTTAATAAACCGCCCCAGTTTAAACCCATACATTTCAGGGAGATATAATCTTCAGACTATTTCCCTTGCTTATATTGCGTGAATCGGGTTTTCGAGACTTACCTGCTCAACAAAAAGATGTTAAAATTGACCAATATCAATTAAAGCCTGAGCAAATCTATGATCCCGGAAAAGCGAATTATTCGACGCATCCAGTCTGGCGGTTGTGCTATCCACTGCCAGGATTGCAGTATCAGCCAGCTCTGTATTCCGTTCACTCTTAATGAACATGAGCTCGATCAGCTTGATAATATCATCGAGCGCAAGAAGCCCATCCAGAAGGGGCAGACTCTGTTCAAAGCGGGCGATGAGCTGAAATCTCTGTATGCCATCCGCTCCGGGACCATCAAAAGCTACACCATCACCGAACAAGGTGATGAGCAAATCACCGGCTTCCATCTGGCGGGCGATTTAGTAGGTTTTGACGCCATTGGTACTGGCCATCACCCGAGCTTTGCTCAGGCGCTGGAAACCTCCATGGTTTGCGAAATCCCCTTTGAAACGCTGGATGACCTCTCCGGCAAGATGCCAAACCTGCGTCAGCAGATGATGCGTCTGATGAGCGGCGAAATCAAAGGCGATCAGGACATGATCCTGCTGCTGTCTAAGAAAAACGCGGAAGAGCGCCTGGCAGCATTTATCTATAACCTCTCCCGTCGTTTCGCCGAACGTGGTTTCTCACCGCGTGAATTCCGTCTGACCATGACCCGCGGTGACATCGGTAACTATCTCGGTCTGACGGTAGAAACCATCAGCCGTCTGCTCGGTCGTTTCCAGAAAAGCGGCATGCTAGCAGTTAAAGGGAAATACATTACCATCGAAAATAGCGATGCGCTGGCAGTCCTCGCTGGTCACGCCCGTAACGTCGCCTGATTCTTCTCTTTCCTTTCGCCGGATCGTTAAATTTTCCTGATTTATTGATCTGGCGAAGGTTCTCCCCTGTTTCAATCACTCCGGATGGGTTATCTTTTAGTTACAGACTGTGGTGACAGTTGTAAGGAGACCCTATATGGCAAAGTATCAAAATATGCTGGTAGCCATCGATCCTAACCAGGACGATCAACCCGCATTACGGCGCGCTGTTTACCTTCATCAACGGATTGGTGGATCGATTAAAGCCTTTTTGCCGATCTATGACTTTTCCTACGAGATGACCACCCTTCTGTCGCCTGACGAGCGCACCGCTATGCGTCAGGGCGTCATCAGCCAACGGACCGCCTGGATCCGCGAGCAGGCAAAATTTTATCTGGATGCCGGCGTACCGATTGAAATTAAGGTCGTCTGGCATAACCGTCCTTTTGAAGCCATCATTCAGGAAATCATGAGTAACGGGCACGATTTGTTGCTTAAGATGGCGCATCAGCACGACAAACTGGAAGCGGTGATTTTCACCCCAACCGACTGGCATCTGCTGAGAAAATGTCCGTGTCCGGTTTGGATGGTGAAAGATCAGCCGTGGCCGGAAGGTGGTAAGGCGATTGTGGCGGTTAATCTCGCCAGCGAAGAGGAATATCACAACGCCCTCAACGATAAGCTGGTTCGTGAAACCCTCCAGCTCGCCGATCAGATTAACCACACCGAAGTGCATCTGGTTGGCGCGTATCCGGTTACCCCTATCAATATCGCAATCGAGCTGCCTGATTTTGACCCGAGCGTGTATAACGACGCGATTCGCGGCCAACATCTGCTGGCAATGAAGTCATTACGTCAGAAATACAGTATTTCGGAAGAGATGACTCACGTCGAAAAAGGCCTGCCGGAAGAAGTTATCCCGGATTTGGCGGAGCATTTGCAGGCGGGGATTGTGGTGCTTGGCACCGTAGGACGCACCGGGCTGTCTGCGGCGTTCCTCGGCAATACGGCGGAACAGGTGATTGACCATCTGCGCTGCGATTTGCTGGCGCTGAAACCAGATCAGTATCAGACCCCGGTCGAACTGGACGATGAAGACGACGATTAAGCGTTAGCCGCGAATAAAAAACCCGATGAGAACACTCACCGGGTTTTTTTATAGCTGACGTCAGGATCAATGGATACCCATGCGCCAGGCGTAGTCGATCTCTTCTTTCAGTTCGAGGGAGGAAAGCGCCATCAGGTCGGCAAACTCCAGCTCCAGCTGTTTAACGCGTTTCAGATATTGCGCAGGAGTTAACGGGCTTGTATCACGACGCAGAAATTCGACGGCCAGCTGCTTAGGGTTTAATTCGGTATCCATGACATCCTCTTTTACGTTGAAAACCCATCCAGTATAGCATCTGGTTCTGATTGTTTTTTGACCAGAAACAACACTTGCGTGAATATAAACCTCATCTTTTAAGCGGTTTTCCTGCGGTTTCTTTGGCTTTCAGCACTGTAAGGAAGGTGATCAATGCCGCCCCCATCACGTAATACGCCGGGGAAAACCGATCGCCAGTGGCCCCAATCAGCCATACCGAGAACCACGGCGTGATGCCGCCAAAGAACGCCACCGCAAAGTTATAGGCGATGGACAAGCCGCCATAGCGCACGCTGGTCGGAAACAGCTCAGCCATGGCCGCACTGCACGCCCCGTCAAACGCGGCAATAAACGCCCCGAGCAGCAACATCGCCAACACCGCCGACAGCATGTTCCCCTGCGCCATCACCATCATCGCCGGATAGCTGAACAGAATAAACCCGGCGCATCCGGCCAGCATCAGCGGCTTGCGGCCATATTTATCCGACAGCCAGCCCATAAATGGCACCAGAACCGCAATGCCAAACAGGCCGATGGTGGTGATGGCGTAAGCGTTGAGCTTTGAGAAATGCAGTTCGGTGGAGAGATAGCCCGGCATAAAGGTTTGCAACGTCCAGTGTCCGACCGCTTTGAGTACCACGAATCCTACGCAAAACAGCAGCGCGCCCCAGGCTTTCGTCACCGCAGCGCGCAGCGGCTTGCTTTCGGTTTTACCGCTTTGCGCTACGGCCTTAAATTCCGGTGAATCTTCCAGATGCTGGCGCAGATACAGCCCCACCCAGCCGAGCGGCCCGGCCACCAGGAACGGGATCCGCCAGCCCCAGTCGTTCATCGCGGTTTCACCCAACGACGCCGTGAGGATAAACACCAGCCCCGAGCCGGCGACAAAAGCCATAAAGCCAAAGTTATCTATCCAGCAGGTAAAATAGCCGCGCCGATCGTTCGGAGCGTATTCCGCCAGATAGGTGGTGGCGCCAGAGCTTTCACCGCCAGCGGCAAAACCCTGAACCAAACGGGTAATGACCAACAGCACCGTCGCCGTGACGCCAATCTGATGGAAAGTGGGCAACAAGCCCATAACAAACGTCGCACCAGAGGTCAGCAAAATCACCGTAGCCAGTACTTTCTGCCGCCCTACCCGGTCACCTAGCGAGCCGAAATACAACCCACCTAGCGGGCGCATGATAAACCCGGCACCAAAAACCGCGAACGATGACAGCAGCGCCACGCCCGGACTGTCGGCGTGGAAAAACTGCATACCGATAATCGCCGCCAGCGTACCGTACAATCCGAAATCGAACCATTCAACGAAATGCCCCACACCGGTGGCGAGTAGCACCTTGCGCAGCTTACGCGCCGCTGGGATCTCAGCGGCGGGCGATACCGCCTGCAACGTTTCTGTTCTGTTCATCGTTCATCATTGCCTCTATTTGTTTCTATTATAGATATAGTTTTAATCATGATGAGCAAAATACACCCAACGCTCACAGCGTGAATTGTGATGTCGATCGGCGCCAGCATTGAAATTATCAGTCCCGATCACAGTTTAGACCCTACAGAATTTTCATCGGCGGCCCTCGTTTTGGCCCCGCCTCTGCTGCGCAAATAATGCGATATTATTTATTAACAATTGCGCAATGCAATTTAACAGATCTATCATGCTCGCAATTCACCAAATGGTTCATATGAAATTCATAAAGGTGACTATTGCGCCTCTCTGAAGGTATTTATCGCTTCATTCAAAAACCCATTCGTGTTCAAGCGTTACGTATGGTTCATAACCTGCACGTATGTGTGTCGTTAAGGAGACAGAAATGACAACTGGCAGTTCGCCACGCGGATTACCTCAGATCCTGCAGTGGCTTTTAGTGGTGCTGATGGCCGTGATCGGCCTCGCCGTGGGTGGCCTCGGCGCCAAACTCGCGAGCGTAGGCGGGAGCTGGTACTTCGTCATCGCCGGTATCGTGATACTGATTTCAGCCTGGCTTATCGCTAAAAATCGTCGCAGCGGTCTTGTGCTTTATGCGGTGTTATTCATTGCCTCGATTGTCTGGGCGATTAGCGATGCAGGCTGGGAGTTCTGGCCGCTATTCTCACGCCTGTTCACCTTCGGCGTGCTGGCACTGCTGGCTACCCTGCTCTGGCCTTTCCTCGGCCAACAGACCGCCACGGGTAAAGCCCCGGCCTTTGGCATTGCCGCGGTGCTGGTGGTTATTTTACTGGCCAGCGCAGGCGGCATGTTCCGCCCACAAACGCTGGTCACCGCCGACGAACCCGTTCCGGTGAAACCGGTCGCAGCGGGCGAAGCGCAAAAAAATTGGGAGCACTGGGGCAATACCACCCACGGCGACCGCTTTGCCGCCCTTGATCAAATCAATAAGCAAAACGTCAGCCAGCTTCAGGTCGCGTGGACCGCACATACCGGAGACATTCCGCTGAGCAATGGTTCCGGCGCGGAAGATCAGAATACACCGCTGCAAGTGGGTGACACGCTGTTTGTCTGCACGCCTTACAGCAAAGTTCTGGCGCTGGACGTTGATTCCGGCAAAGAGAAGTGGCGCTATGATTCAAAGGCCAGTGCGCCAAACTGGCAGCGGTGCCGTGGTCTCGGCTATTACGACCAGGCAGCTGAAACGCCTGTGGCTAACGCAACACCGACAGCAGATTCGCAGCCCGCTGCCTGCCCGCGTCGCCTGTTCTTGCCGACCACTGACGCCCGTCTGATTGCCATTAACGCTGACACCGGCAAAGTTTGTGAAGACTTTGGCACCCACGGCGTGGTGGATTTGAGCGTTGGCATGGGCGAAATCAAGCCTGGCTACTACCAGCAAACCTCGACCCCATTGGTGGCTGGAAATGTGGTTGTGGTCGGCGGTCGCGTCGCGGATAACTTCTCGACGGGTGAACCGCCGGGCGTGGTGCGCGCGTATGACGTTCACACTGGCAAACTGGCGTGGGCGTGGGATCCGGGTAATCCGAATCTGACCAGCGTTCCGCCAGAAGGCACAACCTATACCCGCGGAACCCCAAACGTCTGGTCAGCAATGTCTTATGACGCGAAGCTGAACCTGATTTATCTGCCGACCGGCAACGCAACCCCTGATTTCTTCGGCGGTCATCGCACGGCTCTGGACGACAAATACAGCTCGTCTATCGTCGCCGTTGATGCAACTACGGGCCAGGTGCGTTGGCATTATCAAACCACCCATCACGACCTTTGGGACTTTGACCTGCCGTCGCAGCCGCTGCTGTACGATTTGCCGGACGGTAAAGGCGGCACGACGCCGGTGCTGGTGCAAACCTCCAAACAGGGCATGATCTTTATGCTCAACCGCGCGACCGGTAAACCTGTCGCCAAAGTGGAAGAGCGTCCGGTGCCTGCGGGCGACATCAAAGGTGAGCGTTATTCCCCAACGCAGCCGTACTCTGTAGGGATGCCGATGATCGGCAATCAAACCCTGAAAGAGTCCGACATGTGGGGTGCAACGCCAATTGACCTGCTGCTGTGCCGCATTCAGTTTAAAGAGATGCGTCATCAGGGCGTGTTCACCCCACCAGGCCTCGATCGTTCCCTGCAGTTCCCGGGATCGCTCGGCGGTATGAACTGGGGCAGCGTGTCGGTTGACCCGAATAACAGCCTGATGTTCGTGAACGATATGCGTCTGGGCCTGGCGAACTATATGGTTCCGCGCGCCAAGGTAGCGAAAAATGCCAGCGGCATCGAGATGGGTATTGTGCCGATGGACGGTACGCCTTTCGGCGCGATGCGTGAACGCTTCCTGTCTCCGCTCGGCATTCCGTGCCAGAAACCCCCATTCGGCACCATGTCCGCCGTTGACCTGAAAAGTGGCAAGCTGGTGTGGCAAGTTCCGGTCGGTACGGTAGAAGACACCGGTCCGCTGGGCATTCGTATGCACCTGCCGATCCCGATTGGGATGCCGACGCTGGGCGCTTCGCTGTCCACGCAGTCTGGTCTGCTGTTCTTCGCGGGCACGCAAGATTTCTACCTGCGCGCGTTCGATACAGCAAACGGGAAAGAAATCTGGAAATCCCGCCTGCCGGTCGGCAGCCAGTCCGGCCCGATGACCTACGTATCACCGAAAACCGGGAAGCAGTACATCATCATTAACGCAGGCGGCGCCCGTCAGTCTCCGGACCGTGGCGATTACATTATCGCCTACGCGCTGCCAGATAAGCAGTAATCTTCTCGCAGTAACGGCAAAGGGACCGAAAGGTCCCTTTTTTATGTTTGTTGTTGTGCCCGGCGGCGCAGGCTTGCCAGGCCTGCGGTGATATCAAATTCGAATGTAGGCCCGATAAGCGAAGCGTCACCGGGCGTTTCCCTCAGTCAAAACGTTTCCCAGTTATCCCCGCTCGCCAACGCTGGACGTTGTGCGACATAAGTTGCGCCGGAAGAAGGTTTCGGCTGGCGAACCGAACCGCCCTGCTGCAAACGAAACGCACCCACGGCTTCGGTCAAACGAGCGGCCTGCTCTTCCAGCGATCCTGCCGCCGCAGACGCTTCTTCCACCAGCGAGGCGTTCTGTTGGGTGACGTTATCCATTTCGGTGATCGCCTGGCTGACCTGCAAAATACCGCGACTCTGTTCGTCAGATGCCGCCGCAATTTCCAGCATAATGTCGGTCACGCGCTTCACCGCATCAACGATTTCACTCATGGTGCTGCCCGCCGCAACCACTTCGCCGGACCCACGCTCGATCAGCGTGACCGATTCACTGATCAGCCCTTCTATCTCTTTCGCCGCCTGCGCGCTGCGGCTCGCCAGAGTTCGCACTTCGCTCGCCACCACGGCAAATCCACGCCCTTGTTCCCCGGCGCGCGCGGCTTCAACCGCTGCGTTCAGCGCCAGAATATTGGTCTGGAACGCGATGCTGTTAATTACTGCGGTAATTTCAGAAATTTTCTTCGAGCTGCTGGAGATGTTACCCATCGTCGACACCACCCCCGACACAATCTGCCCACCGCGAGTGGCTTTCCCGGAGGCATCTTCCGCTAGTTTGGTAGCGTGATGTGCGTTGTCGGCGTTCTGTTTCACCGTGGCGGTCAGCTGTTCCATGCTGGCTGCCGTTTCCTCAATCGCCGCTGCCTGCTGCTCAGTGCGGGACGAGAGATCGGTATTGCCCGCCGAAATTTCGCTGGTACCGCGGTAAATTTCCTCGGCACCTTGACGTACGGTACCGACCGTTTGCGACAGCGCGTGCTGCATTTTCTGCAAATCATGGCTCAGCTTGCCGATTTCACTCCGTCCGGAGGCTTCATCCGCCAGAGTTAAATCGCCATCGGCAATCTGCTCGATACGATGCAACGCGCGGCGAAGCGGGTTGATAACGGTACGGCGCAGCGCAACGAAGGTCAGCAGCGTCAACACCAGCGCCAGGACAAACGCGCCGACCATAAAGGCCAGGCCGAGCTGGGTGCGGCTGTGGGCCGATTCAGAGAGATGACGCGCGCGGTCGCTACGGATTTTAATCGCTTTCAACAGCACATCGTTATAGGCCGAATCCAGCAGGCGAGCGTGCTCGTTTTCATGATTAATGATCGCTTCAAACATGCCGTTTTTGGCATATTTCAGCATCGGCTTCATGCCGTCGATATAAGCGTTGTAACGCGCATTGATTTCGCCATCCAGTGCTTCGTCCGCAGGGGTTTTTACGTCACGGTTCACGTACTGCTTAAACCCTTCCTGCGACTGTTTGATCCGCAGTTCAGCCTCGGAAATATTGCGCTTCATATCATCCATTTCGGCAATACGGCTGGCGGCCCCGGCGTGGATCAGGTTGATACGCGCGGTACGCAGGTGGTTCGAGCTGTTCGAGAGCCCCATTCGGACTTCTAACTCTTGCGTGACGTCGTTCTGGTCGCGGTCAGCCTGCAACAGGAAATAGCCCGCCAGGCCCGAGCTTAATGCGAACAGCAGCAGGATGCCGCCCAGAATGGAGGAGAACAGTGGAACGAGACGGATGTGATGTAAAAAACTGACTGTTTGCGACTTTTGCCCTGCGGCTGATTTGTCCATGGCTTATCGACTCTCTTATTGTAAGAGGCGTACCAAAACGCCCGTTAGATTGTCATCGGCCTGGCGGGGAGATTGCTTACAGGTAAAAGCGCTACATCGATCACACTTTGGAGATTACGCGGGGTAAAGCCAGCGGAATGGCTCCGCTGGCCTGCGCATCAGTTGTCGCCGAAATGGATAACAGTGCGGATTGACTTGCCTTCGTGCATCAGATCAAACGCTTCGTTGATCTGGTCCAGCGGCATACGGTGGGTAATGAACGGGTCGAGGTTAATTTTACCGACCATCGCATCTTCAACCATGCCCGGCAGTTGGGTGCGCCCTTTCACGCCGCCAAACGCCGAACCGCGCCACACGCGACCGGTCACCAGCTGGAACGGACGGGTTTTTATTTCCTGACCTGCACCCGCCACGCCGATAATCACGCTTTCACCCCAACCTTTGTGGCAGCATTCCAGCGCCGCACGCATCACGTTCACGTTGCCGATGCACTCGAAGCTGAAATCTACGCCACCGTCGGTCAGTTCGACGATAACGTCCTGCACCGGCTTATCACTGTCATTCGGGTTGATGAAATCGGTCGCGCCCATTTCACCGGCCAGTTTGAATTTTTCCGGGTTGGTGTCGACCGCAATGATGCGCCCGGCCTTTGCCTGAACCGCGCCCTGAATGACCGCCAGACCGATACCGCCGAGGCCAAATACCGCCACGGTGTCACCTTCTTTCACTTTCGCCGTGTTATGCACCGCGCCAATACCGGTGGTCACGCCGCAGCCTAGCAGACAGACTTTATCCAGTGGTGCCTGCGGGTTAACTTTCGCCAGGGAGATTTCAGCCACTACCGTGTATTCGCTGAAGGTGCTGGTGCCCATGTAGTGGTAAATCGGCTCGCCGTTATAAGAGAAACGAGTGGTACCGTCTGGCATCAGGCCTTTACCCTGCGTGGCGCGGACCGC
Organism: Citrobacter sp. 18056; assembly: GCA_902706235.1. Lineage (GTDB taxonomy): Bacteria > Pseudomonadota > Gammaproteobacteria > Enterobacterales > Enterobacteriaceae > Scandinavium > Scandinavium manionii. The sequence goes on along the minus strand of CACSJR010000001.1, from coordinate 229,814 downwards.
CTGACAAAGGTTGGTTTTACCGGATTTACAGAACTTACACTCGCGACATTCCGCTGTGTACAGCGGGATAACGTGGTCGCCCGCCTTCAGGCTACTTACGCCTTCACCGACTTCAACCACTACGCCGCCGCCTTCATGCCCGAGTACCGCCGGGAAGACGCCTTCCGGATCATCACCCGACAGCGTGAACGCATCAGTGTGGCACACGCCGGTATGGGTAATTTTGACCAGTACTTCGCCCTTCTTCGGCGGCGCCACGTCAATTTCGACAATTTTTAGCGGCTGGCCTGGACCAAACGCAACTGCAGCACGTGATTTCATTCCGTCTCTTACCTTGTTGTCAGTTATTTTAAATACGATCGTAGCAGATGACCAACTTCCGCCATGCGAGCCGCGCGCTGATCGACGGTGGTTTCGCCCGTCACCAGCTCGTCTTTAAGATGCATTTCGATCATTTCGCCCATCAGGCCGTTGGCGGCCCCGCGCACGGCAGCAATCTGTTGCAGGATGCTCAGGCACGGCTCGCCGGACTCCAGCGCCCGCTCAAGTGCATCGACCTGACCACGAATACGACGCACGCGCGTCAAAGCGCGCTTTTTATCTTCAGGTGAATGCGGCATAGGCCCCCCCAAATACTATAGAGGAGTATAGTAGCTTTTTTAGCATTTGCCTGTATACATTAACTTTTTCATGCTTATCAGTCGGTTGACAAAAACAGGCAAAAGACACTATCAGACATAACCAGGCCTTTTATCGCCCCAAAATTGCCCCTGAAAGCGCTTTTGGCCGCAATACTTCCTGATAAATACAGATGAAATTGAGTCTGCGATAGGTCATTTATGACGAAGAGCCCACTCCCTGACGGCTTGCTATCGGGCCTGCACGGTTATCGTGATAGCGTCAAAGAGTGGATTGGGTGAAATATGCTTTTTCCGACCTTAAACAAGCGAAGATTTAAAACCCCAGTAGGACTTCATAATATCGCGCAGCGTCAACTCTGAGACCATCAGAGAGGACGCTCCGAATTCTGGAAAAAGGATGAATACACTGTTCTCTTCAAACTTCACAATCCGCCACCAATGCCCGAGGTAATACATCCAGTTCATACACTCACCAAATTCAATCTTCTTATCATTTATTTTTGGATTTTTGGGTATCACTCGTCTACAAGTATCCTCCTAAAGTGCAAGGTTATTGGTGGTATTATGAAGTGACTCAAGAAAAAAGCGCTTCATTGAATGCCAGCTACCGACGCGATTTATCAACCGCGGACTCCCGTTCAGCATACACAACCCAATAGCGGCGCGGGAATTGGGTGCCTGCATCAAAAAATTCATAAAAAAGGCTCGCCAAAGCGAGCCCTTATAGAATGATCTCATAACTATTACGGTGATTAACAGCTAATCACTGAAACTCGGGGTCTGGTTTTTTCGTTATTCGATTACGGATGTCACGTCGAACAATCTCAATTGCCCACATCCAAAGGATATGCCCGAGCGTCTCCGAGAGAAGCTCATCAAAAGGCAATTGCCATAATGGCGGAGCCCAATGAAATACTGGCAACATAACACCATGAAACCCAATGGTAACGAGTATGGCAAAAGCAGCGCCCTGCCATAATTTAATTGCCGGGAATACTTCTGCAACGAGGCAATAAAACATAGCAAAACCGATAGAGAACATATGATGGATACCTGCCACTCCCCAGTTCACGACGTGACCTGAATAGTGATAGATCATTTCATTCACCTGAAATCCAACGTCCTGAAGCATTTCTGCCGGTGGGATAGCTCTGTCTGCAGTACGGGGAGGCATAGGATTTTCTGTCCCCCACTTTACGAAACTCGATAAGTTTCCACCTAAAAAACCGGCCCATAATGCGACGCCATAGTTTCGCGCTTCAGCTTTGGTTCTCTTTAAAAAATCCATAACACGCTCCCTGAGGTTAAATTCGCCGCAAAGATGCAACAAAATCACAACCTAAATTTAGCTTTAAATGCTGGATTTTCAAGTCGCGTGCAAATGGACTGTTTATTTATAAACAATCCGTTAAGTAAAATAATGTCAATGTCCCATTCGGCGATATAGTTCCCACTCCTCTACCCGCTCTTTATTAGGCAGATTGCAGTAGCCAACTTCGCCATTGCCAGAGTTAACAATGCTCAGTTTGCCGCCCTGCTTGATGCAGTAAATAGAAGCAGGATTTGAGAGGCCAGGTTCTGGGTTCTGTTCAGACTGAGATGAACATCCAGCGATAAGCACTACAGATATGGCTAAGATTGCTTTTTTCATCAGTTTCCCCTTTTGAAGCGGAATGCTAACCAACCCACCCGCAAAAAGCAAAAACCTCACAGGAGCGAGGGAAATATTAAGACTGTAATGATGCCAGTCGTGCGGCAAATCCGACGAACACCAGGCCAATCAGACTATTGCCGAGCTTCACCAGCTTTTTACGGCTGCCAACGAAACGGGTCACCAGCGAACCGGAGACAATCAGGAAGCTGAGATAGGTGAAGCTGACGATTTCCAGCGTGACGCCGAGGATCAGGAATGCCAGACCCGGCGTGGTGGAGTTCACGTCAATGAACTGAACGAAGAATGAGACGTAGAACAGAATCGCTTTCGGGTTGGTCAGGCTCAGCGTCAGCGCGCGTTTGAAAATAGTGCTGCGCTGGTCAGCAGTGTGCATGTGCTCGCCACCTTTTTGTTTGATAACTGCCCACAGCATTTTAAGCCCGAGATATAGCAGATACAGTGCGCCCAGATAACGGACAATGTTAAACAGCACCGGCGTGGTTTTAATCAGCGTGGCGACCCCCGCCCAGGAGAGGAACATCAGCACCGCATCGCCGATAAACACCGCCAGCGCGGCCAGATAGCCAGTGCGGATACCGTATGCGGCCCCGGTTTTGAGCACAAAAAAGGTATTAGGCCCCGGCACCAGAATGATAAATATCGCGCCGACCAGGTAAGTCCAGTAATTCAGTACGCCAAAATCCGCAAACACGCTGCTCTCCCTTCACTGCTGCTGATTCAAAATGTGACGGCCATCATAACAAAAAAGCCGCCTTCCTTTTACCGGAAGACGGCTTTAAGCACAGATTTATATCAGGTAATTACAGCGCTTTGAGGATCGCATCCACGCTGGCTTTTGCATCGCCAAACAACATGTGGGTGTTCTCTTTGAAGAACAGCGGGTTTTGCACGCCAGCGTAGCCGGTATTCATCGAACGTTTGAAGACAATTACGTTCTGCGCTTTCCACACTTCCAGCACTGGCATTCCGGCAATCGGGCTCTTCGGATCGTCCAGCGCCGCCGGGTTAACGGTGTCGTTGGCGCCAATGACCAGCACGGTATCGGTGTCGCGGAAATCGTCATTGATTTCGTCCATTTCCAGCACGATGTCATACGGCACTTTCGCTTCAGCCAGCAGTACGTTCATGTGCCCCGGCAAACGGCCCGCCACAGGGTGAATACCGAAACGCACTTTGATACCGCGCGCGCGCAGTCTTTCAGTGATTTCAGCCACCGGATACTGCGCCTGCGCCACCGCCATGCCGTAGCCTGGGGTGATGATGACCGTCTGCGAGTTTTTCAGCATCTCAGCGGTGTCTTCCGCGCTGATTTCGCGGTGTTCACCCACTTCGTCGTCAGCCCCGGTAGACGAACCGTCGGTGCCGAAGCCGCCTGCAATAACGCTGAAGAACGAACGGTTCATCGCTTTACACATGATATAAGACAGGATCGCACCAGAAGAACCGACCAACGCACCGGTAACGATCAGCAGATCGTTGCTGAGCATGAAGCCCGCAGCCGCAGCCGCCCAACCGGAATAGGAGTTCAGCATCGACACCACAACCGGCATGTCAGCCCCACCGATGGACGCCACCAGGTGCCAGCCAAAGGCCAGCGCGATAACGGTCATGATGAGCAGGGCCAGTACCTGCAGGCCAACGCTTTCGGTACGAACAAATACCACCAGCATCAGGAATGAAACCACCAGCGCGGCCAGGTTCATTTTGTGACGGTTCGGTAGCATCAGCGGCTTGGACGAAATTTTGCCGCGCAGTTTACCGAATGCAACGATTGAACCGGTGAAGGTCACCGCACCAATAAAGATGCCAAGGAACACTTCGGTCAGGTGAATATTGACCAGGATCGGCTCAAGGCCCGGTTCGTGGTACAGGTAGCTGTTAAAGCCGACCAGTACCGCAGCCAGGCCCACAAAGCTGTGCAGCACCGCCACCAGCTCTGGCATTTCAGTCATTTCGACCCGTTTTGCCAGACGAATACCGATCGCCCCGCCGATGATCATCGCGACTAAAATCCACGCCACGTTGCCCGTTTCCGGCCCAAAGATGGTGGCAATCAGCGCAATGGCCATCCCGGCGATGCCGTAATAGTTGCCCTGCTGTGACGTTTCGTGTTTCGAAAGCCCTGCCAGACTAAAAATAAACAGGATCGCGGCAACAATGTATGCAGCTGTAACTAATCCTCCAGACATGTGCTACCCCTTACCCTTTGCGGAACATTTTCAGCATGCGCTGAGTCACGGTGAAACCACCGAAAATATTGATGCTGGCAATCAGCACGGCAATAAAGCTGAGGAAACTGACCCAGCCACCGTGGCCAATTTGCAGCAACGCACCCACCACGATGATTCCGGAAATGGCGTTCGTGACCGACATCAGCGGCGTGTGCAGCGCATGAGACACGTTCCACACAACGTAATAACCGACCACGCAGGAGAGCGCGAACACGGTGAAGTGGCCGAGGAACTCTTTTGGTGCAACGTCTGCGAGCCAGCCAAACAGAATAATCGCCAGCGCCATCAGCGCGTATTTGCGCCACGGCGATGCCGGTTTTTCCGGTTCCGCAGGTGCCGCTTCAACTTTTGCTGCCGCTTTCGGCTGAGCAGAAACCTGAATCGGTGGCGCAGGCCAGGTGACTTCACCTTCGCGAACCACGGTCACGCCGCGAATAACCACGTCGTCAAAATCAATGTTGATGTTGCCGTCTTTTTCTTTGCACAGCAGTTTGAGCAAGTTCACCAGGTTGGTGCCGTAAAGCTGTGAGGACTGGGTCGGCAGGCGGCTGGCTAAATCGGTATAGCCAATCACCTTCACACCGTTGGCGGTAGTGAACACTTCACCCGGCACGGTGTATTCGCAGTTGCCACCGTTTTGTGCCGCCAGATCAACCACCACGCTGCCTGGATTCATCGAATCCACCATCTCGCGGGTGATCAGTTTTGGGGCTGGCTTGCCAGGGATCAGTGCGGTGGTGACGATAATATCGACTTCTTTCGCCTGGGCGGCGAACAGTTCCATTTCCGCTTTGATAAAGGCTTCGGACATTACTTTGGCATAGCCGTCGCCGCTGCCCGCTTCTTCCTCGAAATCCAGTTCGAGGAATTCAGCGCCCATACTCTGGACCTGTTCCTTCACTTCCGGACGGGTGTCAAAAGCACGCACGATAGCGCCGAGGCTGTTCGCCGCGCCGATGGCGGCCAGACCCGCAACACCCGCACCGATAACCATGACTTTAGCCGGTGGCACTTTACCGGCGGCGGTGATTTGCCCGGTGAAGAAGCGGCCAAACTCGTGGGCGGCTTCAACAATCGCGCGGTAACCCGCGATGTTCGCCATCGAACTCAGGGCATCGAGAGACTGCGCGCGTGAAATACGCGGCACGGAATCCATCGCCATCACGTTGACCTGTCGCTCGGCTAATTTTGCCATCAGCTCCGGGTTTTGTGCCGGCCAAATAAAGCTAATCAGCGTGGTGCCCGGATTAAGCAGCGCGATTTCCGCGTCCGTTGGGGCATTCACTTTTAGAATAATGTCAGACTGCCAGACGGTTTCTGTGCTGACGACTTCAGCGCCCGCCTCGGTAAAAGCACGATCGTCAAAGCTTGCAAGCTTACCGGCCCCGCTTTCAACTGCCACTGTAAAACCGAGTTTGAGCAGCTGTTCTACCGTTTTCGGCGTTGCTGCAGCCCGGGTTTCCAGGGCCAGCGTCTCTTTAGGTACTGCAATACGCATAGTTTTCCCTTCCATCGATTGTAATGATGGTTTGTTGTCTCATCGGGTTCCGTCCCTGGCCGTATGGACTGGCGAAGTGGCGAGCACCCGGAAAAAAAACAGTAACAAACTTTCTATAAGCTACTGAAAATAGCGGTTGTGATCTAGCGTTAGGAAACAGTAATTGTGATTTTATTAGGGAAAAGTCACTTATGCAGGTCTCAGGCAGCAATATTTACCTTATTTTGTCTGGCAAGCCTGATAATTCGCTTAAGCGAAGCGGTAAAACATGATTATTCTCGGCGTTATTACCGGAAATTAACATTGCATTAACTTATAAAAGTCATAATGAATATCGCTTTTTCTGGTCAACCGTCCATTTCCACGACATATCGTGAAAAGTTATCGCGCCCTGTTAGCAGGGTCGCACAAGATGAGCAAAATCACGCAGACAGTGAAGCAATTTAAATGCAATAATCTCTGACGTTTTAGTCACTAACAACTACCAGTACCTGGTTTGCGCAAGGCGAAGGATTATTTTTATGAAGCTTAAGTACACCCTCCTGGCGTCCGCTCTCCTGTCTGCAGCGGCTTTTTCCGCCAGTGCAGCAACCGAGTTAACGCCGGAGCAAGCGGCAGCCCTCAAGCCGTACGATCGTATCGTTATCACCGGTCGTTTTAATGCTATTGGTGACGCCGTTGATGCTGTTTCCCGTAAAGCCGATAAAGCAGGCGCAGCCTCCTTCTACGTCGTCGATACGTCCGATTTCTCCAGCAGTGGCAACTGGCGCGTTACCGCAGACTTATATAAAGACGATGCCGCTAAAGCCGACGCACCTAAAAACCGCGTAATTGATGGCGTGACTGAACTGCCGAAAGACCAGGCTGCCCTGATTGAGCCATTCGACACCGTCACCGTACAGGGTTTTTACCGCAGCCAGCCTGACGTTAACTCTGCCATTGCGAAAGCCGCGAAAGAGAAAGGCGCCGCGTCGTTCTTTATCGTTCGTCAGGTGGATGCCAACGGCGGCGGTAACCAGCGTGTCACCGCCTACATCTATAAAGCCGATGCGAAGAAGCGTGTGGTTCAGAGCCCGGATGCAATCCCGGCAAATTCTGATGCAGGACGTGCGGCATTAGCGGAAGGTGGTGAAGCGGCGAAGAAAGTTGAAATCCCAGGCGTGGCGACATCCTCCACCGTCGGCTCGACTTCGGCTTCGGCTGCGGGCGTAGGTCTGTTCTTCGAAACACAGTCGACTAAAGGTGGACGTTACAGCGTCACGCTGCCAGACGGGACGAAGATTGAAGAGCTGAACAAAGTCACCGCCGCCCAGATGGTACCGTTTGATGATATTCAGTTCACCGGTAACTACGGCAACATGACTGAAATCTCTTATCAGGTCGCTAAGCGTGCTGCTAAGAAAGGGGCTAAGTACTACCACATTACCCGCCAGTGGCAGGAACGTGGTGGTAATATGACCATCAGCGCCGACCTCTATAAGTAATTGCTTTTCAAGACAGATAAGGCAGCCTCGGCTGCCTTTTTTATTTTTTTCTGCCTTACGCCATTGCATGCCACCGACTCTCTCCGTAAAATCGCGCGCCGTAGCGTAATCTTCCATTTTTATGCGTTTTAGCCAAATAAATATTCTGGCTTTTATTCTTCCTTCGACAGGATGCCCATGGAAAAGAAACTCGGCCTTGGTGCCTTGACGGCCCTGGTACTCAGCTCAATGCTCGGTGCAGGCGTATTCAGTTTGCCGCAGAACATGGCCGAAGTGGCCAGCCCTTCCGCACTGCTTATTGGTTGGGCCATTACCGGCGTGGGCATTTTGTTCCTCGCTTTCGCCATGTTACTGCTGACCCGCATTCGTCCGGATCTGGATGGCGGCATTTTCACCTACGCCCGTGAAGGCTTCGGCGAGCTGATTGGCTTCTGCTCCGCTTGGGGTTACTGGCTCTGTGCAGTAATCGCCAACGTCTCCTACCTCGTCATCGTGTTTTCAGCCCTGAGTTTCTTTACTGATACGCCAGAACTGCGCCTGTTTGGCGACGGTAATACCTGGCAGGCGATGATTGGCGCCTCGGTGCTGCTATGGGTGGTGCATTTCCTGGTGCTGCGCGGCGTGCAGACCGCAGCCAGCATTAATGTAGTGGCTACGCTGGCGAAGCTGGTGCCGCTCGGCCTGTTTATCGTACTGGCGGCGATGGCCTTCAGCAGCGACACCTTCAGTCTGGATTTCAGCGGCGTGGCGCTGGGCGTGCCAGTGTGGGAACAGGTTAAAGGCACGATGCTCATTACCCTGTGGGTGTTCATCGGCGTCGAAGGCGCGGTGGTGGTTTCTGCCCGCGCGCGGAATAAGAAGGATGTTGGCCGCGCCACGCTGCTGGCGGTGCTTTCTGCGTTAAGCGTGTATCTGCTGGTTACTCTGCTGTCGTTGGGTGTCGTACCGCGTCCTGAACTCGCTGAGATGCGAAATCCGTCGATGGCTGGCCTGATGGTACGTCTGATGGGTTCCTGGGGCGAAGTGGTAATTGCAGCAGGACTGATTGTCTCCGTGTGTGGCGCGTACCTGAGCTGGACCATTATGGCGGCCGAAGTGCCGTATCTGGCAGCGACGCATAAGGCATTCCCTCGCATTTTTGCCCGTCAGAATAAAAATAACGCGCCGTCGTCTTCGCTGTGGTTGACCAACATCAGTGTGCAAGTGTGTCTGATCCTGATTGGGATCACCGGCTCTGACTACAATACGCTGCTGACCATCGCCTCAGAGATGATTCTGGTGCCGTATTTCCTTGTCGGCGCGTTCCTGCTGAAGATGGCAACACGTCCGCTACATAAAGCGGTGGGTATCGGTGCCTGCATTTATGGCTTATGGTTACTGTATGCTTCCGGACCGATGCACCTGCTGCTGTCGGTTGTGCTGTACGCACCGGGCCTGCTGGTGTTTATGTATGCTCGCCGTACGCACTCGTTGAGTGACACGCTCAAGCGTCGTGAAATGGCGCTGATTGGTTTATTACTGGTTGCCGCCGTGCCGGCAACGTGGATATTAGTGGGGTAATGCGCTTACCCCATCGCGACCCTAAGGAGAAAACGATGGGAGAAAGTCATTCCCGCCCCGTCCTGATTACCGGTGGAGGCCGCCGTATCGGCCTCGCCCTTGCCCATCATTTTCTGAATCAACAGCAGCCGGTGATTGTCAGCTACCGCACGCGCTATGACGCTATCGGTGTGCTGGAACGTGCCGGTGCGTTGTGCATCGCAGCCGATTTTTCCAGTGATGACGGCATTTTATCTTTCGCGGAAACCGTGAAAACCCATACCAATAGCCTGCGGGCGGTCATTCACAATGCCAGTAGCTGGCGGGCCGAAAAGCCCGGCGTTTCATTGAGCGACGTGATGCAACAGATGATGCAAATTCACGTTAATGCGCCCTACTTACTGAATCATGCGCTGGAAACACTGTTGCGCGGTCACGGCCACGCGTCCAGCGATATCATTCATTTCACCGATTACGTGGTGGAAAAAGGCAGCGACAAGCATATCGCCTACGCCGCCAGTAAAGCCGCGCTCGACAATATGACCCGCTCATTTGCCCGCAAGCTGGCGCCGGAAGTGAAGGTCAACGCCATCGCCCCGGCGTTGATTTTGTTTAATGAAAGTGATGATGCGGAATATCGCCAGCAGGCGCTGAATAAATCGCTGATGAAAGTCGCGCCTGGCGAAAAAGAAATTATCGACCTGGTGGATTATCTGCTGACCAGTTGTTACGTCACCGGACGGTCGTTCGGCGTCGACGGCGGTCGTCCGCTGCGTTAATGCACCCGGCTCCAGAGGGCGATTAACAGCCACGCGCTCAGACTCCAGCACCCGACTGCGCCTGCCAGCGCCAACGGCAGGCGCAGAAAGCCGGTGAAATACCACAGCGAAAGCAGATAGAAAAAGTAGGGAATGATCGACCACATACCAAACACGATGGTGGTGCGCAGCGCCTCGATGCCCCGCTCGCTGGCAATAATATAATGCGCAATCAGGGCGAACGTCGGAAACAGAGGAATAAGCCCGGCAATATAATAATTTTTCGTTTTCGCCAGCACACCAATCAATAACACCACCAGCGCACCCAGCGCCGCTTTTATCAGTAAAGCCATCTTCCAGCCTACAATTCACCCGATGAATGAGTCGAGGATAGCGGAAGTTACATTGTTTATGAAAGATTAATAGCACCCCACAGAATGGCGGTGTATTTTAGCTTTTTTCGCCTCGCACAGTTGATATGAATAAGATCGTTTTTGTGGAAGATGATCCGGAAGTCGGATCGCTCATCGCCGCCTACCTTGGCAAGCATGATATGGACGTTATCGTTGAACCGCGCGGTGACCGCGCTGAAGAAGTGGTTCTGCGTGAAAAACCCGATCTGGTCCTGCTCGACATCATGCTGCCCGGCAAAGATGGGATGACCATTTGCCGCGATTTGCGCGCGCAGTGGCAAGGCCCGATCGTTCTGCTGACCTCGCTCGACAGCGACATGAACCATATTCTGTCTCTGGAAATGGGCGCCAGCGACTATATCCTCAAAACCACCCCGCCTGCGGTGCTTTTGGCACGTCTGCGTCTGCACTTGCGTCAGCACGTTGCACAGCCGACAGGAGAGAAACCGGCAACCGGACTGATGCAGCATAAAGCGATCCGCTTTGGAACGCTGTCTATCGACCCGGTCAATCGCCAGGTATTGCTCAGCGGCGTGAATGTCACCCTGTCGACCGCCGATTTTGACCTGCTGTGGGAGCTTGCAACCCATGCAGGGCAAATTATGGACCGCGACGCGCTGCTGAAAAACTTGCGCGGCGTGACCTATGACGGGATGGACCGCAGCGTGGACGTGGCGATTTCTCGCCTGCGTAAAAAGCTGCTCGATAGCGCCACCGAGCCGTACCGTATTAAAACCGTGCGTAATAAGGGCTATCTTTTCGCGCCCCACGCCTGGGATAACTAATTTTTCGTACTTCCGGGGCCAGAAATGAAAAAGTTGTTCGTGCAGTTTTACCTGCTGCTGTTTGTCTGCTTTCTGGTGATGACCATGCTGGTCGGGCTGGTGTATAAATTCACTGCCGAACGCGCGGGCCGACAGTCCCTCGACGATCTGATGAAAAGTTCGCTTTATCTGATGCGCAGCGAACTGCGTGAAATCCCGCCCCGGGACTGGAGTAAGACCCTTAAAGAGCTTGATCTCAATCTCTCTTTCGATTTACGCATTGAGCCATTGAATAAATTCCAGCTGGCAGAAAGCTCGATGGAGCATTTGCGCCGGGGCGATATCGTCGCACTCGACGATCAGTACACTTTTATTCAGCGCATTCCGCGCAGTCATTACGTTTTGGCCGTCGGCCCGGTGCCGTATCTCTATTACCTGCATGAAATGCGATTGCTGGACGTCGCCCTGCTGGCGTTTATCGCCATCTCGCTGGCCTTCCCTGTGTTTATCTGGATGCGACCGCACTGGCAGGACATGCTACGTCTGGAAACCGCAGCCCAGCGCTTTGGTGAAGGACACCTTACCGAGCGTATTCATTTTGACAGTATGTCGAGCTTTGAACGGCTTGGGGTGGTGTTCAACCAGATGGCGGACAACATCAATACGCTGATCGCCAGTAAAAAACAGCTCACCGACGGGATAGCCCACGAACTGCGTACCCCGCTGGTGCGTCTGCGCTACCGTCTTGAGATGAGCGAGAATTTAACCGACGCGGAATCTCAGGCGCTGAACCGGGATATCGGTCAGCTCGAAGCGCTTATCGACGAACTGCTGACCTACGCGCGCCTCGACCGCCCGCAGAATGAATTGATCCTCACCACGCCCGACCTCCCCGCGTGGATAAGCGCCCATGTCGATGATATTCAGACCGTCAATCCTCAACGCGATGTGTCTCTGGTGAAACTGACGCCGGGTCACTACGGCGCGCTGGATATGCGTCTGATGGAACGGGTACTGGATAACCTCGTGAACAATGCGATGCGCTACAGCCACCAGCAGATTCAGGTTAGCCTGACGCTGAACGACGGACGCGCGACACTGCTGGTTGATGACGATGGTCCGGGCATTGCGCCTGACGAACGCGAACGTGTGTTCGAGCCGTTTGTGCGCCTCGACCCAAGCCGCGACCGCGCCACCGGAGGATGCGGACTGGGCTTAGCTATCGTGCATTCCATTGGTCATGCGATGTCAGGGGAAGTGAGCTGCGACGCCAGCCCGATTGGCGGCGCGCGTTTCTGTTTCAGCTGGCCGGTGAACGTTTCGCAAAACCTTAACGCCCCTGCCTGAGCGAACATTGCACAATGCCACCACCCGGCTTATAGTAAAAACCAATGAGTATGTTGTAACTAAAGTGGGTGTTATGGCCGATTACGACCTGATTGAGCGTTTAACCACAACTTTCCGCCAGATGGAGCACGAACTGCTCGAGCTGCAGCAAATGCTGGCGGACTGTCGGCTACTTGCCGCGCGGGTGTTCGAACTACCGGAAGTGAGCAAGGAGCATGAGCACGACCCGCTCTCTGCCATTTCGGTCGCGCAGCATCTGGGCGATGCGGCGCGGCTGAAAGCGCTGAACCACTATAGTCACCTGTTTATTCAGCAGCAGTCGGAGAACCGCAGCAGTAAAGCGGCGGTACGTTTGCCCGGGGTGATTTGTCTGCATCCGGAGCCGGAGCAGTTGCAGGTACTGGACAACAAAATCAGCAGCATTAACGCGCTAAAAGCGGCGTTCGAGGCCATTGTCACCGTCGAGTCTGGTTTGCCCTCCGCGGCCCGCTTTGAGTGGGTGCATCACCATTTACCCGGGTTGATTACCCTCAAAGCCTACCGTTCCCTGACGCTGTTGCGCGACCCGGCCACCATCCGCTTTGGATGGGCCAATAAACACATCATCAAGAATCTGACCCGTGACGAAGTGCTAAAACAGCTGGAAAACAGCCTGCGCTCGCCGCGTTCCGTGCCGCCTTTCACTCGCGAACAGTGGCAGGCCAAACTGGAGCGTGAGTATCAGGACATCGCGGCGCTGCCGCAGAAGGCAAAACTGAAGATTAAGCGTCCGGTAAAAGTCCAGCCGATTGCCCGCGTGTGGTATGCAGGAAAGCAAAAACAGGTGCAGTACGCCTGTCCAGGACCGATGATCGCGTTGATATCCGGCACCCAAGGCGTTAGCGTACCGGAGATTGGAGAGTTGCTGAATTACGATGAAGATAACGTACAGTATCGCTATAAGCCTGACGCGCAGTCGCTGGAACTGATCATCCCACGACTGCACCTGTATCTGGCTAGCGACTGATTTTCATGCTGCCGACCATCGCTTGCGGACGTACCCACTCGTCAAACTCAGCGTCGGTCAGATAGCCGAGTTTCAATGCCGAGGCCTTCAGCGTCAGCCCGTCTTTATGGGCTTTTTTGGCAATTTCTGCCGCTTTGTCGTAGCCAATATGGGTATTGAGCGCAGTGACCAGCATTAGCGATTCATTCAGCAGCTGATCGATACGTGCGCGGTTTGGCTCGATCCCCACCGCACAGTGCTCGTTGAAACTTTCCATTCCATCCGCCAGCAGGCGCACCGATTGCAGGAAATTATGAATCACCATCGGGCGATACACATTCAGCTCGAAATTGCCCGATGCGCCCCCCATATTCACCGCCACATCATTGCCCATCACCTGACAACACAGCATGGTCATCGCTTCGCACTGCGTCGGGTTCACTTTGCCGGGCATTATCGAACTACCAGGTTCGTTTTCAGGGATCGATAGCTCACCAATACCACAACGCGGGCCGGATGCCAGCCAGCGCACATCGTTGGCGATTTTCATCAGCGATGCCGCCAGCCCTTTCAGTGCGCCGTGGGCGTGAACCAGCGCATCGCAGGTTCCTAACGCTTCGAATTTGTTCGGCGCGGTGATAAACGCCTGTCTGGTGATTGCCGCCAGTTCATCCGCCACGCGCCTGGCATATTCCGGATGGGTGTTCAGGCCGGTGCCAACCGCCGTGCCACCCAGCGCCAGCTCGCTTAAGTGTGGCAGCGTTAAATCGATATGTTTTAGATTGTGTTCCAGCATCGCCACCCAGCCTGAAATCTCCTGCCCGAGCGTCAGCGGCGTGGCATCCTGCAAATGGGTGCGGCCAATTTTGACGATATCGGCGAAGGCGTGGGATTTGCCGCTCAGCGTCTTTTTCAGCACCTGTAACTGCGGGATAAGGTTTTCGCGAAGCGCGATCACCGCCGCAACGTGCATGGCGGTCGGGAATACGTCGTTCGAACTCTGGCTTTTGTTCACATCGTCATTAGGGTGAACCTTACGCTCCATGCCACGCACGCCGCCGAGCAGCTCACTGGCGCGGTTGGCCAGCACTTCGTTCATATTCATGTTGCTCTGCGTACCAGAGCCAGTTTGCCAGATGGCGAGGGGAAATTCGTCTGCGTGTTTGCCCGCCAGCACTTCGTCGGCGGCGCTGACGATAGCATTGGCTTTATCAGCCGGAAGCAGCTGCAAATCCTGATTGACCTTGGCGGCCGCGCGTTTGGTCAGCGCAAGCGCAGCAATCAGCGAGACCGGCATTTTTTCAGTGGATATGCGGAAATGTTCCAGCGAGCGCTGGGTTTGCGCGCCCCACAGCTTGTCTGCCGGAACCTCAATCGCGCCCATGGAGTCGCTCTCGCGGCGTAACGTTGTCATGACTTTCTCCTTGAAATCAAAGTGAAGGGTTTCGACGAAGCTCGCATGCCTTCCAGAACGTTAAGTATTGATGCTTTTTAACTTTTGTTTTATCGCAATCAACCAAAAAAAGCCGCCCCGAGGAGCGGCCTGTTATCACTTCACGCAGCGGTCACACTGCGACGACTGAATCTGCTGGAAGAAATCATTACCTTTATCGTCTACCAGGATAAACGCCGGGAAATCTTCAACTTCGATTTTCCAGATGGCTTCCATCCCCAGTTCCGGGTATTCGACGCACTCAAGGCTCTTGATACTGCCCTGCGCCAGTACGGCTGCCGGGCCACCGATGCTTCCGAGGTAGAACCCACCGTGTTTGTGACACGCGTCGGTCACCTGCTGGCTACGGTTGCCTTTGGCGAGCATGATCATGCTGCCGCCTTCCGCCTGTAACTGGTCGACGTAGGAATCCATACGTCCGGCGGTGGTTGGGCCGAGAGAGCCCGAGGCATACCCTTCCGGCGTTTTGGCCGGGCCTGCGTAGTAAATCGGGTGATCTTTCACGTACTGCGGCAGACCTTCGCCGTTGTCCATGCGCTCTTTGAGTTTTGCATGGGCGATGTCACGGGCCACAATAATGGTGCCGTTCAGCGACAGACGGGTGGAAACCGGGAAGTCAGAAAGCTGGGCGAGGATCTCTTTCATCGGACGGTTGAGGTCGATTTTTACCGCTTCTCCTTCTCCGGCGTTGCGCAATTCCTCAGGAATATACTTACCTGGATTGTGTTCAAGCTTCTCAATCCACACACCTTCGCGGTTGATTTTCGCTTTGATGTTGCGGTCTGCAGAACAGGACACGCCCATTCCCACCGGACACGACGCACCGTGACGCGGCAGGCGCACCACGCGAATGTCATGGGCGAAATATTTACCGCCGAACTGCGCACCGAGACCGAGGTTTTGCGCTTCAAGCAGTAATTCCTGCTCAAGCTGAATGTCACGGAACGCCTGGCCGTGCTCGTTACCTTCGGTCGGCAAGCCGTCGTAGTATTTAGTCGACGCAAGTTTAACCGTTTTCAGCGTCGCTTCTGCGGACGTACCGCCAATCACAAACGCGATGTGATACGGCGGGCACGCTGCGGTGCCGAGCGTACGCATTTTCTCGACCAGATAAACTTTCAGCTTCGCCGGGGTGATCAGCGCTTTGGTTTCCTGATAGAGGTAGGTTTTGTTGGCGGAACCGCCGCCCTTGGCGATGCACAGGAACTTATACTCTTCGCCGTCGACGCTGTAGAGATCAATCTGCGCAGGCAGGTTGGTGCCTGTGTTGACCTCTTTATACATGTCCAGCGGCGCGTTTTGTGAATAGCGCAGGTTGTCTTCGATGTAGGTGTCATACACACCCCGGGCCAGTGCCGCGTCATCGCCACCGCCGGTCCAGACGCGCTGGCCTTTTTTACCGACGATGATCGCCGTGCCGGTGTCCTGACAGGTCGGCAGAATACCCTTCGCCGCGATATCAGAGTTGCGCAGGAACTGTAGCGCGACGTATTTATCGTTTTCGCTGGCTTCCGGGTCATTCAGAATATCGGCGACCTGCTGCTGATGCGCCGGGCGCAGCATAAATGAGGCATCATGGAAGGCGTGTTTGGCCAGCAGCGTGAGCGCCTGCGGGTCGACTTTAAGGATTTCCTGGCCTTCAAATTCGGCAACAGAGACGTGGTCTTTACTGAGGAGATAATATTCGGTGTCATCCTTTTTCAGAGGAAAAGGATCCTGATAGATAAAGGGTTTGTTCGACATTGTACTCTCACTTACGACGTTGGCTGATTAATTCACGGGTCAGTTTTCCATAGACCCTGGGAAAAGCGAGTCCGCATATCCTACACAACTTTTTAACAAAAACTGAGACTAGTACGACTTTTTCCCTGAGAAGGTTACTTCTGTGCGGTTTATTGGTTTAATACGAACAGATAATTTCCTTATGAATACAGGGCTTGATAATGCAAAAACTCATCAACTCAGTGCAGAACTATGCCTGGGGTAGTAAAACTGCGTTAACGGAACTCTACGGTATCGCCAACCCGGACAACCTGCCAATGGCAGAACTCTGGATGGGTGCGCATCCGAAGAGCAGCTCGAAGATAACCGATGCCAGCGGCCAGGTCCGCAGTCTGCGTGACGTTATCGACGCCGATAAAGCCGCACTGCTGGGCAAAAACGTTGCCGACCGTTTCGGTGAACTGCCGTTCTTGTTTAAAGTACTGTGCGCCGATAACCCGCTCTCGATTCAGGTTCACCCGAATAAGAAAGCGTCCGAAGAAGGCTTTGCCAAAGAGAACGCCGCGGGTATTCCGCTGGACGCAGCCGAGCGTAACTACAAAGATCCGAACCACAAACCGGAACTGGTATTCGCCCTCACCCCGTTCCTGGCGATGAACGCATTCCGCGAGTTTTCTGACATCGTCTCTCTGCTGCAGCCGGTTTCTGGGGCGCACACCTCCATCGCCCATTTCCTGCAAGAGCCGAGTGCCGAGCGTTTGAGCCAGCTGTTCGCCAGCCTGCTGAATATGCAGGGCGAGGAAAAATCCCGTGCGCTGGCCGTACTCAAAGCCGCACTCAACAGCCAGCAGGGCGAGCCGTGGGAGACCATTCGCTTTATCGCTCAGTTCTACCCGGACGACAGCGGTCTGTTCTCGCCGCTGCTGCTGAACGTGGTGAAACTCAATCCAGGCGACGCGATGTTCCTGTTTGCAGAAACCCCACATGCTTACTTGCAGGGTGTGGCGCTGGAAGTGATGGCGAACTCCGATAACGTACTTCGTGCGGGTCTGACGCCGAAATACATCGACATCCCGGAACTGGTGGCGAACGTGAAATTCACGCCGAAACCGGCGGCCGAACTGCTGACGCAGCCGGCTAAAAACGGCTCTGAGCTTGATTTCCCGATCCCGGTCGACGATTTTGCTTTCTCGTTGCACGACCTGAGCACGGCGGGTGCCGACGTTGCTCAGCAGAGCGCTGCAATCCTGTTTTGTGTTGAAGGTGAAGCGGTATTGCGTAAAGGTGAACAGCAGCTGGTGCTGAAGCCTGGTGAGTCCGCTTTTGTCTGCGCCAACGATTCGCCGGTTAATCTGAGCGGCGTCGGCCGTATCGCGCGGGTTTTTAATAAGCTCAAGTAAATACTGAAGATCGGGGCAACTCTTGCTAAGCTTGAGGCAGCCTAACGACATCACAGGCGGACGATTCCGCCTGTTTTTATTTTATGGACAAACGCTATGAAAAAATCGCTGGTTGCAGTTGGAATTATTGTGGCTTTAGGAGTGGTGTGGACCGGGGGATCCTGGTACACGGGTAAACAGCTGGAAGGTCGTCTGGCCGATATGGTTGCGCAGGCCAATACACAGCTCGCAAGCACCGCGCCGGAAGCCGGTATTCAGCTGGCCTATCAAAACTACCAGCGCGGCGTGTTCAGCAGCCATCTTCAGATGGTGGTTAAACCGGTAGACGGCGCGAAAAGCAGCTGGCTGAAACCTGGTCAGACTATCGTACTGGATGAAAACGTTTCGCACGGCCCGTTCCCAATGGCATCGCTAAAAACCTTTAACCTCGCCCCGGCGATGGCGACCGTTGAGTCAAAACTGGTAAACAACGAGGCCAGCAAACAGCTGTTCGAACTGGCGAAAGGCCAGTCGCCGTTTGATATCAGCACCCGCATTAGCTATGCCGGTGACACCCGCTCCGACATCAGCCTTAAACCGTTAAATTACGAAAAAGGCGAAGAGAAAGTCGCTTTCAGCGGCGGTGAATTCCAGCTTGATGCAGACCGTGATGGCAACGCTTTCGCTCTGAACGGCGACATGGAAAGCGGCGTGATTAACGCGGTTAACGAATACAACCAGAAAGTACAGGTCACCTTCAACAACCTGAAAACCAGCGGCGACAGCAAGCTCACCAGCTTCGCAGAACGCATTGGCAATCAGAAAGTGACCCTGGATAAAATGGCGATTTCCGTGGAAGGCAAAGAGTTGGCGCTTCTCGATGGCATGACCATCGACGGTAAATCCAACCTGTCAAAAGACGGTAAAACCATCGATGCGACGCTGGACTACGCGCTCAACAGCCTGAAGCTTCAGGGCCAGGACATGGGCAGCAGCAAACTGGCGCTGAAAATCGGTCAGATTGACGGTCAGGCGTGGCACCAGTTCAGCCAGCAGTACAACGGTCAGGTTCAGGCCCTGCTTGCGCAGCCTGGCGTGATGGATAATCCGGAAGTGTATCAGCAAAAAGTGACCGAAGCGTTCTTCGGCGCCCTGCCGCTGCTGCTGAAAGGCGAGCCAGTGATTACCGTGGCACCGCTGAGCTGGAAAAACAGCAAAGGCGAAACCACCTTTAATCTGTCACTGTTCCTGAAAGATCCGTCCCAGGCGACCATCGCTCCGCAGACGCTGGCGCAAGAAGTCGATCGAAGCGTGAAATCGCTCGACAGCAAACTGGTCATCCCAATGGATATGGCGACCGAGTTTATGACTCAGGTAGCGCGTCTGGAAGGTTATCAGCAGGCTGATGCCGAGAAGCTGGCAAGCCAGCAGGTGAAAGGCCTGGCGGCGATGGGTCAGATGTTCCGCATCACCACCCAACAGGACAACAACATTCAGTCCAGCCTGCAATATTCGAACGGTCAGGTCTCCCTCAACGGACAGAAAATGCCACTGGCTGATTTTGTCGGGATGTTCGGCGTGCCGGATGTGGCTATTCCAGCGCCGCAGAGTGACGCTCCAGCCCCTGAATCACAGGGTCAAGCAGCACCTGCACCGGAAGACGCAACCCCGGCCATCGCGCCAAACTGATAATAAAACCGGCAGCCCTGCTGCCGGTTTTATTGCTGTTTGACCAGCCGCGGCGGCATAATCTGATTACGTGCCGTACTCTTTCTGTCTTCGATTCGCTGTAGCATTCTTTCCGCCACGCTTTTTCCCATTTCCCGGGCCGGGGTTATCACCCAACTCATCGGGGCATCATCGAGATCTTTTTCCGGTACATCAGCAAACGCCGCTAACGCAACCCGTTTATCGTAGTAATCGACCGCATGCTCGCCACTCTGCCAGCCTGCACGCATCAACCCCAGCCACGCGCCCATCGCTACCACGTTGTTGTAACACACCACTGCGGTGATGGTTGGATTATGCCTAAGGAGCTGTGTCAGCGCCTGTGACGCCTGTTTCTGGCTGGTTTCGCACTCAACGACCCATTCGCTGTGGAACGGTAATCCAAATTTCAGCAGCGTGGCGCAATATCCCCCGACGCGCTCCGCACGGGTCAACGACGCGCTCAGCCCCCCGAGCCAGGCGATGCGCTGGTGTCCACGTCGGATAAGATGTTCGGTTATCATTTGCGCCGCCTGCATGTTGTCAGGCCGGATTAAATCCACGTCATCGAGATAGCTTGCCCTGGAGGCAAAGACCAGCGGTACCCCGCTTTCATCGGCTTTATCACGCAACTCCATGCCCTGGTCCACCGAACCGGCGATCACCACGCCGTCCACACCTTGCGACACCAGGGTCGCGAAGCGCTGAAGCATATGTTCGCCCTGCTTCCCACCCTGAGTGAGAAACACCATTTTTCCCTGTGATTCAAGGGCTTCGATAAGCCCGGCGGCCAGCTCTGCGTAAAAGGGTGAACTGAGATCGCCGACAATCAGTCCGATGACCCCCGTTTGACCACCGCGCAGCGATGCCGCCTGACGGTTACGTACAAATCCGAGATGTTCAATCGCCTGACTGACGCGCTCACCCGTAGCGGTAGAAATACGCCCTTTGCCACTTAACACCAGAGAAACGGTGGCGACCGATACACCCGCAGCATGCGCGACATCGTTAATGGTGACTTTTTTTGCAATGGCCATGCGCCGCTTGCCACTCCTGCGTAGCGATAAAACGTTTTATCAATGGGTTATATTTATAAACCTAATCATAGTTTGATTATGTGATTTACCTCGCACTAAAGTTAGGTAAAACGTTTTATCTTCTCGCTGCATTCTACAACTACAACAGATTTTTAAGCACAAGGAGTCGTTATATGACGGCGAAAGCAGCACCAAAAATCACCCTCTGGGAATTTTTCCAGCAATTGGGCAAAACCTTCATGCTGCCAGTGGCACTACTCTCTTTCTGCGGGATCATGATGGGGATCGGCAGCTCGCTGAGCAGCCATGATGTCACCACATTGCTGCCGTGGCTGGACACCCCGTTTCTGCAGGCCGTTTTCATCTGGATGGGTAAAGTCGGCTCGTTTGCCTTCAGCTTCCTGCCTGTGATGTTCTGTATCGCAATCCCACTGGGACTGGCGCGTGATAACAAAGGCGTGGCCGCTTTTGCCGGTTTTGTTGGCTTCGCGGTGATGAACCTCGGGGTTAACTTCTGGCTGACGGCGCAGGGTATTCTGCCGACAACGGATGCCGCCATTCTGAAAGCAAACAACATCCAGAACGTGATTGGTATTCAGTCTATTGATACCGGTATTCTCGGCGCGGTTATCTGCGGCGTTATCGTCTGGATGCTGCACGAGCGTTTCCATACCATTCGCCTGCCGGATGCGCTGGCGTTCTTCGGCGGCACGCGTTTTGTGCCGATCATCACCACCGTGGTGCTCGGCCTGGTCGGCCTGGTCATTCCGCTGATTTGGCCTGTGTTCGCAAAAGGCATCAACGCCCTCGGCTACGTGATTAACGAAGCCGGTGAGTTTGGTCCGATGATCTTCGGTACCGGTGAACGTCTGCTGCTGCCATTCGGCTTGCATCACATTCTTGTTGCCCTGATCCGCTTCTCTGAAGCAGGCGGCACCATGGATGTTTGCGGCCACTCGGTAAGCGGCGCCCTGACCATCTTCCAGGCGCAGCTGAGCTGCCCGACCACGCAAGGCTTCTCCGAAAGCGCAACCCGCTTCCTGTCTCAGGGCAAAATGCCAGCCTTCCTCGGCGGCCTGCCGGGTGCTGCACTGGCGATGTACCACTGCGCACGTCCGGAAAACCGTCATAAAATTAAAGGCCTGCTGATCTCCGGCGTAGTTGCCTGCGTTGTGGGCGGCACCACTGAACCGCTGGAATTCCTGTTCCTGTTCGTGGCTCCGGTACTGTATGTCATTCACGCCCTGTTGACCGGCCTTGGCTTCACCGTGATGGCGGTCCTGGGTGTGACCATCGGGAATACCGACGGCAACATCATCGACTTCGTGGTGTTTGGGATCCTGCACGGTCTGGCGACCAAGTGGTATCTGGTGCCGGTGGTGGCAATCATCTGGTTCGTTGCCTACTACACCATCTTCCGCTTCGCTATCACCCGCTTTAACCTGAAAACGCCAGGTCGCGATACCGAAACCGCATCCAGCGTGGAAAAAGCCATGGCCGGTACTATCGGTAAATCAGGCTACAACGTTCCGGCTATTCTGGCGGCACTTGGCGGCGCGGATAACATCACTAACCTGGATAACTGTCTAACCCGTCTGCGTTTGTCGGTTGACGACATGACC
The DNA here is from genome assembly GCA_902706235.1 of Citrobacter sp. 18056. GTDB lineage: Bacteria > Pseudomonadota > Gammaproteobacteria > Enterobacterales > Enterobacteriaceae > Scandinavium > Scandinavium manionii. Next base: position 207,559 of record CACSJR010000001.1, on the reverse strand, counting down.
AAAGTCGACGTTGAAGCTTTAAAAGCGAACCGTGCCATCGGCGTGGTACAGCTGAACCAGCACAGTCTGCAGGTCGTGATTGGCCCGCAGGTGCAGTCGGTGAAAGATGAAATGGCGACACTGATGCACAGCGTCGAAGCGTAAATCCCCTTTCCCCCTTCGCCCTGAAGGGGGACAATGTTTCCTCACCCGTTTTGACCGAAATGGAGTTTCCGATGTTTGATTTCTCAACGGTCGTCGACCGTCACGGTACCTGGTGCACCCAGTGGGATTACGTCGCAGACCGCTTCGGCGTTGCCGATTTACTGCCTTTCACTATCTCGGATATGGATTTCCCAACCGCACCTTGCGTGCTTGAGGCTATCAGCCAGCGTCTGAGCCACGGCGTCCTCGGCTACAGCCGCTGGAAAAATGACGAGTTTCTCGCCGCCATTCAGCACTGGTTCCAGACCCGTTTTGACAGCGCGATTAACACGGAACACCTGGTGTACGGCCCTTCGGTTATCTACATGGTTTCCCAGATGATCCGCCAATGGTCTGACGTGGGCGATGGCATCGTGGTGCAAACCCCCGCTTATGACGCGTTTTACAAAGCGATTGAAGGCAATCAGCGCACTATCGCCGCCGTACCACTGCACCAGACGAGTGAAGGCTGGGGTTGCGATATGGCCCTGCTGGAAAGCGTGCTCGCCGAACCGCGCAACAAAGTGCTGCTGCTGTGCAGCCCGCATAACCCGACCGGGAAAGTGTGGACCCATGAAGAATTGACCACCATCGCCGCACTGTGTCAGAAGCACGATGTGAAAGTGATAAGTGATGAAATCCATATGGATATGACGTGGAACGGACATCGGCATATTCCGTGGTGCGATGTCGCGCAAAGTGACTGGGCGCTGTTCACGTCTGGCTCCAAGAGTTTCAACATTCCGGCGCTCACCGGCGCGTATGGCCTGATTGGCAATGAGATCTCACGCAACGATTACCTCAGTGCGCTGAAAGGCCGCGATGGACTCTCTTCCCCCTCGATTCCCGCGGTGGTCGCGCACATTGCGGCCTATCAGCAAGGTGCTCCGTGGCTGGATGCGCTGCGCGATTATTTGCAGGGCAATATGCACTTTATCGCCAGCGAGCTGAACGCCGCGTTCCCAGAACTGAACTGGCAACCCCCGGAATCCACCTATCTGGCATGGATTGATTTACGCCCGCTGCACATTGACGACAAACTGCTGCAAAAAGTACTGATTGAGCAGCAAAAAGTGGCCATCATGCCGGGTTATACCTATGGTGAAGAAGGCAACGGCTTTGTCCGTCTGAATGCAGGCTGCCCGCGCAGTAAACTTGAGCGTGGCATTCAGGGTTTGATCAACGCCCTTCACGCCGTCCGCTAAATATGTTGCGCAACGGAGATTTTCGTTGCGCAACATGGCTTTTCCATCCACTTTGACTCTATAATACGTCGCACTTTAACTAAAAAAAGAGTGCGACCATGATTCATAAAGACCTGCCCCTGACAGACATTCACCGCCACCTTGACGGCAACATTCGCGCACAAACCATCCTTGAACTTGGTCGCCAGCATAATATTGCGCTTCCTGCTTCCACTCTTGACGCTCTGCGCCCGCACGTGCAGGTCACCAGCCTTGAGCCTGATCTTGTCAGCTTCCTGAGTAAACTCGACTGGGGCGTGAAAGTGCTGGCGGATCTCGACGCCTGTCGTCGCGTTGCCTACGAAAACATTGAAGATGCTGCACAAAACGGCCTGCACTACGTTGAGCTGCGTTTTTCCCCGGGCTATATGGCGATGGCGCACAACCTGCCGGTGGCTGGCGTGGTAGAAGCGGTGATCGCTGGGGTAAAACAGGGCTGTCGTGACTTCCCGGTGCAGGCGAACCTGATTGGCATTATGAGTCGTACCTTTGGTGAAACTGCCTGCGAACAGGAGCTCAATGCCCTGCTCGCCCATCGCGACAGTATCACCGCGCTGGATTTGGCTGGTGATGAACTGGGTTTCCCTGGCAGCCTGTTCCTCAATCATTTCAATCGCGCACGTGACGCGGGCTGGCGTATCACCGTCCATGCGGGCGAAGCGGCTGGTCCGGAAAGCATCTGGCAGGCAATTCGTGAGCTGGGCGCGGAGCGTATCGGCCACGGTGTGAAGGCAGTAGAAGATCGCGCCCTGATGGATTTCCTCGCAGAGCAGCGCATTGGCATTGAATCCTGTCTGACCTCCAACATTCAGACCAGCACCGTGCCGTCGCTTGAGCGTCATCCTCTGAAGATTTTCCTGGAACATGGCGTGCTGGCATCGCTGAACACCGACGACCCGGCAGTTCAGGGAATCGATATTATTCACGAGTATGAGGTTGCAGCCCCGGCGGCGGGCCTGACGGCTGCGCAGATTCGTCAGGCGCAGATTAACGGCCTGGAAATTGCGTTCCTGTCGGCGCAGGAGAAACAGGCGTTAATTCAGAAAGTAAAAGCAGCTTAAAAAAACGCCCGGCGGCGCGCTACTTGTCAGGCCTACATTTCACACTTGTAGACCCGCGCAAGTGCAGCGCCGCCGGGCACTGGAATCACTATCAAGTCAAACTGAGCGTCGAACGATGTTTCGCTGATTCAATCCCCAGCTCAATCAATTCCATAATCTGAATCGCTTGGCTGGCCGGAACCGGGTTCTCACCGCTGCCGTTCAGCGCATCGCGGATACCCGCGTAGTACGCCGGATAGTTGCCCGGCACCGTCAGCCACGTTTCTTCTGTACGCTCATCACCGTCCACACGCGTGACAACACCATCGCGCATGTCGTATCCCCAATCCTCTTGCGGCAGTCGTTCACCATTTTTCAGGCGTTCTTCCTGCGGGTCCAGACCATACTTCACATAGCTTGCGCGGGTGCCGTGCACGATATAACGTGCAGACTCCGCCGCCGCCAGCAACGTGCCGTGCAGAAGCACACGACGCTGTGGATAGGTCAGAACGGCATGAAAATAATCCGTGGACTGCGCGCCAGGACGTAACTGCGCCAGATCGACCGTCAGGCTGACCGGCAGGCCGAACAGATTTACCACCTGGTCGAGCAGATGCGGAGCCAGATCGTACCAGATGCCGCTGCCCGGACCGCCCTGTTCACGCCAGCGGTTACGCACTTCCGGACGATAACGGTCAAAATGCGATTCAAAGAAAGTCACTTCCCCGAGGGTACCGTCGGCAATTAATGCCTTCACGGTCAGAAAATCGCTGTCCCAGCGGCGGTTGTGGAATACGGAAAGCAGTCGGCCCAGGCTGCGGGCTAACGCATCCAGCTCACGCGCTTGTGACAACGTCACGGTAAACGGTTTGTCCACTACCACGTGTTTTCCCGCTTCCAGCGCGGCTTTAGCCAGCGGGAAATGGGTATCGTTAGGCGTAGGAATAACAATCAAATCGATGCTGGGATCGTTGAAGAGATGCTTTGGTTCAGAGACGACTTTCACGCCCGGCCAGTCCACTTTCACCTTCGCTTCATCACTACTGGAAACAGCCGCCAGTTCCATGCCCGGCGTACCGCTGATCAGCGGCGCGTGGAAGGTTTTACTCGCGTAGCCATAGCCTATTAATCCGACCCGAATAGTGTCACTCATGTTATCGCCCTCATCTGTGAATGTCCGTCATTTCACAACATATGCAGGTTGCTCACAACCCATTATTAACATTATCGCCCTTCCGCCAGTACGAGCGCTGTAACTTTCAGCTGCTGGTGAAAAAATCCGCAAGATTGTTCCGCAACGCCCTGGCCCGAAAGCCGTGTTCCTGGTAATATTTCGCCCCTGGATAATTTTGGACATTGATTGTTATGACTATGGTATTTAATCGCATCGTCGAGCTGGTGGGCTGGATTGTGCTTGGGGTGTGCGTTTTGCTGCTCGTTGCAGCGCATCATATTGATAATTACCAGCCACCAGAGCAGCCTGTTGCGGCACAGCCGCATAAGTAAACGCCAGAAAGTGACCTCGGTCGCAACTATGTAACCGGTTTCTGAAACCGGTTGCAGACACATATCCTCACTCCTTACACTGGACTTATCTCATCGATAAGGAGCGTGTAATGGCTGTATTTCCGAAAGACTTTCTCTGGGGCGCTGCAACCGCCGCGTATCAGGTTGAAGGCGCGCATAACGAAGATGGCAAAGGACTTTCCATCTGGGACGTATTCTCTCATCTTCCCGGTACGACCTGGCAGGACACCAATGGCGACGTCGCCGTAGATCACTACCACCGCATGCAGGAAGACGTGGCGCTGATGGCCGAAATGGGCCTGCAAAGCTACCGATTTTCCATCTCCTGGCCTCGCCTGCTTCCAAACGGGCGCGGTACCGTCAACGAAGCCGGGGTCAAGTTTTACAGTGATTTGATAGACACCCTGCTGGCGCACAACATCGTGCCAATGATTACCCTTTACCACTGGGATCTGCCGCAGGCCTTGCAGGATGAAGGCGGCTGGGAAGTACGCTCGACGGCACATGCCTTCGAAGAGTACGCGCGCCTGTGTTATTCGCGCTACGGCGACCGCGTTAAGCTGTGGGCGACCTTCAACGAAACCATCGTATTTATCGGCCATGGCTACATTACTGGCAGCCATCCGCCTTCCGTGCGTGACCCGGCGAGAGCCGTTCAGGCCTGCCACCAGGTCTTTATCGCTCATGCGCTGGCGGTGAAAGCCTTCCGCGAAATGAACGTTCAGGGCGAGATCGGTTTTGTGAACGTGCTGCAACCACACACCGCGCTGACCAACAGCCCGGAAGACCGTATTGCCACAGAAATTGCCGATGCCATTCATACCCACTGGCTGTACGACCCGGTATTGAAAGGCCATTACCCGGAAACGTTGCTAGCGCAAACCCAGGCGCTGTGGGACGTGCCCCGCTTTGAGCCAGGCGATGACGAACTGCTGCGCAACAACATCTGCGACTTTATCGGCCTGAACTATTATCGCCGTGAAACCGTAGTCGCCAACCCGGGTGAAACCAAAACCGCCAGCAATCACAACGGTGAACCGAACAGCGGCGCGGAATTCGGCTTTAAAGACTTGTTTAAATTCGTCCGCAATCCGGATGGCGTTTATACCGACTGGGACTGGGAAATCTGGCCACAGGGGTTAACTGACGGCATCATGATGATCAAAGAACGCTATGGCGATATTCCGATGTACATCACCGAAAATGGCCTCGGGGCAAAAGACCCGATTATTGACGGGGAAATTGTCGACGAGCCGCGAATCGACTATTTGCGCATGCATATCGACGCAATGGAAAAAGCCATGGCGCTGGGCGCTGATGTTCGCGGATATTATCCGTGGTCATTTATCGATTTATTGAGCTGGCTGAATGGCTACAAAAAACAGTACGGTTTTGTTTATGTTGATCATCAGCAAAACCTGGCCCGTAAGCGTAAAAAGAGCTTCTTCTGGTATCAAAACGTGATTGCCACTCGCGGTGAACAGCGTTAATCTTCCTCACCAGGCGCCGTCCGGTGCCTGGTATTTAGCTTAGAAAACTCTTAATTTAAATTTAACAGCAACAGAATGACGTTCTGTGCTTGTTTTTGATATTTTTAGCCTAAATAATCCATGCAAATCTTATCGCCTGATTCCCTTACCCTGACTGGCGAAGATTGCCCTCACCAGGTTATTTTTACCTAATAAATACAACATTATAAAATGGAAGATCGCTAATATGACCGTTCAGGATTATTTATTAAAATTCCGAAAGATCAGTTCTCTTGAGAGTCTGGAAAAACTTTTTGACCATCTTAATTACTCGCTGACGGATACCCAGGAAATCGTGAATATGTATCGCGCGGCCGATCATCGTCGTGCAGAACTGGTTTCAGGCGGGCGTCTGTACGATGTAGGCCAGGTGCCAAAGACCGTCTGGCGCTACGTGCAATAAAGACTGTTTTCTCACGCGTCAGTTGCTTATACTTCTCGCCCTGCATTTTTGATTGACGCTGATTCTGGAGAAGTAATGTCCGCTGAACCGACGGAAGAACGTATTGGTGGCTGGCTACTCGCCCCGCTGGCATGGCTCATTGTGGCCTTACTCAGCGCTTCGCTGGCGGTCCTGTTGTACGCCGGCGTGCTATTGTCGCCTGCCGCACGTTCGAATCTGGCCGCTTTAACAACGACCAATTTAAGTCTGTGGCTACTGTCTTTGGTTTTTGCAATCGGCATGTGGTGTTACACCCTGTGGCTAACCGCGGCATTCTTTAAACGCCGGAAGCTGGTGCCTAAGCATTATATTATCTGGCTGCTGATTTCAGTGCTGCTGGCGGTGAAAGCCTTTGCCTTCGCGCCGGTGTCTGATGCCCTCGCATTACGCCAGCTGCTGTTCCCGTTACTGGCCACCGCGCTGCTGGTTCCGTATTTCAAGCGTTCAGAGCGCGTGAGGCGGACCTTCATCAAGCCGTAATAACCCTACAGATAATCTGTTGTCGCCTGCTGCGGTTTGACCGATAATAGGCGGCTTTTTTCGTTCCAGGTCCAATATGACTGATTACCTGCTGCTCTTTATCGGCACCGTCCTTGTTAATAACTTCGTTTTAGTGAAGTTCCTTGGGCTGTGTCCGTTTATGGGCGTTTCCAAAAAACTGGAAACGGCCATGGGGATGGGTCTCGCCACCACCTTCGTGATGACGCTTGCGTCGGTTTGCGCGTGGCTGATTGACACATGGATCCTCATTCCGCTTAATCTGATTTACCTACGCACGCTGGCCTTTATTCTGGTCATCGCTGTGGTAGTGCAGTTCACCGAAATGGTGGTGCGTAAAACCAGCCCTGCGCTTTATCGTCTGCTCGGGATTTTTCTGCCGCTGATAACCACCAACTGTGCGGTACTCGGCGTAGCGCTGTTGAACATCAACCTTGGGCATAATTTCCTGCAATCGGCGCTGTATGGTTTCTCTGCGGCGGTCGGTTTTTCGCTGGTCATGGTGCTGTTCGCGGCGATTCGTGAACGCCTCGTGGTGGCCGATGTGCCTGCCCCATTCCGCGGGAACGCCATTGCGCTGATCACAGCCGGTCTGATGTCGTTGGCCTTTATGGGCTTTACTGGTTTGGTGAAGTTGTAATGACGTTAGTGTGGATTGCCATCGCTGCCCTCAGCCTGTTAGGCCTGATTTTTGGCGGCATTCTCGGATACGCTTCGCGCCGTTTTGCGGTCGAGGACGATCCGGTGGTGGAAAAAATTGATGAAATCTTGCCTCAGAGCCAGTGCGGTCAGTGCGGATACCCCGGCTGTCGCCCCTACGCAGAAGCCGTAGGTGCCCAGGGCGAGAAAATCAACCGCTGTGCGCCAGGCGGCGAAGCGGTGATGTTGAAAATCGCCACGCTGCTTAACGTAGAACCGCAGCCTATCGATGGCGACGAACAGGCCGTGGAGCCGGTGCGCATGATTGCGGTTATCGACGAACCGAACTGCATCGGCTGCACCAAATGCATTCAGGCCTGCCCGGTGGATGCCATCGTTGGCGCCACCCGCGCCATGCACACCGTGGTCACCGACCTGTGCACCGGCTGTAATCTCTGCGTCGCCCCGTGCCCGACGCAGTGTATCGAATTAATTCCGGTCGCAGAGACGACCGAGAGCTGGAAGTGGGATCTGCAAACCATTCCAGTCCGTATCATTCCAGTGGAACACCATGCTTAAGTTATTTTCCGCGTTCAGAAAGGACAAAATCTGGGACTTCGACGGGGGCATTCATCCTCCGGAAATGAAGACTCAGTCTAATGGCACGCCCCTGCGCCAGGTTCCTCTTGCGCAGCGTTATGTCCTTCCGCTGAAACAGCATATCGGTGCCGAAGGCGAACTGGCCGTGAGTGCTGGCGATAGCGTTTTGCGCGGCCAGCCGTTGACCCGTGGCTGGGGCCGTATGCTGCCGGTACACGCGCCAACGTCCGGGACTGTTATCGCCATTGCGCCCCACTCTACCGCCCATCCTTCTGCATTAGCCGAAATGAGCGTGATTATCGAAGCCGACGGCGACGACTGCTGGATTGAACGCGATGGCTGGAACGACTGGCAGAACCGCAGCCGCGAAGAACTTATCGAACGCATTCATGATTTCGGCGTTGCCGGACTCGGTGGCGCAGGTTTCCCGACCGGTACCAAGCTAAAAGGCGGCGGCGATAAAATCGACACGCTGATCATCAACGCCGCGGAATGCGAGCCTTATATCACCGCCGATGACCGCCTGATGCAGGATTGCGCTGCGCAAATCATCGACGGCATTCGCATTCTGGCGCGTATTCTGCAGCCGAAAGAAGTATTGATCGGCGTCGAAGACAATAAGCCGCAGGCCATTTCGATGATGCGAGCGGTGCTGGCCGATGCACATGGCATCAGCCTGCGGGTGATCCCAACCAAATATCCGTCTGGCGGTGCAAAACAGCTGACGCAGATCCTTACTGGCAAACAGGTTCCTCACGGCGGGCGTTCCTCTGACATTGGCGTACTGATGCAAAACGTCGGCACGGCCTTCGCGGTTAAGCGCGCCGTTATCGACGGTGAACCGCTGACCGAACGCGTCGTTACCCTGACCGGTGAGTCCGTTTCCCGGCCAGGTAACGTCTGGGCGCGACTGGGTACGCCGGTGCGTCATCTGCTGGAAGACGCCGGTTTCTGCCCGAGCCCGGAGCAAATGGTGATTATGGGCGGCCCGCTGATGGGCTTTACCCTGCCATGGCTCGATGTGCCGGTGGTTAAAATCACCAACTGTTTGCTGGCGCCTTCCCCACGCGAGATGGGTGAACCGGAAGAAGAACAGAGCTGTATTCGCTGTAGCGCCTGTGCCGATTCCTGCCCGGCAGATTTGCTGCCCCAGCAGCTGTACTGGTTCAGCAAAGGCCAGCAGCACGACAAAGCCACCGCGCACAATCTGGCCGACTGCATCGAATGCGGCGCCTGTGCGTGGGTATGTCCGAGCAATATCCCTCTGGTGCAGTACTTCCGTCAGGAAAAGGCCGAAATTTCTGCCATCCAGCAGGAAGAAAAACGTGCGGCCGAGGCAAAAGCCCGTTTCGAAGCGCGTGCCGCACGACTCGAGCGTGACAAAGCCGCCCGCCTTGAGCGCCATAAACACTCTGCGGCACAGCCTGCTGCCCAGGATCAGGATGCGATTAACGCCGCCCTGAACCGTGTGCGTGATAAGCAAAAACAGGCAACGCAGCCTGTTGTCGTTCAGGCCGGTGTGCAGCCCGATAACAGCGCAGTGATTGCTGCACGCGAAGCTCGCAAGGCCCAGGCTCGCGCCGCTCAGGCAGAAAGGCGCCAGGCCGACAGCACCAGTGAAACGGTAAATGACGCAGCCGACCCGCGCAAAGCTGCCGTTGAAGCCGCCATTGCCCGAGCTAAAGCCCGTAAAGCGGAACAACAAACGACTGAAGCCCCTGCTGTAGAAGCCGCCGACCCGCGCAAAGCTGCCGTTGAAGCTGCCATTGCCCGTGCTAAAGCCCGTAAAGCGGAGCAACAAACGACTGAAGGCCCTGCTGTCGAAGCGGTTGACCCGCGCAAAGCTGCCGTTGAAGCTGCCATTGCCCGTGCTAAAGCCCGTAAAGCGGAGCAACAAACGACTGAAGCCCCTGCTGTCGAAGCGATTGACCCGCGCAAAGCTGCCGTTGAAGCCGCCATTGCCCGAGCTAAAGCCCGTAAAGCGGCACAGCATGCAGCCAACGAGGCTGAGGCTGAAACCATTGATCCGCGTAAAGCCGCCGTTGAAGCGGCTATCGCCCGTGCGAAAGCACGCAAAGCAGAAAAACAGGCAGTAAACGAGGAATAAATGGTCTTTAAAATCGCAAGCTCCCCATACACCCACAACCATCGCCAGACCTCGCGCATTATGCTGTTGGTTCTGTTGGCGACCGTGCCGGGGATCGCCGTTCAGACCTGGCTTTTCGGCTGGGGTACGCTGGTGCAAATCCTTATCGCGAGCGTCACTGCCTGGGTAGCAGAAGCTGCCATTCTGCGTCTGCGCAAACAAGAAATAGGTAAAACGTTGGGCGACAATTCCGCCCTGCTCACCGGGCTGCTGTTGGCTATCAGTATTCCGTCGTTGGCGCCGTGGTGGATGGTGGTACTTGGCACGGCCTTCGCGGTGATTATCGCCAAACAGCTTTATGGCGGCCTGGGCAATAACCCGTTTAACCCGGCAATGATTGGTTACGTGGTGCTGCTGATTTCCTTCCCGGTGCAGATGACGTCCTGGTTGCCGCCGCAGGAAATCGCGATTAATACGCCGACTCTGATGGATACCCTGCAGATTATCCTCAGCGGACATACCGCCACCGGAACCGATATCAACGCACTGCGGGTTGGTGTTGACGGCATCAGCCAGGCGACACCGCTGGACACCTTCAAAACCTCGCTGCACGCAGGCCACAGCGTTAATGACATTCTACATTCCACGATTTATCGCGGCGCGCTGGCGGGCATTGGTTGGCAGTGGGTGAATGTTGCCTATCTGGCGGGCGGCCTGTTTCTGCTGTGGCAACGGGCCATTCGCTGGCATATTCCGGTGAGTTTCCTGGTGACGCTCACCGTCTGCGCCACGCTCGGCTGGGCATTCTCGCCAGAGTCGTTGGCTTCCCCACAGCTGCATATTTTGTCCGGCGCGACGATGCTCGGCGCGTTCTTTATTCTGACCGACCCGGTGACCGCCTCCACGACCAATCGTGGTCGCCTGCTCTACGGCGCACTGGCTGGTGTGCTGGTATGGCTGATTCGTAGCTTCGGCGGTTATCCAGACGGCGTGGCCTTTGCGACGCTGTTAGCCAACATTACCGTGCCGCTGATCGACTATTACACGCGTCCGCGCGTTTATGGACACCGCTGAGAACGACCATGCTGACGACGATTCGCAAACACGGCATCACGCTGGCCCTTTTCGCCGCAGGTGCCACAGGAACCACGGCCATCATTAATCAGATGACCAAAAGCACCATTGATATCCAGTCGGCCAGGCAGCAAATGGCGCTGTTCGATCAGGTGGTGCCGCAGGGAAGCTATAATAACGACCTGCTGAAAAGCTGTTATGTGCTGGACGCCCCAGCGTTAGGGAAAGGCAGCCATAAGATTTATATCGCCCGTAAAGACGACGTGCCGGTCGCCGTGGTGATGGAAGCCACTGCGCCCGACGGGTATTCCGGTGCCATTCAGCTTCTGGTTGGGGCCGATTTTAGCGGAACCGTACTCGGTTCTCGCGTGACCCAGCACCATGAAACACCGGGCCTGGGTGATAAAATCGAGCTGCGCCATTCCGACTGGATCACCCGTTTTGCCGGTAAAATCATTCACGGCGATAATGACAGCCAGTGGGCGGTGAAGAAAGACGGCGGTGAATTCGATCAGTTTACCGGTGCTACCATTACGCCTCGCGCGGTGGTGAACGCAGTAAAACGCGCCGGACTTTTTGCCGAGACGCTGCCGCAGCAGATCAACGAACTTAGCCCCTGTGAAGAGTAAATCATGAGTGAAATCAAAGACGTTATTGTTCAGGGATTATGGAAAAACAACTCCTCGCTGGTGCAGCTGTTAGGGCTGTGTCCGCTGCTGGCGGTGACCTCCACGGCAACCAACGCCCTTGGCCTGGGGCTGGCGACCACGCTGGTGCTGACCCTGACCAACCTGTTTGTCTCCTTGCTTCGCCGCTGGACACCGCCTGAAATCCGTATTCCGATTTACGTGATGATCATCGCCTCGGTGGTGAGCTCAGTGCAGATGCTGATCAACGCTTACGCATTCGGCCTGTACCAGTCGCTGGGCATTTTCATCCCACTGATTGTGACCAACTGTATTGTCGTTGGCCGCGCCGAAGCCTTCGCGGCAAAGCAAGGTCCGATGCTGTCCGCGCTGGACGGATTCGCCATCGGGATGGGTGCCACCTGCGCGATGTTTGTTCTTGGCTCCATCCGTGAAATTCTCGGCAACGGTACACTCTTTGACGGCGCAGATGGCCTGCTGGGCAGTTGGGCCAAAGTGCTACGCATTGAAGTGTTCCACACCGATACGCCGTTCCTGCTGGCGATGCTGCCACCGGGTGCATTTATTGGACTCGGTATGCTGTTGGCAGGGAAATACGTTATCGACCAGCGTATGAAGCAGAAGGCCACAAGTTTGCGTAATCATTGCGAAGTTGTGCCGGACGTCAAAGTCACGACAGGGAAAGCCTAATGAATAAAGAGAAGCGTCTTGAGATCCTCAGCCGGTTACGGGACAACGACCCGCACCCGACCACGGAACTTAATTTCACCAGCCCGTTCGAGCTGCTGATTGCGGTGCTGCTTTCCGCGCAGGCGACGGACGTCAGCGTCAATAAGGCCACGGCGAAGCTGTATCCGGTGGCGAACACCCCGGAAGCAATGCTGGCACTTGGCGTTGACGGTGTGAAAGAGTACATCAAGACTATTGGCCTGTTTAACAGCAAGGCCGAGAATGTGATTAAGACCTGCCGCATTCTGATTGAGCAGCACGGCAGCGTGGTGCCGGAGGACCGTGCCGCACTGGAAGCCCTGCCCGGTGTAGGACGCAAAACCGCGAATGTGGTACTGAACACCGCATTTGGCTGGCCAACCATCGCCGTAGACACCCACATCTTCCGCGTCTGCAACCGTACCCACTTCGCGCCTGGCAAAAACGTCGAACAGGTAGAAGAGAAACTGCTGAAAGTGGTGCCTGCCGAATTTAAAGTAGACTGCCACCACTGGTTGATTCTACACGGTCGCTATACCTGCATCGCTCGTAAGCCTCGCTGTGGCTCCTGCCTGATTGAAGACCTGTGCGAATTTAAAGAAAAAGTCGATAGCTGATCCCGTTTTAACGCCGTGTTGCCACACGGCTTTCCTGCCTTCTGATTCACTCTCTAGCCAGCCAAAATCTAATGCATGATCCGGTCATTTATCGCTCTGGCAGGTTAATCGTTTTTTTCTCAACTAAAATTTCTATACAAATGTGATACAGATCACATCGATAACATCATGTTACATCAATGTTATAAAAATGCTCGCAAGCCTTTGCTGATGAAGTGGTTAACTGTTTTTTAACCAGACATATCACCACTATTTTTCGGATTAATGGACCATATCACTGGGTGTAAAGCAAAACAGCAGAACATATCGCCTCTCAGGGCGCGGCAGGGCTATTTTTTAGTGAAAAAATCTGACGGAATCGAAACGGCGATGTTAAACGCTGAATAACATTTAGATGAACGGACGATTATAACGATCTCGTTATGTGTAACAGAGTATTACAAACCCCTTGTGTGAACGTTCAGGATAGTGAACATTACCTCCCGTTTTCCCCTCCAAGAATAATTATAAGGCGGATGTCAAAACGAACGTCACGCCCACCACCCCCGTTAATATGGGATGTAAAAAAAGAGGTATATGTGTCTACTGCAAACAATAAACCAACTGAAGAAAGCGTAAGTCTCAACGCTTTCAAGCAACCTAAAGCGTTCTATCTCATATTCTCTATCGAACTTTGGGAACGTTTTGGCTATTACGGCCTTCAGGGCATCATGGCCGTCTACCTGGTGAAACAACTGGGTATGTCCGAATCGGACTCCATTACGCTGTTCTCCTCTTTCAGTGCGCTGGTATATGGTCTGGTCGCTGTCGGCGGCTGGCTGGGCGATAAAGTTCTGGGGACCAAACGCGTTATCATGCTGGGCGCCATCGTTCTGGCGATCGGTTACGCACTGGTAGCCTTCTCAGGTCATGACGCTGCTGTCGTTTATATGGGTATGGCGACCATCGCGGTCGGTAACGGCCTGTTTAAAGCGAACCCGTCTTCCCTGCTTTCTACCTGCTACGACAAAGAGGATCCGCGTCTGGACGGTGCATTCACCATGTACTACATGTCCATCAACATCGGTTCCTTCTTCTCTATGTTGGCCACTCCATGGCTGGCGGCGAAATACGGCTGGAGCACTGCGTTTGCGCTGAGCGTGGTCGGTATGTGTATCACTGTGGTGAACTTCGCTTTCTGCCAGAAATGGGTGAAAAGCTACGGTTCCAAGCCTGACTTTGCGCCAGTACACGTCGGCAAACTGCTGGCAACTATCGTCGGTGTTGTGATTCTGGTTGCTATCGCCACCTGGCTGCTGCACAACCAGGGTATCGCACGCTTGGTTCTGGGCGTTGTTGCTCTGGGTATCATCTGCATCTTCGCGAAAGAAACCTTCGCCATGCAGGGAGCTGCACGTCGTAAGATGCTCGTTGCTTTCATCCTGATGGTTGAAGCTATCGTGTTCTTCGTGCTGTACAGCCAGATGCCAACGTCTCTGAACTTCTTCGCTATCCGTAACGTTGAGCATTCCATTCTGGGTATCGCGTTTGAGCCAGAACAGTTCCAGGCACTCAACCCATTCTGGATCATGATTGGTAGCCCAATTCTGGCCGCCATCTACAACAAGATGGGCGACCGTATGCCAATGCCGAACAAATTTGCCTTCGGTATGGTGCTGTGTTCTCTGGCCTTCCTGGTGCTGCCACTGGGTGCGAAATTCGCATCTGACGCAGGTATCGTCTCTGTAAACTGGTTGATTCTGAGCTACGCGCTGCAGTCTATCGGTGAGCTGATGATCTCCGGTCTGGGTCTGGCAATGGTTGCACAGCTGGTTCCACAGCGTCTGATGGGCTTCATCATGGGTAGCTGGTTCCTGACTACCGCCGGTGCTGCAATCATCGCCGGTAACGTGGCCAACCTGATGGCGGTTCCAGAAAACGTAACCGACCCTCTGCTGTCCCTGCACGTCTACGGTGATGTGTTCATGAAGATTGGTATCGCCACCGCTGTTATCGCTGTACTGATGATGCTGACCGCACCGAAACTGAATCGCATGACTCAGGATGACGAAGCAGATATCGCAAAAGCTCGCGAGACAGCTTCCGCATAACTTTCCCGGAAAACGAATTAATTAAGCCGCTGATACGTTCAGCGGCTTTTTTTTTATCTGCTCGCGCTCTAGGATAAGGAACACATCTGTGTCCAAAGGAGTTCGTCATGAAATTGTTCTACAAACCCGGTGCCTGTTCCCTTGCTTCCCACATCGCGTTGCAAGAGAGCGGGATGGATTTTTCACTGGTCGGTGTTGATCTCGCGAAAAAGCAGCTGGAAAACGGGGAAGATTATTGGCAAGTGAACCCAAAAGGCCAGGTGCCCGCTCTGCTTCTGGATGACAATACCCTGCTGACTGAGGGTGTGGCGATTATGCAGTACATCGCCGATACAAAAGCCGATCGCCAACTGCTGGCCCCGGCAGGTAGCATTGCGCGTTACAGGACTCTGGAATGGCTGAATTACATCGCCACAGAGCTGCACAAGGGCTTTACACCACTGTTCCGTCCCGACACTCCGGAAGACTTCAAGCCAACCGTGCGCGCGCTGCTGGAGAAGAAACTGAACTACGTGAATGACGCTCTGCGTGATAACGAGTGGATTTGCGGTAGCCGCTTTACGATTGCCGATGGCTATCTGTTTACCGTTCTGCGCTGGGCGCATGCGGTGAAACTGGATATGAGCGGGCTGAAAAATATTGAAGCCTACATGGCCCGGGTGGCGGCCCGTCCAGGCGTGACGGCGGCAATGGAAGCAGAAGGTCTGAGCTAACCCGGCGGCGTAAACCTGCCAGAATTACAACAGAACACAAGCCCGAGAAGCGTTAGCGCCATTGGGTAAGAAAAAGGCCGCATTCGCGGCCTTTCCTTTATCCTGTCAGCGGGAATTTACTTCCAGCATACCAGGCAGTAGTTTTTCTTACCGCGACGCAGAAGCGTGTAGCGTCCGAACAGACGATCGCTTTCAGCGAAGGTGTATTCCGGATCAATCTGCTTCTCGCCGTTGATGGTGACTGCATTAGAGGCGATAGTTTTACGCGCCTGACCGCGGGATGGCTGCAGTTCTGAATCCACCAGCGCCTGGATCAGGTCCGCACCTTTTTCCATTTCGACCATCGGTACACCATCCTGCGCCAGCTGTTCGAAATCAGCTTCGCTTAACGCGCTCAGAGTGCCATTGAACAGGCTTTCGGTGATGCGTTTTGCCGCTACCAGCCCTTCTTCACCATGCACCAAGCGGGTCACCTGCTCGGCCAGAACGTACTGGGCGCGCGGAGCTTTGCCACTGTTTTTGTCTTCTTCTTCCAGCGCATTGATTTCGGCAATGTCCATGAAGGTGAAGAATTTCAGGAAGCGGTAAACGTCCGCATCCGCGGTGTTGATCCAGAACTGGTAGAATTTATACGGGCTGGTTTTCTTCGGATCCAGCCACACAGCGCCGCCTTCGGTCTTACCAAATTTGGTGCCGTCTGATTTAGTTATCAGCGGAACGGTCAGGCCGAACACCTGGTTCTGGTGCAAACGACGAGTCAGGTCGATACCGGAGGTGATGTTGCCCCACTGATCGGAGCCGCCTATCTGCAGCGCCACACCGTGCAGTTTGTTCAGGCAAGCAAAATCATAACCCTGCAACAGATTGTAGGAGAACTCGGTGAACGAGATACCCTGATCGTCACGATTCAGGCGCTGTTTCACCGCTTCCTTGTTGATCATCTGGTTCACAGAGAAGTGCTTACCGATGTCACGCAGGAAGGTCAGCACGTTCATGCCGCCGAACCAGTCATAGTTGTTGGCCGCGATGGCAGAGTTGCTGCCGCAGTCGAAATCGAGGAACGGGGCTACCTGTTTGCGGATTTTATCCACCCACTCCTGCACGGTATCTTCGGTGTTCAGCTTACGTTCGGCCGCTTTAAAGCTTGGATCGCCGATAAGACCGGTTGCTCCGCCCACCAATGCCACTGGCTTATTACCTGCTTCCTGGAAGCGTTTCAGGCATAACAGGGGAACGAGATGCCCCAAATGCAAGCTGTCAGCGGTCGGATCGAAGCCGCAATAGAGCGCGATCGGGCCCTGCGCCAGTCGCTCTGCTAACGCTTCCTCATCCGTCACCTGAGCCACAAGGCCCCGCTCTTGCAATTGTTTAATCAAGTTACTGCTCGCCATCAAAGTCTCCATGTATAAAACAGACTGCACCTTCGCCGGTACACGACCTTTCGCCATTTGCGAAATGGTTCATAGAATAAAACGCCAGCCCGTGTTGTGCCAGCGCTTAAAACAACAAAATGCGCGATTACGGCGCGAGGCGGTCAATTTTCCAGGCGTCGTTTTCACGCTGGTATAAAAAACGATCGTGCAGACGGTGTTCACCACCCTGCCAAAACTCCATCGACTCAATATTGATGCGGTAGCCACCCCAGAAACTGGGCAGCGGCACTTCGCCCTGCTGGAACTTCTGTTTGAGCTCGAGGAATTTGCTTTCGAGGATCCCGCGCGCCGAAATACGGCTGGACTGTTTGGAGACCCAGGCGCCAATCTGGCTGTCGCGTGGGCGGCTGTGGAAGTATTTCACCACTTCAAGGGTAGAAAGACGCTCGGCTTTACCGGTGACCATTACCTGACGCTCCAGCATATGCCACGGGAAAAGCAAGCTGATACGCGGATTCTGCTCCAGATGGTGCGCCTTCCGGCTACCGAGGTTGGTATAGAACACCAGCCCTTTTTCGTCATAATGCTTTAACAAAACGATACGCTGATACGGCTGACCGTTTTCGTCCACGGTTGCCACAACCATCGCGGTAGGATCGGCGAGTCTGGCCTCACAGGCCTGACCCAACCAGCGCTCAAACAGCGCCAGGGGTTCAGCAGGAAGATCGCGACGGCGCAGGCCGCCACGGGTGTACTCACGGCGCAGATGCGCGATTTGCTGCAGGGAGTCGTTGTCAGACATGGCGTTTAGGATAGTTGTCTTCAGGTGGCGCTATTGTGCGCCGCCATCAGCAAAATCTCAACGCTTCGGGTTTTGTAACTGACAGTTATTCAGCACGATACGGTCACGTTTGTAAACCGTGGCGCCGTCGCCCTTCGACCAGAAGACGTAGATGCCGTCGGTGTAACGCGCGCCAGAGGCAGAGATGCCCTGGGTTAACGTTTGCTGCTGATTGTCATAGATGAAATCCACCTGCTGACGGGTGTTATTCAGGTGAACGGTCAGCGGTTTTTCATCACACTGGTATTGCAGCGTGTCGGTATTCATTCGCTCAACGAACTGGTTGTAGTAGCTACAACCAGAGAGCATCAGGGGTGCTATCACTGGTACTACAGCGAGAAGAATTTTTTTCATTGGCTTACCTTAAGACTGTCCCGGTCCCGGAGGGCAGATGCCCTCCCTTAACACTTCCATTCTATCGGCAACGGACACGTGCCTCAGTAAGTTAACTCTGATTCTACACCGGGTTTGCAGGGAAAATAGCCCCTAAAATAGTAGGCTCACTGGCACCAGTGACCGACGGTAAATTACCCGGCAGCCCTGCAAGGGTACGCCACGCGAGCCATGCGAAGGCCAGACCTTCCATATCGTCTCCGCTGACGCCAGCGTCATCGGTGGCCGAGACTTCCGTGCCCGGCAGCAGTGCAGCCAGACGCGCCATCAACAGCGGATTACGGCTCCCACCACCGCACACCAGTAGCCGTTCACAGCCGCCGCTCAGCAACACCTGTTCGCTGATGGTAACTGCTGTTAGTTCGGTCAACGTGGCCATGACATCTTTCGCCGCCAAACCCGGATACTTCGCCAACTGGCGTTCCAGCCAGCCATAATTGAAATATTCGCGTCCGGTACTTTTTGGTGCCGGCAGCGCAAACCACGGATCGCTCAGCATTTCCTGCAGTAGTGGCAGGATAACTTTGCCGGAATTCGCCCACTCGGCGTTTTTATCGTACGGTTTACCGCACTGACGCCAGATCCACGCGTCCATCAGCATATTGCCCGGCCCGGTGTCGTGCCCTTTTACCGGCAAACCTGGGCAAAGCATCGACAGATTCGCAATTCCGCCGATGTTCAGCACGATGCGACGCTCATGCGGATTCGCCAGCAGCGCGTGGTGGAATGCAGGCACCAATGGCGCACCCTGGCCACCAAGGGCGATATCGCGACGGCGGAAATCACCAATCACCGTCACGCCGGTGCGTGCGGCAATAATATTATTGTCACCAATTTGCAGCGTATGCGGGGCGTCTCCGTCCGGTTCATGCCAGACGGTCTGGCCATGACAGCCAATGGCGACGATATCACCGGCAGACAGTTTTTCCTGCGCCATCAGCGCTAACACCGCATCGGCAAACAGACGCCCCAGGCGTGTATCGAGCTGACCGTACTGCGATAGCGTCAGTTGCTGACCCTGGCAAATCGCGAGGATATCCTCCTTCAGCGCAATGGGAATGGGATACGACAGGCTGGCCTGCTGTGCCACCATGTTATCGTCCATGGCCGCGAGCACCACGTCCACGCCATCAAGGCTAGTGCCCGACATCACACCAATATAGCGACCCGAATTCATACGCCTTCCTTAGTTCATGACAGAGAGCCACACTGAAACATAAAGTCTTTCTTAATACCATGATCCAATAACAAAATTTAACAAACCTGTGCGCGGGCGCGATACGGCCTGAGTCAGAGTGGCAACGTAACGGCTGTTTACGCTTGGTTAAGCACAAAGAGATTACAATTTTGAAGAGATCCTCGTAGAACATATGACCCGAGGCGCATAAATGCCATATAATTGCGGTGTAAGGATGCTCTCAAGAGCGTTTCTTGGTGAACAGGAGATTCATAAATGATGTTACGTGTATTGGCCGTTTCAATGATTGGTTTATCGCTTGCCGGTTGTGTTAATAGCAGCGGCCTCTCCGGGGACGTTTATTCCGCATCCGAAGCCAAACAGGTTCAGAATGTGACCTACGGGACCATTGTCCACACGCGTCCGGTACAGATCCAGGGTGGCAACGATTCTAACGTTATCGGCGCAATCGGCGGTGCAGTTCTCGGTGGCTTCCTCGGGAATACCGTCGGCGGCGGTACGGGTCGTTCACTCGCGACCGCAGCAGGTGCTGTTGCCGGTGGCGTAGCGGGCCAGGGCGTTCAGGGTGCAATGAACAAAACCCAGGGCGTTGAGCTGGAAATCCGCAAAGACGACGGCAACACCATTATGGTTGTGCAGAAACAGGGTGATACTCAATTCGTCGCAGGCCAGCGCGTTGTGATGGCCAGCAATGGCAGTCAGGTAACCGTTTCCCCACGCTAATTATCAGGCCAGCCAGACGTAACCGGACGGTGACCTGGCGGGCATAAAAAAAGGCCCTGATATCAGGGCCTTTTTGTCACTATCGGCGCGAAACTCAGTCTCTGGACTGCAGTTCGTTGATATTCTGTTCCAGCTTGCGAATAAGCCCAAGCAGTAAATCCAGTTCATCAGGAGAAATGCCCGCAAGGATTTCACCCCGCGTCTTGCGAATCACCGTCTCCATATCTTCGATCAACGGTTCGGCTTTCTCTGTCAGTTTAATGCGTTTAGCACGACGGTCATTTGCACAAGTCTGACGCGAAATCAGGCCCTTCTCTTCTAACTGATCCAACGTACGAACCAGTGAAGGCTGCTCAATCCCAATCGCTTTAGCCAGTTGAATTTGCGACTGTTCAGGCGGCAGCTGATGAATGTTATGCAGCGTGACCCAGTGAGTCTGCGTTAATTCCAGAGGTTTCAGGCGATGGTCAATTAAAGCACGCCAGATACGCACCAGCCGTGCCAGATCAGAACCCAGTGGCGATTCCAATTTCATCTCCTTATAATTAGCTTGCTAAGTTATTATACTGATTTTAGAATAGTGTGCAGCATTTAAATGCCCAAAACAAATGTATTGCCTTGTCCCCGCAGACTGACACAATGATTTACACTGATAATTATGATGGCGCATCGCGGCCCTCGACCCGCAACGATGCATTTGTAAAGGATTTTTGCTCGTGAAGCTGACGCTCAATACCTCGGGACTTCCCCTGCAGGACCTCATCGTCGGGGCCTCTATCTATTTTCCCCCGCTGTTCAAAGCGGTTATCCTGGGTTTTCTCATCTGGCTGCTCGCCCATCGCCAGCTGCGCGACTGGATGTACGCCGGTGACGTCTGGCATCCGCTGTTAATGGATCTTTCCCTGTTCGCGCTGGCGGTATGCCTGGCGTTGGTTTTGATTGTGGCGTGGTAACTAACTCGATGAAAAAACTAAAATATTTCTCCACGCTGCTGGTTGCAGCCCTGGCACTGATTGCTGTGTGGCTGGTCTGGAATTACTACATGCAGTCACCGTGGACCCGTGACGGAAAAATCCGCGCTGAGCAGGTCAGCATCACGCCGCAGGTTTCGGGCAGTATCATGGAACTGAATGTGAAGGATAACCAGCAGGTTAAAGCGGGTGATGTGCTGTTTCGCCTCGATGCCACACCGTTTCACATCGCGGTGATGAATGCCCAGGCGCAACACGCTAAGGCTCTGTCTGATATGACAAAAGCGAAATCAGATATGGACAGAGCGCAGTCGGATATGGATAAGGCACGACGTGAGGCCGATCGTCGTCGTCATTTGCCAAAAAACTTCATCTCTGCAGAAGACCTCGACACGGTTAACATCGCGCTGCAAACCGCCAAAGCCAATGCCGAAGCTGCCAAAGCCAGCGTTGCCGCCGCCAAAGCCAATGCCGATGCCGCTAACGCCGCGCTGGAACACGCCAACTGGCAGCTGTCGCAAACCGAGGTCAAAGCCCCGGTTGACGGCTGGGTAACCAACGTGTCCACTCGCACTGGCGATTACGCCGCCGTCGGCCACCCGGTATTCGCCCTCGTAGACAGCCATTCATTCTATGTCGTGGGCTACTTCGAAGAAACCAAACTTCGTCACATAAAACCTGGCGTCAGCGCCAGCGTGGTACTTTACAGCAACGGACAGACGTTACAGGGTCACGTCGCCAGTATTGGGCGCGCCATCTCTGATCAGAGCGTTGGCCCGGAGGGTAGCCTGATTGCCGATGTCAAACCGACCATTCCGTGGGTGCGCCTGGCCCAACGCGTGCCGGTGCGTATCGAGTTCGATAAGCTGCCAGACGATATTATTCTGGTGTCGGGTACCACTTGCACCGTGTCGATTGGCTCTCTGTAATGACCCTACAGGCCCTCAACTGGCGGTCGCTGCCGTGGATTAAAGCGACCCGTCCGCAATGGCGATATGCGCTACGCAACGGCATCGCCATGTGTCTGGCCCTGAGTTTTGCGTATTACATCAATCTCGACCAGCCCTACTGGGCAATGACCTCCGCCGCTGTGGTGAGTTTCCCCACCGTCGGTGGGGTTATCAGTAAAAGCCTCGGGCGAATTGCCGGCAGTCTGCTCGGTGCCGTCGCTGCGATCCTGATTGCCGGACACACCATGACTGACCCCTGGCTTTTCCTGCTGGGGCTATCGGCGTGGATCGCCTTTTGCACCTGGACCTGCGCGATGTACATGAATAACGCCGCGTATGCGTTCCAGTTGGCGGGATACACCTGCGCCATCATCGCCTTCCCAATGGTCAATCTGGTGGATGCCACCCATCTTTGGGATATCGCGCAGGCCCGCGTCTGTGAAGTTGTCCTCGGGATTTTGTGCGGCGCGATGATGATGATGATCCTGCCCAGCACCTCCGATGGCACTACGCTTCTGACCGCCCTGAAAAACATGCACGCGCGCATTCTGGAACATGCCAGCCTACTGTGGCAGCCGGATACCACGGATGCGATTCGTACCGCTCATGAGAGCGTCATCGGTCAGATCCTGACCATGAACCTGTTACGCATTCAGGCATTCTGGAGCCATTATCGTTTCCGACGCCAGAACAGCCTGCTGAACTATCTGTTACACCAGCAATTACGCCTGACGAGCGTGATTTCCAGCCTGCGCCGGATGTTGATTAACTGGCCTGAATCCCCCGCCAATACCCGCGATGTGCTCGAAAAATTATTTGCCGAGCTCGCGAGAACGGATGCCAATGCGTATTCCGTCGCACGGATAATCGCGCCGCTGGCCCCACGCAATCCGATGGATTACCGGCATCAGGCGTTCTGGCAGCGACTGCGCTATTTTTGCCGGCTTTATTTGACCTCCAGTCGTTGGCTGAAACGACTGGAAAATGCTTCAGCGATCACTGAGTTTGACGTCCCGGCGGCGCCAGCGCTGACCCGACGAACCGACCACGCCGAAGCGCTGTGGAACGGGCTGCGCACCTTTTTCGCGCTGATTATGGTCGGGGCATGGACCATCAATACCCAATGGACATCCGGTCCTGCGGCGCTGACCCTGGCGGCAATTTGCTGCGTACTGTTTTCAACGTCGCCCTCACCGTTCAATTCCCTGACGTTGCTGCTGCGCACGCTGCTTTGGCTCTCGCTGTTCAGCTTTGCAGTAAAGTTTGGCCTGATGGTGCAAATCAGTGACCTCTGGCAATTCCTGCTGTTTCTGTTCCCCCTGCTGGTCACCATGCAACTGTTCAAATTACAGATGCCGAAATACGCGGGGCTGTGGGGGCAACTGGTGGTATTTATGGGCTCGTTTATCTCGGTCACCAACCCGCCAGTATATGATTTTGCAGGATTTCTCAATGATAACCTGGCGAAAATTATCGGCGTAGGTATGGCATGGCTGGCCTTTGCGGTGCTGAAACCGGGCTCTGACGCGCGTAAAAGTCGGCGTCATATTCAGTCGTTACGTCGTCACTTTATTGATCAGCTGAGTCGTCGCCCTCAGCAAAGTGAGCATGAGTTTGAATCGCTGGTTTATCACTACATCAGCCAGCTCAGTAATAGCCAGGATGCCCTTGCCCGCCGCTGGCTGCTGCGCTGGGGGGTGGTGTTGCTCAACTGTTCCCACGTGGTCTGGCAGTTACGTGATTGGGAAACACGTTCCGATCCGCTGGTGCAGGTCCGGGATCTGTGCATCAGTCTGCTGCGGGATGTGATGAGCGAACGCGGCGTCCAGCAGCGCCCGCTGGCATCTACGCTGAGCGAGTTAAAGCGGATTTACGAAACCTTAGGCCATCACCACCAACCTGCTGCCAGAGAACTGGCGGCGATAGTCTGGCGGCTTTACTGTTCTCTGTTACAGCTTGAACAGGCCCCGGTAGCGGGCACCCTCACCGAAAGAACTACTTGATAACCCCACAGGCATAGCGCACGCCGCCACCGCCGAGCGGTTTCGGCTGATCGGACATGTTATCTCCACCGACGTGGATCATCAGGGCCTTGCCTTTCACTTCATCGAGTTTTTTCAGACGCGGCGCCAGCACGGGCTGCGTGGCTTTCCCCTCTTTATCCACCACCAGCACGGGCAAATCACCTAAATGCCCCATTCCGGCGGGTCCTTCGTGTTTACCGGTATGATCCGGGTCCAGATGACCACCCGCAGCTTCGGCCGCACTGGCTTTACCCTCTTTAATTGCAGGCTGGCAGCTACCGTTGGCATGTACGTGGAAACCGTGCTCGCCGGGAGGCAATGCTTTAAGGTCAGGGGAAAATTCGAGGCCTTTATCGGTTTCGGTGATTTTTACTTCACCAATGGACTGTCCGACGGCTTGCGGGGTGACAAGATTCATTTCCACTTCCGTGCTGGCCGCGTATGCGCCGCTTGAAATGGCAAGAGTCAGTAACGTGAGCGTAATGCGCTTCATAGTACCTCCAAAAAAAAAAGTGTCCCTGGTAAGTCTAAACCAGGAACACCTTTCCGGACGGAACATCAGCGCAAAGCGTGATTACGGTACGTCGTAACCCAGCGCGGCTTTACGAATACGGAACCACTGCTGACGGGTCATTTCGAGGTGCTCAGCAACAATCGCAGAACGCAAGCGCTCGATTTTGCCGGAGCCGATAATTGGCAGTGGCTGAGACGGCAGACGCATCACCCAGGCGTAAACCACCTGTTCAATGCTTTCCGCGTTCAGTTCTGTCGCTACGTTGGCAAGCTCTTCGCGCAGTGGGGCAAATTTGTCGTCATTGAACAGGCTACCGCCACCCAGGCACGACCACGCCATCGGTCGCACGCGCAGCTGTTGCAGCTGATCGAGCGTGCCGTCCAACAGTAGCGGCTGGTGAACCGGAGAAAGTTCGACCTGGTTAGTCGCCAGAGTAAACGGCAGACGTGATTGCAGCAGCGAGAATTGCGCCGGGGTAAAGTTAGACACGCCGAAATGACGCACTTTGCCACTCTGATGCAGCTCGGTGAAAGCTTCAGCCACTTCGTCTGCATCCATCAGCGGATCGGGGCGATGGATCAGCAGCAGGTCCAGATAGTCGGTGGCCAGATGGGTCAGGGACTGCTCGGCGCTGCGAACGATGTGGGATTTATCGGTGATATAGTGCCCGATAGCGTGTTCAGGTTTTGCGGTGGTCGCAATTCCGCATTTGCTGACCACTTCCATACGCGAACGCAGCTGCGGAGCCAGCTTCAAGGCTTCGCCAAACGCGGCTTCGCACAGATAACCGCCATAGATATCGGCGTGATCGACGGTGGTAATACCGAGGTCGAGATGCTCTTCAATAAAGCTGACCAGCTGCTGCGGGGACATGTTCCAGTCCATCAGACGCCAGTAGCCCATTACGAAGCGGGAGAATTCCGGGCCATTTGGCGCGAGAGTAATACGCTGAACCATACGAGCTTCCTCAACTGAAAAATTTCATCGAGTATACGCACATTTAGCATTAAAACAGTGAAGGCTGATCAGGTTCTTCAGGTAAAGCAGATTTGTTTGCGCGGATTTTGCGCAGCAGACGTTGACGGCAGAGGCGCAGCACCTCCTGCTTTTGAGCATCATTGAAATTTTGCCAGTGGAAGCGTTCGTCGCGGCTGCGCATACAACCCCGGCAATACCCGCGTTCATCGGACTGACAAATCCCCCGGCACGGACTCTGTACCGGGAAAAACTCCAGTTGTTCTGCCACGCCGACCCCCCTGTTATCTGCATACTCTCATTGAAGCCTGATAATGCGCATCCTGCAACCAGCAATCATTTATCTCTTGCATTAGACCGATCGGTCTACTACATTTAACCCCCATGAACAAACATACCGAACACGACACCCGCGAACATATCCTCGCTACCGGCGAGCGTTTATGTATGCACCGCGGCTTTACCGGAATGGGACTTAGCGAGCTGCTGAAAACGGCAGAAGTGCCAAAAGGCTCGTTTTATCACTATTTCCGCTCTAAAGAAGCGTTTGGTGTTGCGATGCTTGAGCGCCACTACGCAGACTATCACCAACGTCTGTCTGAGCATTTTGCCCATGGAGAAGGCAACTACCGCGACCGTCTACTGGCCTATTACCAGCACACGCTGAACCAGTTTTGTCAGCAAGGCATTATCAGCGGTTGTCTGACGGTAAAACTGTCAGCCGAAGTGTGTGACCTCTCCGAAGTGATGCGCACGGAAATGAATAAAGGCGCCAGTCAGATTATTGTTCTGCTGTCCCATGCGCTTGAAGAAGGACGTAAAGAGAAAAGCCTCACCATTTTCGGTGACGCCCATACCCAGGCCGAAGTGTTGTATTCGCTGTGGCTGGGGGCCAATCTTCAGGCCAAAATTTCTCGCAGTGCGACGCCGCTCGAAAGCGCGCTCGAACATGCGAAGACCATGATTGCCGCGCCTGGCCCATAACAGGCGTTTTTATTTATCGATTTACTAGACGACCGGTCTATTCAGGAGTCATGCACTATGTCACAACACAAACTGTTTACCCCGCTCAAGGTTGGTGCTGTCACGCTGCCTAACCGCGTACTGATGGCCCCGCTGACGCGTCTTCGCAGCATCGAGCCTGGCGACATCCCTACTCCATTGATGGGTGAATACTATCGCCAGCGCGCGAGTTCCGGGCTGATTATCTCTGAAGCGACGCAGATTTCTGCTCAGGCGAAAGGCTACGCGGGCGCACCTGGCCTGCACAGCCCAGAACAAATTGCCGCGTGGACAAAAATCACCGCAGGCGTACATGCTGAAAACGGTCACATCGCCGTTCAGCTGTGGCACACCGGCCGTATTTCGCATAACAGCCTCCAGCCTGGCGGCCAGGCGCCGGTTGCACCATCTGCGCTGAGCGCGGGCACCCGCACTTCCCTGCGTGATGCTAACGGCCACGCCACTCGCGAAGATACCTCTGTACCGCGCGCGCTGGAACTAGAAGAAATCCCGGGCATCGTTGACGATTTCCGCCAGGCGGTGGCGAACGCTCGAGAAGCCGGTTTCGACCTCGTCGAACTACACTCCGCGCACGGCTACCTGCTGCACCAGTTCCTGTCGCCATCAGCAAACCAGCGTACCGATCAGTACGGTGGCAGCATTGAAAACCGCGCCCGTCTGGTGCTGGAAGTGGTCGACGCCGTCAGCAAAGAGTGGAGCGCGGATCGCATCGGGATCCGTGTTTCGCCGATTGGTTCTTTCCAGAATACCGACAACGGCCCGAATGAAGAAGCCGATGCGCTGTATCTGATTGAAGAACTGGGCAAACGCGGCATCGCTTACCTGCACATGTCTGAGCCAGACTGGGCCGGTGGTCAGCCTTATACCGAAGCATTCCGTCGTAAAGTACGCGAACGTTTCCACGGCCCAATTATCGGTGCCGGTGCGTACACTCCGGAAAAAGCAGAAGATCTGATTGCTAAAGGTCTGATTGATGCAGTGGCATTTGGTCGCGCATACATCGCAAACCCGGACCTGGTTGCACGTCTGGAGCGTAAAGCGGAACTGAACCCGCAGCGCCCGGAAAGCTTCTACGGCGGCGGCGCGGAAGGCTATACTGATTACCCTACGCTCTAATCCCCGCATTGATAGCGGCGGGCATCCGCCGCTATACTGATTGTCCTGCTTTATAAACAATATGATAAGGGGAAGACTATGCGCCTACTTCACACCATGCTGCGTGTTGGCAATCTGCAACGTTCCATCGAGTTTTACACCAACGTGCTGGGCATGAAGCTGCTGCGCACCAGCGAAAACCCGGAATACAAATATTCACTCGCCTTTGTCGGCTACGGCCCGGAGAGTGAAGAGGCGGTCATCGAACTGACCTATAACTGGGACGTTGAAAGCTACGATCTCGGCACCGCTTACGGCCATATCGCGCTGAGCGTAGATGACGCCGCAGAAGCCTGTGAACGCATCCGCAATAACGGCGGCAACGTAACCCGCGAAGCCGGCCCGGTAAAAGGCGGCACCACCGTTATTGCCTTTGTCGAAGATCCAGATGGCTATAAAATCGAACTGATTGAAGCCAAAGACGCCGGTAAAGGTCTTGGTCATTAAGACTCCCTGGGTGCTACGGCACCCATTTTTTTGCTCCCGCCTCTGCTGCAACCGCTGGCAAAATTTGCCATAATGCGCGCTACTTTTTGTAAGCCTAAGAGATACTGATGTCCGACAACGCTCAACGCAATGCTCTGTGCGACCGCTTCCGTGGTTTTTATCCTGTAGTTATAGATGTAGAAACAGCGGGCTTTAACGCCAAAACGGATGCGCTGCTGGAAGTCGCCGCCGTGACGTTAAAAATGGACGAAGACGGCTGGTTGATGCCGGACAGCACACTGCATTTCCATGTTGAACCGTTTGAAGGCGCGAATCTGGTCCCGGAAGCGTTGGCGTTTAATGGCATTGATCCTAATGACCCTGAGCGCGGTGCCGTCAGCGAATACGACGCCCTGCACGCCATCTATAAAGAAATACGTAAAGGCATGAAGGATCAGGAGTGCAATCGGGCAATCATGGTGGCGCACAACGCCACGTTCGATCACAGCTTTATGATGGCCGCCTCTGAGCGCGCCGGGCTGAAACGCAATCCGTTCCACCCGTTTGTGACTTTTGATACCGCCGCCCTGAGCGGGCTGGCACTGGGGCAAACCGTGTTGTCGAAAGCCTGCCTGGCTGCAGGAATGGAATTTGACGGCAATAAAGCGCACTCCGCTTTGTACGATACCGAACAGACGGCGCAGCTGTTTTGCGAAATCGTCAACCGCTGGAAACGCCTGGGCGGCTGGCCGTTACCGTTGCCAGAAGGCGAAAGCGAAGAATAAAAAAAAGCGACCGAGGGTCGCTTTTTTATTGCCAGTCAAAAATTTACTCAGCGCTGCTCTGCTCGTCGTCTTTGTACTTAGCAGCCGTCTCTTTGATCAGTTGTTGCAGTTCGCCACGCTGGTACATCTCAATCAGGATGTCACAGCCACCAACCAGCTCACCGTCAATCCACAGCTGTGGGAAGGTCGGCCAGTTTGCGTATTTTGGCAGCTCAGCGCGGATATCCGGGTTTTGCAGAATATCAACGTAAGCGAAACGTTCGCCACAGGCAGAGAGTGCCTGAACCGCCTGAGCAGAGAAACCGCAGCTTGGCAGTTTCGGGGAACCCTTCATATACAGAAGGATTGGGTTCTCGGCGATTTGGGTCTGGATTTTCTCAAGAGTCGTACTCATATCTTGCTTCCTTAAACTTCTTGTTATGGCTGTAGTCGCTAAGTGTAACGTCAACGACGGCTGTCAGAAAATAACATTTTGTTCACGATAATGCATTTTACCTCTGACGTTTTGAAGTTGCCTTAAAAATATGCCTTTATCGGCCTGCCCCGCGTAAACATGAGCATTTTCCGAGCATGTTATGTCCAGTTTGACGCATTTTTTTGCAGTCGCTAACGAAACTGTGCATCAGATACTAAAACACTATTAACAATTAATGTTTTTATGCTTTAGAATCGATTCGTTTTGTCAATCATACCCAGGCATGACCGTTTGCCTGCTTAACAGAGGAATGCTCAGTGGCGCGGATAAATAAAGTCTCGATCACGCTCTGTGCTTTGCTGTTTACATCGTTGTCCATTACGCCTTTGTCCCACGCATCCGAACAGGCGCGTACATCTGCATCGCAAAAATCCCACCAGGCGAAAGCAGACCGTAAAAAGAAAACGACCAGCAGCAAAACCAAATCAACGGCCAATACCTCCAGCAAAAAGAAAACCAGTACCCTTAAGAAAACAACGACCGCCAAAAGTAAAAAAACATCCGCCGTCAGTAAAACCGCCTCCACCCGCAAAATTCATAGCCCCGCGCTGAAAACCGCCTCCGTTAAAATGGCGCAGAAATGCAGCGTGCGTAAAGGCCATAAAAAGAAATGCGTTAGCGAAGACGTGAAACCGTTAACCATTGCAGATGCACACAAAGCGCGCGTGCAGAAAGCACAAAAAACGGCGATGAATAAATTGATGGGCCAGATTGGCAAACCTTACCGTTGGGGTGGCACTTCGCCGCGCACCGGTTTCGATTGCAGCGGTCTGGTTTACTACGCGTACAAAGATCTGGTGAAATTCCGTATTCCTCGCACCGCGAATGAAATGTATCACCTGCGTGATGCGCGGTCTGTTAACCGGGGTGAGCTGCAAAGCGGCGATCTGGTGTTCTTCCGTACCCGCGGTCGTGGCACTGCCGATCACGTAGGCGTTTACGTTGGCAATGGTAAATTTATTCAGTCCCCGCGCACCGGCCGCGATATCCAGATTACCTCTCTGAGCGAAGATTACTGGGCGAATCACTACGTTGGCGCACGGCGCGTGATGACGCCTAAAACAATTCGCTGATCCCTGCCCTGTCGATCTATCGTCAGGGTAAGTTCTTCTTTAGCCACATCTTTTAATTTGCTACCCTATCCATACTCAATGCATGGTTATTGAGTCATAAAATAATAGGGAGAATAAGCAATGTCATTCGAATTACCTGCATTACCGTATGCAAAAGACGCCCTGGCGCCACACATCTCCGTAGAAACGCTGGAATACCACTACGGCAAACATCACCAAACGTATATCACCAACCTGAACAATCTGATCAAAGGCACTGCGTTTGAGGGCAAAACGCTTGAAGAGATCGTTCGCACTTCCGAAGCGGGCGTTTTCAACAATGCTGCACAGGTGTGGAACCACACGTTTTACTGGAACTGCCTGGCACCAAACGCCGGTGGCGAGCCAACCGGTGACGTCGCAGCCGCTATCAACGCGAGCTTCGGCAGCTTTGCTGACTTTAAAGCGCAGTTCACCGATGCCGCTGTTAAAAACTTCGGCGCTGGCTGGACCTGGCTTGTGAAAAATGCAGACGGCAAACTGGCTATCGTTTCTACGTCTAACGCGGGTACCCCGTTAACGACTGACGCCAAACCGCTGCTGACCGTAGATGTATGGGAACATGCCTACTACATTGACTACCGTAACGCCCGCCCGAACTATCTCGAGCATTTCTGGGCGCTGGTAAATTGGGAATTTGTCGCGAAGAACCTGTCGGCATAATTTCTGGCCCGGTGGTTTCCCGCCGGGCATGTTATCAATGACTGGTAAAGACTTCTTCTGACTGACGACGCCCAGTCATCAGCACCACCAGCAACGCAACACCGGCAATTATCGCCCCCATCACTGGCACAAAGCTGTACCCCAGGCCTCCTGAGATAACCGCCCCGCCCGCGGCCGCGCCCAGCGCATTACCCAGATTAAACGCCCCGATATTGACCGATGATGACAGGCCCGGCGCTTCATGTGCCACACGCATCACGCGCATTTGCAGCGGAGGGACCACCGCGAAGGTCGCCGCACCCCAGATAACCATGCTCACCGCCGCGCCGATTTCGTTTTGCGCAAGCCACGGGATAGACGCCATGATAACGATCAGCAGTGTCAGGAAGCCTTTCAGAGTGGCGGTCACGGAGCGGTCAGCAAACTTGCCGCCCAGATAGTTACCCAGAGAGAAACCGATACCAATCAGCACCAGCATGGCGGTGACGAACAGTGGTGTCGCATGGGTAATGGTGTGCAGCACCGGCGAAATATAGGTGTAGAGCGTGAACATCGCCCCGGCTCCGAGCACGGTCGTCAACAACGCCGTCAGCACCTGCGGACGCACCAGAACCGACAGTTCCTTTTTCACGTCAGGGCGTTCACCGCTGCTGCCCTTCGGCAAGGAGAACCACAGGCTAACCATCGCTACCAGGCCAAGTCCGGCCGTCGCGAGGAACGACATCCGCCAGCCGATGGTTTCACCGAGCCAGGTCGCCGCCGGAACGCCGCCGATATTAGCGATCGTCAGCCCCATAAACATGGTCGCCACCGCGCTGGCCTGCTTGTGCTTAGGCACTACGCTGGCAGCCACCACCGAGCCGAGGCCGAAGAAGGCCCCGTGATTAAGACTGGTGATAATGCGCGACAGCAGCAGCGTGGTGTAATCCGGCGCGATAGCCGACAGTACGTTGCCGAGCGTGAAAATGGCCATCAGGAAAATGAGCGCATTACGGCGCGCGCGATGTGAAAGCAGCAACGTCATCAACGGCGCACCAACCATCACACCAATGGCATAGGCGCTGATCAGCATCCCGGCGGCAGGGATAGAGACATCGACGCCTTTAGCGATAACGGGCAGCAAGCCCATTGGCGAGAATTCCGTGGTCCCGATGGCAAACGCCCCGATTGCCAACGCCAGCAGGGGAAAATTGATTTTCATGTAACGACTCCGGTAAGCCATCCGTCTGGGATGGTGCAACAGCAGAAGTCAAAAGCATGACATCAATCACAAAAAAACAGAAGTAAACAAAATGGCAAAAGTTTTTTGCAAATCTGGTAACAATCGGCAGGAAGATGAGGCGGAGGAAGAGAACTCTCCCTCCGTATAAATCAATGCAGGACGGCGGTCAGACCGGCGGCAACAATCACGGCCAGCGCAATCACGGTCGTCATCAGAGAGAGCTTAAGGTCGGTACTCATCAATTTTTCTCCTTTTAATCCCCACAACAAAAGTGAGCTTGCTCATTTTTGCACAACTGTACGCAAAAATCTTCCTGGTTTTAAGCTCATAGCGATTTTTCTCTTTCCCTTTGCCTCAGAATCAGACAAAATTCCACGCTAATTTAAAAGCGTACCAGCCATTGACCCCCTCCTGTCGTCCTGTCTGTATCCCGGCGTACTGCAATTCAATTGAATTGTGTTAAGGGTGTGTAAAGGCAAACGTTTTCGTGTTGGTAAACAGGCGTAAGGAAAGGGTCTGGAGTGAGAACGAATGGCAACTATTAAAGATGTAGCGAAGCGCGCAAACGTTTCCACTACAACAGTGTCACATGTAATTAACAAAACGCGTTTCGTGGCGGAAGAGACCCGCAACGCGGTGTGGGCGGCCATTAAAGAGCTGCACTACTCTCCTAGCGCCGTAGCGCGTAGCCTGAAGGTGAATCACACCAAAACAATCGGCCTGCTGGCAACCAGCAGCGAAGCCGCCTATTTTGCTGAAATCATTGAAGCCGTTGAGAAAAACTGCTTCGAGAAAGGCTATACCCTGATCCTGGGTAACGCCTGGAACAACCTGGAAAAACAGCGCGCCTATCTTTCAATGATGGCGCAAAAGCGCGTCGATGGCCTGCTGGTGATGTGTTCTGAATACCCGCAGTCGGTGCTCGAGATGCTGGAAGAGTACCGTCACATCCCGATGGTGGTGATGGATTGGGGCGAATCTAAAGCTGATTTTACCGACTCGGTAAATGATAACGCTTTCCAGGGTGGCTATATTGCCGGACGCTATCTGGTCGAACGCGGTCATCGCGAAATCGGCGTCATTCCTGGCCCGATGGAGCGTAACACTGGCGCCGGACGTCTGGCAGGTTTCATGAAAGCCATGGAAGAAGCGCAAATCAACGTGCCTGAAAACTGGATTGTGCAGGGTGATTTCGAGCCTGAATCTGGCTATCGCGCCATGCAGCAAATTCTTGCGCAACAGCCACGCCCGACCGCCGTGTTCTGCGGCGGTGACATTATGGCGATGGGTGCCTTGTGCGCCGCAGACGAAATGGGCCTGCGCGTTCCACAGGATATTTCAGTCATTGGCTACGATAACGTGCGCAATGCGCGCTTCTTTACCCCTGCCCTGACCACTATCCATCAGCCGAAGGATTCGCTGGGTGAAGCGGCCTTCGATATGCTGCTGGATCGTATTGTCAATAAGCGTGAAGAGTCGCAATCTATTGAAGTGCACCCGCGCCTGATCGAGCGCCGCTCGGTTGCCGACGGTCCGTTCCGCGACTACCGCCGTTAATGATCTCTCAGGAGCCGGTTATTCCGGCTCCTGTAACCACTCTTTATTCAACGTTTCACTGTCCCCCAAATACTCCAGCAGCCAGCTCAGCGCCGGTGACATGTCATTTTGTTGCCAGGTCAGGCAGCATGCCGCATCCGGGAACGGATTTTCCAGCTCCAGCGCCACCCATTCACCGCTGTCGATATACGGACGGGCAAAATGCGTGGGCACCATTCCAGCACACAGCCCGGCTGAAAGACAGGTCGCGGAAGATTCCCAGTCCGGCACCACAATCCGTTTTTGATTATCCAGCAGCCAGGTGATGCGTTTCGGCAACGATCGCGAGGTATCTTCCTGCACCAGCGCCGACCAGTTGCGCAACACATCATCGCTGAGCGGGCCGGGCATCTGCGCCAGCGGATGTTGACTCGACACCACGCAGTTCCAGCTCAGCATCCCCATATCGCGAAACGCGTAACGTCCACCGACCGGGATCGCCTGGGTGGCCCCAATAGCCAGCTCCACGCGCCCGTCGGATAACGCATCCCACACGCCGTTGAACACTTCCTGGAATACGCACAGTTCGACATCCTTAAAGTGGCGATAGAAATCGACAATCATCTGCCGGGTGCGTTCCGGACGCACAATATTGTCCACCGCGATGGCCAAATTGCCGCGCCAGCCGTTGGCGATTTGCTGACACTGCTGACGGGTGATCTGCATTTTTTTGATAACAGAGCGCCCCTCTTTCAAAAACCAGGCACCTGCGGGGGTTAATTCCACGTCTCGATGGCGTCGTTCAAACAGCGGAACCGCCAGCCATTCCTCTAGCTGACGTACGGTATAGCTGATTGCAGAAGGCACACGGTGCAACTCCTGCGCGGCTGCGCTGAAGCTCCCGTTACGCGCTACGGCGTCCACGACTTCAAGAGAATATTCTGACCACATAGGTTGCCTGCAAAAAATTTGAACTCACCAGACAAATATTAGCGTTTCACAAGCGAAGTTGCACTCCCTACACTCTGCTGCCATCGACACCTGCAACGAGAAAGAAAATGAATAAACAACCTGGGAAAGGATTTTTGTGCTGGCTGGCTGGCCTGAGCGTACTCGGTTTTCTGGCAACCGATATGTATCTGCCCGCATTTTCCGCCATTCAAACCGATTTACAAACCCCTGCCGCCGCCGTCAGCGCCAGCCTTAGCCTGTTCCTGGCCGGTTTTGCCCTCGCTCAGCTGATGTGGGGCCCGCTGTCTGACCGTTACGGTCGTAAACCTATTCTGCTGACCGGCCTGGCGATATTCGCCGTTGGCTGTCTGGGGATGCTGTGGGTCCGTGATGCTACCCTGCTGCTGGTGCTGCGCTTTGTGCAGGCGGTCGGCGTTTGCGCCGCTACCGTTACCTGGCAGGCGATGGTCACCGATTATTATCCGGCTCAGCGCACCAATCGTATCTTCGCGACTATCATGCCGCTGGTTGGACTATCCCCGGCTCTGGCACCGCTGCTCGGCAGCTGGATCCTGCATCATTTCGAATGGCAGGCAATTTTTGCCACTCTGTTTGGCATTACGCTGCTGCTGATGCTGCCTGCGCTGCGTCTGCAAAAACCGGTGCGCATCGTGCATAAGGAAGAGCAGCCCCTGACCTTCCTGACGCTTTTGCGCTCGAAAGATTATCGCGGCAACGTGCTGATTTACGCCGCCTGCTCCGCCAGCTTCTTCGCGTGGCTGACCGGCTCGCCGTTTATTCTGAGCGCCATGGGTTACGGCCCGACGGTGATTGGCCTGAGCTATGTGCCGCAGACCATCGCTTTCCTTATCGGGGGCTACGGCTGTCGTGCCGCCCTGCAAAAATGGGAAGGTCAACAGATGCTGCCATGGCTGCTGCTGGCCTTTGCCATGAGCGTAGCGGGCACCTTTGCTGTCGGTCTGACCGCAGGCAGTTCACTAACCACCCTGCTGATCCCTTTCTGTCTGATGGCAATGGCCAACGGCGCGATATACCCAATCGTTGTGGCTCAGGCACTGCGCCCATTCCCACACGCCACGGGTCGGGCAGCAGCGATGCAAAACACGCTGCAGTTGGGTTTGTGTTTCCTGGCAAGCCTGGTGGTTTCCACCCTGATTTCCACTCCGCTCCTGACCACCACCAGCGTGATGCTGGCCACCGTGGTTCTGGCAGGCTGGGGTTACCGGATGCAGTTTGTTGCACAACGTGATGAAAACGCAGGTTCAACTGAAGAATCACACGCATAGTATCGTTAGCGACTATGTAATAACTCAGTCATTAGTTTGCTAAGAATTTTTTATTGAATCACTCATTTTTGCGGCCTATACTGATTTCGGTAACACATAAATACGATAAATATTAGCGATTAACGGGGGAACGGATCTCCCCCGATTAACCACGGAAGGCCTTTCGGCAAGGGTTATCTCCCTTCCTCTGTTCTACGTCGGATAGCAGACTCACGGATATACCGTGAGAGTTCTCACACAACCAAAAAAACGTCTACGCTGTTTTAAGGTTCTGATCACAAGCCGCGTGATGGAGAAGCTATGAGTTCATCGTGTATAGAAGAAGTAAATTTGCCTGATGATGACTGGTACCGCATTGTTAACGAATTACTGAGTCGTGCCGGCGTCAGGGTTAATGGTTCTGCTCCCTCAGATATCCGGGTCAATAATCCCCTGTTCTTTAAACGCGTGCTGCAGGAAGGGTCGCTGGGATTAGGCGAAAGCTATATGGACGGCTGGTGGGAATGTGAACGGCTCGATGTTTTTTTTCATAATGTGCTTCGTGCCGGTCTGGAAAGCCAACTCCCCCACCATCTGAAAGACACGCTGCGTGTCGCAGGCGCCCGTCTGCTCAATCTTCAAAGTAAAAAACGCGCCTGGATAGTGGGCAAAGAACATTACGATTTGGGCAACGATTTATTCAGTCGGATGCTTGACCCGTTTATGCAGTATTCCTGCGCGTACTGGAAAGATGCCCAAACGCTGGAACAGGCACAACAGGCGAAACTGGACCTCATTTGTCAGAAGCTGCATTTACAGCCCGGCATGCGAGTTCTCGACATCGGCTGTGGATGGGGTGGGCTGGCGCATTTTATGGCGAAAAACTACGGCGTGAGCGTCGTCGGCGTGACCATTTCAGCTGAACAGCAGAAGATGGCCCAGGCGCGCTGTGAAGGGCTGGACGTGCAAATCCTGTTGCAGGATTATCGAGATTTGCAGGATCAGTTCGACCGTATCGTTTCTGTCGGGATGTTCGAACACGTTGGGCCGAAAAACTACGCCACCTATTTCAACGTGGTAGATCGTAACCTGACGCCTGACGGCCTGTTTTTGCTGCACACCATCGGGTCGAAGAAAACGGATAACAATGTCGATCCGTGGATAAATAAATACATCTTCCCGAATGGCTGCCTACCGTCCGTACGTCAGATTGCCAACGCCAGTGAACCGCACTTTGTGATGGAAGACTGGCACAACTTCGGTGCCGATTACGACACCACGCTGATGGCCTGGCATACGCGTTTTCTGCATAGCTGGCCGGAAATTGCTGACAACTATTCAGAGCGTTTCAAAAGGATGTTCTCTTATTATCTGAACGCCTGTGCCGGTGCTTTCCGCGCCCGTGACATTCAGCTCTGGCAGGTAGTATTCACCCGCGGGGCAGAAGGCGGTTTACGCGTCGCCCGATAAAACAAACCCCGGCAAGCCGGGGTTTGTTTTTACTCTTCTGCGCTGAACGTTTTGGCTGCCGCTTCTTTTGCTGCCATAACACGTTCTACCGTATCCACCACCGCCTGAGTCTGCGGATCAATCTCAATGTTTACCTTCTCACCGAGCTTCTTCTTACCGAGCGTCGTGCGTTCCAGCGTTTCTGGGATCAGATGCACGCAGAATCGCGTCGGCGTGACTTCTCCGACCGTCAGGCTAATTCCGTCAATGCCGATAAAACCTTTATACAGGATGTATTTCATCAACATCGGATCCTGAACCTTAAACCATATCTGGCGGTTATTTTCAGAGGTCAGGATTTTTGATACGTCAGCGGTGGTCATAATATGGCCCGACATTAAATGGCCGCCAATCTCATCGCTAAAACGCGCCGCACGTTCCACGTTAACCACGTCGCCCGCTTTCAGTTCGCCAAGATTGGTAATACGTAGCGTCTCTTTCATCAGGTCAAAACTGATCTGATTGCCGTTAATTTCCGTCACTGTCAGGCAGCAGCCGTTGTGGGCTATAGAGGCGCCCGTTTCAATACCGTCGAGCATATGCGCTGGCATTTCAACGATATGGGTACGAAAGTTCGGTTTCTCATCAATGGACACAATCTTAGCCGTGCCCTGAACGATACCAGTAAACATGCCATTAACTCCTGTATCTTACGAGGGCGGAATCATCACCGCCTTTTATACCCCGCACAATACCAGTTGCCATCAGGCCTTGCCAGTCAGGCTGTGCTCACTGCCATTTTTTGACTGGCTTAATACCCATTACTCGCTACAATATATTCGAAAATTCCCCTGCTCTTTCTTTTTGCTGCCAGTGCCGGCGGCTTTTTTAGTCTCTTCAACAATAACAAACAATAAAAGGTACCTCCCGTGCAAAAGTACGTTATTGAAGCGCGCCAGCTTCTCGCGCTGGCAATCCCGGTCATCATTGCGCAGGTGGCCCAGACCGCAATGGGTTTCGTTGATACGGTCATGGCCGGTGGTTACAGCGCCACCGATATGGCGGCGGTGGCTATTGGCACCTCTATCTGGCTCCCGGCGATTTTATTTGGTCACGGCCTGCTGCTGGCCCTGACGCCGGTGGTTGCCCAACTGAACGGTTCCGGTCGTCGCGACCGCATCGGCCATCAGATTCGCCAGGGATTCTGGCTCGCCGGTTTTGTCTCCATTCTGGTGATGATAGTGCTGTGGAATGCCGGTTATATCATTCACGCGATGCATAATATTGACCCGGTGCTGGCGGATAAAGCCGTCGGCTATTTGCGCGCGTTGCTGTGGGGCGTTCCGGGGTATTTGTTCTTCCAGGTATGCCGTAATCAGTGTGAAGGTCTGGCGAAAACCAAACCGGGCATGGTGATGGGCTTTATCGGCCTGCTGGTGAATATTCCGGTGAACTACATCTTTATTTACGGCCATTTCGGTATGCCAGAACTCGGCGGCGTTGGCTGCGGCGTGGCGACAGCTTCCGTTTACTGGGTCATGTTCTTCGCGATGGTTTCCTACGTGAAACGCGCCCGTTCAATGCGTGATATTCGCACCTACGAAGGGTTCGTGAAACCTGACTACGCGATAATGAAACGTCTGGTGCAGCTCGGACTGCCTATCGCGTTAGCGCTATTTTTCGAAGTGACGCTGTTTGCGGTGGTCGCCCTGCTGGTTTCTCCTCTGGGGATTGTTGATGTGGCCGGACACCAGATTGCGCTTAACTTCAGTTCGCTGATGTTCGTCCTGCCAATGTCGCTGGCGGCAGCGGTAACCATTCGCGTGGGCTTTCGTCTGGGCCAAGGTTCCACACTTGATGCACAAACCGCGGCCCGTACCGGACTTGGTGTCGGTGTCTGTATGGCGGTATTGACGGCGATTTTTACCGTGACCATGCGTGAGCATATTGCGCTTCTTTATAACGATAATCCTGAAGTGGTGACCCTGGCCTCGCATCTGATGCTGCTGGCGGCTATTTATCAAATCTCCGACTCCATTCAGGTGGTGGGCAGCGGGATCCTGCGTGGGTACAAAGACACGCGTTCGATCTTCTTTATCACCTTCACCGCCTATTGGGTGCTCGGTCTGCCATGCGGGTATATTCTGGCATTAACCGATATCGTCGTGCCGCGTATGGGCCCGGCGGGCTTCTGGATGGGCTTTATCATCGGCCTGACCTCTGCCGCAATCCTGATGATGCTGAGAATGCGTTTCCTGCAACGCCAGCCTTCCGCGATTATTCTGGCTCGCGCCTCACGCTAAGTGCCCGACAGCCGCCTCCGGGCGGCTGCTTTCTCGACAGTTTGTGCAGTGTTTCCGCAATCGCGTGAAATCTGGAAGAAAAGTGGCATTTGCCTCTTGCCACATCCCCTCCCTGCCGCTAATATTCGTCCCCGTTGTGCGTCCGTAGCTCAGTTGGTTAGAGCACCACCTTGACATGGTGGGGGTCGGTGGTTCGAGTCCACTCGGACGCACCATTGCGTTTATAGCTCAGTTGGTTAGAGCACCACCTTGACATGGTGGGGGTCGTTGGTTCGAGTCCAATTAAACGCACCATCTCTCTTTTGTGCGTCCGTAGCTCAGTTGGTTAGAGCACCACCTTGACATGGTGGGGGTCGGTGGTTCGAGTCCACTCGGACGCACCATTCTAAAAATTCGCTTCCTCTCTTTCTGTTACTCTCAAACGCTGCCCACATAACAATATTCAGGCAATGAAGAGCTTTCGCCCTTCTTATCGCGCCTCAAACTTCAGTCTGGGTCGGTCGGCGTGCACTGTTTCGTACCACCAGTTTTCCCGACAGCACTTGCTGGACCGCCGGTGAATCAGCATCGTCGAATCGCTGAGTAATGATCCGCACCGCGGAGGCCACCATGTCGTTGACCGGCTGAACATAGGTCGTCAGGCTGAATAAAGGCCAGGCGCCCATCGGAATGTTGTCGAACCCCACGACAGAGATATCCTGCCCTGCCACTAACCCCAACTCACCGACCACCACATTCAATGCGCCTATCGCCATAATATCATTGGCACAGAAAATGCCATCCGGACGCTCTTTACCTCTAAGCAACTGACGGGTCGCTTCCATCGCTGTTTCAAGATCGTATAGACCCTGAACACGTAGCGGTGGCGCAAAACCCTGTGCATGCAGGCGATCGCAGAAACCTTTCTCGCGATCCCGGCTGGTCGATGAACTGTCGAGCCCGGCCATAAACGCCAGACGCTGGTGCCCACCCGCCACCAGAAAATCGGCAATTTGTGCGCCGCCTGCGAGGTTGTCACTGGTCACGCTTGAGACGCTTTTGCTGTCATTTTTTCGGTTCAGCAGTAATACAGGCAAGCCATTCTGCTGACACTCTTCCGCAAAATGGGATGAAAGCATAGTGGACACTAAGATCAACGCCTCGACGCGATGCCGCAGTATATCTTCCAGAATCGGATCAGTATCGCCATCGCCCTGCATTGAGAAGAGCAGCACGCGGTATCCCATTTCGTTGAAGGCGTGCGACAGTTCATCCACCAGCCCGGCATAGAAGGGATTCATCAAACCAGGCACCACTACGCCAATCATATTAGAGCGACGGGTTATCAGTGAACGTGCGACAAAACTCGGCCGGTAACCCAGGTGTGCTGCGGCGAGTTTGACTTTTTCCCGAGTCGCATCTGAGACCTTGCCTCCTTCGGTAAAGGCACGTGATACCGCAGATTGTGAAACGCCTGCAAGCTTTGCCACTTCATAGCTTGTCACGGGACGGCGGATACGTTCGACCATTGAGAGCTCCCTTCAAAAAGAAATACCGTGACAGACATTATGGGGGATTACACCCCTTAATCATAATTTTTGCGATCTCCATTGCATTCGAATGCAATAAAAGTTTCTTTCCGATTTATTTCATGACTAGTATGAATGCATTCGAATTCACACACCTGCACAAGAGACACTGGAGAGTAGACAATCATGGCAAAATGGCTGAAACACGGCGCTGAAGCTGAGGCAATTAAATCCGCAGACCGTAAGGTTCGGGAAACCGTCGAAAGTATTCTGGCGGATATCGCGGAACGAGGAGACGCGGCGGTGCGGGAGCTTTCCATTCGCTTCGACAACCTGGATCGCGAAAGCTACCGGTTAACCGTTGAAGAAATTGCCACCTGTTATGAGCAATTGTCCGAGCGAGATATTGCCGATATCGCTTTTGCCCAGGAGCAGGTTCGTAATTTTGCCAAGCATCAGCGTGACAGCATGCACGATGTTGAGGTTGAAACGCTGCCGGGCGTGATCCTTGGTCATAAAAACATTCCGGTCAGCGCGGCAGGTTGTTATGTTCCGGGCGGAAAATATCCTCTTCTGGCCTCAGCTCACATGTCGGTCATCACCGCAAAAGTGGCGGGTGTTCCCCGCATCATCACTTGCGCCCCACCCTTCAATGGCAAACCAGCCCCGGCAATTGTCGTCGCACAGCATATGGCTGGTGCCGATGAAATCTATTGTCTTGGCGGGATCCAGGCTGTCGCTGCGATGGCGATTGGCACGGAAACTATCGCCCCCGTTGATATGCTGGTAGGACCGGGCAATGCCTTTGTTGCCGAGGCTAAAAGACAACTTTTCGGCCGCGTGGGTATCGACTTGTTTGCGGGTCCAACCGAAACACTGGTAATTGCTGATGACAGCGTAGATGGTGAACTGTGCGCCACTGACCTGCTTGGTCAGGCTGAGCATGGCCCGGACTCTCCGGCGATTTTGCTGACGACCTCTGAAAAACTCGCTATTGAAACACTTGCTGAAATCGAGCGCTTGTTAGAGATTTTACCCACGGCGAATATCGCTCGTCAGTCATGGGACAAATTTGGCGAAGTGATTGTCGCTGACAACGACGAAGAAATGCGGGATATCGCCGATAAACTGGCTTTCGAACATGTACAGGTGATGACCCGTAATCCTGACTGGTTCTTGCAGAATCTGCGTAATTTTGGCGCACTGTTCCTCGGACCTCGCACTAACGTCGCCTATGGGGATAAAGTTATCGGCACCAACCATACTCTGCCGACAAAACAGGCCGCACGTTATACCGGTGGATTATGGGTAGGCAAATTCCTCAAAACGTGTTCTTACCAAAAAGTCCTTACCGATGAAGCTTCAACCCATGTTGGCGAATATTGCTCTCGCCTGTGTGCGCTTGAAGGATTTGCAGGTCACGGTGAGCAAGCAAACATTCGCGTACGCCGCTACGGACACAGAAATGTGCCTTACGCCGGCATTGTTGAATAAGGATGTAATGATGACGTTGCCCAAAACCCCCAGTTTTCGTCTGGATGGAAAACGCGCGCTGGTGACAGGAGGTTCTCGCGGCATCGGATATGCTGCGGGACTGGCACTGGCCGAGGCCGGCGCAGAGGTATGGATTGCCGCCCGTGACGCTTCCCGGCTCAATAGCGCGGTAGTGACGGCCAGCGAGGCAGGCCTGAAACTCAACCCGGTGCAGGTTGACATCACCCGGACTGAGGATGTTCAGCACGTTATCGAACACCTTCCTCAAATGGATATTTTGGTTAACAGCGCTGGACTGGCACGGCATCAGCATTTCACCGATGTCAGTCAGGAGAACTATGACGCCGTTATGGACATCAACGTGCGGGCGACATTTTTCCTGTCTCAGCAAGTGGTACGGCGGATGAAAAGTGCCGGCATTCAGGGTTCGATTGTGCATATTTCATCACAAATGGGCCATGTTGGCGGCCCCATGCGCAGCGTTTATTGCGCATCAAAATTTGCACTGGAAGGCCTCACCCGGGCGATGGCCATTGAATTAGGCCCCTTCGGGATCCGCGTCAACACCCTGTGCCCGACGTTTATTGAAACCGAACTGTCGCAAAGCTCACTGGCCGACCCGCAATTTCATCAGCAGGTCCTGAGTAACATTAAACTCGGGCGTTTAGGGCAACTGGAAGATGTGATGGGACCGGTGGTGTTTCTGGTCTCCCCGGCTGCAGCTCTGATCA
This sequence comes from Citrobacter sp. 18056, assembly GCA_902706235.1. Lineage (GTDB taxonomy): Bacteria > Pseudomonadota > Gammaproteobacteria > Enterobacterales > Enterobacteriaceae > Scandinavium > Scandinavium manionii. The sequence continues at coordinate 163,841 of CACSJR010000001.1, read as the reverse complement.
CGGGCACAGCGTTAATGGTTGATGGCGGCTGGACCGCATCCTGAATCTGGAGGTTATTATGTCTGTGCAATTACTGCGTCGTGATGTCCTGCTGTTCTTCATTATCAGCCTGCTGTTTTTCGTCAGCATTCATGCTTTCGATCCGTTTCTCGCGCCTTACATTACCTCACTAAATGTCGAGGCCCGAACGATGGGCATTATTATCGGTGCGACGGGATTAGCGTCGATGCTGCTGCGTTTCCCTACAGGCATCCTTTCCGACCGTTTTCATAACCGTAAACGCATTATTCAGGTAGGTTTGCTGTTTACCATTCTTTCCTGGCCGATAGTGTTTTTACATCCGACACCGGAAACCTTGTTTATTGCCAAGCTGGCCGATGGCGTGACCAGCGCGACATGGGTGATTTACAACGTGATGTTTGTCGCCTTCTTCCCACCTCTTGAAGCCGCTGCCGCCGTGGCGTTGCTCAGCGTCACCTCCCCGGTAGGCACTTTTATTGGCATCTCACTGGCGGGGTTTATGGCGCGTCATTTCGGCCCACAGTCGAGCTTTCTCGTCGCCACCGCGGCGGCAACCCTCGCCCTGCTGCTGACGTTCTTCATCCGTGAACGCCGTCCTGAGCGTGCGCGTGAAGAAGCCGCCGCTTCCGCCGTGCGCAGCCAGCTTAGCGATAAATCTGTCTGGTTTCTCGGCGGCCTCTGTGCCGCGGTGATGATGGTGCCGTTTGCCACCCGCGATACCCTCACGCCGCTGCTGGCGGAAGGATTCGGCATGGCGGCAGGTTCACTGGCAACATTAAGCAGCATTCACTTGTTCTTTTACGCCCTCTCCACCGCACTCTGCGCGCCGGTGTTTTATCGCCGACTCGGCCTCGCCAAAACCGCGGTGATTGGCGGGGTGATGCAAGGGGTGGTCGCCATCGCAATGCCTTATGCGCCGAATATACTGGCGCTCTATGGCCTGCAGGCGCTGGCTGGCGTGTCCTTCGGTATGATTTTCACCGTGCTGAATTCTCTGATAATCACCCATACGCCGGTCTGGCAGCAGTCCACCCGCGTCGGGCTTTATCAGAGTATCTACTCCGCCGGGATTTTCTTCGGCCCGGTGCTGGTCGGCTACATCAAATACTACTTCGCCATGAAGCAGGGATTCCTGGTGGTCGGCCTGATTTCCATCCTGTCGATTGTGCTCATCCATCATGTGATCCGCATGGTTGAAGCCCGTCGTGAACCTGAAACCGTACCGGCATGAAGATGAAACCGATTAAAAACGAGGCTGTTCCGTTAATTCTGCTCGGCGGCACCCTGTGCGACGAGCAGCTCTGGCAACCGATGCTGAATACACTCTCTGTCAGTCATGTGCAGTGTCTGACGCTGCAAGACGAAGCGTGCGCACAAGCCGCCGCAGAGCGTCTGCTGGCGCAGCTACCTGCAAGGTTCTGTGTGTGTGGATTTTCATTGGGCGCGATTGTCGCGTTACAGTTGCAGGCCATCGCCCCGGAGTGTATCGCGGGGCTGGCGCTGATTTCGGTCAATCCGTTTGCCGATCTGCCGCAAAATGCGCAACCGCGCCGGGCGGCTGTAGAACACGCTCGGGCGCTTGGGTTTGAGGCGTTTATTACACAACAGCTCTGGCCACGCTATGTCGCTGGTCAGCGCCAAAACGATGACGATTTGCGCCAGCACATTATCGCCATGGCGCAAAATTGCGGTCATGAGGTCTTCGCCAGACAGACAGAAATCGCCATCAGCCGCATCGATCGTCGGGATGCTCTGGCAAAACTCACCGTACCGGTTCTGCTGGTGAACGGTGAAGAAGACCCGATTTGCACGGCGGAGCATCATCGCGCTGTACACCGCGCTGCGCCCTCTGCAGACTGGCAAACGCTGCCTGGCGTCGGTCACTTTGTGCCGCTTGAAGCGCCACAATTGACAGCCAAAGCCCTTCATTCATGGTTAAACGAGGTCCTGCTATGCGACTTAACCCACTAAAACAACGCCAGCAACCGATAATCAATGGCTGGCTGGCCATTCCGAGCAGTTACAGTGCCGAAATCGTCGGCCACCAGGGGTATGACTCGGTCACGGTCGATATGCAACACGGTATGATCGACTTCGCCTCCGCGCTGACCATGTTGCAGGCACTCTCATCGACTCCTGCAACCCCCATTGCACGTGTCTCGCACAATGACGGGGCGCTCATTATGCAACTGCTCGATGCAGGCGCATACGGCATTATCTGCCCAATGGTTTCCACCGCCGACGAGGCGCGCCGTTTCGTCTCGGCCTGCCGCTATCCGCCTCTGGGTAACCGCTCATTCGGACCCGCGCGTGCCCTGCTGTATGGTGGCAAAGATTATCCTCAACATGCCAACGAGCAAATCCTGACCCTGGCGATGATCGAAACCCGTGACGGCTTAAAAAATCTGGATGCGATCCTCGATGTTGAAGGATTAGACGGCATTTTCATTGGGCCTAACGATCTTTCCCTGACGCTGACCGGTACAGCCAGCGCAGAGTCTCAGCACCCGGAAATGCTGTCGGCGGTCGATCATGTTCTCAAACGCACTCAAGCGGCGCAAAAAATAGCCGGAATCTTCTGCACCTCGGGCCAGGCTGCGGCTGACCGTATCGCGCAAGGCTTCACCCTGGTGACGCCAGCAAATGATGTTATGCAACTCTCTCAGGCTGGTCGCGAAGCGGTTGCTCGCGCTCGCGGCGACGTTCCTCCGGCCCGCTCAGGTTCCGGTTATTAATGGAGATGGTATGAAAAACACGACTCTGACCCACGAAGAAGCCCGTAAGCGTCTGATTACGCCAGAAGATATGGTGTCATGCAGCGTGGCGTTTATTGACTGCAAATTACCCGGCTCTCATCTTAAGCAAAATTACTCGTTTATCGGGCCTGGCGTCACGCAATCCAGCGAGCAAGTCATCAATATTCCGCTGCCTCACGGTTTCAATATCGGCGCTGCCGCGATGCCGAAAGGCGTCACCAATAATCTTCATCTTCATTTCACCGCCGAAGTGTTCCTGATCCATGAAGGGAGTTGGCGTTTTCGCTGGGGGGCAAACGGCGAAAATGAAGCAACATTCAGCGCACCGGCGATTTTATCGATCCCGACGTGGATTTTCCGTGGTTTTACCAACGCTTCAGCAACGGATACCGATGGCTGGGTCTTCACCGTACTGGGCGGCGATAACACGGGCGGAATTATCTGGCACCCTTCCGTAATGCAGGCGGCGAAAGAATACGGGTTATATCTCAGCCGTGAGAACATGCTGATCGATGTTGAAAAAGGAGATGCGATTCCGGACGCTTCGGCACTGATGCCGGAGCTGGCACAAGCCGAGATCGAGAGCCTCACCCACTATACGCCACAGCAAATGGCCGAATTTGCGGTAACGGGTGAGCAACGCCAGTGGTCTTCGCAGGGATTGTTGGATGCTATCCTGCCCGGCCACGGCGCACAAATTGCGCCGGTTATCGGGTTTGGTGTCAGCCAGGATCGAAACAGCCAGCCGAAAATTATCCGTCCTCATGGTTTTTCAGTGGAATGGTTGAAACTGCCAGCTGGCGGCCTGCTTGGCCGTCACCGTTGTGAGCAGGTACAGGTGATCATGGTCTTTAAAGGTACGCTGGAAGTGACGTTTAATCACCAGGGCGAAGAGGTGGTCCTCACCGCCCCTGAGCGCTCGGTCATTTCTGTTCCGGAAAACTGCTGGCGGCAGTACCGTGCGCTGGACGGTGAGTGTGAAGTGACGCTGACCAGTCGCGGCGATCAGCGCAAAACGCTCTACTGGGATGAAGAGATCGTCGCCGCAGCAGAGCAACACGGCTGGGCTGTCGATCCTGACGGCTATATTGCGAAGGTAGATGTCATGCCTCTTACGGCACGTAAGGTTGCCCGCCGCGTGTCTGCGGCCTACACCGCACGCATCGAAAACTAGTTCGCCCAATACTGGCTCTTCCGCCGGTAAAAAATCCTACCGATTCTCTCTTTCAAAGCCATCTGCACGTCAGATGGCTTTTTTGTTATGTTCAATGCCTTTAATTGTGGTTTTGATGTTGTTTTACCATCTTTAATGTTGTTTTTTGTGTTGCCTTGTGGTGACATAAGATCATCATTCAGGCATGGGCAAATATCTATGGAGCAGAAAACTCACGATTTTGATGTCATCGTCATTGGCGGCGGTGTGGTTGGTTGCGCAGTCTTTCGTCGTTTCACGCTAATGGGTGCACGCACGCTGCTGCTGGAAAAAGGCGAAGATATTCTTTCAGGTGCCAGCAAAGCTAATAGCGCTATTCTTCATACAGGTTTTGATGCCCCCCCCGGCAGTCTTGAGCTTGCCTGTATGCAAGCGGGATATGCTGAGTACAAAGCTATCCATCAAAAAATGAATCTCCCGCTCCTTGAGACGGGTGCCATTGTCGTCGCCTGGAATGACGAGCAACTGGCGGCATTGCCGGAAATTGTTTCTCAGGCACATCAAAATGGGGTGTCGGATGTCAGACAGGTCAGTGCCGAAGAGATTTATCAACGGGAGCCGCATCTTGCGGCCGGTGTTATGGGTGGCGTGATTGTCCCGGGAGAAGGAATTATAGATCCCTGGAGCAGTCCGCTGGCCTATCTGACTCAGGGTGTAAAACATGGCGGAGAGTATCGCTTTAACTGTGCAGTGACCGGGGCACAATTCAATGATGGCCAATGGACGCTCAGCACCTCAGCTGATAGCTATCAGGCGGCACTGGTGATTAACTGTGCAGGAAACCATGGCGATGAGATTGATGCATTATGGCGTATCCCTGAATTTGAAATCAGGCCACGCAAAGGCCAGTTTCTGGTGTTTGATAAACCGGCCTCGACACAAATCAATGCCATTATTCTCCCGGTTCCGACGGCGCGCAGTAAGGGCGTTTTATTGTCGAAAACTATTTTCGGCAATCTGTTGCTGGGACCGACAGCAGAAGAGCAAACCTGTCGCGACCGCGCTGATGTCAATGAAGAGATGCTGAAATCACTGATTGCTCAGGGTCAGCGAATGCTGCCCTCGCTGGCGGATTACTCCGTCACCGCCACTTATGCTGGTTTACGCCCGGCTACCGAGCAAAAAGAGTATCGGATTTTCCCTTATCCTGAAGAACAGTGGATAACCGTAGGGGGGATTCGCTCTACCGGACTCACTGCGGCGCTTGGCATTGCCAGCCATCTTGAAACACTCTACCTCCAGCGTTTTGCAGCACTGTTTACGCTGGCGCCAGTAAAAAATCCTCACTGGCCAAAGATGCCCATGCTCTCAGACTATGAGCCACGCGATTATACCTGCCCGGGAAATGGCGGTGTGGTCTGTCATTGTGAATGGGTGACACGTCGTGAGCTGGAAGCCGCGTTTGATTCGGATGTCCCTCCGGGCTGTATAGGCGGACTGCGCCGTCGGACGCGGGTCATGATGGGACGCTGCAATGGTTTTTTCTGTAGCAACCATGTAGCTGAAATTGTTGGCGACCGCTTTAACAACACGTTGATAACGGGGCAGATAAAATGAGCAAGCTGTACGATGTCATCATCATAGGCGCCGGGCCAGCAGGGTTAGGCGTCGCGCGGGCGCTACAACACGCGGGCGTTAAAGATGTCCTGTTGATTGAACGAGAAAGCCAACCGGGTGGTGTGCCTAAACACTGCCGTCATCCCACGTTTGGGATGTTGACATTCCTCCGTCCGATGAAAGGACACACCTGGGCTGAGAAACTACTCACCTATGTTCAGTACCCTATCCGTACCGCAACAACCGTCACCTCCCTGTTACCGGATGGTCAAATCGAGGTATCGTCAGATGCCGGACTGGAAACCTTAAGAGCACGAAAAATCGTTTTGGCGACAGGTGTGCGAGAAACACCCCGTCATCCCCGTCTGGTGAGCGGCGTGCGCCCACAAGGCGTACTGACGGCTGGCGCGTTACAGCAATTTGTTTATTTACGTGGTCTCAAACCAGGGGATCATCCAGTCATAATCGGCACTGAACTTGTCAGTTTTTCTGCTATCTGGACCCTCAAAAGTGCTGGCGTTCGTGCAGTGGCCATGATTGAAGAAGGCCCACGCCCGACGGCCTGGCGTCTGTGCCTGCTCTTCGCCAGGTTATTGAATGTCCCGGTACACTGCAATAGCCGTATCTCACGTATTAACGGCAGTGAGCGTGTTGAAAGTATTGAAATATTGTCCAAGGGGGAACATAAGACCCTGCCGTGCGACAGCGTCATTTTCACCGGCAAATTTACCGGTGAATACACCCTGATTCGTAAAAGCCATCTGGCCTCTGACTTCGGTACCGGAAGGCCTTTGTTTGACCAAAATGGTGCCTGCTCAGATCCGGGATACTACGCCGTCGGCAACATGACCCATCCTGCCGATATGGGGGATCAGTGTTATCAGGAGGGGCTGCGCATTGGTGGGAGGATTGCGGCTGCACTGCCGTCAGGATCCATTGCTCCCGAGTTTATCTCGGTGCAGCACGATGACATCATCCGTATCTCAGCTCCCAGCATTGTCCGCCTGATGGATACCGATAATAAAACAACCTTCAACATCCGCGTGCAACGTCCTGTCACCGGCTATGTGGTCGTACGCGACGGTAGTAAAGAGCTTTATCGTCGCCGCTATCGTTGCATGCCTGAACGCCGCATTTTACTGAAGGATGTTGATATGAGTAATGTGACGGCACAAAGCGCGTTGCACATATCAATTGAATCCTGACCGGCCAGCTGACATCAGATATAAAAAAGGGCCGTTTAACGGCCCTTTTTGTTGGTAATATAATATTATTCAGAGCCAAATTCGCCCTGACTTTCGGACCATAAACTTACACGCTGCCCACGTTGCTCAAAAAAAGCAATTTCTCGCTGAATACCCACACTCTGATCCCAGCCAGGCAAATCAATAATAATCAGTTCGTCCATTGTCGACATAAAGAAGGCATCTATGGAGGCCCAACGCTTGCCAACCTCGCCTTTCTCCGTATGCTGAAACACCTGGTTTATGGGATGCGACATGCTGACCTGGCTGAAAACAATATTGCCAGATTCAATAATTGTTGCCGCGACCTGATTACAGGTATTAAAGCGTTCATTCACGACAACACCATCAGTGTGGCTATAAGGGCAAGCCAGAAATATTTTTCTCATTGCGGTATTTCTCCAAATAAGCAGGGGTGAAAATAAAATCAGATCATGCGGTAAGGTCATTAACAATATCAGGAGCCAGTGTTTCTGCCTCCAGTTCTTCAGCAGCTGGCACGGAAATGATCATCGCTATCCCTATTGCTAATAGGCCGGCGGTAAATTTACCGGCCATAACCGGGATCACCAGTGAAGGCTGGAAATTAGCAGTAAAAGCCAAATGGTCTCCCAGAGTAGCCTGCGCGCAGATACCAAAAGCGATACAAAGCACTTTATCTCTGGCCCGCATTGACGGGAACAGATGATAAACAGCAATAATATTGGCGAGCACCATCACTAATCCCAGAGCACCGGCATCGGTCAACAACAGTTTTTTCCCGATATAACGCATCATGCCCTGACAGTATTTCTGAAAGAGATAACAGACAGGAAATGTCCCGGCCAACATAATACCAATGTACCCGGCCATCTCGATCGCACGATATGCGCTTTTCTCATCAGCAAATAATGGATCGAATATCCAGCCACCCCACAGGTGGGTAAACAACCCGGTGAAATGCTCAATGATACACAGTGCCAGCACTATCTTAATGAAGGCATCCATAATCTTGCCGAAAATCAAAAAACCGCTCACCATGATCAAGGGTCGATATTTAAGGCCAAGCGCCAGAAAAAAGCAAAAACCAAACAAAGGCGCGAGCAATTTTAGTGCTGAAATCAAATCAATAGTTAACGCATAGTTTGCCGGTGAGGTGGTCGAAATAATCTCCCGGACCGGAACGTTATATAAAGTAATTGCCATCAGGGAAGCCAGTACACCAAAAGGAATACTGATAAGTCCGGCCATCGCCCCGAGTGCCAGATACTTATGGTCGGATTTTTTGAGCATAATCAGACCCACAGGAATCAGGTACACGATGCTGGCTCCAGAGGTATATCCGACCAGCATGGCGATTATCCACATATCCCGATTCGCAGCGAGAGCATTTGCCAACTGATAGCCGCCCATATCCACCGCGATAACCGAGAGCGCAGCAATGGCCGCGTTCGACCCCATCGACTGAAACAGGGGGCCGACAGTATGCATTATCACATGCGTCAATAGCGGTAGCGCTGCCATTATTCCCGCCTGGGCGAGAAAAACAGGGCCGATGGAATGGATACCGTTGACGAACTCACGTCCCAAGCCACTTTCCGGGCGAGCAACCGAAGCCAGTGCGCCTAACAGCGTACCCGCCATGATGATATAGATAATGAGGTTACCGATCTCTGACATACACTAACCTCTTATTCCTGACGCAGATTACGGGCGCGGGAAATAATGTCCTGATAGCGCAGGAACAGATGTGCCAGGTTATTTTCCGAAGGTTTAATTACTTCATACTGGGTGTTGATTTTCAGCTCACGCTCAATCCCAAGCCCCTTACGTGCCAACATCGCGATGCCCTGGGCGGTCATTTCTTTATTGCCCGGAGTAACGATGTTTTTTTGCAACAGATTTGCCAGGAATTGCTTAAAGTACTGATTGCTCGCCAATCCACCATCGACAGAGATAGACTCTCCCACTGGCCCGACTTTTTCCATGGCAATAACCACTTCAGCCGAACGGACCGCAATGCCTTCAAGGATCGACTGCAGCATGTCTTTGCGCTCCGTCTCAAGCGACAGCCCGGCCCACATACCGGCAGCTGAGCGGTCCCAGTAAGGACAGCCCAATCCAGATAGCGCAGGCACAAAAGCCAGCCCACGAGCAATAGCCGATTGCGCCGGAAAATCACTGAATTCTTCAATGTCCGTGAACAGGCCAATTTTACGTGCCCAGTTGATGGCTGAAGCCGCGTTGTAAACCCCACCGTCCAGCCCATAGACCGGCGATTGGCCCGGCATTTTCCAACACAAGGTTGGCAGCAACCCGGAATCTTTAGGGTCCGGGATGGCATGACCAGCTATCGATTGCAGGAAAGCGCCGGTACCGAAGGTGATTTTCATTTGGCCCGCTGATAGACAGCCGTGACCGTAGGTTCCCGCAAACTGGTCGACGATACAGGCGGTCAGCGGCATGACATTGCCGTCGAGCGTAACATTGCCAAAATGCCCTACGTTGTCCTTTACCTCTGGTAACGCGTTGACTGGTACCCCGAATAGACGGCAAAGTTCTTCATCCCATTGCAGGGTGTGGATATTAAACAATGATGTGCGGGAGGCGGAATTGTAGTCCGTGGCGTGCACGCCGCATAAGTGAAACAAAAAGAAGGCATCCATTGTGCCCAGGCATAAACGTCCCTGTTTTGAGAGTGATTCGGCGCCAGGGACATTACGCATGATCCAGCCTAATTTAGTGGCCGAAAAATAGGTATCCAGCGGCAGTCCACTGCGCGCCTTCACCATTTCCTCTATGCCTTCCTTTTTGAGCGCCTGCACCATATTTTCGGTACGCTGATCTTGCCAGATAATAGCGTTATATAATGGCAGGCCACTGCGCGCATCCCAGGCGACCACGCTTTCGCCCTGGTGTCCCAGACCGATAGCATCCACTACGTTACAACTTCCCAGGCAATTACGGATGTTACGCAAAATTTCCATGGGATCATGTTCAACCCATCCGGGGTTGGGTGTAATTTGTTTGTGAGCAACACTGGCCGGTGAATGGTGTCTTCCGTCTTCAGAAAAGACCACCACCCGTGTTCCGGTTGTGCCTTGATCGATAGCGGCGTAACGTTGATTTAGCATAATCGTCTCACTTGCAGGTGTGATTTGTATGTTGCTTATATGTGGCTTTAGTGTTGAAAATTACACAAAAGCCACAGCAAGGCAATTTAAAGTCACGGATCCCCAACGTAATGTGATCATGATCTCATTTTAGTAGCCAGCAAAGTGCTTCAGTCGCCAGAGGGTTACACAAAATGATAAGGTCGTTTACGCTAATAGTGTATAATTATACGCTGAAAAATATGTCGGGCATTTCTCACCGCCCTATTTTCAATCAAAATAAAGCGATCAGGGAACATCAATGAATACAGAAGTCGTCAGTTCTTTAGAGAGAAGAGCCATCATTCTGGAAAAACTTAAAGATAATGGACAAGTTTTTGTAAATGAGCTCTCAGACATATTTCAGGTCTCTCAGGAAACGATACGACGCGATTTAAATAAACTTGAAGAACAACGGTTAATTAAGAAAATCCATGGTGGCGCGGTCAGCAGCCAGTTTGGTTTTGAAATGGAATTTAATGAACGTGCGAAGCTTGCCGCCAGTGAAAAAAAAGCCATTGCCCGTCATGCCGCTAAACTCTTCAAACCGGGTGATTCGCTTTTTATCGATTTCGGCAGCACGACTCTTGAGTTTACTCGTCAACTGGTTGAGATAAACGAGTTAACCGTCGTCACCAATTCACCATTGATTGCCAATGTCCTGCATGAAAATAGCAGCATTAAAACGATTCTGATTGGTGGTGAATTCATCAGTTCGAAATTTGAATGTGTCGGTGCCATCGCCCTCGATAACATCAAACGTTTCTTCGTTGACTATGCAGTGATTGGTGCTGGCGCGGTACATACCGACGTCGGGATGATGGATCAGGATATTAATGAGGCAGCTATTGCCCGGCAGATGATTGAGAACAGCAATCGCACAGTGGTCTTGGCCGACGGCCACAAACTACAAAACCACGCAACAACGCTGGTCTGCGGATGGGATAAAATCCACTATCTCTTCACCACTAACGATGGATCTCAGAACCGGAAAAGTAAATTTCCTGCCAATGTAAACGTCACATTCGCTGAAGTAGAAACCGAGCGATAAGGCATTGTGACCTGCTCGTGCGAATTGGCCGTGATGTTCCTTACCACGGCCAGTCTGGCTACACGCTTTTTTCTACAACGATGCCCGGTTGACATCGTGGGGTTCTGTGCTGAACCAGTTTAGCTGCCATTGCGGTCAGTAGTGCGGCGAAGCATGAAAGCCCAGCGATCAACATATAGCCTGCCTGCATGGTGAAATATTTCAGCATAATCCCCATTAATACCGGTCCCCAAAACATGCCTGTCGCATAAATAGTCTGAAACAATCCCATACGTGCGGTTTGCTCCTCAGATGTCGTGTTAACTACGCTGAGTGACATCATCACCGCGAAAGCCATACCAAACGAAAAACCGGCTAACGCCTGGAAAGCAGATATGACGAGGTAGTTTTGCGTCAGTGGAATGCCTAACGCAGCGATAGCCTGTAAAAGCGAACCAATGACCGCGGTTTTAACTAAACCTAATCGCGGATAAAAAAAGGCGCTACATAACGCAACAGCCAGTGCGTAGAACAACAAATGCAGGTTACTCAGAACCGCAATCAACATCCCTTTATTGCCCAATTTCAGCATATAGATGGGTGTCAATGTATCGCGAGTGGCGAACGGCACCAGCAAAACAATGGCGCACAAGATCCCGACAAACCAAATGGTACGATCAGTCAGTTGCCCCCAGGCGCTTTTAAAACAATCATTTAATGTCGATTTTACCGGTGTTTCGACATGCTCTTGTAAGAACAGTGAAATAAACAACGCCGCTAGCGCTGCCGCACTCGGGATCCAGAAGCCTAAATTGGGCGGGAAATTCTGCACAATGATCCCACACAGGCTATTTCCCAAAAATACACCAACGGGACTTGCCAGTGCGAGCAATGCCACCGCAGCGGGTGCTTCATTCTTACTGAAATAACGGATAAACATAATGTTATAAAGCACCCACGTAGCTGAGGCGAGGCCCGACGACGTTTTGGCAATATACAATGTAATATCATTGGTATGGAAATAGGCTATTGGCCACATGACCATCGGCAAAATAAGGCTCAATTGTATAAATATTTTCCTGTTATGTAATGTCCCGGATACCACACTAAGTGGGAAACGTAACAGTACGGTTGCCAGTCCCGTGGCTCCCATTATCAAGCCGATAATTTCAGGCGGAATATCATGTTGCACCATATAGGAAGCAAGAAAGGCATCGTAACCATTAATACAGATAAAAAATAGCAAACTCATAATAAAGAACAGGAATATTTCCCGGCGAGAGAATAATTGTTTAAACATATTCGCATCCTGGTTGTCATTACGCTCATAAGAACGGATTCATTACAAATTCCGCCTCTTCAGCGGATTAGGTTGATTATCAAGATCCAGCAGATTTTATTCATACTGGTCGCCTTGTCTTTACCCTCATTCATCCCTACCCATTAATCAGACGCTACCGCTGTTGACCTAAACAGCAAAACAACACAATAGAAACGAATATACACACCAAACACAACAAATAACAACACACAAATCACACTTTAGTCATAAAAAAACAACATAAAGCCAACGAGAAGAAGCAACGCCCCGCTGAGAACACGTTTAAGTGTGAAGAAGATCACCAAAATCATCATAAATGTGACATTTGTGTTGATTTATGTTGTCCTTGACGTAATAGATACGTAACAAGCAACACCAAGACAACAACCAAACAGCCGTGTGGTTATGGCGTAGCAACGCACGGGATTGAGCTAACTGATTGAAATACCTAATCAACGATGTCAGAAACCAGGTAAAGAGGGCATGATGAACAAACCACAGATAGTCAATGATGTGAATGACAGTAAAAACCTGACTGAAGCAAGAGTCGACAATAGTAATGAAAATCAAAAGGATAAGAAAATCGTGCCTTCTTCATTGAATCGCTTGCCAAGGCAACTTGATGATCACCATATGCCGTCCGATTTCAACATTTCCTGGGACAGCTATAAACGTGGCGGAACAGACAAATTTTTGGCACAAACCCCCTCTCATCTGCATCACCACCCGATGCGTGGGTTCGACAAAGAATATGTCAATATTATTGATTACATCATCCGTATCACCCATCGCATCTGGGAAGAAGGCGATATTGGCTATATCTATGATACCTACAGTCATGACTGTAATGTGTGGGATGATGTGGGATTGCATGTGGGACGTGACCGGGTTGTTGCCGGTACCGCGCGGACACTGAATGCTTATCCGGATATCCGAATCCTGGGTGACGAAGTTATCTGGGCCGGTGATGAAAATGTGGGTTTCCACTCGTCACACCGCAGCTACATCATGGGCACCAACACCGGATTTAGTGAATTCGGTGCCCCAACCAACAAACCGGTTCGTTTCATGTGTATCGCCAACTGCGTGATGCTGGAAAACGAAATATTCTACGAACATGTCATGCACAACACCGCAAGCCTTATTCAGCAGCTTGGATTAAATGTGTTTGATGTTGCCCGCGATATGATGACTAAACACGGGGAAAACCCGCTGGCACGCGATTTTGGTGCAAGTGAGCCATTCCGTGTCCCCGGTCAGGGTAAACCAGCGCTGCTGCCGCTACCACAGAGCAACAAACTGGACATCCGCGCCTTTATTAATGCATTTTATCAGAACGTCTGGAACCGCAGAATGCTGCGTTCACTGACTGACTTCTGCTCACCTAATATTGCCTATCAGGGACCGACAGAACGTGTGTATCAGGGCCTGGGCAATTATAAATCCTGGATCCTGTCCCTGCTCTCCATGTTCCCTGACCTGACATTCTCTGTCGATGATGTTTACTGGATGGGGAATGATCAAAGTGGGTATTTAGTTTCCGTCCGCTGGAGTGCGCAAGGTACACATTTGGGTAATGGCATCTACGGTAAACCAACAGGTAAAGAGGTTCGCTTAATAGGAATTAGCCAGTATCGTATTCAGGACGGTATTATTCAGCAGGAATGGTCAATTTTTAATGAGTTCGGTGTCATTACTCAGTTAGTGTCCTGATCGCAGTACTGAAAATCAGGGGAATTTCGCTGAACCGTTGAGATGGTGGACTGACCGGCATTCTTCCCTGCTCCTGCATAAACGGCATTCTTTCACGTTTATCGCGCTACAGTGTGATGTTACGCCGCTGTAGCGCTTTCCTCCATCTACAGAACATCCTGTCGGCCTTCGCATTAATCCCGCACAATCCATGATACCTGCTGGGTTTTCGTTGCCGGAACGTGAGTGCGTCGGCGATACGACCCTAAGCTGTCGGGCGTACAGTAGGTACAGTGTGCCAGACAGTCGATGTTTTCCTGCCGCACTCCTGCATCCAGCAGATGAATCTCGCAAAATGTCGGTAAATCAAACCACAGACTGTTTTCTTCACGTGCTGTGGCACTGATCGCATTTGGCCCTCTCGGTGTCACAGAGAACAAATCCTGCTTGTGCTGGCGCACCTGTTCTGCGGCAGGTGTTTGTAATAATGCGTCATAAAATGAGGGCGACACCTCATAACAGCACGGCCGAATATGCGGGCCGATAGCAACGATAATATCCTCAAGACTAACCCTCGCTGCGATAAACTGCGCCACGCTTTCCCGCACGATGCCCTCTGCGGTACCCCGCCATCCGGCATGGACGCAGGCAATAAAGCGTCCGTCACGCGATGCCATCAATAAGGGTAAACAATCTGCGGTATAGACCCCAATCTGCTGGCCTGCAATTTGCGTAAAGAGCCCATCCGCATGAGGACGCTCTGCAGGAGGTGCGACGTAATTGAGGATATCCGTGCCGTGGACCTGCTTGATATCCACGAGGGTGGATTTATCAAACACCGCGGATTCATGCATATCGAGAAAGGCGTGGCGAACGCCGGGGATGTCTGCCAGTAAACGGGAAAAATAGGCCATGAGGTTCTGTCATTCGAATGTCGTAGCCTTTAACCGTAATCCAGCGACGCCTTTACGACAAGTCGACAGGCATCGCTGGCAACGATTAATTACAACACCTTACTGAGAAACGACGCGGTACGGGGGTTCTGCGGCGCGCTGAAAATCTGCTCCGGCGAGCCCTGTTCCTGAATAATGCCCTGGTCGATGAAAATCACCCGGTCGGCCACTTCACGGGCAAAGCCCATTTCGTGGGTCACGATGACCATCGTCATCCCTTCCGTGGCCAGGTTTTTCATCACTTCCAGCACGTCGCCGACCAACTCCGGGTCAAGTGCGGACGTCGGCTCATCGAACAGCATGAGCGACGGCTGCATCGCTAATGCCCGGGCAATGGCCACGCGCTGCTGCTGCCCGCCAGACAGACTTGACGGCCAGGCATCGCGCTTATCGCTCAGCCCGACTTTCGCCAGCAACCCTTCGGCATAGGTCACGGCCTCGGCGCGGGACATGTCGCGCAGCGCCATCGGCGCCATCAGCAGGTTTTCCAGCACCGTCATGTGCGGGAACAGATTAAAGCGCTGGAAGACCATGCCCACGCTCTCGCGCAATTTATTGAGATCGGTCTTCTTATCGTGCACCGGGAAGCCGTTGACCACCACTTCACCTTCGCTCACTGATTCCAGCGCATTCATGCAGCGTAAAAAGGTGCTTTTCCCGGAGCCGGAAGGCCCTATCACGCAGACCACTTCCTGAGGCTGAATATCACAGTCGATACCGCGCAGAACGTGACTCGCACCGAAGTGCTTATGCAGATTTTTAATGTGAATCACTTTTGCCAAACCTCTTTTCCAGACGGTTAACCAGCTGCGCCAGCACGAAGGTAATTACCCAATAGACAACCGAAATGGTCAGGTACGGTTCCCAATAAGTGGCGTACGCCCCGGAAACGGTACGCGCGGCGTACGCCAGGTCTGCCAGACCAATCGCCGACGCCAGCGAAGAGTCTTTCACAATCGCGATGGCGTTATTGCCGAGCGGCGGCAGAATGCGGCGAAACGCCTGCGGTAAAATCACCTTGCGCATGGTTTTCCACCACGGCATACCCAGCGCGCGGGACGCTTCCATCTGGCCTTTATCAATCGACTGAATGCCTGCGCGGAAAATCTCCGACACGTAGGCCCCGGCATTAAGCGTAATTGCCACGATGCAGGATAAAAACGCGCCGTAGTTTGAACGCAATTCGCGGGCGAAATCGCTGCTCATCACGCCGTGAGTTACCAGCAGACCATCGCGTGGGTTAATGAACAGCGGTACCAGCGCAAAATGGACCACCATGATTTGCACGAACAGCGGTGTGCCGCGAAAGGCACTGACATAAAAGCGCACCGGGAACTGCACCAGGTAGCGCAGCACATATTTCCACGGTCCGTGTTCGGCCTTCGCCATCCGGCCCAGGCCGAGCGTCAAACCCCATAACGTACCGAGGATCACACAAATAATGGTGCATTTGAGGGTCATTATCGCGCCGTCGATAAACAGCGGGCCGTACTCCTCGATAATTTCCCAACGGAATCCCGTCATAGCTTATCCCTGAAAAAACGGCGATCGTCAGTCGTGGCGATCGCCGTGAAAATAAAAAAGAAGATATTACTGAGCCGGCAACGTCGGAACGTCTGCGTCAAACCAGGTTTGATAAATTTTGGCGTAGGTGCCGTCGGCGACGATCTTTTTCAGGCCGTCGTTAATTTTACCAAGCAGTTCGGTGTTACCTTTCGCTACCGCGATACCGAAATACTGACGTTCAAATTTGGCATCCGGGACCAGTTTGAACTGTTTTTCGGGGTGCTGTTTGATGTAGTACTTCACCACACCAACGTCGCCGACCGCTGCGCTCACGCCGTCTTCAAACAGTTCTTGCAGCATCAGTGGAGTGTTGTCAAAGCGCTTGATGGCAGTACTGTTTTTACCGAGCACGTCAGAGACCACGATATCGCCGGTGCTGGAGTTCACCACGCCGACCTTCTCGTCTTTCAGCGCTGCCAGCGAACTGACTTTAGAATCCTTCGGCACCACAATCGACTGTTCAGCCGGGAAGTACGGCGCGGAGAAGTCGATCATCTGCTTACGCTTGTCGGTAATAGTAATGCCGGAAATGATGATGTCACGGTCGCCGGAATTGAGGGTAGCGAAGATGCCTTCCCACGGCGTGTTGATCAGTTTGATATCGAAGTTCTCGGCTTTGGCGATGGCCTTAATCACATCGATATCAAAACCTTCCAGCTGTTTCTGGCTGTTTTCAAATTCAAACGGGCGATAGGTGCCACCCGAGCCGACGATATACGTTTGTGCTGCGACTTGGGCACTGGCTGCCAGCGCTACTGTTAAACAAAAACCCTTCATCCAATTGCTGATCATACCATTACCTTTTTATGCATTTAATTTGCATAAAAATACATAACTTATCAGCGTTATGCAACAGCCGAATCAGGTTATAACCTCTTGTTATAACCAAATCCCCTCACTCTTTATGGGTAAGTGGCATGAAGGGTTTGCATAACACACCGCTATATAATTAAATATACATCGATTATTTCCCTTCTCAGAGTGATTTCATGTCCAGACTACACCGCCTTTACCTGTGCACCGCGCTGGCCTGTAGCGCACTGCTCGCCACGGCTGCCCACGCAGACCGCACAGTGACGGATCAGCTAGGTCGTCAGGTGACCTTGCCCGACCACGTTAACCGCGTGGTGGTATTACAACATCAGACGCTGAATTTGCTGGTACAGCTGAATGCGCAGGACGACATCGTCGGCGTGTTGAGCAGCTGGCAAAAACAGCTCGGGCCGCAGTTTGCACGCTTTATGCCGAAAATCACCACGCTGCCGATGCCAGGCGATCTGACCCAGGCCAATATTGAAAGCCTGCTGGCGCTACATCCGCAGGTGGTTTTCGTGGCGAACTACGCGCCGACCGAAATGATCCAGCAGATTCAAAATGCCGGTATTCCGGTGGTGGCGATTTCTTTGCGTGAGGACGCCGCCAGCGAGAAGAATAAAATGAACCCGACGATGGCCAACGAAGAACAGGCCTATAACGACGGACTGAAACAGGGCATTCGTCTGATTGGCGACGTAGTGGAACGGCCGAAAGAAGCCGAGGCGTTAATCGACTACACCTTCAGCGTACGCGCCAACGCTAACGCGCCGGTGGCCAATATTCCTGAGGATAAAAAAGTCCGCGTGTATATGGCAAACCCGGATCTCAACACCTACGGCTCAGGAAAATATACCGGGCTGATGATGGAACATGCAGGTGCGCTGAACGTGGCGGCGGCAACGGTTAAAGGTGCGCGTCAGGTGTCGCTGGAGCAGGTTTTACAATGGAACCCGCAGGTTATTTTTGTGCAGGACCGCTACCCGCAGGTGCTGAAAGCCATCGAAAGCGATCCGCAGTGGCAAGCAATTGACGCCGTGAAAAACCACCGCGTGTGGCTGATGCCAGAATATGCCAAAGCCTGGGGCTATCCGATGCCGGAAGCGATGGCGATTGGTGAGCTGTGGATGGCGAAAAAACTTTATCCGGAGCGCTATAAAAACGTCGACGTGGATGCTCTGGCGCAGGATTATTATCAGCACTTTTACCGCGTGAGTTGGAAATCGAATGCCCAGTGAGGCCCGCTTTCGCGCGCTACAAGCGGGGTTAATGGCCTTAACTCTGCTGCTGGCACTGGTTTCGCTGTGTCTCGGCCAATATCATTTGCCAATGAGTGACGTTGTCACTCATCTTCTCCATCCTTATACGACGAACGATATCGCCGGACAGGTGGTGTGGACGGTACGTTTACCGCGTGTGGTGATGACGTTTCTCTGTGGCACGGCGCTGGGACTCAGTGGCGCCACGCTACAAGGCGTGTTTCGTAACCCGCTGGTCGATCCGCACATTATTGGTGTGACATCCGGCGCGGCTTTTGGCGGTACGCTGGCGATATTGTTGGGACTGAGTCCGCTGTTAATGATGGGTTCGACCTTCGGTTTCGGCCTGGCGGCACTGGGGCTGGTGTATCTGATTGCGACTTTACAAGGGCGCGAAAGTACACTGATGCTTATTTTGTCGGGCATTATCCTCAGCGGATTTTTCGCTGCACTGGTCAGTTTGATGCAGTATCTCGCCGACACCGAAGAGGTGTTACCCAACATCGTATTCTGGCTGCTCGGCAGTTTTGCTACCGCCAACTGGCACAAAGTAATACTGGTCGCCGGGCCGGTGCTGCTGGCGGGTGCGGTGCTGTTCGCCCTGCGCTGGCGCATCAATTTGCTGTCACTGGATGAGAAAGATGCGCGGGCGCTCGGCGTATCGGTGAAACCGCTGCGTCGCGGGGTGCTGGTCAGCTGTGCGCTTCTGGTTGCCGCTCAAGTGGCGGTCAGCGGCAGCATTGCCTGGGTCGGGCTGGTGATTCCGCATCTGGCGCGGCTGTTAGTCGGGGCTGACCATCGCCGCCTGTTGCCAACCGCGTTCTGGCTCGGCGGCGGGTTTATGATCGTGGTCGACGATCTTGCCCGCACCCTGACGAATGCCGAAATTCCCATCGGCATTATCACCGCCCTGGTCGGCGCGCCGGCCTTCACATTTTTGCTGATTTACAGCCAACGCCGGAGTGCCCAATGATCACCGCTTCGTTATCCGTCAGCGAACTGCTGTACGGTCACGGCCAGCCGCTGTTTTCGCCACTCAGTTTTGCCTGTCAGCCGGGGAAGATCTGGGCCGTACTCGGCGCGAACGGACGCGGAAAAAGTACCTTACTGGATACGCTGACAGGGGTGTTGCCCGCACTCGGTGGTCAGTTTTCGGTGGATGGCGGTGTCAGCATGGTGCCGCAGTCGTTTCGCCCGGCCTTCGCCTGGCAGGTGCAGGACGTGGTGCTGATGGGCCGTGCTCGCCACGTGGCGCTGTTTTCACAGCCGTCAGCCGACGACCGACAGCAGGTCGCGAAGGCGCTGGCGCAGCTCAACATTTCCGCACTGGCGCAGCAACACTTCGGCACGCTCTCCGGTGGTCAGCAGCAGCTGGTGATGATTGCCAGGGCTCTGGTCAGCGGCAGTCAGAATATTTTGCTCGATGAGCCCTGCTCCGCGCTGGATCTGGCTAATCAACAGGTAGTGCTGCAATTGATAAGCGACCTGGCACATCGCCAGCAGCGCAGCGTGCTGTTTACAACGCACGATCCGACCCATGCATTGCAGGTGGCGAGCCATACGCTGATGCTGTTGCCGGAGGGGAAATGGCTGGCGGGTGAAACCGAAGATGTGGTGACGGACCGCCATCTGCACCAGGCCTATGGCGTGCCGGTCAGGACGCTGACACTGGATGACTATCCACGTCAGGTAATCGCCCCATTATTTTCCATTGAGCGTTAAAAAACCGGCCTCACGTAAAAACGCCTGACCTTCCGATGCCACAATAAACTGTTCCAGCGGTTGCGCGGCGTCACTGAGCCGCGCCAACTGATATTCACAGCGCGTCTGATATGCATCCGGCAGCGCCAGAATGTACAAATCGTCGGTGTTTTCCAGCGCCTGAGCGTAGTGCGCATAACCGATAAACAGGTCGGTCAAATCCTGGCGAATCAGCCACGCGCTGGCAATTTCCCCTTTCGGAACGGTTAACGACGATCTGCCGCCCACCAGCCTGTTTGCCCGCGCGGTTAGCGTCATATCCGGATAGTCCGCCTCGATTCGGGCCAACAGCTCGAAAGTGTAATCGCCAGACGGATCGCAGCCGGGCGTTGAGGTGCCGAGCCGCAGCAAAGGATTCGCCAGCAGGCTGAGCCAGTCGGCATTTTCCGTTTGCGCGGTTTTACGTGCCGTGAGGTTCAGACGATTAAACGCAAAGGTCGTCGTCGCCTGCGCACGTCCGTTCGCCAGCAGCGTTTGCGGATGTTGCGTGTTAGCAGAAGCGAACAGGTCGCAGCGCTCACCGGCTTCGATACGCTCCCGCAGCAGGCCCGCCGGGCCAAAATCGACAGAGACAGGAATGCCGGTTTGTTGGCTGAAATGCTGACACAGCGGAATAAATGCCCGCTTGAGACTGCCCGCAGCGAGTACGTGAAGGGTTGTGGTCATCAGTGTGAAATCTTTGCCCGGTTCGAAAGCAATTATCTTAGCCGGGCAAACAGGGAACGCCAGTCGAATCCGCTTATTCCCTGATCTCAGCCCGCTCACGCAGCTGTTCAGGGGTAGCGACCGGCAGGCCAAAGAACTTCAGATAGGCGGGGATCATTTCAAACAGCATGTCGGTGCCGCGCTGCACCTGACAATCGCGGGCCATCGCGGCCTGTAAGAACGGCGTCCACGTCTGGCTCATGACCACTTCGCCGACGTACGCGCCGGGCGTCAGGCGATCAACATCCAGCGGTAGCGGATCGCCCGGTTTCATGCCCATCGGTGTGGCGTTTACCACCAGCGAATGGCCCTGCGGATCCTTTTGCATCAGCCTGATTTCAAGCGTCGGATAATGACGTAGCAGGCGCATGGCCAGCGCCTGAGCGGTTTGCTCACGGGTGTCAAACAGCGTGAGCGATGGCACGCCGGCCGCAGCGAGAGAGGCGGCAATCGCCGATCCCACACCGCCACAGCCCACCACTAATGCCCGGGCATTCTCTGCACAAAAGCCTTTACTCTGAATACCCTGCACGAATCCATTGCCGTCGAACATATCCCCGGTGAGCGAGCCGTCCTCTTCACGCCGAATGGCATTGCAGGCTCCAGCAATCGCCGCCGTCGGGCTGAGTTGTTGCATCAGCCCGGCGGTGACGACTTTATGCGGCATCGTCACCAGCGCTCCCACCAGATTAGTCATCTGAAACAGCGCTGGCACGAATGCGGCAAAGGCCTCCGGACGCACGCCCATCGGTACCACTTTGACATCCACGTTTTGTGCCGCAAACCACGGGTTGTAAATCATCGGCGCTTTGAAACTTTCCGTGGGCCAGCCCAGATGCGCAATCAGTCTGGTGTTTCCGGTAATGATCATGCGTGCTCCCTAATCCTGCTGTTCCGTGAGTTCGATGCGTTTGACATCGCCAAGAATAAAGACGTACGCCACCACACCGAGCAGCGCCGCGCCGCCGATGTAAATGAGCGCGTAGAAGAAACTGCCGGAGGCGGCGACGATAAAACCAATCACCAGCGGCGTGAGGATCCCCGCCAGGTTGGCGCAGAAGTTAAACAGCCCGGCAGTCAGACCACCGAGTCCGTTGGGTGCCATGTCAGAAACCAGCGTCCAGCCGAGGCCAACCATTCCCTGACCAAAGAAGGCGAACGACATCACCAGGATAACCGCGGTGTCGCTATGCAACCAGTTGGCAGTGATGATGCAGCTTGCCATCAGCAGGCCGACGATAATCGGCAGCTTGCGTCCAAGGTTAGCCGAGCCAGTAGCTTTCAGCAGTTTGTCCGATACCCAACCGCCGAACATTACCCCGCCCGCTGCCGCGAGAAACGGCAGAATGGCGAAGAAACCGACCTTCAGCCATGGCATGTGACGCTCGGTGGCGAGCCATGTCGGGAACCAGGTCAGGAAGAACACCAGCACTGTGTTACCGGCAAACTGACCGATACTCGCCCCGACAATCTGACGTTTGCTCAACAACTGGCGCACCAGCGGCCAGCTGAATTGCGTTTTTTGCACCACGGCTGATTGAATGCCGCCGCCCGCTTCGATGTATTCACGCTCCTGCTGGCTCAAACGGCTGTCTTCGTGCGGTTCGCGGTACAGACGCCACCAGGCTATCGCGAATACTATGCCGACCACGCCGACGCTGATAAATAGCGCGCGCCAGCCAAAGTTGCCCATTATCCAGAACAACAGCGGCGAGAAGCAGGCGAGGCCAAGATATTCGCCGACGGTGTACACCGCCGTGGCTTTTGCCCTCTCCTGTTGCGGAAACCAGGCGCTGACTACCCGGCTATTCACCGGGAAACACGGCGCTTCGCTGATCCCAAGCCCAAAGCGGCACAGTAATAAGGATTTGATACCCACCGCCATACCGTGAAACAGCGTGAACAGCGACCACAGCGTGAGGGAGAGGAAATAGGTGATTTTGTTGCCGAAGCGGTCGAGGAACAGGCCGCCGGGAATTTGCGCCAGCGCGTAGGTCCAGGCAAACGCCGAGAACACCAGCCCCATTATCGCGGCGTTGATGCCCAGCTCCTGGGTGAGCGCCGGGGCTGCGATGCCCAGCACCGTACGGTCGAGATAGTTGATCATTGTGCCCACTGCCAGCAGGGCCAGAATACCGATCCGACGCCGGGTGCGGCGTACAGCGGTGACCGCCTCCGCGGCCACAGCGTGGTCATGGCTGTATGTGCTCATAGTATTTCCTGTCTTTGTAGGGTGCAGATGAATGTTGTTATTTTCACTCCACCAGCCGAACCTTTTGGTTCAGTCTGGTTTACTCACTGTACTGCATGGCCGAAAGACGGACCGCCGCATTGACCGCGCCGTATTGCGCATAGCCGTTACGTCGTTCGGTTAACTCAAAGAAAAAGCGTCCGGCGCTGAATGGGCGAGTATACAGATGTAAAAACTCGCCACCGTTGCCGTCACGATCGTACAGGATCTGCTGCTGTTGCAGCACATCAGCCTGTTCACTGTCGCCAAACCGCGCCCGCAAATCCTCATAATAGTTAGCTGGAATAGGCAACGCGGAAGGCAGCCCGCCGGGTAAGTTTTCAAGCACTGCGGGTAAATCCGCACAGGCAAATGCCGCGTGTTGCAGGCCCGCCCCCTGATAGCAGGCCACCGAACGCGCAATCTGCGTGGCGCGACTTTGGGAAATATTCAGCGCCAGGCGAATATTGCCCTGCGGGCTGTGTACCGCCAGGCTACGCACCAGACCATAAGGATCGGGCATCGTCTGTTCATGCTCCAGCGTGAAGCCAAACACGGTGCGGAAGAACATCACCCAGTTATCGCGGCTGTCGGCCTCCATCCCTAACGCCAGATGATCGATGCCGAGCAGGCCCGACGTCGCGACCGACGCGTTGAGTTCAAAGTCGCGGGCGTAGATATCATCGCCCTCTTCTACCAGGTAAATCAGGCTGCCGTCCGGGGCGCATACCGCCGGGATGGTGTTTTCATTCGGCCCAACCTCGCCCTGCCAGGTGGCGTAACCGTAGGCTTTTGCCCGGGAGATAATAGGCTCACTGCGGCTAACGCGCAGCGTCATTGCACACAGAGAAACGCCGTGGCGCTGCCAGAAATGATCAGCCCAACTGTGCGGCTGATGATTGACAATCACCCGCGCGCCGCCGTTTTGCCACAGGCTCACTTTTTTACTGCGGTGCATTCCCTGCTGCTGGAAGCCCATTTGGCTGAGGCTAGTGCCGAGTTTTTTCGCTTCGGCAGGGCTGGCGGCAAATTCAATAAACTCCGGTCCCTGATATTCCGGCAGCGCGGGCAGCGAACAGAGTTCGGCGTCGGTTTCTGGTAACTGTTGACGGGTTTGTTCTTCCAGCCACAGCAAAGAACGATAGCCGTCCTTCGCGGTTGCGCCGTTTGGCAAAGCGCGAAAACCATCGTTGAACACTTCCAGCGACCACGGACCGCGATAGCCGCGCCGGGTTAAATCGGTGGCAAAGTCTACCACTGGAAGCTCACCCTGCCCCGGGAAACAGCGGAAATGGCGGCTCCATTCGAGTACGTCCATTTTCATCACCGGCGCATCCGCCAGTTGGAGGAAGGTAATTTTATCGACCGGCACTTCATCCAGCCGGGCCAAGGTGTCGCTCAGCGCCAGAACGTGAAAGCTGTCGAGCACAATCCCCATCGCCGGACTATCCACCGCTTTTACGCGCTGCCACGCCTGATGCCAGCGATTCACCTGAGTACCCCAGGCCAGCGCTTCGTACCCGACGTTAATTTTTTCGCGTTCAGCCAGCTCCGCCAGCGCACGCAGGTCACTGATTTGCAGGTCGATATCCGGGCTGGTGTCCGGTGCTACGCTGCTGCATAACAGCAAGGTGTCGCAGCCGAGCTGATGCATTAGCTCAAATTTACGTCTGGCGCGTTCGAGATTGGCGGCAAACTGCGGGCGGCTGGCACCTTCGAAATCACGAAAGGGCTGAAAAAGCGTGATCTGCAAACCGAGATCGGCGGCCATCTGTCGGATATCCGCCGGCGAACCGGTATAATAGAGCAGATCATTTTCAAAAATTTCAACGCCCTGATAGCCTGCATCGGCAATGGCGCTCAGTTTTTCCGGTAAGGTGCCTGATATCGAGACGGTTGCGATAGAGCGCAGCATAGTGTCACCTGTCATGATCCACGGGAAAGCTGAATATGAATCATTTGGTTCATGCGCGCCATAATTCGTTGCTAATTTGTGATCGTTGTGTGTATTTTTTGTTCTTACCAGAAGCGGGAGTCGCTATGTCTGTTGTTGTTCACGATGAAGCCCAGAGCCTGAAAGAGAAGATTTTTGCCGCTGCCATCGCGGTTTTCGCCGAGCACGGCCTGGCCGGGGCGAGAATGGAACAGATAGCTGGAGAAGCCCAAACCACCAAGCGGATGGTGGTTTATTACTTCAAAACCAAGGAGCAGCTGTATCAGGCGGTGCTGGAGCACGTCTATGTCCGCATTCGTGAAAACGAGCAGCAACTGGGGCTGGAAAATTTACCGCCAGTCGAAGCGCTGGTGCAGTTGGTGAAATGGAGCGTGGCGTACCACGCAAGCCATGCGGATTATATGCGGATCATTTGCATGGAGAACATGCAGCGCGGGAAGTGGCTGAATGCATCAGGTTTGTTGAAACCGCTGAACAAAAGCGCCCTGTCGATTCTGGAAAATATTCTCGATCGCGGTCAGCAACAGGACATTTTCCAACAAGGCGTTGAGGCCCGGGACGTGCATCGTCTAATCAGCAGCTTCAGTTTTTACCAGGTGTCGAATTTTTACACCTTTAATAGCCTTTATCTGGAAGGCCCGCTGCCAGAAATTGACGACCCGCAACTGGTGGCGCATCACTCAAAAATTGCCGTGAAAGCTGTTTTACGCTTTGTCATTGCCTGATTATTGACCCGCCAGCGCGGTGATGACGCGTTCCATCGCCTCGCGGGTCTGTTCACTGCGTTTGATTTTCTGGTTAGCAAGCGATGTGCGCAATACGCCAGCAATTACAATGTGTTTGGGCTCTTGTCCCAGGTCACGCATCTCCAGTACGACCTTGCCGACCACCCGGCACATCTCCTGATACAGTGCTTCATCTTTACCTTGATTGCCCATCTCTTACTCCCACTAACTCATTAATTTTCAATTCATTACTGATGATAGCGTCTTTCTGGACAACTTTCGCCATTAGATTCTGTTACAAAGTAAAGATCGCCTCGTAATGATTTTGTTAAGCGCTATCGTCTTGTTCTGAAACGGCGTTTTCATTTTCCTTTTCATCCGTAACCTCGTATAATACGCACCGATTCTTTCTTGAATGGTTTCAGCGCATTGGACTGCATAAAAAATAACGTAAAACTTCATCCAACCTTCGTAGCTGAAAACCAGGCTCACTTTCCTCTGCACGCTTTTTTGATGTCACCTATCCTTATCTCGTGGCATCGCGACTTTCGTAATACAGGTTTACCTTCGTGGCAGTGCGCCCACGATCCAAATTTTCCTATTCCTTCTCTCTCAACTTAAAGACTAAGACTGTCATGAAAAAGACCAAAATTGTTTGCACCATCGGTCCAAAAACCGAATCCGAAGAGATGCTGACCAAGATGCTGGACGCCGGCATGAACGTGATGCGTCTGAACTTTTCTCACGGCGACTATGCTGAACACGGCCAACGCATCAAGAACCTGCGCAACGTGGTTAGCAAAACCGGTAAGTCAGCGGCAATCCTGCTGGATACCAAAGGCCCTGAAATCCGCACCATCAAACTGGAAGGCGGCAACGACGTCTCCCTGAAAGCAGGCCAGACCTTCACGTTCACCACGGATAAAACCGTTGTCGGTAACACCGAAACTGTGGCTGTTACCTACGAAGGTTTCACCAGCGACCTGAGCGTCGGCAACACCATTCTGGTTGATGACGGCTTGATCGGTATGGAAGTTACCGCTATCGAAGGCAACAAGGTTGTTTGTAAAGTGCTGAACAACGGCGACCTGGGCGAAAACAAAGGCGTTAACCTGCCAGGCGTTTCCATCGCTCTGCCAGCACTGGCTGAGAAAGACAAACAGGACCTGATCTTCGGTTGTGAACAGGGCGTTGATTTCGTTGCAGCTTCCTTTATCCGTAAGCGTTCTGACGTGCTGGAAATCCGTGAGCACCTGAAAGCCCACGGCGGCGAAAACATCCAGATCATCTCCAAAATCGAAAACCAGGAAGGCCTGAACAACTTCGACGAAATCCTCGAAGCGTCTGACGGCATCATGGTTGCTCGTGGCGATATGGGCGTTGAAATCCCGGTTGAAGAGGTTATCTTCGCGCAGAAGATGATCATCGAAAAATGTGTACGCGCTCGTAAAGTGGTTATCACCGCGACCCAGATGCTGGATTCTATGATCAAGAACCCACGTCCAACTCGCGCTGAAGCCGGTGACGTTGCTAACGCCATCCTCGACGGTACCGATGCAGTCATGCTGTCCGGTGAGTCTGCGAAAGGGAAATACCCGCTGGAAGCGGTGACCATCATGGCAACCATCTGTGAACGTACTGACCGCGTGATGACCAGCCGTCTGGACTTCAACAACGACAGCCGCAAGCTGCGCATCACCGAAGCGGTTTGCCGCGGTGCAGTAGAAACAGCTGAGAAACTGGAAGCGCCATTGATTGTTGTTGCGACCCAGGGCGGTAAATCTGCTCGCGCTATCCGTAAATACTTCCCGGATGCCACCATCCTGGCGCTGACCACCAACGAACTGACTGCACGTCAGCTCGTGCTGTCTAAAGGCGTTAACGCGCAGCTGGTTAAAGAAATCTCTTCTACTGATGATTTCTACCGTCTGGGTAAAGAAGTTGCACTGCAGAGCGGTCTGGCTCAGAAAGGTGACGTTGTGGTGATGGTTTCTGGTGCGCTGGTACCAAGCGGAACCACCAATACTGCATCCGTGCACGTACTGTAATTTCGATTCAGTCGACTTAATTTGCACAAAAGCGCCCTCGTGGCGCTTTTTTTATTCCTGCGATAGCCTTATTTAATAAAAATGCAAATCGGATTTCACTATTTAAATTGTGATTATCTAAGATTAATCCAATGAAATCGTACTGTTTTCACACAGCTTTTGCATTTTGTACATCCATTAGATGCTTCTTTGAGCGAACGATCAAAAATAAGTGTATTCCCATCAAAAAAATATTCTCAACATAAAAAACTTTGTGTAATACTTGTAACGCTACATGGAGATTAACTCAATCTAGAGGGTATTAATAATGAATCGTACTAAACTGGTACTGGGCGCGGTAATCCTGGCTTCTACTATGCTGGCAGGTTGTTCTTCTAACGCTAAAATCGATCAGCTGTCTTCTGACGTTCAGACTCTGAACGCTAAAGTTGACCAGCTGAGCAACGACGTGAACGCAATGCGTTCTGACGTTCAAGCTGCTAAAGACGACGCAGCACGCGCTAACCAGCGTCTGGACAACCAGGCTCACTCTTACCGTAAGTAAGAGTACCTGTAATAAAAATGGCGCACATTGTGCGCCATTTTTTTTTGCCTGTTAATCACCTTTCCACGTTATTGCGTCATCCGCGTTTCATCCGCCGTTGAAGGCGTTCCATTCTGAACGGAAATCACCTGATTCTGCCCTGCCACCACCGGCGTCATGCCCGAAGAGACAACAACAGGGATCCCCGCCCGACGGTACATCGCTTTATCCGCCATCACCTTATCGGTGCCTTTATCGCTGGCAAACTGCGAATAGCCCGCCGGGAGCACGTAGGTCATGGTCTGCGGGTTCTGGGTTTCATCCTGCGTCAATGGACGGTGAACTTCCATGTAGCGCGTACCGTTCGGCTCAATCGAATATTTCACCGGCTGGTTAATCACCTGTACGGGCGTCCCGACCCGCACCTGCGCGAACAGCGCTTTGATGTCATCGGTAAACATCCGCATACAGCCGGAGCTGACCCGCAGCCCGACGCTGCTCTGCGCATTGGTGCCGTGAATCAGATACTCACCGTTACCGTACGCCAGACGCAATGCGAAGCGCCCCAGCGGGTTATTAGGCCCTGCGGGTACCACCGGAGGCAGCGTAATGCCTTTTTCCAGTGAGCGCTGGCGGATGCCCGCTGTAGGCGTCCAGGTCGGATTAGGGATTTTCTGACCGACGTGAGTGGTCATTTCAGGTGTTTCAAGCCCAAGCTGGCCGATGCCTAACGGATACACCTGCACCGTATTGCCGCCCGGTGGGAAATAATAGAGTCGCAGTTCCGCCAGATTGACCACAATGCCTTCCCGCGGGACGTCAGGCAGCAGTAATTGAAGCGGAATGATCACCTGCGTCCCCGGTTTCGGCACCGGCGCAATGGTGTTATTCGCTTCAAGAATTATCATCGCGGCGGTATCAAAGCGCCGGGCAATGGTTTGCAGGCTATTGTCGCCCTCCTGCACCGTGTAGGTCTGGTTTTGTCCAACAAGGCGGCTACCGTTAGCCGGTAAGGTGTATTCAACCGCTCTGGCGGCCTGAGACGCGCCGAGAGCACCTAAGAGCATTAACGAGATGAGAGATGCGCGTTTCATACTGAGTTTCCCTTTTATTCACTGACAGAACGCCAGAAAGCTGAACCACCGCGAGGTGGAATCCCCACCTCGCGTTACAGAATGAAAGCTGTATTTTAAGATTAGTTTAGCTAAAACTCAGAGCCTGCGCGCGAATTGCGCGGATCATCGCTTCGAGCCCCTGCGAACGCGAGGGCGTAAGATGTTGGGTGAGCGCCATTTTCTCAAACCACGGGCGCACATCAAAGGCCAGAATGTCCTGGGCAGTCATCTGATGGTAGAGAATAAAAACGACGGCAATCAGTCCCTTAACGATAGCGGCGTCGCTGTCGCCGTACAGCTCAATTCGTCCGTCGGCGCGGCGTTTCATCACAATCCACACCTGACTCTGGCAGCCCTGAATAATGTTTTCCGGGTTATGCGCGTCCTCGCTGAGTGGGGCTAAACGCTGGCCCAGCTCGATGATATACAGGTATTTTTCTTCCCAGTTGGCGCAACGACTGAAGTTACGCAACAGCTTATCTTTGTCCGGCAATGCGGCCATAAAGCCTCCCTGTCAGCCCAGTAAACGATGGATACGTTTCAATCCTGCCACCAGACGGTCCACCTCTTCAACCGTGTTATACATCGCAAGCGATGCGCGACACATAGCTGGCACGTTATAGAACGCCATTAGCGGCATGGCGCAATGGTGTCCGGTCCGCACCGCAATGCCGTAGTTATCGAGGAAACTGCCGACATCATAGGCGTGATGTTTACCGAGATTGAACGCGATAACGCCGAGTCGATTTTGCGGGCCGTACAGCGTGAGATCCGGCACCGTTGCCAGCTCCGCCAACGCGTAATGCATTAAGGTGTGCTCGTAATCGGCAATATTGTCGAGACCCAGCCCGCTGACATACTCCAGCGCTGCCCCGAGGGCGATAATCCCGCCGGTGTTTGGCGTGCCCGCTTCAAAGCGCCACGGCGCTTTCGCCCAGGTGGTGCCTTCCGTCAGGCTAACGGTAGCAATCATTGAGCCTCCGCCTTCCCACGGCGGCATATCCTGCAAAATTTCGTCTTTCGCGTACAGTACGCCGATGCCGGTCGGGCCGTACAACTTGTGCGCTGAGAAAACATAAAAATCGCAGTCCAGGCTTTGCACATCCACGGCGTGATGCATCACCGCCTGTGCCCCGTCGATCAACACTTTTGCGCCGTGCTGATGTGCCAGTTCTATCAGCGCCTTCACGGGGTTTTCCGTGCCGAGCACATTCGACACCTGAGTTATCGCCAGCAGCTTCGTGCGTTCGTCAAACAGACCGGGGATTGCATCCAGCTGCAGCGTGCCGTCAGCGTTAAGTGGGATAACGCGCAGTTCAGCGCCAACGCGCCTACAGAGCATCTGCCACGGCACGATGTTGGCGTGGTGTTCCATCTGGCTGATAACGATGTTATCGCCCTGTGTGACGTTACTGTCGCCCCAACTGTTGGCCACCAGATTGATCCCTTCGGTGGTGCCACGCACAAACACCAGTTCTTCCGCCGAACGGGCATTCAGGAAGGTAGCGGCCTGCTGGCGCACCTGCTCCATTCGGGTCGTCGCTTCAGCGCTGAGGGTATGTATACCGCGATGAACCGCCGCATAACCGTGACGATAAAACTCCGCTTCGGCGTCGATGACCGCATTAGGTTTTTGCGCGCTGGCCGCGCTGTCCAGGTACGCCAGCGGCTGGCCATTGACTTCACGGGTCAGCAGTGGGAAATCGGCCCGCACCCGTTCAATGGAAAATGTCATGCTCTTCCTCCCGGCAAGCGCTGGCCAATCCGCGCCAGCACTTCACGCCTGATGGTCTCATCGCTAATGGCTTCAGTCAGCTCAGCGGCAAAGGCATACATGATCATCTGCTGGGCGGCCTGCTGTTTGATTCCACGCGAACGCAGATAGAACAACTGTTCGTCGTCAATACGCCCGATAGTCGCACCGTGGCTGCACTTCACGTCATCGGCATAGATTTCAAGCTGCGGCTTGGTGTCCACTTCTGACAGTTTTCCGAGCAGCAGATTGTTATTGGTCATCTGCCCGTCGGTTTTAATCGCGTGCTGCGCAACATTGATAAGCCCGTTAAATACCGCCCGGCCTTTATCGCTGACGATGGTTTTATGCAGCTGACGGCTATTGCAATAGCCTTTGTTATGCGCAAGCCAGGTACGGGTGTCGCACACTTCATTATTCACCGGCATCGCCAGACTGTTAATGCGCAGCGTGGTGTTTTCGCCGTTGAGCTGGGTACTGGTGTTATGCCGCAGAACCACACCGCCGAGCAGGAAACTGTGGCTTGTCGCGCTGGCATCCTGAGCGAGCTGAATGTCGTTATGACCAAAGTGAAAGCTGGTCGGGTTTTCAAACGCGAGTTTGATATGCTGCAAATGCGCGTTGTCCGCGACCTGCATCGTCAGGCGTGAACCGGTAAAGTGGCGCGCGTCGTTCAGACTGGCGTAATGTTCAATCACCGTGGCTTCCGCCCCCTGCGCCAGTTCCAGATGATGGCGATAATGCGCGGTGTTCATCTCCTCGCCTTCGACACCCTGGGTGATATGCATCAACAGCAAAGGTCTGGCTGGGCGCTGATTGCGCGCCACCTGAATATGCGTCACCGTCTGTGCCAGGCTTTCCGTGAGGTGCAGGAACACTTCCGGCTGCACCGCCGCAGGCAACGTCTCACGCGCGTTATCGACCGTGACCTGGAAACCGCTCTCTGCCAGATCATCGCTCAGTTCGCAGATAAATCGACCGTTCACAAACACCATTCGCAGCGCATCAACCGGCAGCGCCAGCGCGTCACGCTGTTGCGCATCGATCGACGCTTCGGCGCTGACAAACTGGCTGTTCAGCAATCCATCCAGCGGCGTGTATTTCCAGTTTTCCTGTTTACGCGTTGGCAGACCGAGACGCAGCATCTGCTGCAGGTGCTGTTCCGAATATGCCGTGCGCGCGGTGCTTTGCGCCTCAAACAGATGATGCCATTGCTGCAGCGCGTTACTGCTGTTCGGTAAGCCAGCCATAACCCTGCTCCTCCAGCTGTTTGACCAGCGTGAAATCGCCGGATTTAACGATACGGCCCTGATACAACACATGCACAAAGTCCGGTTTGATGTAGTCAAGAATACGCTGGTAATGGGTGACGATAATGAACGCGCGTTTGCCGTCACGCAGCGCATTGACGCCGTCGGAGACAATTTTCAGCGCATCGATGTCCAGCCCCGAATCGGACTCGTCAAGAATGCACAGTTCTGGCTCAAGCACCGCCATTTGCAAAATGTCGTTACGCTTTTTCTCACCGCCGGAGAAACCGACGTTGACTGAACGGGTCAGCAAATCTTCCGGCATTTTCAGCAACTTGATTTTCTCTTCCATCAGATCCTGAAAATCAAAGCGATCGAGTGCTTCCTGGCCGCGATATTCCCGCACCGCATTGAGCGCCGTTTGCAGGAAAAACTGATTACTGACACCGGGAATTTCCACCGGATACTGGAAGGCCATGAAAATGCCTTCTCCGGCGCGATCTTCCGGCGCCAGCTCCAGCAGGTCTTTGCCTTTGAATTCAACCGTTCCGCCGGTCACTTCGTAATCTTCACGCCCGGCCAGCGTCGCCGACAGCGTACTTTTCCCCGAGCCATTCGGCCCCATGATGGCATGCACTTCACCCGGGCGAATGTCCAGACTAAGCCCGCGCAGGATCTCTTTATCTTCTACCGCTACCTGTAAATCTTTAATGCTTAACATGGGTGTCCCTTAATGCTTAACCGACGCTATGTTCGAGGCTTATTGCCAGCAATTTTTGTGCTTCGACCGCAAACTCCAGCGGCAGCTCTGAGAAAACGTCCTTACAGAAACCGTTAACGATCATTGAAATCGCGTCGTCTTCGCTGATACCGCGTTGCAAGCAGTAGAACAGCTGGTCTTCACCGATGCGCGAGGTTGTGGCCTCGTGCTCAAGCTGAGCGCTGTTGTTGCGACATTCAACGTACGGGAAGGTGTGAGCCCCGCTGTCCGGGCCAATCAGCATCGAGTCACACTGGGTGAAGTTACGGGCGTTGGTCGCCGTCGGCATGATTTTGACTAAGCCGCGATAGCTGTTCTGACTGTGTCCGGCGGAGATGCCTTTCGAGATAATGGTCGATTTGGTGTTTTTGCCGATGTGGATCATCTTGGTGCCGGTGTCGGCCTGCTGATGTCCGGCGGTCAGCGCCACCGAGAAGAACTCACCGATGGAGTTATCGCCGCGCAAAATACAGCTCGGGTATTTCCAGGTAATGGCCGAGCCGGTTTCCGACTGGGTCCATGACATTTTGCTGTTTTCGCCTTCGCACAGCGCGCGTTTAGTAACAAAATTCAGAATGCCGCCGGTGTTGTTATCGCCCGGGAACCAGTTCTGCACCGTGGAATATTTCACTTCCGCATCTTTGTGGATGATCACTTCCACCACCGCGGCGTGCAGCTGGTAGCTGTCGCGTACCGGGGCCGAGCAGCCTTCGATATAGCTCACATAGCTGCCTTCATCGGCCACCAAAATTGTGCGCTCGAACTGACCGGTTTTTTCAGCGTTTATGCGGAAATAGGTCGACAGTTCCATCGGGCAGCGCACGCCTTTTGGCACATAAATAAAGGTGCCGTCAGAGGCGACCGCGGCGTTCAGTGCCGCAAAAAAGTTATCGTTGCCTGGCACCACAGTGCCGAGATATTTCTGCACCAGTTCGGGATAGTCATGGATAGCCTCGCCGAACGAACAGAAAATAATACCCTGCTCGCCCAGCTTTTCCCGGTAAGTGGTCGCCACAGAAACGGAGTCGAAAATCGCATCGACCGCCACTTCGCGCCCTTCACGTACCGGCACACCGAGCAGGCTAAACGCATCCTCGACTTCCTGACTCAGGAACGCATTGGCCCCGGTTTGCTGCACCGCACCCGGTTCTGAGGCGCAGGTTTCATCGCAGTTACCGCATGACGGCGCGGAGTAGTAGCTGTAATCCTGATAATTCAGTTTGTCGTAATGCGCTTTCAGCCAGTGCGGCTCTTCCATTTCGAGCCACGCCCGAAACGCGTTCAGGCGAAATTCGAGCATCCACTCTGGTTCGTTGCGTTTGGCAGAAATGGCGCGCACCACCTCTTCGCTGATCCCTTTCGCCAGTTCGTCGGTCTGCAGGTGGGTAAAGAACCCTTCTTTATAATTGAGCTGACCACCGGCCCAGGTTTTGACATCGTCAGTTGCTTCAGTATTACGTGACATAATTACTCCGCCTGCACCCCAAAACTTTCACCACAGCCACATTCATGCTGGGCCTTCGGGTTGTGAAACTTAAAGATCTGATTTAAGCCTTCGCGCACATAATCCACTTCCGTGCCGTCGATAAAGGGCATCGCCTGTAACGATACCCAGAGCTTCGCGCCGTCAGACTCGAACAGCAGGTCGTCTGCTTTCGGTTCGGTGACGGTATCCAGTACGTAAGCAAAACCCGCACAGCCGGAGGTTTTCACCCCCAGACGGATCCCTTGCACGCCCTGCTTGATTGCCAGATCGCACACGTGCGCCGCCGCGGCAGGCGTCAGGCTGATTCCGCGCCAGGAAAAATCAGCCGGGTTGAAGGTTTCTGAATGCAATTCCATAGGTCCACCTTATACGTTGAAGCCATCAGGGCATCCCTCTATGTTAGTGATAATGATTATCACTTCAACCCCTTGTCAGCAGGGGCTTTCAGCGGAATGCCTCCAACAGAGGGCTTTTACTAAGCATAGACCCTGTGCGCAGAGTGAACAGGGCTATCGGGAAATGTTCAATGCATTGAAAAATAAATGCTTTAACTTCAATGGCGGAGAAAAAATGTGACAATGAAAAGATGTATAGAAAATACCAATTTATGAGATAGGAATTGCTTTCTGCGGTTGCAATAAAAAAGCCCCGTTGCAGATGCGCACGGGGCTTTCAGAAAATACAGGTTCGTTAGTAGAGCGACGCCTGGCCTACCGGGCGCGTTTTGAATCGGCGGTGCACCCATAAATACTGCTCTGGTGCGCGCAGAATTTCTTTCTCGATAACCTTGTTCATATAGCTCGCGGCCTTGAACTCGTCTTCAGTCGGGTAATCGGTCAGTGCTTCACTGATGTACAGACTGTAACCCCGGTTATTGGCTTTACGCACCATGGTGATGGTCAGCAGGTCGGAGCCTGACAAGCGTTGAAGCACAAACGTACCGTTGGTGGTTGCCGCTTGCGGCACGGAGAAGAATGGCGCAAAGGTACTGCCTTTTGGGCCGTAATCCTGATCAGGTGCAAACCAGACCGCTTCCCCGTTTTTCAACGCGCTCACCAGGCCCCGCAGATTACGGCGATCGATCATCGCTTTATTGGAACGCAGACGCCCCTTGGTCTGCACCCACTCCATCAACTTGCTGTTGTGCGGCCGGTAGGTTGCCATCATCGGACGGCACAAGCCCATCGTTCTGCCGCCGAGTTCCAGCGACATGAAATGCACCCCGACCACCATGACGCCTTTTTTGTTTTCGAGCGCTTTGGTCAGGTTTTCGTAACCTTCTACATCAAACCATTTTCTAACCCGGGCATCGCTCCAGAACCAGGCCATACCGGTTTCAATTAAACCCATTCCGAGAGAAATAAAGTTCTGCTCAATTAATTTCTCTTTTGCTTCGGCAGTCATATCCGGGAAACAGAGTGTTAAATTTCTTGACGCGATCTTTTCTCTTCTTTTCAAAAATGGTCGCGCGGCGCGCCCGAGAGAAGACCCGATAATATACAGCAGCGGATAGGGAAGTTGGACTAGCAGCCACAGCACACCTAAACCAAACCAGGTTAACCAGTTGCGAGGGTGCAGTAACGTTTTGTCGAAGGCTTTTGCCATCGTTAATTCCTGTAAGCATGTGAACCAGTAGCGCATAAGGAAAAAACGAAAGAAATCATCAATCTTTAGGCGATACGTTGTGAATTTTCACGTTGGTTAAAAGCCAGTTTTAACCGAAACGCCAAAAGTCTCTTTGCAAAATGGATCCTGAATAGAGACAAAAGCGGCTTCCGTGGAGTGCAGGCGAACTGCTGCGATGAGGATGCAACATCTGTCAGGAAAAAGATAGTGAATTAATCTGAAGCTACCGTTAACTGCGCAGGAATAAAACGGGATCATTCTTAGGGTTAAGCACAATAAACGTCAGCAATTCTTATCATTAATTCGAGGAATGCCGGTTATTGAATCAATTCACCAGAAATGATGGAGAAAAGCACCGGTATTCGGTGCTTTCGCCGTTCACTTTTTGTTCAATGATTCTAAACCACCGCCGTGGTGAGTCGGGAAGAGCAGCACAATTTGCCATGCTCATCGAAGATCTCTATCTGCCAGACCTGATGGCGGCGTCCGGCGTGCAGGGCTTTACAGACGCCACGCACCCGTCCGCTCCGCACGGCGCGAATGTGATTGGCATTAACCTCCACCCCCACCACTTTCTCATTGCCTTCAGTGCAAAGATAACCCGCCACAGAGCCCAGCGTTTCGGCCAGCACCACCGACGCACCACCGTGCAGCAGGCCAAACGGCTGATGTGTGCGGCGGTCCACCGGCATGGTGGCTTCCAGGCTATCGTCGGTCAGACGCTCAAAGCGAATATCCAGCAGGCCAACCATGTTGCCCTCACCCATCGCGTTGAGCGCATCCAGTGTCGCGCTACGTTTCCAGATCATCCCATAATCTCCAGTAAAGCCTGCAACGGATGGCGTACGCCGCTGCCCTCAACGCGCTTCACCTGACTGCGACAGGAATATCCCGTGGCCAGACAGCGGTTGCGAGGCAGGCGTTGCATCGCCTGCTGCCAGGACAGAGCATAAATGCCCAATGAGTTCTCGTGGTTCTTCACTTCGTGCCCATAGGTTCCGGCCATGCCGCAGCAACCCACGCTGACGCTTTCCAGCTTCGCGCCAAAGCGGGCGAAAATAGACGCCCACTGTTTGGGTGCCATTGGCAAGGCGGTCACTTCGGTGCAATGACCGAACAGATACCAGGCCTCACCGCTGACGTCTCGCATTTCAGTATTCTCCAGCGCTTTCGGCAACCACTCATGCACCAGCTGAACCTGAAAATCCCCGCGTTTTTCGCCAAGCGTTTGCTTGTATTCGTCGCGATAGCACAGCACCAGCGCCGGATCGACGCCCACCATTGGCATCTCGAGCTGCGCCACCCGGTTGAGGAAATCGGCCGTTTTCTGTGCCGTTTTTGCAAAACGCGTCAGGAAGCCTTTAATGTGTTGCGCTTTACCATTCGGCGAAAACGGCAGTACGACCGGCTGATAGCCGACACGCTCCACCAGCCGGACGAAATCTGCCACCACCTGCGCATCGTAGTAGCTGGTGAACGGATCCTGCACCACCAGCACCATTTTCGCTTTTTGTTCCGGGCTCAGCGCTTCGAGCTGTTCGAGAGTCAGATTCGCCGAGCGATGCCCCACCATCTGCTGCTGCAACGAAGGTGTCGACAACAGCGGCAGGTCAATCATGCCGATGTGCTTCTTCGACAAGCTTTTCACCCACGGCTGGCTGATAAAGAAGTTGAAGGTTTTCGGCGCGCGCGCCATCAGCGGCGCATAGCTTTCAACCGTGGCAACCACGTGATCGCGCATCGGGCGCAAATAACGGGTGTGATACAGCTGCAGGAAGCGCGAGCGGAAATCCGGCACGTCGATTTTGATCGGGCACTGCGTTGAACAGGCTTTGCAGGCCAGACAGCCGGACATCGCCTCTTTCACTTCGTGTGAGAAATCGTATTCGCCTTTATTGGCATGCCAGCTGTTGCGCGTCCGCTCTATCAGGCCGCGCAGGCTGGCGCGTTTTTCCGGCAGCTCTTTTTCAAGCTTGAGCGGATCAATCCCGCGATCCGCCAACAAACGCAGCCATTCACGCACCAGCGTGGCGCGTCCTTTTGGCGAATGCATTCGGTCGCTGGTGATTTTCATCGACGGGCACATCGGGCTGTTCGCATCGAAGTTAAAGCACAGGCCGTTGCCGTTACACTCCATCGCACCGCGCCAGGAGGTACGCACCGAAATCGGGATTTGCCGGTCGAAGGTGCCGCGTTTGACCGCATCCACCTTCATCATCGGCGCATCCACCCCTTCCGGCGGACAGATTTTCCCTGGATTAAGACGGTTATTCGGGTCGAATGCCGCCTTCACTTTGCGCAGTTCGCCATACAGCGTGTCGCCAAAGAAGGCCGGGCTATACTCTGCACGGAAACCTTTGCCGTGTTCGCCCCACAACAGGCCACCGTATTTTGCCGTCAGCGCGACGACGTCATCGGAAATCTGCTTCATCAGGATTTCCTGCTGCGGGTCGCACATGTCCAGGGCCGGGCGAACGTGTAGCACGCCCGCATCAACGTGACCAAACATACCGTAGCTGAGGCCATGCCCGTCGAGCAGCGCACGGAATTCAACGATGTAATCTGCCAGATGCTCCGGCGGCACGCAGGTGTCTTCGGCAAACGGAATTGGTTTGGCAGCGCCTTTGGCATTGCCAAGCAGGCCAACCGCTTTTTTACGCATCGCGTAAATACGCTCGATGCCGTCCAGTTCATTACAACGTTGCCAGCCGATAACGCCGCCCTCGCCTGCGGCGATCAGCGCATCAAGACGCTGGCACAGCGCGCTCACCTGGCCTGCGATCAGTTCTTCATCATCACCGGCAAATTCCACGATATTCAGGCCGAGCATCTCTTTGTCCGGCACGTCGGTAATGAGTTCGCTAACGGAGTGCCAGACGATATCTTCCCGCGCCAGATTGAGGACTTTCGAATCGACGGTTTCCACCGACATCGCACGCGCATCGACCATAAATGGCGCATTACGCAGCGCCGAATCGAAGGAATCATACTTGACGTTCACCAGGCGACGCACTTTCGGCAGGCGCGTGATATCCAGGCGCGCTTCGGTGATGAATGCCAGCGTGCCTTCCGACCCAGTCAACACGCGGGTCAGGTCAAACTCGGTCATCTCGTCATTGAAGACATGACGCAGATCGTAACCGGTGAGGAAACGGTTCAGTTTTGGGAAGCTGTCGATAATCAGCTGACGATTTTCTTTGCAGCGCTCATACACCGTGCGGTAAATGCGCCCGCTCGCCGACTGCTCTTTGGCCAGCGTTTCCGCCAGCAGCACCGGCATCGGCTGTGTATCAAGAATATCGCCACCCAGCAACACCGCCCGCACGCCCAGCACGTGGTCAGAGGTTTTGCCATACACCATTGATCCTTGTCCGGACGCATCGGTGTTGATCATCCCGCCAAGCGTGGCGCGGTTACTGGTTGACAGTTCAGGTGCGAAAAAATACCCGTAGGGTTTCAGAAACTGATTAAGCTGATCTTTGATAACGCCCGCTTCGACCCGCACCCAACCCTCTTCGGGATTGATTTCAATGATGCGATTCATATAGCGAGACATATCAATGACAATGCCCTGGTTCAGCGACTGGCCGTTGGTACCCGTCCCGCCGCCGCGAGGCGTGAAGACCAGCGAGCGGAAACGCTCTTCATCGGCAATGCGTGAAAGCAGCGCGACGTCAGCGGTTGAACGGGGGAAAACCACGGCATCGGGGAGGAGCTGATATATGCTGTTATCGGTCGCCATCGTCAGCCTGTCGGCATAACGGGTGGCGGTATCGCCGGTAAAACCTTGTTGCTCCAGTGCCTGCAAAAAATTCAGCACCAGCTGAACAACGCCGGGTGCCTGAGAAATCTGTGGGATCATGACGCTTGACCCTGCCTGACTAAGTTGTGTTGGACGATGGTGTAATAACGATGTTGTTGTGTCTGTTTTATCGTTTGCGTATAGCCTAATCGTTGTATCACATTTTTTACTGATACGCTTATCGGATTTCAGGGCGATCATCATCACGAAATTGTTGATATTATTATCAGTAAACGGATTTATCATCTGCGCCCTTCAGTGGGCGTAATCACAAAGGTATAAAATGTATGACAACCCTTCATCGGCCCCGAGATTTACCGCAGATCCTGCTGTCGGTGCTGTTTTTAAGCCTCATGATCGTGGCATGCTTGTGGATAGTACAACCCTTCGTTCTGGGCTTTGCGTGGGCCGCGACAATCGTTATCGCCACCTGGCCAGTCCTGCTAAAACTCCAGCGTTTACTGCTTGGCCGCCGCTCACTGGCGGTACTGGTGATGACCCTGCTGCTTTTTTTACTGTTCGTTATTCCAATCGCGTTGCTGGTCAACAGCCTGGTGGATGGCAGCACGCCACTCGTTCACGCGATTAGCGCTGGCAATATTTCGCCGCCGGATCTCGCCTGGCTGAACAGCATTCCGCTGGTCGGCAGCAAACTGTACGCAGGTTGGCACAGCCTGTTGGACATGGGCGGCTCGGCTATCATGGCTAAGGTTCGCCCATATATCGGCACCACCACCACCTGGTTTGTTGGCCAGGCGGCGCATATTGGCCGCTTTATGATGCACTGCGGTCTGATGCTGTTGTTCAGTGCGCTGCTGTACTGGCAGGGTGAAAAAGTGGCCTTCGGCGTGCGTTACTTTGCCACTCGCCTGGCGGCTAAACGTGGCGATGCGGCGGTGCTGCTGGCAGGACAAGCCATTCGCGCCGTGGCGCTTGGCGTGGTCGTCACCGCGCTGGTGCAGGCGGTTCTGGGCGGTATCGGCCTGGCGATTTCCGGCGTGCCTTACGCGACGCTGCTGACCGTGGTGATGATTTTCTCCTGTCTGGTACAGCTCGGTCCGTTGGTGGTGCTTATTCCGTCCATCATCTGGCTGTACTGGACCGGCGATACCACCTGGGGCACCGTGCTGCTGGTGTGGAGCTGCGTGGTGGGCACCATGGATAACTTCATCCGTCCGATGCTGATTCGTATGGGCGCAGACCTGCCGATGATACTTATCCTCACCGGCGTTATCGGCGGCCTGATTGCGTTTGGTATGATTGGCCTGTTCATTGGCCCGGTTCTGCTGGCAGTCTCCTGGCGTCTGTTTGATGCCTGGGTGCGAGAAGTGCCGCCACCGTCTGACGATGCTGAAGAAGTGCTTGAGGAACTTGAGACTTTGGAAGCTAGCCACGACAAGCTCGGCAGCTGATAAAACGTGGCCCGGACGCACCCTTGCACCGGGCCTGATACTTAAGCATTACTTATCGTTATTGCCCCACTGCGCCGTTATTCTGCTCACAATCACCGCTAACGCCCATTCAGAACTCTCAAATCCTTTACGTTTTTTTAACGATTAAGACCAATCTGATCGACGCAAAAATTCTGCATGCCTACTATTAGCTCACGGTTATAAATCAACACCTTGATTTATAAGCATGGAAATCCCCTGAGTGAAACAACGAATTGCTGTGTGTAGTCTTTGCCCATCTCCCACGATGGGCTTTTTTTTGTCCTTTATTTGACCTCACAGCGGCTCAGCATCTGCCAGTTTTTCGCCAATTCCCGTGTGGTTCCGCTGACCTTAGCGATCACCGAGCCATGAATATCTGCCGATGATGACCCCGCCATCAGCGTAAATTCACCCGGTTCGACGATACGTTTCCCGTTACGGTCGGTAAAGTTCAGCATGTCGACGGGCACATGGAAGGTCAGCGTCGCCGACTGGTTCGGAATCAGCTCTACGCGCTGGAACGCTTTCAGCTCTTTCACCGGACGTACCATCGACGCCACGTTATCGCGCACATACAGCTGCACCACTTCGCTGCCGCGACGTTCGCCGATGTTGGTCAGCGTGACCTGCACTACAATATCTCCATCGATAGCCACTTCAGGCGTGATAAGCGTCAGATCGCTCCATTGGAACTGCGTCCAGCCTTTACCGTAGCCAAATGGATAGCGACTGCCGAAATGGAAAGCGAACGGCGTGCCGCCGCTTTTCAGTTTGTGGTTGTAGTAATACGGCATCGCCCCAGCGCTTTTCGGTACGCTGACCACCAGCCGCCCTTGCGGCTCGGCGCGTCCGGTCAGGACATCGGCAATGGCCCAGCCGCCCTCCTGACCCGGCGCCCAGGCCATTAACAGTGCAGCAACGCTATCTTCCAGCCCTTGCAGGTTATACGGCCGGCCGCCGGTCATCACGACCACCACCGGTTTGCCGGTCGCCACCAGCGCGGTTAATAATTGCTGCTGAACCCCCGGCAGATTCAGTGAGTCGGTATCGGAGCCCTCGCCGACGGTACCACTCTGAAACAGCCCGGCCAGATCGCCCACACAGGCCACGATCACATCGCTTTCCTGCGCTACCCGCAGCGCATCAGGAATAAGCGAGGTGTCCATACTGACCGGAGACTGCTGCAGCGCTTTACCACTGCTGTCTCCCGGAA
The DNA here is from genome assembly GCA_902706235.1 of Citrobacter sp. 18056. GTDB lineage: Bacteria > Pseudomonadota > Gammaproteobacteria > Enterobacterales > Enterobacteriaceae > Scandinavium > Scandinavium manionii. Next base: position 120,901 of record CACSJR010000001.1, on the reverse strand, counting down.
AGACCGGTGCGCCCGCCATGCGTTTTTCGATGATATGGCAGCCCCTGGCATAGCGGACATTCTCTTCACCCAGCGTCTGTCGCAGTGCCGCCAGCGGCGTGGTGACTTGCGACGTTTGCTCAAGCATATCGCTGATAATCAGGTGTACCGGGAAGCTGTAGCCGCTCAGCAGCGCCAGCGGATCGTCCGCCGTCGGGCCAATCACCGCCACGCGCGGTTTCCCGATAAACGGCAGCACGCCGTTGTTTTCCAGCAGCGTCAGTGAGCGCGTGGCCACATCCCGCGCCGCCTGCCGCGTTTGCGCACTTTGCAGTTCAATCGCGTTTTCATCGGTGTAAGGCTGCTCAAACAGCCCAAGTCGGAATTTCTCTGTCAGCGTCCGCGCCACGATTTCATCTATTTTCGCCATCGTTATCAGCCCCCGCTCCACGGCCTGCGCCAGATGACGCGCACAATCATCCTTCGGCAGTTCCACGTCTAATCCGGCATTAAAGGCCAGCGCGGCAGACTCTGCCGCATCGTGCGACACGCCATGATGCTGGTGCAGCAAACTTATTCCGCCATAATCCGCCACGATGATGCCGTCAAAACCCCACTGCTCACGCAACACGGTGGTCATCAGGAACCCATCGCTATGCCCCGGCTGGTTATCAATATCGTGATAGGCAGGCATCACCGAACCGGCGTTAGCGAGTTTCACCGCCATTTCAAACGGCAGCAGGAAGGTATCGTTCAGTTCGCAGAACCCCAGATGGACAGGCGCATGGTTTCTCGCCCCTTCACTGAATGAATGACCGACATAGTGTTTCAGCGTGGCCAGTAAATCGCGTTTTTCGCCCTGTAAACCTTCGACGTAGGCGCTGGCCATGACGCCAACCAGCCACGGATCTTCACCAAAGGTTTCTTCGGTGCGGCCCCAGCGCACGTCGCGCGACACGTCCAGTACCGGTGCCAGCCCCTGATGGCATCCGGTCGCGCGAGCCTCCTCCCGGATACATTCCGCGGCATAGCGAATCAGTTCAGGATCCCAGGTCGAACCGTAGTTCAGTGAAGATGGGAATAACGTTGCGTCTTTGCACAGCAGACCTACCAGGCACTCCTCATGGAACAAGGCCGGAATACCGAGCCGCGTCTCTTCCACTAGCATTTTTTGCAGGCGGTTTGCGGCGCGCACCCCGGTTCGGGCATCAACAATGTGTGTCCCCATTGGACGGGTGATTTGCCCGACGCCGAGTTTCAGCCGCTCATTTAACGAAGCCTGAGCGGATACCCCGGCAAATTCATCACTCATGTCGCTGCGTTCGCGGTGATCGCCGGTTTCACTCAGCACCAGCCAATAGGCGTGCATCTGGGCAAACTTCTCTTCTGGCGTCATTCGCGCCAGCAAATCAGCAACACGTTCAGCGACTGGACGCTGCGCATCCTTATACAGTGCGGTCATCAACTTCCCCTCCGTTAAGGTTTATCTGGTTGAGAAGCAGTATTCAGAACCGGGCGAAGGGCGACAATTGTCGAAATTAACAGCGAAGTTATGATTTTTCGTTTTGTTTCAATTCTGTGAAGGCGCTCGACAAACTGCACCGCGCATAAAAAAGCCCCGACAGCGCAAGCTGCCGGGGCGTTGATTGAGCAATTACTTACGCAGTTCGGCGAGGCTCAGCCAGGTCTGTACCACGGTATCCGGGTTCAGCGACAGGCTGTCGATTCCCTCTTCCATCAGCCAGGCGGCGAAATCCTCATGGTCAGACGGACCCTGACCGCAGATGCCGACGTATTTACCCTGCTTCTTCGCCGCGCGAATCGACATCGACAGCAGCGCTTTCACCGCCTCGTTGCGTTCATCGAACAGTTCAGACACCACGCCGGAGTCACGGTCCAGACCCAACGTCAGCTGAGTCATGTCGTTCGAGCCGATAGAGAAGCCGTCGAAATACTCGAGGAACTGTTCCGCCAGCAGCGCGTTGGATGGGATCTCGCACATCATGATGATTTTGAGGCCGTTTTCGCCACGTTTCAGGCCCTGACGCGCCAGCTCATCGATCACCGCTTTCGCCTGATCCACGGTACGCACGAACGGGATCATGATTTCCACGTTGGTGAGATCCATTTCGTTACGCACACGTTTCACCGCGTCGCACTCCAGCGCGAAGCAGTCGCGGAAGCTGTCAGCCACGTAGCGACCCGCGCCACGGAAGCCCAGCATTGGGTTCTCTTCTTCCGGCTCGTAACGCTCGCCGCCCACCAGATTGGCGTATTCGTTAGATTTAAAGTCAGAGAGACGCACAATCACGCGTTTCGGGTAGAACGCCGCGCCGAGCGTAGCGATCCCTTCGGTCAGACGGCCAACATAGAACTCTTTTGGCGAGTCGTAGCCTTTCATCATTTCGCGAATTTCGTTTTGCAGCTTCGCGTCCTGGTCGTCAAATTCCAGCAGCGCGCGTGGGTGCACGCCGATCATGCGGTTGATGATGAATTCCAGACGCGCCAGACCGACGCCTTCGTTCGGCAGGCAGGCAAAGTCAAACGCACGATCCGGGTTGCCGACGTTCATCATGATTTTCAGCGGCAGATCCGGCATGGTGTCGACGGTGGAGCTTTTCACGCTGAAGTCGAGCATTTCGGCGTAAACGTAACCGGTGTCTCCTTCGGCACAGGACACGGTGACTTTCTCGTCATCCTTCATGCGCTCGGTCGCATCGCCACAGCCGACGACTGCCGGAATGCCCAATTCACGGGCGATAATTGCTGCGTGACAGGTCCGTCCGCCGCGGTTGGTAACAATCGCCGCCGCCTTTTTCATGATCGGTTCCCAGTCCGGGTCGGTCATGTCGGTAACTAATACATCACCCGGCTGAATGCGGTTCATTTCACTGATATCGTGAATGACTTTCACCGGTCCTGCGCCGATGCGATGCCCAATAGCACGACCTTCGGCAATGATTTTGCCCTGCGCGTGCAGCGTATAACGTTCTGTCACCTGGCCTCGAGAACGCACGGTTTCCGGACGCGCCTGCACGATAAACAGTTTGCCGGTGTGACCGTCTTTGGCCCACTCAATGTCCATCGGGCGACCGTAGTGTTTCTCAATCTGTATCGCCTGTTTTGCCAGTTCCTGCACTTCCTCGTCGGTCAACGAGAAGCGATCGCGATCAGCCTGCGGCACATCTTCGATGCGCACCTGCTTACCGTGTTCCTGGGTTGGGGCATACACCATACGAATCTTTTTCGAGCCCATGGTGCGGCGCACGATGGACGGGCGACCTTTCTCCAGCGTCGGCTTGTGGACGTAAAACTCGTCCGGGTTAACCGCGCCCTGCACCACCATTTCGCCAAGGCCGAAGGCAGAGGTGATGAACACCACCTGATCAAAGCCGGATTCGGTATCGATGGAGAACATGACGCCAGCGGAACCGAGGTCGGAACGCACCATACGCTGCACGCCCGCTGAGAGCGCGACGCCGCGATGGTCATAGCCCTGATGCACACGGTAGGAAATCGCGCGGTCGTTAAACAGGGAGGCGAAGACGTGCTTCACCGCCACCAGCACCGCGTCATAGCCCTGAACGTTAAGGAACGTTTCCTGTTGACCGGCGAAGGAAGCATCCGGCATATCTTCGGCAGTCGCGGAAGAACGCACGGCAAACGACGCATCGGCGTCGTCAGATGAAAGCTGGTTATAGGCCTGATGAATCGCCTGTTCCAGCTCTGCTGTGAAGGGAGTGTCGATAATCCATTGCCGAATTTGCGCACCGGCTTTCGCCAGGGCGGAGACGTCGTCGATGTCGGTTTCATCCAGCAACTGATAAATACGCTGGTTCACGCCGCTCTGGTCGAGGAACTGATTGAAAGCATCAGCCGTGGTAGCAAACCCGTTGGGTACGGAAACGCCCAAATCGGACAGATTAGTAATCATTTCACCCAGGGAGGCATTTTTGCCTCCAACGCTGTCTACATCATTCATGCCGAGTTGGTTATACCAAAGCACCAGCGGTGACGAGCCATTGTTGGACATCGAAACAATCCTTATATGAATTAAGAAAATCGCCAGAGAAAGGCTGGCTTCGTTATTTATCCTGCCATAATTAACGTGACGGGAAAAAAGGTGAATCGTTCAAGCAGAATAATTTTTTGCTTTTTAAGAAAGTTCCCCGAAAACCCTTAACTCTATGATTATTGAGGAATCCCACATAAAAAGACGGTTTATAGCCCTCCACCATAAAAATGAACACCCCTTTTCACATAAAATAAAAACCACGTTTCATTTTTAAATTCGAGACAAAACTGACTCAGATGTGATTAAAATAAATATAGGCTTCATGGAATTAACTTAATCTTACCGGATGGTCAAAATGGATATAAATGTCGATCGCCATGTGTTTTACATTTCTGACGGTACCGCCATTACCGCCGAGGTGCTAGGGCACGCGGTGATGTCGCAATTCCCGGTGTCGGTCAACAGCATTACCCTGCCGTTTGTCGAAAGCGAAAGCCGGGCGAAGGCGGTAAAGGAACAGATTGACGCGATTTATCAGCAATCTGGCATCCGTCCGCTGGTCTTCTATTCGATTGTCATTCCGGAAATTCGCACCATCATTCTGCAAAGCGAAGGCTTCTGTCAGGACATCGTGCAGGCGCTGGTTGCGCCGTTGCAGGAAGAACTGAAGCTCGACCCGACGCCGATTGCTCATCGCACCCACGGCCTTACGCCAGGGAATCTCACTAAATATGATGCCCGTATCGCCGCCATTGACTACACGTTGGCACACGATGACGGCGTTTCGCTGCGCAATCTCGATCAGGCGCAGGTGATCTTGCTCGGCGTTTCACGCTGCGGCAAAACCCCGACCAGCCTTTACCTCGCAATGCAGTTTGGGATCCGCGCCGCCAACTATCCGTTTATCGCCGACGATATGGATAATCTGGTGCTGCCCGCCGCGCTGAAACCGTTACAGCATAAATTATTCGGGCTGACCATCGACCCGGAACGTCTGGCCGCCATTCGTGAAGAGCGCCGCGAAAACAGCCGCTATGCATCGATGCGCCAGTGCCGTATGGAAGTCACCGAAGTCGAAGCGCTGTACCGTAAAAACCAAATTCCGTGGATCAACAGTACTAACTATTCGGTGGAAGAAATCGCCACCAAAATCCTCGACATGATGGGACTCAATCGCCGCATGTACTAACACACTAGTACATCATTGCAAAATGCGCTATCATCTTTTTGCAATGTATGCGCATCACGTTGCTGAATCGGTGTTGAACCTTGAATTCAGCAGAGATTGGTTTATCGTGATGCGCATCACTTCCGGTATTCCTGCCGTAGAAGCCACCAAATTCTGAGAGTTCCAATGAACAAAACTGATGAACTGCGTTCGGCGCGCATCGACAGTCTGGTAACGCCTGCTGAACTGGCGCAACGTTACCCTGTCACTTCCGGGGTTGCCGGTCACGTTACCGCCTCCCGCCGTCGCATCGAAAAAATCCTCAACGGCGAAGATAAACGTCTGTTAGTGGTGATTGGCCCCTGCTCCATCCATGACCTGGATGCAGCAATGGATTACGCGCATCGTCTGCAGTCGCTGCGTGAAAAACACCAGTCGCGCCTTGAAATCGTGATGCGTACCTATTTCGAAAAACCGCGTACGGTAGTGGGCTGGAAAGGCCTGATTTCCGATCCGGATCTCAACGGCAGCTACCGCGTAAATCACGGTATCGAGCAGGCACGCAAGCTGCTGCTGCAGGTCAATGAGTTGGGCGTCCCCACTGCCACCGAGTTTCTCGATATGGTGACCGGTCAGTTCATCGCCGATTTAATCAGCTGGGGCGCCATTGGTGCGCGTACGACGGAAAGTCAAATTCACCGTGAAATGGCCTCCGCGCTTTCCTGCCCGGTCGGGTTCAAAAACGGCACTGACGGTAATACCCGCATTGCCGTGGATGCAATCCGTGCCGCGCGCGCCAGTCATATGTTCCTCTCGCCGGACAAAAACGGTCAGATGACGATTTATCAGACCAGCGGTAACCCGTACGGTCACATCATCATGCGCGGCGGCAAAAAGCCGAACTATCATGCGTCAGACATTGCGGTCGCCTGCGATACGCTGCACGAATTCGACCTGCCGGAACAACTGGTTATCGATTTCAGCCACGGCAACTGCCAGAAACAGCACCGCCGTCAGCTGGAAGTGTGTGACGATATCTGTCAGCAAATTCGCAATGGTTCGACGGCGATTGCCGGGATTATGGCGGAAAGCTTCCTGCGCGAAGGCACGCAAAAAATCGTGGGCGGACAGCCGCTGGTGTACGGGCAGTCGATCACCGATCCTTGTCTGAGCTGGGAAGACAGCGAAATTCTGTTGGATAAACTTGCTGCGGCGATTGATACCCGCTTCTGAGTGTGCTTTTCGTGTCGGGCGAAACACGTTGCCCGGCACGGAAATCTCCCGTTTATCTCTCCTCGCTCCCTTCAAAAACCGGCAGCCATCGTCGGCTAATAAAGTACGTCGCCGGACAATATCCTCCTGTACCGAAACAATCTTTTTTGATCCAGTCACCTATTTTTCACAAAAGGGGTTGCTGAGTTTTTTGATTTGTTGATAATGATTATCATTGTTACATTGATTGCTATTTTTAACACTATGACATCATCGGATACATTCCTGACCGCAGGCAAAAGATCCCCGACTCCGCAACCGCAGGCTGAAGATCGCCGCGTGAGCAGCAAAACCCTGCTGGGTGCGGAAGGTCGCGTCATCATTGAGCATGATGGCCAGCAGTACTTACTGCGCCAGACCCATGCCGGCAAACTGATCCTGACTAAATAACAACCTTACACACAACATTTCGCCAGCCACCCAGGGACTCGCCGAGGCAGCCAGCGCTTTTCACTTTTCATGGAGAGTTGCATGCTACACCTGCATTCCGCGTCGCTGCGCCCATCGCTGGTCGCACTGGCTGTATTCGGCGCCATCACCACTCCGGCTTTCGCTGCCTCTGAACAAATGACCGTAACTGCCACCGGCAACGAACGCAGCGCGTTTGAAGCACCAATGATGGTTACCGTTATCGACGCCGACACCCCTGAAGGCCAGACTGCCAGCTCCGCCGCAGATATGCTGCGCCAGGTTCCGGGTTTGACCATTGACGGCACCGGCCGTACCAACGGTCAGGACATCAACCTGCGCGGCTACGACCGTCGCGGCGTGCTGGTCATGGTCGATGGCATTCGTCAGGGCACCGACACTGGCCACCTCAACAGCACGTTCCTCGACCCGGCGCTTATCAAGCGTATCGAAGTCGTACGTGGCCCCGGCGCGTTGCTGTATGGTAGCGGCGCGTTGGGCGGCGTGATTTCCTATGACACCGTTGATGCAGCAGACCTGCTGCATGTGGGTCAGAACAGCGGCTACCGCGTGTTTGGCACCGGCGGCACTGGCGATAACAGCCTTGGCATGGGTGCCAGCGCCTTTGGTCGTACCGATACCCTCGACGGGATTGTCTCCTGGTCCAGTCGTGACCGCGGCGATTTGAAACAGAGCGATGGTTTCACAGCCCCGAATGACGAAAGCATTACTAACTTCCTCGCGAAAGGTAGCTGGAAAATCGACCCGGCGCAGAAGCTGAGCGGTTCCCTGCGGTATTACAACAACGCCGCGCAGGAGCCCAAAAACCCGCAAACGCCACAAGCGTCTGACAGCAGCAACCCGATGACTGACCGCTCTACCATTCAGCGCGACGCGCAGTTGACGTACAACATCGCGCCGGAAGGCAACGACTGGCTGAATGCCGACGTCAAAGGCTACTGGTCAGAAGTGCGCATCAACGCGCAGAACCTCGACGACTCCGGCGAATTCCGCAAACAAACCACCAAAGGTGGGAAAGTTGAAAACCGCACGCGCCTGTTCACCGACAGCTTCGCCTCACACCTGCTGACCTACGGCGGCGAATACTACCGTCAGGAGCAAAACCCTGGCGGCATGACCACCGGTTTTCCGAACGCGCGCATTAACTTCAGCTCTGGTTGGCTGCAGGACGAAATCACCCTGCGCGACCTGCCGGTTACTATTCTTGGCGGCACGCGCTACGACAACTATCGCGGCACCAGCGATGGCTATGACGACGTCGATGCAGATAAATGGTCTTCCCGGGCAGGCATGACCATCAGCCCAACCGACTGGCTGATGCTGTTTGGCTCCTGGGCACAGGCCTTCCGCGCGCCGACGATGGGCGAGATGTATAACGACTCCAGACATTTCTCCATTGGCAGTTTCTACACTAACTATTGGGTACCGAATCCGAACCTGCGCCCGGAAACCAACGAAACGCAGGAGTACGGCTTTGGTCTGCGCTTTGACGACGTGATGCTGGCGAACGATGCGTTCGAGTTTAAAGCCAGCTACTTCGACACTAATGCCAAAGATTACATCACCACGTCTGTTGATTTCGCGGCGGCCTCAACCACCTCCATCAATGTGCCGAACGCAAAAATCTGGGGTTGGGATGTGATGACCAAATACACCACTGACCTGTTCAGCCTCGACGTGGCATACAACCGGACTCGCGGCAAAGACACCGATACCGGCGACTGGCTGACCTCAATTAACCCGGATACCGTCACCTCTCGTCTCGACGTCCCGATTGCCCAGAGCGGTTTCTCGGTGGGCTGGATTGGCACCTTCGCAGAAGACACGAAGAGCATAAGCGCCACCCCGCAGGCGGGCTATGGCGTGAACGATTTCTACGTGAGCTATAAAGGCCAGCAGGCGCTGAGCGGCCTGACCACCTCGCTGGTGTTTGGCAACGCCTTCGACAAAGAATATTACTCACCGCAGGGCATCCCGCAGGATGGCCAGAACGGTAAGATTTTCGTGAGTTATCAGTGGTAATCACCCAACCCCGGTTCGCCGGGGTATTTCATCTGGAAGGAATATGACAATGAATCACTACACACGCTGGCTGGCATTAAAAGAAGAAAATCCGGGAAAATATGCGCGTGACATCGCCGCAATGATGCACATCAGCGAAGCGGAACTGACCTGGGCGCGGGTAGGCCACGATGCCTGGCGTTTACAGGGTGAAGTGCGCGACGTGCTGACTGCCCTTGAAGCCGCCGGCGACGTGAAATGCATCTGCCGTAACGAATACGCCGTTCACGAACAGGTCGGCAGCTTCACCAATCAGCACCTCAGCGGCCATGCTGGTCTGGTGCTCAATCCGCGTGCGCTCGACTTGCGCCTGTTCCTCAATCAGTGGGCCAGCGTTTTCCACATCAGCGAAACCAGCGCCCGCGGCGAGCGTCAGAGCATTCAATTCTTTGACCATCAGGGCGACGTGCTGCTGAAGGTGTACACCACAGACGCCACCGACATGACCGCGTGGGCTGATATTCTGACCCGCTTTATCCATGCCGATAACCCGGCGCTCGAACTGAAAGCGGTTGATGTACCGACCACCAGTGGAGATATCGATGGTATAACCCTCGACGGTGAATGGCGTGCGATGACCGACGTGCACCAGTTCTTCACCCTGCTTAAGCGTCACAATCTGAGCCGTCAGCAGGCTTTCCGCCTGGTGGGTGATGACCTGGCGTGTCAGGTGGATAACGATGCCGTAGCGCGCCTGCTGGCGAATGCCTATCAGGATGCAAACGAGATTATGGTCTTCGTTGGCAACCGTGGTTGCGTGCAAATTTTCACCGGCGCTATCGAAAAAGTCGTGCCGATGAAAGGTTGGCTGAACATCTTTAATTCAGCCTTCACTTTGCACCTGCGCGAAGACACCATCGCCGAAACCTGGGTGACGCGCAAACCGACCGCCGATGGCCACGTCACCAGCCTCGAACTGTTCGCCGCCGACGGCACGCAGATTGCGCAGCTTTATGGTCAACGCACCGAAGGCGAACCGGAACAAACCCAGTGGCGTGCGCAGGTTGAAGCGCTGATTGCCAAAGGGCTGGCCGCATGAGAGCCGTCGTCGCGTTGATGGCCGCCCTGCCTCTGCTGGCAGGGGCGGCAGCTCAAAAAGTGGTAACGCTTGGCGGCGACGTGACGGAGATTGTCTACGCACTGGGGGCGCAAAGCGCCCTCGTTGCACGAGACAGTACCAGCATGTGGCCGCCTGAAGCGTTGAAATTACCTGACGTGGGCTATCTGCGTCAGCTGAACGCCGAAGGCATTCTCGCCACGCGCCCGACGACCGTTCTCGCCAGCGTGCAGGCCCAACCATCACTTGCGTTGAAACAGGTCGAACAAAACGGCGTGATGGTAGTGACGGTTCCGGGTAGTAACGACGTTTCCGTGATTGACGACAAAATTCGCATCGTCGCCGAAGCATTACATAAAGACGCCGAAGGCGAGCAGCTCCGTCAACAGATGAAGCAGGCGCTGGACACGTTGCCTAAAACGCAACTCAATAAACGCGTGCTATTTATTCTCAGCCACGGCGGCATGAGCGCCATGGCCGCCGGGCAGCAAACCGGGGCCGATTCGGCTATTCGTGCTGCGGGGCTACAAAATGCCATGCAGGGCTTTAACCGGTATCAGCCGCTTTCTCAGGAAGGTGTGATCGCCAGCCAGCCGGATCTGGTGGTGATTTCAACCGATGGCGTTAAAGGCATGGGCGGCGAAAACGGGTTGTGGACGTTGCCAGGTCTGGCGCAAACTCCGGCCGGGCGCAATAAACAGGTGCTGCAGATCGATGACATGGCGTTGTTAGGTTTCAGCATTCGCACCCCGGAAGCGATTCAACAGCTGCGGCATAAAGCGGAGCAACTTCCCTGATGACGCCGTTGGTTTCCCGTTCTCTGTGGTCACTTCTGGCCTTGCTAACGCTGTTAACGCTGGGCGCCACCACCTTTGGCGCACTGAAGCTGCCGTTAGATATACTCTGGCGTGGCGACAGCGCGCTGCGTCAAATCTGGTTCACCATTCGTTTGCCTCGCGTGCTTTTGGCGCTGACCATCGGCGGCTCGCTGGCACTGGCGGGCTGCGTGATGCAAGGGCTGTTTCGCAATCCGCTGGCGGATCCCGGCCTGCTGGGGATCAGCAGCGGTGCCGCGCTGGCGGTAGCGATGTGGGTGGTTTTACCCTTATCACTGCCGATGGTGCTGATGTTGTACGCCCCGATGCTGGCGGCGTTTCTCGGCAGCCTGGCGGTGACAATGGTGATTTTCGTCCTCAGCCAGCGTAACGACAATTCGCTCTCGCGCCTGCTGTTGGTGGGGATTGCGATTAACGCGCTGTGTGGCGCGGCGGTGGGCGTGCTGTCGTGGCTCAGCAACGATGCGCAGCTGCGTCAACTCTCGCTGTGGGGTATGGGCAGTCTCGGTCAGGCGCAGTGGTCAACGCTGCTGGCGACGGCCTCGCTGATGCTGCCGACGGTGTTCATTATCTGGTGGCTGGCAAAACCGCTGAATTTGCTGCAGCTGGGTGATGAAGAAGCGCATTACCTCGGCGTGAACGTACGTCAGATCCAGCGACGTTTATTGATGTGCAGCGCTCTGCTGGTTGCAGCGGCGGTAGCGGTCAGCGGCGTGATTGGCTTTATCGGGCTGGTGGTGCCGCACTTGCTACGCATGTGGCTCGGGGCCGATCATCGGGCGGTCATTCCCGGTTCGGTGCTGGTCGGTGCCATTTTGCTGCTGGTTGCAGACACCGTGGCTCGTACGCTGGTTGCGCCTGCGGAAATGCCGGTCGGTCTGTTGACCAGCCTGCTCGGCGCGCCGTGGTTTTTATGGATGATTTTCCGTCGTGGAGGCCAACATGGCTAATCGCTTACAGGCCATTAATCTGTGCTACTCCCCGGTGTTACGTGACATCAATCTGACGCTGGTACCCGGCGAACTGGTGGCGCTGATTGGCCCCAATGGCGCGGGAAAATCGACGCTACTGCGCGTGCTGACCGGTTATTTTCCGCCGGATAACGGGCACTGTCTGCTGAACGATAAACCGTTATCCGCCTGGACGCCTCAGACGCTGTCTCGCCAGCGGGCTGTAATGCGCCAGCAAAGCCAACTGGGTTTCGACTGGCCTGTGGAAGATGTGATTACCATGGGGCGCGCACCGCGGGAACAGAGCAATAGCCGAAAAGTCGTTGAACAAGTCATGGCTCTGACCGGGTGCGCCCCGCTGTCAGGCCGGAAATACAATGCCCTTTCAGGTGGGGAGCAACAGCGGGTTCAGTTGGCGCGCGCGCTGGCGCAGCTATGGGTGAACGATGCGCCACAGGGCTGGTTATTTCTTGATGAGCCAACGTCGGCGCTGGATTTATATCATCAGCAGCATGTGCTTCGCTTGTTGAAAAGTCTGACGCAGGCCGGAAATCTTCACGTCTGCGCGGTGCTGCACGATCTCAATCTGGCCGCACTTTGGGCTGACAGGCTTATCCTGCTTCATGAGGGAGAGATAGTGGCTCAGGGCAGCGCGCAACAAGTGTTGCAGGCGGACACCCTGAGCCGCTGGTATGGCGCCGAAGTGCACATCGGTCAGCACCCCGGCAGCCACACGCCACAGGTGTTTTTAGCCCCGTAACGTCAGCTCGAACAACTCACCTCCAGCCGCTTTCCCCACTCAGGCGGACGGCTGGCATAGTCATCACTCCGGACTGCAAACGGGTCACGTAACGCCTCATGCAAACGCTCAAACTCGGCATAGTCCCCGCGTTCAGCCTGCTCGATGGCGCGCTGTGCCAGCCAGTTGCGTAACACCACCACCGGATTCACCTGCTTCATACTTTGCTGGCGCGTGGCGTCATCCACCCGATCCTGCTGCAAGCGCGCGCGATAGTCGCTAAACCACGTATCAAACGCCGCCCGATCGATAAACTCATCGCGCAACGGTGAACTCGCACTCTGCTGTTCCGTCTCGCTCAACATACGGAAAGTACGGGTGTAATCGCTGCCCTCACGCTCCATCAGACTAAACAGCCTGTTCAGCAGTTCGTTGTCGCCCTTTTGCTCCGAGAACAGACCGAGCTTGCCGCGCATCCGCTGACCGTATTCCACCAGCAATGCTTCCTGATAACCGTCCAGCGCATCGTTGAGCACATCCACCGAGATAAATGGCGACAGCGACTGCGCCAGGCGTTGCAGGTTCCACAGCGCCGCCGCAGGCTGATTATCAAAGCTGTAGCGACCCTGATGGTCAGAGTGATTGCAGATAAAGCCTGGCTGATAATCATCGAGGAAACCGTACGGACCGTAGTCCATGGTCAGACCCAGAATCGACATATTGTCCGTGTTCATCACCCCGTGACAGAAGCCAACGGTTTGCCAGAGGGCAATCAGACGCGCAGTACGGGTGACAACGTCACGGAACCACAGCGCATACTTTTCGGTTTCGGATCCCAGCTGCGGCCAGTGATGACGAATCACATAATCCGCCAGCTCACGTACCTTTTCCGGTTCACGGCGGTAGTAGAAGTGTTCGAAATGGCCGAAACGCACATGACTTTCCGCCAGACGCATCAACATAGCGCCCTGCTCAACCGTTTCTCGGTATACCGGCGTGTCGCTGGTTACCACTGATAGCGCACGCGTGGTCGGAATGCCGAGCGCGAACATCGCCTCAGACGCCAGACTTTCGCGTAACGTGGAGCGCAATACCGCGCGCCCATCGCCCATTCGGGAATACGGCGTCAGTCCTGCGCCTTTCAGGTGCCAGTCGTAACGACGTCCGTCGGCCAACTGCTGTTCGCCGAGCAAGATGCCGCGTCCGTCGCCAAGTTGACCGGCCCAGACGCCAAACTGATGGCCACTGTAGACCTGCGCGAGGGGCAGCATTCCAGGCAGCAACGTTTCGCCGCCCCACACGCCCGCGCCTTTTTCAGGCCTGAACAGCGATTCAGGCAGATCGAGACTCTGCGCCAGCGCCGCGTTGTGCCAAATCAGGCGTGCATTAGCCAGCGGCGTCGGTGACAGTTCGGTATAAAAACCTGGCAGCTCATCGCGCCAGTGATGGGTAAAAGACAGGGTCATGGTTCCTCCTGTCTGTAGTGTAGTGCCTGTGAGGGCAGATAAATACGGGCGAGATACAGGGTTATTCCTGCATCAGACGGGTTAGCGATGCGCTATCAACGGTGGGCCACAGTAATCCCTGATATGCGCTCAGACCCCAGGGCTCCAGACGTTCAAGGATCTGCGGGTTGTCCACACCTGCCGCCATAATCGCACTACAGCAGGGCTGTACCTGGGCGATTATGGCCCGCATAAAGGGATCAAACGATAATAATAACGCCTGTTGCTGAATAAAGTTTTTATCCAGCATAACGCGTTTGAACAACCCACTGAAAACAGCCTGGGTGGATGCGTCTCCGGCACCAAAATTGGCCAGCATCAGCGGGAAAAGATTTGCCAGTTGAACCAGCAAATGATTTTTGTCGATGGCATTCAATTCTGGAAAGTTTTCATTGACCGTAAACTCCAGAAAGGCAAATCGCGCGGCCTCTTCCGCCAACACTTTTTGTGTTAACAACGCAAAGGCAATTGCCGGCGTTATATTAATCCACGCAATTAATTGCTGTTGAATAAAAAATATTCGGCAGGTTTCGAGTAACGCGAGTTTTTCGCGAAACAGGATGACTTCCTGTTCAGCGCTCAGGCGGGACGTCACCAGCGTGGTCGGCGTACGCACCGCATCATCCACGCCAACAACGTTCGCGATTATTTCTAATCCGACAAGTTGCCCCCCACCATTTCTGGCAGGCAGGAATAATAATTCGGTTTTCCAGGCTTTATCCAGAGTAACAATCATTACGTCCACCCTTGTTCAAGGGAGCTCCCTGGTCGCTGCTGCATGGTTCCAGTCGAAAACAAAATCTTTGATTTTAAAAAGATTAATTTCATTCGTCCCTTTGTAATTCAAGAATTCCTTTGTTTTATCATTGGGATGATTGTAATCCATATTCGTGTAATCGCGCAATCCAGAGATTCATTAGCGGAATGCCATGACAATTGATAATTATTTCGTAGTGCTTTTTTATATTTATCTGCTAACAAAAAAGGGCCATCAGGCCCTTTTGTTTTTACGACTAAATACGTCTGGCTTGCCAGAAGTGCTTTCGCCAGTAGACATTATCCAGTGAGGAGCGCGTGACGCCCTGGCTGGTTGAGGCATGAATAAATTGATTATCCGTGTCGTAGATGCCGACATGCAGACCGTTTCCGCCCGAACCGGTGTTGAAGAATACCAGGTCGCCCGGCAATAAATCATGCTTATCAATTTCGGTGCCGATTTTCGACTGCTGTTTGGTATCACGCGGCAGCTGTAAATCAAACTGGTCCCGGAAGGTCATCATTACGAACGCAGAGCAATCCACACCACCGCGAGTACTTCCCCCGTAGCGATATGGCGTGCCGCGCCAGTTTGCCAGCTGATCATTAAGATTGGCAATAACTGTGATGGAGTCCGAAAGGCGTGGGTTAGGCGGCGGCGCACGATGGCTGCTGCACCCGGCTAAAATTAACGCTGCCACTAAAATAAATAAGAGACGCATATCCTGGCGTTTCCTCTGATATTTTTTATAAGAATAATTTAGCCTGCGAATTTGCAAAGTTGCAAGAAACCTTAAGGTTACAGCGCAGAAATTAAGATCTGTACGCCGTCCGCGTTTAGCATTTTGAAGGGCATATCATACGCAGCCGTCAGATTTTCGATCGTCAAAACGTGCGGCGTGTCGCCACTGGCCAGCATTCGCCCCCGACGCAATAACCACGTCTGGCTGGCGAAGCGTAACGTGTGATTCAAGTCGTGGCTGCTCATGACTACCGTAACACCGGCAAGTCTTAGCTCGGTCAGCAGTTTATCCAGCCCACTCTGCTGGGCCACATCCAGGCTGTTCATCGGCTCATCCAGCAACAGCAGCTTCCCTTCCGGGTTTCCCTGCGGGTGAATTTGCAGCACCACCGCCGCAAGACGGACGCGCTGCCATTCACCGCCGGAAAGCTGGTTCACCTGGCGGGCTAGTTTATCCCCCAGACCCAACTTTTCGGCGATTTCTTGCTGTAATGCGTGCTGCGTTTTGTCGGACTGATGCAGCGTCAGGTAATGCCAGACCGGCATCGCAAAGGGCGGCGTCTGATGTTGCGTCAGATACGCCCGATGGCGCGCCAGTTCTGGTGCAGGCCAGTCAGTCAACGGTCTACCGTTTAGCATAACCTGCCCCGCGCCCTGGCTTAAGCCTGCCATTCTGGCGAGCAGCGTGCTTTTTCCTGCGCCGTTGGGGCCGACAAGATGCACCATTTCACCCTGACAAACGTCTGCGCTGACCGGGTGCAATCGTCCCGGTTCTGCCACACCCTGCAACTGCATCAGCGACATGATTACTTCGCCAGCGCCAGCTTGATGGATTCCATCACAATCGGATCTTCAGGCGTCATGTCCGGAGAGAAACGCTGAATGACTTCGCCATCACGACCAATCAGGAATTTTTCGAAATTCCACAGAATATCGCCTTCCTCCTTCGGCGCCCGGCCTTTACTGGCCATACGCTCGTAGAAACCGCTGCTTTCTGGCGCTACGGCGACCGGGGCGGCTGAGGTCAGTTTCTGATACAGCGGATGACGCTGCTCGCCGTTGACATCGATTTTGCTGAACATCGGGAACGTCACGCCATACGTAGTGCTGCAGAACGTTTTAATTTCTTCGTCACTGCCCGGCTCCTGGCCGAGGAACTGGTTGCATGGGAAGCCCAGCACGGCGAAACCGTCTTTGCTCCAGGCTTCATGAATATTTTCCAGCTGCTCGTACTGTGCCGTCAGCCCGCACTGGGAAGCGACGTTCACCACCAGCAGTACATTGCCTTTGAACTGTTCGAGATTGACGTTTTCACCGTCGATGGTTGTGACATTGGTGTTAAGAATATCGTGTTGCATAGCGTCCTCTTGGGTTATCAGCCGGCGCTTATCGGCCAGCCCTTAATAGTAGCCAGATAAATACGGGTGCGCCCAGGGTCGCCGTGACGACGCCTATAGGCAATTCCGCCGAAGCCAGCGCCATACGGGCCACGATATCGGCGAACAGCAGCGTTGCGCCTCCTGCCAGCACACAGGCAGGCAGAAGCACACGATGGTCGGTCAGGCCGCACAGCCGCAGCATATGGGGAATAACCAGCCCGATAAAGCCAATGGCACCAGAGAGCGCCACGCTGACGCCCACCAGCCAGCCCGTCGCCAGCACCAGAAGCCTTCGCCACAGCCACAGTGGCAGCCCGAGCTGGCGGGCAGACGTTTCGCCGAGCGACAATAAATTCAGCGGCTGCGATTGCAGGCAAACCCAGCCAATCGCGGGCACAAGCGCCAGCATTAGCCAACCCTGATGCCAGTCCACGCCACCAAACCCGCCCATCATCCAGTACATCAACTGGCGTAGGTCAAACGACGTCGAAAAATATACGGCCCAGGTCATTGCCGCGCTGCAAATAATCCCCAGCGCCACGCCCGCAAGCAGCAGCCGACTGGTCGATAAGTGACGGCGCGCAAAGCGCAGTAATATCACGGTGATGGTCAGCGCGCCGACAATGGCGCTCAGGCCCAGCGCCCAGTTTGGTAGCCCTTTTCCCAGCAATACGGCGGCTATCAGTCCGACACCCGCGCCGTTAGATACGCCCAACAAGCCAGGCTCCGCCAGCGGGTTTTCAAATAATGCCTGCATAATCGCCCCGGACACCGCCAGTGCAGCGCCCACCAGCACCACGGCCACGGTACGCGGCAGGCGAATTTGCCAGACAAACAACTCACCGCGAGCGGTAAACCATTCGCCCGGCGCAATCCACGCATCACCCGCGCACAGGCTGATGAACACTGCGAGCAGAAGGAGCAACAGCAAAAGTCCCAGCCATCGCTGGTTTCGTTGCTGCTGACGTTGGGCGAGTCGTTGCATGATGTCCTGAGATAATGAGGTGAAGTGTCTGATTTTATTGTGCCTGATGCTCGCAGAAAAGAAAAAAGGCCGCAAGAGCGGCCTTTTTGGTTAATCAGAAATTATTCTGCTTTGGGCGAAGCGTTTTCGACACGACTTTTCAACTTCTGGCCGGGTCTGAAGGTCACCACGCGCCGGGCTGTAATGGGAATATCTTCGCCCGTCTTCGGGTTGCGCCCGGGACGTTGATTTTTATCGCGCAAATCGAAGTTACCAAAACCGGAGAGTTTTACCTGCTCACCGTTTTCAAGAGCGCGACGAATCTCTTCGAAAAACAGCTCTACCAGTTCTTTGGCATCCCGTTTACTAAGCCCAAGCTTATCAAACAGATATTCTGACATTTCAGCTTTTGTAAGCGCCATAGGTTCAATCCCTCAATGATGCCTGGAATCGCTCTTTTAATGCCTCTACACATTTGGCAACGGTAGCGGCAATCTCCTCTTCTTCGAGTGTACGGCTGGTATCCTGAAGGATCAGGCTGATAGCGAGGCTCTTGAAACCTTCCTCTACGCCCTTACCGCGGTACACGTCAAACAAGTTTACGCCAACTACCTGATTTACGCCAACTTTCTTACACTCATTGAGAATATCGGCTGCAGGAACGTTTTCTGCCACGACCACAGCGATGTCACGACGGTTCGCAGGGAAGCGAGAAATCTCTTTCGCCTGAGGCACCACGCGGTCTGCGAGCTTGTTCCACTCCAGTTCAAACACCATCGTGCGACCGTTCAAGTCTAGTTTACGTTCCAGCTCAGGATGAACAACCCCAATGAAACCAATACGTTCGCCTTTCAGATAAATCGCCGCAGACTGTCCCGGATGCAGCGCTGGATTGCCTTCAGCTTTGAACTGGATATCACCCAGTTTGCCGGTCAGGTCCAGAACGGATTCGAGATCGCCTTTTATATCATAGAAATCAACTGTCTCTTTCGCCAGATTCCAGTGTTCTTCATAGCGGTTACCGCAGATAACACCGCTCAACATCACGTCCTGACGGATGCCCAATGGCGCCTGGGTGTCCGGAACGAAACGCAGACCGCTTTCGAAGATACGCACACGGCTCTGCTGGCGGTTCTGGTTGTAGACCACAGTACTCAGCAGGCCAGTCCACAGAGAAAGACGCATCGCGGACATTTCGCTAGAGATTGGGCTTGGCAGGATCAGCGCTTCTTCGCCCGGGTGGATCACCTGCTGCACTTTCGGATCGACGAAGCTGTAGGTGATGACTTCCTGGTAACCTTTGTCATTCAGCATGGTTTTCACACGCTTAAGAGACAAGTTAGCTTCCTGGTGATTCCCCATGATCAGACCCGCCTGAACTGGCGCATCCGGGATATTGTTGTAGCCGTAAACGCGGGCGACTTCTTCCACCAGATCTTCTTCGATTGAAATATCGAAACGCCAGCTTGGCGCGACGGCCTGCCACTGGTCCTGACCTTCGGTCACTTCACAACCCAGACGGCGCAAGATATCGCTAACCTGCTCATCGGCAATGTGATGACCAATCAGGCGGTCCAGTTTGCTACGACGCAGCGTAATGCTGGCGCGCTTCGGCAGAGTGGCTTCGTTGGTCACATCAATGACCGGGCCCGCTTCCCCGCCGCAAAGGTCCAGGAGCAAACGTGTTGCACGTTCCATCGCTTTGTATTGCAGCGCCGGATCCACGCCACGTTCGTAGCGGTGGGAAGCATCGGTATGCAGACCCTGACGACGCGCACGACCCGTGATGGACAGCGGATTGAAGAATGCACATTCCAGCAGCACGTTCTGGGTTTCGTCATTCACGCCGGAATGCTCACCACCGAAGATACCGCCCATTGCCAGGGCTTTGTTGTGGTCAGCGATGACCAGCGTATCCGTACTCAGTTTGGCTTCGTTACCGTCCAGCAGAACCAGAGGTTCACCCTCTTTCGCCATACGCACCACGATGCCGCCGTCGATGCGGTCGAGGTCGAACGCGTGCATCGGCTGACCCAGTTCCAGCAATACGTAGTTGGTCACATCCACCACCGCATCGATAGAACGGATGCCACAACGACGCAGTTTTTCTTTCATCCACAGCGGCGTTGGCGCCTTAACGTTGATGCCTTTGACGACGCGACCCAAATAACGTGGGCACGCGTCGGCAGCTTCGACGTTAATTGGGAAAGTGTCACTGATGGTTGCGGCAACCGGCGCCATTTCTGGCTCGTTCAGCGGCTGCTGGTTCAGGACCGCGACGTCACGCGCCACGCCGATGATACCTAAGCAGTCAGCACGGTTCGGGGTAACGCTGATTTCGATGGTGTTGTCATCGAGTTTCAGGTATTCGCGGATGTCGGTTCCCAACGGGGCATCAGCAGGCAGTTCGATAATGCCGCTGTGATCGTCAGAAATCCCCAGTTCAGAGAACGAACACAGCATGCCTTCGGACGGCTCACCGCGAAGTTTCGCAGCTTTGATTTTGAAGTCGCCAGGCAGAACGGCACCGATGGTCGCGACGGCCACTTTCAGGCCCTGACGGCAGTTTGGCGCACCGCAGACGATGTCCAGCAGTCGCTCGCCACCAACGTTAATTTTGGTCACACGCAGTTTATCGGCGTTTGGATGCTGACCGCATTCAACCACTTCACCCACTACAACGCCATTGAACACGCCTGCAACGGGCTCAACGCCGTCCACTTCCAGGCCTGCCATGGTGATTTGGCCAGACAGCGCTTCGCTGTCAATCGCCGGGTTAACCCATTCGCGTAACCACAGTTCACTGAATTTCATTGTTCTGTCCTGCCCTTATTTAAACTGTTTGAGGAAACGCAGATCGTTTTCGAAGAATGCACGCAGGTCGGTGACGCCGTAGCGCAGCATGGTCAGACGCTCCATACCCATGCCGAAGGCGAAGCCGGAGTAAACTTCCGGATCGATACCGACATTACGCAGTACGTTCGGGTGAACCATGCCGCAGCCCAACACTTCGAGCCATTTGCCGTTTTTGCCCATCACGTCAACTTCTGCGGACGGTTCGGTGAACGGGAAATAGGACGGACGGAAACGAATCTGCAAATCTTCTTCAAAGAAGTTACGCAGGAAGTCGTGCAGCGTGCCTTTCAGATTGGTAAAGCTGATGTTGGTGTCAACAATCAGGCCTTCCATCTGATGGAACATTGGAGTGTGGGTCTGATCGTAATCGTTACGATAGACGCGGCCCGGCGCAATAATGCGGATAGGCGGCTGCTGGTCTTTCATGGTGCGGATCTGTACGCCAGAGGTCTGGGTACGCAGCAGACGCGTTGCGTCGAACCAGAAAGTGTCGTGGTCAGCACGTGCCGGGTGGTGGCCTGGAATATTCAGGGCATCGAAGTTGTGATAGTCATCTTCGATTTCCGGGCCAGTCGCCACGGTAAAGCCGAGCTCACCGAAGAAACTTTCAATGCGGTCGATGGTACGGGTAACCGGGTGCAAACCACCGGTTTCAACACGACGCCCCGGCAGAGAAACATCGATAGTTTCTGCGGCCAGACGCGCATTCAGGGCGGCCCCTTCCAGAGCGGCTTTACGCTCATTAAGCGCCTGCTGGACCTGCTCTTTGGCTTCGTTGATAACGGCACCTGCGGCCGGGCGCTCTTCCGCCGGCAATTCACGCAGGGTTGTCATCTGAAGGGTCAGATGCCCTTTTTTACCCAGATATTCGACACGCACGTTATCCAGCGCGGCGACATCTGAAGCTTCATTAATAGCTGCCCTGGCACTGGCAACCAGCTCTGCGAGATGTGACATGGTTTTCCTCAATAATGTCGGTGCAAACACCCGTTTGCGGACTTAATCTCTTGAATTCTATATACGAAAAAAGCCTCCCTGGGGAGGCTTTCTGGCGCTGTTTTTCGTTTCGTCTTTCACGCGCTAGCCTCCTGGATTCAGGTGCTAAAGTAAAAAAAGAAGCGGAAAATAGCAGCATTCATGCTTGCGTTACCTTGTCTGATAAGGGCAGTGAAGAACTTATTGGAAAGTTTTCACTCTGAAAAGTCAACGTCTTACTGATTCTTAACGATAATTTGAAAGAGAAGAGGGAGGCAAGCCTCCCTCTTCAACTGGCTTATGCCAGTGCAGATTTCGCTTTTTCGACCAGAGCGGTGAACGCTACTTTGTCGAATACTGCGATGTCAGCCAGGATCTTACGGTCAATTTCAACAGAGGCTTTTTTCAGGCCGTTGATGAATTTGCTGTAAGAAATACCGTTCTGACGTGCTGCTGCGTTGATACGCGCAATCCACAGTTGACGGAACTGACGCTTACGTTGACGACGGTCACGGTAAGCATACTGACCTGCTTTGATAACTGCCTGGAAGGCAACGCGGTATACGCGTGAACGCGCACCGTAGTAGCCTTTGGCTTGTTTCAAAATTTTCTTGTGACGTGCACGGGCAACTACACCACGTTTTACGCGAGCCATATGAGCTCTCCTGTTCTATATTCTTGATTAATAAAAGTTAAACGTTAACGACTTATGCGTACGGAAGGCACGCGATTACCAGACCCAGATCGCCTTTAGAAACCATGGCTTTCGGGCGCAGGTGACGTTTACGCTTAGTAGCTTTTTTGGTCAGAATATGACGCAGGTTAGCGTGCTTGTGCTTAAAACCACCTTTACCGGTTTTTTTGAAGCGCTTAGCAGCACCGCGTACGGTCTTAATTTTTGGCATCTTAATAACTTCCACTTCGCATTGTTGAAAAATGAAACGTAGGCGAACAAAGACTGTGAGACCCGAGGGTCCCACGGTCAATGCTACTTGAAGGCCTTACTGTTTCTTCTTAGGAGCGAGCACCATGATCATCTGACGGCCTTCGATCCTTGTTGGGAAGGATTCGACTACTGCCAGTTCACTCAGATCGTCACGGACGCGATTAAGCACTTCCATACCAATCTGTTGGTGGGCCATCTCACGTCCGCGGAAACGCAGCGTGATTTTGGCCTTATCGCCCTCTTCGAGAAAGCGTACCAGGCTGCGGAGTTTTACCTGGTAATCGCCATCGTCGGTGCCAGGACGGAATTTAATTTCCTTAACCTGAACAATCTTTTGCTTTTTCTTCTGTTCCTTAGAAGATTTGCTTTTTTCATAGAGGAATTTGCCGTAGTCCATGATTCGGCAAACTGGCGGTTCGGCGTTAGGGCTGATCTCTACCAGATCCACTCCTGCTTCTTCAGCTTTTTCCAGAGCTTCTCTCAGACTCACTATACCAAGCTGTTCGCCTTCCAGACCTGTTAAGCGAACTTCCTGAACTCGAATCTCGCCATTTATACGATTCGGACGTGCCGTTTGTACTCGTTTTCCGCCTTTAATACTTTATTCCTCCAGTTGTTGAAGACTGCGGCTGCGTATTTCGTTAAGCAGCTTCTCGATCACTTCGTTTACGTCCACAGTGCCGAGGTCTTTTCCGCGACGGGTGCGCACGGCAACTTTGCCTGCTTCAACCTCTTTGTCGCCACAAACCAGCATATACGGGACACGACGCAATGTGTGCTCGCGGATTTTAAAGCCAATCTTCTCATTTCTCAAGTCTGCTTTTACGCGAATGCCCGCATTTTGCAGTTTACGAGTCAATTCGTTGACGTAATCAGCCTGAGAATCAGTGATATTCATCACCACGACCTGCACAGGTGCAATCCAGGTTGGGAAGAACCCTGCGAACTCTTCGGTAAGAATACCGATGAAGCGTTCGATGGAACCCAAAATGGCGCGGTGAATCATCACCGGCACCTGACGCTCGTTACTTTCGCCAACATAAGAGGCGTTAAGACGCTGCGGCAGGGAGAAATCCAGCTGTACTGTTCCGCACTGCCATGCACGATCGAGGCAGTCATACAGTGTAAATTCAATTTTCGGGCCGTAGAAGGCACCTTCACCCAGTTGATACTCGAACGGGATGTTGTTTTCTTCCAGAGCCACTGCCAGATCGGCTTCCGCACGATCCCATGTTTCATCACTACCAATGCGTTTTTCAGGACGCGTAGACAGTTTGACGACGATTTTCTCGAAGCCAAAGGTGCTATACATATCGTAGACCATACGAATGCAGGCGTTGACTTCATCACGCACCTGGTCTTCAGTACAGAAGATATGTGCATCATCCTGGGTAAACCCACGAACGCGCATCAGGCCATGCAGCGCGCCCGATGGCTCGTTACGATGGCAGCTACCGAACTCCGCCATACGCAGCGGCAGATCGCGATAGGATTTGAGTCCCTGGTTGAAAATCTGCACGTGACCTGGGCAGTTCATCGGCTTGATGCAGTATTCACGGTTCTCAGAAGAGGTGGTGAACATCGCATCTTTGTAGTTGTCCCAGTGCCCGGTTCTTTCCCACAGCACACGGTCCATCATGAACGGGCCTTTTACTTCCTGATATTGGTACTCTTTCAGCTTAGAGCGCACGAAAGTTTCCAGTTCACGGAAGATAGTCCAGCCGTCGTTATGCCAGAACACCATACCCGGCGCTTCTTCCTGCATATGATACAGGTCAAGCTGTTTACCGATCTTACGGTGGTCACGCTTTGCCGCTTCTTCAAGACGCAGCAGATAGGCGTTCAGCGCTTTCTTATCGGTCCATGCAGTACCGTAGATACGCTGCAGCATTTTATTGCTACTGTCGCCGCGCCAGTAGGCGCCTGCTGTTTTCATCAGTTTGAAGTAATGACAAAAACGCATGTTCGGCACGTGTGGACCACGGCACATGTCGATGTATTCTTCGTGATGATACAAGCCAGGCTTGTCATCATGGGCGATGTTTTCATCAAGAATGGAGACTTTATAGTTCTCACCGCGGTTCACAAATGTTTCGCGCGCTTCGCTCCAGCTCACCTTTTTCTTGATGACATCGTAGTTCTTCTCAGCCAGCTCGTGCATCCGCTTTTCGAGGGCGTCGATATCTTCCTGGGTCAGCGTGTGGTCGAGGTCAACGTCGTAGTAGAAACCGTTATCAATGACCGGACCGATAGCCATTTTGGTATGCGGCCACAGCTGTTTGATAGCGTGTCCCAGCAGGTGCGCGCAGGAGTGACGAATGATCTCCAGACCGTCAGCATCTTTCGCGGTAATCAGCGACAGAGTGGCGTCTTGTTCAATGAGATCGGAAGCATCTACCAGCTCACCGTTAACACGGCCAGCGATGGTGGCTTTCGCCAGACCTGGACCAATGTCCAGAGCAACATCCATGGGGCTTACAGCGTGGTCGAACTGGCGTTGACTGCCATCAGGAAGAGTAATTACAGGCATTTCATATCCTTATTCACAGTGGTGCCCCACACGAAAGAGCACATGCAAAAATAATTTATTTAGTCATACCAGCAGTTTTAAAGGCTTTATTTGCTTCACTCTGCAAACTGGGTACATCAGGGTGTACAAAACCAAAATGTACATACCTTCACTTGCCGATAACGAACGGTCATAGTACACGGCATTTGATATTTATTAAAGCCAATGAAGAACATGGGCTTTTGCCCCGCCCGCGCTCGCAGTCTGTTTGCAAGAAAAAACCGGCTGTAGCCGGTTGATTAGCGGTGAACACCATTTATTTACCGAACCCCTGAAATGGTCCTTCTTTATGAAAAAAATGTGATCCCGTCAGGAGTATTCTGCAATACGACCTACCCGCATCAATCCCGCCCTTCACTGAAATTTAAATAAAGACTTGAAACATCCTGTTGATTGCCAGCTCCTGTCTTTTTCCACACCATACGCGCCTTTGCCCGGAGCGTTTATGCGTCACCTACTGGCCTTTTTACAGCGATATGGCATCGATCTGAACAACCCTTCTTCACTGTTTATTGTGTTCGGTTATATTTTCCTGACCGCACTCGTGGCGCATTTCATTTTACGGCTTATTTTAAGAAAAATTGAAAAACATGCGGAACAGGGTAGCCGTCCTTGGTTGAAAATATTCACGCAAAATAAGTTATTCCACCGCATTTCGCTGACTTTGCAGGGTATCCTGGTCAGCGTGCAGCTCAGTTTCTATCTCGAAACCGGCAGCCACGTAGGGCTGTTTTTCAACATCTGTGTGCAGTTGTGGATCCTGCTGTTCGCCCTGCTCTCCTTCTTCTCGCTGCTGGACGTCATCCTCAAGCTGTCGCACCAGTACAAGTTTTCTGTGCAATTACCGCTGCGTGGAATTTTCCAGGGTGTGAAGCTGGTCGCCGCATCGATTGTCGCTATCCTGATGATTTCCCTGCTGATTGGTAAGTCCCCAGCCATTCTGTTTAGCGGCCTGGGTGCCATGGCGGCCGTGTTGATGTTAGTGTTTAAAGACCCGCTGCTCGGTCTGGTCGCAGGGATCCAGCTTTCCGCCAATACCATGCTGCATATGGGTGACTGGCTAGAAATGCCAAAATACGGCGCAGACGGCACGGTAATTGATATCGGCCTGACGACGGTGAAAGTGCAGAACTGGGATAACACCATCACCACTATCCCGACCTATGCACTGGTGTCTGATGCCTTCAAAAACTGGAGCTATATGTCAGCTTCCGGCGGGCGTCGTATCAAACGTAGTGTGTTCATTGATAGCACCAGCATTCACTTCATGTCAGCCGATGAGCTGCAGCGTCTGGGTAAGGTTGATCTGCTGAAACCTTGGCTTAAAGAGCAAAGCCAGAAAGTGGTGAACGGCAATGCCGCGCAGAGCGTGCTCAATGGCGAAAGCATGACTAACATCGGTGCTTTCCGTGCCTGGCTGACAGAATACCTGCATCAGCATCCGAAAATCCGCAAAGACATGACGCTGATGGTTCGCCAGCTGCCGCCAGGCGCTGAAGGTCTGCCGCTGGAAATTTATGCCTTTACTAATACCGTGGAATGGCTGAAATATGAGGCGATTCAGGCCGATATTTTCGACCATGTTTATGCGGTGATTGAAGAGTTTGGCCTGCGCATTTATCAGCGCCCTTCCGGCAACGATCTTCGTCCACAGGCGCTCGTCTGCTGACAACCGCAGGGCGCGTTAAGCGCCCTGCTTAAATCCCCTGACGACAACCCCTTCTGCATCCAGTCTCTGGCGTATCTGCCGCGTCATCTCCACCGCGCCCGGGCTGTCGCC
Source organism: Citrobacter sp. 18056 (assembly GCA_902706235.1). GTDB lineage: Bacteria > Pseudomonadota > Gammaproteobacteria > Enterobacterales > Enterobacteriaceae > Scandinavium > Scandinavium manionii. Next base: position 93,923 of record CACSJR010000001.1, on the reverse strand, counting down.
GTGTACGCAGATGGAATCCGCACGAATAGCGGTGAACTCGCCTTCAATGGAGATCACCCCGCCGTCGATAATCATCCGCACCACTCGTTCAGCCACCTCATTCGCATCGTGAATGACGGCCCCTGATTCACGTCGGGACACCAGCGTGCCATCCCGGTGATAAGCTCGGTCGGCAAAGGCTTCTGCCACGGTATGAATGCCCGCATCTTGCGCCCAGTCGATAAGCGCCGAACCCGCCAATGCCACCAGCGATAACGATGCGTCTACTTCCCGCAAACCGGCGATGACCGCCCTCGCCTGACGCTTGTCATGCGCAATGGTGTTATACAGTGCCCCGTGCGGCTTGACGTAACACACTCGCGTCCCCGCCGCCTCGGCTAACCCCTGCAAAGCGCCGATTTGGTAAATCACGTCGGCGGTCAATTCATCGCTGGCGATATCCATATTCCGGCGGCCGAATCCGACCAAATCAGGATAGGAAACATGCGCCCCGACGTTTACGCCCAGGCGCTGTGCAGCACGCAGCGTTTCAAGAATGCCCGCCGGTGACCCCGCATGAAACCCGCAGGCCACGTTGGCACTGCTGACCAGCGGCAAAATTGCGGCGTCATCGCCCATTGTCCACTGGCCGTAGCTTTCGCCTAAATCGCTATTTAAATCAATGGATGGCGCAACGGGCATTTCGGGGATCTCCTGACTGCTAGTCTTTCGTTAAAGTCTCACGGTGTATCACTGTTTCATCCGTTTTACCACGAGGGACACAAAATGGATTTCACGGGATTGATACAAAGCACCATTGATTTTATCAGCGTCCATCCGCAACTGGCACTCAGGGCGCTCATCGTCTGGCCGCTGTAGGCCTTCGGCATTCTCGCGCCGGGTGCACTGGGCATTCCGTGGCTGGCGGAGCTGTTTTCATAATGCGGAAACAATCAGGCCGGATTGCTCCGGCCTGAAAAATTACATCTTATAACCCAACGTCACCGTCGTACGGCGGTCCGTATGCTCCGGTGCCGATGATGGCGGCTCGGAGTTCCAGGTGATGTTGTAGGCCACTTTCAGACCAAAGTTATCGTTAATGGCAACGTCCAGCGCCGTCTCGGAGTTGACGGTAGTGTCATCTGCCCCAAACACCGAGAGACCCTGGGTAAATTTGGTGGTGTCGGTCATCTGCCAGGCGTAGGTGCCGGAAGCATAACCCAGCGGCTGAGTTTTGGTTTCATCGTTGGTGTATTCGTCGTAACGCACACCAGGACCGAATTCAAAGCGCAGGCTGTGGACCGGCCCGTTGAGGATCTGACGACCGTAACCGGCCGTGAACACATCGCGTTGACGATAGCCGTTATAACGGTCGGTCAACCAGCTTGCCTGGCCGAACAGATAGTCAGCGTCGGTAATGTTGTAACGCGAACGGCCGCCGACTGAATAGGTTTCAGACGAGCGTTCATCGTTAGAAGACGTGTTGCTGGCGTTACCCCACAGCGACCATGCTGTCGTATCGCCGTACCAGGTCAGTGTGGAATCAGCAGTCAGAGAAGAACTTTTAGTATTGCCAGACTGTGCCAGGTAACCGCCGTTGATTTTACCTTCAAACGGTTTCTTCGCTGTGGAAGGGTCGTCCATGACAGTAAAAACGGTATTATCGGCCACGGCGTGCAGTGACGCAAAAAGGCCCCCCGCCAGAACAACTACTGCGGGTACTGTCTTGAAAAGCTTCATTTATTATGAGTCCGTACAACAAAAAAAGAGACCATTACGGTCCCGGAAACTTTCGCGAGGATCAACAACAGGCGGTCCTAAGAAAGGTAACAAATTATAAAAAGGCGTGAATAACATAGCAATGAATTCTTGTTTCATTTTTTGAATAAGAGGGATCTCAAATAGCATTTTATTTCATATATAAACGCAGCCAGAAAGGATTGTAAATTTGCGAAAAATCATATTCTTGTCACTTTCTTAACCTCCCGTAAGGTGCCAGGCTTACCGCTGACCATAAAATCGGCGACTCGTCTGGGTCATAAATGGAGGTAATCGAATGGTTAACATCTATACGCTTACGCTGGCACCCTCTCTCGACAGCGCAACGCTGACTCCGCAAATCTATCCTGAAGGCAAATTACGCTGTAGCGCCCCGGTGTTTGAACCCGGCGGCGGAGGGATAAACGTTGCCCGCGCCATTACGTTTCTCGGCGGAAAATCCACGGCGATTTTCCCGGCTGGTGGCGCCACCGGCGAGCATCTGATCTCCCTGCTGGCTGATGAGCAAGTGCCGGTGCAAACGGTCTCCGCTCATGACTGGACACGTCAAAACCTGCACGTGCATGTCGAAACCAGCGGTGAACAGTATCGCTTTGTGATGCCTGGTGCTGCGTTAAATGAAGACGAATTCCGCCGGATTGAACTGAAAGTCCTGCAAATCGAAGTTGGCGCTATTCTGGTGATCAGCGGCAGTCTGCCGCCGGGCGTGGGCGTTGCGAGGCTGGTAGAGCTTATCAAATCGGCCCAGCAGCATGGCATACGCTGCGTGGTGGACAGCTCCGGCGACGCCCTTTCCGCCGCGCTGGACGTCGGCGGCATTGAGCTGGTGAAACCGAATCAGAAAGAACTGAGCGCACTGGTGCAGCGGGAATTAACCCAGCCTGATGACGTACGTAAAGCTGCCGAAGAGATTGTCCGCAGCGGAAAAGCGCGACGCGTCGTGGTCTCATTGGGACCACAAGGAGCCCTGGGTGTCGACGCTACTGGAAGCGTGCAGGTCGTACCGCCACCGGTTAAAAGCCAGAGCACAGTCGGGGCTGGTGACAGCATGGTCGGCGCAATGACCCTGAAACTTGCTGAAAGCGCGTCGCTCGACGAAATGGTCCGTTACGGCGTGGCCGCCGGGAGTGCCGCGACCATCAACCAGGGCACGCGTTTGTGCTCACTGGAAAACACGCGAACGATTTACGATTACTTGTGCCGAAGCTGACCGTCACTCCCGTGGCAACCGTGGCGGGAGTCGAAAAATCACGGTAATCGGCTATGCTATAAAACTCCATGCTTAACAACGAGGTTCCCGATGAGCGGCGAAATCACGCGTTACGTGGTAACCGTCAGTTTTCATGAACAGACGCTGACCGAAATCAATGAGCTCAATAACCATCTGACCCGCGCCGGGTTTACGCTGACGTTGAGCGACGACGACGGTAAAGTACACGATCTGGGCACCAATACGTTTGGCCTCGTCAGTCCGCAAAGTGAAGACGATATCAAAGCCCTGACCACCGGCCTGGCGGAAACCGCAATTGGCCACCAGCCTGACGTCAGCGTTGTGACCTTTGAACACTGGCTGCAGGACAACACGACCAATACGGCAAGTTAAAACGCACAGTTGTGCGTCAGTTCGAGTTTTTCCACCGCATTTATGCGCTAACCTTATGATCTGGCAGAAAACATGGGGAGAGAGAGCATGTGGCAAGCGATCTGTAGCCTGTTGAAAGAGCACGGAGACGGCGAAATCGAGCTGCGCAATGAACTGCCCGGCGGAGAAATCCACGCCGCATGGCATTTACGCGTCAGCGGTCAGGACTATTTCGTCAAATGCGATGAGCGAGAAATGCTGCCCATCTTCACTGCGGAAGCCGATCAACTCGATCTGCTGGCGCGTAGCGAAACCGTTGCCGTACCCGAGGTGTACGCCGTTGGCAGTGACCGTGATTACAGCTTTGTGGTGATGGAGTTTCTTCCCCCCCGACCACTGGATGCGCACAACGCCTTCCTGCTCGGCCAGCAGCTGGCTCGTCTTCATCAATGGAGCGAGCAACCGCAGTTTGGCCTCGATTTCGACAACGACCTTTCCACTACGCCTCAACCCAATGCCTGGCAACGACGCTGGTCAACCTTCTTTGCGGAACAGCGCATTGGCTGGCAGCTGGAGCTCGCCGCCGAAAAAGGCCTCGCGTTCGGAAACATTGATGCCATCGTCGAGCACATCCACCAGCGTCTGAGTTCGCACCAGCCCCAGCCTTCGCTGCTGCACGGCGATTTGTGGTCTGGCAACTGCGCACTCGGCCCGTCTGGCCCCTATATTTTCGACCCGGCCTGCTATTGGGGCGACCGTGAATGCGATTTAGCGATGCTACCGCTGCACCCGGAACAACCGCCGCAAATTTATGATGGCTATCAAGCGGTCTCGCCGCTACCACTTGATTTTCTCGACCGGCAGCCGGTTTACCAGCTCTACACGTTGCTTAACCGCGCCATTCTGTTCGGCGGGCAGCATCTGGTGAACGCGCAAAAGGCACTGGATCGCGTGCTGGCCGCATAAAACAAGCCCCGTTTTTTAACGGGGCTTGTTTTATTAATTGCTGTGCTAGTTAATCGAAACGCCTTTGAGGCGGAATTCAATATTCATGACAATCCCCGAACCCGGTTTACCCGGTTCGTAGCGCCATTTGCGCATCGCGGTTTTCACCTCACGCTCAAACATGTTCGACGGCTGGGCTGAGAGGATCTCAAGATTATCCACGCGGCCATCTGCCGTAACGTCAAACTTCACGCGCACTTTACCTTCAATACGCAACGCCTGGGCGCGGGCCGGATACTGCGGCTCACCACGGCTTAATGCCCGCGGGCCGGTAGGTGCGGTTACGGCCGGTTTGCTGGGTGCAGGCGCGGTATTTGTCGCCGGACGGCTCTGGGTCGTCGAATTTTCAAATGGCGACGCCGGACGCGGCTCAACCGGTTTCGGCTGTGGCTTCGGCTGTTCCACCTTTTTCACCGGTTTCGGTTTCGGCTTTGGCTTTGGCTTTGGCTTCGGTTTAGGTTCAGGCTTATGAATCACCACCGGCGCTTCTTTTGGCGGCTCAGGAACCACTTCAGGTTCGGGTTCCGGCTCAGGTTCAACGACCGGCTGCGGAGGCGGTTGAACAGCCTGAGGCGGCTCCAGATCGGCCGGTGCGACCATCGTCACCGAAATAGGCTGCGCAGGTGCGGGCAGTTCAATAACCTGATGTACCGAGGTATAGAGTAAACCCGCCACTAAGGCTCCGTGAATGACCACAGAAAGCAACGTGGGCCACGGAAAACGGCGAGGTATATCGAAGGTCATTGAAGTCATAATCGCTGCAGTTGAAAAATGATGCCTCGATTTTAAATGCAAATAGCAATCATATTCAATAAGCCATCTTATCTTCGGTCAACTTTCTGCCGCTGTTGGCGAAAAAAAGCACACTTGTCGCACCCTGTCAGGCCTCCAGGAATCTTTGCATTGCAGTCATCCGCGCTTTCAAATAACGTGTTTCGACAATTTACCGATAAGGACTGTACCCGTGCTTTACGTGATTTATGCTGAAGATGTCGCCGACTCTCTGGAAAAACGTTCGTCGGTTCGCCCTGCTCATCTTGCCCGTCTGCAGTTGCTGCACGACGAAGGGCGTCTGCTGACCGCAGGCCCAATGCCCGCCGTGGACAGTAACGATCCTGGCGCAGCCGGTTTTAGCGGTTCGACGGTGATTGCAGAGTTTGAGTCGCTTGAAGCGGCCCAGGCCTGGGCTGAAGCCGACCCGTACGTTGCGGCGGCGGTGTACGGGAATGTGAAAGTGCGTCCGTACAAGAAAGTGTTCTGATAACCCCCCAAAAAACAAGAGGCACCGCATGCGGTGCCTTTTTTTGTTATCAGAATTCGTAGATTGCGAAGAGCAGTGAATTTCGCTGCCGCGCGCCCAAACATTTTCTGATTGAGTGGATACGCATGTTGCGGCGCGACTGACCTTCCAGCCAACGCGCTTTGCGACGGCTGGCTTGTCTCAGCATCCGCCAGCGCCCCACTTCGTTTCTGCTACGCTTCATTTCAACATCTCAGAGATGAAAGAGCGCACATTATAAACCCTTGCGCCCGGCTGACCAGTGCTTTTGCCGCCTGTTTTTATTTGCCAGATGAATCCGTACGCGTAAACTCTTAACGACAGGCTTTCAAAAGGATTTTTTATGACAACCTTCTACACCGTGGTGAGTTGGCTGGTCATTCTGGGGTATTGGTTGTTAATCGCGGGGGTGACGTTACGTATCCTGATGAAACGACGCGCGGTACCTTCAGCAATGGCATGGTTGCTGATCATTTATATTCTGCCGTTGGTCGGGATCATCGCCTATCTCTCCGTGGGGGAGTTGCATCTGGGGAAGCGTCGTGCCGAACGTGCCCGTGCGATGTGGCCGTCTACCGCCAAGTGGCTCAACGATCTTAAAGCCTGCAATCATATATTTGCAGAATCTAATAGCCCAGTAGCGAGCTCACTGTTCAAGCTGTGTGAACGTCGCCAGGGCATTGCCGGGGTTAAAGGCAATCAGCTCCAACTGCTGACCGAATCGGATGACGTCATGCAGGCGCTGATCCGCGATATTCAGCTCGCGCGTCACAATATCGAAATGGTTTTCTATATCTGGCACCCGGGCGGCATGGCCGATCAGGTCGCAGAATCGCTGATGGCCGCCGCGCGTCGGGGTGTGCACTGCCGGTTAATGCTCGATTCCGCCGGTAGCGTCGACTTTTTCCGCAGCCCATGGGCGGCGATGATGCGTAACGCCGGCATCGAAGTGGTGGAAGCGCTGAAGGTTAATCTGATGCGTGTGTTCCTGCGCCGTATGGACCTGCGTCAGCATCGCAAAATGGTGATGATCGATAACTATATTGCCTACACCGGCAGTATGAACATGGTTGACCCGCGCTTCTTCAAACAGGATGCAGGCGTTGGGCAATGGGTCGATTTGATGGCCCGTATGGAAGGTCCAATCGCCACTTCAATGGGGATTGTCTACTCCTGCGACTGGGAAATCGAAACCGGCAAACGCATTCTGCCCCCTGCCCCGGACGCCAATATTATGCCGTTCGAAGAAGCGAGCGGGCACACTATCCATACCATCGCTTCCGGCCCGGGTTTCCCGGAAGACTTAATTCATCAGGCGCTGCTCACTGCGGCTTATTCTGCGCGTGAATACCTGATAATGACCACGCCGTACTTTGTGCCAAGCGACGATTTGCTGCACGCGATTTGCACCGCCGCTCAGCGTGGGGTGGATGTGAGCATTATTATGCCGCGCAAGAACGATTCGGTGTTAGTAGGCTGGGCGAGCCGCGCCTTCTTCACCGAGTTGCTAGCCGCTGGCGTTAAAATTTATCAGTTCGAAGGCGGCCTGCTGCACACCAAAAGCGTACTGGTCGATGGTGAGCTGAGCCTGGTCGGAACGGTGAATCTGGATATGCGCAGCCTGTGGCTGAACTTTGAAATCACTCTGGCGATTGATGACGCAGGTTTTGGCGGTGATTTGGCGGCGGTACAGGACGATTATATTTCCCGTTCGCGCCTGCTGGATCCTCAGCGCTGGTTAAAACGCCCGCTATGGCAGCGCGTCACCGAGCGACTGTTTTACTTCTTTAGTCCGTTGCTGTAAAACGTGCCCATTAGCTGAAAATCTAGGTGTCATCATGGAAATGGATTTAAATAATCGCCTGACCGAAGACGAAACGCTCGAGCAGGCCTACGATATTTTTCTCGAACTGGCGGGTGATAACCTCGATCCTGCGGATATCATTATCTTTAATTTGCAGTTTGAAGAACGTGGCGGCGCCGAGCTTTTCGACCCGGCGGAAGACTGGCAGGAACATGTCGATTTCGACTTGAACCCTGATTTCTTCGCCGAAGTGGTTATTGGTCTGGCTGATACCGATGGCGGCGAATTAAACGATATCTTTGCCCGCGTGCTGCTGTGTCGCGATAAAGACCACAAGATTTGCCATATTCTTTGGCGTGAATAATCGCAGAATATGAACAATATAAGGCTGCTTACGCAGCCTTTTTTATTTCCCTTCCGGTAATGACGTGCCACAGGTGCTGCAGTAATTGGCATTTTTTTCATGCCCGGTATGCCGACATTTCGGGCATATACGCGTACTACGACGGTTCTGATATTCATTACTCATATGGGTAGTAATTAACCCGGTTGGAATGGCGATGACCGAGTAACCAATCAAAATGAGCAGCGAGGCGACAAACCGTCCGACACCAGTATGTGGGGCGATATCGCCGTAGCCCACGGTAGTGGCGGTTACCACCGCCCAGTACACCGACGCCCCTAAGGTCACAAAGCCATTTTCAGGGCCTTCGATGCCGTACATCAGCGAGCCAAAGACCACCATCACAATCGCGATTAAGAAATAGAACACCATTAATTGATGACGGGCGCTGACAATCGCCAGCCAGAAGATCCGCAGCGATGACATATAGCGCAGCAGCTTTAGCACGCGCAGAATCCGAATGGTTCTTAATGCCCGCCAGGCGAAAACATAATTCACGCTTATTTCCGGCCATAGCCAAAGAACATACATCGGCAGCACGGTGATTAAATCGATTATTCCCCAAAAGCTGAATACATATTTCGCGGGTTGCGACCAGCACAACACTCGAAGAAAATACTCAGCGGTAAATACCACCGTGATGAGCAGTTCCAGATAGACAAAGGTGTGCCACTGATCGAAAGTCAGATGGTAATGAGAATCTAATGCCGATTCGACAAAAATAATCACGACGCTGAATAGCGCAAAAAAACCGCACAACGCCTCGACGCGACGTCCGCTGCGGGTACTTTGATCAAACAGAATGCGGTAAAGACGCTGGCGGAGTGAAGATGGGGCGACGGGCACAATAACCTCACAATAAAAAGGGCTGACATTTGTCAGCCCGGGAGATTATAGCGGGTCCACCTTCAGACAGGAAACGGCGTGTCGGAAGCTACCCTCCAGAACCGGTCGCGTTTTCGCGCATTCCGGCCCGGCAATCGGGCAGCGGGTGCGGAATACGCAGCCTGACGGCGGGTTGATAGGCGACGGTAACTCACCTTCCAATAATTGTATCTTTTTGTTCTTTTCCAGATCCGGGTCGGGAATGGGTACCGCGGACATCAGCGCTTTGGTGTAAGGGTGCAGCGGATTGTGGTAAACCTGATCGTAGGTTCCAAGTTCTACCGCATGGCCCAGATACATCACCAGCACACGATCGGAGATGTGTTTTACCACCGCCAGATCGTGGGCGATGAAAATCAGTGACAGACCCATTTCACGTTGCAGCTGCTGGAGCAGGTTTACCACCTGTGCCTGAATCGACACGTCCAGCGCCGAAACCGGTTCATCACAGATAATCAGTTTTGGTTCAAGAATCAGCGCGCGGGCGATACCGATACGCTGACACTGACCGCCGGAAAATTCATGCGGGTAACGGTTGATGAGGTTCGGCAGCAGGCCTACTTTCATCATCATTGCCTTCACGCGGTCACGGACTTCCTGACGCGGCATTTTCGGATGATAGGTGCGCAGTGGCTCGGCGATGATATCGCCGATATTCATACGCGGATTCAGGGAAGCCAGCGGATCCTGGAAAATCATCTGAATGTCGCTGCGCACAGCACGCCATTCGTCCGGCTTCATGCCCAGTAAATCTTTACCCAGCCAGGCGACACGCCCCTCTGTGGCTTTCACCAGACCGATAATGGCGCGGGCAAAGGTCGATTTACCACAGCCTGATTCTCCGACCACGCCCAGCGTTTCACCTTCATACAGTCGCAGCGTTACACCATCGACCGCCTTCAGGGTTTTCGAGGGCTGCCAGAACCACTGTTTGCCGTCTTTGATGTCAAAGTGCACTTTCAGATCGGCAATTTCGAGCAGAACTTTTTTATCTTCAGTCACGGCGTTCATACCAGATCCCCCACCGGTTTAAAGCAGGCGCGTAAACGGCCAGGCGCGAACGCCTCCAGAGGCGGAGCCGTGTTGCAGATTTCCATCGCATGCGGGCAACGCGGCTGGAACGGGCAGCCTTTCGGCAGACGCATCAGGTTTGGCGGGTTGCCTGGAATGGTCAACAGCGCTTCGCCTTCCGCATCCAGACGCGGCACCGCGTTAAGCAGCCCCATCGAATATGGGTGTGCCGGGTGATAAAACACGTCGCGCGCGTTGCCATATTCCATGGTGCGCCCGGCGTACATCACCAGCACTTTGTCGCAGATCCCGGCCACAACGCCGAGATCGTGCGTGATCATAATGATGGCGGTGTTGAATTCGCTTTTCAGCTCATTCAGCAGGGTCATGATTTGCGCCTGAACGGTCACGTCCAGTGCAGTCGTCGGTTCATCCGCGATCAGCAGTTTTGGCCGACACAGCAGCGCCATGGCGATCATCACACGCTGGCGCATACCACCAGAAAACTCGTGCGGATACATGCGCATACGCTTACGCGCTTCCGGCATTTTAACCGCATCCAGCATCCGCACAGACTCTTCAAACGCTTCGGCTTTGCCCATGCCTTTGTGCAGCATCAGCACTTCCATCAGCTGCTCCCCCACCCGCATGTACGGGTTCAGGGACGTCATCGGATCCTGGAAAATCATCGAAATCTGTTCGGCGCGCAGGCGGTTAAGCTCTTTCTCCGGCAGATTCAGGATCTGACGACCGTTAAAAGAAGCGACGCCGCCAATGCGGCCGTTCTTCGCCAGCAGACCCATCAGTGCAAACGCGGTCTGAGATTTACCGGAACCGGATTCGCCGACGATCCCCAGCGTTTCGCCCGCTTTCAGGCTGAAATTCAGATCATTTACCGCCGTCACGTCGCCGTCTGCAGTGGCAAACGTTACGCGTAAATCTTTTACGTCCAGCAGCAGGCCAGATTGTTGCTGCTGCGGGGCGTTAACCATTTCAATCGTGCTCATGGCATCACTCCTTAGCGGTCTTTCGGGTCGAGGGCATCACGCAGGCCATCGCCGATAAAGTTGAAACAGAACAGGGTTACCACCAGGAAACCTGCCGGATACAGCAGCAGCCATGGAGAGACTTCCATGGAGTTGGCGCCATCACTCAGTAATGCGCCCCAGCTGCTGAGCGGCTCCTGGGTACCCAGACCGAGGAAGCTCAGGAACGATTCAAACAGGATCATGCTTGGCACCAGCAGTGAAGCGTAAACCACCACCACGCCCAGCACGTTTGGCACGATATGGCGCACAACAATATTTGCGGTTGAGACACCACCCACCTGCGCCGCTTCGATAAACTCTTTGCGCTTCAGGCTTAAGGTCTGACCGCGCACGATACGCGCCATATCCAGCCAGGAGACCATCCCGATTGCCACGAAGATAAGCAGGATGTTTTGGCCGAAGAACGTTACCAGCAAAATAACGAAGAACATGAACGGGAAGGAGTTCAGGATCTCCAGCAGGCGCATCATCACGGAGTCCACTTTTCCGCCGAGGTAGCCGGAGAGTGAACCGTACAGCGTCCCAAGGACTACTGCCACCAGCGCTGCGGCGATCCCGACCATCAGCGAAATTCGACCACCAATCGCGACACGCACTAATAAATCACGGCCGGATGAATCGGTCCCGAAATAGTGCCCGGAAGGCATATCAGGGGCGCTGGACATCATGTTCCAGTCGGTATCGAAGTAGCTGAACTGCGACAGCATCGGGGCCAGCGTTACGAACAGGGCGATAACCACCAGCACAATCAGGCTGGCAACTGCCGCACGGTTATGCATAAAACGACGGCGGGCGTCCTGCCAAAGGCTACGGCCTTCGACTTCCAGTTTTTCACTGAAGTGTTCCAGCGCCTCGCTGTTTTTCTTACTCAACATCATGGCGAACTCCAGTGTCAGTAACGGATTTTCGGATCGATAACGGCATACAGCACATCGACGATCGCGTTAAACAGAATGGTCAGCGCACCGACCAGAATGGTCAGGCTCAGAACCAGGGAATAATCGCGGTTCAGCGCGCCATTCACGAACAGCTGACCAATACCCGGCAGGCCGTAAATGGTTTCGATGACCATTGAACCTGTGATGATGCCCACGAACGCTGGCCCCATGTACGAGAGCACTGGCAGCAGCGCTGGTTTCAACGCGTGACGCAGAATAATGCGGCGCATCGGCAACCCTTTCGCCTTTGCGGTACGAATGAAGTTGGAGTGCAGGACTTCAATCATCGAACCACGGGTGATACGCGCGATGCTGGCTATATAGGCCAGAGAGAGCGCCACCATCGGCAGGATCATGTATTGCAACGCCCCGCCGTTCCAGCCACCGCCCGGCAACCAATGCAGCGTGATGGCAAATATCATCACCAGCAATGGCGCGACCACGAAGCTCGGGATAACCACCCCGGTCATCGCCACCCCCATGACGGCGTAATCCCATTTGGTATTTTGATTCAGCGCGGCTATCACCCCGGCGCTGACACCCAGGATTACGGCGAGGAAGAATGCAGCAAAACCTAATTTGGCCGACACCGGGAAGCTCGCGGCCACCAGGTCGTTCACGGAATAATCTTTATATTTGAATGACGGTCCAAAATCGCCGTGTGCCAGCTGCTTCAAATAATTGAAGTACTGGACCCCGATAGGATCGTTCAGGTGATATTTGGCTTCAATGTTCGCCATGACTTCAGGCGGCAGCGTGCGTTCGCCGGTAAATGGACTCCCCGGCGCCAGACGCATCATAAAGAAGGAAATGGTAATCAGGATAAAGAGTGTCGGAATTGCTTCCAGACAGCGGCGTAAAATAAATTTCAACATTGCCCGTACCTTCTGGCGTGTGCCTTTACATGTCGCAATTCAGCGTGGCTGATGCAGTCATGTGATAGTGCGTGAAATAAGACACAGTGGGGCAACCCCGTGTTGCCCCACGTATTGCCATTAATGCTTAATGATGTACAAGTCTTTGGTATAGATGTTGTCCATCGGATCTTTACCGGTGTAACCGCCAATCCATGGTTTCACCAGACGGGCATTCACATAGTAATAGACCGGAACGATAGCGGAGTCTTTGCCCAGCTGCTGTTCAGCTTTGTCATACAGCGCAACACGCTGTGCTTCGTCGGTCACCTGCAGAGTCTGCTTCATGATCGCATCAAACGCCGGGCTCTTATAGTGCGCGGTGTTCATTGAGCTATCAGACAGCATGGTGTTCAGGAAGGACGTCGGTTCGTTGTAGTCCGCACACCAGCCGGCACGCGCAACGTCATAAGTACCCTGATGACGGGTATCAAGGAAGGTTTTCCACTCCTGGTTAACCAGCTTCACATTCACGCCCAGGTTTTTCTTCCAGATAGACGCGGCAGCGATGGCCAGTTTCTTGTGCAGATCGGAGGTGTTGTACAGCAGTTCGAAGGTCAGCGGCTTATCGGCGGTGTAGCCTGCTTCGGCCAGCAGTTTCTTCGCTTCTTCGTTACGTTTTTCCTGCGTCCAGGTAAACCATTCTGGTTTGGTCAACTTCGCGCCATCGGTGTACGGAGGAGTGTAACCGTAAGCTGGCAGGTCGCCCTGCGCTTTCACTTTGTTGACGATGATGTCACGGTCCAGGCCCAGTTTCAGTGCGGTACGTACACGCTCATCGGTGAACGGGGCTTTCTGGTTGTTGATTTCGTAGTAATAGGTGCACAGGTACGGGTCAACGTGAACTTCGGTTGGGATCTCTTTCTTCAGCTTCTGGAACAGTTCAATCGGCAGGTTGTTATAGGTCATGTCGATTTCGCCGCTGCGGTAGCGGTTTACGTCGGTGACTTCAGAAGAGATTGGCAGATAGGTAATCTGGTCAACAACAGTGTCTTTGTTATCCCAGTAGTTGGTGTTGCGCTCCATTACGATGCGCTCGTTCACCACCCAGTCTTTCAGTTTGTAAGCGCCATTGGTGACGATATTGGCAGGCTGAGTCCACTTTTCACCGAATTTTTCGATGGCGGTTTTATTTACCGGGGACATCGCCGGGTTCACCAGCAGTTTATAGAAATAAGGAACCGGCTCGCTCAGAGTGACTTCCAGAGTGTGATCGTCGATGGCTTTCACGCCGAGATCGGAGGTCGGTTTTTTGCCGTCGATAATTTCATCAACGTTCAGGATGTGACCGTATTGCGGATAGCTCGCATACGGGGACGCAGTTTTCGGGTCCACCAGACGCTGCCAGCTATAGACGAAATCTTGTGCCGTTACCGGCTCGCCGTTGGACCATTTTGCATCTTTACGCAGATGGAAGGTCCACACTTTGAAATCTTTGTTATCCCAGCTTTCTGCTACACCCGGGATCGGGTGACCGTCTTTGGTGGAGGTGATGAGCAGGCCTTCGAACAGGTCACGGCTCACGTTTGCTTCTGGAACACCTTCAATTTTGTTCGGATCCAGTGACTGCGGCTCAGCGCCGTTGTTACGGATCATGGTCTGCTTATCTGCCAGCTTAACACCTGCAGGAACGTCTGCAGCCATTGCACTTCCTGCGATAAGTGCAGCTAAAACACCGGCTGCGATGAGGCTTTTTTTTGTGATGATGGACATTGTGTTGATACTCCGCTCATTATAATTACTGGCTGTGCCAGCCTGTTTTGTTTAATCCCCTAAGGGTTTCCCATACAGCGCAGGAGTGAATGCGTCTGTCAGGCTTTACTGCTGCTATCACCGACTTCTTTTATTACGGTCACTCTTTATTCGGCAACCTTTCGTCGATTCTTTAGGTCATCCCCCCTGTCGGGATAACCGATGTTCTTATTTGCGTCAGGAGATTTATTTGAAAATTATTCTCATCTCCACTTTTTGTATCGTGAAATGTCTGAGCGGAAAGTACCAAAAGCATTTCTCCCCCGCCAATACAATTTGCAAATTTGTTAACCAATTCTCTTTTGTTGAACCCATTTCGAATGAAGCCGGTCAATTTTCGCAGCATCGATTGAAATTTAATATTTATTAATCAATTAGTTAAACAAAAACCAGCTCAACGCACGGCTCGCACAACGCCGACAGCGGCCTTTTGCACAATAATTTAACAATTGATTATTATTTAGCACATTACTCTGCGTGAACGTTGAAATTACTAATAACATTTCAATTATCTCACGGCAAGCGTAAGAGTATCATGTTAGTGAAATAACATTATTGCCCGGGGTACTACACAGGACTCCAAAGGCTAATCACCTGATAACAATAGAATTAGGGAGAAATAGCAGAAGGTTATTACGGCGGGTTAATTCACATTTATTGATATGTTTTGCTAATAAATGAAAGAAAAAACGAGGCGTGTTCGCCCCGTTTCAGAACGGTGTCAGGCAAGCAAGCCGGGGAAGATAGATTTGATACCGGCCACGATAAATTCAATGCCAAGTGCCATCAGCAGCAGACCCATGATACGGGTGATAACGTTGATACCCGTTTGTCCCAGTAACCGCACCAGCCAGGGTGCGATGCGGAACAGCCCCCAACAGCAACCGGCAAAAATCGCGATAGCGACGGAGAAACCAATCAGATGCGCGATATTATGGTAGCGCGTGCCCCAGACAATCGTGGAGCTGATTGCCCCCGGCCCGGCCATTAAGGGTAATGCCAGAGGGACAACGCCGACGCTTTCGCGAATGGCCGTCTCTGATTTTTCCTGCTTGTTCTGTTTGTCCTCACCGAGCTTTCCGCTGATCATCGACATCGCAATCGTTACCACCAGAATACCGCCCGCAATACGGAACGAGTCGATAGAAATCCCGAAGAGTTGCAGAATGCCGTCGCCCAGAAACAGCGAGGTCCACAAAATGATGGCCACCGAGAGGTTTGCCGTCAGGTTGGTTTTATTGCGCGCAGGCGCCGACTGGTAGCTGGTCATACTGATGAACACCGGGATGATACCCACCGGGTTTACCAGCGCAAATAAGCCAATGAAAAACTTGATATAAGTTGGAAAATCGAACAGCGATTGAATCACGGTAACCCCGCGCCCTCATCAATTGTGGTAGTTGACGTACAGTAATCACGAAAAACGCGCTGAAGATACGCTGTTTGACGGCATTCTTCACCACAAATCTGCTGTAAAACGCTACCAATACACGTTGTTATGTATCTGTTTAAATTATGCTAATGTTACCCCAGCCCGAAATTACGATCTTTTAACACTTGATACAAACCGCTAAAATCGGCCTGCTGAATGGAGTCAGCTTGGTGTAATCTTGATTTAGATCACGCAATTCGTACTCAGAAGTGGGTAATCTTAATGTCGCACCAGGGAGTAGCCCGGTACCTCTACCGGGTGTAATGGAAGGCTCTTTTAGTAAATCAGTGGATGAAGGTCGCTAAGTAACCTGTTGTTTTTATGACTCTTACGCAAGCTGCTTGTGGTCTGTCTATACTGACGTATCGCGCAGCTGATTTACTAAAAAAGTTTAACATTATCCAGGAGAGCATTTATGGCTGTTACTAATGTCGCTGAACTGAACGCACTCGTCGAGCGCGTAAAAAAAGCTCAGCGTGAATATGCCAACTTCACCCAAGAACAGGTTGATAAAATTTTCCGCGCGGCCGCACTGGCTGCTGCAGATGCTCGAATCCCTCTCGCGAAACTGGCCGTTGCCGAATCTGGCATGGGTATCGTGGAAGATAAAGTGATTAAAAACCACTTTGCTTCTGAGTATATCTACAACGCCTATAAAGATGAGAAAACCTGTGGTGTCCTGTCTGAAGATGACACTTTCGGTACTATCACCATCGCTGAACCTATCGGCATCATCTGCGGTATCGTACCGACCACCAACCCAACGTCTACCGCTATCTTCAAGTCTCTTATCAGCCTGAAGACGCGTAACGCGATCATCTTCTCTCCACACCCACGTGCGAAAGACGCGACTAACAAAGCCGCTGATATCGTTCTCCAGGCTGCAATCGCAGCAGGTGCGCCGAAAGATCTGATTGGTTGGATTGATCAGCCTTCCGTAGAGCTGTCCAACGCTCTGATGCATCACCCAGACATCAACATGATCCTCGCCACTGGTGGCCCGGGCATGGTTAAAGCAGCATACAGCTCCGGTAAACCTGCCATCGGCGTAGGTGCGGGTAACACCCCTGTTGTTGTTGATGAAACGGCTGATGTGAAACGCGTTGTGGCGTCCATCCTGATGTCTAAAACCTTCGACAACGGTGTAATCTGTGCATCTGAGCAGTCCGTTATCGTGGTTGACTCTGCGTACGCTGCAGTACGTGAGCGTTTCGCTTCCCACGGCGGCTACATGCTGCAGGGCAAAGAGCTGAAAGCCGTTCAGGACATCATCCTGAAAAATGGCGGTCTGAACGCCGCTATCGTTGGTCAGCCAGCAACCAAAATTGCTGAACTGGCAGGTTTCACCGTACCAGCAGATACCAAAATTCTGATTGGCGAAGTGACCGTTGTTGACGAATCCGAGCCGTTCGCTCACGAAAAACTGTCTCCGACTCTGGCAATGTACCGTGCCAAGAACTTCGAAGACGCCGTTGTTAAAGCGGAAAAACTGGTTGAGATGGGCGGCATCGGCCACACTTCTTGCCTGTACACCGACCAGGACAACCAGCCAGAACGCGTTAAGCACTTCGGCGACAAAATGAAGACTGCTCGTATTCTGATTAACACCCCGGCATCTCAGGGTGGTATCGGTGACCTTTACAACTTCAAACTCGCGCCTTCCCTGACTCTGGGTTGTGGTTCCTGGGGTGGTAACTCCATCTCTGAGAACGTGGGTCCTAAGCACCTGATCAACAAGAAAACCGTTGCTAAGCGAGCTGAAAACATGTTGTGGCACAAACTTCCGAAATCCATCTACTTCCGTCGTGGCTCACTGCCAATCGCGCTGGATGAAGTGATTACCGATGGTCACAAACGTGCGATGATCGTGACTGACCGTTTCCTGTTCAACAACGGCTATGCAGACCAGATCACGTCTGTTCTGAAAGCAGCTGGCGTTGAAACTGAAGTGTTCTTTGAAGTTGAAGCTGACCCAACTCTGACCGTAGTACGTAAAGGTGCAGAACTGGCGAATTCCTTCAAACCAGACGTGATTATCGCGCTGGGCGGCGGTTCCCCGATGGATGCTGCGAAAATCATGTGGGTCATGTACGAACACCCAGAAACTCACTTCGAAGAACTGGCACTGCGCTTTATGGACATCCGTAAACGTATCTACAAGTTCCCGAAAATGGGTGTGAAAGCGAAGATGATTGCGGTCACCACCACGTCCGGTACCGGTTCTGAAGTGACCCCGTTTGCAGTGGTTACCGATGATGCAACGGGTCAGAAATATCCACTGGCTGACTACGCGCTGACTCCGGACATGGCTATCGTTGATGCCAACCTCGTGATGGATATGCCGAAATCACTGTGTGCATTCGGTGGTCTGGATGCGGTAACCCACGCCCTGGAAGCTTATGTGTCTGTACTGGCATCTGAGTTCTCTGATGGTCAGGCTCTGCAGGCTCTGAAACTGCTGAAAGAAAACCTGCCAGCGTCTTACCACGAAGGTTCTAAGAACCCAGTTGCACGTGAACGCGTTCACAACGCAGCGACTATCGCCGGTATCGCGTTTGCTAACGCCTTCCTCGGTGTGTGTCACTCCATGGCGCATAAACTGGGTTCCCAGTTCCACATTCCTCACGGTTTGGCGAACGCCCTGCTGATCAGCAACGTTATTCGCTACAACGCGAACGACAACCCGACCAAGCAGACTGCATTCAGCCAGTACGACCGTCCGCAGGCTCGTCGTCGTTACGCAGAAATCGCAGACCACCTGGGTCTGACCTCTTCCAGCGACCGTACTGCTGCGAAAATCGAGAAACTGCTGGCATGGCTGGACAGCATCAAAGCTGAACTGGGTATTCCTAAGTCTATCCGTGAAGCGGGTGTTCAGGAAGCTGACTTCCTGGCACACGTCGACAAACTGTCTGAAGACGCGTTTGATGACCAGTGTACCGGTGCTAACCCACGTTACCCACTGATTGCTGAACTGAAGCAAATTCTGCTGGACACCTACTACGGCCGCGAGTTTAGCGAAGGCGACGTAGCTGAGAAGAAAGCAGCTGCTCCGGCTAAAGCTGACAAAAAAGCGAAGAAAACCGCTTAATTTGAAAGCCTAATAAAAACCCGCCAGATGGCGGGTTTTTTTATGTCTGTTGCGCGCTAAAGCGTGGTGAGATTACTCTTCCACCTTCCCTCGCACTCGCTGCTGAATAGCGCTCAGAGAGCCTTCCAGAAGCGCTTCTTTGTAATGTTTACGACACACGGAGACATAACGCTCATTCCCGCCGATAACCACCTGTTCCCCTTCGTTATACGGACGCCCTTCCTGATCCAGTCGCAGTACCATACTCGCCTTACGACCACAGAAGCAGATGGTTTTTAATTCCACCAGTTTATCGGACCAGCACAGCAGATATTGGCTGCCAATAAACAGCTCGCCGCGAAAATCTGTACGCAGGCCGTAGCACAGCACCGGGATATCCAGCTCATCCACAACCTCTGACAGCGCGTAGACCTGCTCGCGAGTCAGGAACTGGCTCTCATCCACCAGCACACAGTGAATCGGCTCCTGCGCGTGCTCAGCTGCGATATCGTCGTACAGCGATGTCTGTTGGTTGTAGAGCTTTGCCGGTGAGGACAATCCGATGCGGGAACTGACTTTTCCTGCACCGAATCTGTCGTCAATTTCTGCGGTATAAACCAGCGTTCGCATTCCGCGTTCCTGGTAATTATAGGAGGATTGTAACAAAGCCGTAGACTTCCCTGCATTCATTGCAGAGTAGTAAAAATAAAGTTGTGCCATTCGCAGCATCACCTCAATCATCGTGATTTAACGGCACGAATTGTACCATATCCCCTGCAAATTTCAGCGTTCACGCAGCGCATAATCCATTGCTACTTCACGTAAAATATTAAGTTCTTCTTATCTATAATAACAATCAGAAACAGCCAGCTATTCACATGACGCCTTAAGATTATCCCGAGTTATCAGCCAGCTAATCCCTTACCTGGCGGCCCAGGGCTTTCGTGACGTTATGATTCAGATTCTATTGGTTCCTGGAAATTCCCCCTTGGTCCCCGAGTAATACGAAAGGCTGATATTAGCGTTCATCTTATATATGCCGCGCTGCAACAGAGAAAAAGGCATACTTTGTAAGGGTGTTCTTATGATTGGTGCCAGGCAATAAGCACTCATGATGTGAACTGGCGCGTAAAATTTAACTTTATCTAATTATTAATCGCGGTAAATAACACGTTATTTTGACTTCCTTACAAACCACCCTATTGCACATCTGAAATTAACGCTCTATTATTACCTCAACAAACCACCCCACAATATAAGTTTGAGAATACGACAATGAGCGAAGCACTTAAAATTTTGAACAACATCCGTACTCTTCGTGCGCAGGCAAGAGAATGCACTCTCGAAACTCTCGAAGAAATGCTGGAAAAATTAGAAGTTGTTGTGAACGAACGTCGCGAAGAAGATAATGCGGCCGCTGCTGAAGTTGAAGAGCGTACTCGTAAACTGCAACAATACCGTGAAATGCTGATTGCTGATGGCATTGACCCAAATGAACTGCTGAACAGCATTGCTGCAGCAAGCAAATCTGGTGCTAAAGCTAAACGTGCAGCTCGCCCGGCTAAATATAGCTACGTTGATGAAAACGGCGAAACTAAAACCTGGACCGGCCAGGGTCGTACCCCGGCAATCATCAAAAAAGCAATGGATGAGCAAGGTAAATCTCTGGACGACTTCCTGATTTAATCTTTCTTGTTTGTTTGAAAATCCCGCTCTGCGGGATTTTTTTTATCCTGAAATCGCCTCAGGCATTCTCAATAGTGCCTGGTTTTAACACAATCCCGATGACAGGTAATAAAAAACCGGGGTCTTTTCAGAACCCCGGTCTGTACAGCAGGTGAGCAAATTACTTGCCAGCTTCCACTGTTTCTTCCAGCCAGGCTTTAAAATCCGCGCCCAGTGAATTGTGGCGAATGCCATATTCAACAAATGCACGCATATAACCCAGTTTATTACCGCAGTCGTGGCTTTTGCCTTTCATATGATAGGCTTCAACGGTTTCTTTTTCGATCAGCATGTCGATTGCATCAGTCAGCTGGATCTCGTCACCGGCACCTGGAGGCGTCTTCGCCAGCAGCGGCCAAATCTCTGCGCTCAGCACATAGCGGCCTACAACGGCGAGGTTAGACGGTGCCACGTCGGCTTTAGGTTTCTCAACCACACCTACCATTGGCACGCTATCACCTGGATTCAGGGCTTCGCCTTTGCAATCCACAACACCGTATGCGGTTACGTCTTCAACCGGTTCAACCATGATCTGGCTGGCACCTGTTTCATCAAAACGCTTAATCATATCGGCGAGGTTGTCACGGGACAGATCGGATTCATATTCATCCAGAATCACGTCTGGCAGAATAACCGCGACAGGCTCATCACCAACAACCGGATGCGCACACAGAACTGCGTGCCCCAGACCTTTTGCCAGACCCTGACGGACCTGCATAATGGTCACGTGTGGCGGACAAATAGACTGCACTTCTTCCAGCAGCTGGCGCTTAACGCGTTTTTCCAGCATGGCTTCGAGTTCAAAACTGGTATCGAAATGGTTTTCGATAGAGTTTTTAGAAGAATGCGTAACCAGAACAATTTCAGTAATGCCTGCAGCAATACATTCATTGACTACATACTGAATTAATGGCTTGTCGACCAGCGGCAGCATTTCCTTAGGAATCGCTTTAGTGGCGGGCAACATCCTGGTACCCAATCCCGCTACCGGGATTACGGCCTTAGTGACTTTCGAATTTAATGCAGCCATTGAAATCTCCTGAACTGTTCAACTTTTGAACGTGCTCGTTAATTAATAACGCGTTGAGTATATCAGTACCGATTGCTCAATCTGGTCTGAAAAGGACACGTTAACCTTGAATTAGGATTTTTACGTATAAATCCTGCTGATAGTACCACTACCGTCTGAAAGCGGAGACAGCAATATCCCGAGATTCAGACTAATTGTTCATTCCGCAGACAACATCAGGCGCAGGCGCCCCCCTGCTCCCCAAATTTGGCACTGCCAGGATTCGCAGCGCTGGCTGATTTGATTTAAATAAGTATTACCTAATGTGCCCAACGGAACCCCATTGCTGATCTGTATTTGGTGCTCACCGGTGTTAAGCGATCCGTTGAGTCCGGCAGAAACGAGGATCAGATTTTTAATTCCACTGTGGTAATACCCAACCAGTAACGGGAATTGTCCTGGCAAATTGGCCTGATGTAGCAATTGATTGACCTGTTTTAGCAAACTGCCTAATTCAGGCAGACGCTGCCCTTCGTGCGAAAGTTGTTCTTGTAACAAACCGTTAAATAAAGCACGCAGCAAAAGTGCGGCCAAAACGCCATTATCACCCGCTCGCGTAACGTCGAGACAATAAAACGCCAGATCTTTATCTGAGAGTGGTGCAATATCGAGCACCAGACCGTGATTATCGGCTGACACCAGCTGACGATAATTTATTCGGCAGTGAGATATAACCTGCTGCACTGGCGGTTGAAGTTCCTGAAGTAATTTCGCCGCAGCGGATGGATTCATCACCAGCGCATCCCAGTCCTCGAATAAACGCTCTTCTTCCTCAACGCGGGAATTGAACATATTGGGATAAAGGCAGGCGAACACCGTTTCACGCAGGCGGTTTAGATCTTTGACCGGTTTGAGCAGAACATCCTGCACGCCGAGACGCAGCGCTTTAGCGATGTCTGCCATATTTTCAGTTGCGGAAATGACCAGAATCGGAAGCTGATGACCGTTGTTACGTAAGAACTCGACCAACTTAAGGCCGTTCATTCTCGGCATCGCAATATCGCAAATCATCAGATCAGGGTTGAGTCTGGCCATTTTTTCGAGAGCATCCACACCGTCTTCAGCCAGGGCCGTATCTGCACCCAGCGATGAAAGCCACGAATCTAACAGTGAGCGGAAAACGGGTTCGTCCTCGACGATAAGAATCTGTTTTCCCGCCAATGGCTGCGTCATGATATCTCCCCTGGCAGACGATAAGTAAATAGTGGCACGCTATTCGTGCTATCGCCTGTCAGATTTTGCTGAAGTAATCGAAAAATGCCCTAACCCATGCTGCGGACTAACGGTAAAAGCTCGTCCATCTTTTTCTCAACCGACAATTGACCTGCGGCGATGGCCGCGGGCGCTCGGTGGAAATCAAGCGTAGATATCTGTGGGCAAAAAGGTTGCAACAGGATGTCCGGCGGATCGCCTGCCATACGGTTGCGCTTTAATCGGTTTTCCAGCACCTGAATAGAGGTCGTCATGATCTCCATGGCCGTGGGTGTGATCGCCGTCCGGCGTGATGTCATGCGTCCTAACCTTGCGCGAAAACGTTCGTGCCAGGTGAGCGATTCATCATTATCTAAAGACTGTGGATCGGGCTGAAGGTTCACCGACAGCAGATCCTGTTGCATTAAATGCGCATCGTGCTGTAAATCGACAGCAATCACGATGTCTGCACCCAACGCACGAGTGAGCGAAACCGGGACAGGGTTCACCACTGCGCCATCGACCAACCAGTAACCGTTATGCATCACGGGGGACATCAGCCCGGGGATACTGCACGAAGCGCGGACGGCCATATGAAGGTCACCTTCGGTAAACCAGATTTCACGCCCAGTGCTGAGGTTGGTGGCGACGGTCGCAAAACGACGTTCGCAGGATTCGATAGTATCGACAGGGAGAAGCTGGCGGAAATGACTGAATACGCGTTCGCCGCGCAGCAGACCGCCGCGCCGCCAGGAGAGATCCATCAGACGTAAAACGTCCCATGAACTGAAAGAGCAAACCCACTTTTCCAGAACCGGAAGACGATCGCAGGCAAAGGCCGCCCCCACCAGCGAACCGATGGAACACCCTGCAACGATATCAATCTCAATGCCCATTTTCTGCAGCGCTTTAATGACGCCGATGTGTGACCATCCTCGCGCCGCGCCCGAACCCAGGGCTAATCCTACTTTAAGCTTTCTCATTCCTGACTGTACTGAACCCTATTCCCAACGTAGCAACATTGCCACTGCTCGGTTAACATATTTGCCGCCGGCGCATCTGCGCTTTTCTTTATTGACTCGACGGGAAGGCATTTATGCATTCACTTTGCCCCTGCGGCAGCGCTCTGGAGTATAGCCTATGTTGCCAGCGATATCTGTCAGGCAGCGAGCTTGCGCTAACGCCGTCACAGCTTATGCGTTCGCGCTATAGCGCCTTTGTGATGAAGGACGCAGATTATCTGGTGAAAACCTGGCATCCGTCCTGTGAACCAGACGCATTCCGTGCTGACCTCGAAAAGAGTTTCGCTGGAACGGAATGGCTCGGCCTGACACTTTTTGCCGCCGATAACGGGAAACACGCCGACGAAAGCTTTGTCAGCTTTGTTGCCCGCTTTCGTGAAGATAGCAAGACGAGTGCCCTGATTGAGCGTTCAAGATTCTTAAAAGAAAATGGACAATGGTATTATATTGATGGTACACGTCCGTTAATCGGCCGCAACGATCCATGCCCATGCGGATCGGGTAAAAAATTTAAAAAGTGCTGCGGCCAATAAGACCGCCACACAGACACAGCAAACACCTCAACAGGATTTCCCCCGCAATGCACTCATTACAACGAAAAGTGTTGCGTACAATCTGCCCCGACCAAAAAGGGCTGATCGCACGTATTACTAATATTTGCTACAAGCACGAACTGAACATCGTGCAGAACAATGAATTTGTCGATCATCGCACCGGGCGTTTCTTCATGCGCACCGAGCTGGAAGGCATCTTCAACGACGCCACGTTGCTGGCCGATCTCGATGGCGCATTGCCGGAAGGTTCGATTCGCGAACTGACTCCAGCGGGCCGTCGTCGCGTTGTGATTCTGGTCACCAAAGAAGCACACTGTCTGGGCGACTTGTTAATGAAAGCCAATTATGGCGGCCTGGATGTCGACATCGCTGCTGTTATTGGCAACCACGACACATTGCGAACGCTTGTTGAGAAATTCGATATCCCGTTTGAGCTGGTTAGCCACGAAGGCCATACCCGCGAAGAGCATGACGCCCTGATGGCGGATGCCATCGACAAGCACGCGCCGGATTACGTGGTTTTGGCGAAATACATGCGCGTCCTGACTCCGGCCTTCGTGTCACGCTTCCCGAATAAAATCATCAATATTCACCATTCGTTCCTGCCCGCGTTTATCGGCGCACGTCCCTATCAGCAGGCTTACGATCGCGGCGTGAAAATCATCGGCGCCACCGCGCACTACGTGAACGACAATCTGGATGAAGGCCCGATCATCATGCAGGACGTGATTCACGTCGATCACACCTACACCGCAGAAGACATGATGCGCGCGGGTCGAGACGTTGAGAAAAACGTTCTCAGCCGCGCGTTGTATCAGGTTCTCGCCCAGCGCGTGTTTGTGTATGGTAATCGGACAATTATTCTGTAAGGTGGGCGACCGTTGCAGGGCTTTTAAACGTTATGGGTAAAAAGCACGCAAACGGTTCATTTTCCTGAAAGGAAGTCTTTACAGCGGCGCGTCATTTGATATGATGCGCCCCGCTTCCCAAAAGGGAGCAGGCTAGTAAAAGCATTACCCCTGGCGGGGTTCCCGAGCGGCCAAAGGGAGCAGACTGTAAATCTGTCGTCATCGACTTCGAAGGTTCGAATCCTTCCCCCGCCACCACAAATTCCGGTCAGTACCAGCATCACATCATACCCCTGGCGGGGTTCCCGAGCGGCCAAAGGGAGCAGACTGTAAATCTGTCGTCATCGACTTCGAAGGTTCGAATCCTTCCCCCGCCACCAACACCTCATTTTGCACCACCATCCCAAATACCTTAGATGCCACATTGTTTTCCATATGGGGAAGGATGAGAAGCTGCACGCCCCTCATTTTCGCCAGTTTTTCATCACTCAAATCACAGGCAAACGCCGTTTCACGGGTGAACTCTTCACGATCGATGTATTGCACTGCGCAAATTCGGCCAACCCATCGAGCAGCGTATCCAACTGAGTAATATCCTTCACGACTAATCGCATCACAAAACAGTCTTCCCCGGTCACCTTGTCGCATTCAATACATTCCGGCATCGCCTGAATATATTTATCGACTTTTTGTAGTAACCCCGGCAGCGGTCTGACACGCACCAGCGCTTGCAGGGTATAACCGAGCGCGGACAGATTCACTCTGGCGCCATAGCCCTGAATCACTCCCCGCTCCTCCAGACGTTTTAAGCGTTCGGCTGTACTGGGCGACGTCAGCCCCACTCGCGCACTCAATACCTTTAATGAAAGCCGCGCATCCTCTGCCAGCGCCGCTACAATCGCCCGATCGATATCATCAATAAGGACATCCATCATATTCACCTTATTTAAAAAAGAAAAAACCACCTTTCACCTTATAACAAGTATGTAACACATTCAGCCTCTCCCCCACAATATGGTCATCTGATTGTGGAGGTGTGTATGCGTGATCGTCATATTGGCGTCTGGCACATGAGCCTGGCGATGTTGATTTCCGGCTCTATCGGCGCGTTTGTCCTGCTCTCGGGTTTACCCGTTATCGACGTCGTTTTCTGGCGGTGTGTCATTGGTGCTCTCACATTAGGCGCATTTATTCTTCTGAGTCGACAACCGTTCAGCCGCCTGACGCGTGCAACGTGGCTGCTGGCGGTGGCTGGCGGTATCGCACTGGTCATCAACTGGCTGCTTCTATTTGCGGCCTACGACAAGATTTCGATTGGGATGTCGACGGTGGTCTACAACACTCAGCCGTTTATGCTGGTGTTAATGGGAATGCTGACCGGCGAGCGGGTATCGCGGGTGAAATGGGCCTGGCTGCTGCTGGCGTTTAGCGGCGTCGTGGTGTTGTTATCAAGCGAACTCAGCGGCGGGCATCACACCGATTTATTGAGCGGAATTACGCTGGCATTAAGTGCAGCCTTTTTCTATGCCCTGACGGCCATCATCGCCCGGAAATTACGCCCGCTCCCTCCGCAGCATATCGCCTTTATCCAGGTGTTAACCGGGGTGGTGATGCTGCTCCCGCTGGCGCATTTCACCTCAATATCTGCCACTTTTCCGTGGGGAATATTACTCACGCTCGGCATTGTTAACACCGGGGTCATGTACCAGCTGCTCTACAGTGCGATTCAGAAATTGCCAACGCCCATTATCGGCTCACTCTCATTTATTTATCCGCTGGTGGCGATTGTGGTCGATAGTCTGGCGTTTGGTCATACGCTAAGCGCGATACAGTGGCTCGGCGGGATACTGATACTGTTTTCGGCGGCGGGGAATAATCTGGGCTGGGGCACAAAAGAAAAGGCCCCGCATCAGCAGGGCCTTGAACAGAAAGCGCGGTAGTTAGCGACGCGCGCGAACAATCTGGTATTTGCGTGTCAGGTATTCCACCGGCACGCTCCAGATATGTACCAGACGCGAGAACGGGAACAGCAGGAACAGCGTCATACCGAGCACCAGGTGCACACGGAAAATAAACGCGACACCGTCCAGGTATGCAGAGGCACCACCGTGGAAGGTCACCACCGACTGCGCCCAGCCAACCAGCTTCATCATTTCGCTGCCGTCCATATGCTGCGCAGAGAACGGAATGGTCAGCAGGCCCAGCGCGCACTGGATAACCAGCACTGACAGCACCAGAATGTCGGCGCCGGTAGTGGTCGCACGCACACGTGGGTTAAACAGACGGCGTTTGAGCAGCAAAATACCGCCGACCAGGCACATCAGTCCGGCAGCACCGCCGCCGAACATCGCCATTTTCTGTTTCACATCCAGCGGCAGGAACGATTCATACATCCAGTGCGGCGTCAGCATCCCGAGGGCATGACCGGCAATTACGCCGAGGATCCCGAGGTGAAACAGGTTCGACGCCAGGTTCATGCCTTTCTTGTCCAGCATCTGGCTGGAGCCCGCTTGCCAGGTGTATTGTCCATAGTCGTAACGCAGCCAGCTGCCAACCAGGAATACCGCTCCGGCGATGTACGGGTAGATGTCAAAGAAGAACATATTCAGGAATTGCATTAGCGCTCCCCTCCAGTGGAAATATTCAGATACTGCGGCGCAACGGCACCGGCAAAACGACGCTGATGGGCGGCGATATCCGACTCAGCGCATCCCGGGTCAGCAAAGAATTTAACCTGCTCTTCTTCCCAGACCGCATCCAGCGCCTGCGGAGTATCATCGCGGGCTTCGTCCGCAATTTTTTCCGCCATTTTCTCGCTATCCACATCGGTGCTCGCCAGCTTCAGCAGCACGTCGAACAGCACCGCATACTGACTTTCACGCTGTTGCAGACGCGCACTTAGCAGCGCCAGAATCGGCGCGATATCCTGCAAACCGCCCTGCGCTTCTTCACGCGGCAGTTGCGCCAGATATTCCAGATACAGCGGCAGATGATCTGGCAGCTCGCGACTGTCGAGTTCTAAACCATGCTCCGCATACTGCGCCATCAGGTCGACCATCGCCTGGCCACGATCACGCGATTCACCGTGAACGTGTTCGAACAGCAGCAGCGACGTAGCGCGGCCACGGTCGAACAGTTCGCTGTAGGCCGACTGCACGTCGAGCACGTCTTTCTGCGTCTGGTCACGCACGAACACGCACAGCGACTGGGCGTCTTCTTTGCTCAGTACGTCAGACTCCGCCAGCGCGTCGTAAACTTCCTGCTGATGCTGCCACAGGGCAGCATCCGGGTATTCCAGAAGACGGGAGACAATCACCAGTTCTTTCATGATTTGCGCTCCGTTTTGCTGGTCACATCAATCGCGTCGATACGACGGCTATTGAACAGGTTGAACGAGCTGTCGGAACCGCTGCAACCGTCGCCGAAGCTAAAGCCACAGCCGCTTTTTTCCGGGAATGCGTCTCGAGCCAGCTCACGGTGGCTGCCTGGCACTACGAAGCGGTCTTCGTAGTTAGCGATCGCCAGATAGCGGTACATTTCCTGTGCTTGGGCTTCGGTCAGACCGACTTCGTCCAGCGCGCTGGTATCGTTCACGCCATCGACGGTTTCGGCACGTTTGTAGTGACGCATCGCCAGCATACGTTTCAGCGCACGCAGAACCGGCGCGGTGTCGCCCGCAGTCAGCATATTCGCCAGATACTGCACGGGAATACGCAGGCTATCGACGTCCGGCAGAATGCCGTTGCTGCCAATCTCACCGGCATCCGCCGCAGACTGAATCGGCGACAGCGGCGGCACGTACCAGACCATCGGCAGCGTGCGGTATTCCGGATGCAGCGGCAGGGCCAGCTTCCAGTCCATCGCCATTTTATACACCGGCGACTGCTGCGCGGCGTCGATCACGCTCTGCGGAATGCCGTCTTTCAGCGCCTGCTCGATAACCTTCGGATCGTTCGGATCGAGGAATACATCCAGCTGACGCTGGTACAAGTCTTTCTCGCTCTCGGTGCTCGCCGCCTGCTCGATGGCGTCCGCGTCATACAGCAGCACGCCGAGATAGCGAATACGGCCGACGCAGGTTTCGGAACACACAGTCGGCTGACCAGCTTCGATACGCGGGTAGCAGAAAATGCACTTCTCGGATTTGCCGCTCTTCCAGTTGAAGTAGATTTTTTTGTACGGACAACCGGTGATGCACATACGCCAACCGCGGCACTTATCCTGATCGATAAGCACAATGCCGTCTTCATCGCGTTTGTAAATCGCGCCGCTCGGACAGGTCGCCACACAGGCCGGGTTCAGGCAGTGTTCGCACAAACGCGGCATGTACATCATGAAGGTGTTTTCGAACTGGCCGTACATTTCCTTCTGGATGTTTTCGAAGTTTTTGTCACGGGACAGCTTAGAGAACTCGCCGCCCAAATCATCTTCCCAGTTCGGCCCGGCGGTGATTTTGTCCATACGCTGGCCGGTAATCAGCGAGCGTGGACGCGCAATCGGCTGATGCTTACTTTCACCGGCTTTGTGCAGGGTCTGGTAGTCAAAATCAAACGGCTCGTAGTAATCGTCGATCCCCGGAAGATGGGGGTTGGCGAAGATTTTACCCAGCAGCAGCGCTTTATTACCCATGCGCGGCACCAGTTTGCCGTTGATTTTACGGATCCAGCCGCCCTTCCATTTCTCCTGGTTTTCCCAGTCGTTAGGGAAGCCGACGCCCGGCTTGGTTTCCACGTTATTGAACCACGCGTACTCCACGCCTTCGCGACTGGTCCAGACGTTTTTACAGGTGACTGAGCAGGTGTGGCAGCCGATGCATTTGTCGAGATTCAGCACCATGCCGACTTGTGAACGAATTTTCATTTTACGCTCTCCTGTACCTGGTCGTTACCTTCGCCATCTAACCAGTCAATGTTCTTCATCTTACGGACGACCACGAACTCATCACGGTTCGAGCCGACGGTGCCGTAGTAGTTAAAGCCGTACGCCAGCTGCGCATAACCGCCAATCATATGGGTCGGTTTCGGGCTGATACGGGTCACCGAGTTGTGGATCCCGCCACGCTGACCGGTAATTTCCGATCCAGGCAGGTTCACGATACGTTCCTGGGCGTGATACATCATGGTCATCCCGGCCGGAACGCGCTGGCTCACCACCGCTCGCGCGGTCAGGGAACCGTTGCTGTTGAATACTTCAATCCAGTCGTTATCTTCGATGCCCAGATCTTTGGCGTCAGATTCACTCATCCAGACAATCGGGCCACCGCGTGACAGGGTCAGCATCAGCAGGTTGTCGCTGTAAGTTGAGTGAATGCCCCATTTCTGGTGCGGCGTCAGGAAGTTCAGCGCCTTCTCAGGGTTGCCATTGGACTTCTGGCCCATTACCGCTTTCACCGAACGGGTATCAATCGGCGGACGGTACACCAGCAGGCTTTCACCGAAATCACGCATCCACTGGTGATCCTGATACAGCTGCTGACGGCCTGACAGCGTACGCCACGGGATCAGCTCGTGAACGTTGGTGTAACCGGCGTTATAAGAGACGTGTTCATCTTCAAGGCCAGACCAGGTCGGGCTGGAGATGATTTTGCGCGGCTGGGCCTGAATATCGCGGAAGCGAATTTTTTCGTCTTCTTTATTCAGCGCCAGATGCGTGTGGTCACGACCGGTGATTTCACTCAATGCGGCCCAGGCTTTCACCGCCACTTGCCCATTGGTTTCCGGTGCCAGCGTCAGGATCATTTCTGCGGCATCAATCGCCGTGCTGATCATCGGCTGGCCTTTCGCCGGGCCGTCGGCCTTGGTGTAGTTCAGCTTACGCAGCAGCTCGACTTCGCTGTCGGTGTTCCAGGCAATGCCTTTCCCGCCGTTGCCGATTTTCTCCAGCAGCGGTCCGACTGAGGTAAAGCGTTCCCAGGTGGCCGGGTAGTCACGTTCTACGGTCATGATGTGCGGCGCGGTTTTGCCCGGAATCAGGTCACATTCGCCTTTCTTCCAGTCCTTCACGTCCATCGCCTGTGCCATTTCGGCCGGGGAATCGTGCTGGATTGGCAGCGTCACCACATCAGTTTCTTTACCCAGATGGCCGACGCAGACTTCGGAGAATTTCTTAGCGATGTCTTTGTAGATATCCCAGTCGCTTTTCGATTCCCACGCCGGATCGACAGCCGCAGACAGCGGGTGAATAAACGGATGCATATCCGAGGTATTCATGTCGTCTTTTTCATACCAGGTGGCGGTCGGCAGCACGATGTCAGAGAACAGACAGGTGCTCGACAGGCGGAAGTCCAGCGTGACGACCAGATCCAGTTTGCCGTCGAGGCCGTTATCCACCCATTCCACTTCTTCAGGCTTCACGCCACCCTGTACGCCCAGGTCTTTACCCTGAATGCCGTGCTCGGTACCCAGCAGGTACTTCAGCATGTATTCGTGGCCTTTACCGGACGAGCCCAGCAGGTTTGAACGCCAGATAAACATGTTACGTGGGTGGTTTTTGCCGTTATCCGGACGCTCAGATGCAAAGTGCATCGAGCCGTCTTTCAGGGATTTAACGGTGTAGTCCACCGCGGACATGCCTGCTTTCTCGGCGTCAGCCGCAATGTGCAGCGGGTTAGTGCCCAGCTGCGGCGCGGAAGGCAGCCAGCCCATGCGTTCTGCACGCACGTTGAAGTCAACCAGATGGCCGGTGTAGCGGGATTTATCCGCCATCGGCGACAGCAGTTCCTGCGCGGTCAGGGTTTCATAACGCCACTGGCTGGAGTGGTTGTAGAAATACGAGGTGCTGTTCATGTGACGCGGCGGACGGTTCCAGTCCAGCGCGAACGCCAGCGGCGTCCAGCCGGTTTGCGGACGCAGTTTTTCCTGGCCCACATAGTGTGCCCAACCGCCGCCGCTCTGGCCTACGCAGCCACAGAAAATCAGCATGTTGATAATCCCGCGATAGTTCATATCGAGGTGATACCAGTGGTTCAGGCCCGCGCCGACGATGATCATCGAACGACCGTGGGTCTTATCCGCGTTGTCCGCGAATTCACGCGCGGTACGGATGATCTGCGCACGGGACACGCCGGTGATTTTTTCAGCCCATGCCGGGGTATACGCTTTGATGTCGTCGTAGCTGCTGGCACAGTTTTCGTCGTTCAGACCGCGTTCCAGGCCGTAGTTGGCCATGGTCAGGTCGTAAACGGTGGTCACCAGTTGAGTGGAACCGTCTGCCATCTGCAGGCGTTTCACCGGCAGTTTGTGCAGCAGAATGTTTTCCAGTTCTACGTTGGTGAAATGTTCGGTACCATCGCCGCCGAAATACGGGAAACCGACTTCAGCGATATCGTCGTGGCTACCGAGCATGCTCAGGCGCAGCTGAACTTCTTCGCCGCTTTTACCGTCGCGCTGTTCGAGGTTCCATTTGCCTTTATCGCCCCAGCGGAAACCGATCGAGCCGTTCGGTACGGTCATTTCGCCGTTATCGTCAAAGGCAACGGTTTTCCATTCTGGATTCTGTTCCTGGCCCAGACCGTCAACGAGGTCTGACGCACGCAGCATACGGCCTGCAGCGTAGTAACCGTCACGTTCTTCCAGCGCCACCAGCATCGGCATATCGGTATAACGACGCACGTAGTCGGTGAAGTACTGGCTCGGTTTATCGAGGTGGAATTCGCGCAGCATGACGTGGCCCATCGCCAGTGCCATTGCAGCATCGGTACCCTGTTTCGGGGCCAGCCACAGATCGCACAGCTTGGCGATTTCAGCGTAGTCAGGGGTAACCGCGACGGTTTTGGTGCCTTTGTAACGCACTTCGGTAAAGAAGTGAGCGTCCGGGGTACGCGTCTGCGGCACGTTAGAACCCCAGGCGATGATGTATGAAGAGTTATACCAGTCGGCCGACTCAGGCACGTCGGTTTGCTCACCCCAGGTCTGCGGAGACGCCGGAGGCAAGTCGCAATACCAGTCGTAGAAGCTCAGGCAGGTACCGCCAAGCAGAGACAGGTAACGCGCGCCCGCTGCGTAGGAAACCATCGACATCGCCGGGATTGGCGAGAAGCCCGCCACACGGTCAGGACCGTAGGTTTTGATGGTGTAGACGTTCGACGCGGCGATCAGCTCGTTCACTTCCTGCCATGAAGAACGCACGAAGCCGCCGCGACCACGGGCCTGTTTGAAACTTTTGGCTTTGTCTGAGTCTTCGATGATAGAAGCCCAGGCATTCACCGGATCCGGATGCTGAACTTTCGCTTCACGCCACATTTTCATCAGGCGTTTGCGCATCAGTGGATATTTCAAACGGTTTGCGCTGTAGAGATACCAGGAGTAACTGGCGCCACGTGGGCAGCCGCGCGGCTCATGGTTTGGCATATCCGGACGGGTACGCGGGTAATCGGTCTGCTGGGTTTCCCAGGTGACCAGACCGTTTTTCACGTAAATCTTCCAGCTACATGAACCCGTGCAGTTTACGCCGTGGGTAGAACGCACCACTTTGTCATGCTGCCACCGCTGGCGGTATCCATCTTCCCAGTCCCGGTTAGTTTCCATAAGCTGACCATGCCCATCGGCAAACGTTTCGCCCTTCTGCTTGAAGTAGCGAAACCGGTCCAGAAATTTGCTCATCGGGTTTCTCCTGTATGGAGCCTGTCGGCTCTCTGATAAATCGACATTGCAACAATTGCGGCGAAAGTAACCTTATGAAAGGAGATGGGAATTGATGACGATCAAGGCGGGATTTGTTAACAATCGGGCGCAAAAAGCCAAATACCACCAAAGGATTAGTTATTTTTATTTTTTAACTCATTGTTTTATAGGTATTTATTGAGAAATGTCCGGCTTCTTCTGAGACTGAAGACCATCGCGAGGTATTAAGGGGTAGACGCCTGCTCCCGCGCCTTTTACGCGCCAAAAAGCACAGGCCGATAACACAGAAAAATGAGTAAGTATGTTGTAACTAAATGAGGATAAAAAAATGGCGCGATCTCTCGCGCCATGATAATCAAAAAGTAACGCTTATTTTTTTGTTTTACGTCCGTATACCACCCAGGTGATCAGCACACAGGCGATGTAGAACACGAGGAATACTTTCATAGCACCCGCCGGAGAACCGGTCATCTCCAGAGAAATACCGAAGGATTTCGGGATGAAGAAGCCGCCAATCGCGCCGATTGCAGAGATGAAGCCCAACGCCGCCGCCGTATCGGTTGCAGCTTCACGCAGAGCATGTTCTTCGCTTCCACCTTCGGCCTTCACTTTATCCATGGTCAGCTTACGGAAGATAACGGAGATCATCTGGAAGGTGGATGCACTTCCCAGACCGGCTGTCAGGAACAGGCCCATGAATACCGCGAAGAAGGCAATGAAATTACCGCCCTGGCCGTTAGTTGGCAGGGTCAGGAACAGCAGTGCGGAGAAAACGGCCATCGCGATGAAGTTAATCAGCGTGACGCGTGTGCCGCCCAGGCGGTCAGAAATTCCGCCGCCCAGTGAGCGTGCCAGCGCACCGATAAACGGACCGAAGAACGCGAAGTGCAGGATCTGCACGTCCGGGAACTGGGTTTTCGACAGCATTGCAAAACCGGCAGAGAAGCCGATGAACGAGCCGAAGGTTGCCAGATACAGCACCGCCATGATCCACAGGTGACCACGCTTCAGGACCGGCAACTGCTCTTTCAGAGAGGCTTTCGACGCCGCCAGGTCGTTCATGAAGAACCAGGCTGCGAGGGTGAAGATAATCAGGAACGGAACCCAAATCCACGCCGCGTTCTCAAGGAACAGCGAAGAACCGTCTGGCTGAGCCACACCGTCGCCGCCAAACATGGCGAATACGGAGACGGAGATAACCAGCGGTGCAACCAGCTGCATTACGCTCACACCCATGTTACCCAGACCGCCGTTCAGACCCAACGCCCCGCCCTGCTTCACTTTCGGGAAGAAGAAGCTGATGTTTGCCATACTTGAAGCAAAGTTTGCCCCGGCAAAACCGCACAGCAGCGCGATAATCATAAAGACGCTAAACGGCGTAGAGGTGTCTTGCACTGCAAATCCCAGCCATACGCACGGAATAATCATGATCCCGGTACTGAATGCAGTCCAGCGACGACCGCCGAAAACCGGTACCATAAATGCGTAAGGTACGCGAAGCAGTGCGCCGGACAACGCAGGCAGCGCGGTCAGCATGAACAGCTGATCGGTGGTGAAGTTAAAACCGACTTTATTGAGGTTTACAGCTACGGCGCTGAACAACATCCAGACGCAAAACGCGAGCAGCAGGCAGGGAACGGAAATCCACAGGTTGCGACTGGCAACACGGTGGCCACGAGACTGCCAGAAAGCCGGGTCTTCAGGGCGCCAGTCAGTGATGACCGCGCCTTTATCCTTTTCCGATGCGGAAGTGTGACTCATATAAACCTCAAATGATGGAGTTAGTTGCCGCCACATTAGGGTTTACCAGCCAGGGTAAGTTGATATAAATCAAAGGAAAAGAGAACATATTTTTGGGCGAAAAACGGGCATCACCCTTAGGGAGTAGACCTTAACACGCAAAAAACTGTGGTTTTTCACGTTGCTCAGGCAGAGATTACCCCTTTACACCCTTCCTCTGCCACCCCTGGCAATTAGGGGGTAATCCTTTTTGAGTATATGTATACTCCAGTTGATATCCCAGAATAAGCCGCACTCCCGGATTGCATCCCAGGTCAGGAGCCAGACTGTCGATGTTTAAACGTCTTTTTACCCCGCTTACGCTGGTCAATCAACTGGCGCTTATTGTTTTGCTGTCCACCGCTATCGGTGTGACGGGCATGGCAATTTCTGCACGCCTGGTCCACGGTGTCCAGGGCAGCGCGCATGCTATCAACAAAGCGGGCTCCCTGCGAATGCAGAGTTACCGCCTGCTGGCAGCGATTCCGCTGAACGCCAACGATCAGACATTGCTCGACGAAATGAATCAGACCGTGAGCAGCCCGGAACTGATTGAATCCGCGCGCCGTGACGGTCAGCGTCAACAGCTCGAAGCCCTGCAACAGTACTGGAAATCAGAGCTTGCGCCTGACCTGAAACAAGCGACCCGTCAGGAACAAGTTTCCGGTGAGGTCGCGGCCTTTGTGAACCGCATCGACAAGCTGGTTACCGCGTTTGACCATACCACCGAAAAGCGCATTCAACACGTGGTGTGGGTACACAGCATGATGGCGCTGTGCATGGCACTGCTATTCCTGTTTACCATCGTCTGGCTGCGTGCACGGCTGCTGCATCCGTGGGAACAACTGTTGAGCATGGCGCGGGCGGTGAGCCAGCGTGATTTTAGCAAACGCGCCAAAATTAGCGGTCGTAATGAAATGGCAACGCTAGGCATGGCGCTGAACAACATGTCGAAAGAGCTGGCTGAAAGCTACGCCGTGCTGGAACAGCGCGTGCAGGAAAAGACCGCCAATCTCGAACAAAAGAACGAAATTCTCGCCTTCCTCTGGCAGGCCAACCGGCGTCTGCATTCCCAGGCGCCGCTGTGTGAACGTATTTCCCCGGTGCTGAATGGTCTGCAAGGTTTGACCCTGCTGCGCGATATCGAAGTGCGGGTTTACGATATGGAAGACGAGGAAAACCATCAGGAGTTCAGCTGTCATTCTGAGCCCGACTGCGACGACAAAGAATGTTACCTCTGTCCGCGTAATCTCCCGGATTTGCCCGGCGGCGGCACAACGCTGAAATGGCGGATGACCGATGCGCATAATCAGTACGGTATTCTGCTGGCAACGCTGCCTGCAGGCCGCCATTTAAGCCACGATCAACAGCAACTGGTAGATACCCTGGTTGAACAATTGACCGCCACCCTGGCCCTCGACCGCCAGCAAGAGCGCCAGCATCAGCTGATTGTCATGGAAGAGCGCGCCACCATCGCCCGCGAACTGCATGATTCCATCGCCCAGTCGCTGTCGTGCCTGAAGATGCAGGTCAGCTGTCTGCAAATGCAGGGCGAAAAACTGCCGGAAGACAGCCGGGTTCTGCTGAGCCAGATGCGCAACGAGCTGAATACCTCATGGGTGCAACTGCGCGAGCTTCTGACGACCTTCCGACTACAATTAACCGAACCGGGGCTGCGTCCTGCACTGGAAGCGAGTTGTGCTGAATACAGCGCCCGCTTCGGCTTTACCGTGCAACTGGACTATCAGCTCCCCCCGCGTTTTGTTCCTTCGCATCAGGCTATCCATGCATTACAGATTGCCCGTGAAGCGTTGAGCAATGCGCTTAAACATTCTGAAGCGACGGAAGTCACCGTGACGGTTACCCAAAACGACAATCAGGTTCGTCTCACCGTGGCCGACAACGGCCTCGGCGTTCCGGACCACGCCGAACGGAATAACCACTACGGCTTAATCATCATGCGCGATCGGGCGCAGAGTCTGCGTGGCGATTGCCAGGTCAGACGCCGTGATACCGGTGGCACTGAAGTTGTCGTCTCTTTCATTCCCGAAAAATCGCTTCCACAACCGCAAGGACTTATTCATGAGTAATCAGGAACACGCCACTATCCTGTTAATTGACGACCATCCAATGCTGCGCACCGGCGTCAGACAGCTTATCAGCATGGCCCCTGACCTTCTGGTGGTGGGCGAAGCCAGCAATGGCGAACAGGGCATCGAACTCGCAGAATCTCTCGACCCGGATCTGGTACTGCTCGATTTGAACATGCCGGGCATGAATGGTCTGGAAACCCTCGACAAGCTGCGCGAAAAATCCCTCTCCGGACGCGTGGTGGTGTTCAGCGTATCCAACCACGAAGAAGACGTGGTGACGGCGCTTAAACGCGGCGCGGATGGCTATCTGCTGAAAGATATGGAGCCGGAAGATTTGTTGAAGGCGCTGCATCAAGCCGCCGCCGGGGAAATGGTATTAAGCGAAGCGCTGACGCCAGTGCTGGCTGCCAGCCTGCGAGCGAATCGTGCAACGTCCGACCGCGATATTAATCAGCTGACGCCGCGCGAGCGCGACATTCTTAAGCTGATTGCCCAGGGTCTACCGAACAAAATGATTGCCCGTCGACTCGATATCACTGAGAGCACAGTGAAGGTTCATGTGAAGCACATGCTGAAAAAGATGAAGCTCAAATCCCGCGTCGAAGCTGCGGTATGGGTCCATCAGGAACGTATTTTTTAAGGCATCAACAGCGAATCTGACGACGCCGCCGGGAAGCTTACCAGCGGTTCAGTCAGCGCCAGCGTAATCTCATTGGACGAGACGCGCTGCCCCTTCTCATCTTCAACCACCACCGACAGATGCCAGCGGTTCTTCGCGCCGTCGCTGTAATTCCACGCCGGCATAATGACGGTCCAGCCATCAGGGCTATTGTGATTCACCGGCGGCGTCAGGCTCAGTGCCTGTGAATCGCCCTGCCAGGTTAATGACTTAATCGTATACCGCCCGCGCACCTGCAACTTCAACGACACGGTCTCGCCGGGCTGCAAATCCCACGGCGGCGTGGCGAGGAAAACGGACAGCGTTTTACGCTGGCGATATTCGACCACCGGCAAATTGCTGCGTTCCGGGCTGTCGTACCGGCTGCCGCGCAGCGAGGTAAACGCCGCCACCTCGCTGGACTCGAGCTGTTTCTTCAGCGGGACGCCGAAACGGTAGTTGAGCTTCATACCCAAATTATTCTGGCTGACGCCGCTTTCCCCCTGCTTATGCGCGGCGGAAATCGTCACCAGCGGCACCGGGGTGTAAGCCAGCCCAAGCGAAACCGCCATCGGATTGTGATACCCGGTGCCGGTATGGAACAAGTCGACGCTGTCACCAAAATAGCGTTCAAAGCTAACGCTGGTATTAATGAAACGGTAGAACGGCAGTCGCGCCTGGGCAGTGAGATCGTAACCGCGCGCCATTCGACTTTCGACCGTATCACTGTCATCACGCCAGCCGTTAAAAGGTTGATAAAAATTGGCCGACAACCGTAAATACTCGCCCCAGGCTTCAGCCCCTAAACCGCCACGTTGCAGGCTTTCACTCATCAGGCTGTCGTAAAAGGCGTTATATCCGAGCAGCCAGTCACCCGCCACCCAGCGCTGCCCAAGCCCGAGATTGCTCACCAGCCCGTCGTCCTGCTGCGTTAAGCCAACCTGGCTCCAGGTCAGATAGCGATCGTTGTCTTCCAGCGGCACAAACCAGTTGCCGTGGCTGCCGGTAAACTTGCCCTCGCTGTTCACCAACAGCTCCGCCGTGGCGTTCCCCCACGGAGAAAGCCAGTAGTCGAGCTGCTGATTCACTTCGGAATTGAGCTGATGGCTGAGTTTTTCGATGGCAAAAAGCCGCGCCTGATCGCCGGTATCCAGCCCGTTGTCCTGCATGCTGGCTTCACCAAATGCCTTCATCATTTCCGCGAGGTGTTTTTCACTTTCGTGATTATCCGGGGCAATACCCAGATTGGGCAGGTTATCGATGCTTTCATCAAACGGGTGTTCGGCCTGATCGACAAAGGTCTGGCGGGCACCTGCGGCACCTCCTGCCAGGGGCAAGAGTAACAACAACAGCAGACGTGGACGTGACGGCAAATACCTCAAAACGCAGCGGGATCCCTCAATAAATCAATATCGTGCCGGACGGCACGTCTTGTTATTTTAACGGTTTTACTCCTCTCTTTCAGCTTTAGCGCAAATTTCAGGAAGATCCTTAAGCATCGGCTACAGTTAAACCACCATTCCTGCGTGAGAAGCCCTCATGAAAACTCTCCCCCGCGCCATCGTCTGCGCGGCACTGTTCGGCAGTATCGGCCACGTCTGCGCGGAGGGGCTGTTCATCGTTCAGTCGCCGGCTTTTGCGGATAACGCCATGCTCGATAGCCAATACGCAGGTAATGATTCGAAAAATGCTAACTGCACCGGAAAAAACAGCTCGCCGCCGCTGGTGTGGAGCAATATTCCGCCGCAGACGCAGAGTCTGGCGCTGGTTGTTCACGATCCGGAAGGCAACAAAGGGCTCGGCGTTACACATCTGGTGGCCTACAACATTTCGCCTGCGGCCACCGGTTTTGGCCCGGATGCACTGCGCGATGCGAAAGGCTTTACCGGTGGCAAAAATACGCCGGGTACCGCCAGCTGGTACGGACCATGTCCGCCGCCCGGCTCTGGCGCACATCATTACACCTTCACGCTGATTGCGACCGACCTGCCGCCCACTTTACCTGCGGGTCTAACCCGCGAGGCGCTGTTTGAAAAACTCAAAGGGCATCAGCTGGCCGCCGCCGGGCTGATTGGGCGTTTCGGGCAGTAACGTTGCGCCAGGTCATCTCGCTGGCGTTAACCGATTGGCAGGCAGTAATCGTCGCAGTAGCATCAGAGGACTAATCCTCTTTCAGGAGTGAACATGCAACGTATTGTTATTATTGCCAACGGCGCGGCCTACGGCAGCGAATCCCTGTTCAATAGCCTGCGTCTGGCGATTGCACTGCGCGAACAGCAGCCGGTTGAGTTGAAAGTGTTCCTGATGTCTGACGCCGTCACCGCCGGGCTGCGTGGGCAAAAGCCCGCCGAGGGCTACAACATTCAGCAAATGCTGGAAATTCTGACCGCGCAGGATGTGCCGGTAAAATTGTGCAAAACCTGCACCGACGGACGCGGAATTACCCTGCTGCCGCTCGCCGATGGCGTTGAAATCGGCACCCTGGTTGAACTGGCGCAATGGACGCTCGACGCGGACAAAGTATTAACTTTTTGAGTCAAAAAGCCCGTCAATGGATTATTTTGCTGCTATCGCAGTCATTTTCCACATTTAATTTTATACTGATGGGTGTTGGAACCATAAACGACGCATAAGCTGAATGGTTTCAGGCATATTGTCATTTTCGTTTAATCGTTGCAGCATTTTTTGATCAAAATCAGCATCGGTAGCCTCTTCCTTTGGTGTTATGCCATGAGTGAATTGTGAACAACATCACACAGGAATTCTCATGCACGGAATGCGCGGGCTGATAGTGACGGGGTAAATAATGGCGATGGTAAAAGCGAGTTTGACGTTATTTGGTGGGGATACGGTGGTTGTGCGCTGTTCGGAGCGCTGCCATATTCATTTAATGAGTGCCAAACAGCAGGCGCATGATATTCAGGCAGATATTTTGAGCGTGCAAAATCGGGAAGATGCCTATTTAGCGGTGCCTTATAGCGGCACCTGGAATGTGTTGATTGACAGTCACAGCCAGTCGCTGGAGCATTCGATCAGTTACGTGCCTGCGTGATTTCTTGTCCGGCGGCGCTACGCTTGCACGGGCCTACGATTTTGTAGGTCTGGCAAACGGAGCACCGCCGGGCATTTTTTCACGCTGAGCGCGGCAGGTTTTCCCCATTGAGCAGATGGCGGACCTTCCCGAC
Source organism: Citrobacter sp. 18056 (assembly GCA_902706235.1). Taxonomy (GTDB): domain Bacteria; phylum Pseudomonadota; class Gammaproteobacteria; order Enterobacterales; family Enterobacteriaceae; genus Scandinavium; species Scandinavium manionii. The sequence goes on along the minus strand of CACSJR010000001.1, from coordinate 52,296 downwards.
CAGCTCATTCAGACACTCATCCTGCATCCCAAGCTTCACCAGTTCCTGCTCGAGCGAGAAAAGATACTGTGCGTTAGTACCGAGCGGCCCGCTGGCGGCGGCGATTAACGGTGCAATCACCTTCACGCTGGTATCGGATTCATAGAGTGGATGACGCGGGTCCATGATGAACACCAGCGCGTTAACCGTACGACCATCGTCAAGTTCCAGCTTGCACCAGGTCGGCAGATAGCAACCGGTTATCATCTCGCGCTTCCACAGCAGCGACAATTCTTCATCCAGCGCACACTCCCGCAGGCGATAGGCCACGCCGGTGGTGCGTCCGCCCTCTTTTAGTGCAAGCATGCGCCCGGGCTGACAGGCGCTACCGCGTCCTGCCGTCAGGCGTAAACAGAAGGCACGGTGCCAGCCAACGAGCGTGCCAGTGCAGGATTCACTGTAATCCAGCGCCGGGTTCCACATCAGCGAACCGTAACCAAAGATCCATACCGGGCCACCATCAGGTCGGCAGGCAAGCGTCACGGCCAGTGAGGCTGCGCGTTGTTCCGGCGACCAGAGTAGCGATTCCTCGATTGCACCAAACGCCGTTTTGCAATCGGCCTTCAGCAAGAAATCACGTGTTAACACTTTATACCTCCACCACTGCACACTTCCCTGCAACCCCATTCCCTTCTGATTTGCTGAAATATTATCCAGCTTCCTCAGACAATATGCAATGAACGGGCCGCTTGCAACCCAACCGGAGTTCAATAAAGTGCAAATAAACGATTCGTGATTAACCTCACTTAAATAAGGCCTTCAATTTATTTCTTTTTATGCCACTTATCGTCGTCGCCCTTTTGATAATCATTCTTTACCGCTGCCCACGCGACCTTATGCGCCGTCTCTTCCCGGCTGGCATCATCCCGTCGGTCTTCTTTGTGCTTATACTGATCCCATGCGCTATTGAACGCTTCTTTATAAATATCTTGCGCATGCGCAGGCAAAACATGTTGAACGCTGTCGGGTAAATCGCGAGTGCTTTTATAAGGCATAAAACCTCCAGGTTTCACAGGAACTGTAAGTGTGGCTCACCCAGTGGACAGGCGCAAACATTGCTGAAAAGTGGATAATTGATGGAGCCAACACCCTGTTATTTAAATATAAAATAAACATAATCACAGAATAACACCCACTTAGATGATTTATCCTCAATCGGGTAAATTTCAGTAAAAATTCACCGTAAGGTTTCTTAAGTCTGTTATTTTATTGTCTTTAGTTATCTATAATTATAAAAACTTCGCAAAATGGAGATGGTTAATGACACAAGCACATGAGGCGGTTAAGACCCGCCACAAGGAGACGACCCTTATTTTCCCGGTCGTGGCGCTGGCGATACTGGTTTTCTTTGGCCATAACCAGTCTCTGCCAGTGGTTATTGGGATTAATATCCTGGCGCTAATCGGTATTTTAAGCAGCGCATTTAGCGTTGTTCGTCATGCAGACGTGTTAGCTCATCGTCTCGGCGAACCCTTTGGCTCATTAATTTTAAGCCTTTCAGTGGTTATTCTTGAAGTAAGCCTGATTTCCGCATTAATGGCGACCGGCGATGCCGCGCCGACTTTGATGCGCGATACGCTGTATTCGATAATCATGATTGTCACCGGTGGACTGGTTGGTTTCTCACTGCTGCTCGGCGGACGTAAGTTTGCCACCCAGTACGTGAATTTATTCGGCATTAAACAGTACCTGATTGCCCTGTTCCCGCTGGCGATTATCGTGATGGTATTCCCGATGGCGCTGAAGGGAGCGAATTTCTCCTCCGGCCAGGCGCTGCTGGTTGCGTTAATTTCCGCCGCCATGTACGGCGTATTCTTGCTTATTCAGACCAAAACGCACCAGAGCCTGTTCGTGTATGAGCATGAAGATGAGCCCGACGATGAAGATCCGCATCATGGTAAGCCGTCCGCACACAGCAGTCTGTGGCACGCGGTGTGGCTGATCGTGCATCTGGTTGCGGTGATTGCGGTGACCAAGATGAATGCCATTCCTCTGGAGACGCTACTGAGCAGTATGAATGCCCCTGTGGCGTTTACTGGCTTCCTGATTGCGCTATTGATCCTCTCACCTGAAGGTCTGGGTGCCCTGAAAGCAGTGCTGAACAATCAGGTTCAGCGGGCAATGAACCTGTTCTTCGGTTCAGTGCTGGCGACCATTTCCCTGACGGTGCCGGTGGTGACGCTGATTGCCTTTGCGACGGGGAATGATCTGCACTTCGCGCTCGGCGCGCCGGAGATGATTGTGATGGTGTCATCGCTGGTTCTGTGCCAGATTTCATTCTCGACCGGGCGTACCAATGTGCTGAACGGCGCAGCGCATCTGGCATTGTTTGTGGCGTATTTGATGACGATATTTGCGTGATTTGTGCGGCCTGATGCCCGGCGGCGCTGATGCTTGCCGGGCCTACATATTTTGCTCTGTACCGGGCACAAAAGTTCAGGCATCAAATAACACCCATAAAAAAACCCGCCGCGGCGGGTTTTTGTTTTTAACGAGCGAACAGATTAGTTGCTGGTATCCAGCGGCTCGAAGTTCTTCACCAGATCGTCAATCGCTTTGATCTGTTTCAGGAACGGTTCCAGCTTAGCCAGCGGTAGTGCAGACGGACCGTCGCATTTCGCGTTTTCCGGGTCCGGGTGCGCTTCAATGAACAGGCCAGCCAGACCGGTTGCCATACCGGCACGTGCCAGTTCAGTAACCTGGCCACGACGACCGCTGGAGGCGGCGCCAAACGGGTCGCGGCATTGTAACGCGTGGGTCACGTCGAAAATCACCGGGGAGTTACCGGAAACGGCTTTCATCACGCTGAAGCCCAGCATGTCAACAATCAGGTTGTCGTAGCCGAACTGGGTGCCACGGTCGCACAGAATCACTTTGTCGTTGCCGCCTTCTGCGAATTTATCAACGATATTACCCATCTGACCAGGGCTGACGAACTGTGGTTTTTTAACGTTGATGACCGCACCGGTTTTCGCCATCGCTTCCACCAGATCAGTCTGACGAGCGAGGAACGCAGGCAGCTGAATAACATCAACCACTTCGGCAACTGGCTGCGCCTGGGCGGCTTCGTGTACGTCGGTAATCAGTTTCACGCCGAACGTCTGCTTCAGCTCCTGGAAAATCTTCATCCCTTCTTCGAGGCCCGGGCCACGGTAGGATTTTATGGATGAGCGGTTGGCTTTATCAAAAGAGGCTTTGAACACGTATGGGATACCCAGTTTCTGGGTCACGGTCACGTAGTGCTCACAAATGCGCATTGCGAGGTCACGGGACTCCAGCACGTTCATGCCGCCGAACAGCACGAACGGCAGGTCGTTTGCGACGTTGATATCGCCAATGCTAACCACTTTTTCTTTCATAGGATCGCCTTATCAGGGGTTAATCGGATTCTTTCCGGATTAATGCAAGGTAATGTGTTTGCTCGCGATATTGTTGATCTGGGCGCGAATAATTTCGCTGATCGGATCTTCCGGGCACTGCTCTACGAAATAGCTTAAATCACTGAGCGCGACATGTTCGCACTCCAGCTGGGCGTAGATCAGGCCGCGATCGCGGATTTCATAGGGGTCTTCTGGATTGAACTGCAGCAGCGCTTCGCTGACGCGCAAGGCCAGCTCCATCTGCCGCTCTTCCATCAGGGCAGATTTCAGGGTATCGAGCAGTTTGCGGATAACCTCTGCGTTTTCTGCTTCATCCAGGTCTTCATTAAACAGTTCAGCTACCGGGCTGATATTGCCTTTCAGCCACACCTCGAGGGTATGCTCATCGAGGGTATCGCCGGTAAACGGGTTAATCAGCCACATTTCACCGGTTTCAACATCCGCGCGCAGCAGCAGCTGCGTCGGGAAAATCACCGGCATCATTGGGATTGAGAGTTGGCGCGCGACCCACAGCATGATGGCGCCGAGCGACACCGCGCTACCTTCACGGTTTTTCAGCACGGTATCGAGCCACAGTGCATCAGAAAGGCGATAAATGCCGTGCGCGGAGCTGAAGCCCCACTCACCGTAGAACAACTCAATCAGGCGTTCCACCTGGCGGGTTTCAGTCCACGATGGGCTAATCTCTTCGCGTGCCAGGCTCACCAGTTGCTCCAGCTCGTCTATCACATACTGGGCCTGAAAATCGTCGCGGATCAGTTCAGTGATGAGGATCATGCCGTCGCACAAAGGTGCTTTGTTAAATTCAAAATCTGCTAATGACCTCATGACCTACCCCAACTGCGGGTTACCGAATGGCAACCTGATGACTTCAAAATGATGCTAATAATAACGCTAAACGTGCTTTCAGTCAGCATTGCGTCTCCCGACGGTTAAGCGCTCGTTGCCGCCATAGTCACGACAGGTTTCCACCTCGTCATAACCGGCCTGAATATAAAGCTCTCTTACCGCGGTGCCCTGTTTCCAGCCGTGCTCCAGCAACATCCAGCCGCCGGGCAGCAGAAAGCGCCGCCCTTCGCGAATGATATGGGCCAAATCAGCCAGCCCTTCATCGGCGGCGACCAGTGCACTGAGTGGCTCGAAGCGTACATCGCCTTCGACCAGGTGCGGGTCCTGCTCATCGATGTAAGGCGGGTTGCTGACAATCATGCCAAACGTTTTACATTCCAGCGCGCTGAACCAGTTGCTGTGGGCAATCGTGATGTTGCTGATAGCCAGACTCGTGGCGTTACGCGTGGCAAGCGCAACCGCATCGGCGACAAAATCAACGGCAGTCACCCGGCAATCCGGGCGTTCACTCGCTAGCGCCAGCGCAATAGCCCCGGTGCCGGTGCCTAAATCGAGAATATCACAAGACGATTCGGGCAAACGGCCCAGCGCCTGTTCGACCAGACACTCAGTGTCCGGACGCGGGATCAGCGTCGCAGAGGTGACTTCCAGCGGCAACGACCAGAACTCGCGCATCCCAACCAAATGCGCCACCGGCTCGCCGTTAACACGGCGACTGAGCAGCATTTCCAGCTGAGCGCCCTCTTCCGTCGTTAATATCGTTTCGTCGAAGGCCAGAATATAGGTGCGCGATTTACCTGTGACGTGGCCGAGTAAAATCTCAGCGTCACGGCGCGGGCTTTCGCTGTTCACGAGGCGCTCAATCGCCTGAGTCAGCCACTGCTTAAAACTCATCATTCCTGATCGGACAACGCCGCCAGCTGATCGGCCTGGTATTCCTGCACGATCGGTTCAATGAGCATATCGAGTTTGCCTTCCATGGTTTCATCCAGACGGTACAGCGTCAGGTTGATACGGTGGTCGGTCACGCGGCCCTGCGGGAAGTTGTAGGTACGGTTACGGTCGCTGCGATCGCCGCTACCCAACAGGTTACGGCGGGTGGACGCTTCTGCCTGCTGGCGTTTTGCGATTTCAGCGGCACGAATACGCGCCCCCAGCACAGAAAGCGCTTTGGCTTTGTTTTTATGCTGCGAACGTTCGTCCTGACACTCCACCACAATACCGGTCGGCAAGTGGGTAATACGGATCGCGGAATCGGTGGTGTTTACGTGCTGACCACCCGCGCCCGAGGAGCGGAAGGTATCAATACGCAAATCGGCCGGGCTAATGTCCGGCATTTCGGCTTCCGGCAATTCTGGCATCACCGCGACGGTGCACGCGGAGGTATGAATACGCCCCTGCGATTCCGTGGCCGGAACGCGCTGTACGCGGTGGCCGCCGGATTCAAATTTCAGACGACCATAAACGCCGTCGCCGCTGACTTTGGCGATCACTTCTTTGAAGCCACCATGCTCACCTTCGTTGGCGCTCATGATTTCCACGCGCCAACGACGCGCTTCGGCATAACGGCTGTACATGCGGAACAGGTCGCCGGCAAACAGCGCCGCTTCATCCCCGCCGGTACCAGCGCGGACTTCGACAAATGCGCTGCGCTCATCGTCCGGGTCTTTCGGTAACAACAGAACCTGAAGCTCCTGCTCCAGTTGTTCACTTTTGGTTTTCGCTTCCTGCAACTCTTCCTGCGCCATTTCGCGCATTTCAGGGTCGTCGAGCATCATCTGTGCGGTTTCAATGTCTTCCTGGACTTGCTGCCAGTCGGTAAAACATTTCGCGACATCGCTGAGCTGCGCATATTCCCGCGACAGCGCGCGGAAACGGTCCTGATCGGCGATGGTTCCGGCATCACCCAGCAGCGCCTGGACTTCTTCATGGCGCTCATGCAGCGCTTGCAGTTTGGCAACAATAGACGGCTTCATAGGCGTGTAAAATTCACCCTGTAATTAAAATTTGAGAGAGCAGCGCTATTCCAGCCCGAGGCTGTCGCGCAGAATATTCAGGCGTTCATCATCCCCGTCACGGGCAGCCTGTTGAAGTGATTTGGTTGGAGTGTGGATCAGGCGATTGGTTAATTTACGCGCCAGATCCTGCATGATGGCTTCGGCATCGCCACCTTGCTGCAGCGCAGCCAATGCGCGGGCGGTGAGTTCATCACGCACCTGGGAGGCCTGCGAGCGGTAATCACGAATAGTCTCGCTGACGCTTTGCGCGCGCAGCCAGGCCATAAATTCACTGGTTTCCTGCTCGACTATCGTTTCAGCCTGCTGCGCGGCGGCCTGGCGCTGCGCCATGTTGTGCTGAATGATGTTTTGCAGGTCGTCGACGCTGTAAAGATAGGCGTTGGCGAGTTTGCTGACCTCTGGCTCAACGTCGCGCGGGACGGCGATATCCACCAGCAACATCGGCTGGTTGCGCCGCGCTTTCAACGCACGTTCCACCATGCCTTTGCCGATGATCGGCAGCGGGCTGGCGGTGGAGCTGATAATAATGTCAGCCTCTTTCAGGCGTTCGTCGACGTCGCTCAGCGCAATCACTTCCGCCCCAACCTCATCGGCCAGCACCTGCGCACGTTCTCGCGTCCGATTGGCAATCAACATCTTTTTGACGCGATGTTCACGCAAATGACGGGCAACCAGTTCGATAGTCTCCCCGGCGCCGACCAGTAACACGGTGACAGACGACAGAGATTCAAAAATTTGGCGGGCCAGTGTACAGGCCGCGAAGGCGACGGAAACAGCGCTGGTGCCGATGTCGGTTTCGGTGCGCACGCGTTTGGCTACAGAGAAGGATTTCTGGAACATGCGTTCCAGTTCACTGACGTGTAGATGCCCACGACTGGAATCGGCAAAGGCTTTTTTCACCTGGCCGAGGATTTGCGGTTCACCGAGGATCAGCGAATCCAGCCCGCTGGCAACGCGCATCAGATGGCTGACCGCGTCGTTATCCTGATGCCAGTAAAGGCTGTTGCGCAGGTCTTCTTCGTTGAGCTGGTGATAATCACACAGCCAGCGAATCAGCGATTCCTGCAAATTACCTTCTTCTTCAACGCTGAGATACAGCTCGGTGCGGTTACACGTCGACAGCACCACGCCGCCCTGCACCATCGGCTGGGACAGAAGACTTTCCAGCGCCTTGTCGAGCGTATCTGGCGAAAACGTAACACGTTCTCGCAGCGCGACCGGAGCGGTTTTGTGGTTGATGCCAAGTGCCAGGAGCGTCATGAATGCAGGAGTAGTACCAGCGTTGATAAGGTTAGTCTGAGCGCATCATACAGGATGCGCAAGGTCAATAAAAGGGAGAGCCTCCTTTCGGAGTAATCGGTAATTTTGTGATTTGAGACAACTTGAACGTAGACGCTGGAAGAAGGCGGCGCTAGCATTGACGGTTATAACTGCAACGTATATCAAGGATTTTTATGAACCTGACCCGTGTATTACGCCTGATGCCCCTGGCGGCGCTGGTATTAACCGCCTGCTCCATCAACGCACCGAAGGGTCCAGGCAAAAGCCCGGATTCGCCGCAGTGGCAACAACATCAGCAGCAAGTCCGCCAGTTAAACCAGTACCAGACCCGTGGCGCGTTCGCGTTCCTGTCCGACTCTCAAAAAGTCTATGCCCGCTTCTTCTGGCAGCAGACCGGCAAAGATAACTATCGCCTGCTGCTGACTAACCCGCTCGGCAGCACTGAGCTGTCACTCACCGCAGCGCCGGGCAGCGTGACGTTGATTGATAACAAAGGTCAATCCTACACCTCTACCGACGCCGAAGAGATGATTGGCAAGCTGACCGGAATGCCTATTCCGCTGAACAGCCTGCGCCAGTGGATCCTCGGCCTGCCGGGCGATGCGACCGACTACAAACTCGATGACCAGTATCGCCTGAGTGAAGTGAACTACACTGAAAACGGTAAGAACTGGAAAGTGGTGTACAGCGGATATGACAGCAAAACCCAGCCGTCACTGCCGTCCAACATGGAGCTGACCGAAGGCAACGAGCGCATCAAACTGAAAATGGACAGCTGGATAGTTAAATGAGTACCCGTTGGCCTTCTCCAGCAAAACTGAATCTTTTTCTCTATATTACCGGCCAGCGCGCCGATGGGTATCACACGTTGCAGACGCTGTTTCAGTTCCTTGATTACGGCGACACGATAACCATCGACGTACGTTACGACGGCGAGCTACGGTTGCTCACCCCCGTAGACGGCGTGCCGAATGATGAGAACCTGATTATTCGCGCAGCCCGGATGCTGATGCGCGCGGCCGCGGAAAGCGGTCGCCTGCCTGAAGGCGCGGGTGCGGACATCAGTATCGACAAACGTTTGCCGATGGGCGGCGGTCTCGGCGGCGGCTCATCGAATGCCGCCACCGTGTTAGTGGCGCTGAACCATTTATGGGGCTGTGGGCTGTCAGTGGATGAACTGGCGACGATGGGCCTGGCCCTTGGCGCTGATGTGCCGGTATTTGTTCGCGGACATGCCGCCTTCGCCGAAGGGGTTGGCGAAGTGCTGACGCCGGTCACGGTGCCGGAAAAATGGTACCTGGTCGCACACCCTGGCGTGAGCATTCCGACGCCAGTTATTTTTAGCGATCCCGAATTGCCCAGAAATTCACCGCACAGGTCAATTGAAACGTTACTAAAATGTGAATTCAGCAACGATTGCGAGGTTATCGCAAGAAAACGTTTTCGTAAGGTTGATGCCGCGCTTTCCTGGCTGTTAGAATACGCCCCGTCGCGCCTGACTGGCACAGGGGCCTGTGTGTTTGCTGAATTTGACACCGAATCCGCCGCCCGCCAGGTGCTTGAGCAAGCCCCGGAATGGTTGCAGGGCTTTATTGCCCGCGGTGTGAACATCTCGCCGTTAATGCTGACTTTCGAAGGGGCAGACTGAGTTTCGGTGACAACGTCACCCCGTTCCAGACGTTGCATCGTGCTCATTAATACACCGCCTGGATGAAATGCGCCTGGCCCGCACAGTTTTTGGCTCATTCATCCACCACTGGACGCATGCCTGAGGTTCTTCTCGTGCCTGATATGAAGCTTTTTGCTGGTAACGCTATCCCGGAACTAGCACAACGTATTGCCAACCGCCTGTACACTTCTCTTGGTGACGCCGCCGTAGGTCGTTTTAGCGACGGTGAAGTCAGCGTACAAATTAACGAAAACGTACGCGGTGGTGATATTTTCATCATCCAGTCCACTTGTGCCCCAACCAATGACAACCTGATGGAATTGGTTGTAATGGTCGATGCCCTGCGCCGTGCTTCCGCAGGCCGTATCACCGCCGTTATCCCTTACTTTGGTTATGCCCGCCAGGATCGTCGCGTACGTTCCGCTCGTGTGCCAATCACTGCCAAAGTTGTCGCGGACTTCCTGTCCAGCGTCGGCGTTGACCGCGTTCTGACCGTAGACCTGCATGCTGAACAGATTCAGGGCTTCTTCGATGTTCCGGTAGACAACGTATTCGGCAGTCCAATCCTGTTGGAAGATATGCTGCAGCTGAAACTGGAAAATCCAATCGTGGTTTCTCCGGACATCGGCGGCGTAGTACGTGCACGTGCTATCGCTAAACTGCTGAACGACACCGACATGGCTATCATCGACAAACGTCGTCCACGCGCTAACGTTTCACAGGTGATGCATATCATCGGTGATGTTGCTGGCCGTGACTGCGTACTCGTTGATGACATGATCGACACCGGTGGCACTCTGTGCAAAGCCGCCGAAGCGCTGAAAGAACGTGGTGCGAAGCGCGTATTTGCTTACGCAACTCACCCGATCTTCTCTGGCAATGCGGCAAGTAACCTGCGCGGCTCCGTCATCGACGAAGTGATTGTCTGCGATACCATCCCGCTGTCGGATGAAATCAAAGCGCTGCCAAACGTTCGTACCCTGACCCTGTCAGGAATGCTGGCCGAAGCGATTCGTCGTATCAGCAACGAAGAATCTATCTCTGCCATGTTCGAGCATTAATCGAGCCCGGTACAAAAACCCGCTCCGGCGGGTTTTTTTGTTTTAATCAACTATTTGTATGACTAATGCCTCCTTCATTTGTTCTCCTCTGACAAATGATGCGCTCATGGATGAAGACCACTGTGAACAAAGCCACACTCGCAGATATCTTGCCGTTTCGCGCCCTTATCGACGCCTGCTGGAAAGAAAAATACACCGTTAACCGATTTACCCGCGATCTGGTAGCCGGGATAACCGTCGGTATTATTGCTATTCCGCTGGCAATGGCGCTGGCGATTGGCAGCGGCGTTGCGCCGCAGTACGGCCTTTATACGTCGGCGGTCGCCGGGATAATTATTGCCCTGACTGGCGGTTCTCGTTTCAGCGTCTCCGGCCCGACGGCCGCATTTGTGGTGATCCTCTACCCGGTGTCCCAACAGTTCGGCCTCGCGGGATTACTGGTGGCGACGCTACTTTCCGGCATCTTCCTGGTGCTGTTCGGCCTCGCCCGTTTTGGCCGCCTGATTGAATATATTCCGATCTCGGTGACGCTTGGCTTTACCTCCGGGATTGGCATCACCATCGCCACCATGCAGATAAAAGATTTCTTCGGCCTGTCGTTAACGCATATGCCGGAACATTACTGGCAGAAAGTGGGCGCGCTGGTGATGGCCCTGCCGACGCTAAACCCGGGCGATGCCGCCATTGGCGTGGTGACGCTGGCTATTCTGATTTTCTGGCCACGTCTGGGCATTCGATTACCGGGGCATTTACCGGCGCTGCTGGCAGGCTGCGCGGTAATGGGTATCGTGAATATGCTGGGTGGACACGTAGCGACCATCGGCTCGCAGTTCCACTATGTTCTGGGCGACGGTACGCAAGGCAACGGGATCCCGCAGCTTTTGCCGCAGCTGGTGCTGCCGTGGAAGATGCCCGATTCCGACTTCACCCTGAGTTGGGATTCCCTGCAGGCGCTGCTGCCCGCCGCGTTTTCGATGGCGATGCTCGGGGCGATTGAATCCCTGCTCTGCGCAGTCGTGTTGGACGGTATGACCGGCACCCGCCACAAGGCCAATAATGAGCTGATCGGTCAGGGCCTCGGCAACATGATTGCGCCATTCTTTGGCGGCATCACCGCCACCGCCGCCATTGCCCGTTCTGCCGCCAACGTTCGCGCTGGGGCCACCTCGCCAATGGCGGCGGTCATCCACGCGGTACTGGTGATCATGGCGCTGCTGGTGCTGGCACCGCTGCTTTCCTGGCTTCCGCTTTCCGCAATGGCCGCCCTGCTGCTGATGGTGGCGTGGAACATGAGCGAAGCGCACAAAGTCGTTTATTTGCTGCGCCGGGCACCTGGTGATGACATCGTGGTGATGCTGATTTGTATGTCACTTACGGTGCTGTTTGATATGGTGATCGCTATCAGCGTCGGCATCGTGCTGGCATCTTTGTTATTCATGCGCCGGATTGCCAGAATGACGCACCTTGCGCCAGTGAATGTTACCGTGCCGGATGACGTGCTGGTGATTCGGGTGATCGGTCCTCTGTTTTTCGCCGCCGCCGAAAGCGTGTTCACCGACCTTGAATCGCGAATTGATGGTAAGCGCATTGTGGTCTTAAAGTGGGACGCCGTGCCGGTCCTGGATGCAGGCGGCCTGGAAGCGTTCCAGCGCTTTGTCAGTAAACTGCCGGAAGGATGTGAATTGCGGGTCTCGAATCTTGAGTTTCAGCCGCTGCGCACCCTGGCCCGTGCAGGCGTCAAACCGATCCCCGGCCGACTGGCGTTCTACCCTGACCGCGATGCGGCACTGGCGGACCAACGCGATAATCAAATGACCAACCAATAAGGAAGACAATGCTCACTCACGCCCCGCGTCTGGAAACGGAACGGCTAGTTTTACGCCATTTTACCGTTGATGATTTTGACGACCTGGCGGCCTTCTGGGCCGATCCGCAGGTGGTGAAATTTATTGGCGGGGAACCGCAAAGTGCGGAGGTCAGCTGGAGCCGATTACTGCGCTATATCGGCCACTGGCAGGTGTTGGGCTACGGTTACTGGGCGGCGTTTGAGAAACAAAGCGGGCGCTATATCGGTTCGTTTGGTTTGCAGGAAGCGAAGCGTAATCTTACTCCGGCGCTGGACTGCCCTGAAGCAGGTTGGGCGCTTATCCCGGCGGTGCACGGTATGGGTTATGCCAAAGAAGCGTTAGAGGCGATGCTGCAATGGGCAGACCGTGAACTCGGCGCACCGCTATGCTGCATTATTGATGAAGAGAATCAGCGTTCCGTGCATCTCGCCGAACGTTTTGGATTTCAGTTCCAGCTTGACGTCATTTATCACGGCAGCCCGGTGCGGATGTTTACGCGCCCTGCGCCCTGAACGCATAAATGAAAACGGCTCTCTCAGGAGCCGTTTTGCTGAAAAATCCAGGTATTAGCTGTGGCGATGGCTGTCCCGACGACAGCGTTTATCATAGTGGCGCACCCACCAATATCTGTCGCTCACCTGCTCGTGGCCGCTGACGCGAGCCCCCGCCAGCCAAAGGACTGCACCGAGGAAGATGCTGAGCACTGCGCCGTGCGCAAAGTATTGCGGCAGATCAAGTTGCGGAAGCTGGTTTAAAATAGAGTAACCAACTCCAACGACCATGACAGTTAACCCTAAACCCATGAGCACATTACCGAGTCGCGAAGCGTTTCTGCGTTTCATATGTCACCTCCGGAACTTTGGGTTGACAGGGAATATCCCTGGTCCTTGTGTGTAAAGTATAGACAACACTTTTGCCTGTTAGTGCGTATGCGATCACAATTACGAACATGTGGGCAACAAAACTTTACAAATAACAGTCTGAACTATATGAATTTCTAATGGTTCAGCACCGCAACAACTTCCCTCATCCCGTCTGGCTTGCAGAATTTTGTCTCCCGCAGCGATTACAGTACACTACGCGCCAGATATCGACGCACTCAGGAATAAAAACGTGACGATTAAACTGATTGTCGGCCTTGCCAATCCAGGGGCTGAATATGCCGCTACCCGTCATAACGCCGGGGCCTGGTATGTGGATTTACTGGCCGACCGCTGCCGCGCCCCACTGCGCGAAGAAAGTAAATTCTTTGGTTATACCTCGCGCATCAACCTGGCGGGCGAAGATGTACGCCTGCTGGTGCCGACCACCTTCATGAACCTCAGCGGTAAATCCGTTGCCGCGATGGCGACCTTTTTCCGCATCGCGCCGGACGAAATTCTGGTCGCCCATGACGAGCTGGATCTGCCACCCGGCGTGGCGAAGTTCAAACTCGGCGGCGGCCACGGCGGTCATAACGGTCTTAAGGACATCATCAGCAAACTCGGTAATAACCCTAATTTTCACCGTTTACGCGTGGGAATCGGTCATCCGGGCGATAAAAACAAAGTTGTCGGTTTTGTTCTGGGCAAGCCACCGATGTCAGAGCAGAAGCTGATAGACGAAGCGGTTGACGAAGCGGCGCGCTGCACCGAGGTCTGGCTGAAAGACGGGCTGACCAAAGCGACCAACCGCTTACACGCTTTTAAAGCACAATAACACCCGGCAGGCGGCAATTTTGCCCCGCGCCGTGTATAATAGGCGAAGTTGTTTACTTTTCTGCAATCTGTTCAACGTAACAGGTTGATTACCAAAGATTAAGGTGATTTACATCATGGGATTTAAATGCGGTATCGTCGGCCTGCCTAACGTCGGCAAATCCACCCTGTTCAACGCGCTCACCAAAGCCGGTATCGAAGCGGCCAACTTCCCGTTCTGTACCATCGAGCCGAACACCGGTGTCGTGCCGATGCCCGATCCGCGTCTGGATGCACTGGCTGAAATCGTCAAGCCGCAGCGTATTCTGCCGACCACCATGGAATTCGTCGACATCGCCGGTCTGGTGAAAGGCGCGTCCAAAGGCGAAGGCCTGGGAAACCAATTTCTGACCAACATCCGTGAAACCGAAGCTATCGGCCACGTGGTGCGCTGCTTTGAAAACGACAACATCATCCACGTGAATAACAAAGTCGATCCGGCTGATGATATTGATGTTATCAATACCGAGCTGGCACTGTCAGACCTCGATACCTGCGAACGTGCTATCCACCGCGTACAGAAACGCGCGAAAGGCGGCGACAAAGACGCGAAAGCTGAACTGGCCGCACTGGAAAAATGCCTGCCGCAGCTGGAAAACGCCGGTATGCTGCGCGCGCTGGATCTGTCTGAAGAAGATAAAGCCGCCATCAAATACCTGAGCTTCCTGACCCTGAAGCCAACCATGTACATCGCGAACGTCAACGAAGACGGTTTCGAAAACAACCCTTACCTCGACCAGGTGCGTAAAATCGCCGACGCCGAAGGTTCTGTGGTGGTTGCCGTGTGCGCCGCAGTCGAATCCGACATCGCTGAACTGGACGACGCTGACCGTGACGAATTCATGGCGGAGCTGGGCATCGAAGAACCGGGTCTGAACCGCGTTATCCGCGCCGGTTACGAACTGCTTAACCTGCAAACCTACTTCACCGCTGGCGTGAAAGAAGTTCGCGCGTGGACCATCCCTGTCGGCGCTACCGCCCCACAGGCTGCGGGTAAAATCCACACCGACTTCGAAAAAGGCTTCATCCGCGCACAGACTATCGCCTTTGAAGACTTCATCACCTACAAGGGTGAGCAAGGTGCCAAAGAAGCCGGTAAAATGCGCGCAGAAGGCAAAGACTACATCGTTAAAGATGGTGACGTAATGAACTTCCTGTTCAACGTCTAAGCTTTGCTTTGGTCGTGACTCGAGAAATTCCACGCTTCGGCGTGGATTTTTTTATGGGCGTTTTAGAGGGCATGGATGTAAGGTTGAGCACCACCGTCGTGTAAAGCGCTGACTGGCACTATCGACGAAAAACTGATTCTTCTTCGAGGATCCCGACATGACCACCTTTCATCAACTGACTGCTACTAGCCTCCGTGGAGAGTCCGTCTCTATGGCTGACTATGCGGGCACGCTTGTTCTGGTGGTTAATACCGCCAGCCATTGTGGATTTACGCCACAATACGCAGGCCTCGAAGCGCTCTACAAGAAATACGCCTCCCAGGGTCTGGTGGTGCTTGGCTTCCCCTGCAACCAGTTCGGCAAACAGGAACCCGGCGACGCCGACGAAATCGCGCAGACCTGTCACATCAACTACGGTGTAAGCTTCCCGATGTTCGAGAAAGTGGAGGTCAACGGCGCCGGTACACATCCGGTGTTTCGTTACCTGAAAGACGAATTGCCCGGCGTGCTGGGTGGGCGAATCAAATGGAACTTCACAAAGTTCCTGATCGGACGCGACGGCAAACCGCTCAAGCGTTTTGCACCGTTTACCACCCCAGAGAAAATGGAAACCGTCATCCTCGCTGCACTTGAACGCTAAGTATTCATGTAATGCGAACGACCAAAAACGCTGACCTGTGTAGTCATTCAAACAGGCCTGGAAGTCATAATAAAATGATCATGGCAGCGTCAGTTGATCTTTAACCTCATCAAATAAGGCAATTAAATGGTCTGCGACCACTCGGACTCGCCGCGAGGCGGCTAAGTCAGAGTGCATAACCAGCCATAATGTCTGATCCACAGAGATATCTGGATTAACGCAATACAGGCCGTTTTTCCTTGCCATAAAGTGCGGTAAAACACCCAGACCAAGGCCTGCTGAAACAGCTGATAACTGTGTTACGAGAGAGTTTGCTTCCACTCTACATGGCCTGCCGCGAAGTATCCGTGTTACCCATTGTGCAGCAGGCAAGTGCTGGTGAGATTCCGACCAGCCCACATACTGAGCGTTACTTAGAGATAATCCGGCGAGGCCATCATCCAATAAATTCAAATATGCATCGGCGCCGTATAATCCAAACCCTACCGTTCCGAGACGCTTCAATGTCAGATTCCCGCTGTCAGGTTTGACCATGCGTATTGCTAAATCTGCGTCTCTCTGATGCAGATTTACCGACTGCACACCGCTGAGCACCTCCACACGCAGATCGGGATATTTTTCCAGAATATCCTTTAGCGAAGGCAAAATAAAATGGGTGGCCAGATTGTCCGAAGTCGCAAGCCGGACAATTCCGGCAACGTTACCCTGCAATTTTGCCGACTCACCTAAGGCAAGCCCCGCATATTCGAGCGCCTCAGCCCGCTCCAGAAGAGCCTCGCCATCATCCGTTAGTCGATAGCCGTTCTGATGCCTGCTGAACAGAGGTATTCCCAGCGATTTCTCAAAGCGATCCAGCTTTCTTGAGAGGGTAGCAATGCCCATACCCAGGGTTTCTGCGGCGCCACTCAGCGTACCGATGCGGGCGATTGCCAAAAATATCCGCACGTCGTCCCAGTTAAAATCTGCTTTCATGTTTTTCCATTTATGGAAAACGGATCTCCGTTTTCGGGTCTGTTTTATCTTATTTAGCCGGATGATACTGCAGTCCCAAACAAGGAGATAGACATGCAAACGCGCAATCTAACGACATCCCCCGATGTATCCGCATTCGATCAGAGTTTTATAACGCCCGGCCTGATTATTTGCTCAGAGCAAAAGCGTCAAAGAACGTTACACGCCGAGGAATAAAAGGCGTACGAAGCTGGACCCGGTCCACGAAACATTCTTCACACATTTCTCCCAGTATCTATCAAGAGTATTTATGACATGAACGACACCATTTTACAGGTAAGTCCGGTGCCCGCACGCGCCTGGGTGGCAGTAACAGCGCTCGGGATCAGTGCGTTTACGATTGTGACCAGCGAACTTGCCCCTGTTGGCATGCTGAGCATGTTAGCGAAGGATCTAAATCAGACTGAATCTGGTGCGGGTCTTGTCGTTACCGCTTACGGCTGGGTTGCCGCTTTGGCCGCTTTTCTGTCCGGCACAATGCCAGCACGAATATCCCGTAAGGGTCTGCTGGTTGCACTAATGTTGATTCTGGCTCTCTCCTGCCTGCTCGCGTCGCAGTCTCACACAATGCATGCATTTATGACTGCGCGTATAGCAGGCGCACTGGCACACGGTGCTTTCTGGGCATTAATTGGCACCGTAGCCATACAGCTTGTTCCGACAGGTAAACTCGGATTGGCCACGTCAATCATCTTTGGCGGTGTTTCGGCTGCCAGCGTTTTGGGTGTGCCGCTGTCCAGCTTTATTGCAGACATGGCCGGATGGCGCCATGCGTTTACAGCGATTTCACTGTTGTCATTGGCCACCGCATGCGCTTTATTCTGGACGCTGCCCACACTGGCGGCTCCTCAGCCAATGAGGCCAAGTGTTTACCGTAGCATCATTAAAAATCCAGTGCTCCTCTCTCTGTATGCTGCCACCGCCTGCATTATTTCAGCGCACTTTGCGGCATTTACTTACCTCGAACCCCTGCTGACAAAAACCAGGGGTATCCCGATGGCATCCATGTCTGGCCTGTTGTTGATTTCAGGGCTGTCCGGACTGATGGGGAATATCATTGCCGGCAAGTTGATTGACCGACATATCAAAGTACTGATTTTGACTTCACTGTTCCTCAGTGCTGTTGCGCTTGGGGTGCTTGGTATGAAGAGCTTTGCATCACTTCCTCTGTGGTTCACAGGTATGCTGCTCTCTATATGGGGCGGGAGTATGGCAATTGTATTCGTTGGATTGCAGACATGGCTGCTGCGTAATGCGGGAAATGCGGCACAGCCAGCGTCAGCCATTTACGTTGCAATTTTCAATGCAGCGATTGGCACCGGTGCACTTGCCGGGGGGCAGATGTTAGCTGTCATCGGTCTTCAGAGCATGGTCTTGCTGGCTGCGTGTGTCATCATGTGCAGCATAGCCTTTGTATTAAGGCTGAAAAGCCCTGCAAGATAAAGTGAATCCTCACAATTTGTTCCTCTTTTGTAGTTAAACCGTTAATGCCAGCAGTGTAGAATTGTTCCAGTAAACCACCCGGCAGGAGCCAATATGAGTAACAAACGACGCGCAGTACCCGGGATCAGACACTATGAGGGGCCTGCTGGCGGCTGGGGAGCATTGAAAGCCACGGCGATTGCCGTGCGCACGCAAATGGATACCTTTGACGCGCCCTCCACGCTGCTGCGTACCAACCAGCCGGATGGGTTTGATTGTCCGGGCTGCGCGTGGCCGGATAAAGAACACAAATCAACCTTCCAGTTTTGCGAGAACGGCGCGAAGGCCGTGACCTGGGAAGCCACCAACAAACGTGTCACGCCGGAGTTTCTGGCGGCCAATACCGTGGCCTCGCTGCTGGCGAAAAGTGATTTCGAACTGGAAGGCTATGGCCGTTTAACCCATCCTCTGGTGTACGACAAAGCCAGTGACACCCTGCGCCCGGTGGAATGGGAATCGGCCTTTGCGCGCATAGGCGAAATTCTCCGCGGGCTGGCCCCGGATGAAGTCGAGTTTTACACCTCCGGTCGCGCCTCGAACGAAGCGGCTTATTTATTCCAGCTTTTCGCCCGTGAACTGGGCACCAATAATTTCCCCGACTGTTCCAATATGTGCCACGAAGCCACCAGCACCGGCCTGCCGCGTTCTATTGGCATCGGGAAAGGCACGGTCTCGCTCGATGATTTTGAGAAAACCGAGCTGGTGCTGTCCATCGGCCATAATCCGGGCACCAACCACCCGCGCATGATGGGCACCCTGCACGAACTGGCCCGTCGCGGCGTGCCGATTATCGTCTTTAACCCGCTGCGCGAGCGCGCGCTGGAACGTTTTGCCGATCCGCAAAGCGTGGTCGAAATGGCAACCTACAGCTCAACCGATATCGCCTCGACCTATTTTCAGGTTAAAGCAGGCGGCGACGCGGCCGCGTTAAAAGGCATCGCCAAACATTTGCTCGCCTTTGAAGCCGCGCGCGGTAACGTGCTGGACGGTGAATTTATTGCCGCGCACACCGAAGGCTTTACCGCGTTTTCCGCGGATATTAACGCGACCTCATGGGAGTCCATCGAACAGGAATCGGGGCTGACACGTGCCGACCTGGAAAGCGTCGCTACCGTCTACGCCAAATCTAACGCCACCATCATTACCTACGGCATGGGCGTCACTCAGCACAATAAAGGCACCGCCAACGTCCGTCTTATTGCTGATTTACTGCTGATGCGCGGCAATATCGGCAAGCCCGGCGCAGGTATTTGTCCGTTGCGCGGGCACTCTAACGTGCAGGGCAACCGCACGGTCGGCATCACTGAAAAACCGACCGCCGCGTTCCTGTCAAAAATTGAAGAGGTGTTTGGTTTTGTGCCGCCGTCGAAACACGGTCACGATGCTGTGGCGGCGACGCAGGCGATGATTGACGGCGTTTCTAAAGCGATGATTTGTCTCGGCGGCAACTTTGCCGTGGCGATGCCCGATCACGAGCAGGCTTTCCCGGCGATGCAAAAGCTCGACCTCAGCGTTCACGTCGGCACCAAGCTCAACCGCACCCATTTGCTGGTCGCCAACGAGACGTTTATTTTCCCGTGCCTGGGCCGTACCGAGCTGGATATGCAGCAGAGCGGCAGGCAGTCGATTACCGTGGAAGATTCGATGTCGATGGTTCATGCCTCTTCCGGCAAGCTGAAACCGGCGTCCTCGCTGCTGCTTTCCGAACCAGCGATCGTCGCGGGCATGGCCAAAGCGACGCTGCCGAACACCAAAGTGGCGTGGACAGATTTAGTCGCCGATTATGACCGGATCCGCACGTTGATTGAACAAACCTTAGCGGGCTTCACCGATTACAACGCGCGTATTCGCGTGCCGGGCGGTTTCCGCATGCCATTGCCGCCCACGGAGCGCGTGTGGCCGACGGCGACTGGCAAAGCAATGTTTTCGGTATTCCACGGCGTGGATGAAAACGCCAAAGGCGAAGGCGACAACACTTTACGGATGATCACCCTTCGCAGTCACGATCAGTACAACACCACCATTTATGCGCTGGACGACCGCTATCGCGGCGTGTTTGGCCGTCGTGATGTGCTGTTTATGAACGAGGATGACATGGCGCAGCTGGGGCTGGAACACGGCGACCGGGTGGATATTTCCACCGCGTTGCCCGACAGTCATCAGCGACTGGAAGATATCACTGTGGTGGCATACAGCATCGCCTCTGGCTCGGTCGGGGCGTATTACCCGGAAGCCAACGTGCTGATTCCACTCAGTTATCGTGATGAAGACAGCGGCACGCCATCGTATAAATCGGTGCCGGTGCGGGTAACGCTGCGCTCGAAAGAGATTCGTGCCCTGTAACGCTGGGTAGCAGGGCAGCCTGAGAAAACTGCCCTGCCCTTTTCCTTATTCCTTCACGCGTGCGCGTTTCACTCTTTCCTCTTCGCTGCTTTCATGGGTCGCCACCAGCGAGAAATCAAAACTCACTTCAGTATGCGGGGCAGGAAGATCGCGCTGCTGCGCCAGACTTGGGTCGTTGATTTTTACCGGGTCCGCAATCAGCTCTTCGCGGGTCGCAAAGGCAAAGTCATCCCACAAATATTCGTCGCCGTTGAGGTTAATTTGGGTCGTCAGATGCTTAAAGCCCGGTGCGGAAACGAAGAAATGCACGTGCGCCGGACGATTACCGTGACGGCCTAATCCGTTCAGCAGTTTTTGCGTCGGGCCATCCGGCGGGCAGCCATAGCCACACGGCACGATGCTGCGTACCGCATAGCGCCCGTCTGCCCCGGTTTCAACGCGACGGCGTAAGTTGTATTCGCTTTGCGACGGGTCGAAGAACGAGTAGCCGCCCATCGTATTCGCGTGCCAGATATCGACCACCGCGCCCGCCACCGGCTGGCCGTTAATATCGGTCACCTGCCCGTGCAGCCACATGGCTTCGGCTTTTTCACTGCCGTCATCCATGCGCGCAAAACCTTTGCTCAGCGGCGCATTGGCCACATACAGTGGCCCTTCGATGGTGCGCGGCGTGCCGGTTTCATTTCCGGCGGCGGCCTCTTTTTCATCGGCGCGCATATCCAGATAGTGTTCCAGCCCCAGGCCCGCCGCCAGCAGCGCCGCCTCTTTGCGTTCACCCAATTCGTTGAGATAGTTCACCGCCAGCCAGAACTCCTCGTCGGTAATATCGAACTTTTTGATGGTCTGGCACAGGTCGCCGAGTACCTGATGCATGATGGCTTTAAACCGCTCGCTGCCCTGCGCTGAATTCAAGCCGCTGCTGATGGCGAGTAACGTTTCCAGTTCTGTTTGTTTTGCCGGATTGACTGACATTGCAACTTCCTCTTGTAGGGTAAGGGTTGTTTTCGTTGTGTAATTACTGCTCGTTATGAATCGACGATGGGTGTTCACACAGCGGCTGCACGCTGATCTCCATGTACGGATAGAGCGGCAGCGCCGTCAGAATGGTGTGCAGCTCCTGGTTGTCCGCCACGTCAAAAATGCTGACGTTGGCGTACTGACCCACCACGCGCCAGATGTGCGGCCACTTGCCGTCGCGCTGTAATTGCTGGGAATACGCTTTCTCTTTGGCTTTGATTTCATCCGCCTGCGCTTTTGGTAACGACGACGGAATGTTGACCTGCATTTCAACTTTAAAAAGCATGCTGATGTCCTTTATGCTCTGGCGTAATGGCGAAGTTTATCGGTATCGATGTCCACACCCAGGCCGGCTCCCTGCGGCAGCGTGACCTGTCCGTGACTGAAATCGAGCGGGCGCACCACGATGTCGTCTTTCAGCAGCAGCGGGCCGAACATCTCGGTGCCCCACTGCATGTTTACCGTCGACCAGGCGTGTAAAGAGGCCACGGTGCCGAGCGTACCTTCGAGCAGGGTGCCGCCGTACAACGCCACCCCGGCGGCCTGCGCAACCTGCGCCAGTTTCAGCGCCTGCACCGGTCCGCCCGCTTTGGCGATTTTCAGCGCATAAGCGCCGGTGAAACCGCCGCTCGCCAGGGCGTAGCCGTCATGTGCCGTCGCCACCGCTTCATCGGCCAGGATCGGCACGGCAAAGCGCTGGCTGAGCGTGATTAACCCGCGTTGATCCCACAGCGGGATTGGCTGTTCGACCAGGTCGATGCCGCCCGCCTCCAGTTCAGTCATGCCTTTGATGGCGGTGGTCACGTCCCACGCCTGATTGACGTCTACCCGAATGCTGACCTCATCGCCGAGAGCGGCTTTAATCGCCAGCGCGTGACGGATATCGGTTTTCAGCTCGCGGGCGCCAATTTTCAGTTTGAAGGTGTCGTGCCGCCCTTCTGCCAGCAAGCGTTTTCCCTCGTCAATATCCTTATCGGTGTCACCACTCGCCAGCGTCCACAGCACCGGCAGACGTTCGGTTAACGCCCCGCCGAGCAGCGCACTGACCGGCAGGCCGAGCATTTTCCCCTGCACATCGAGGAACGCAGTTTCGAGGGCCGATTTCGCAAAGGTATTACCCTTCACGCTGGCGTTCATTTTCGCGGCGAGTGCTGCCACGCCGCTGAATGTCTGCCCGCACAGCAACGGCGAGAGATAGGTTTCAATCGCTGACTTAATCGACTCCGGGCTTTCTGAGCCATAACTCAATCCGCCGATGGTGGTGGCTTCGCCCCAGCCCACTCCCTGCGCGCAGGTCATGCGCACGATGGTCAGGGTCTGACAGCCCATGGTGGTCATCGACAGCTTGTGCGGGCGAATGGTCGGAATATCCACCAGCCAGCAGGCGATGGACTCAACGGTGATGCTCATTATTCACTCCTGTATTGGTATTTTGTCGGCCCGACGGCAGGCTTCGCAGCGCCACCCAGGCCAGTAATGCGTACGCCACCAGCAGTAACGACACCGGCCAGGAGGCGTTAAATTCCATTAACAGCGCCACCGCCAGCATCGGCCCCAGGCCGCCGGAAAATATCGACCCGACTTCATGCCCGAGCGCCAGTCCGGAATAGCGCACCCGCACCGGGAACAGGTCGCTCATGATGCAGGGCTGGGTGCCGATCATCGCCCCGTGACACACCGGTAAACCGAGCATCATCGCCAGCATCACCCAGCCGTAGTTGCCGGTGGAAAGCAGCCAGAAGAACGGAAACGCCATCACCAGCAGGCCAATCACACCGATGTAATAAACCGGCTTCAGCCCGATGCGATCCGACAACGCCCCCCAGAACAGAATCGAGAAGAACTCCACCAGCATCGCCAGCGTCACGGCGCTGATGATTTCCCCGGTGCCAATGCCGATGTGTTTGGCGTACACCACCGAAAAGGTGAAGAAAATATAGGACGCGCCGTTTTCCGGCAGCCGCAGGGCAATCGCCTGCAACAGCGCTTTCGGGTGATCGCGCATCAAGGTAATCAGCGGGATTTTTTCGTGTTTGTCTTCCGGTTTGGCCTGCGCAAAGGCTTTGCTCTCACGGATGTTTTTGCGGATATACACGCCAACTAAAAAGATGACGATGCTCAGCAAGAACGGCACGCGCCAGCCCCAGCGCATAAAATCCGCTTCCGGCAGTTGTTGCACCAGATAAAAGGCGAAGGCCGACAGCACGAAACCACCGGAGACGCCCATCTGACTCCAGGCGGTATAAAAACCACGGCGTGACGCGGGCGCGCTTTCGCTGAGCATCAACACCCCGCCGCCCCACTCACCGCCCGAGGCCACGCCCTGCAAGAAGCGCAGCGTAATCAGCGAAATGGGTGCCCAGATGCCAACCTGCGAATAGACCGGCAGCAGGCCAATCACGAACGTCGTCGCGCCCATCAGCGTTAAGGTCATGATCAGGGTCATTTTGCGGCTGTAGCGATCGCCGATATGACCAAAAGCGATCCCGCCCAGCGGACGGGCCAGAAAGCCGACCGCAAAGCCGGAAAACGCCAGCAGCGTGCCCTGCAACGGATCGCCGCCGACCGGGAAGAACAGCGGGCCAAACACCAGCGCCGCCGCGGTGCCGTACAGGAAAAAGTCATACCATTCGAGCGCATTGCCCAACACCGAGGCCAGCACCAGTTTGCGCATCTGCTGCGCATCCTGGGGTACGGCCCCGGCGGTTACGTTATTTTCGGTTGCCACATTGCTCATCACGCGTTGCCCTTTTTATCGGAAGGAGTGGGTTTACGCCTCGACGTCGTGCCCGATGGCATGGTAACGACGATTGAACCAGACCAGTCCGCGCGGCTGCTCGCTGGTGCGGATCGCCTGCACCTGACAGTAAAAGACCGAGTGGCTGCCCACTTCGTGACAGTCGGCAATCAGGCAGTCGAAGCAGGCCACCGCTGAACTCAGCACCGGCGCGCCGCTGCTCAACACCTGCCAGTTGTCATGCCCAAAACGTTCCTCCGAGCGCAGGCTGGCGTTAGCAAACACGCCCGACAGCACCTGGTGATCGCTCGATAACACGTTCACGCACAGTGTGCCGTTGCGTTTGAAATGCTCGTGGGCGAAGGAGTTACGGTTCATACACACCAGCAGGGTGGGCGGTTGGTCAGTCACGCTACACACGGCAGACGCCGTGAAGCCAAATTTACCCGCCGGGCCGTCGGTGGTGATCACCGACACCGCGCTTCCCAGCTGAGCCATTGCGTTACGAAATTCAGTTTGCAGAGTCATGGGATATTCCTTACAAGTCGATAACCAGGCGGCCGCACTTCGACCGGGAACAGCACAACAAAATCTGGTCGCCGTCGGCCTTTTCTTCGTCGGTGAGATAGCTGTCGCGATGGTCCGGCTCGCCCTCCAGCACATCGGTCAGGCAGCTGCCGCAGATGCCCTGTTTGCAGGAGACGTTCACCTTCAGCCCCGCCTGCGCCAGCGCTTCCACGATGGTCTGGTCTTCCAGCACCTGAACGGTTATCCCGCTGGTTGCCGCCACCACGTCAAACGCCGCTCCGCCGGTTTGTACCTCAGCGCTGAAACACTCCTGATGAACGTTTTCTGCCGCATAGCCGTGACGTTTCGCCCCGTCGTTGACCGCGTCCATCAGCCGCGTCGGGCCGCAAACGTAGACATGCGTATTCGGCGGCACATCACTCAGCACCGCGTCCAGGTTCAGGCGCTGCTGGTCGCTAAAATGCAGATGCACCCGTCCGGCGTAGCGGGCGCTTTCCAGCTGCGCGACAAACGCTGCCTGGTCGCGCGACCGGGCGCAGTAGTGCAGCGTGAACGAGCGTCCGGCGGCGTGCAGTTCGGCAGCCATCGCCAGCATCGGCGTGATGCCAATCCCACCGCCGATCAACAGGCTGTGCCCGGCGCTTTCATCAAGGGTGAACAGATTGCGCGGTTCGCTGACGGTTATCGTGTCGCCTTCGCGCAGGGCATGCACCGCCAGCGAACCGCCCTGTGAATTGCCGTCTTTGAGAATGCCGAGCTGATAATGCTGGCGGTCCTGGGGGTCACCGCACAGCGAGTAAGGCCGAATGAGATCCCCGGTCAGATGCAGGTCGATATGCGCCCCCGCGCTGAACGCGGGCAGCGCGATTCCGTCCGCATGGGCCAGCGTCAGCAGAACCACCTCGCCCTGCAACTCTCGCCGGATAATCTGAAGTGTCAGCATGTTTTGCTCCTCAACGCATGAACAGGCCGCCGTTGATGTCCCAGGTTGCCCCGGTGACAAACGACGCCTGCGGTGAAGCCAGCAACGCCACGGCCTGCGCGACAAACTCCGCATCGCCGAGGGTGCCCACCGGGATCATCTGCAACAGCCCCACCATTTTCTCTTCCGGGACGATGGCGTGTACCGCCGGGGAATCCATCGGACCCGGCGCGATGGCGTTCACCGTCACGCCGGATTTGCTCAGCTCGCGGGCGAAAATTTTGGTCAGGGTCAGAATGCCGCCCTTCGACGCCGCGTAATGCGCACCCGAAGCGGTGCCGCCGTTTTGTCCAGCGAGCGAGGCCAGATTGATGATTCGCCCGTAGCCACGGCTGGCGAAGTAGCGGCCCAGAGTCTGACAGCCGACAAACGTGCCGCGCAGATTGGTGGTCATCACCCGGTCGAACTCGTCGACTTCAATGTCCATCACCGGCGTCGCCAGAGTCAGCGCAGCGTTGTTGACCAGCACCTCGAGGCAGCCAAAGCGGTCGATCGTCGCCTTCAGCGCCTGCGCAAAATCCTGCGGCTGACGAATGTCCAGCGCCAGCGCCAGCACCTTACCCTGCCCGTTATCGATCCGGTCAGCGGCCTGCTGCACGCGGGCGGCATCAACGTCGGTCATCACCACCTGGAAACCTTGCGCCAGCAAATGCGTGGCAATGACGTTGCCCAGTCCGGCGGCGGCGCCGGTGACTAATGCGGTTTGGGTCATAACGCGCTCCTTAAAGGATGTAGCCGATGCTGTGCAGCACATCATCGCTGTTCACCAGACGGATAACCTTCTGCTCAATCAGCCAGCTTTGGCCGTGGCGTTGCAGCTGCCAGGTGATGTCCGCCGCGTAATGGCGACTGTGGCCTTTGCGGTGCTCCCACAGGGATTGCGCCCCGCGCACCACAATCTGGTCGTCGGTCGCTTCCAGCACCCGAAAGCGCGACAGCGTGCGCAGGGTTCTGGCGCGTGGCGTGGTGGAAATGGACTCCCCGCTGTAGAGGCGCTTCACCCGTTTTTCGCGCATGTGGTGATCGTCGCAGGCGTAGTTCAGGGTATTTTTAAAATCGGTTTCCTGCGGGTCAATCGGCACCACGTACAGGCCGTCCGGCTGCCACAGCGACAGCCAGGTATTGAATTCGCCCTGGTCGAGCAAATCGCCTTCAAGATTGACCACCGCCATCGCGGTAAACAGGGCAGAATCTGGGGTCATCATTGTTCCGTCTCCGTCATCAATTTTTTCCACTGCTGGTAGGCAGCACGCATCCCGGTTTCGGCGCTGACGTCGCTGCGCAGTCCGTCGTCGGAACGGTATTCCCCCGCCAGCCCGCGGTTGAGCATGATCCACAGGTCATCACCCGCGGTGGCCCCGCGCTGTACGCGCTCCCACGCCTCGGAGTCATCCGGCGTGCCGAAGCCCATCGGCCCCTGGAAATGTTCATGCAGGCGCAACCGCGCCTGGTTGGCAATGTCCGGCCCGCCGTCCATGGTTATCACCGCATGGTGAATTTCAGTTTCCTGCACCGATACCGGTTGCAGTACGCGGAAGAAGGCCATTGAACAGGCGATATTCGGGAAAATGTTGAGGTTAAACCCGGAGCCGCCGACGGCACGCACAATGCGTCTGACCTGCTCTTCGTCGTGATCGGCGCGTAGTGCGTCGGCCAGTTCAGTGAAGCGTTCAGGGATTGGCGCGTCGAGATTGGCATCTAAATCCACCAGTTCCGGGATCATCACCATCACGCTGTGGCCGTTGCCCAAATCTTCGACGTAGCCGCTGCCATCGACAAAGTTGAGCATTTCTTCGGTTTGCTTATCGACCGAGCTTAAAAACGAACGGTGAACCACCGGGAAGTGATAGCCGTCGGTGGTGTTTTCGAGCTGAATCTTCCAGTTGCCGGGGAAGCGGAAACGGTGCGCAGGCCCGGTTTTAATCGGATACCCCGCTCCCTGCTTCATGAACAGGTCCATCCACTTTTTGGCGACGCCGAGGAAGTCTTCCAGCGGTTCAATCTGCTCATTAAAGGTGGCGAAAATCATTCCTGCGTACTGTTCGGTGCGTAGCGATACCAGTCCCAGTTCGCCTTTTTCCAGCTGGTCAGCGTAGCTTTCCGGATGCGGCACGCCGCGCAGGCTGCCGTCCAGCGCGTAACCCCAACCGTGATACGGGCAGACAAAACTGTTGGTTTTGCCACTGCGGTGTTCGCACACCGTGGCAGCGCGGTGGCGGCAGCGGTTGAGTAAGGTGTGCACCGTGCCTTTGCGATCGCGGACCACAATCACCGGCTGAGTGCCGATTTCCGTGGTTTTAAAGCTGCCGGTGTCCGGGATTTCGCTGGCGTGCGCCACCCATACCCAGGTTTTGCTGAAGATGCGGTCCAGTTCGAGCTGGAACAGTTCTTCTGAGGTGTAAAGCGAAGTGTGTACCCGGTCGGATTTCACCAACGCCGCAATCTCCGCGCTCGTCAGCGTCGGTGGCGTTGCGGGATCGATATTCTTCACATTGATGATGTGATCACATTGCATGTCCATTCTCCTGCACATCTTTGTTTTTATCAGGAACCGGTAAGGCATCCGCCGCGTGCCAGTGGTCTACCGGGCGGCTGAACAGGTTGCGGGTGGTGAAATGGCGCATCACCATCTCGCCCGCCTCGCGCACAAAATTGACATTGAGCTCTGCGGCGTTGAGATGCGCACCGCCTGCGGTAAATGCCGAAGTTTGCAGCATCAGCCAGCGGCCGCGCAGTGTGCCGTTCGGTTCATGCCACAGCGCTTCGGAACAGAGGAAGTGCGCGTTCATCGCAAAATGCGCCGGTTGCCGCACGTAGCCCGCCATCATTTTCACGACGGCGTCGCGCCCAAGATGCCGCCCGAGGCGCGTGGCGTAGGGTTCACCAACGCCCTCCCAGCAGGCATCCACGCTGAACAGCGCGCCAATCGCCTGCACCGTTTCCGGGGTATCGAGCTGGTCGCATAAACGCATGTAATCGCTGATGCAGACCCGCGCCGCCTGATAGTCTTCGAGCTGCTGCAACCGCAGCGCATCCTGGGCGTTCATCGTCAGCTCCGTCAGTTCTGGATGATCAGTTCGCGGCCTACGCGGGCCTCGATTTTGCAGTACTTCCACAGCTTGCTACCGCCATCGCCCACCGGGGTGGTGCGGAACAGGTTGCAGACGGCGGCGACGTTTTCCAGACGCTCAGCGTCGGCTAACACGTAGGTGGTCCACGGCGCGGTGGTGGACGGGCCAACCATCAGCTGGTCGTCGTCCATATTGCCGATGACGGTGATGCCCGGCGTTTCATCAATGCCTTTCATCATCACGCCGAATGCGCCCCACACCTGTTTGGCTTCCGCCGGACTGGCATCGAAAAAGTTCTGGTTCACGCCGATGCAAAACAGCACGCGTAAGGTTGTTGACTGGCTCATTTGTTGCTCCTTTCAAAAATCACAAGTAACCCGGCAGCGGTTTGCCACCAAAGAAGACCGTACCGGCATTGAGGTACGAGAGGTCGCCCATAAAGGCATGTTGGGTAATCACCATCGTATCGCGCACGTAGCGTTGCAGCGGGCTGGTCATGGTCACGCCGCCCATGCCGTTGAGGGCCAGCGCCTGGCGTGCCACCTCGGCGGAAACGCGGGTGACGTGCGTCGATGAAAGACGCAGCGCGTTAATCTGTTCGCAGCTCGCATCTTCCCCCGCCAGCAGTTTTTGCCAGACGTCGTCGATGGCGTCGTAAAACCAGGCCCGGGCGGAGCGCAATTCAGCTTCGCAGTGGGCGATTTGCATCTGCGCCTGCGGTCTGTCGGCCAGACGCGGGGCGCCGGTGACGGACTGCTGACGATGGGCGATGGCGTAAATTTCATTCAGTGCTGCCCGGGCCACGCCAAGGGCGACGACGGACAGCACCTGTGTCGCCAGCGACAGCACCGGATAGCGGTACAGCGGCCCTTCCAGATTCAGCGCACCGCCGCGAATAAAGGTCCATTCGTGTGGCACAAAAGCGTCGTTGACCACCAGATCATGGCTGCCGGTTCCGGCGAGGCCCACGGTGTCCCACACCGGGTCGATATGTACATTTTCACGCGGCAACACCGCCATACGCGGCAAAGCTTGTTCGCCGTCGGGCAGAATGCCGACGCCTAATACCGAAGCGCCCATGCTGCCGCTGGCAAAGCTCCAGCGTCCGCTGACGCGATAGCCGCCGTCAGCCTGCTGCGCTTTTTGCGTCGGGAAGATGCCCCCGGCAAACACCACGTCCGGGCCGTCGCGATAGAGTTCTTTCAGGGTGTCCGGCGGCAATGCGCCGAGATAAAACGGGCTCATGCCGAAGCTGGCGACCCAGCCAGCCGACCCGTCTGCGGTGGCGATTTGCTCGACCAGTTCGCAGAACTCAGCCGGGGAGCATTCGTCGCCGCCGTACATTTTCGGCACCAGCGCGCGGTAAACGCCGACCTGTTTGAAGCGGGCGATCACATCCGCAGAAATATGGCGCTGATGCTCGAAATCAGCGCTGCGAGTGGCAACGTCACTCAACAGCGGAACCAGCGCTTCACGAATCGGTACGGCAGACATAGCTTCCTCCGGTTTTTGTTATTTGCGGCGCGTTCAGGACGCACGAGGCCGCAATGAGTCGTACTCACTGAGTCATCAAGGAAAAGAAAAGCGAAATTAAGGGGTTAGTGACGTCGTCGCTGGGTCAGCCATTCGGCGGCCTGCACCAGCAAACCGTCGTGGCCTTTGGCCGCCACCAGCTGGAGTGCCACCGGGCGGCCATGGTGTTCACCCACCGGCAGCGACAGCGCCGGGTGCCCGCTCAGGTTGAACGGCCGCACCAGCCGTGTGAGGTTGACCACACTCAGCGGGTCCTGCGCCTCGCTCAGCGTCGGCGGCAGTTCCGGCAAGGTCGCCAACGCCAGCAAGGGGGTTTGCGCCAGTAAGGCATCGAGCTGCGCACTGAAATCGCGGCGAATCTGTTCGGCGGCGTCAAGTGCTTCCGGGCTGACGTCAGCCCCTGAGCGAATGCGGGACGCCACGTCGGCGGAGACCTCCCTGCTTTCAAGCAGCGGATTCAGCGCCAGCCAGTTTTCGCGGCTGATGATCGTCAGCCCGGCACGGTGCGCGTCAGCAAACAGAGGTAACCTTGCGTCGCGTGGCTGCACGGAATGTTGTTCGAGGAAAGCCCGCAGGCAGGCATCAATTTCTGGGGTAGCAACGGAGAGGAACGACATCGCCGGCAGCGCGGACAAGGGTTCGTCGACGGTCACGCCAAGTCGGGTCATCGCCTGGCGCAGCACCGCGGCATCACGGGTGAATACGCCGACGCAGTCCAGCGAGCTCTCCTCAGGCATGACGCCCTGACGGCTCAAAACGCCGTAACCGGGCTTGAGGCCGATAACCCCACAGCAGGCCGCAGGCATTCGCACCGAGCCGCCGGTATCGGTGCCGAGGGAAAAATCGACTTCGCCTGAGGCCACCGCCGCCGCCGAACCGCTGGACGAGCCACCGGGGATCACATCAGGGAAGCGCGTGTTGAGCGGAGTGCCGCCCCAGGCATTGATGCCCGTCACGCCAAACGCCAGCTCATGCAGCGTTGTTTTGCCGGTCAGTACGCAATTTTTACCCAGCAGCGTGGTCACCACGCTGGCATGGTGTTCTGCATCCGGGGCGTTTTCCAGCGTCCGACAGCCTGCCCGGGTCGGGAAACCTGCCACGTCCAGCGTGTCTTTGACCGCAAAACGAAGATCGCCCTCACCGAGGACAAATTGTTCTACAAAACCTTTGCTCACAGAAACTGGCTTCATGATTAACACCTTGACCAGAAAAAACGAATCATATTCAGGTGAGTCGTCAACGCGACCTTTTATCCTGACTAACGTTAGGTCAATCATGGAAGATTTAGATGAAAATTCAAGTAATCTTTCACGTTATTTTCACCAACAAGAAACAATTCATTAACCTTTGAGAGTGAAAGGCTATTGCGTCAGGCTGATGAAAAATAAAACAAAAATGGTGGGGTTGGGGCAGAAAGCCGTCATGCGGACTGATAACGGCATTGCTTTAAAAGGTGTGTAATTACAGAAGGTTATGAGAAATTTCTAAGCGGGTCACAAATTTGTCATTACGCGGTTCAGGATCAAAGTTCGTTGAGGTTATCGAGCACTTTTGCCAGTGACAGATTCATTTTTGCGACCTGGCTGCTGCTCATACCCTTGAACCCTTTTTCAAATACTTTGCTGGCCTGGGCGTACGCTTCTTCCACTTTTTGCCGCCCGAGTTCAGTGAGCATCACTTCGGTTACGCGCGCGTCACTTTCGCTGCTGGCGGTGGTCACCAGACCGTCTTCGCGCAGGCGGCCAACGATTTTAGTCACCGTCGGCATTTTGGCCATCGCGTATTCCGCAATCTGCGAAATGCTGGCCTTGCCGTACTGGTGCGTCACCATCAACACCCGGAAGCCAGAAACATCGAGCTGCGCTTTTTTCAGTGTGATTTCCATGATTTGCGTGTAGCGCGCGTAAACATTCACAATCCAGTAGAACGGAAATTCTTCGCGATGGAAGCCGGGATCGGCGGCAGTATCCTCAGCGGTTTTTTTTATGTTACTCATGCGTTTCCTTACCAGAAAAAAGCAGCAGATAACGCGATTATACCTGCGAATCCGTGGCGGCTATAGCGTCAATGCGCCGCCGGTTGCGGGTTTGAACTGCGTCATAAGAAAAAGGCGCGATCGCCGTCGCATTATGATTCATAAATGATATATCACCTGCAATTACGTATCATTTTTTGCGTATTACATTGACGTTTCCAGTGGCTATTTTCTATACGTTTAGCCGACCTGCACACTCATACTAATAATCGCAATGTGGAGTTTTCATGACTGATACGTCTGCACCATTACCTCTGGACCCGCCGCTGGACCCGCGCCAGCAGGCCGTTATCAAGAAGCTGTTCCGTCGCCTGATCGTGTTTTTATTTATCCTGTTCGTGTTCTCCTATCTCGACCGCATCAACATTGGTTTTGCCGGGCTGACGATGGGCAAAGATCTCGGCCTGACCAGCACCATGTTTGGCCTCGCCACCACCCTGTTTTATGTGATGTACGTTATCTGCGGCATTCCGAGCAATATCATGCTGAGCATCGTCGGCGCACGCCGTTGGATTGCGATGCTGATGGTCATCTGGGGTATTGCGTCGACCGCCACCATGTTCGCCACCGGGCCGAACAGCCTGTACGTGTTGCGGATGCTGGTCGGGATTGCAGAAGCCGGTTTCCTGCCGGGGCTGCTGCTGTATTTAACCTACTGGTTCCCGGCGCAGTATCGCGCCCGCGCCAACGCCCTGTTTATGATTGCGATGCCGGTCACCATGGCGCTGGGGTCGCTGGCCTCAGGGTACATTCTGAACATGGACGGGCTGCTGAATCTGAAAGGCTGGCAGTGGCTGTTCCTGCTGGAAGGTTTCCCGTCGGTACTGTTGGGTCTGGTGGTGTGGTTCTGGCTGGATGACAGTCCGTCGAAGGCGAAATGGCTGACCGAAGACGACAAGGCCTGCCTGAACGAGATGCTGGAAGCCGACAAAATCGCGCTGCAAAAAACGCAGCTGGCCGCCAGCGCGTCGCTGTTGCCGCCGCGCAGCATGGCGCGCGAACTGTTCACCCCGGTGATCATTCTCTACACGCTGGCCTATTTCTGCCTGACCAATACGCTGAGCGCACTGAGCGTCTGGACGCCGCTTATCCTGCGCAGCTTTAACGAAACCAGCAGCAACGTGACCATCGGCCTGCTGAGCGCCATTCCGCAGGTGTGCACCATCGTGGGGATGGTGTGGTGGAGCAAGCGTTCGGACCGAATGAACGAACGTAAATTCCACACTCTGCTGCCGTATCTGTTTGCCGCCGCAGGGTGGATGCTGACCGCTTCCAGCACCAATCCGCTATGGCAGTTCAGCGGTATCGTGATGGCGTCGGTAGGGGCGTTTGCGGCGATGGTTATTTTCTGGACCACGCCGGACCGCTACATTTCCCTGCGCACTCGCGCGGTGGGCATTGCGGTGATCAACGCCACCGGGATGACCGGCGCGGCGCTCGGGCCGCTGCTAATGGGCTGGATGAAAGATGTCACCGGCAACTTCAACGCCGGGATCTTTATGGTCGCCGGATTCCTGGTGCTGGGGGCGATAATCATTGCCGTGATCCCGATGAAAAAAGCGGTCCCGCGCAAAGAAGCAGCGTCCTTACCGACTTGACTTAATATGTACTAGGTGTACTTTTCAGGACATGAAGAAAATCCTGATTATCGTCCCCGACGGCGGCATGTTGTTTGAGTCCGCCGGTATTGCCGACATTCTTATGCAGGCCAACCGCCTGCATCCGGAAGGTCCGGCGCAGCCGCGTTATCACGTGGCACTCGCGACCACCCAGCCGCATCAGGTTATTCACGGCCAGTCAGGGTTAAATCTGCTGGCCGATCACCGTTTGCACGAGCTGGACCCGCGAGAACCACTGGATACCATTATCATCACTGGTCGCGGCCAGGACCCGCTGGAATCCATCGCGGTAGTCGACTGGCTGCATCTCGCGGCCCCCCACGCCCGACGCGTGGCCTCCGTGTGCGGCGGCGCACTTTTACTGGCGCAGGCCGGGTTGCTGGAAGGCAAACGGGCCACCACCCACTGGAAATTGCTCGACACGCTGAAAGCCGAATACCCGCAGATCAACGTCGAAGCCGGGCCGCTGTATGTTCAGGATGGCCACGTCTGGACTTCGGGCGGCGTCAGTACCGGCTTCGACCTCACGCTGGCGCTGGTTGAAGAAGACTATGGTTTCACTCTCGCCCGCGACATCGCCCAGGACATGGTGATGTACCTGCGTCGCCCAGGTGGTCAGCTCCAGTTCAGCCGCTATAACCTGAAGCAGTCCGACGGCCACGGCCCGTTGAACGCGCTGCTGGCGTGGATCCTCGACAACATCACCGCCGACCTGTGCGTGGAAAAGCTGGCAGAAAAAGCCGCCATGAGCCCGCGAAACTTTACCCGCGTGTTTACCCGTGAAACCGGGGCGTCTCCGGCCCGCTACGTGGCCGAAGCACGTCTGGCCGCGGCCCGTGAGCGTCTGGAACAAACTAATGACCCGCTCGAGCGCATTGCCGAACAGACCGGGTTTGGCAGCAGCATCAATCTGCGTCGTCTGTTTGAAAAACAATTGCACCTGACGCCAGGTGAGTATCGCCAGCGCTTCCACTGTCGCAAAATGGCGTAATGTGATCCTTTTTTGTCATTTACGCCAAAACCCTGCCCACCTACAGTGAGGCCATAGACAACAGAGAAGGAGTTGATCATGGTTAAGGTCGGTATTAATGGTTTCGGCAGGATTGGTCGCAACGTTTTACGCGCGGCGTTCGGCAACCCCAATTTACAGATTGTGGCGATCAATGATTTAACGGACAGCAAAACGCTGGCGCATTTGTTGAAATACGATTCGTTGCTCGGCACGTTCTCCGCCAGCGTTGAAGCCGTCGAGGGCGGGCTGCGGGTCGATGGTCAGACGATTACCGTGTTCAGTGAACGCGACCCGGCGAACATTCCGTGGCGCGACGTTGAGGTGGATATCGTGATTGAAGCCACCGGTTTCTTCACCGATCGCGAAAAAGCGGCGGTGCACATCCACAGCGGCGGCGCAAAGCGCGTCATCATCTCCGCACCTGGCAAAAATGACGATTTAACGGTGGTAATGGGCGTCAACCATCAGCTGTACGATCCGCAAAAACACAGCGTGGTGAGTAACGGCAGCTGCACCACCAACGGTCTCGCCCCGGCGGCGCAGGTGCTGCACCAGCATTTCGGCATTCGGCATGGCTTGATGAACACCACACACGCCTACACCAACAGCCAGGTTCTGCACGACCAGCCGGAGAAAGACCTGCGCGGGGCGCGAGCCGCAGCGCTCTCTATCGTGCCCTACTCCAGCGGCGCGGCGAAAGCGCTCGGCAAAGTTATCCCTGAACTTGACGGGCGTTTGACCGGCTATTCGCTACGCGTCCCGGTCCCGGTGGTGTCGATTGTCGACCTGACCGTTACCCTTGAGCGCGATGTTACGGCGCAAGAAGTGAATGACGCGTTCCGTCAGGCGGCGGCTTCCGGCCCGCTAAAAGGCATCCTCGGCTATAGCGATGAGCCGTTAGTGTCCAGCGATTACCAGGGTGACCCGCGCTCGTCAATCATTGATGGCCTTTCGACGCTGGTGATTGGCGGCAATATGGTGAAAATCCTCGCCTGGTATGACAACGAATGGGGCTTCTCCAATCGCCTGGTCGACCTTGCCCTGCTGATGGCGCAGCAAGAACGTTAATCTGCTTCACCCCGACTCCCGGGTAACCGGGGGTCAGTTCCGTTGCAGTCCCCGTTTCGTTTAATCCCCACAAAATTCGCTGCGAACGCGTGCCTTTGCTTATAAATCAATCCGATGTGCTAAAAATATCCGTGTTATCAGCATTGTATTGTTAAACAGGCTATGTAAAATCAGACAATCCGTGCTAAACACTTGTTAAATATTTAGTGGAATCCCGGGTCAGAATGTTGTTTGCTCGGTGACTATCTCTGTGCGTCGTCTACGCCATGAGTCATCCCTGCTCCGCAGGCAGCACCATGACCATTGGGCCTAACCCCGATTTGCAGGGAACGTCTGAATGAAATTGCGAAATCTCTTGCCTCTGTTGATAGTGACCGCGCTGGTGGGCTGTAAAGCCCCTGCACCCGCCATGACCGACGACACGCTGGTCACAAGCCAGATCAAT
This sequence comes from Citrobacter sp. 18056, assembly GCA_902706235.1. Taxonomy (GTDB): domain Bacteria; phylum Pseudomonadota; class Gammaproteobacteria; order Enterobacterales; family Enterobacteriaceae; genus Scandinavium; species Scandinavium manionii. The sequence goes on along the minus strand of CACSJR010000001.1, from coordinate 15,724 downwards.
GGCGTCACGCTGACTCACCGTTATATCGTTACCGTCCCGACAGAATTTACCCCTGTTAATGCCAGCTATCGCGCGCTGTACGCCGGTTCTGTCATGAATACGCCTGATTTTGGCGGCAAGGTTCTGAGCGAACTGGAAAACGGTAAAACCTATACCGTGCTCGGCAGCGTCCAGAACGACTGGCTGGCGATTGCCGAGGAAGACCAACCGGAGCTGATTGGCTACGTTCCGCCGCGCGCGCTGGTCAAAAGCGAGCTGTATGCACAGACCCTGAAAAAAGACCGGCCACGCGCCCGCAAGTCGAGCAACAAAAAAGCCACTTGCGTTAACGTGGACAGCAACAGCAAAGCTTGTCAGAACGCGAACAGCGGAACCTGGATAATTAACTAATCTTTATCCTGTTCCCTCGCTTGGGTTTACCCGTTTTTGAGACGCATAAAGGAAATCTATGAAACTCTGGCTTTCAGGTGTGGCGTTGCTGCTGGCATCTTCGACCGTATGGGCAGAGAACTACCGTTTTGTGCAGTCACCTTCGCAGAAGCTGGATATCTGGATCGATAACATCAAGAGCAATTCGCCGCAGAACTGGTGTACGAAAGAGCTTCCACTGCGCATTGTCGCCAACGGCGATAAATCCCCGTCGATCCTGACCGGTTTTATGCCACGTCTCGGCACGCTGCTGGAAAGTCAGTGCTCCACCCTGCAACGCGTGCACTGGCGACTCGAAGATCCACAAGGTGTGGCACTGGCCTTTGGTATCGCCGATCGCGCGAACGACTGGGACGTGAAAGTGACGCCGGTGATGATCGACAGTCCGGTCATCGCGACGCAACCTGAGGATAAATCGACCCCAGCAGACCGCACGCCGTGGCAGGAATTTACCCTGCAGGATGGCTGTCGTCTTCGCACCTTCTGGGCTGCTGACGCAGGCGCGTCTGCGCTGTTTATTCCTGAAGGCCAGTGCGAAAAAGGCGGCTGGTTAAGCGGTCGCAGCGACGTGATTCAGAGCGGCAACGCGGGCGAAAAACGCCTGCCAATGACCTTCGTGCACGGTTTCCCTGTGAGCGGCCTGCGTGACGGCATTGATGCCGACAACCTGCTGATAACTACCCTGAACAACGAGCGCATGGTGGTCAGCAATGAACAGGCACCGCAAAGCTGGATGATCCTGCCGTACAAACCAGAGCTTAACGCGTGGGCAGCCAGCGGCACCATTGCGGTTAAAGTGCCGCGTGAAATGGCGATGGATGAAGCCAATCTGCAAAAACAGCTCAATCAGGTGCGCAAAGCCTGGGCCAGCTGGCTGGCGCCTGATAGCCCGGTCACCCTGCTGTTGATTGACTCCCTGCAAACGCAGCTGCGTGACCCGGCGGTGGGTGCATGGCGCACACAGAATTGATCTTGTCACTTTTTGAGCAGAGATCCGTAGCATGACAGATAACGATTACACACAGCGCCCGCCTGACGCTTTGCCGTCCGGTTATCGCTTTGATGAGTTTGAAATTCAGGATGTCATTGACGCCAGTAACGACAACATCGTTTATCGCGCCCTCGATCATCAGCTTGAACGCCAGGTCGCCATTCGCGAATTTCTGCCGCGTACCCTGACGGTTCGTAGTGAAACGCAGCGCCTGGTGCCGCGCAGCAAACAGGACCAGTCGGCGTTTAGCGTCGGCCTCGACGGTTTTATTCAGGAAGCGCGTCAGTTGGCGCGTCTGAATCACCCGAACGTGGTGCAAATTCTGCGTTTTTGGACCTACAACGAAACGGCCTATGCCGCGACCCCGGTGTACAGCGGCATGACCCTGGCCGAGCTTTGCCAGCATCATCCGGAACGTATTAACGAAGTGTGGATCCGCCAGATGCTGCCGATGCTGTGCGGGGCGCTGGCTGCGCTGCATGAGAAAGGCTATATCCACTGCCGCCTGTCGCTGAACAGCATTCTGATTCAGGACAACGGCCTGCCGCTGCTACTGGAATTTGGCGCCCTGCGCCAGAACGGCGCGGAAAATGGTGAGGTGAATAAAACCCTGCTGCATCCGGGCTTTACACCGCTGGAACAGTATTCTGACGATGTTGATAACCCGTCCGGGCCGTGGACCGATATTTATTCATTGGGTGCGATTCTGTATACGCTGGTCACCGGCAATCGGCCGCCAGCCAGCGTCACGCGCAGCATTCAGGACAACTGCGTACCGCTGGCGGAAAGTCGCCCAGAAGGCTATTCGCCTGAGCTGTTAGAGGCTATCGACAGCACCCTGGCGCTGCGCCCGGAAGATCGCCCGCAGACCATCGCCGAATTTACCGCACTGGCGGGCATTAGCCTGAATGAGACTCACAATCTGCCAGCAAAAAGCCAGACCGGCTCAATGCTGATGGCGATTGAGCAGGAGCCGCAGGCCGACACCGCCGCGCAGCCGTGGTGGAAGTCGTATCGTACGCCATTGCATATTGCTGGTGGCGTGGTGGTCGGTTTGATTGCCGGCGGTCTGTTGTTTGGGCAACACGGGTCGACGGAAGTCGCCTCTAAAGCGCCGATGACAGGCACCGTGACCGCCGAATCTACGGCTAAACCGGTCGCCGCCGGTACCGCTCTCGCCCGGGTGTATATTCGTGTGGATGAAGGTGACCAGTTGGAAGTGAACGGTAAGGCGCAGAAAACGCCGAACCCGGTGAATGGCTATGCCTCGGTACAGCTTTCGTCCGGCCAGTACGTGATTACGTTGCGTAACGCTAAACAGTCCCGCAGCGCCAGCATCACTGTCGATAAACCCGGCACGTGGTTGTTAAACCCACAGGCGTGATCCTTTCATTGCAATGCCCGGCGGCGCAAGCTTGCCGGGCCTACAAAATTCCAGTAACCGTAGCGGCCTTTCGGGTCAAACAGCGCCGGGATGTCCACCGACTGGCGGGAAATCAGGTAGTAATCGAACAGGCTGATGGCGCTCCACGGCAAGAAGAATGACAGCAGGAAATGGGTGAAGTGTTTGAGGAACGCCGGTTCGCTCAGCAAAGCAATCACGCAGGGAATAGTGCCAGCGCATCTGACGGCCATCCAGGTACTGTGCGCTCACACGCCGGCCAGCGACATCATACGTATACTGAACCGTGCGCCCGGTGAAGTCCGTCTCACGGACAAGCTGCCCGGCTGCATCCCGCTCAAGTTTATAGGTTTCACCGCCCGCGCTGGTCACCTGCATCAGCCGCGTCAACGAGTCATACTCAAAGCGCAGCATCTTCCCGTCCGAGCGGGTCAGCCCCAGCCTGCACCTGAAGGGCGACTGGCTGAGGCGGGATTTACTACCGGGGTGGGCGTGACGGTGAAAATCACGGAGGGGGTGCTGATGATTATTGCGGATACTAGTGAAGTACAGGTACTGAAGGCTGAACTTTATCAGTTTAAACAGACTGCGATGGGAATGAAGGCGCTGGTTATTTAATAGGTTAGGGATAATAACAGAGCCGGGAGTGTTTAACATTTCCCGGGCTGAATGTGGTTCATAAAAATGAATAAATGTATTAATTGCGTTGAGGGACTAATGCAAACAGAGCATTTTGATCTAAATAATTTTCAATGTAATGCCTTGTTTTTTCAATGCTGGAGTGCACTAAATCAGCATTAGATTCCTTTGGGCCGCATTCATAATACCAATTGTCATAATTTTGCTCTATATATCCATTGGATAAAACAAAAACATCTCCGCCGAGCACTGCTACTCCCGATGACTCAAATTTACTAAGAGCCTCTAAGGCATCGTTTCTGGGTAACGCCCAGTTATTAATGCCTAAATGTTCAAGTGATACACCAACGCTTAAAATTTTGTCTATTTCAGGAGAGTAAAAAAAACTCATAATTCATTGCCCCGGATTAGGTTTAAATAGCCGATGGTTAATTTTACCATCAGGCTCTTTGATAAATTCAAATACCCCGTCCTTACCTCGATACTGTCCAGGGATTTTTAAAAAGTCTCTGACGACACCATCACCACCAGTGAGTGGTGTTACTGTTCCTGCATCTTGGAATGCCAGAGCACTTTCAGGGAAACTATGCAAATCACCTGATTTCATTTGCGCAATAACTTTATTTGTATATTCGGTTCCTTTAAAGAAATCACAACACGCCAACCCCAGCGGATCCACCCATCCCAACGGATTATGCACATACCCGTAAGGATTTACCCCGCCCAGCAACCCTATCGGGTCCGGGCTCAGGTACTGCCCCGTCTCCGTATCATAGTAACGGAACCGGTTGTAGTGCAACCCCGATTCTTCATCCTCGTACTGCCCCGCAAACCGCAGGTTACAGCTCAGCTTATCCGCATCATTCGCCGCCACCGCCCACTGACTGCCCCTGCCCCAGAGGCTCAGCCGGCCTGCCCACGCCCTTTTTCCCTGCTCCGTCAGCAGCTCCCGCGGCGTTCCCATGTGGTCACTCACCACATAATGCAGCTTGCCCTTTTCCTGTCGTGCGACCGGCGTCAGTCCTCCCGGCGCATACAGCCAGTGGATGCTCTCCTCATATGCCGCGCGGCCATCCGCGTACAACGGCGTCTCCGCTATCAGCTGGTCACCGCTCCACTGGTATTCGCACCCCACCGGCCTTGTCCCGGCGGCGATGTCTGACCGCTTTTCCTTGCGGATACGCCGCCCGAACGGGTCATACGCATAACGCCACCGCTCACCGCCCGGGGTGATAAACTCGCTCAGCTGGCTCTGCGCATTCCACCGGTAACGCCACCGCTGTGGCCGCCAGCCATCCCGGCACAACCGCTTCTCTGTCAGTCGTCCGGCGGCGTCGTACCGGTATTCACAGTCCCCCCGACTCACCACCCGCCCGGCCTGCTGTTGCTGACTGATGCGTTGTTCCGCCGCCAGTACCGCCCGGATATTCAGGTTCGCGTCGTACTCATACCGCTCTCCCGCTGACCCCGCCCCGTCCGGCATCACCCGGGTTATCTGGTCGTTCTGGTCGCAACTGTACTGCGCGTTACCCCACAGGCCATCCTCAATGCGCCGTACATTATACGCCCCGTCATACGCCCAGCGCCGGTTTACCACGCTGCCGGTCATCTCACTTCCGTCCCCGCCCAGCAGATGCCTGAACTGCACCGAGTCTCGTCCGGCCGCCTGCACCTGCAGCATCCCCGTCGGGGTATAACCCTGCGCCTGAATAAAACCCGCCCGGCTATGGCGCAGATGTTCCCGGCCTGCCGCGTCGTAACTCAGTGACAGCGGACTGAAATTCCCTACCTGCAGGGCGCTTATCCGTCCCCCCGTATCGTATTCATAACCTGACGTCAGCCCGCCGTATGTCCGCGACAGGGCGCGCTGTGTCCGGTCATCCCACTGATGCGTGACCACCTGCCCGTTGAGCCATTCACATACCTGACGCCCGGCCGCGTCATACTCAAACTCCACCCGCGCATCGTCGTTCTGCGCCCGTATCATCCGCCCCTGCCGGTCATACCCGTACTGCGTGACGGCAAGCAGCGTGGACTGCGTATCGCCGCCCTGCCACACCTCCTGGCGTATCAGTTCATCGCGCAGGGAATAGTGCCAGCGGACAATCCGGTCGTCCGCATGCCGCGCCCCCGTGCGCCGCCCCGCGGCGTCGTACTCATACTGCACGCTGCGCCCGGTAAAATCTGTCTCACGGACAAGCTGCCCGGCCGCATCCCGCTCAAGCTTATAGATTTCACCGCCCGCGCTGGTCACCTGCTTCAGCCGCGTCAGCGAATCATACTCAAAGCGCAGCGTCTTCCCGTCCGGGCGGGTCAGCCCCATCAGCAGATCAAACTCCCCGTACAGGTAGCGGGTAGTTTTGCCCTCGCCGTCTGTGAAACTCGCCCGGCGTTTTTCACTATCGTAGCCAAGTCGCTGCGTTACGCCGTCCGGCAGATTAACCTGCGTCAGGCTGCCCTCTATGCCAGCATGCGCCTCCGAATGGGTATACCGGGTGAGATGCCCCAGCGGGTCAGTGGCGCTCAGGACCCGTCCGAACAGGTCCTGTTCAAGCCGGGTAACGGCCTTGTCGGGAGCGGTCAGGGTGGTCAGCTGATATCGGGCATTGTAGCCGTAATGCCACGCGGCACCGTCGGGCTGATACTCACTCAGGCACTGACCCTGCGCGTTATAGTCCCTGACGGTCACCAGCCCCTGCGGGTCGGTCCGGCTGACCTGTCGCCCCTGGTCATTCCACGTAAACTGCCAGCATTGTCCGTCGGGCTGCGTGAGCTTCACCACCTGACCGGCGTCGTTGTAGTCATAACGCACCGTGTCGCCCGCGGCGTTACTGACCTGTATCACCTGTCCATAAGCGTTGTAGCGGTAGTCGGTGTTGCGCCCCAGTGCGTCGGTCTCACGCACTTTATTGCCATGGTCCCACAGCGTCTGCGTGACACGGCCCAGCGGATCAGTGACCCGGGTTACTCGCCCTGCCGGATTGTATTCGTACACCGAACGACCGCCTTCGCCGTCGAGATACGTGGTTCGCCGGTTGCGTTCGTCATAAATAAAACGGTCACAGAAATAGCCGCCTTCACCGCGCACGGCTGTCACCCGGCCTTTGGCGTCATAGCGGTAGCGCACATCGCTTTTGTCGGTATCGTGCCAGCGTAGCATGTATCCCTGCGCATCGTATTCATGCCACAGATGGGTAAACTGGAACGTGCGGCACTCCGCCAGCCGGCCACTGTCATCGTAATGGCTCTCTGCCAGCCACTGCTGTTGCGCGCCCTCGACCCGGGTAATACCGCTCAGCCGGTTGTGCCGGTACTCCAGCACGATGTCATAGCCGTCACTGTGCGTCAGGCGCACCAGACGTTCCCCTTCATAGCAAAACACAATCCGGTTCCCGGCTGCGTCATGCAGGCTGGAAAGCCGGCGGCGGGCCCGGGGTTGTGACTCAAAACAGAGCGTAAACTGGCTTCTGCGGTCAAAAACATACAGCGCGCCGTGGCGGGTGCCGTACAGACGGTAATGGGCCTGCTGCAGATTCAGCGCATCCACCGCCTCACCGCAGGTGTAATAGCTCAGCCGGGTGCCCTCATGATTGGTGAACTGAATTTCATCTTCAGTAAGCAATAAAGACTGCGACCAGTTATCGCTCCATTTATCACCAAACAAACCGCTCTGTGACGAACGGGAGCGGTAGACACGCGTCAGCGTCAGGGGGAGGGTGCCCGGCAGGTCAAGCACCGGTAACACCTGCAGTAAATCGCCACTGGCGACATCCACCGGGTCACTGGCACAGGTCCCGGTCTCAATATCGTTATCCCCGTCTTTCTTATCCGACGTCGACGGGCTGGCGTTTTCATCTGCTGCCGTTTTGCCCTCAGCCTCTGTTTTCCGGGGAAGCACCGTGGCCCCGGGCTCAGCCGCATGTGCCGCTCCTTTTTCCGCGCCTTTCGCCATGCCCGTTGCCGCTGCTGCCGCCGTCTCTCTGGCGGCGATTTTACTGAGCATACCGGTGAGGCCTTTAACAAGACCCACACCATCGGCGATGCCCATCCCCAGCTGGATGGCCACATCCCCGGTATGTTCGGCCGGGGTATTCAGCGTCGCCCTGGCGCTGTCAAAGTTCACATCAGCAACATTGTCCTGCATGCCTTGTGCGGTCTGCATCATCTCCGCTGCCTGGCCGGGGTTGCCGAGGGCACCGGTGAGGGCGGCTTGCTGCATCATTTCACCCGATGCCTGCAGGGTCGCCCCCTGAGCAAAAAGACCTCCAATATCAAGCGCCATATTCCACACGCTTTTCCCTGCCCCCAGCGCGGCCATCTCCGGGTGTTCGATGGCATCAGGAATGCCGTCCATCCCCTCTCCCACCCAGTCCGTGAATTCTGACCAGATGCCCTGCTCTGCCGGGGTTTCAGGGACCACTGCCGGGTTAGCCTCTTTCGCCACAATATTACGGGCTTTCGGCATCTGCGTGATTTTGCCGAGGGTGTTACCGGTGCCGGTAGTGACCGGCCCTGATGTCAGAGGCTCCGTGCGGGGCCCGTCAGCCAGTTCGGGTAAATTAAGCCGGGGATGGTCCTGTCTGAATTGCTCGTACCCCTGGGGTGTCCATGAGTCCACATCGTCTGGTGCACCATTGTTATAGTGGGTAATCACCGAAACATAATCATCAGCCTTCGTTCCCTGAACCGTGCTGGAGGCAATGGCGTTGTAATAAGCATCTTCCTGAGCCGCCGTCGGGGCACCGGTGCTGACGGTGATATCATCGTTAGTCATAACAATTATTTCCCGTTCATCCAGAATTTATCGCCATGGCGCAGGACCGCCCGCTTCCCTGCCCTTACGGTTGTACTGTGCTCCAGCGGATAGCACTTTCCTCCGACCGTACCGCTCTTTATGCCTTTAGCTACGCCGGGCTGGTCCCCGATGGTGGACGGAATAAAGCTCTGATTCATCACCACAACCGGACACGCATTGGCTTTTACTGAGGGAACTTCCTGGACAGCACTGCCCAGACGGGCAATCACCGGATATGGGATTGCCGGTGTGCTCAATACGCTGTATCTGCCAGGCGTGGTTCAGGTCCGGGCGCGGGTGGCTGCTCAGGCTGAACAACTGGCCTGGCTGCAGGCTGAAATCGTTGCTTTGGCCCTTCCCCAGGCTGGCGTCGTTGCGCAGCGCCTCCAGCCGGTAGCGGGTGAAGTCCTGCCCGTGCTGCTCGTCCTTAAATCGTCCCGGGAAATCAAAGTGTTCGTAGTCCGCGCGCTGGTTGCTCAGGTCGCTCGCTTCACGGTTAAACTGGGCCGGCCAACGGGGATTTTTAAAGGTGTAGTCCTTCAGCTGCACCGTGGCCGGACGCACCTGCGCGCTGCGGGTAAAAGTGGTGACGCAAAGCTCCTGAGCCTGGGCCGCCACGTTCGGGTTGTACGGCAGCGTGGCGCCTTTGGGCAACGAGCCGACGTCGTCCGCATAGACCACGGTGTTCTTACCTGGGCTGAACTCGAAGTAGTAGAAAATGCCCTCTTCTGCCGTCAGACGCTGGATAAAATCGAAGTCCGACTCCTGATACTGCACGCAGAATTCCCGGGCCGGATGCGGGTTGCGGAACGCAAATGCAAAGTCCGTTATCCTGTTCTCCTTCAGCAGTGTGCTGAGGATGCTCTCCACCGTCTCCATCTGGAAGATGCGTGCGTTACGCCGCAGGCTGGTGCGCCACAGCGCCGGACGGATAACCATGCTGTAACGCGTCTGATGAAAGCCGGTATGGGCCGTAAATAGTTTGGCCACAGCATGTTTAATAAGCCGTGGGTTAGTTCCGGGAACTGGTCATCAATTTTCTCACGCAGGTTGCCCGTTAAAAAAGCAAAGCCTTCCAGCAGACGCTCAACGTCCGGATCTGAACCCTGCTCAGATAAAAAAGCGGCGAGATGAGGCCGCTCGATGGCTGCATCACGCCCTAGTTGCCGGAGGTAATCCAGCTCATCCCTGAAATATTTTTCGAACGACATTAGACATCCTGGCTAAAGCAGTAACGACGGTTGTTGTCCAACTGGATATTAAATTCGACCACATCACCAATATTGTCGAAATCAACGCAGGCGCTGATATGGAAGCTGAGCAGTAGCGGGTCCGCATCGCTGATTAACGACTCAACCGTAACGGCGGAAATGCGCGGTTCAAAACCCTCAATGCACTCTTTAATAGCCCGTTCAATGCTGGTTCTGAAATCGGAGGTGGTTGCCGTCGCATCGTTGAAATCAACTACGCCAAGACCGATAGCGCTCTGGCACCCTCCGGGCCGCGAGTTCAGAACTTCATTTAAATGCTGCTGGATAGAGCCTATCAACCCGGAAAGGCGGCTACGGGAGGAAGGTCGTCCCTCCCCCTGTATGCGCTCAAACAAGCTGGCAGAACTCCCTCTCGCCCAGTTAAGTAGCGCAGCCATACCTTGTTATTCCTTATCCAGGCGGCCAACCAATGACAACTCGAAGCTCGCCCCCATGTATTTGAAGTGTGGACGAACCTGCATCGCCACTTGATACCACCCCGGATCCCCTTCAACTTCCAGCACCTGAATTTGCGCGGAGCGTAAAGGACGACGGCTGCGAACATCTGTCGGCGGGTTTTCCTGGTCGGCGATGTATTGCTTCAGCCAGTTGTTCAACTCACGTTCCAGATCCTGACGCTCTTTCCAGGAGCCAATCTGCTCACGCTGCAATACTTTGATGTAGTGTGCCAGGCGGTTGATGATGAACATATACGGCAACTGGGTGCCCAGCTTGTAGTTGGTTTCCGCCATTTTCCCTTCTCGGGTATTGGGAAAGACCTTAGGTTTCTGCACTGAGTTGGCCGAGAAGAATGCCGCGTTGTCACTGCCTTTGCGCATCGTCAACGTGATAAATCCCTCTTCGGCGAGTTCAAACTCGCGGCGGTCGGTGATCAGCACTTCCGTGGGGATTTTGGCCTGAATCTGTCCCATTGCTTCATAGAGATGGACCGGCAGATCGTGCACCGCGCCGCCACTTTGCGGACCGATGATATTCGGGCACCAGCGGTATTTGGCGAAGCTGTCTGTCAAGCACGAAGCAAGCAAGAAGGCGGTGTTGCCCCACAAGAAATGCTCATGGTTTTTGCTGACATCTTCGTAATAATTGAAATTTTTGATCGGGTTTTCAACCGTGGAATACGGTAACCGCAGCAGGAAGCGCGGCGTGGTTAACCCCAAGTAACGGGAGTCTTCTGACTCACGCAAAGCTCGCCACTTAGTGTGCACCGGGCCTTCAAAAACCGAGCGCATATCCTTGATAGCTGGGAGCTCGGTAAAGCTCTCAATGCCGAAGAAATCGGGTGCAACGCTGGACAGGAACGGTGAATGCGCCATGGCCCCGACTGCGCTGACATACTGCAATAGCTTCATGTCCGGTGAGGTATTGCTAAAGGCGTAATTCCCAATGATGGCCGCCGTTGGCTCGCCACCAAACTGGCCGTAACCGGAGGAGTAAACGTGCTTGTAGAAGCCGGACTGGATGATTTCAGGTGAAAATTCAAAGTCTTCCAGCAGCTCGGCTTTCGTCGCGTGCATGATGTTAATTTTGATGTTTTCACGGAAATCTGTGCGCTCAACCAGCAGCTTCAGCGAGCGCCATGATGATTCGATTTCACGGAAGACCGGCGCGTGAAGGATTTCATCCATCTGCACGCTGAGCTTTTTGTCCAGCTCAACGATCATTCGGTCAACCAGAATCTTATTGATGGGCTCTTCGTTGACGCCAGTATCAAGAATGCTGGCAATAAAGGCCGCAACGCCCTGCTTCGCCACGTCGTAACCGTCGTTGCCCGGCATCAGACGGGTTTGAGACATTATCTCGTCGAGGAGATACGTTGGGCTGGCCTGCCCCTGAACGAAAATTGAATCTTCTTGTAAAGACATACGTTGAATTCCCTTTATCACGCACAATTATTTTTGGTTAAGCATGTCCAACTCTTTGAGCAACTGCTCACGCAACGCTTCATTACCTAACAAATCCTGCAGACGCGAACGGAACGCAGGAATATTGCCCAGCGGCCCTTTCAGGGCCACCAACGCTTCGCGCAGTTCGAGGATTTTTTTTAGTTCTGGCACTTTCTTCGCCACGTTATCCGGGGAAAAGTCATCAAGAGAATTAACGGCTAGAGTGATGGGCATCTCTTCTTTGCCGTCGCCGTCCAGGTGGTTAGAGACATTGAACGCCAGGCTGATATTGGCTTCGTTCATCACAGCGTTGAAATTGCTTTTATTAATGGATACAACCTGACGCTCTTCAATAGGGGTATCTTCTCGAACGCCTTTAAGATCGCCCACTACCAATAAATTTAGAGGTAATTCAATTTCTGCGACCTGGTCGCCAGTATTGGGTACATATTTGATATTTATCCTTTCTTTCGGAGCAACACTACTCTGATTACTCTTACTCATAAGTCGTCCTTTTTTGTATCAATAAGGGATTGGCATTAGCATTCCTGTATCAGATACAAGAATACGCTTTCAGATAACGTGAAGTTTTACTTCAACCCCTAATAATAAATGAATAACGCCACAATACTATCCGATTCCGGACCATCACCGCACGAAGGCATTCTTATCCCAACAGTAATGCCAGTTAACATACCCTCACAAACTTCTGAATTAGAGTCCAGCGCGCCTATTTTGCGTAAACATTGGGAACCTTCTTTTCATGGTCGGGTAGTCATTTTTCAGCGATCACGAAAATAAATCACCACCTTTCAAATTAACCATTCAAAAACACACAGTTAGAAGATCACTTAATAACTCAATAATGTATTGATGAAACCTTAGCTTGTGATGTGGTCCCAAACTCCAGAATAAAAATCTATTTTTGCAGATATTATAATTTTAAAAACCGTAAGTACAAAAAAAGGATATTCATGTTTTCCGTGTAACTTGGACACCTTAAGAAAACGCTTTATAGTGCCCCGGCATTATCAGATTTCAGGTCTGACTGCAGAGCAAACGGAGCAAGATACTTGTCCGCATAAATTGCTCCATATCAAACAAAGCTTAAAAGGAAGGATACCTAATATGCCAACTCCCGCGTATATTTCCATCACAGGAAAAACTCAGGGCAATATTACCGCCAGCGCATTTACGGCTGAATCTGTAGGTAATATCTATGTGCAAGGCCATGAAGACGAAATGCTGGTTCAGGAATTCGAGCATATTGTCACCGTGCCAACCGACCCGCAATCGGGTCAGCCCGCAGGCCAGCGTGCCCATAAACCTTTCCGTTTTACCGTGGCGTATAATAAAGCCGTACCGTTGCTGTACAACGCATTAGCATCAGGTGAAATGCTGCCAACGGTAGAACTGAAGTGGTACCGCACCTCCATTGAAGGTAAGCAGGAGCACTTCTTCACCACCAAACTGGAAGATGCGACTATTATCGATATCGACTGTAAAATGCCGCATTGCCAGGACGCCACCAAGGCGGAGTTTACGCAGTTGGTTCGCGTCTCTCTGGCTTACCGTAAGATTAACTGGGAGCACACCACGGCGGGAACTTCCGGTGCAGATGACTGGCGTGCCCCGATCGAAGCATAATGCCATTACATTTCAGGCTCTGAAAAGCCAATAATCGTGAGTGGGGAGTGAGCGTTGTAGAGGTCACCTTCCTGCTCTGCGAAATGCAGCGTCATAGAAGAAGTTCGCCGGGCCTGGAATCAAAGCAATTGTCCAGGCCCGGTAAACATAAATACAAGATTTAGCAGAACCGCGAATTATTTCAGCAACCGTACCTTCACGGACTTGCCTTTGATTTTGCCCTGCTGGAGTTGTTTCCAGGCATGGCGGGCCACGCTCTGTTTCACTGCTACAAAGGCGTGGATCGGGTGAATATCGATTTTGCCGATATCCGCACCGTCGAGACCCATATCCCCGGTCAATGCCCCAAGAATATCGCCCGGCCGCATTTTGGTTTTTTTACCGCCATCGATGCACAGCGTCGCCATGGTGGCTTCCAGCGGGGTGATGGTGACGCTGGTCGGTGCCTGTTGCCAGTGCACCTTCATATTCAGCATCTCTTCCAGCGCGGCGGCACGCTGGCCTTCATCCGGCGCACAGAAGCTGATCGCCAGCCCGCTCTGCCCGGCACGCGCGGTACGACCGATGCGGTGCACGTGCACTTCCGGGTCCCACGCCAGCTCAAAGTTAATCACCATTTCCAGCGCCTTGATGTCCAGCCCGCGAGCGGCGACGTCAGTCGCTACCAGCACACGGCTGCTGCCGTTGGCAAAACGCACCAGCGTCTGATCGCGGTCGCGCTGTTCCATGTCGCCGTGCAGGGCCAGCACGCTCTGGTTGCTTTCGCTTAATGCGTCGCACACCGCCTGGCAATCTTTTTTGGTGTTACAGAACACCACGCAAGACGCAGGCTGATGTTTGCTCAACAGCTTTTGCAGCAAGCTGATTTTGCCGTTGCGCGACACTTCGTAGAACTGCTGTTCGACGGCGGGCAGCTCGTCGACGGTGCCAATTTCCACCGTCAGCGGCTCGTGCTGAATACGGGTACTGATGGCGGCAATCGCGCTCGGCCAGGTGGCGGAGAACAGCAGCGTCTGTCGCTTAGCCGGCGCGTGACTGATGACGTCGTCGATAGCCTCGGCGAAGCCCATATCCAGCATGCGGTCAGCTTCATCCAGCACCAGCGTTTGCAGGGCTTCGAGGCTGACGGTCTCTTTTTTCAGGTGATCGAGCAGACGGCCAGGCGTAGCCACAATGATATGTGGGGCGTGGATCAGGGAGTCACGCTGAACGCTGAACGGCAGGCCGCCGCACAGGGTCAGGACTTTGATATTCGGCATGTAGCGTGCCAGACGACGCAGTTCTTTGGCGACCTGGTCGGCCAGCTCGCGCGTTGGGCACAGCACCAGCGACTGAGTAATAAACTGGCTGGCATCAATGTGTTGCAGCAGACCCAGGCCAAACGCCGCCGTTTTTCCGCTGCCGGTTTTTGCCTGAGCGCGGACGTCTTTCCCCGCAAGAATGGCCGGTAACGCTGCCGCCTGCACCGGGGTCATGGTCAGATAGCCCAGCTCATTGAGATTCTCGAGTTGTTCTGCAGGAAGCGCGTTTAATTCAGCAAAAGAGGTCACGGTCATTATTCCGGTAAAGATATCGGTATCAGCCTGCGGCTGACGTACAGGGGCGTAATCATATCATTGCTGGGGGGCACGGAGGGAGTTTTTCGGACGGGAAATGACAGCTTCCCGCCCGGGGAGGTTATCTCTTCTGCGCTATTGAGCTGAGTTAGCTGGCAGGTGCAAATTCGCAGTTGAGCAGGGCTTCAAGCGGGCGATACAGCTCTGGCATAAACATCGTGCGCGACAGTAACAGCTGATCAGCAGGAATACGGACCACCTGAAGGGCCATGCCTTCACGAACATGCGCAGAAACGACCGGCTTGCCCTCGCCATCGAAGGTCATCAGCAAATCAGGGAAACGCGCGCCGAGTTGATTGTTTTGCTCAATCAGCATGTATTCATTAATAAAGCGCAGCGTGGTTTCCATCCCATCATTGAGTGTTATGAAGCCCACATCCAGCCCCCCTTGCTGCTCGCACTGATAGCGGGAAACCGTCCCGCGCGCCACTTCCCGCCCTTGCAGTAGCGACAGCACGCCATCCACGCCGTGATCCAGCCAGGCGCGCCCCACGCGGATGGCCTGGCTAATCGCCCCTGGCGCACCGTGCTGACAGGCATAACTCACGGGGACAGGGTTACGGGCCACGGCGACGATTCCTCCCGCTTCGACGGACGCCCGACGGACAATCCCGGCCACCTGCTCCAGCCCTCCTTGTGATACCCCTTCGACGTAGCGCTCTGCCGCACCGCCAGCCCACGCCTGATACGAACGGAAATTCGCGTCGGCGTGCAGCCCCAGTGATCCCATGGTTCCGGTGGGATGCGCGCGCCCATTGCAGGCGAGGTCAATCAGCGGCAGGCCGCACATCGCCGCATGGAACCAGCCATTGACCGTGGCTTCTGCACCATTTTCATTGGTATTGAGTGCCACCAGCGTTTGCCCTGACGGAAGCGCGTTCCGCAGTAATTCAATGCTGCGCATAAGATGAGCGGGTTTAAGACAAGGGTCAGGCGCGGCTGGCGCCCCCACCAGCGCCACCGTGGCGGTCAAATCGTCGGCGTTAAACTCATCCTCACTCCACAAATTGACATCGCCCACGCTGAGCGCCAGCTGCGCGGCCTTTTCTCC